>JAURZM010000005.1 GCA_030653385.1 Rubrivivax sp. | reverse complement strand
CACCGACTTCACCAGTGGCAGCGACAAGATCAGCATCAGCCAGGCCGGCATCGTGGTGGGCAATGGCAACACCACGATCGACGGGGCGACAACCGTGGCCGGGCCGGGTGGGTTCAGCACGGCGGCGGAGTTGGTGGTGGTGACGGGCAATATCGCTGGCGCCATCAACACCACCACCGCCGCAGCAGCCATCGGCAGCGCCACGGGTGCCTACACCATCGGCAGCAAGGCCCTGTTCATCGTCGACAACGGCACCTCTTCGGCGCTGTATCTCTTCGGTGCGCTGGATGCCGACGCGCAGGTCGAGAGTGCCGAGCTCACGCTGCTGGCCTCGCTGAGTGCCACGCCTTCGGTCGGTACGGGGGACTTGTTGTTCGGGCCCTGATGGCACCCAACAGCCAGTCGCGGCCGCGCGCCCTTTAGGAGTGCAACGCCCCCGGGGTTAGCCGCACATTGATCACGCCAAGGTTCCGTGCGAGGATGAGCTCCCCTGAAACAGCCTGTTACCCCAACAAGAGCACAGATTCAGGGGCGGGCATGCGCAAGGGGGAGGGACTATGGCGTCCATTGGTTTGCGGTTTCCGAATGCGTCCAGATCTTTTGATCCTGACAAAGTCAACGATCTTGATCTGATCGGTCACGCGGGTCTGGATATCCAGCCCTCGTTGCCCTCAAGGGCGGCGCCATCTGCGGCCACCGAAAGCGGTGTGGCTAAGCCAGAAGCTGCAGGACCCATGCGCCCAAGTGGTGGCCCTGGCTGGCGCCTGGAAGACGCAACCCTCGAGGGCGACGCAAACAATGCCGGCACATCCCAGGCGATGGGGGCAACGGCTGACTGGACGAGACCAACCTCTGGTGAGGCAAAGGGAGGATCATCGCGCGCGTTGGCCCTTGTGTCGAACGCGCAATCGGATCCACTGGTCCAGCAGCATGCGGATGAATGTGCCTTCACGGACACCCAGCGTCCAGCGGCCAAGTCCGATGCAGTCGACGGAACACTGTCGCGTGAGTCAGGGCCCGCTGCAGCAGTTCGTCCGATAAACATTGAATCGGCCAGCGAACAAGTTGCGCCACCTGATGATTGGGTATCGGATCCGCACCGAGCCACTTCAATCGAGGAAGAGGACTGGACTGTCAATGGGATCGGGTCCGGCAACAGTTCCGATCCCGATGCGCCGGCGATCCTGCAAGATGGAACCGCTATTGTCGCGGCAGAGCACCTACCTCCTGCGGGACCAAGTTCTGATCCACGAATAGCTGCCGCCATTTCTGCAGAGCAAGCGCAGGGCATGGGCCGTATGGACCCGCAAACAGGTACTGACACGAGCGGCCCTGCAGCGGCCCCCGTCAGCGGCCTCTATCGACTCGCCGACATGACTGACATGGCTGTCTTGGCCAAAGCGGCCTACTTGGACTGGCCGGCACTCAGTTCGGCACTGCCGACGCTGGGATGGGTGTACCTGGATCACGGCAGTCATGACGCCGTGATGGGTCTGGGCTCAGATTTCGTCTTCTCCGCGACTCGTACTGTAGGCGACGAGTTGCAACTGGCCATCGCCTTTCGAGGCTCCAATGACCCAAGCGACTTCCTCCACAACATCAGTTCTTTCGGGTTCACGGAGGCTTACCACAACGTTCGAAACACATTGGAGCGATCACTGGCATGGGGCTTGGCCAATGGCGTCGACAGTTACTTCATCACGGGCCACAGTTTGGGCGGTGCAATGGCTCAGGCAGCAATGCTGGACCTGTTTGCACCCCAGAACGAGAGCATCTGGGGCCCGCTTCAGCTGACATCGCTTCTCGATGCGGGCGACCGGATTTCGGACAACGCTGCATCGCTGGCGGATGACGTTGAGATCTCCGCAACCGAAATCGACTTTATCAAGCCCAACCTGGTGAGTGCAACCTTCGGGGCGCCCGGCTTGAACATGGACCCATTGCCCTTGACCTACGCAGTAAGGCTCGCGGGCTTTAACAACGGATCCATGGACTTCTTCTCTACCCCGTTAGAGAGCTTGATCAGTGGCGGAAGCCTCAAGGGGCACCTGTTCCAGTTTGAGCACGTCGAGTCCACCGGCCTTTGGTCCGGCGTTTCCGACGACATCATTGCCCAGTATGGCGGTGAAATCGGCGCACGCGTAGCAGTCCACCTGACCGACGACTTGGCAATCGACTACTCCGCGATCCCGGCGTTCGGCCTGCATCCGATGAGTTCCTACAGAGAGTCCATGCTGCGGGCCACATTCGGACAGCCGCTGGAAAAAGTCGGCAACGATGAAATGGTCAGGCGAAACAACGGGGAAGCCGGCAATGACCTCGTCCGCGCAACCGCTGGCGGCGTCGCCACGGGCGCCGAAGGCGACGACATCTTGATCGGCGCCGACAACGCCACGTTGGATGGCGGCCCTGGTGACGACATCTACGTGGTGTCCGCTGGCACCCAGGTCACCATCGCCCCCTTGCAGGGCGCCGCTGACCGCCTCTACCTCGACGACCGAAGCGGCATCGTCTTCGGAGCCTCCGAAAGCTCACGGCTGGGTCAAGACCTCGTGCTCACCTACTCCAGCGGGCTGGTGCTTCAAACGACGATCACCCTGGCCGGCTGGTTCGAGCCAGGCGCGCAGCGGCTTGCCGAGGTGAAAGAACTGCATATCGACTCGGACGGCTTCTGGACCCTGGGCGTTGCTTCGGACATTGGCCCTGAGCACATCGGTGTTTCCGTCCGCCCCGTCTTTTCAGGCTCGATCACCAGCGGAACGCTCAGCACATCTGAGGACAAGGACTTCTTCGAAGTTCGAATCGACAGCGTTGCCAACTACGCGCTCTTCTCCTCAGGCGGCACCGACACCACCGGTTCCTTGTACGACAGCAACTACAGCCTCATCACCACCGACTTCTCCAGCGGCGAAGGCAACAATTTCTCGATCGTTCGGTCTTTGGTACCCGGCACCTACTACGTGGGCGTCACTGGGGGCAGCGCCGGCGCGTACAGCCTGCACGTTGAGGGTCCGGGAGCGGGCACCACAACCGATGACCATGGATTCACCGCATGGTCCGCCACCAACACGGGAGTGGGCGCCACTACGACGGGCACGCTGAGTACAGCGGACGACCAGGACTACTTCAAGTTCAGCATTGATAGCGTCGGCACGTACTTCGCATACACGACCGGGAGTACCGACACCACCGCCTCGCTGTACGACAGTAACTATGGGGTGATCGAAACTGACTTTTCAGATGGCGAAGGCAGCAACTTTGCTATTGCACGTGTGTTGGCACCCGGCACCTACTACATCGGTGTGAGCGGGGGCGGTGCTGGCAGCTACCAGCTGCACCTTGATGGGCCGGGTGCGGGAACAGTGACGGACGACCATGGCTTCACGCCATGGGCAGCCACGGACGTGTCCACGGCCTCGCTAACGTCGGGCATCCTTGATTCAGCCGACGACGTCGACTTCTTCAAGTTGTCTGCGGCCTCTGGCGGCAGTTACGTTTTGGCCAGCACAGGCAGTACCGACACGACCGGTACGCTGTACGACGCCAACTACAGCCCGATAACCAGCGACTTCAGCTCTGGTGGCGGCGGCAACTTCTCGATCTCGCGTGAACTGACCTCGGGCACCTATTACCTTGGCGTGACAGGTGGTGGAGCGGGCGCTTATCAGCTACAAGTCACCGGCCCGACTGGCGGCCCTGGGCCGGTGCCGTGGCCAACGACTTCGGTTGCGGTCGGCTCGGTCACCGTGGCTTCTTTGGCTACGAGTACCGAGCATGACTACTTCAAACTGACGGTGGCCAACAGCGGCACCTACGTCCTATACACCACGGGCAGCACCGCCACGGCGGGAATTCTGTACGACAGTGGCTACCGCCAGATCACTTCCGACACCATGAGCGGCGAAGGCAGCAACTTTGCCATCACCACCACGCTGGTGCCGGGTACGTACTATGTGGACGTCACGGGGGGCCTTTGGAATGCCAGCGGCGCCTATCAGTTGCACGTGGACGGCGCTGGTGCCGGCACGGCAACCGACGATCACGGCTACACGCCCTGGTCGGCCACCACGGTCACCGTGGGCTCCACCACCTCGGGCATTCTCAGCGCCGCTGACGACCAGGACTACTTCAAACTGACGGTGGCCAACAGCGGCACCTACGTCCTGTACAGCACGGGCAGCACCGACACGACTGGCGTGCTCTACGACAGCGGTTATCGCCAGATCGCCTCCGACGCCAGCGGCGGTGAAGGGGGCAACTTCTCGCTCACGCGCAGCTTGCCCCCAGGCACGTACTACGTCGGCGTGACGGGGGGAGGCGCGGGTGCCTACCAGTTCCACGCGAGCGGACCCACTGGCGGCCCAGGCCCCGTGCCTTGGCCAACAACAGCGACCAACGTCGGCTCGGTGGCCGCCGGCAGCTTGGCCGCCAGCACCGAGCACGACTATTTTGAGTTCACGGTCAGCAACGTAGCCACCTACGTGGCCTACACCACCGGCAGCACAGACACCACGGGTTCGCTGTACGACGGCAGTTACAACCTGGTCGCTTCAGACTTCTCCAGCGGCCAGGGCAGCAACTTCGCGGTCACCCGCCACTTGGTGCCTGGCACCTACTACATCGATGTGACCGGGCCAGGCGCAGGCAGCTACCAGCTGCATCTGGATGGACCGGGTGCCGGCACCACCACCGACGACCACGGCTTCACGCCCTGGTCGGCCACCAACGTAGCCGCGGGCTCTGTGACTGCAGGCACGCTGAGCACCTCGGATGACTTGGATTACTTCAAGCTGACGGTTGGCATCGGTGCCCAGTATGTCGTCTTCTCCACTGGCGGCACCGACACCACGGGCACGCTGTACGACAGCAACTTCAATCAGATCGCCAGCGACTTTTCCAGCGGCGAGGGCAACAACTTCGCGATCACCCGATCGCTCGTTGCTGGTACCTACTACGTCGGCATCACAGGCGGCGGCGCAGGCACCTATGCCTTCAGGGTCGAGGGCCCGGGCTCAGGCACGACCACGGACGATCACGGCTACTCGCCCTGGTCAGCAACCACCGTCGCAGTGGGTTCGGCTACCGCGGGCACGCTGATCACGTCCGACGATAAGGACTTTTTCAAGCTGACGATTACGAACGCCGCGACCCACGTCATTTTCACCACCGGCAGCACCGACACCACGGGCGTGCTGTACGACGCCAACTACAACGAGATCACCACCGACCACTCCAGCGGCGAAGGCACCAACTTCGCAATCACACGAACACTCATCGCCGGCACGTACTACGTCGGCGTGACTGGCGGAGGCGCGGGCAGCTATTCCCTGCATGTCGAAGGCCCCGGCGCAGGCACCCAGACCGACGACCACGGCTACTCGCCCTGGTCAGCCACGTCCAGAGCCACAGTCCGCTCTCCCATCTCCTGGACCCTGGCTGCTGATACCGACGATCTGGTCCTGACCGGGGCCGTTGCGACCAACGGCACCGGCAACGAGTTCGACAATGTCATGCAGGGCAATGTGGCCAGCAACCGGTTGTGGGGCCTGGCTGGTGACGACCGGGTGTCGGCTGACGCAGGAAATGACACCGTCGAAGGTGGCAATGGCAACGACGTGCTCGACGGCGGCCCGGGCAGCGACACCTTGTCCTACACAAGCGCTTCCAGCGGCGTGACAGTGAGCCTTGCGATCTTCGGCGCACAAAACACCGGCGGAGCCGGCGTCGATACTGCATCGGGGTTCGAGCATCTGCTGGGTGGGGGCTTCAATGACCACCTCACAGGTGACACCACGAACAACCTGCTAACGGGAAGCGCGGGGGCTGACACCCTGATCGGCGGCCTGGGCAACGACACGCTGGACGGCGGCAGTGGCGCCGACAGCATGGTCGGCGGTGACGGCAACGACGTGTACGTCGTCGACAACGCCGGTGACGTGATCGTCGAGACCTCCACTGGCGGCATCGACGAGGTGCGCATCCTGGGCAGCCTGGTGCTGGGTGCCAACCTGGAGAACATCACCATCGTTGCGGCTGGCGCCGTGGATGCCTACGGCAACAGCCTGGACAACGTGCTCACCGCCGGTGCGGGCAACAACGTGCTGGCTGGCGGCAGTGGC
>JAURZM010000079.1 GCA_030653385.1 Rubrivivax sp. | reverse complement strand
GCGGCCACCGTGCCCACGCCCACTTCCGACACCAGCTTGACGCTGATCGACGCGCGCGGGTTGGCGTTCTTCAGGTCGTGGATGAGCTGCGCCAGGTCTTCGATCGAATAGATGTCGTGGTGCGGCGGCGGGCTGATGAGGCCCACGCCAGGCACGCTGTAGCGCAGGAAGCCGATGTATTCGCTGACCTTGCCGCCGGGCAACTGTCCGCCTTCACCGGGCTTGGCGCCCTGGGCCATCTTGATCTGGATCTGGTCGGCGCTGACCAGGTATTCCGTGGTGACGCCGAAACGCCCCGAAGCCACCTGCTTGATCTTGCTGCGCAGGCTGTCGCCGTCCTGCAGCGTGTAGTCGCTCTCGATGACTTTGGCACCGATGATGTCGGACACCTTGGTGCCGGCCTTGACCTTGATGCCCTTGAGCTCCTGCCGGTAGCGCGCCGGGTCTTCGCCGCCTTCACCGGTGTTGCTCTTGCCGCCGATGCGGTTCATCGCGATGGCCAGTGTGCTGTGCGCCTCGGTGCTGATGCTGCCCAGCGACATCGCGCCGGTGGCGAAACGCTTGACGATCTCGGCCGCCGGTTCCACTTCGTCCAGCGGGATCGCCGTGCTGGGGTCGACCTTGAACTCGAACAGGCCGCGCAGTGTCATGTGGCGCTTGCTCTGGTCGTTGATGAGCTGCGCGTATTCCTTGTAGGTGTCGAACCTGTTGGCGCGGGTGCTGTGCTGCAGCTTGGCGATGGCGTCGGGCGTCCACATGTGCTCTTCGCCGCGCGCGCGCCAGGCGTATTCGCCGCCGGCGTCGAGCATGCGGGCCAGCACCGGGTCGCTGCCGAAGGCGGCGTGGTGCATGCGCAGCGCCTCTTCGGCGACCTCGAAGACACCGATGCCGCCCACTTGCGTGGCGGTGCCGCGAAAGTACTTCTCGGTGAAACTCTTCTCCAGGCCGATGGCCTCGAAGAGCTGCGCGCCGCAATACGACATGTAGGTGCTGACACCCATCTTCGACATGATCTTCGACAGACCCTTGCCGATGGCCTTGACGTAGTTGGTGATGGCCTTGTCGGCGTCCCGCTCTTCGTCCGTGCTGCCGGGCAGCGAGCCCTGCAGCTCGACCAGCGTCTCCAGCGCCAGGTAGGGGTGCACGGCCTCGGCGCCGTAGCCGGCCAACACGGCGAAGTGGTGCACTTCACGCGCGCTGCCGGTTTCCACCACCAGGCCGGCGGTGGTGCGGCGGCCTTCGCGCACCAGGTGGTGGTGGATGGCGGAAAGCGCCAGCAATGCGGGGATCGCGATCTTGTCGCGGCCCATGCGGCGGTCGGTGATGATGAGGATGTTGTGGCCGCCCTTGAGCGCGTCCACGCCCTCCGCGCACAGGCTGGCGAGCTTGGCTTCGACACCTTCGCGGCCCCAGTCGACGGGGTAGGTGATGTCGAGTTCGTAGCTCTGGAACTTGTCGCCGGTGTGCTGCGCGATGCTGCGCAGCCGTGCCATGTCGGCGAAGTCGAGGATGGGCTGCGTCACTTCCAGCCGCATCGGCGGGTTCACCGCGTTGATGTCGAGCAGGTTGGGCTTGGGGCCGATGAAGCAGTTCAGGCTCATCACGATCGCTTCCCGGATGGGGTCGATCGGCGGGTTCGTGACCTGCGCGAAGAGCTGCTTGAAGTAGTTGTAGAGCGGCTTGTTCTTGTCGGAAAGCACGGCCAGCGGGCTGTCGTTGCCCATGCTGCCGATGGCCTCTTCGCCGTTGGCGGCCATCGGCGCCATCAGGAACTTCAGGTCTTCCTGCGTGTAGCCGAAGGCCTGCTGGCGGTCGAGCAGGCTCTCGGTGGCCGGTGCGGCGGCCGCCCCCGGGGCAATGCTGTCCAGACGCACGCGCACGTTTTCGATCCACTGCCGGTAGGGGCGGGCGCTGGCGAACTGGTTCTTCAGCTCTTCGTCGTCGACGATGCGGCCCTGTTCCAGGTCGATGAGGAACATCTTGCCCGGCTGCAGGCGCCACTTCTTCAGGATGCGGTTCTGCGGCACGGGCAGCACACCCGATTCGCTGGCCATCACCACCAGGTCGTCGTCGGTGACGATGTAGCGCGCCGGGCGCAGGCCGTTGCGGTCGAGCGTGGCGCCGATCTGCTTGCCGTCGGTGAAGACCATCGCGGCCGGGCCGTCCCAGGGTTCCAGCATCGCCGCGTGGTATTCGTAGAAGGCGCGGCGGCGCTCGTCCATCAGCTCGTGGTTCTCCCAGGCTTCAGGAATCATCATCATCGCCGCGTGCGCCAGCGGGTAGCCGCTCATCGTCAGCAGTTCGAGCGCGTTGTCGAAGGTGGCGGTGTCGCTCTGGCCCTCGAAGCTGATGGGGTAGAGCTTCTTCAGGTCGTCGCCCAGCACGGGACTCTTCATCACGCCTTCACGGGCGCGCATCCAGTTGAAGTTGCCCTTGACGGTGTTGATCTCGCCGTTGTGCGCCACCATGCGGTAGGGGTGGGCCAGCGGCCATTCGGGGAAGGTGTTGGTGGAAAAACGCTGGTGCACCAGCGCCAGCGCCGACACCGTGCGCGTGTCCTGCAGGTCCTGGTAGTACACCCCCACCTGGTCGGCCAGCAGCAGGCACTTGTAGATGATGGTGCGGCAGCTCATGCTGGGCACGTAGTACTCGCGGCTGTGCGTGAGCTTCAGTGCCTGGATGGCCGCCGATGCCGTCTTGCGGATGACGTAGAGCTTGCGTTCCAGCGCGTCGGGCACGATGACGTCGGTGCCGCGGCCGATGAAGATCTGGCGGATGACCGGTTCCTTGGCGCGCACCGTGGGCGACATCGGCATGTCGCGGTCCACCGGCACGTCGCGCCAGCCCAGCAGCACCTGGCCTTCGGCTTTCACCGCGCGTTCCAGTTCCTGCTCGCAGGCCAGGCGCGACGCGTGTTCCTTGGGCAGAAAGATCATGCCCACGCCGTACTCGCCGGGCGGCGGCAGGTCCACGCCCTGATTCGACATTTCAGCGCGGTAGAACTCGTCGGGAATCTGGATCAGGATGCCGGCGCCGTCGCCCATCAGCTTGTCGGCACCCACCGCGCCGCGGTGGACCAGGTTCTCCAGGATCTTCAGACCCTGTTCGACGATGCCGTGTGCGCGCTGGCCCTTGATGTGGGCGACGAAGCCCACGCCACAGGCGTCGTGTTCCTGGCTGGGGTCGTACAAGCCCTGGCGGGTGAGACTGTCTATTTCAGCGTCGGCGGTGGCGTGCGGCAGCATGGCGCGCTCCTTCAGGGCGGGGCTTGGAGAGGACCGGCAGACTATCGCAGTGCAGCAATGCCGGCAAGCTGGAATAAATGGGGTCAGAGTTATATAAATGGCTCAAGACGCATTTGATAAATTATTTGGGGACATAACAGTGTCCAGCGCATGACACTGATGCATTGTTAGCACACGCCATGCCCGACCTTCAGGCTGCTGTGCGGCGGGGGCGCCCTCGGGGTCGTGGTGCGGCCGGGCGAGCTGCAGCCTCGGCCACGGTCTGCGCAAAAGCGGCTGACCCCACAGCCCAGCTGCCCAAGGCTGCTTTCAACAGGGCATCGGTGCGGGCAGGGTTCAGGCCATCGGCCAGGCGCTGGCGCCAGGCAGCCTGGCGGTCGAAGGGTGTGTTGCCCAGCGCCCAGTACGCCGGCGGGTCGGCCAGCGCGGGCACGGCCGGGCCCGCCGTTTCACCGACGGTGCGGTGGCGCTGGCCGGTGCGCGAGATGTCCGCACCCTGGCTGTCGATGAAACACAAGACCTCCAGCAGCGTGGCACCAGGTTCGACCACCGCGCAGCGGAAGCGCCCGTTCCACAGCGTTCCACTGCCGCCGTGTCTGCGATGGTGGGCACTCACGTAACGGCGCCCGACGGCTTGCATCAAGCGGCCCAGCGACGGGCCTTCCCTGGGTGTGAGCAGCAGGTGCACCGCGCCGTCACACAGGGCGTAGGCCAGCAATTGCACGTCTTCCTGCTGCGCTGCCAGCTGCAATGCGGCCAGGTACTGCATCCTGTCCTGCTCATCGACAAAGGGCGTCAGCGCCTGGTGCGACAACTGCACCACCCAGTGGGTGTGCCCGGCAAGGGCCAGGCGCGGCAGGCGGGCCATGGCGCCTCAGTGGGTGCCTGGCTGCAGCGCAGCTTCGGCAAAGAGCCGCCGTCCGGTGAGCCTTTCGTGTTCGCGCAGCGCAAAGCGATCGGTCATGCCGGCGATGTAGTCGGCCACGGCGCGGGGCCGTTCGGGGCTCGCGGCGAAGTCGGGTGACATTTCGGCTGGCCGGTCCAGGTAGGCGGCAAACAGGTCGGCGACCACGCTGCGCCCCAGTGCTGTCATGCGGGCGACCTGGGGATGGCGGTAAAGCTCGCGAAAGAGAAAGCGCTTCAGCGCGGTGGTCTGCTCGCGCAGGCCTGCGCTCAGCGTGGCCACTGGTGCTTGCTGGCGCACTTCATCGACATCAAAACACGGGGCCCCGAGTGCGTTTTCAGGCAGGCGATTTGCCCGCCAGCCGGCTTGCGCAGCCAGCACGGCCGCCTGGGTGGCCTGGCAAAGGTCATGCACCTGGGCGGACAACATGCGCCGCAAGACCTCGTGCAAGAGCCGCCGTCCAGCCACACCGGGGTGATCGGCCAGCACCTGGGCGTGCCAGTGGGCGATCAAGGGCACTTCCAGCAGTTGGTCCAGCGTGATCAGACCCGAGCGCACGCCGTCGTCCACGTCGTGCGAGTTGTAGGCCAGCTCGTCGGCCAGGTTGACCAGTTGTGCCTCGAGCCCCGGCTGCCCGCCCTGCACAAACCGCGCAGCCGGTCCGTCGGGCTCGGTTTCCAGCAGCCTCACGGCATGGGCGCGAGAGCAGTGTTTCAGGATGCCTTCGCGGGTTTCGAACGTCAGGTTCAGGCCGTCGAAGTTGGCGTAGCGGATCTCCAGGCTGTCCACCACGCGCAGGCTTTGCAGGTTGTGTTCGAAGCCGCCGTGGTCGGCCATGCACACCTGCAGCGCGTCCTGCCCGGCATGGCCGAAGGGCGTGTGGCCCAGGTCGTGGGCCAGCGCGATGGCTTCGACCAGGTCTTCGTTGAGACGCAGCACACGCGCCACCGAGCGCCCCAGTTGCGCCACTTCCAGCGAGTGGGTCAGCCGGGTGCGGAAAAGGTCGCCTTCGTGGTTGATGAAAACCTGGGTCTTGTAGACCAGCCGCCTGAAAGCCGTGCTGTGCACGATGCGGTCTCGGTCGCGCTGGTGTTCGTTGCGGCTGTCGGCCGCGGGTTCGGGCCGGCGCCGGCCGCGCGATTGGCGGGGGTCGCAGGCCCAGGGGGCAAGGGCGTCCAGGTTCACGCCGGCGGGGCTGCGGTGCCAGGCTCGCGAGTGTGGCGCCGGATCACACGTTCGACCACGTCGGCCGGCGCGGCCTGCATGCGGGCCTGGCCCGGGGCGCACAGCAGCACATAGCGGATGTCGCCATCGGCGGCTTTTTTGTCCACGGCCATCAGCTCGAACCACTGCGACATCGGCATGGGCGGCGCCTGCGTTGGCAGGCCGGCCCGTTCGATCAGCTGCAGCAGGCGCGTGGCCAGGCTGCGGTCGACCAGGCCCAGCTCAGCCGACAGGTCGGCCGCGATCACCATGCCGCAGGCCACCGCTTCGCCATGCAGCCACTGGCCGTAGCCCATGCCGGTTTCGATGGCGTGGCCAAAGGTGTGGCCGAAGTTCAAGATGGCGCGCAGACCACTTTCGCGTTCGTCCTGACCGACGACCCGGGCCTTGATCTCGCAGGAGCGCCGCACCGCGTGGGCCACCGCTTGGCGGTCGCGTGACAGCAGGGCGTCGAGCTGGCCTTCGATCCAGTCCAGGAACGCCATGTCGGCGATCGGGCCGTACTTGATGACTTCGGCCAGGCCGGCGCGCAACTCGCGATCGGGCAGGGTGTCCAGCGTGGCCAGGTCGCACAGCACCCGTTGCGGCTGGTAGAAAGCACCCACCATGTTCTTGCCCAGCGGGTGGTTGATGGCCGTCTTGCCACCGACGGAAGAATCCACCTGGGCCAGCAAGGTGGTGGGCACCTGCACAAAGGGCACGCCGCGCATGTAGGTGGCCGCCGCAAAGCCCGTGATGTCGCCCACCACGCCGCCGCCCAGCGCAAAGAGCACGGTCTTGCGGTCGCAGCCCGTGGCCAGCAGGTGGTCGAAGATGAGGTTCAGCGAAGTCCAGTTTTTGTGCTGTTCGCCGTCGGGCAGCAGCACGGTGCTGACCTTGGGGTAGCGCGCCATCAGCGCCAGTTGCAGGGCCTGGCCATAGTGGGCATGCACCGTGGGGTTGCTGACCACGACGGCATGCAGGGCACGCGGCAGGTCTTGCCAGGCAGCGGCTGCACCCAGCAGCCCGGCGCCGATCAGGATGTCGTAGCGGTGGCCGGGGGTGAGCACCTGCACGGCATCGCAGGGCGTGGCCGCTTGATGGCCTTCGTGGGCGCTGGTTTGCATGGGCGCGAAGTGTACGGCCGCTGTGCGGTGCGCCCTGCACGTGGCCGTGTGGCTGCTGGGTCGGTCGCGATCAGGCGGCCGGACCGATGGGCGACGGCACCTGACCAGGGTCGACCAGGCCGGCCATTTCCAGCTGCATCAGCACCATGCCCAGCAAGGCGGGCACCGATGGCCGCGCCGCTTCGACCACGAAGTGCGCGGTGCGGCGATACAAGGGATCGCGTTCGCGGTAAAGCTCGCGCAGTCGCCGCAGCGGGTCTTCCACTTGCAGAAGGGGCCGGTGGGTGTCGTGCCGCAGCCGGCGGTGCAACTCTTCGGGGGTGGCCCGGAGGTAAAACACGTGGCTGCGCGAGTGCAGGGCCTCGCGGTTGGAGGGCCGCAGCACAGCGCCGCCGCCGGTGGCCAACAGCACGCCCGGCTGACCCGTCAGGTCCTCGATCACGTCCTGCTCGATGTCGCGGAAGGCATTTTCACCGCGCTGCTCGAAACAGTCGCGGATGGGCATGCCCAGCCGGCGTTCGATCTCGGTATCGCTGTCCAGGAACTTCAAGCCCAGCTGGCGCGCCAGGTGGCGGCCGACGGTGGATTTGCCGCAGCCGGGCATGCCCACCAGAGAGATGCGCAGCGGGGTGCCTGCGGCACCTTCGCTGTTTGCTCGCACGGGGACTGACCGGGTCAGGGAATCAGGACTGATGTGCTGTTCGAATAGCTGGAACCAGCGGAGTCTGTCACTGTGTAGGTGATCGAGACTGTGCCGGAGGCGCCTGCACCATAAGAGCAGCTGAAAGCGCCCGGTGTGCCACCGGCGCTGGCTGCTACACCGACCCGACCGCAGTTGACGGCCGAGGTGGCGCCAGCGGCCAATCGGTCAGCAGAACCGATCCAGCTGTTGCCTTGAACGGCGATGACGCCGGAACCACCAGCTCCCTGGGTGGCAGTGAAGCTGACGACATTGCGATAACGCACATCGAAGGCCGCGCGCCCCACGCTCCGTGGTTCGCCCTCGTAAAGGATGCGTGCACTGGCTGCTCCGCCCCTTGGCGAGGTCACCTGCAGTGAGAAGGAGCCTTCACCCGAGCACTTGTCTTCGACCCCTCGCACCGTGATCGAGTGAGGTGTTGCTATGACGTTGGTGGTGGTCGTCGACCAGGGTGTGATCTTGGGCAGGTTGGGCAGATCCAGTGAAGCAAACGGGCCACGGGCACCGACAGCCAGCACCGATGCCGGCCGGAATCCACCCGTGGAGATGTTCGTCGAGGGGTCGGCTGCTGCCAAGGACGTCGCTGCCGCCATCGGGTTACCGATGCCGTCGTCGAGGTAGGTGGTGATCGTGGTTTGAGGCACGGGCACCCCGGAAGGGCAGAAGGGCTGCAAGCGCACGAAGGGGCTGGAGCTGGTGGCCGCCGTCAGCGAGTTCTCGCGACTCAAGTTGGCCAGTGGCACGACCACCGTTGGATCACCGAGGGACGACGAGCGGCTGAGGTAGATGACCGTCGATGCCCGAATGTGCGCGGTGCCGCGTGCGCCGTCGCCGCCAGGCGTGAAGGCGCTCGGATTTTGGTACGGGATCAGGATGTCCGTGTCGCTGTTGATCGTGGCAGAGCTCGGGATGCCGTCTTTGTTCGCGTCGACATAGGCATCGCCCAAGTCATAGAAAGGGTCAGTGCCGGGGGTGTAGAGGTTGTCGCCGTTCTGGTCGTCAAAGTCTTCCAGTCCCACTGCGTAAGCGGTCACGATGACACGATTGTCCAGCGGTCGGCGGGCCTGCGACACCACGTTGCAAGAGCAGGCACCATTGGTCGTGCGGCAAGACCCATTGTTGGACGTGCAGACCGACGCACCTGAGCCGATGAAGTTGACCACCGTGCCGTCGGGCACCGGGTTGGAGAACTGATCCGCCAGGCGCACGGTGACCACCGCCACCTCGCCGTCGAAATTGCCGCCGTCGATGTTGGCCTTGTCCACGGACAGCGAGAAGGAACGCTGCAGCGGCAGCCCGGTGGACACAGACAAGGTGTCCGAGAAGCTCTCCAACGCCACGCTGCTGGTCGACGGGTAAACGGCGCGTGCACGCACGCGAACCGGCGTGGGCACCGTGCCAGAGTTCACCTGCACCACCACCGTGCCATCTGGATTGGTACGCTTGACGTAGCGGATGACGCTCAGGCTGTCGGCGCCGCACAGCGCCGTGGAGCCGGGCGACGATGGCAATGCCCCGGGACCGAAGCCGTCGATATTGAGGCTGCCGATGTAGGTCGAGCTGTCGAAACAGACATCGGCATTGCCCACGCCCTGACCCGCCACGTCAACGAGCTGGAAGGTGACGGTGGCGTTTTCCTGGCGGCCGTTGCCGCCCTGGCCACGCAAGGTGATCGACTTGTCCGAAGGAACCACTGACAGGAAGCGCAGGCTGCCCGTGGTGGGGGACAGAACGTTCAGGGTGCCCGATTCGGTGTCGGTCGAGATCGACGCCGTGATGGTGACTGCGGTGGCCGCTGTCTGAGCGCATCCGTTGTCCACGAAGGTGGCCACCGCAAAACCGTCTGGCTGGGTGCTGGCCGTGGGTGTGATGGTGGCCTTGCCCGAAGCGCACGAAGAGGTGAAGTTCACCGTCACCAAGCCCGCGGTGTAGGGCACGCCGGCTTGCAGCACCTGCACGCGGACACCCGTGGTGCCGTAGGCCGACACCGTGCTCGAGCCGATGGCAATGGGACCCAGCGTGAGAGTCGATGGCGGCGTGGTCGAGCCCGCACTGGCAAAGAAATTGGTGGCGTTGGAGGCACTGACGGTGCCTACCGTTGCGCTGGCACGGATGCGACCCGCGCCCGATGCCGTTCCCAGGGACGAAACAGTGACGATGGCGACGCCGCTGGCATCGGTGAGTTGCGATCCCGAGTTGGGGTCGATGCGCACCAGCTCACTCGATTGCTCGGCGGCGAACTGCACGATTTCGTTGGCAACCGCCTCGCCATTGCGGCGCAACACGGCACGAGCGCGCAGCGGTGACCCGGCCAGCACATTGGACGATGCAGCGCCGGCGCCGTCGATCAGGCCCAGCTCGATCGTCACCACGGGCGTGACAGTGCCGCCTCCACCACCACCGCCACCCCCTCCGGCGCCGTCTCCGAAGCCGGGGTTGCCAGCATTGCCGCCGCCGCCGCCACAAGCGGCCAGGGCGAGCAATGCCATAAGAGAGAGCAGGCGTTGCAACATCTTCATGGTCTGGTTCCTGGAGCGAGGCGGTCCGTGCTGAACATGCAGGGGCCGCCGCGCGATGTCATCAGCGCGCCGCCGAGCGGTCGGTCACGATCTTGGGGGTGATGAAGACCAGCATCTCGGTCTTGCGTGTGCTCTTCACCCGGTTCTGGAACAGAAGGCCGAGGAAAGGAATGTCGCCGAGCAGCGGCACCTTGTTGACTTCACTCAGCTCGTCCTGCGTGAAGATGCCGCCGATGACCACGGTGCCACCGTTTTCCACCAGCACCTGGGTCTTCACCTGCTTGGTGTTGATGGCCGGGCCGGCGGCGGTCAGCGCGCCGCGGCTGTCCTTGTTGACCTCCAGGTCCAGGATCACGTTGCCTTCGGGCGTGATCTGCGGCGTCACTTCCAGGCGCAGGCTGGCTTTCTTGAACGCCACCGAGGTGGCGCCGCTGGACGTGGCCTGCTGGTAGGGAATTTCTTCGCCCTGCTCGATGCGCGCCTTGGTCTGGTCGGCGGTGATGACACGCGGGCTCGACACCACGTTGCCCTTGCCTTCGGCTTCGAGTGCGGAGATTTCCAGGTTCAGGAAACGGTTGGCCGTGGCGCCGAAGAGCGACAGCGCAAAAGTCGCCGCGCTGGTGCCGCCAAACGCCGTGGTGTTCGCCGGCAGGTTGATGAACTGCGAATCGGGTGTGTAGCTGGTGCTCGTGTTCGGTGTCTGGCTGGTCTGCACACCCACGTTCGAGTAGTTGCCGCCGATGGTCACGTAGTTGTTGCCGCCAACGCCGTATCCAGGGATGCCACCCCGCAAGCCACGCAGGTCGGTGCCACCCAGCTTGATGCCCAGCGAACGGCCGAAGCTGTCGTCGGCTTCCACGATGCGGGCCTCGATCAGCACCTGGCGCACCGGGATGTCGATCTTGGCGATCATGGACTGGATTTCTTCCAGCTTGCTGGGCACGTCGGTCACGAACAGCTGGTTGGTGCGGGTTTCGAAGATCACGCTGCCACGCGGCGACAGGATGCGGTTGCTCTGGCCGGGGGCGCTGGTGCCACCGGACAGGGCCAGGCCCGTGAGGCCCTTGGCCACTTCTTCAGCCTTGGTGTAGTTGAGCTGGAAGGACTGCGTGCGGGTCGGCTCCAGGTCGGCAATCTTCTTCTTGGACTCGAGGTCGACCTGTTCCTTGGCCGCCAACTCGTCCTTCGGCGCAATCCACAGCACATTGCCGTTTTTGCGCACGCCCAGGCCCTTGCTCTGCAGGATGATGTCCAGCGCCTGGTCCCAGGGCACGTCTTTCAGGCGCAGCGTGACGGTGCCGGTCACGGTGTCGCTGGTGACGACGTTGAAGTTGGTGAAGTCGGCGATCACCTGCAGCAGCGCACGGACCTCGATGTTCTGGAAGTTCAGGCTGAGCTTCTCGCCCTGGAAGCCAGGGCCCTGCGTGAGCTTGTTGGGGTCGATCTTGACCGGGCGCACCTCCAGCACGAACTGGTTGTCGGTCTGGTAGGCGCTGTGTTCCCAGGCACCGGTGGGTTCGACCACCATGCGCACACGGTCACCGTTCTGGAAGGTGGCGATGGTCTTGACTGGCGTGCCGAAGTCGGACACGTCCAGGCGCCGGCGCAGCTGTTCAGGCAATGTTGAACGCAGGAACTCCACCACCAGCGACTGGCCTTGCTGACGAATATCCACGCCCACCTGGGTGTTGGGCAGGCTGACGATCACCCGGCCGGCGCCATCGGCGCCGCGGCGGAAGTCCACTTCGCGCAGCGGCTGTGTGTCGGCGTTCTGCGGCGGCGCAAACTGAACCGGCTGTTCTGCCGATGCCACGGCCGGACCGCTGCCATCCAGCACCAGCAACAGGGTCGTGCCTTGAATCGAAGCGCGGTAGCTCGAGGCCTGTTTGAGGTTGAGCACCAGGCGCGTGCGGTCGCCCGCCTGGGCCACGGCCACCGAGCGCAGATTGCCCTGGTTGACCTCGACGTTGTTGCGGCCCATGGCGTTGGATACACCCGGCAGATCGATCGCGATGCGGGGAGGCGACTGGATCGAAAAGCCCGTCGGGACGGCTGGCAGCGGCTGTGCAAGCTCGATCCGCACCACTTCGGTCCCGGCCTGCTGGCTGCTGGTGATCGACTGGATTGCGTTCTGCGCCCACGCCGTCGTCGGCACCACCAGCGAACCGGCGGTGGCGACAAAAGTGCAGACGGCGGCAAAAGCTGCTCGCCAGTGGAACATGGTCGGGTTCTCCTGATTGGTCCTCATCGCGCCCTCTCCTGGAGTTGCAACGTGGCGGGGCGTTCGATCCATTCGCCTGCAGCGTCTTGAATGATTTCGCGCAGGGCGATCTCGGTCTCGGCGATGCGGGTGATGCGTCCGTAGTTCTGGCCCAGGTAGTCGCCCACCTTGACCTGGTAAAGCAAGGCGTCGACACGCAGCAGTGCGTAGGGTTGACCTTGTTTGTTGACACTGCCAACCATGCTCATGCTGTCCAGGGGGTAGGCCTCCAAGGGCTCCTTGCGCCGGTTCAGTTCGGCCGACAACAGGGAATTCGGCTGACGGGCTTCTTGCTTGAGGGCAACTGCCAGTTTCTGGGTGCTGAATGGGTCGACGGCTTGTGCCGAGGTGTAAGGCTGCGGGTCGAATTTCTTGGGTGCCTGCAACGGGGTCACGCTGGGCTTGATCTCGCGCCGCTGCTGTTCCATCCACTGCCGGAGCTCGTCGTGTTCAGCACTGCAGGCCGCCAGCAGCACCACGCTCAGGCCCAGGACCCCGATCAGGTTCAGGCGCCTCACTTCTTGGCTCCTGCAGCCTTGGCCGCTGCTTGCCGCTGCTCGGCGATTTCCGTTGCGTCCAGGTAGCGGTAGGTGCGGGCGGTGGCCTCCATGGCCAGGCCCGCGGCGGGGTCGCGGGGCGAGGCAGGAGCGATGGTGATGTTCTGCAAGGTCACGATGCGCGACAGGTTGGCCACGTCAGCCGCAAACGAGCCGATGTCGTGATAGCGGCCGTTCACACGGATCGAGATCGGCAGTTCGGCGTAGTAGTCCTTGACCTGCATCTGCCCGGGGCGGAACAGTTCGAACTGCAGGCCGCGGCCCAGGCCCGCCTGGTTGATGTCCGACAGCAAGGCGTCCATTTCAGCTTTGCCGGGCAGTTGTTTTTCGAGCTGGGTGACGTATTCCTGAACCTGCAGCTTCTGTTTGCGCAACTCGCTCAGGTTGACGGCCTGACGCAGGCGCGACACGTAGTCTTCTTTCAGTCGCGGCTCTTTCAGGCGCGAGGTTTCCAGCTCTTCGGTGGCTGCCGACAGCACCAGGAACCAGCCTGCGACCACGGCTGCAGCCACCGCCGCCAGCCAAGCCGCAGCTTTGGGCAGGGCGGGCCACTGGCCGGGTTCCTTGGAGTTGAGGTTGCGAAACTGGGAAGCAGCGTTGTCCAGCAGGCTGCTCATCTCGAAGTTGGCGGTTGATGCCTTGGCCATGTCAACCTCAGGAAGATTTGGCGGGAGCGACCGCCGTGGCCGGGCCCGTTGTCGCGCCAGCCGCAGGCGTGCCGGACTGCGGCCGCTTGATGGTGACGCGCATCGAGAACTCGAACAGACGGCGCTGCTCGCGGTTGGCGGTGGTCACGGCCGTGGCCTTGATCTCCACCAGCTCGGGCTTTTCAAGCCAGGCCGAGTTGTACAGCGTGTTGCGCAGCAGTTCGGACACCCGTTCATTGGTCTGCGCGGTGCCCGTGATGGCCACCACCTGCCCGGTCTGGCGGATGGTCGTCAGGTACACACCTTCGGGCGTCTGGCGCACCAGTTCGTCCAGCAGGTGCACTGGCACATTGCGGTCGGTCTGCAGGTCTTCCACGGCCTTCTGCCGGGCTTTCAGGGCCTCGATCTCGGCGCGCAGTGTGGCGATGTCCTTGATTTGCGAGTCAAGGCGCGTGATTTCGGTTTGCAGGAAGGCGTTGCGGGACTCCTGGGCCGAGGTCATCTGCCCCAGCACCGAGTACCAGATGCCAACGACGGCAACGCCGCCCAGCGCGCAGGCCGCCAGCCCGATGAAGAACGAGCGCTTGCGTTCGCGGCGCTTTTCTTCCCGGTGGGGCAGCAGGTTGATCAGGATCACTGGAGGAACCTCCGCATCGCCAGGCCGCAGGCCGTGAGGTAGGAAGGCGCCTCACGGCGGACGCGACTTTCGCGCACCGCCGAACCCAGTTGCATGTTCTCGAACGGATTCACGACGTTCGAGGCAAAGCCCGTCAAGTCGGTGACCCGGTCTTTCAGGCCCGGCAGGGTGGCCGTGCCGCCGGCCAGCATCACGTAGTGCACCTTGTGGTGCGGCGTGCTGGTGAAGAAGTACTGCAGTGCGCGGCCGATTTCCTGCGACAGGCTGTCGACGAAGGGCGCCAGGATGGCCGCTTCGTAGTCTTCGGGCAGGTCGCCCGACAGCTTCTTGGCTTCGGCTTCTTCGAAAGAAAAGCCGTACTGGCGGGAAATGAGTTGCGTCAGCTGCGAACCGCCAAAGGCCTGGTCGCGGTCGTAGAGCATTTCGTCGTCGCGCAGCACCTTCAGGCTGGTGGTGTCGGCGCCGATTTCGAACAGCGCCACCAGCGCGTCGCGCCCTTCGTTGGGCAACGAGGCCACGACCCGGCTCATGGCCAGGCGCGAGGCATGGGACTCGATGTCCAGCACCACCGGCTTCAAGCCGGCTGCTTCGGCCAGGCCCTGGCGGTCTTGGACGCGGTCTTTGCGGGAAGCGGCAATCAGCACCTCGACGTCACCGGCCGACGTGGGGCTGGGGCCGATGACACAGAAGTCCAGGCTCACTTCGTCAAGCGAGAAGGGGATGTACTGGTTGGCCTCGGACTCGACCTGCAGTTCCATCTCTTCTTCGCGCAGGCCGGCAGGCAGCATGATCTTCTTGGTGATGACCGCTGATTGCGGCATCGCCATCACGACATTGCGGGTCTTGGATCCGCTCTTGCCCAGCACGCGCTTGACGGCGGCGGCAACTTCGTCGAATTTCTCGATCTGGCCGTCGGTGATCCAGCCCTTCTCGAAGGGTTCGGAGGCAAATCGCTCGAGCACGAACTCACCGCTGCTGGTCTGGTCCAGTTCAACCAGCTTGACGCTGGACGAACTGATATCCAACCCGATCACGGGGGGGTGCTTGCGGCCCAGCAGTGTGTCCAGAAATCCCAAATTGCGTACTCCCCAGCCATGCGGCGCAGCCTTGAAAGGCACCTCTAGGGCACCCCGCGAGCGGCCCCGTTCTTGTTAAGAAGTTACTTCAATGCTAGCAGTAAAGCCCTTGTGCAACAAAGAAAAAAGGGGGCGACTACCCCGTAACACGTTGCCAATCGCTGACGCCAGAACGCTCAGTTGAAACAACCCGCAAGCCAGTATCAAGTTCGGGCGCGGGGAATCTCGGGCGGCCGTGTAGAAAGTCACGGCCCGGGTCGCCAAAGCCGTCAATGGTGTTTCTTCGCGGGCGCAGGGACACCTTCCTATAATCGATCGCACCCGGTCCTCGGGGTTCACATGACCGGTCCCGTGCCCCCAACCGCCGCTGCAGACGCCGCCCCAGCCCGCACCGCCGCTCCGGCTTGGCTGATGCGTGTGCTGCGCGGCTTGGCTTGGCTGTTTGGGCTGGGCTTGGCCGGCCTGCTGGCGCTGCTGGCCCTGATTGCGCTGGCGCTGGCCGTGGCCTACCCCAACCTGCCCGAAATCAGCAGCCTGGCTGACTACCGGCCCAAGTTGCCGCTGCGGGTGTACACCTCGGACGGGGTGCAGCTTGGAGAGTTTGGCGAAGAACGCCGCAACTTCGTGCCCATTGCGCAGATGCCGCAGGTCATGAAAGACGCCGTGCTGGCGGCAGAAGACGCGCGCTTCTATCAACATGGTGGCGTGGACTACAAGGGTGTCGCCCGCGCCGCGCTGGAGAACCTGCGCGATGCCCGCAGCCAGGGCGCCAGCACCATCACCATGCAGGTGGCACGCAACTTCTACTTGTCCAGCGAGAAGACTTTCACGCGCAAGATCTACGAGATCCTGCTGGCGTTGAAGATCGAGAGCCTGTTGGGGAAGGACCAGATCCTCGAGCTGTACATGAACCAGATCTTCCTGGGGCAGCGCGCCAGCGGCTTTGCCGCCGCTGCGGAAATCTACTTCGACAAGAAGCTCAAGGACGTGACGGTGGCCGAGGCGGCCATGCTGGCTGGCCTGCCGAAGGCGCCGTCGGCCTACAACCCGATCTCCAACCCCAGGCGGGCGACGATCCGGCAGCGCTACATCATCGACCGCATGTTCACCGGCGGTTTCATCACCGAAGCCCAGCACGACGAAGCGCTCGAACAAGTGCTGCGTTACCGCAGCCAGAACGACAGCCTCATGTATGGCGAGTTCCTGGCCGAAACGGCGCGGCAGCTGGTGTTCAGCCAGTACGGCGAAGACGCCTACATCCGGGGCCTGAACGTGCACCTGACGGTGTCGGCCGTCGATCAGATGGTGGCCTACCGGGCGCTGCGCAAGGGCCTGATGGACTACGAGTTGCGCCAGGTCTATCGTGGCCCGGAAGCCTATGTGGACCTGCCCGCCGACCCCACCTTGGTGGACGAGCGTGTGGCCGAGGCGCTGGCCGAACACCCCGACAACGACGACCTGCGCGCTGCGGTGGTGCTCGAGGCAACACCGCGCAAGGTCACCGCCATGTTGCAGTCCGGCGACTCGATCACGGTGGTGGGTGATGGCCTGCGGCCGGTGACTTCGGGCCTGTCGGCCAAGGCTGGCCCCAAGAAGCAGATCCGCCCCGGCGCGGTGGTGCGTGCGCTGCGCAACGCCAAGGGTGAGTGGTCGCTCACTCAATTGCCGGAAGTGCAGGGTGCCATGGTCGCCATGGACCCCCGCACCGGCGCGCTGCGCGCCCTGGTGGGGGGCTTTGACTTCGGCAAGAACAAATTCAACCGGGTCACCCAGGCCTGGCGCCAGCCCGGGTCAAGCCTCAAGCCCTTCATCTACTCCGCTGCGCTGGAAAAGGGCTTCACGTCGACCACGGTGGTCAACGATGCGCCGCTGTTTTTCGACGCCAAGGTCACGGGCAGCCAGCCCTGGGAGCCCAAGAACTATGACGGCAAGTTCGAGGGGCCGTTGCCGCTTCACACGGCACTGGCCAAGTCCAAGAACATGGTGTCGATCCGCGTCCTGAATGCCACCGGCACCGAGTTCGCCCAGTCCTGGCTCGACAGTTTTGGCTTCGACCGCGAACGTCATCCCGCCTACCTGACGATGGCGCTGGGAGCGGGTTCGGTGACCCCGATGCAGATGGTCACCGCCTACAGCGTGTTTGCCAACGGCGGCTACCTGGTGCCGCCGATGCTGATCTCGCGGGTCACCGACAGCAAGGGTCGATTGCTGCTGCAGGCACAGGCACCCGAGCTGAACGAAAACCTGCGCACGCTGCCGGCACGCAACGCGTTTGTGATGGACACGCTGCTGCAGGAAATCACCCGCAGCGGCACGGCAGCGCGCGCGCAAGGCACGATGCGGCGGCCCGACCTGTACGGCAAGACCGGCACCACCAACGATTCGATGGACGTCTGGTTCGCTGGCTTTCAGCCCACGATCGCGGCCGTGGTGTGGATCGGCTACGACACCCCGCGCAAGCTGGGGGACCGTGAAACGGGTGGCGGACTGTCTTTGCCGGTGTGGATCGAATTCATGCAGCACGCGCTGAAGGGCGTGCCAGTGCAGGAGATTCAGCCGCCCCCCGGGGTGGTGCAGTCGGCGGGTTACTGGACCTTCGAAGAATTCGCCGGCGGCCGGGGTGTCAACAGCCTGGGGCTGGAAGAGTCGGTGCCGCAGGCGCCCAGCGCAGAAGAACGAAGCAGCATCCTCGATCTGTTCAAGCGCTGAAGCGCTGCCGACTGGGGGCCCCGGTGCTCAGAACTGCAAGGCTTTGCCGCCTTGTGCACTGGCATGTTGCGCCAATGCCTGCAGGAATTCACTGCCATCGCGTGTGTCCACCCAGCGGCCATCAGACCAGCGGTAGTGGAACCCGCCCCCTTGTGCTGCCAGCCACACCTCGTGCAAGGGCGGCTGGGTGTTGATGATGATCTTGCTGCCGTTGGGGAAGGTCAGTTCGAGCAGACCACCGGTGCGCTGGCTGTCGATGTCGATCACATCGTCCTGCAGCCAGCGGTCGGTGGCGGCTTCGATGCGGGCCAGCAGGGCACCGGTTTCGCGGTGGTAGTCGGCGTCGCTCAGGGTCCGGGCTTCAGAGGCCGTGCTCATAGAATCCTTCGCATGCGTGTGCAAGTACTGAACAGTGTATCGAGCCGGGCCGGTTTTCTGGCTGGCATGGCCGCCCTGGCCCTGCTGGGTGCCGCTTGCGGCCAGAAGGGTCCGTTGACCCTGCCTGACCGACCCGCGGCGGCGCCTGTACCTGCCGCATCGGCTGCTTCCGCGCCCAGGCCATGAGCCTGCCCGGAGGTCCTTTCCTGGCGCGCAGCGGCGCCGATCTGACGTTGGAAGGTCACCGCCTGGCCGACCTGGCGCAACGCTTCGGCACGCCGCTGTTTGTCTATTCACGGCGCGCGATGCTGGATGCGCTGGCAGCCTATGAAACCGCGCTGAAGGGCAGACCGCATCTGGTCTGTTATGCGATGAAGGCCAACTCGTCGCTCGCCGTTTTGCAGACCTTCGCGCAGGCGGGCGCCGGCTTCGACATCGTCTCGGGTGGTGAACTGGCGCGGGTGCTGGCCGCAGGCGGCGACCCGGCCAAGGTGGTGTTTTCCGGCGTCGGCAAGACCCGCGCCGAGATGCAGCAGGCCCTGCACGTCGGTGTGCGCTGTTTCAACGTCGAGAGCCTGGGCGAACTGGACCGGCTCGACGAAGTGGCGCGTGGCCTGGGCCTGCGTGCGCCGGTCAGCCTGCGTGTCAACCCCGATGTCGACGCCGGCACGCACCCCTACATCTCCACCGGCTTGAAGGGCAACAAGTTCGGCATCGCGCACGATCACGCGCTGGCCGCCTACCGGCACGCCAATTCGCTGCCCGGGCTGCAGGTGGTGGGCATCGACTGCCACATCGGCTCGCAGATCACGCAGCTCGAGCCTTACCTCGACGCGCTGGACCGTGTGCTCGATCTGGTTGAAGCGGTCGAGGCCGACGGCATCCCCATCCACCACGTCGATGTAGGCGGTGGTCTGGGCATCACCTACACGGACGAAGTGCCGCCCGACGCGGCGGTGCTGGTGGCCCGGCTGCTGCAGCGGCTGGACGCACGGGGCCATGGCCACCGCGAAGTGCTGTTCGAGCCCGGCCGTTCGCTGGTGGGCAACGCCGGAGTGATGCTGACCGAGGTGCTTTACCTGAAGCCGGGCGACGAGAAGAACTTCTGCATCGTCGACGCGGCCATGAACGACCTGATGCGCCCGGCCATGTACCAAGCTTGGATGGGCATCGAGGCCTGCCACCTGCGCAATGCCGAGACTCTGTGCTGGGACATCGTCGGCCCCGTGTGCGAGTCAGGCGACTGGCTGGGCCGCGACCGCAAACTGGCGGTTCAGCCCGGCGACATGCTGGCCGTTTTGTCGGCCGGCGCCTATGGCATGGCGATGTCCAGCAACTACAACACACGCCCGCGCGCGGCCGAGGTCATGGTGGACGGCGAGCAGGTGCACCTGATCCGGCAGCGCGAGGCCGTGGAAAGCCTGTTTGCGTACGAACGCCTGATCTAGATCCGGCCTTCCTGGACGGCGTGGCAGGCCACCTGCACGCCCTGGAACATGGTCAGCGCAGGGCGCTCGGCAGAACAGCGGGCATTGGCATGCGGGCAGCGCGGGTGGAAGGCGCAGCCCGTGGGCGGGTTCAGCGGGTTGGGCACTTCGCCTTGCACCGGTGTGCGTGAACGGCCGCTCATGTGGATGTCGGGAATGGCGTCCAGCAGCATGCGGGTGTAGGGGTGGCGCGGGTGGCCGAAGAGTTCGGCCTTGTCCGACAGCTCCACCAGGCGCCCCAGGTACATCACGCCCACCTGGTCGGCGACGTGGCGCACGACGGCCAGGTTGTGGCTGATGAACAGGTAGGTCAGACCCTGGCTGCGCTGCAGGTCCTTCATGATGTTCAGCACCTGGGCTTGCACCGACACGTCCAGCGCCGACGTGGGTTCGTCGCAGACCAGGAATTCGGGCTGCGTGGCCAGCGCACGCGCGATGCTGATGCGCTGGCGCTGACCGCCGCTGAATTGGTGCGGGAACTTCTCGACGTCCGACGCCGCCAGGCCCACCGACAGCAGCAATTCGCCGACCTTGGCCTTCAGCGCGTCGGCTTCCCGCACGCCGCCAGGCGGCGTGCCCTGCTGATTCACCAGGCCGTGTTCGCGCAAGGGTTCACCGACGATGTCCAGCACCTTCCAGCGCGGGTTCAAGCTGGCATAAGGGTCCTGGAAGATCATCTGCATGCGCCGGCGCAGCGTGCGCACACCGGCAGCGTTCTGTGCCGCGTCGGTGGGCTGGCCATCAAACTGCACGTCGCCACGGGTGGGCTGGTACAGGCCCACCAGCAGGCGCGCCACGGTGCTCTTGCCACAACCCGATTCACCCACCAGCGCCAGCGTCTTGCCGCGTTCGATGGTGAAGGAGACACCGTCCACGGCGTGCACAAACTGCCGCGGCTTGCGTTCCACCACACGGTTGAGCCATGGGGCCGACACATCGAAGGTCTTGGACAGGTCGCGCACCTGCACGAGCGGGGTCATGCTTTCACCTTCGATTCGTTCACCAGCCAGCAGGCCGCGCGGGTGGGGCCTGCGTCAAAGAGTTCGGGCCGTTCTTCGCGGCAGCGGGGCATGACCTGCGGGCAGCGGGGGTTGAAGGCGCAGCCCTTGGGAATGGCATTCAGGCGCGGCATCGAGCCGTCGATCTGCAGCAGCCGCTCGCGGTCTTCGTCCATCGCCGGGATCGAGCCCATCAGCCCCGTGGTGTAGGGGTGGCTGGGCCGGTGGATGACGTCGCCCACGGGCCCGATCTCGGCCACACGGCCGGCATAGAGCACAGCCACGCGGTCACAGGTTTCGGCGATCACGCCCATGTCGTGCGTGACCAGCATCACGGCCGCACCGTGTTCCTTGCACAGGCGCTTGAGCAGCGAAATGATCTGCGCCTGGATCGACACGTCCAGCGCTGTGGTGGGCTCGTCGGCCACGATGAGCTTGGGCTCTGCTGCCAATGCCAGTGCGATGACCACGCGCTGGCGCATGCCGCCGCTGAACTGGTGCGGGTACTGGTCGATGCGTTCTTCGGCCGCCGGAATGCCGGTTTCCTGCAGCAGCCGCACGGCGCGCTGGCGCGCTTCTTCGGCGCTGACTGGCAGGTGCGTGAGGATGGTTTCGGTGAGCTGGCGGCCGATGGTGTACAGCGGGTTCAGCGACGTCAGCGGGTCCTGGAAGATGGCGCCGATCTGGCGGCCGCGGATCTTGCGCATCTGCTCGTAAGGCAGGTTGTCGATGCGCTGACCGGCCAGGCGGATCTCGCCACCGGCAATGCGGCCCGGCGGTTCGAGCAGGCCGATGATGGCCGCGCCGGTAAGCGACTTGCCGGCACCGGATTCGCCCACCACGCCCAGCACTTCACCAGGAGAGATGTCGAAGGAGATGTCATCCAGCGCCAGCAGCGTGCCGTGGCGCGTGGGGAATTCGACGCGCAGGTTCCTGACTTCGAGCAAAGGGGCAGTCATCTCAGCGCAGCCTCGGGTTCAGCGCATCACGCAGCCAGTCGCCCAGCAGGTTCACGCTCAGCGCAATCAGCACCAGCATGGCGCCCGGGAAGATGGTGATCCACCACTCGCCGCTGAACAGGAAGTCGTTGCCCACGCGGATCAGCGTGCCCAGGCTGGGCGACGTGGGCGGCACACCCACACCCAGGAAGGACAGCGTGGCTTCGGTCAGGATGGCGGCGGCCACCTGGATGGTGGCCAGCACCAGCACCGGCCCCATCACATTGGGCAGCACGTGCTTGACCATGATGCGGTAGGGCGACACACCGATCACCCGCGCGGCCTGCACGTATTCCTTGTTGCGCTCCACCAGCGTGCTGCCGCGCACCGTGCGCGCGTACTGCACCCAGCCGCCCAGCGAGATGGCGATGATCAGCACGCCAAAGGCCAGTTCGTCGTGGGCGTTGGGAAACATCGCACGCGCCACGCCGTCGATCAAGAGCGCGATCAGGATCGACGGGAAGGACAGCATCACGTCGCACACCCGCATGATGAAGGCGTCGGTCTTGCCGCCGACAAAACCCGACAGCAGGCCCAGGCCCACGCCCACGGCCATCGACACCAGCACCGAGGCCAGGCCCACGAACAGCGAGATACGGGCGCCGTAGAACAGCGCCGACAGGATGTCGCGGCCCTGGTCGTCGGTGCCCAGCAGGTAGGTGCGGCTGCCGCCTTCCAGCCAGGCCGGTGGCAGACGTGCGTCGGACAGGTTCAGCGTCGCCAGGTCGAAGGGGTTGTGAGGTGACACCCAGGGTGCAAACACCGAACAGAAAACGCACAGCGCCGCAATCACCGCGGCCACGATGGCCATCGGCGAATTCTTGAAGCTGAACCAGATGTCGCCGTCCAGGAAGCGCCTGAAGGCGCCGGGTGCGGCCGCGGGGGAAGGGATGGAAGAGGTGCTCATGAGTTCAATGACCCGCCGCCGACTTTTCGATGCGCAGGCGGGGGTCGACAGCAAAGTACAGCAGGTCCACCACGAGGTTGACGAGCACGAAGATCAGCGCAATCAGGCACAGGTAGGCGGCCATCACCGGAACGTCTGCAAACTGCACCGCCTGGATGAAGAGGAAACCCATGCCGGGCCACTGGAAGACCGTCTCGGTGATGATGGCAAAGGCGATCAGGCTGCCGAGTTGCAAACCCGTGATGGTGATGACAGGCACCAGCGTGTTCTTCAAGGCGTGTCCGAAATAGACGGCCCGGTCTTCCAGGCCGCGGGCGCGCGCGAACTTCACGTAGTCGGTGCGCAGCACCTCCAGCATCTCGGCCCGCACCAGCCGCATGATCAGCGCCAGCTGGAACACCGACAGCGTGATGGCCGGCAGCACCAGGTGCTTCCAGCCGTCCACCGTGAGCAGGCCCGTGGTCCAGGCGCCGATGGCCACGGTGTCACCGCGGCCGAAGCTGGGCAGCCACTTCAGCGTCACGGCAAAGATCAGGATCAGCAGGATGCCGATCAGGAAGGTGGGCAAGGACACCCCCAGCAGCGACAGCGTCATCACCAGCTGTGAGCCGAACCTGCCACGCCGCAGCGCCGCGTAGACACCCAGCGGCACACCCAGACCCAGCGCGATGACGGCAGCGGCCATCGCCAGTTCCATCGTGGCCGGAAAACGCTCGGCGATCAGCGCCGAGACCTTGCGGCCCTGGCGCAGGCTGAGACCGAACTCACCCTGCACGGCATTGCCGATGAACTTGGCAAACTGCACCGGGAACGGGTCGTCGAGCCCCAGGTCGTGGCGCAACTTGTCGCGCTGTTCCTGTGTGGCGTCCTGTCCCAGCAGGTTGGTGACCGGGTCGCCGACGAACTGGAACAGCATGAAGGAGATGAAAGCGACCGTGAGCATCACGATCACGGCTTGCATCAGGCGGCGAAGAATGAATACGAGCATGGGAAGTGGCCGGTGGGCCCGCAGATGCGGGGCCGGACCTGGAGTCGGGTCGGGGTCAGCTCAGACAGTCACAGGGACGGCGTGCAAGCAGGGAAGGTGGATCAAGAGAGCAGACGCAAGCCCGGTGCCAGGCCGGGCCGGGCCGCCAGGGGCTGCCGGCGGATGGCCGGCATTCTCGGGCCATCGCAGGGTCCACCGATGCGGTGTTTGCACCCAGTCGGTGCAGACGCCCAGGGCCCGTGCTGAAAGCGCCAAGGAAACGACGTCACGGTTGGGAAGAACTTTCGAGGGTGACCGGCCCGTACCACGAGACAGCACGCGACGCGGTGTTGTCGCTGTCGGTCATCAGCGCGATCGCGGCCAGCGGCCCGGGCTCTTCACCAAAGGCCAGCCGGTAGTCCGCCGCCAGATTGCGTTTGTGATCGCGCCAGCGGCGCAGCTTGGCCGGTCCGGAGTCGACCACGATCTTGCGGATGCGGTCGGTGCGGGGGTTGACGATGACACTGCCCACCGGTGCGGTCGCGTCCCACACATAAACCAGGGTGGCATACGGCGGCTTTTCGCCGGTCAGCGCCTCGGCCAGTTCGAACATCACACGCGTGCGCTGGGGCAGGCGGCTGACGTCACCGTCGAAGGCGAACATCACACGGGCTGGGGCATCGGCGCGTTCGGCCACGGCCACATTGGCATCGGCCACGAGGTCGCTCACCCACCACGAAAAATTCACGTCGCCCAGGCGCTCGGGGGTGCGGTTCACGCGCCGACGCCACATGCTGGCCGAGCCTTCGGACGTGGCGGCCCAGGCTGGGCGGCCGTCCTTGTGGGTCCAGGCGTAGTGGGTACTGCGCTTGCCGGGCAGCGACACCGCGTGCCACTCGGCGCCGGTCGTTTGCATGGGTGGCGAGGCGCAGCCCACCAGGGTCAACGCCGTCAGTGCCAGAAGCTTGCGCATGCCAGGGGTGCCGGTGAAAGGTTGTGGGGCAGCCAGAAAAAAGCCGCCCGAAGGCGGCTTGGGTGGCACAACGCACCTGTTGCCAGGCGCGTGGTGCAGACCGATCAGAACGAGTGGCGAACGCCGAACTCGTAGGCGGTCACGTCGTTGGCAGAACCGGTGCGGTCGGCCTTGGCGAACTGCGCGTACACGGCGGTGCGCTTGGACAGATCGTAGACGTAGCCCAGGCCGATCAGCGTGGCGTCGTTGGCGACGGTCGAACCATCAGACTTCGCGTAAGAAGCCTTGAAGGTACCCGAACCGATCGGCACCAGGGCGCCGATCAGGTACGTGGTCTGGTCGAGCGTGCTGTAGTCGCGCTTCGAGTACTGGCCCATCAGGGTCATGAAGCTCAACTTGAACGAAGCACCGACGTTCATGTCGGTGTAGTCGTCAACCATCGTGCCCGTGCGGTAGGTCTTGCCGAAGGCACCAGCGACGTTCACCGGACCACCAGCGTAGCCCAGGCGAGCGCCGATGTACTTGTTGCCCGTGACGTTTTCGCCAGCAGCCACTTGCACCTGACCATACAGACCACCCATGGCCGGCAGGAAGTAGCCGATGGTGTTGTTGGCACGAACAAAAGTGGTCGCGCCAGAACCCAAGGAGCCGTTCACCACCTGAGCCATCGAAGCCACACCGTTGGTGCCAAACGGATCGAACACGGTGTAGTTCCAGAAGGACGGCGTGTAGTCGCGGCCCAGACGGACTTCACCAAAACCACCCATCAGGCTGACGGTCGAACGACGCTGCCACGACTGACCACCAGGCGTGCCGGTGTCAGGGTTGATGGCGCCTTCGATCCAGAAGCCGGCACGCATGCCGCCACCCAGGTCTTCGACACCGCGGAAGCCGAGGCGGCTGGACGCGTTGCCGTCTTGGCTCAGCGACTTGACCGTCGACGAGCCGGTCTTGGTGCTGCGGGCGTTCAAGTCGACGATACCGAACAAGGTAACCGACGATTGGGCCGAAGCGACGCCAGCGAACGCGGTCAGCGCGGCCAAGGCGAGCAGAGATTTTTTCATTGCAACTATCTCCTATGTTGATACAAGAGGTCCCGATCGGGGAAGTCACCCGGCGAGGGGCTGATCAGGCCAACCTCCTCAGCGGAAGTTGTCCGTATTGCACCAGAGCCCCGAGGCTTTGCCACCGTTTGCCCAAGAAATGCAGGTGGCTTGTTGTCTGCTAACAACGTGTCACAGCCTTGAAACGGGCACGATCCGAATCGGCTATTCTGGTGCCTCATGGATTACCCCGATCGTTTTCTGGCCAGTGCCGACAACGCCTTGCGCACGGTGTTCGGCACCGTGCATGCCGCTCGCCCCTGTCCCGAACCGGCTGCTTCCGCTGCCCTGCCCGAGGCTCTGGACGAGGCCCAACGCCGCCTGGCGGGTGCGCTGATGCGCATCAACCACGTCGGCGAAGTCTGTGCCCAGGCGCTTTACCAGGCGCAGGCGCTGACGGCGCGTACCGAGGCCCTTCGTGAGCAGATGCAGCATGCGGCACGCGAAGAGACCGATCACCTGGCCTGGACGCAGCAACGTTTGAAAGAGTTGGACTCGCGCCCCAGCCTGCTGAACCCGCTGTGGTACGCCGGTGCCTTTGGCATCGGCCTGCTGGCCGGGCGCCTGGGCGACAAGGTCAGCCTGGGCTTCGTGATCGAGACCGAAAGGCAGGTCGAACAGCACCTGGCCGGTCACCTGGACCGGCTGCCGGCAGCGGACCAGCGGTCCCGAGCCATCGTTTCGGTGATGAAAGACGACGAAGCCCGGCATGCCGAAGACGCCACCCGCGCCGGCGGCATGGAACTGCCACCGCCCGTGGCCTGGTTGATGCGGGGTGCGGCGCGGGTCATGACCACGGTGGCCCACCGGATCTGATCGGGCTGCGGGACGCAGCCCCTGGCCTCGTCCCGCCGGGTCCCGGCGCATCCCCTGGCATCAGGCCGTTTCGACGATCTCGAAGCTGGTGCTGATCTGCGCCGTTTTGCCCAGCATGATGCTGGCCGAGCAGTAACGTTCGTGCGACAGCGCGATGGCCCTTTCCACCGCAGCTGCCTGCAGGCCCTTGCCGCTGACGATGAAATGCATGGCAATGCGGGTGAAGACCTTCGGGTCCTGCTCGGCGCGATCGGCGCTGACCTTGACCTGACAGCCGCTGACGGCGTGGCGCCCGCGTTTCAGGATCAGCACCACGTCGTAGGCGGTGCAGCCCCCCGTGCCGGCCAGCACCGTTTCCATCGGCCTAGGGGCCAGGTTGCGGCCGCCGCCGTCGGGCGCGCCGTCCATGGTCAGGAAATGGCCGCTGCCGGTTTCGGCCACAAAACCCATGCCGGTGCCCGGCATCCAGTTGATGGTGCATTCCATGGTGCATCTGCCCTCTTGTCGCGCGCTGCTGGCAGCGCCGTGAAAAATGGAGTCGAGTCTCTATCGCGAAGACGCCACAAGCATATTGCAGTGCAGCAACGCGGTGATAGACTGGCCCGCAAGGGAGTCGAACAAAGCGCTGCGCTCGCAGTGTTGGCGTTGGCTTCCACCGATTGTCTCCTCCACCTCCTGTATGGTGGATTCAGCCCGGAGCTCACAAGGCTCCGGGTTTTTTTCTGCCCGTCTTCCCGCCCTGCAGGGCGCAACGGCTGCGCAGCGGAGCAAAAGTGCTGACTTATGATCCGCCCCCCTCAGCGCGCCCGCCGCCACACTCCGCAGCCTTTGCCGTGACACCCGAAGACACCCGCCCTCGCCTGGCCGTGACTGCCAAGGGCCAGCGCATTGCCGCTGACTACCTGAAACGGGTGCTGACGGCCCGGGTCTACGATGTCGCCATCGAAACCGCGCTGCAGCCGGCGCGTAGCCTGAGCCGGCGCCTGGGCAACACGGTGCTGCTGAAGCGCGAAGACCAGCAGCCGGTGTTCAGCTTCAAGCTGCGCGGCGCCTACAACAAGATGGCCCAGCTGGCGCCCGAGATGCTGGCCGCTGGTGTCATCTGCGCTTCTGCCGGCAACCACGCCCAAGGCGTGGCGCTGTCGGCCAAGCGGCTGAACTGCCGCGCCGTCATCGTGATGCCGGTGACCACGCCCAAGCTGAAGATCGACGCCGTGGCGGCGCTGGGTGGCGAGGTGGTGTTGCACGGTGACAGCTACAGCGACGCCTACCAGCACGCGCTGCAATTGCAGGCCGCACAGGGCCTGACCTTTGTGCACCCCTTCGACGACCCCGATGTCATCGCCGGCCAGGGCACGGTGGCGATGGAGATCCTGCGCCAGCACCAGGGCCCCATCGACGCCGTGTTCGTGGCCATCGGCGGCGGAGGTTTGATCTCGGGTGTGGCGGCCTACATCAAGGCGGTGCGGCCCGAGGTGCGCGTGATCGGTGTGCAGACCGAAGACTCCAATGCCATGGTGCGCTCGGTGGCCGCCGGCAAGCGTGTCACGCTCACCGACGTGGGCCTGTTTTCCGACGGCACGGCGGTCAAGCTGGTGGGCGAAGAAACCTTCCGCGTGGCGCGGGCGCTGGTCGACGACTACGTGGTGGTGGACACCGATGCCGTGTGCGCCGCCATCAAGGACGTGTTCCAGGACACCCGCAGCATCCTGGAACCTGCCGGCGCGCTGGGTGTGGCGGCCATCAAGCAGTACGTCGACACACACAAGCTGAAGGGCCGCACGCTGGTGGCCATCACCTGCGGCGCCAACATGAACTTCGACCGCCTGCGCTTCGTGGCCGAGCGGGCCGAGTTCGGCGAGCAGCGAGAGGCGCTGTTTGCCGTCACGATCCCCGAAGAGCGCGGATCCTTCAGGCGCTTCTGCGAACTCATCGGACCGCGGTCCGTGACCGAGTTCAACTACCGCATCAGCCACCACAACGTTGCCCACGTCTTTGTCGGCCTGGCGATTGCCAGGCGCGAAGAGGCCGAGCGCATCGGCCGCCAGTTCAGCAAACAAGGCTTTGCCAACGTCGACCTGACCGACGACGAACTGGCCAAGGAACACGTGCGCCACATGGTGGGTGGGCGCAGCGAGCTGGCACGTGACGAACGCCTGTTCCGTTTTGAGTTTCCTGAAAGACCCGGTGCGCTGATGCGCTTCCTGGCCGCCATGCACCCGGGCTGGAACATCAGCCTCTTCCACTACCGCAATCAGGGGGCGGACTACGGCCGCATCCTGGTGGGCATCCAGGTGCCGGCGGGTGACGAGGCGGGCTTCGACGAGTTCCTGCGGACCCTGGCCTACCCTTATGTCGAAGAAACCCGCAATCCCGTTTACGAACTGTTTTTGCGCTGAGGCCGCCTCTTACACTCATTTGCCATGGCAGCCAGCAGATCGCTCGTCACCCCCACCTCCAGCCCCTTGCTGGAAAAAGCGCTGCGCGACAAGCTGACGCGTCGCAACGAAGCCGGTGGCAGCCTGGGTGAACTGGAGCCACTGGCGGTGCGCCTGGGTCTGATGCAGAACACGCTGAAGCCGGTGCTGCACGACCCGCAATTGCTGGTCTTTGCCGCCGACCACGGCCTGGCCGTGGACGGTGTCACCGAAGCCCTGGCCCGGCCCACGCACGAAACGGTGCACATGCTGCTGAGCAACCAGCTGCCGCTGACCGTGTTTGCACGTGCGCAGCAACTGGAAGTGACCGTGGTCGACTGCGGCATGGCGCACAACCTGCCACCACACGACCGGCTGATGATGCGCAAGATCGCGCACGGCACGCGCAATAGCCGTGCCAGTGCCGCGATGAGCCTGGACCAGGCCCACGCCGGCATGCGCGCCGGCATGGAAATCGGCGACAAGCTGCGTGGCAACGTCACCGTGTTGGCAGGCGTGGGTGTGGGTTCGCACGAAAGCGCGGCGCTGGTGCTGTCGCGGCTGACCGACAGCCCGGTGCGCGACCTCGTCGTCACCGGCCCGCACATGGAAGCGGCCTACCTGGCGCACCTGATGACGGTGCTGCAGGCCGCGCAGGGCCGCCACCGCGATGTCGTCGAACCCATCGAGGTGCTGGCGGCCTTTGGCGGCTTCGAGGTGGCCGTGATGGTGGGTGTGATCCTGATGGCCACCAGCAAGCGCCACCTGCTGATGATCGACGGCATGCCGGCCTGCGCCGCGCTGATGCTGGCCGCCCGCATCGCGCAGCCGGTCACCGACTACTGCGTGTTCTGCCGCAGCCATGGCCATCGTGGCCTGGATCAGGCGCTGAACCTGTTCCGCGCCTCGGCACTGATGGAACTGGGCATGGAAAGCACCGACGGCACCGGCGCCACGCTGGCCTGGCCGCTGGTCAAGAGCGCTGCCGCTTTGCTGACCGAAGTGGCAGACGGCGAAGACCCCGGCCCGTCGCGCCCGGGTGGCCTGGCCGAGCCTTTCAACGAACCCGACCCGGTGCGGATGCCTTCGCCTTTTGGCGACGCGCTGTACTGAACCTTCAGCGCAAAGGCGCGCCCTCGGGCTCGCTGTTCGGGGGGGCGGTCATCGGCACTGGCGGTGCGATTGGCGTCACGGTCTGCTGCGACATCGGCGGCGGCAGGCGCTGCCCAGGAGCGGGCATGACCCGTGCGGGTGGAACCGGCGGCGTGAATCCACCCACCTGGGCCGGCGGCATCTGCCCCGTGGCAGCTGGCGCGGGCGGCGGCAGGTTCAGCGCGATGACCGGTGTGCCACCGGCGGGCCCCAGGCTGGCACCGCGCGCGCTGACCGACTGCAGCACATGGCTGCCGTCGACCTGCGCGCCCACGCGGAAGGCCTTCGGCGGTCTGCCATCCACGGAGATGAGGGCCAGACCTTCGCGGGCCGCCTGGGGCTGGCGTGGACTGAGCACGCCGATCAGGCTGAAACGGGCATCGGCGGCGGGTTCTGGCTCCGCGTCGGACACCACCGGGGCCACCGCATCACTGCCCAGCAGGCGGCTCAGGTCGCCCCGGGCCGAGCCGTTGGCTTGCGCCAGCTGCGTCTGGGGTGGTGCAGCAGGTGCTTTCACCCACAGCTTCAGCCCCCAGAGCAGGGCACTGGCAGCGAGCGCTGCCCAGACTCCGAAGGTGACCGCGCGCGTCCACATGCGCCGATTATCATGCAGCGCTTTCCTGGGGCCAGCGGCCCATCCCCTGCCGCCCGCTGGCCATCGGCCCGCTTCCGCGACGACAGACCTCTGCCAGACCCCGCCATGACGTTCCTGCCCCTCATTCGCCGCGCGCGCCGCGCCCGCGGTTTCACGCTGATCGAGTTGCTGGTCGTGCTGGTGATCATTGGCGTGCTGGGTGCGCTGATCGTGCCCAACCTCTTTTCCGGTCTCGACGAAGCCCGCGCCACCGCAGCGCGCACCGACATCAACACGCTGATGCAGGGCCTGAAGCGCTACCGCCTGGACAACCAGCGTTACCCCAGCGCCGAGCAAGGCCTGGATGCGCTGGTGCGCAAGCCCACGGCAGGCACGGTGCCCCCCAACTGGAAGCCCTACCTCGAAAAGCTGCCGGCCGACCCCTGGGGCCGCGCCTACCAGTACCTGAACCCGGGCGTGCGGGGCGAGATCGATGTCTTCAGCTTCGGCGCCGACGGCCAGCCGGGTGGCGAAGACAAAGATGCCGACATCGGTTCCTGGCAGTAAACCCGGCGCTGGCTGGCTGCGGGGCCCCGGGCGCACACGCGGCTTCACGATCGTCGAGCTGCTGATCGTGATCGCGGTGGTCGCCGTGGCTGTGTCGCTGGTGGCGGTGGCCCTGCCCGACGGCGAAGCCGCCAAGCTGGACGAAGAAGGCGAACGCCTGATCGCCTTGCTGGAAACAGCACGCGCGGAATCGCGGGTGTCCGGTGCCCCGGTGATCTGGTTGCCCGGCAGCACCGGTGAGAGCGGCCAGGCCCTGAGCGACCTGCAGGGCCGCCCGGTGCACTTCCGGTTTGTCGGTGTGCCTGCGCAGGCGGGGCTGCCCAGCCGCTGGCTGGATGCGCGTGTCGTGGCCCAAGTGGTGGGCGCGCCCAGCGTGGTGCTGGGGCCGTCGGCCATCCTGCGAGCGCAGCGCATCGTGCTCGGTTTGGAGGGCCGGCGCATTGAACTCTTCACCGACGGCCTGAGCCCCTTTGCCGTGGCCACCGAGCCCGGCGACGCCGCTGTGTTGCCCAATGCCACGCCGCGCTAGCCCCCTGCCTGCTGGCTTCACGCTGATCGAAGTGCTGGTCGCGCTGGCGGTGGTGAGCATCGCGCTGACGGCCGGTTTGCGAGCCGCCGGTGTGCTGACCGACAACGCCGACCGCCTGGGCGACGTCATCGCGGCGCAGTGGTGTGCCGACAACCAGCTCACCGAACTGCGTTTGCGCCGTGTGTTTCCCGGTGTCGGCGACAGCGACTTCGGCTGCGAACAGCTGGGCCGCAGCTACAAGGGCAAGCTGATCACACGGCCCACGCCCAACCCCAGCTTCCGGCGTGTCGACGCCGAAGTCAGCACCGAAGCCGGTGTGCCTTTGCTCACCCTGTCCACGGTGCTGGGGCGCCAATGACAGACGGCCGACGACAGGCCGGCTTCACGCTGGTCGAAGTGCTGGTGGCGCTGCTGCTGATGGCCATCCTGTCCACCTTCACCTGGCTCGCGCTCGAAGGCGTGCTGGGTGCGCGCGAAGCCAGCCGCCAGGCCATCGACCGCAGCACCCGGCTGTCCACCGTGCTGCTGCAATGGCAGCAGGACCTGCAGGCCGTGCACGACACCGAGCTGGTGCCCGCACTCACCTTCGACGGCCAGACGCTGCGCATCACCCGGCGGGTCGACGGTGGTGTGGCCCTGGTGGCCTGGTCGGTGCGCAACGGCCTGTGGCAACGCTGGGCCGGCCCCACCTTCGTGCGCAGCTTGGCGCTGCAGCAGGCCTGGCTGGCCAGCCAGCAGTTCCTGGGCAACGAAGCCGGCCACCTGACCGTGGCCGACGGCGCCAGCGAGTGGCAGGTCTACTTCCACCGCGGCAGTGACTGGAGCAACGCCCAGTCCACGGGCAATGTGGTGACACCCGCCGGGCCCACGGGTGCGGTCACGGGCACTCGAGAACAGCTGCCCAACGCCGTGCGTGTGGTGATCACGCTGCAGGGCCAGAAACTGACGCGCGACATTGCGCTGGGGCCAAACGGGCAATGAACACCCCATGAACACCACCCGCCTGCCATGGCCCCGCCAGTGCCGTGCTGCTGCACAGCGCGGTGCGGCCCTGCTGCTGGCGATGATCATCGTTGCGTTGGTGGCCACCATCACCGCGGCCATGGTCTGGCAGCAGGAAAGGGCGGTGGCCATCGAAGCCGCCGAACGGGCCCGTGGCCAAGGCAGCTGGATCCTGAACGGCGCACTCGACTGGGCCCGGCTGATCCTGCGCGAAGACCTGCGTGGCAACCAGCAAAGAAGCAGCCCGCACGATTCATTGGGCGAGCCCTGGGCGCAGCCGCTGGCCGAAGCGCGCCTGTCGTCCTTCCTGGCTGCCGACAAGGACAACAACGCCGACAGCGGCCCCGAGGCCTTCATCTCCGGCGCCATCGAAGACGCGCAGTCGCGGTTCAACCTGCGAGCGCTGGTCGACGACGCCGGCAAGCCGGTGAAGGTGCAGGTGGACGCGCTGCAGCGGCTGTGTGATCTGGCGGGCGCGCCAAGCGACGCCGCGGCGCTGATCGCCCAGGCCCTGGGTGAAGTGCAGGGTGGCAGCACCGACAACCCCGACGGCGCGCCCTTGCGACCTTCGCGCTGGGAAGACATGGCCTGGTTGGGCCTGGACCCGGCCACGTTGCAGCGCCTGGAACCTTATGCCGATCTGCTGCCGGTGGCCACGCCGGTGAACCTGAACACCGCCTCGCGCGAGGTCATCGTGGCGGCCATCGACGGCATCGACCTGGGCAGTGCGGAGCGCCTGCTGCAGGCGCGCCAGCGCAAGCCCTTCGAAACGCTCGAAGCGGCCAAGACCCTGCTGCCGCCCGACACCGTGCTCGAGCCCAACCGCGTGAGTGTCGGCAGCAGCCACTTCTATGTCGCGGGCCGGCTGCGGCTGGAAGACCGGGTGCTGGAAGAACGTTCGCTGCTGGTGCGCCGCGACGGCCGCGTGGATGTCCTGCGCCGCGAAAGGCGCAGCTTCTCGGCGCCGCAGCGCTGAAGGCCACAATACGGCACCGATCCCGCCCCAGCCGACCCCTTGCCACGGGAACACAGCGACCACCGCATGTCCTTGCTCGTCATCCAGCTCCCGCCCCGTGACCGGCTTGGCGCCCGCGCAGGCGCCAGCGGCACCGTCGACGCCGCCTGGGCCCACCGCCTGCCCACCGAGTGGCATTACGTGCTCAGCAGCGACGGCCGCACACCGGTCCAGACGGGCCAGGCCAGCGCCGCGCTGCTGCCGCGCGCCGACCAGGTGCTGCTGCTGCTGGCCGACGCCGACGTCAGCTGGCACCTTGTCGACATTCCCAAGGCGCCACCCGCGCGCCTGCGCGACGCCCTGGCTGGCGTGATGGAAGAAGCCCTGCTCGACGAAGGCCCGACGCTGCACTTTGCGCTGGCCGAAGGTGCCGTGCCGGGCCGCCCGGGCTGGGTGGCGGTGACCGACGGCCCGCGGCTGGCGGCGGCGTTGACGGCGCTCGAATCTGCGGGCCAAGGTGTCGAACGTGTCGTGACCGCTGCCTTGCCTGCCGACACGGCTGGCGCGCGAGGCCACTTTCACCTGGGCACCGGCTTGGGCAGTGGGCTGTCGGGCAGCAGCAGCGACGAAGACAGCCAACCCTGGCTGAGCCTCTCGCGGCCCGACGGTGTGCTGAACCTGCGCCTGGGCGGCAGCCTGGCTCGCGCGCTTTTGCCAGGTGCCGCGCCGGTGGCCTTGACGGCCGACGCGGTGGGCCACGACGCGGCCCTGATCCGCTGGACCAGCACACCCGCTGCGGCGCAAGCCGCCGAACATTGGCTGGGCCAGCCGGTGCCCTTGATGAGCGATGCCGAACGGGCGCTCGAAGCGGCGCAGGGGCGTGGCAATCTGCGCCAGTTCGACCTGGTGGCCCGTGCCCGCGGCACACGTGCGCTGCGCACGCTGGGCAAGCGTTTTTTCAGCGCCGACTGGCGGCCGGTGCGCATCGGGCTGGCGGCTTTGCTGGTGCTGCAACTGGTGGGCCTGAACGCTTATGCCTGGCAGCAGCGCCAGGCCATCGAACAGCGTCGCACGGTCATGAACGAGCTGCTGCGCAGCGCCCACCCGGGTGTGCGCGCGGTCTTGGACGCACCGCTGCAGATGCAGCGTGAAACCGACCGCCTGCGCACGGCGGCGGGCCGTGCCGGTGACGGCGACCTCGAGGCCTTGATGGCCGCTGCTGCCGCTGCCTGGCCCGACGGCCTGGGCCCGACGCAGACACTGCGTTTCGAACCCGGCAGCCTGACGCTGGCCACCGCGGGCTGGGGTGAGCCGCAGATCCAGCAGTTCCGCGAACGTGTGCGCAGTGCCGGTTACGCGGCTGAGTTTGCCGAAGGCCGGGTGCTGCTGACCCGCCTGGCGCGGCAGGGGGTGCTGTGAACGTGACCGGTGCTTCGACCGCCCCGATGGGCGCGCCGCGCAGCGCGCTGGCGCCGATGCAGGCCTGGTGGCGCGGTCTGGCGCGGCGCGAGCAGACACTGGTGGCCGTTGCATCCGCACTGATCGGCGTGGCTTTGTTGTGGGCCGTTGCCGTGCAGCCGGCCTGGCGCACGCTGGCCCGCGCGCCGGCAGAAATCGACCGTCTGGACGCCCAACTGCAGGCCATGCAGCGCCTGGCCGCCGAGGCCGCCGAACTGCGTGCCGCGCCACCGGTGACACCCGACCAAGCCGCCGCCGCGCTGCGTGCCGCGACCACCCGCCTGGGTGACAAGGCCCAGCTGTCGCTGCAAGGCGAAAGGGCCACGCTGACGCTTACCGGCGTGGGCACCGGCGCCTTGCGCGACTGGTTGGCCGAGGTGCGTGCCGGCGCCCGTGCCCGCCCGGTGGACGCCAATCTGAGCCGCGCCGCGCAGGGTTACAGCGGCACCTTGTCGGTGGCCATCGGGGGCGCGCCATGAAGCGCTGGATGCTCGCCGGTTCAGCCCTGGGCGCCTTGCTGGCGCTGGTCGCGTTTGCGCCGGCGGCGTGGTTGGCACGTGGTGTGTCGGCCGGAACCGAGGGCCGCCTGCTGCTGGCCGATGCCCGCGGCACCGTGTGGCAGGGCAGCGCCGTGCTGGTGCTGACTGGCGGGCCCGGCAGCCGCGACGCCAGCGCCCTGCCAGGCCGGCTGCACTGGACCCTGGGGCTGGCCGGCAGTGCCCTGTCACTGGGCCTGCAGCAGGCCTGTTGCATCGCCCAAGAGCTGCGGTTGCGGCTGGTGCCGGGCCTGGGCCGCCTGCGCATCGAACTGCCCGGTGCCGGCGACGGGGCGGCCCTTGGCTCGGCCGTGGCGCCCCGTGTGCTGGGTCAGTGGCCGGCCAGCTGGCTGGTGGGCCTGGGCACACCCTGGAACACGCTGAAGCCGGCGGGTACGCTGCAATTGTCCAGCGCCGGGCTGGTGGCCGAGGCCGTGCAGGGCCGCTGGATCATGCAGGGCCAGGCCGAACTGCAGCTGCGCGGCATGTCGTCCAGCCTGTCGACGCTGGAAGAACTGGGCAGCTACCGCCTGGACCTGCAGGGTGACCCACGCGGCGACGCGGCCAGGGTCCAGCTCAACACCACCGACGGGGCGCTGCAGTTGTCGGGCTCGGGTGATTGGGCAGCCTCGGGGCTGCGCTTCCGGGGCCAGGCCAGTGCGGCACCGGGGTCGGAAGCGGCCCTTTCCAACTTGCTCAACATCATCGGCCGCCGCCAAGGCGCGCTGTCTCTCATTTCGATCGGGTGACCATGAACACAGCGTCGTCTCGCGCAGCCCGGCCCGCCGGCTGGCGTTTGCACATCGCACGTCGCACCAGGCAGTCGCTGGTGGCCCTGCTGGCCATTGCGATGGCCCTGCCACCTGCGATGGCACAGGACAACGCGCCCCGCATCTCGCCGCGCAGCCGCGCGCCGGTGACGGTGAACTTCGTCAATGCCGACGTCGAAGCCGTGACCCGGGCCTTTGCCGCGATGATCGACCGCGCCATCGTCATCGACCCGCGTGTGAAGGGCAACATCACCGTCTACAGCGAACAGCCGCAGAGCATCCGCCAGGCGTTTGCCAGCTACCTGTCGGCCTTGCGCGGCATGGGTTTCGCGGTGGTGGAAAGTGGTGGCCTGCTGAAGGTGGTGCCCGAGGCCGACGCCAAGTTGCAGACCGGCACCGTGAGCGTGGGCGAGGTGTCGGTGCGTGGTGACCAGGTCATCACGCAGATCTTTCCGCTGCGCTACGAAAACCCCAACAACCTGGTGGCGGTGCTGCGGCCGCTGATCAGCGCCAACAACACCATCAACGCCAACCCGGGCAGCAATTCGCTGGTCATCACCGACTACGCCGAAAATCTGCAGCGCATTGCCAAGATCATCGCGGCGCTGGACGTGGCCTCGGGCACCGACGTCGAGGTGGTGCAGTTGCAGCACGCCGTGGCCGCCGACCTGGCGCCGCTGGTGCAGCGGCTCAGCGACGGCGGCGGTGTGTCGCCGGTGCCGGGTGCACAAGGCGTGGCCGGTGGCGGCGTCACCGTGGTGGCCGATTCGCGGGCCAATGCCCTGGTCATCCGCGCCGCCAACCCGTCCCGCCTGGCCCTGGTGCGAGCCAACATCGCGCGGCTGGACCGCCCCAACAACCTGATCGGCCCCGGCGGCGGCATGTGGGTGGTGCACCTGAAAAACGCCGACGCGGTACGGCTGGCTACCGTGGTGCGCGCCGCCTTCGGTGCGGCCGGCGGCACCAGCAGCGGCGGTTCGGCGCCAGCACCGTCGGGCTTGCCGGCAGCCGCGGCCGCTGGTGTACCCGGCACATCGCCGCAGGCCACGGCCGCCGTCACCGGCGCGGCGCAGCCCAGCACCGGCGGTTTCATCCAGGCCGACCCGGCCACCAATTCGCTCATCATCACGGCACCCGAGCCGCTGTACAAACAGGTGCGTGCGCTGATCGACCAGTTGGATTCGCGCCGCGCGCAGGTCTACATCGAAAGCATGATCGTCGAGGTGGCGCCTTCCGATTCGGCCGACTTCGGCTTCCAGTGGCAGGGCCTGCTGGGCAAAAGCGGCGACAAGTTCGGTGTCGTCACCGGCACCAACTTCGCCGGCAGCGGCCGGCCCGGCATCATCGACATCAACACCTCGGCCGCGCAGGGCCAGATCAACCTGGGCCAGGGCCTGAACGTGGGGCTGCTGAGCGTGATCAACGGTGTCACCTCACTGGCGGCCATCGCACGCATGCTGCAGACACAGAGCGAAACCAACATCATCAGCACCCCGAACCTGATCACGCTGGACAACGAAGAAGCCAAGATCGTGGTCGGCGAAAACGTGCCCTTCATCACCGGGCAGTTCACCGGCGCGGGCGGCACCGGCGTCAACGCCAACCCCTTCCAGACCATCGAGCGCAAGGACGTGGGCATCACATTGCGCATCCGGCCGCAGATTGGCGAAGGCGGTGCGGTGCGCATGACGATCTTCCAGGAACAGAGCAGTGTCAAGGAAACCACGGCAGCCGGCACCACCAACGCCGGCCCGTCCACCACCAAGCGCAGCATCGAAAACACGGTGGTGGTGGACGACGGCGCCATCCTGGTGCTGGGCGGTCTGATCGAAGACCGCTTCGTCACCAACAAGAGCAAGGTGCCGCTGCTGGGTGACCTGCCGCTGATCGGCGGCTTGTTCCGCAGCGAAAGCCGCGAGCGCCGGCGCACCAACCTGATGGTTTTCCTGCGCCCGGTGGTGCTGCGCGACGCCGAAAGTGCCAACCGCCTGAGCGTGGACCGCTACGAGCAGATCCGCGGCGAGCAGCGCAACTCGCAGCCGCAGCCCAGCGTGGTGATGCCGATCAATGAATCGCCGGTGCTGCCGCCGCTGGCGCCGCTGCCCGCGTCTTCGGCCGCGTCGGCGCCGCCGGCTTCGCTGAACCCGCCGGCGACCACCTCGCCCTGAGCCTGCGAATGGCCACGCGACACCCGCTGCCCTACGCATTCGCCAAGGCGCACACGCTGCTGCTCGAAGACGACGGCGAACAGCTGCTGCTGTGGGCCGGCGAGACCACGTCCGCATCGGCGCTGGCCGAGGTCACGCGCCACTTCGAGGTGGCCCGTTTCGAACACGAAGCCACCGCCACGCTGGGCCAGCGCATCGCCGCGGCCTACGCGGGGGGTGAAAGCAGTGCCGCCGCGGTCATCGGCGAAGTGGAAAGTGGTGTCGACCTGAGCCGCATGATGCAGGAGCTGCCGGCGGTGGAAGACCTGCTGGAAGCGGCCGACGACGCGCCGATCATCCGCATGCTCAATGCGCTGCTCACGCAAGCGGCGAAAGATGGTGCGTCGGACATCCACATCGAGCCCTACGAACGCAGCAGCAGCGTGCGCTTTCGTGTCGACGGCACGCTGCGCGAGGTGGTGCAGCCCAACAAGGCGCTGCACGCGGCGATGATCAGCCGGCTGAAGATCATGGCCGAGCTCGACATCGCGGAAAAGCGGCTGCCGCAGGACGGCCGCATCAGCCTGCGCATCGGCGGGCGGGCCATCGACGTGCGGGTCAGCACGCTGCCTTCTTCACATGGCGAACGGGCGGTGCTGCGCTTGCTGGACAAGACCGAAAGCCGTTTCACGCTGGAAGGCCTGGGCATGGACGGCGAGGTGCTGAACGCCTTTGCGCGCCTGATCCAGCAGCCACACGGCATCGTGCTCGTCACCGGGCCCACGGGTTCGGGCAAGACGACCACGCTGTACGCATCGCTCACGCGTGTGGACACCGCCACCACCAATGTGCTGACCGTCGAAGACCCGGTGGAATACGAACTGCCGGGCATCGGCCAGACGCAGGTGAATCCGAAGATCGACCTGACCTTTGCGAAGGCGCTGCGTGCCATCCTGCGCCAGGACCCGGACGTCATCATGATCGGCGAGATCCGCGACTTCGAAACCGCGCAGATCGCCATCCAGGCCAGCCTGACCGGCCACCTGGTGCTGGCCACCGTGCACACCAACGACGCACCGAGCAGCGTGACACGGCTCATCGACATGGGCGTCGAACCCTTCTTGCTGAGCAGCAGCCTCTTGGGCGTGCTGGCGCAGCGCCTGGTGCGCAAGCTGTGCCCACGCTGCAAGCGGCAGGACGATGCCGGCCGCTGGCACCCGGTGGGCTGCGAGCATTGCGCCCACACCGGCTACAAGGGCCGCACCGGTGTCTATGAGTTGATGGTGGTTGACCCCGATGTGCAGGCGCTGGTGCACAACCGCGCGTCCGAACAGGAACTGGCCACGGCCGCGCGTGCGGCGGGCTTGCGGTCGATGCGCGAAGACGGTGAACGGCTGGTGCAGTCGGGCGTGACATCGCTTGAAGAGGTCATCCGGGTCACACGCGACTGATATGGACCCCCAGGCTTGTCGCTACGCGCCTTCGCCACCCCCCAAGGGGGCTCTTGCAGCGGCCCGGCAAAGCCGGTTCCGCGCAAGGGCTGACTCTGGAGGCTGCTGACCATGCCCGCCTACCGATTCGAAGCCCTCGACGCCAAGGGCAAGGCCGCCAACGGCCTGCTCGAAGCCGACAACGCGAAGGCGGCCCGTGCACAGCTGCGCTCACGCGAACTGGTGCCGCTGGCGGTCACGCCGGTGACCGCGGCCACCACCGACGGCACTGCACCCAAGTTCACACGGCGTGTTTTCAGCGCCGGCGCGCGCGCGGTGTGGACACGCCAGCTGGCCGGTCTGGTGGGCAGCGGCCTGCCGCTCGAACGCGCGCTGACGGCACTGGCCGACGAAAGCGAGACCGATCGCCAGCGCGAACTGGTGGCTCACCTGAAAAGCGAAGTCAACGCCGGCAGTTCCTTTGCCCGTGCGCTGGCCACCGCCCCACGTGAGTTCGACGATGTCTACCGCGCCGTGGTGGCTGCCGGTGAACAAAGCGGCGCGCTGGGCCCCGTGCTGGAACGCCTGGCCGACGACCAGGAACAGCAGCAGGCGCTGCGCAGCAAGGTGCTGGGCGCGATGTTGTACCCGGCCATCGTGTCGCTGGTGGCGATGGTCATCGTGGTCATTCTCGTGACCTGGGTGGTGCCGCAGATTGCCGGTGCCTTCACCAGTTCCAAGCGTGCGCTGCCGGCGCTGACGGTGGCCATGCTGGGCATCAGCGCCTTTGTGCGCCAGTGGGGTTGGGCGGTGGCTTTGCTGGCCGTGGGTGCTGCAGTGGCTTTCACGCTGGCGCGTCGCACCGAAGCCTTCCGTGAACGCAGCGATGCCGCGATGCTGCGCCTGCCGTTGTTCGGCCGCCTGGCGCGGGGTTACAACGCGGCACGGTTCGGCGGCACGCTGGCGATGCTGGCCAGCGCTGGGGTGCCGATCCTGAAAGCGCTGCAAGCCGCTGCAGAAACGCTGTCCAACCGCGCCATGCGCAAGGACGCGCTCGACGCCTTGGCGCAGGTGCGTGAAGGCGCGCCGCTGGCTTCAGCGCTGGCGGCGAAAAAGCGCTTCCCCGGGCTGCTGTCGATGTTCGCGCGGTTGGGCGAACAGACCGGTCAGCTGCCGCTGATGCTGCAGCGGGCGTCCAACCAGCTGTCAGCCGAGGTGCAACGCCGGGCCATGGGTGCGGCCACCATCCTGGAGCCGCTGCTGATCGTGGGCATGGGCGTGGTGGTGGTGTTGATCATGCTGTCGGTCTTGCTGCCGATCATTCAGCTCAATACCTGGGTGAAATAGGGCCCCCCAGCTCGCTGGCGCTCACCACCCCCCGGGGGGGAGGCGTTTCTTGGACCGGCGGAGCCGGATCCGCGAAACTGGCTTGGTCGTCGCCTCGCTTCGCTGGCTTGGATCAGGCGCTGGGCTTGCTTTCGGCCTCGGCTTGCGGGGCCTTGGTGTGTTTGATGAACAAGCTCGCCGCGATGATGCCTATCTCGTACAGGATGCACATCGGTATCGCCAGCGCCAGCTGCGAGATCACGTCGGGTGGCGTGACGATGGCGGCGATGATGAAGGCACCGACGATGAAATAGCCGCGCCACTTGCGCAACTGCTCCAAGGTGACCACCCCCATGCGGGCCAGCACGATGACGGCGATGGGCACTTCAAAGGCGATCCCGAACACCAGGAACAGCGTCAGCACGAAGCCGAAGTACTGTTCGATGTCAGGTGCTGCGGTGATGCTGGCGGGGGCAAAGGCCTGGATGAACTTGCTCATGCCCGGGATGACCAGGAAGTAGCAGAAGGCCACACCGGCCACGAAGAGCAACGTGCTGCTCACGACCAGCGGCAGCACCAGGCGTTTTTCGTGCGAATACAGGCCCGGCGCGACAAAGGCCCAGACCTGGTACAGCACCACGGGCAGCGCGAACATGAACGCGGCCATCAGCGTGATCTTCAGCGGCACCAGGATGGGCGAGATCACATTGGTGGCGATCAGCGTGGCGCCCTTGGGCAGGTGAGCCACCAGCGGCGCGGCCAGCAGGTCGTACAGGCCCGAAGGGCCCGGCCAGAAAGCCAATGCAGCAAAGGCGATGGCAATGGCGATGACGGCACGGATCAGGCGGTCGCGCAGTTCGACCAGGTGCGACACGAAGGGGGCCTCGGTGCCTTCCAGTTCGTCTTTCTTCTTGTCCGGCTCGCTCATGACTGCCTTGGGGCCCGGTCGTTCATCGTGGCAGTTTCAGGCCCGGCGGCCGAAAGCGTGCGACCCGCGCCGCGCCCGACTGCGCCTTGGTGCGGATGCCCTGGCGTTGTTTGTACCACTGCGGTGTGGCGCCCTTTTTCAGGCGCCAGTTTTTCTTCGGCCGTGTGTAGCTGGGTGTGGGCTCGGCCAGCGGCTGGTAGGGCTCGTTGGCCTGGCCGTGATCATGGCCAATCGCGGTGGCGCTTTTCCAGTCGTTTTCGAAGGCCGAAGCGGCTTCGTTGACTTCGCTGCGCACGGATTGCTCGACGTTGCGCGCCGCGTCTTCGAACTGGCTGCGCATTTTCTTCAGCTCGTCGAGCTCGATCGAGCGGTTGACCTCGGCCTTCACATCGGCCACGTAACGCTGCGCCTTGCCAAACATGTGGCCGATGGTGCGGGCCACCTTGGGCAGCTTCTCGGGCCCGATGACGATCAGCGCCACGGCGCCGATGAGGGCGATCTTGTCGAAACCGAAATCGATCATGCGGCGGGCGCTGCTGCAGCGCGCCCAGGGGGCCCCGGGCGCGTGTGCATCAGCTCTTGGTCTTGGCTTCCACGTCCACCGTGTTGGCGTCGGTGCGCTGGGTGTTGGTCACCTGTTGCGCCGGGCCGGTGGCCGCATCGGCTTCGCCGTCGCCGCCACTTTTCATGCCGTCCTTGAAGCCCTTGACGGCGCCCCCGAGGTCGGAGCCGATATTGCGAAGTTTTTTGGTGCCGAAGATGACCACGACGACCAGCAAAACGATCAGCCAATGCCAGATGCTGAACGAACCCATGATCTTTCTCCTACGAAAGCGGAACCGGTGATTCTACGAGGCGCGCATGACCGCACTGGCCAGCACGCAATATCAACCCTTGACCCAGGGTCTGGGGCCCCCCATGACGTGCATGTGCAGGTGGTAAACCTCCTGGCGGCCGTCGGGGCCGGTGTTGATCAGGGTGCGAAAGCCATTGTTCACGCCCAGTTCTTTCATCAGGCGCGGCGCCAGGGCCAGCATGCGCCCCAACAGCGCATCGTGCTCGGGACCCACGTCGGCAAGTGTGGCGATGTGTGTCTTGGGAATCACCAGCACGTGCACCGGCGCCCAGGGGTGGATGTCGTGGAAGGCCAGAAGTTCTTCGTCTTCGTAGGCTTTTTTCGACGGAATCTGCCCGGCGATGATCTTGCAGAAGATGCAGTTGGGGTCGGCGCTCATGGCGGTCCTTTACGGGGCTTTTCTTCTGCGTCGCTCAGGCGCCGGTGGCCATGGGCATGGCGCGGCCCTCGACGAACATCCACCAGCCGCGAACGAAACGGTACAGGTACCACAGGCCGATGACCGACCACGCCACCCAGCCCGGGAACACAAACAACAGCCACAGCGGCCAGGTCAGCGCCAGCCACAGCAGCGTGAACCAGAAGCTGCGTGCCTGCCAGCGGTAGTGGCTGCGGTACATGGCGTCGGGCAGGTCGGGCCGCTTGACGTAGTTGATGATCATCGCAATGACCGAAAACATGCCGGCCGAAAAAAACGACAGCGTGTGCAGGCCGTAAAGGATGTGCGTCAACAGGCGCAGCCCATCTCCCTGGCCGGCGTCGGCACCGGGCACCACCAGCTTGTTCATGTGTTGCCTCCTGAATTGTCCGTGTCACGTTGCTGCGACTTGCGCAGGGCAAACTCCTCCAGCCCGGAAAGGCCTTCGCGCCGTTCCAGTTCGGCCAGCACATCGGCGGGTTTCAGGCCGAAGGCCGACAAGGCCACCATGCAGTGGAACCACAGGTCGGCGGTTTCACCCACGATGCGCGTGCGGTCACCGTCCTTGGCAGCCATGACCACTTCGGTGGCTTCTTCGCCGATCTTCTTCAAGATGGCGTCGGTGCCCTTGGAAAACAAGCGCGCGACATAGCTTTTGTCGGGGTCGCCGCCGGCTTCCGGCCTGCGGCTGTCGATCACCGCGGCCAGGCGTGCCAGGCTGTCTTGGCTGTTCATCGGGGCAGCTTCACTTGTAGATGCGTTCGGGGTCCACCAGCACCGGGTCGACGGCGGCCCATTGCCGGACTTCCTGGCCTTCCAGCCGCTGATAAAAGCAGCTGTGGCGGCCGGTGTGGCAGGCAATGCCGGGTTCGCCTGCGGAGTGGCCCATCTGCGTGACCTTCAGCAGCAGCACGTCGTTGTCGCAGTCCATGCGCATTTCGTGCACCTGCTGGAAGTGGCCCGACTCTTCGCCTTTGTGCCACAGTTTCTGGCGCGAACGGCTCCAGTAGACCGCCTGGCCCCTTTCAGCGGTGGCTAGAACCGCGTCGCGGTTCATCCAGGCAAACATCAGCACGTCGCCGGTGGTGTTTTCCTGGGCGATCACCGGCACCAGGCCGTCGCGGTCGAAGCGGATGGTGTCCAGCCAGGGGCTGGCAAGTGTGTTCATGCCAGCAGTCTAGTGGCAGTGCTCAGCAGGGCTGTGACAGGTGGGTCGGCCCGACGAATCCACGTTCGGCGGCAAACCAGGCCAGCACCGGCACCGTGCCGGGCAGCACCGGTTGAACCTGCACGGGCAATGTCTGCCAGGCCATGGCTTGCTGCTCGCGCATCTCGAAGTCGCCATGCCAGGCAAACACCTTGCAGAAGTGCAGGCGAACCAGCGCGTGGGGGTAGTCCACCAGTTCCACCTGCCAGGGCAGGGCAGGGCCGATGGTGATGCCCAGTTCTTCCTGCAGCTCGCGCCGCAGGGCCTGTTCGATGCTTTCGCCCGGTTCCACCTTGCCTCCCGGGAATTCCCAGCAGCCGGCGTAGACCTTGCCGGCGGGCCGGCTGGTCAGCAGGAAACGGCCCTGGCCGTCGATCAGCACACCCACCGCCACGTCGACCGGTGTGCGCTCGGCCGCCGCTTCAGCCACCGTGGCGCCCCGCGTAATCCTTCGCAAACTGCTGCGCGACACGGCCCGACCGCGAACCCCGTTCCAGTGCCCACACCAGCGACTCCTGGCGCGCTGCGACGATGGCTGCTTCGTCGACGCCGAACGACCGCAGCCACTGCGCTGCGATGGCCAGGTACTCGGCCTGCGTGAAGGGGTAGAAGCTGATCCACAGGCCAAAACGTTCGCTCAGCGAGATCTTCTCTTCCACCACTTCACCCGGGTGCACTTCGCCGTCTTCGGTGTGCTGGTAGGACAGGTTTTCCTTCATGTACTCGGGCAGCAGGTGGCGGCGGTTGCTGGTGGCATAAATCAGCAGGTTGTCGCTGGCTTGTGACACGCTGCCGTCCAGCACGCTCTTCAGCGCCTTGTAGCCGGCTTCACCTTCGTCGAAGCTGAGGTCGTCGCAGAAGACGATGAAACGTTCGGGCCGCTCGGCCACCAGGTCGACGATGTCCTGCAGGTCCACCAGGTCGGCCTTGTCGACTTCGATCAGGCGCAGGCCCTGGCCGCTGAACTCGTTCAGGCAGGCCTTGATCAGGCTGCTTTTGCCGGTGCCACGGGCGCCGGTCAAGAGCACATTGTTGGCGCCGCGGCCGGCCACGAACTGTTCGGTGTTGCGCAGCAGGCGTTCTTTCTGCGGTTCCACCTCTTTCAAGTCGGCCAGGCGGATGGTGGCCACGTGGCGCACCGCTTCCAGCACGCCGGCCGAACTTCCCAATGACGCGCGTTTGCGGTAGCGCCAGGCCACCGATGCCGACCAGTCGGGGGCCGTGGTGGCATGCGGCAGGATCACTTCCAGTCGGGCCAGCAGCGACTCGGCGCGCACCAGCAGGTGTTCAAAGGCGGCATTCATGCCGGCAAGTGTAGGGTGGGCCTCACGTGGATCTGGCGCACTTCGGCGCCGGTGCTGACGAAGACCTGGTCCAGCGGGCCGCGCGGCAGCGTGTGTGTGCCGGTGAATTCACCAAAGGCCGGCAGCACACCGCGCTGCGGGCCGAAGTGGAAGCAGGGCAGGCGCAGCCGCTCGTGGGCACGGCCGCCCAGCACCGTGCTGGGGTGCACGTGGCCGGCCAGCACGTAGGGGACTTCAGCGCCGTCGGCATGCGGCGGCAGTGGGGCGTCGGGGTGGTGGCACAGCGCCAGGCCCGCCAGGCCTGGCAGGCCGAAGGGCTCGTCGACGCAATCAACGCCCCAGTCGACCGGTGGGTCGCCGGCATGGCTGTCGTGGTTGCCTCGCACCAGCGTCAGCTGCAAACTGGCGTGGGCCTGGCGCCAGCGCGCGAAGGTGGCCATCGTGTCGGGCGAACGGCCCCGCGCCGCGTGCAGCAGGTCGCCCAGGAAGACGATGTGTGTGGCGCCGGTGGTCGTCACGGCTTCGGTCAGGCGTTGCAGCGTGGCTTGTGTGGTGCCTGTTGGCACCGGCACGCCCAGGCGGCGGAAGGCATGGGCCTTGCCGATGTGCGCGTCGGCCACCAGCAGCGTGCCGTGTTCGGGCAGAAACACCGCACGCTGCGGCAGCAGGCGCAGCCGGGCGCCACCGGCCATCAATTCCACCGGAACATCCACGTGCGCCAGCGGTGCTTCAGCTGGACAGACGCTGCAACGCAGGTTCCAGGTGTTCGGTGGGGGCGCGCTTGAAGCCCGAGCGCGCGTAACGCTGCAGCCGACCGACGATCAGCGCGGTGATGGCCGACGCCAGCGCCTGCGCATCCACCGTGGGTGTGGCCGAACCGGCGGCTTCAGCGGCAGCACGCAGGCTCTGGCGCAGCTGCGACTCGACCCGGTCGAAAAACTGGTTCATGCGCGCATTCAGGCGCTCGTGTTCGAAGACCAGCGCATCGCCCACCATGACGCGGGTCATGCCCGGGTTCTTCTCGGCAAACTGCAGCAGCACGGCGGCGACCTTCTGCACCTGCACCGAAGGCACCGTCTCGCGTTCGACGATCTGGTTGATGAGCGTGAAGACGCTGGTTTCGATGAACTCGATCAGCCCTTCGAACATCTGCGCCTTGCTGGCGAAATGGCGGTACAGCGCCGCTTCGCTGACGTCCAGCCGGGCTGCCAGCGCGGCCGTGGTGATGCGTTCGGCGCCGGGTTGTTCCAGCATGCCGGCCAGCGTCTGCAGGATCTGCACCCGCCGTTCGCCCGGCTTGGGGCGTTTGCGCACGGGAGCTGCAACCACGGCCACCGTGTCGAGCGCCAGGTCCGGGGTCAGGTCTTCTGGCGCGTCGGACATGGTTTTGCTGGCGGGCGGCGGGGCGGCTGAGGGGGGGATCGCAAGGATTCTTGCACAGGGTCACCGGGGGTCGGCGGGGCTTCTCTTGCAGGTAAACACTGACCCACATGACCGTTGGCATGGCCTTGGGACCGCCTGGCCTCTGCCCTTCGGGCCATGCCGGGTGGCCGGTGGAAGCGCGTTGGCGGTCTGGGGGCGGCGCCACAATCAAGCGGCCCTGGCGGGCTGTGAAGGGGAAATGGGCTTGGCGGGTTCGGCGCTTGCAGACGTCATCGCGGGGGCAGCGGGTTTCACTTCAGGCGCGCTGTCTTCGCTGGGCCTGGTGCTGGTCTGTTTCGGCTGGCGCCAGCGGCGGGCCATGCTGGGCCTGGCCGGCGCGCTGGTGCTGCTGACGGCCGGTCTGCTGGCGGCTGGCCTGGTGGCCACGCAGCTGGGTTTGCTGCTGCTGGTGCCGGTGTTGCTGCTCACCTTGTGGCTGACACACCGCGCGCTGCGTGCGCTGCACGCGGTGCGGGGCCAGCACGCCGACGTGCAAAGGCGCCTGGCCCGGCGTGAGCTTGATCTCGAACAGGTGCGTGCCGAACTGCAGCAGGCGCAGGCCAGTGCCGAGGCAGCCGACCAGGCCAAGGCGCGTTTCCTGGCCGCTGCCAGCCACGACCTGCGCCAGCCCGCCCACGCGCTGGGCCTGTACACGGCCGCGCTGCGTGCCGGCCCGCTGACATCGCAACAGGCCGAGCTGGCCGAGCGCATGCAGGGTTCGCTGGCAGCACTCGACACCCTGTTTGCCGCGCTCCTGGACGTGTCGCGCATGGACGCCGGCGCGGTGCTGCCGCAATGGGACACGGTGCCGCTGGCGCCCTTGCTGCGCCGCCTGGCTGACGAGTGGGCACCGCAGGCCGAAGCCCGCGGCCTGCGCCTGGCGCTGCACGTGAGCGACCCGCGCGCCATGACCGTCACCGACCCGTTGCTGCTGGAACGGGTGCTGCGCAACCTGCTGGCCAATGCCGTGAAGTACACCCCACGCGGCGGTGTGCTGCTGGCCTGCCGCGAGCGCACCGCGCCCGACGGCCAGCGCCACCACCGCATCGAGGTCTGGGACAGCGGCGCCGGCATCGCCCCCGCCGACCAGGGCCGGGTCTTCGAAGAGTTTTTCCAGGCCGGCCGCGGCCCCGCTGCGGGCGCCGGCCGCGGCCTGGGGCTGGGCCTGGCCATCGTTCAGCGCCTGGTGCGCCTGCTGCAATTGCGGGTGCAGCTGCACTCGCAGCCAGGGCGCGGCACGGTGTTCCTGCTCGAAGGCCTGGCCCCGGCCGGTCTGGCGCCCCAGGCCGTGGCAGCGGCGCGGCATGAAATGCGCCGCCTGGCCGGCCTGCGGGTGGCCGTGCTGGAAGACGACGAAGACGTGCGCGACGCCATGCGGCGCCTGCTGCAGCTGTGGGACTGCCAGGTGGCCGACGGCAACTGCGCCGCCGAATTGCTGCTGCGCCAGCCGGCCGCACCGCAAGCGGTGGTGGCCGACCTGCGGCTGGCTGAAGGCTGCACGGGCGTCGAAGAACTGCGCGTCCTGCAGCAGGCCTGGGGCGCGCCGGTGCCGGTGTTGTGGATCAGCGGCGAGACCGCTGCCGACGGCCTGCGTGCCTTGCTGCCGGCCGGCGCCCAGGTGCTGAGCAAACCCGTGTCGCCAGCCCGCTTGCGGGCCTGGCTGGAACAGCGCCTGCCCGACGGCGGTGTGGCGCCGTCCGCCGTGCCGACCCCGCCCGAACGTGAAACCGCCCACCCGAAGGTGCTGCCATGAAAGTCCTGATCGCCGACGACCACCCGATGGTGCGCGACGCACTCAAGCGCACCCTGCTGCTGGTCGAACCCACGGCCCAGGTGGTCGAAGCCGCCGACTTTGCCGGTGTGGTGCTGCAGATGCAGGCGGCACTGCCCCAATTGGCGCTGCTGGACCTGCACATGCCCGGCATGGAGCGTGTCGACGGCTTGCGGCGCCTGCGCCTGATGTTCCCTGGTGTGCCGATGGTCGTGGCCTCGGGCGAAGACGACCCGGCCGTCATCCGCGCCACGCTGGCCGCAGGCGCCGTGGGGTTCCTGCCCAAGAGCGAAGCGCCCGAGGTGCTGCAGCAGGCCCTGCGCCTGCTGCTGGGCGGTGGCACCTACATGCCGGCGCAGGCCCTGGCGGACCTGCGCCACGGCGCACCACCGCCGCGCCCCGACGCCAGCGGCCTGACACCGCGCCAGATGGACGTGTTGCGCTGCCTGATGCGTGGCCAGCCCAACAAGCTCATCGCTCGTGAGCTGGGTCTGACCGAAGGCACGGTGAAGATCCACATCGCGGCCATCCTGCGGGTGCTGCAGGCGCGCAACCGCACCGAAGCGGTGGTGGTGGCGCGGGATCTCGGCTTGCAAGCCTGAAATGGAGCCCCCAAGCTCGCTTGCGCTCGCTACCCCCCAGGGGGGCCGTCCGCCGACGGCCCGGCCAAGCCGGTTCCGTGGCGGGTAGCTGGGTCCTGGAACGGGGCTGAGACATTTGAGACTGGCCGGCTCGCCCATCTGGGTGACGCGCTGAGGGACTTAAGCGCCTAGCCTTGTGGTCATGAACCTTGGTCCTCGACTCACCTTGCGCTGCGCCGGCCTGTGGCTGGTGGTGGTCGGCATCGGGCCCTTGCATGTGGACAGTGCGCAAGCCCGTGTGCTGGTGCCCCCGATGGCGGCTGCAATGGTGCGGGTGTGTGGCGGCCAGCCTTGCCTGGCTGCGCTGCCCAAGGCCACCAAGCCTCAGAGCAAGTCGCTCAAGCGGCCGACGCGCCGGTCCACGTAAACCGGCCGCCGGTGCGGCCGGTGGCGGCCGACCGGCAACCAGCGCTGCATCCACACCGTGCCCATGCCCACCCGCCGGGCGGCCTTCTGGTGCACCAGCGTGTCTTCCACCAGCACGCAGCGGGTGGCGGGCACGCGCAGCCGCGCCGCCACCGCGCGCAGCATGCGCGCATCGGGCTTGGGCCGCAGCTCGCCGAACATGTGCATGTTCTCGATCGACAGCACACCGTCAAAGAGGTGGCCGATGCCCAGCGCGCCCAGCACACGCTGGGCATACACCGCCGGGGCATTGGTCAGGATGAACTTTCGGCCGCGCAGTCGCTTCAGCGCTGCGATGTCGGCGCCGTGCCCGCGCACCCGTTGTTCAAGCCCCGGCAGCAGGTGTGTGTGGTGCAGGAAGTGCGCCGACTGCACGCCGTGGTGCCGCACCAGCCCCAGCAGCGTGGCGCCGTACTTCTGCCAGTAGCGGCGGCGCAGCGCGTCCGACTCGGCCTGCGTCATGCCCAGGTTGTGTTCGATGTACTGCCCCATCGACACATGCAGTTCGCCCATCGATGCGTGGCTGGCGTCGTGCAGTGTGTCGTCCAGGTCGAAGAGCCAGACCTTGCGGACCTGACCGCCCATCAATGCGATCGGATCATCGTGCCGTAGGCCTGATCCGTCAGGATTTCCAGCAGCATCGCGTGGGGCACCCGCCCGTCCACCACGTGCACCGCGTTGACCCCGCTCTTGGCTGCGTCGATGGCACCCGCCAGCTTGGGCAGCATGCCGCCGCTGATGGTGCCGTCGGCCACCAGTTCGTCGATCTCGCGTGGCGTCAGGTCGGTGATCAGCTCGCCGGCCTTGTTCAGCACACCCCGGATGTTGGTCAGCATCACCAGCTTCTCGGCCTTCAGCACCGTGGCCAGCTTGGCGGCCACCAGGTCGGCGTTGATGTTGTAGGACTCGTTTCTTTCGCCGAAGCCGATGGGGCTGATGACGGGAATGAACTGGTCGTCTTGCAGCGCCTTGACCACGCTGGGGTCGATGCTGGTGATTTCGCCCACCTGGCCGACGTCGTGTTCGGTGCCTTCCTTGTCCAGCACCTTCATCTTGTGGGCGCGGATCAGGCCGCCGTCGCGCCCGGTCAGGCCCACGGCCTTGCCACCGGCGGCGTTGATGAGGCCCACGATGTCCTGCTGCACCTGGCCGGCCAGCACCCATTCGACCACTTCCATCGTTTCTTCGTCGGTGACCCGCATGCCCTGGATGAAGGTGCCCTTTTTGCCCACGCGGGTGAGCGCGTCGTCGATCTGCGGCCCGCCACCGTGCACGACGATGGGGTTCATGCCCACCAGCTTGAGCAGCACCACGTCTTCGGCGAAGTCTTGCTGCAGCGCGGGGTCGGTCATGGCGTTGCCGCCGTACTTGATGACCAGCGTCTTGCCGTGGAACTTGCGGATGTAAGGCAGGGCCTGGGCCAGGATCTCGGCCTGGTCGCGGGGTGTGATGTGGGTCAGGTCGACGTCGTGTGAAGGGCTTGTGGGCGTGCTCATGGGCGCGTTCCGGCGGCTGAGGTATGGTGTGTCATTGTAGGAAGCGCGGGCCGCCCTCGGCGGCAGCCTTGCTGCTGCCTCGCAGAACAGGAACTTGCCCATGAAACGCCTCTTTGCCTTCATCGCCGCCAGTGCGCTGGCGCTGTCCGCCTGGGCGCAGTCACCGTCGGTCAGCGGCGAAGTCACCAAAATCGACAAGCCGGGTGGCCGAGTCACGCTCAAACACGGCGAGATCAAACACCTGGACATGCCGCCGATGACGATGGTGTTCCGGGTCGCCAAGCCCAGCCTGCTGGACGACCTGGCCGTCGGCAGCCGCATCCGCTTCACGGTCGAGCGCATCGATGGCGCCTACACCGTCACCGGCGTCAGCAAGGCGCCTTGAGGTTCGACACCGCCCAGGCTGCTGTTCAGCCTGCCCACGGGCAACTCGTGACGCGCAGGTGACGCACCGGGTGCGATCCGGCCGCTAGCATCGACGGCCCTGCCCGCTGATTGTCCAAGCCCCCTGGAGTTGCCGTGACCCCCCTGCTGACCTCGATCACCAACCACCAGGTGCGCTTGGCCGCCCGCCCCGTGGGCCTGCCCACCGCCGCCGACTGGCAACACACCGAAGAACCCGTGGCCGAACCGGCCGAAGGCGGTGTGCTCGTCAAGGTGCTGGCGCTGAGCCTGGACCCGGCCATGCGCGGCTGGATGAACGAAGGCAAGAGCTACATCCCGCCGGTGGCCATCGGCGAAGTGATGCGTGCCGGCGGCATCGGGCTCGTGGTGGCGTCGAAGAACCCCGCTTTCCCGGTGGGTGCGCACGTCACCGGTGGACCCGGCGTGCAGGAGTACTGGAGCGTGGCGGCCGACCAGATCAAGCGCAGTGGCATGGCGCGCATCGACCTGCGCCTGGGCACCGTCACGCAATGGCTCAATGTGTTGGGCATGCCCGGCATGACCGGCTACTTCGGTCTGATGGACGTGGGCCAGCCCCAGGCCGGCGAAACCGTGGTCGTCAGCGGCGCCGCCGGTGCCGTGGGCCAGACCGTGGGCCAGATCGCCAAGCTCAAGGGCTGCCGCGTGGTGGGCATCGCCGGCGGTCCGGCCAAGTGCGAATGGGTGGTCAAGGAACTGGGCTTCGATGCCTGCATCGACTACAAGGCCGGCCCCAGCGCGGTGAAGGACGGCCTGAAGCAACACTGCCCGCAAGGTGTGGACATCTACTTCGACAACGTCGGCGGCGAGATCCTGGACACGGTGCTCACGCGCATCAACAAGAAGGCCCGCATCGTCATCTGCGGCGCCATCAGCCAGTACAACAACACCACGGCCGTGCAGGGCCCCAAGAACTACCTGAGCCTGCTGGTAAACCGCGCGCGCATGGAAGGCATCGTCGTCTTCGACTACGCCGACCGTTACCCCCAGGCGATCGCCGAGATGGCCGGCTACCTGAAAGACGGCCGCATGAAGAGCAAGGAAGACGTCGTCAAGGGCGGCGTGGCCGTGTTCCCGGGCGCACTGGGCAAGCTGTTCAGCGGCGAGAACTTCGGCAAGCTGGTGCTCGAAGTGGCGGCGGAGTGACGAGTCAAGTGACGCTCAGCCCTTGCCCAGCATATTCGGCATCACCCGTGCCACGTTGTCCTGCACCAGGGTGCGCAGCATCTCGATCTTTTCCGTGGGGTGTCACCGCTCTGGGCGTCCATCAGCTGCAGGCGCAGCATCACGTAGGCACCCAGGAAACCGGTCGACAGGTAGCCGGTTTCGTTGTTCTTGATCTCGGTGCTGCGGTCCAGGTAGCAGCCGATGTCCTCGACCGTGCCGCGGCCGACACTGAAGCCGTCCCGGAGCGGGAAACTGGCGTCGCCCCGGTTGCGCGTGATGAGCAGCAGGTCGAAGCCGATCACCTGGGTGGGCAGGGACTCACGCAGGTTGCGGTCCAGCCGGGTGTCGGTGGTGTCGGCCGGGTAGACCAGTTGCAGGCCATCGCCGAGCAGCGAAAACACGCCCAGCGTGCGCATGCGTGCGGGCTGTGCGCGGGTCATCGGCGTGGCCAGACCGGCGGCAGATGCCAGTGCCAGACTCAGGCGCGGCACCCCCTGCAAGATGACTCTAGAAGTGGATGCCCCTCATCAGCTGCTGCATCGCCATCGCTTCGGCGCTGAGCTGCGGCTTGCCACTCTTGTCGCCCTTGGCCGCCGACGAGTCCGGGAACATGCGGAAGGTGGTGTTCATGCCGATCTGCGCCACCCGCGGCATCAGCGCATGCAGCACCTGGCCGGTGATGCCCAGGCGTGTGGCAATGCGCACCGGCTTGCTGATGCAGGCCTGTGCCACCATGTCGGCAGCTTCTTCAGGGCTCAGCGTCGGCACGTTTTTGTAGATGTTGGTGGGTGCAATCATCGGCGTGCGCACCAGCGGCATGTTGATGGTGGTGAAGCTCACACCCTGGTCGGCGAACTCCGACGACGCACAACGTGTCCAGGCGTCGAGTGCCGCCTTGCTGGCCACGTAGGCGGAAAAACGCGGGGCATTGGTCAGCACGCCGATGCTGCTGATGTTGACGACATGACCCTTTTTGCGGGCCACCATGCCGGGCAGCAGCCCCATCGTCACACGCAGGCAACCGAAGTAGTTGAGCTGCATCGTGCGCTCGAAATCGTGGAAACGGTCGTAGCTGCTTTCGATGGCGCGGCGGATGCTGCGGCCGGCGTTGTTGATGAGGAAGTCGACGCCGCCGTGGTCTTCGATCAGCAGCTGCACGAAGCGGTCGCAGTCGGCCATGTCGGCAATGTCGGCCGGGTAGGCGACGAAGGCGTAGCCCTTGGCCTTGGCTTCGGCACAGGCTTCGTTCAGCTTGTCCTGGTCGCGCCCGCAGATGATGGTGGTGGCGCCGGCCTCGGCAAACTTGTGCGCGGCAGCCAGGCCGATGCCCGAGCTGCCGCCGGTCACCAGCACCACCTTGCCGGCCACGGTGCCCTTCAGGCTGCGGTCGATGAACAGGTCGGGGTCGAGGTGGCGTTCCCAGTAGTCCCACAGCACCCAGGCGTAGTTGTGCAGATTGGGGCACTCGATGCCGCTGCCTTTCAACGCCGCGTCCAGTTCACGCCGGTCGTAGCGTGTCGGGAAGTTGATGAAGGTGAACATGTCGTCGGGCAGGCCCAGGTCCTTCATCACCGCGTTGCGGATGCGGCGCACCGGGGCCAGCGCCATCATTCCCTTTTTCACGCTCTTGGGAATGAAGCCCAGCAGCGCGGCGTTCACGAACAGGTTCATCTTGGGCGCGTGCGCGGCCTTGCTGAAGATGTCCAAGACGTCGCCGACGCGGTAACCCTGCGGGTCCACCAGGTGGTAACACTTGCCCTTGTTGTCGATCTTGGCGTGGCTGATGTGGTCCAGGCACTGCACGACAAAGTCCACCGGCACGATGTTGATGCGGCCACCTTCGATGCCCACGCTGGGCAGCCACGGCGGCAGGATCTGCCGCATGCGCTGGATGAGCTTGAAGAAGTAGTAGGGCCCGTCGACCTTGTCCATTTCGCCGGTTTTGCTGTCGCCCACCACCAGCGCCGGGCGGTACACCGTCCACGGCACCTTGCATTCCTTGCGCACGATTTTTTCGCTTTCGTGCTTGGTCATGAAATACGGGTGCTCCAGGCCTTCGGCCTCGTCGAACATGTCTTCGCGGAACACCCCTTCGTACAGGCCCGCGGCGGCAATGCTGCTGACGTGGTGCACGTGTTTGGCGTCCACGGCTTTCGCAAACTCGACCATGTTGCGTGTGCCGTCGATGTTCACCTCGACCTGGCTTTCGGCGTCGGCACCCAGGTCGTAGACGGCAGCCAGGTGGTAGACGGCGTCGACATGGCCTTTCAGGGTCTTCAGCACATCGGGCGCCACACCCAGTTTTTTGGCCGTCAGGTCACCCGTCACCGGCACCGCGCGCGACTTGCCGCTGCCGTTCAGGCCCCAGTATTCGTACAGCGCGGCCAGCTTAACTTCACTGCCGGGCCGCACCAGAAAGTGCACGGTGCTGCCCTTGCGTGCGAGCAGCGCCTTGACGAGCCGTTTGCCGATGAAACCGGTGGCGCCGGTCACGAAGTGGTGCATGGGGGTCTCCTGCTGCGATCGGGTCGGCCGGGTGTGCCGATTGGCGGCAAGCATAGAGCCGTCTCACTAGAACTTTAGGCTGCGCCCCCCAGGGGGGAACCCTATATTTCTGTCCGTGGGCTCTGCTGTAGCGGCCCTGCCCGGCCCGGATACCGAGCCCCCAAACCTCAAGAGGAATGCACCATGGTCAAGAAGATGAAGAGCACGGCGGAACAAGCCACCAGCAAAGCCGGCAAGGCCGCCGCAGGCTTGATGGACAGCCACCTGGCCAATTCGGTCAAGGACTCGGCGCAGCAGATCTGGCTGGCCGGCATGGGCGCTTTCAGCAAGGCGCAGGAAGAGGGCGGCAAGGTCTTCGAAGCGCTGGTCAAAGAAGGCATGAGCCTGCAGAAAAAGACCCAGGGCATGGCCGAAGACAAGATCAGCGAAGTCACCGGCAAGATGAGCGCCATGGCTGGCACCGTGACCGCCAAGGCCGGCCAGAACTGGGACAAGCTCGAATCCATCTTCGAAGCCCGCACCGCCAAGGCCATGAACAAGCTGGGCGTGCCGACGGCCAAGGACGTGGAAGCGCTGGTGCAGCGTGTCGACGCACTGGCCGCAGCCGTGGCCAAGCTGTCGAAGACCGCGCCGGTGAAGGCCTCGGCGAAGGTGGCCAAGCCCGCTGCCAAGGCCACGCGGACCACGCGCGCCACGAAGTCCGTGGCCAAACCGTTTGTCAAGGCACCGGCCAAGCGCACACGCAAGTCGACCGCTGCCTGAACGTGGGTGTGAGCTGATGTCGAAGGGCGCCGCGGCGCCCTTCTTGTCGTGAGGAAGGGAATTGATGGCACGAAGACCTGCTGGACTGAAAACTGCCAAGGCAGAAGTCGGCTTGGCTGCATCTCGCGGCGCCAAGCCCAAAGTTGGCCTTGCGTTGGCAGGCGGCGGACCCCTGGGTGCCATCTACGAGATCGGTGCGCTGTGTGCCTTGGAAGAGGCCGTGGCCGGTCTGGACCTGAATGCGCTGGACGGCTATGTCGGCGTCTCGGCCGGCAGTTTTGTCGCCGCAGGGCTGGCCAATGGCATGACACCGCGGCAACTCTGCGCGGCCTTCATCGACAACGACGGGCCACGTGCCGACATCGTGCAGCCCAATCTGTTCATCCGCCCGGCCCTGGCCGAATACGCCCGCCGGCTGGCAGCGCTGCCTGGCCTGGTGGCGATGGCGGGGCTGGGGTTTTTCTTCAAGGGCCGCTCGCTGCTGGCTTCGCTGGAACACCTGGGCCGCGCGCTGCCCACGGGCCTGTTCAGCAATGCACCTCTGGAACGTCAGTTGCGCAAGTTGCTGACCGCGCCCGGCCGCAGCAACGACTTCCGCCAACTGCAGCGTGAACGTGGCCGCCGCCTGGTGCTGGTGGCCACCGACCTGGACAGCGGCGCAACCGCACCCTTCGGCCTGCCGGGCTGGGAACACGTGCCCATTTCCGAAGCCGTGGCCGCGAGTGCGGCCTTGCCGGGGCTCTTTCCGCCGGTGCAGATCGACGGTCACAGCTACGTCGACGGTGCGCTGAAAAAGACGCTGCATGCCCGTGTGCTGCTGGACATGGACCTGGACCTGGTGCTGTGCCTGAACCCGCTGGTGCCTTTCGACGCCAGCCACGCGCTGCGCCACCGCGTGCTGGGCGGTGCCGAAGGCCGCATTCCGCGACTGGTGGACGGTGGCCTGCCGGTGGTGCTGAGCCAGACCTTCCGCACGCTGATCCATTCACGGCTGGAACTGGGCATGCAGGGTTACCGAAGCAGCCACCCCGGCACCGACATCGTGCTGCTGGAACCCGACCAGCGCGACCCGGCGCTGTTCCTGGCCAACACCTTTGCCTACGGCCAGCGCCGGGGGCTCGCTGAACACGCCTACCAGCGCACACGGGCCGACCTGCGGTCGCGCCGCTCGGTGCTGGGTGCCACGCTGGCACGCCACGGCCTGGCGCTGGACCACGCGGTGCTGGACGACAGCCGGCGCACCTTGCTGAAGCGCCGGGTGCCCGCCAAGGGCACCCGTGCCGCACAGGCGCTGCGGCGGCTGGACGAGGTGCTCGACGACCTGCAGCGCATCCTGGCCATGGGCAGCGACTTGAAGCCTCAAGCCCGGGCCGGCGCCCGCCGATAAGGGGGAGTGAGCGCCACACCTGAATCCCCGCCAAGCACCAGCCCGGCCAGCCTTGCCGCCGACCCCGCCGACCGGCTGAAAGGCCGCCTGATGGCACAGTCCTTGGGCCAGTTGCTGGACCAGGCGCGGGGTGCGCGCGAAGTGCTGCCTTACCTGGCGGCGCTCGAACGCTCGCTGCTGGCGCGCGGGGCCTGCGCCGTCGATCAGGTGCCGCCGCACTGGCTGGGACGCATCTGCTCGCAGTTGTCGAGCCTGCCGCTGCCGCAACAAGACCCGCCGCTGCACGACCTGCTGCGCCGGCTGCTCGTGCGCCTGGACGCGCAGCGCGACGACTGGGACGTGCGCGACGGCTTCGACAACGAGCGCACCGTGGTCATCCGCGAGATCAGCCACTCGGAGTTCATGGCTGCGTCGGACGAGCAGGCCACCACGCAGGTGATGCCCGGCCCGTGAAGGCCGTCGCTGCCGTTCAGGCCAGGTAACGCGATTCCAGGTGGCGCCTGAAGTGCGCCGGGTTCAGCGTTTCGCCGCTGGCGCGCAGGGCCAGTTCGTCGGTGGTCCAGCGGCTGGCCTGGGTCCAGATGTTCTGCTGCAGCCAGTCGAAGACCACATTCAGTTCACCGGCGTCGATGCGGGTGTCCAGGTCGGGCATGGCACGGCGCATCGCGGCAAACCACTGGGCGGCGTACATCGCGCCCAGCGAGTAACAGGGGAAATAGCCGAACAGCGCTTCGGGCCAGTGCACGTCCTGCAGCGGGCCGTTGCTGAAGTTGCCGCGCGTGTCCAGGCCCAGCAGTTCCATCACCTTGGCGTCCCACAAGGCCGGAATGTCCTCGGCCTCGATCTCGCCTTCGATCAGCGGCTTTTCGATTTCGTAGCGCAGGATGATGTGCGCGGGGTAGGTCACCTCGTCGGCATCGACGCGGATGAAACCTGGCTTCACGCGTGTCATCAGGCGGTGCAGGTTGTGGGTTTCGAAGGCCGGCTGCGCGCCGAAGGCCTTCTGCACCAGCGGCGCGATCTGACCCACGAAACCCGGGTGGCTGCCCAGTTGCATCTCGAAGCTCAGGCTCTGGCTTTCGTGCAGCGCCATGCTGCGCGCGTTGGCCACCGGCTGGCCCAGCCAGTCACGCGGCAGGTTCTGTTCGTAGCGGCCGTGGCCGGTTTCGTGCACCGTGCCCATCAGGCTGCCCAGGAAGTCGTCTTCGCGGAAACGTGTGGTCATGCGCACGTCTTCGGGCACACCGCCGCAGAAGGGGTGTGTGCTCACGTCCAGGCGGCCGGCCTCGAAGTCGAAACCCAGCAGCCGCATGACCTGTTCGCACAGGTCGCGCTGGGCCTTCAGGTCGAACGGCCCGACCGGCGCGATCACGGTTCCACGCGCCTGGCGTTCGGTGACCTGCTGGATCAAACCCGGCAGCCACTGCCGCACGTCGCCAAACACGCGGTCGACCTGTGCGCAGGTCATGCCGGGTTCGAAGCGGTCCATCATCGCGTCGTACTTGCGCACGCCGTTCAACTGCGACAGCAGCTCGGCTTCTTCGCGGGCCACGGCCAGCACGGGGCGGAAGTTCTCGACAAAACCCTTCCAGTCGTTGGCCGGACGTTGTGTGCGCCAGGCGTGTTCGCAGCGTGAAGTGGCCATCTGCTGGCGCTGCACCAGCGACTCGGGCAGCGCGTTCGACGCACGCCACTGGCGGTGCATCTCGCGCAGGTTGGCCCGCTGCATGTCCGACAGCGGCTCTTGTTCCGCACGCTGCAACTGCACCGGCAGCGCAGCGTCGGTGCGCATGCGGTGCAGCAGCGCGGCCATTTCTGCCAGCGCGGCGGCGCGGGCTTCATTGCCCTTGGGTGGCATATTGGCCGCCTGGTCCCAGCCGGCAATGGATTGCAGATGCCCGAGGTGGTGCATGCGGGTCCAGGTGCTGGCCAGTTCGTCGTAGCTGGGGGTGGCAGTGCTCATGGTGAGGGCTGAGAGGTGGTCAAACCCACATTGTGTGGGCTCAAGGACCGAGTTGCAGCGCGCCGGGCATGAACCACATCGCCCCTCCGACATAGACCAGATAACGCAGGAACTTGCCCACCGCCATGTAGAAGACGCAGGGCCAGAAGGGCAGCCGCAGCCAGCCAGCCACGGCACACAAGGGGTCGCCCACGAAGGGCAGCCACGACAGCAGGCAAGCCGGTGGCCCCCACCGCTTGGCCCACTCGAGCGCGCGGGCCTCCATGGGCTTGCGGCTGACGACCTTTTCGTAGGCCTTTTCGGCGCCCAGTCCCATCCAATAGGAAATCACGCCGCCTGCGGTGTTGCCGGCGGTGGCCACCACGATGGCGGGCCAGAACAAGCTCGGGTCCAGCTTGACCAGGCCAAAGACCACCGGCACGCTGGCCATGGGCAGCAGCGTGGCCGAGATCATCGAGACCACGAAGACCGTCGACAGCCCGTACTCTGGCAGGGCCAACGCGGCCAGGAGCGAATGCAACCAGGCTTCCATCGTTTCGCTGGATTATGTCCACGGCAGCGACACCCCCTGTAGGCCGAAGCTGACAGGATCTGCAGGTGTTCACCCCGTTGTGCAGCCCGCTATACTCGCGCCTCTTTTTTCAGCACCTGGACCGACCCCTCCGCCATGCACATCGGCGCCTTCAAACTGCCGAACCCGCTGTTCGTGGCGCCCATGGCTGGGGTCACCGACAGGCCTTTTCGCATGCTGTGCAAGCGCCTGGGTGCGGGTTACGCGGTCAGCGAAATGGTGACCAGCCGGCGCGAGCTGTGGGATTCGCTGAAAACCAGCCGCCGTGCCGACCACCGCGGCGAACCCGCCCCCATCGCGGTGCAGATCGCGGGTGTCGACCCGGCCGAGATGGCCGATGCTGCACGCCACAACATCGACCGCGGTGCGCAGATCATCGACATCAACATGGGCTGCCCGGCCAAGAAGGTGTGCAAGGTCTGGGCCGGGTCTGCATTGATGCAGAACGAGCCGCTGGCGCTGGCCATCGTCGAAGCCGTGGTTGCGGCCTGCGCACCGCGGGGTGTGCCGGTGACCTTGAAGATGCGCAGCGGCTGGCGTGCAGACGAACGCAATGCCTTGCGCCTGGCGCTGGCCGCGCAAGAGGCCGGCGTGGCCATGGTCACCGTGCACGGGCGCACACGTGAACAGGGGTACGGCGGATTCGCGGAACACAACACCGTGGCCGCGGTGAAGGCCGCGCTGAAGATCCCGGTGGTGGCCAATGGCGACATCAACAGCCCTCAGCGTGCGCGCGAGGTGCTCCAGCACACCGGCGCCGACGCCGTGATGATCGGCCGCGCGGCACAAGGCCGGCCGTGGATCTTCCGCGAGGTGGCGCACTTCCTGGCCCACGGCACGCTGATGGCGCCGCCCACGGTGCGCGAAGTGCAAGGCTGGCTGACCGAGCACCTGCACGATCACTATGCGCTCTACGGTGAATACACCGGCCTGCGCAGCGCACGAAAGCACATCGGCTGGGCGGTGAAGGCGCTGCCAGGTGGCGACGCCTTCCGTGACCGCATGAACCTGATCGAACAGTGCCGCGCGCAAGTGGACGCGGTGACCGACTTCTTCGATGCGCTGGCCGATCGCCACACCTTGCTGCCCGACACACGCGTGGCTGCCAACGACGAACTGCAGAAGTTGGTGGCATGAGCAAGAAGGCGATCGACGACTGCGTGCGCAGCAGCGTCGAGCAGTACTTCAAGGACCTGCGTGGCGCCGAGCCCAGTGCGCTGCACGAGCTGTTCCTGGGCGCCGCAGAGCGGCCCTTGCTCGACGTCGTGCTGCGCCAGGCACAAGGCAACCAGAGCAAGGCCGCCGACTGGCTGGGCATCAACCGCAACACGCTGCGGCGCAAGCTGCTGGACCACAAGCTCATCAAATGAAGACCGCACTGCTTTCGGTGTCCGACAAAACCGGCATCGTCGAATTTGCCCGTGAACTGATTGCGCTGGACGTGCGCCTGCTGTCCACCGGCGGCACGGCGCGCCTGCTGGCCGACGCCGGCCTGCCGGTCACCGAGGTGGCCGAGATCACGGGCTTCCCCGAGATGCTGGACGGCCGCGTGAAAACGCTGCACCCGCGCATCCACGGCGGCCTGCTGGCGCGGCGCGACCTGCCCGAGCACATGCAGGCGCTGCAGGACCACGGCATCGGCACCATCGACCTGCTGATCGTCAACCTCTACCCCTTTGCCAAGGCCACGGCCCGTGCCGACTGCACGCTGGACGACGCCATCGAAAACATCGACATCGGCGGCCCGGCCATGCTGCGCGCCGCGGCCAAGAACTGGGCCGACGTGGCGGTGGTCATCGAACCCGCCGACTACGCCACCGTGCTGGACGAACTGCGCACCACGGGCCTGCAGCGCAGCACCAAGTTCCTGCTGGCCAAGAAGGTGTTTGCGCACACCGCGGCCTACGACGGCATGATCAGCAATTACCTGGGCGCGCTGCAGGCCGGCGCAGAAGACGCGGGCGCGGCGGTGCCGGCGCGTGAACCTTACCCCGCCGTCTACAGCCTGCAACTGAGCAAGACGCAGGACATGCGTTACGGCGAAAACCCGCACCAGAGCGCGGCGTTCTACCGCGAAGCCACACCACCGGCGGGCACGCTGGCGGGCTGGGTGCAGCTGCAGGGCAAGGCGCTGTCGTACAACAACATCGCCGATGCCGATGCGGCCTGGGAGTGTGTGAAGACCTTCGACGCACCGGCCTGCGTGATCGTCAAACACGCCAACCCCTGCGGCGTCGCGGTGGGTGCCACGCTGGCCGAGGCCTATGGCAAGGCCTGGACAACGGATCCCACGTCGGCCTTCGGCGGCATCCTGGCCTTCAACCGGCCGCTGGACGAAGACACCGCGCGCCGCATCGGCGACAACAAGCAGTTTGTCGAGGTGCTGATCGCGCCGCAGGTCACACCCGAAGCGCGCGCCGTGCTGGCACCCAAGCAGAACGTGCGTGTGCTGGAAGTGCCCCTGGGCACGGTGGCCAATGTGCTGGACTTCAAACGGGAGTCTCAACAACACACGCTTGACTACAAGCGTGTGGGGGGCGGCATGCTGCTGCAGACCCCCGACATCAAAAACGTCGCCGCCAGCGAGTTGCGTGTGGTCAGCAAGCTCGCACCCACCGACAAACAGCTGCAAGACCTGCTGTTTGCCTGGAAGGTGGCCAAGTTCGTGAAGAGCAATGCCATCGTCTTCTGCGCCGACGGCATGACGCTGGGCGTGGGCGCGGGCCAGATGAGTCGCATCGACAGCGCGCGCATTGCACGCATCAAGGCCGGCAATGCGGGGTTGTCGCTGGCAGGCTCTGCCGTGGCCAGCGACGCCTTTTTCCCCTTCCGCGATGGCCTGGACGTGGTCATCGACGAAGGCGCGGGCTGTGTCATCCAGCCCGGTGGCAGCATGCGCGACGACGAGGTGATTGCCGCAGCCGACGAGCGCGGCATTTCGATGGTGTTCACCGGGACCCGCCATTTCCGCCACTGACGGTGCCTGCGGGCTGAACGCCGGCCCGCGCTAGCATCCCCGCCCATGTCGCGTGCCGATCTCATGGGCCTGCTGCTGGCCTTCATCGCGCGCCTGATCACGGGCGCGCAGGGCCACTGGAAAGGCTGCCCGCCCAAGGCCGAGCAGCGCATCTACTTCGCCAACCACCAGAGCCACCTGGACTGGGTGCTGATCTGGGCCGCGTTGCCGCGTGAACTGCGGGTGCGCACACGGCCCATCGCGGCGCGTGACTACTGGACCTCGTCGCCCTTCAAGCAGTGGCTGACAACCGCAGTGTTCAACGCCGTGTACGTGAGCCGCACGCGTGTGGACGACCAGGACCCGCTGGAGCCGCTGGTGCAGGCGCTGGCGGGCGGCGATTCGCTGGTCATCTTCCCGGAAGGCACGCGCAGCTACAAGGAAGAACCGCAGCCCTTCAAGAGTGGCATCTTCCACCTGGCCGAACAATTTCCGGCGGTGCAACTGATTCCGGCCTGGATCGACAACGTGCAGCGCGTCATGCCCAAGGGTGAGGTCGTGCCGGTGCCCATCCTGTGCACGGTGACCTTCGGTGAACCGCTGCTGTTGCAGCCGGGTGAAGACAAACGGGCCTTCCTGGACCGCGCCCGCGCGGCCGTGCTGGCGGCAAGGCCGCGCCGCGCATGAACATCAACCTGCATCCGCTGCGCGACTGGTCGGTGGACAGCCAGGTGGCGCTGCTCTTTGTCACGCTGTTCGGCCTGCTGCTGGCGGCTTCGGTGGCGGTGGCCTGGTACACCATGCGCGAAGGTAACGAAGCCCGGCGCGAGCGCCACGAACGCATCCAGCGCGACCTGCGCGCGGTGTGGATCGGCGCCGTGGTCTTCTGGCTGGCCTGGATGAGCGGGCCCGTCGGCGCGACGCTGGCCTTCGGCCTGTTTTCCTTCCTGGCGCTGCGTGAGTTCATCACGCTGGTGCGCACCCGCCGCGGCGACCACCGCAGCCTGCTGCTGGCGTTTTTTGCCGCACTGCCGCTGCAGTACCTGCTGGTGGGTGTGCGGGCCTTCGACCTGTTCACGGTGTTCGTTCCGGTCTACGTGTTCCTGGCCATTCCGGTGGCCAGTGCGCTGGCCGGTGACCCCGAACGTTTCCTGGAGCGCAACGCCAAGATCCAGTGGGGCATCATGGTCTGTGTCTACGGCCTGAGCCATGCGCCGGCTCTGCTGTTGCTGGACCTGCCGCGTTACGCCGGCCGCGGTGCCTTCCTGCTCTTCCTGCTGGTGATGGCCACCGCAGCCGCGCAGATCGTGCAGGAACTGGCCAGCCGCAAATTGCGTCGGCGGCCGGTGGCACGGCAGATCGACCGCAGCTTTTCCTACCGGGCATTTGGACTGGGTGTGCTGGCCGCCGCAGCCGTGGGCGCGCTGCTGTTCTGGATCACCCCCGTCGACCCGCTGCGCTCGGCTGCCATGGCCGCGTTGGCCGGCGGCTGCGGCAACCTGGGTGAACTGGTGATGCGGGCATTGAAGAAAGACGCCGGTGTGCGCTACTGGGGCAACCGCAGTTCGGTCACCGGCGCGGTGGGTTTGCTGGACCGTGTGGCGCCGCTGTGTTTTGCGGCGCCGGTGTTCTTCCACAGCGTGCGCTGGTACTTCACATGAAGAAGGTCGCGGCATGCTGATCCTCGGCATCGACCCCGGCCTGCAGCGCACCGGCTTCGGTGTCATCGAAGCCCAGGGCCAGCGCCTGGCCTATGTGGCCAGCGGCACCATCAGCACGCTGGAGGCGCCGCGTGGTGACTTGCCGGGCCGCCTGAAGATCATCTTCGAAGGTGTGCAGGAAGTGGTGCAGCGTTACCGCCCCGACTGCGCCTGCGCCGAGATCGTGTTTGTCAACGTCAACCCGCAGAGCACGCTGCTGCTGGGCCAGGCGCGCGGCGCGGCGCTGGCGGCGCTGGTCAGCGGCGGCCTGCCGGTGGCCGAGTACACCGCGCTGCAGATGAAAAAGGCCATCGTCGGCCACGGCCTGGCCACCAAGGCGCAGGTGCAGGAGATGGTCAAGCGCCTGCTCAAGCTGCCCAGCCTGCCGGGCAAGGACGCGGCCGACGCGCTGGGCCTGGCCATTTCACATGCCCATGCCGGGGCTTCTTTTGCGGCACTGGCCGTGTCAACGACACTGGACCGCAAGCAGCACGCCCAGTACCGCAAAGGCAGAACGTATTGACCACCCCGGAGTCGATCACCATGAGCCAGCCCAGCCACACCCAGTGGATTCACATCGCGCCCGGTTTTGCCGGCTACCTGGCACTGCCACCCGGTGGCAGCGGACCGGGCCTGCTGCTGTGGCAAGAGATCTTCGGCGTCAACGAACACATCCGCGCGGTGGCCGAGCAGTACGCGCTGGCCGGCTTCGTGGTGCTGGCGCCCGACACCTTCTGGCGCCAGGCGCCGCGCGTGGAACTGGGCTACGCTGGTGCCGACCGCGACCGTGCCATGGCCTTGATGCAGGGCTACACCGGCGCCGACGCGCTGGCCGACATCGCCGCTGCCGTGCCGGCCCTGCGCAAACGGCCCGAGGTCACGGGCCGTGTCGGCACGCTGGGCTACTGCATGGGCGGCCGCCTGGCTTACCTGACCGCGGCCACGACCGATGTCGATGCCGCGGTGGCCTACTACGGCGGTGGCATCCAGGGCCAGCTGGACCGCGCTGCCGCCATCCGCTGCCCGGTGCAGTTCCATTACGCTGAACGTGACGACCACATCCCGCTGAGTGCCGTCGACCAGGTGCGGCAGGCAGTGCAGACGGCGGGCAGCGAGATGTTTGTCTACCCAAATGCGATGCACGGCTTCAACTGCTGGGCGCGGCCTTCGTACCACGCGGGCAACGCGGCGCTGGCGCTGGGCCGTTCGCTCAGCTTTCTGGCGCACACGCTGCACGGTGTGTGATGCGACACACGGCGTGTGATGCGCAACACGGCCCTGCACTTGCTTCCCCCGAATTGCGGTGCCCCCACGGCTTTGTTCTGCGCGCGGGGTGTGGCACTCTTGTGACCTACTGAAGTTGCCGCCCAGCCTTCGGCCAAGGAGTCCTCGCATGCGTTCTGACAGCAGCCTGCTTCCTGCCACGCTTCCTGCCCTGAGCGGCAGCTTGCCGATCGCTCGAATGCGCTCCGTCTACCGCCTGGACGACGTCGAAAAGCGGCTCGACAAGCTGCCCGCCAGCGACCATGACAACCTGCGCGCCACCTACACGCGCATGCTCGAAAAGGGTGCAGAGCGCTTCCAGGTGAAACCCGGCGGCCTGCCCGCGATGGAGCACCTGTACGAAGAGCTGCCCAACTTCGCCGAGGTGCTGGACGACGTGAAGCGCCAACTCGCGCTGTGCCAGGACAGCCGCGACGCGCTGGAGATCACGCCCATGCTGCTGCTGGGCCCGCCGGGCATCGGCAAAACACACTTCGCGCGTGAGGTGGCGCAGCTGCTGGGCACCGGCATGGGTTTCATCAGCATGAGCAGCCTCACCGCCGGCTGGGTGCTGTCGGGTGCCAGCAGCCAGTGGAAAGGCGCAAGGCCGGGCAAGGTGTTCGAGACGCTGGTGGACGGCAACTACGCCAACCCGGTGATGGTGGTGGACGAAATCGACAAGGCGCGTGCAGAACACGCCTACGACCCGCTGGGTGCGCTGTACAGCCTGCTCGAACACGACACCGCCGGCACCTTCACCGACGAGTTTGCCGATGTGGCCATCGACGCCAGCCAGCTGATCTGGGTGGCCACGGCCAACGACGAACGCTGCATCCCCGAACCCATCCTGAATCGCATGAACGTGTTCCAGGTGGAAGCACCCGACGCCGCAGCGGCACGGGCCATTGCACTGCGCCTGTACCAGCGGCTGCGCAGCGAACACGGCTGGGGCGAACGTTTCGAAGAAGTGCCCACTGAAGCCGTGCTCGAACGCCTGTCGGGCATGGCCCCGCGCGAGATGCGGCGTGCCTGGATGACGGCCTTCGGCAACGCGCGGCTGGCCGGGCGTGATGCGGTCGAACTGGCCGACCTGCCGGGTGGCAACCCGAGACGGGCGCCTATCGGGTTCATGCAGTAGCGCCTGTCTTGCTCCCTCTCCCGCCTGCGGGAGAGGGCTGGGGTGAGGGTAACCAGACCCCCACCGCTGCACCGCTGCACCACCGCACCTCCGCGCCAGCCGCCACCCGGCAGCACCGCCGGCTGTGGCGGTCGGCGCTTTGCGCCGACTTCGCTGCGCTGCTCGGATTCAGGGCCCAGCCGCGGAACTCGCTTCACTCCCTGCGGTCGTTGCGCTCAAACAGCCGCGGCAAGTCGGATGACGACGCGCTTCGCGCGGGCCCCGAATCCTGTGCTGCTCGCCGCCCCAGACTGCGGTGCTGGCGGGCGGCGGCTGGCGCTCGCGGCCACCATCAGGCTGCCTGCCAGCGTGCCGTCTGGGCCTGCGGGCGGCGCGCGCGGCCCAGGGCTTCCAGGGTGTCCAGGATGGTGGGCAGGCGATCGCGCCAGCGGCCGCGGGCGGTGAAGCGGGCTTCGATGTCGGGCAGGCTCAGTGCGCCGGGGCTGCTGGCCAACAGGTCGGCCACGGCCTTGATCTGTTCGGGCAGGCCGCTGGGCCAGGCGCGTTTGGGCACGGCGGGGGCGGGGGCTGCGGCTTCTGCAGCGTCGGTGTCGGTGTCGGGCTGCGTGCCGGGCGACACGTCGATGCCCGCCTGCACACCGGCGCCACGTTGCTGGAAGTCGGGCCGCAGCCAGCGCACGTGGCCCGCGGCTTCTTCGGCGGCGCGTTTGGCGTTCAGCGCCACCAGGCGTTCGAGCAGCGTTTCCACCGCGGCGGCGCGGGCTTCGGGCTGGCTGAGGTCGGCTAGGGCGGCTTGCAGGTCTGTCCAGCCGTAGGCAGCCAGCACGGCCGCGTCCAGGTCGTCGTGCAGGCTTTTCAGCACCGACACCAGGCCCTGGCTGTGGATCAACTTGTCCTTGGCGGTGAGCACTTCGCCGGTGCGCAGCTTGTCCAGCACGTTGTACATGCCGGTGAGCGTCAGCTCGGGGTGAGCGGCCTGCTGGGTTTTGCGGTGGGCGTCGAGCTGTTCGGCCAGGGCGCGGATGCGGGTGGTCAGGTCGGGGGTTAGGCCGGTGTCGTCGCTGGGGAAGGGGAAGGGTTCGAAGCAGGTGGATTTGCTGTAGACCGGGTCGTTGCCTACGCCAAGATGACCGCCCGAAGCGATTGCCCATCGAACGTGGATTTGGCTGGACAACACGCCATGATGTAGCGCATCCCCGCTTGCGATGGCGATAAGTTTGTCGTCGGGCAAGATGCTTGCATCCAGCCATTGAAAAATTCGATGCTTTGCAACCTGACCGGTGGCAATGTACCTGCTAACTGAGCTAAGCGCAGGCCGAAAGCTGCTTCGCGACCAAGCATGCAACCACCAGTTTTCTCGGATGCTCGCGCGACGTGCCAGGTCACGCTCTGGTTTGGCGCGATCCAACAACCACTGGTAAATCGCTGGGAATTGGTCTCGCAGACTACTAGCCGTGTGGCCGATGGTGTCTATGACAAGCACCCCACGCGGGCGGTCAGTCAGGTCTCGGCCGTTTCTGTATGGCCGAATGATCTTGTTGATCCCTGGGACGGTTCCGACTCCCAGCTCGATCGCCTGCTCCTGGGTCAGAACGAATGCGCTGCCGTGCGGAATCACTCCCCGATTGGAAATGCCTTCTGAGGCTCTGAGTCGAGTCACGCCTGCCACGTTGGCGCCAACCTTCAGGTCAGAATGAATGACGCCCAGTTTCACGTTGAAACTTACCGCGACTTCCCCGTTGCCGGCGTCCTGCTCGTCTGTGGCGATGAGCAGGCTGCCGACATCAGTAGCTTGCGAACCGACGGTCATGGCGATACGGACGGCCGCATCTCCCGAGCCGTCAACCCAAGGGTGGTCTGGCACGGCAAACGCGAGGTGCAACGGTGGGGTAGCCAGCTTGTGTGCCTCGACCACGCGGCGATTGAAAATCATCGTGATGCTGTTGGTCGTAATCAGCCCAAACTGCCTCGCACGCCCGTTCCGCACCAAACCGGCCGCATGGTCCCACCAATACATTACGAAGTCGCCGCTCTCCGGCACGTCGGAGTAGACAGCGCGAAGTGCTAATGAGTACCCATCCCCCAACGCATCCCGCATCCGCTTGTTCCCAATGAACGGCGGATTCCCCACGATGAACTCCGCCTCGGGCCACACCGCCGCCCGCGGGTTCAGGTAGCGCCACTGCGGCACCAGCGCGGTCTCGTCCGGCACCTGTTCGCCCGTGACCGGGTGGCGCTTGAAGGTCTTGCCGTCCCACCGCTGCACCAACTGCCCTGCCGCGTCGCGCATCGGCTCCATGCCGTCGTAGGCCAGCACCGCGTCGCGGTGTTCGATGTTGCCGTAGTCGTGGATCACCGGTTCGGCGACGCTGGTGTTGCCGAAGGTGCGGATGTGCCACTGCAGGTAGCCGATCCACAGCACCAGTTCGGCCAGCGCCGCGGCCCGTTCGTTGATTTCGATGCCCAGCAGCTGCTGCGGCGTGACGGTTTCACCTTCGAAGCCCAGGCGGGTCTGGGTTTCGCCCATCGCTTCCAGCTGCTTGTGAACCTCACCTTCCAGGCGCTTCAGGTGTTCCAGCGTTACGTACAGGAAGTTGCCGCTGCCGCAAGCCGGGTCCAGCACGCGCGTGGTGCACAGGCGGTGGTGGAAGCGCTTGATCTCCGCGCGGGCTTCGGCCAGTTTGTCGTCGCGTTTTTTGCCGTCCAGGGCATCGGCTTCCTTGGCCAGCACCAGCGCGGCGGCCTGGGCGTCGGCCCAGTCGGCACGCAGCGGCTCCACCACGGTGGGCAACACCAGCCTTTCCACGTAGGCACGCGGTGTGTAGTGGGCGCCCAGCGCGTGGCGTTCGTCGCGGTCCAGCGCACGCTCAAGCAGGGTGCCGAAGATGGCGGGTTCCACTTCGCGCCAGTTGCTGGTGGCGGCGTCCAGCAGGCCTTCGATGTGGCGGCGCTGCAGCGGCAGCACAAAGTCGTCGGCAGCACTGCCCTTGAACAGCTTGCCGTTGAAACGCAGCAGCGGGTGGGCCAGCGCGGCGCTGAAACCCCCGCGGTCCATGTCGGTCCACAGCACACGCAGCATCTGGCGCAAGGTGTCGGGCTCGGCTTGCCAGCGTTGCAGCAGGCCGACGAAGGCGCCAACCATCGCGCCACGCCCGTCGGAGCTTTTGGGCAGCAGTTCCACGTCTTCGGCAAACATGCAGAACAGGCAGCGGGTCAGGAAGGCGGCCACGGCCTGCGGGGCATGGCCGGCGTCTTCCAGGTCGCGTGCCAGCGTGGCCAGCTTGGCCGCCACTTCACGCGTGACCTTGGCACTGGCCCGTGCCGGGTCCAGCGCCATCGGGTCGGTCCACAGCAGACGCAGGCGGGCCAGCGTGGCGTCGTCCCGCAGGTCCGCCAGCCTCAGGCGGTTGCTGCGCACGTCGGGGAAGGGTGTGTAGGTGGCGCCGCTGCGCGTGAATTCGGCGTACAGCTCGATCACGTGGCCCACGTCTACCACCAACACAAACGGCGGCCGGCCTTCGGCGGCGGGCAGGGCGCGGGCATAGGCCTCGGCCTGGTTGCGGGCCCGCATCAGCGCGTCGTCGAAGCCCTTGGTGAGCACTTCGCCACTTCTGCCGGTTTTCACCTTCTTGGCTTCCAGCACGAAGGCACCGCGGCGGTAGCAGTCGATGTAGCCACTGCTCTGGCTGCCGTCGCCATGGGCGAAGGTGACACGGCGCTCGAAGACGTAGGCGTTGTCGCGTGTGTCTTCGCTGGCGGGGTCGGGGCCGGGCAGGTCGAGCAGCGCGCACAGCTCGGCCACAAAGAGCTGGCAGTTCGCGCGTTCGGAACCCGATGCCTTGGACCAGCGGTGGATGAAGGCTTCGGTCGCTTGCGTGTCTGCCATGTGGCCATCATAGGTGCCACGTTCACTGGCGCGTTCCTATGCAGAATCGGTGCATGCACCGACTTGCCTTGCCCACCTGCCTGTTGTGCCTTTGGATGTTGGCGGCACCCGCCGTGGCCCAGCAGGCGGCGCCCACCGCGTCACCGACGGCCCGCCCCAAGGTCGGCCTGGTGCTGGGCGGTGGTGGTGCCCGCGGTGCGGCGCACATCGGCGTGCTGGAGGTGCTGGAGCGCCTGCGCGTGCCGGTGGACTGCGTGGCCGGCACCAGCATGGGTGCGCTGGTGGCCGGCGCCTGGTCCGCAGGCCTGAGCCCCGAGCAGATGCGCACCGAGCTCGACAAGGCCGACTGGGACGACATGTTCCAGGACAGCAGCGCCTATGCCGACCTGAGCCTGCGCAACAAGCGCCTGGCGCAGCGTTTTCTGCCCGGCAGCGAAACCGGCCTCACGCCGCTGGGCGCGGTCACACCACCGGGTGTGGTGCTGGGGCAGAAGATCAAGCTCTTTTTCAACCAGCTGGTGCGTGCAGACCGGGGTGAACCGCAGATCGAGCTGCTGCCGCTGCCGGTGTCGATCGTCGCCACCGACATCGGCAGCGGCGAACGTGTGGTCTACCGCGACGGCAGCCTGACGCAGGCCATGCGGGCCAGCATGTCGGTGCCGGCGCTGCTGGCGCCGCTGCAGTACCGCGGCCGCAAGCTGGTGGACGGCGGCCTGGTGGACAACCTGCCGGTGCGCGAGGTGCGCGAACGCTGCGGTGCGCAGGTGGTGATTGCGGTCAACGTCGGTTCACCGCCGCTGCCGGCGGAATCGATCAGCGGCCTGCTGTCGATCACCGCGCAGATGGTGGCCTTGCTGACCGAGCAGAACGTCGTGCAGTCGCTGGCTTCGCTGGGCACACAAGACGTGCTCATCAAACCCGAGCTCGACGGCATCACTGCGGGCGACTTCGGCAAACACCGCGCGGCCGCCGAGCGGGGCCGCGTGGCCGCCGAAGCGCTGGCGCCGCAGCTGCGGGCCCTGGCCGTGGACGAAACGGCTTGGCAGGCCTGGCAGCAGCGGGTGGCGGTGCGAGAAAGCGCGGTGCCGCAGATCGACGAAGTGCAGGTTGCCGGCCTGCTGCGTGTGCACGACGCCCTGCTGCGCCGCCAGATCGAACAGCAGCGGGGCACCGCCTTCGACGTGGCCACGCTCACCCGCGACCTCGACCGCGCCTTTGGCGACGGCTACTACCAGAGCCTGGACTACTCGGTGCAGCGCATCGGCGGCCGCCAGGTGCTGCGCGTGCTGCCGGTGGAAAAGAGCTGGGGGCCCGACTATCTGCGCCTGGGCTTGCAGCTGGAAAGCAACCTCAGCCAGGGCAGCAGCTACCTGCTGCGCGCCGGTTACCAGCGCACCTGGCTCAACCGTCTGGGGGCCGACCTGCTGCTGGCAGCCGAACTGGGCAGCAGCACCGGCGTGTCGGTGGACTTCTACCAGCCGCTGGAATTCACGCAGCTCTGGTTTGTCGATGCACGCGCCGACTACCGCCGCGAGCGTGTGGACTACTGGTTCGCCGAACAGCGGCTGGCCGAGTACCGCACCATCCGCCAGCGCCTGGACCTGACCGCCGGCATGAACCTGCCGCGCCTGGGCCAGGTGCGTGCCGGTTGGCGTGTGCTGCACGGCGAGAACCAGCTCGAGACCGGGCTGGACCTGTTCCGCGCCTTCCCCGAACGCAATGGCCACGGCTTGCTGCTGGCGCTGGAACTGGACCGCCTGGACCGCTTGTACTTCCCGCGCAGCGGCTGGGCCGCACAGGCCACCTGGTTCCGGTCAAACGACCACGACTACCAGCGCCTGTTCACCGAGCTGCGGGCCGTCGCTTCGGTCGACCAGACCGTGCTGGCCACGCGCCTGGCCTGGACCGGGTCGACAAGGGGCAGCCTGCCGCTGTCAGAAGCCGGCCGCCTGGGCGGTTTCCTGAACCTGACGGCCTTTGCGCCGGGCCAGCTGATCGGCGACGACGTGGCCTACGGCCATGTGCGCGCCGAGCACATCATCGGCCGCCTGCCGCTGGGCCTGCGAGGTGACATGCGGCTGGGCCTGGCGCTGGAAGCCGGTCGAGTGGGCGTGCCTTACGCGGTGCAGAAACGCAACGGCTGGCTGGGTTCGGCGGCGCTGTACCTGGGCGGCGAAACGCCGATCGGGTCGGTCTACGTCGGGCTGGGGCGTGGCAGCGGCGGGGCGGTGAACGCCTATCTGTTCATCGGCACGCCTTAGCCAACTGCAGCGGCCTTCAGGCGCCGGCAAGCCCGCGCACGGCCTGCTTCGCCGCTTCGACACCTTGTTCGACGATGCGCTGTTTCCACGCCGCCGTGTCGGTGTAGAAGGCGTCGCGGAAACGCTGCTTCACCGCAGCGCGGGCATCGGCCGGGGCCTCGGGGTGGTTTTCCATCCACTGCTCGGCGCGCAGGCAGTCGATGACTTCCGGCACCGGCACGGTGCCGTACTCCATCGCGATGCCGGTGTACTGGGCCTGGCTGCATTCCTGGTAGACGGCGGTCCACATCAGGCCCGACAGCATGGCGCTGGCCGATGAACCGTCGTAGATGGACGTGACGTCATTGCCCCACCAGGCACGTGCGCGGGCCAAGGCTTCGGCGTCGTCCTTGCAGGCGAAGATGCGCTCACCATGGCCGTTAGGCCCCAGGCCGGTGTGCAGGTCGATCCAGCCCAGTCGCTGGCACTTGCTGCCGTGTTCCTGCAGCACATGGCGCAGCGTCTGCTGGCTCCAGGTGGGGGTGTGGCCGCCGAAGAAGATGCCTTGCGGGTGTGTGTACTGGCCACCCGTCACGGCCGCCTGCAGGCCCTTCGGCCCATGTTGTGCGGCATAGGCGGCCAGCACCGCTTCGTTGTCGGCCGTGGGCGGCCAGGTGGGTGGCACCAGCGCATGCGCGATCTCGTCGTAGGCCGTGTTGTGCGGCAGCGGTTGGCTGAAATTGTGCCAGTTGCGGTTCAGGTCGACGTTTTCATGGGTCGTGCGGCGCCACCAGGAAAATCCGTAGGGGTTGAGCGCGTGCACGTACAGCACCGCCACGCCGGCGGCCTTCGCCTGCGCATGAAAAGTGCTGTCCGCCAGCAGTGCGTTCTGCACGCCCGACCCGCAGTAGCCCTCGACGCCATGGCAGGCGCTGCTGACGATGAGCAGGCCTTGGGCCGCGGCCGGGCCGTCACGCACCACGTCCATCGCCAGCGGTTCGCCGTCGCGCCCCAGCAGCGGGTGCGGGTGCGACTGCACGCTCAGGCCGGCGCTGTCGGCGGCCTTCAGGAACTTGCCGCGTGCTTCGGCGTAGCTTTGGGCGAAGAAGGTTTCGGTGTCGGTCATCGGGGGCTTTCCGCAGAGGGCTGGATCGTGCCAGAAGGCGCGCTGGTGTCGGCCAGGCGCAGCTGGATGCGTTTGCGCACCATGTGCACGTGGCCGCGCAGGTCGTAGAGCTCGTTGGTGAAGGACAGCGGCACGCCGATGTGTTCGGTCTGTGCGTCCAGGCTGTTGATCTGCCGGCGCAGTTCAGGCAAGTCGGCGCCCGGGGCTTCCAGCGACTTTTCGATGGCCCGCAGGTCCGCGTACCAGCGGTACACACGCGAGCGCAGGCGCAGCGTGACCAGCGGCGGCACGATGCGCGACAGCGGCAGCAGCGCCGCCAACAGCGGCAGCAGCACGATCCACATGCGGTCCAGGAAGTTGGCCAGCCAGAAAGGCAGGTGGCGCTGCAGCCAGGGTGGGCCCTGGCGGTAGAAACGTTCGGCTTCGGGCGACAGCGGCAGCACGTCGGCGCTGGGTTGCGGGAAGTCGCCGCTGCGCTGGAACCAGCCGGCCTCGCCGTGCGCCTGGCGCGCTGCCTGCAGCAGCAGTTGCACCAGCGCCGGGTGCAGGTCTTCGCGCGCGGCCAGTTGTGCGGTGGCCCCCACCAGTTGCACGTCTTGGGGTGGCAGGTCGGCGGCCAGGTTGACCACACCGCGTGGCAGCTTCAGCGCATGCAAAAAGGCGAAGCGCCGTGCGTAGGCTTCGGCCTGCACGAAGTCGAAGAGCTGCACGCCGGGGGTGCGCAGCAGGTACTGCACCAGCGGCGCGTCAGCCGCCGAGACGATGGCCAGCGCGTCGACCTTGCCCTGCACCAGGTCCAGCACACCGTGCACGGTGGCCTGGCTGCTGCGCTGCAGGTCCTGCAAGGGCAGGTCGTGTTCAGCCCACAGCTGCTTGAACAGCGCAGCCGTTCCGCCCCCTTCGGGCCCGACGTCGATGCGCCAGCCGGCCAGTTGGGTCAGGCGGTCGGGTGGGGCCGCATCACCCTTTTGCGGGCGCTTCAGGCGGTCGCTGCGGTAGAAGAGCCACAGCGGCTCCAGCGCCATGCTGCCCAGTGACATCACGGCGTCGTTGGCCGCACCGTCGGCGGCATCGGCCACCGCGCCACCCTGCACAAAGGCCGCGTGCACACCCGATCGCGGGTTGCGCAGCAGCGCCAGGTTCTCGCTGGAACCCTGGGTCGCGCGCAACACAACCTCAATGCCCTGGGCCTGCAGAAAGGGCCGGTAGCGTTTGGCGAAGTCGTCGTAGGCGCCTTGCTCGGGGCCGGTGGCCATCACCAGCCGCTTGTCGGGTGTGGGCTGCAGCACCCGCCAGCCCAGCCACAGCACCAGGGCGGCGACCAGCAGCAGCGCCACCAGGGTCACGGGGCCGGCGGCGATGAAGCCGCCGTGCCGGCTGCGCAAGCCTGCCGCGGTGTGCTGGCCCCTCAGGGGCGCTTCACTTGGCCGCAAGCCACTCTTCGGCAATCTTCACCCAGCAGCTGGCACCGATGGGGATGAGCTCGTCGTTGAAGTCGTAGCTGGGGTTGTGCAACATGCACGGGCCCATGCCGTGGCCCCCTTCGCGGTGTTCACCGTCGCCGTTGCCCAGCATGAAATAGCAACCCGGCTTGGCCTGCAGGAAGAAGCTGAAGTCCTCGGCGCCCATCGTGGGCTCGAAGGGCACGATGCTGGCGGCACCCACCACGGGTGTCAGCGCTCGGCGCACAAATTCGGTTTCGGCGGCGTGGTTGATGGTGGGCGGGTAGCTGCGCGTGAATTCGAACTCGCAGGTGGCACCGAAGGCCGCGCTGGTGTGTTCGGCCACTTCGCGCATGCGGCGCTCGATCATGTCCAGCGTTTCCATGCTGAAAGTGCGCACGGTGCCGCGGATCTCGGCTGAGTCGGGCACCACGTTGATGGCCTCGCCGGTGTGGATCATGGTCGCGCTGATGACACCCGGGTCGATGGGCTTCCTGTTGCGCGTGATGATGGTCTGCCAGGCCATCACCATCTGGCAGGCCACGGGGATGGGGTCGATGCCCATGTAGGGCAGCGCGGCGTGGCTGCCCTTGCCGCGGATGACCACACGGAAGGCGTTGCTGCTGGCCATCACCGCACCCGGGTTCAGGCCCACCGTGCCCACTGGCATGCCGGGCCAGTTGTGGGCGCCGAAGATGGCCTCCATCGGGAACTTCTCGAACAGGCCGTCCTTGATCATCTCGCGCGCGCCGCCACCGCCTTCTTCGGCCGGCTGGAAAACCAGGTAGACGGTGCCGTCGAAGTTGCGGTGTCGGCTGAAGTGTTTGGCGGCGGCCAGCAGCATCGCGGTGTGGCCGTCGTGGCCGCAGGCGTGCATTTTCCCCACATGCTTGCTCGCGTGCGCGAAGGTGTTGTGTTCGGTCATCGGCAAGGCGTCGATGTCGGCGCGCAGGCCCACCGCGCGGCTGGACGTGCCGTTTTTGACGATGCCCACAACACCGGTCTTGCCCAGGCCGCGGTGGATGGGAATGCCCCAGTCGGTGAGCGCCTTGGCAATCACGTCGGCAGTGCGCTCTTCCTGGAAACACAGTTCGGGGTGGGCGTGGATATCGCGTCGGATGGCCGTGATGGTGGCCACGTCGGCCAGGATGGGTTCGATCAGGTTCATGGGGTTCCCCGGGGCTGGATCGTGTCGAAAAGGCTGATTTCAGTGTAAGCCGCTGTCGCAAACCCCTGCATGGGCGCGGACCCCAGGGTGCTGGACCTGCCTCTCCCCAGGCTTTCCCACCCTGGCGCTGACGCAGCCGTGACGCTGGCGTGACGCGGCGGGGTTTAATCTGATGCAGATGAGCTCGATCGCGCTGTCGCTGCGTGCCCAGCCTGCCGTGCAGGTGGGTGGCAAGCTGTGCCCGCTGCAGCCAGTGGACGCTGCCCTGCTCACCTGGCTGGCCCTGCAGGGCCTGACACCCCGCGGCCGCCTGGCCGAACTGCTGTGGCCCGATGGCGACGTCAGTTCCGCCCGTGGCGCGCTGCGCCAGCGCTTGTACAAGCTGCGCCAGACCGTGGGCCATGAGTTGGTCGTCGGCCAGCAGGTGCTGGGCCTGGCGCCCGGTGTGTCGCACGACCTGGAAGGTGCCGACACGCTGCTGCAGGGCCTGTCGCCCGTGGCGGGCGGTGAGTTTGCCGACTGGCTGGCCCACGAACGCGATCGCCGGCGTGCCCTGTGCCGCGAGCGCTGTGCCCGTGCCGTGCAAGAGGCCGAAGTTGCGTCCGACTGTGGCCTGGCGCTGCAACTGGCGCTGGGCTGGCTGGATGCCGAGCCCGAACTGGAAGCCGCGCACCGCTGTGTCATCCGCCTGCATTACCTGCTGGGCGACCGTGCCGCCGCACTGGCCGCCTACCAGCGCTGCGAACAGGTGCTGCGGCGCAACCTGGGTCTGGGCCCTGGCGAAGAAACCCGCGCCCTGCGTGCGCTGCTGGACACGGCCGCCGCGCCACGCAGCAGTGCGCTGGCGGTGGGCCTGCCCGCCACGCTGCTGCGCCCACCCCGGCTGGTGGGGCGCGAGGCCGACGTGGGCCATGCGCTGACGGCCTGGAGCCAGGGCCGCGTGGTGGCCCTGGTGGCCGAAGCCGGCATGGGCAAGTCGCGTTTGCTGCAGCACCTGGCGGCCCAGTTGCCGCACGTGGCCAGTCTGTCGGGGCCCAGGCTGGGCACACCCGCCCAGGTGCTGGTGGCGGCGCGGCCCGGTGACGCGGCGGTGCCACTGTCGACGCTGGCGCGCCTGCTGCGGGCGCTGCCGGCCCTGGCCTCGCCCATCGACGCACCCAGCCGCCAGGCCCTGGCCACCGTGCTGCCCGACTGGCAACCCGGCCCCGACCTGGCCGCGCCGCTGGCGCCGGGCCTGGCAGGGGCCGGCACACGGCTGGTGCTGCAGCGTGCGGTGCAGCAGTTGCTGGACGCCCACCGCCAGAAAGCGCAAGCGGCGCTGGGCCTGGTGGCCATCGACGACCTGCACTTTGCCGACGCCGCCAGCCTGCAGTTGCTGCAGGCGCTGCTGGTGGACGACCTCGCGCAGCGCCAGGGGCAGCCGGGCCAGCCCTTGCGCTGGGCCCTGGCCTACCGCCCGGCCGAATCCGACGGGCCGCTGCACCAGTTGCACGACGCTCTGCTGGAAACGCTGCACGTGCAGCACCTGGCCTTGGCACCGCTGAACGAAGCGGCGCTGGCCGAATTGGTGGACAGCCTGGGCCTGCCGGGGCTGGATGGTGCAGCGCTCGCACCGGTGCTGTGGCGGCGCACGGGCGGCAACCCGATGTTCGTGCTGGAAACGCTGAAGCTGGGGGTCGATGCCATCGCCCCCGGCGCGCCGGGCTCGGGCGGCCGGCCGGCGCTGGGCCGGCCGGCTTCGGTGACCCGGCTCATCGAAAGGCGCCTGGCGCAGCTGTCGCCGGCAGCACTGTCGCTGGCCCGTTGTGCGGCCGTGGCCGGCACCGAGTTCGACACGCCGCTGGCCATTCATGTGCTGCAGACCCCCGCGCTGGCGCTGGCCGACGCCTGGGCCGAGCTCGAAGCGGCGGGTGTGCTGCGCGACCAGGCCTTTGCCCACGACCTGGTCTTCGAGGCCACGCTGGCTTCGGTGCCGGTGGCCATCGCCCGCCACCTGCACGCCGAGGTGGCGCAGCAGCTGGAAGGCCGTGCCGGCGTGGCGCCGGCCACCTTGGGCCGCCACTGGTTGGCGGCCGGCCAGCCGGCACGCGCTGCACCGCACCTGCGCCAGGCGGCCGACGCCGCCGCGCGTGCCTACGACGTGGTCGAAGCCGCACGCCTGTGGGGCCAGTTGGCCGACATGCACGCCGCCGCCGGCCAGGCCGAGCAGGCCTTCGAAGCCGCGCTGGCCGCGGCCAATGCGTTGCGCACACAGACCACGGGGGTGGCCATCGAAACCGCCATCCAGCGCCTGGAAACGCTGGCCCGCACCGACAGCCACCGCGCCGCGGTGTGCAAACAACAAGCCGAACTGTGCCTGGCGCAAGGCGACGTGCAGGGCGCGGCGGCCCACACCGCACGCGGCCTGCAATTGCTGGACGAACAGGCGCCGGTGTCGCAGCGGGTGGCGCTGCTGAATGCCCACGGTGTGCTGCAGCGGCGTCTGGGCCAGCTGGTGCCGGCGCGCCAGACGCTGGAACAGGCACTGGCGCTCAGCCGCTCGGCGGCCCAGGCCGGCAGCTTCGACCCCGATCTGCCCAGCGTGCTGAACAACCTGGGCCTGGTGCTGCAGGAACAGGACCAGCACCTGGAAGCCATCGCGCTGATGCAGGAAGCCGCCGAACGCCAGCCCGACCCCACGACCCGGGCGCGGGTGCTGAACAACCTGGCCATTTCGCTGGAAGAACGGGGCCAGGTGCAGCTGGCGCATGAACATCGGCTGGCCGCGCTGCGCGCGGTGGCCGGCAGCCAGAGTCTGGTCGAAACCATGTTGTGCATCAGCCTGGGCGCCAGCGCACGCAGCCTGTGCCGCTGGCGCGAGGCCCTGGCCCACCTGGAACGGGCGCGCAGCCTGGGCCAGCAACACCACCGCGAAGACGACCTGCAGCGCCAGGCAGCCGCGATGTGGCTGCAACTGGGCCGGGTCAACCTGGCACGCGAGGCACTCGACCGTGCACAGGCCGCCACGCACAGCGCTGCCGACGAAGCCGTGATGCTGCTGGTGCGCGCACGCCTGGCCCTGCAGCTGCAGCAGCCCGAACAGGCGCTGCAGATGCTGGCCACGGCCAAGACCACGCTGCTGGCCGGCGGCTACCGGCGTGCCTTGCGCCGGGTGTGGCTCGTGGAAGCGATGGCCTTGCCACCGCAGGATGCGCTGACGCTGATGGAAAAAGCGCTGGAAGAGCCCGCCGCCAGCGGCAATGCCGGGGCCGCCCTGCCGCTGCACGTGCGCCTGTCGCAGGCCTGCCTGGCCTTGGGCCAGCACGAACGGGCCTTGCGGGCGGCCGAGCGTGCCGCCGACTGGCTGGGCGCGGTGCAGCCGCTGGACATGAGCCCGGCCGAGGTCTGGCTGACCTTGGCCCGTGCCGCGCAGGCCTGTGGGCAGGCGGCCGAAGCCCGCCGTGCCGTGCAGCAGGGGCTGGCATTTGTCGAACAGGTGGCGCAAGAGCACCTGGACGAGATGTACCGCGATGGCTGGCGCCGCCTGAATCCGGTGAATGCCGAACTGCGCCAGCTGGCGGCGCGCGTGACGCCCGCGTGACGCCCTGGCGCGCATGCTGGGCAGCGCAGCGGGCGCACGGTGCGCGGCGCTGAACGCGGGAGATTGCTCATGAAATTGCCCTTGTCGCTGTGCGGCGCCGGACTGGCCTGCGCCCTGTTGTTCGCGGTCAGCCCAGCGCGGGCCGCGCCCGTGGTGCTGGCCGGCTCGAGCTACACCGTGTCGTTGACCCAGGCCTCGACGCCCGGCGGCTTTTCACAGCACAGCCTGAACTTCGACGGCGTGGCCGAGACCTTTGTGCACCGAACGGACGGCCCGGTCAGCCTGACGGTGCAGGAATCGCAGACCGATCTGGGCAGCGGCCGCTACGCCATCGACATCGCGCTGGCTTTCTCTGGCGGTGATCCGTTCCCGGACAGCCTGCTGTCGGCCGCCGTGGGCATTGGCTCGATCGGGGGTGCCGACGGACTCAATGGCCTGGACCTGGCGCGCCCGGTGGCGCTGACCGCGTTTTCTGCCACGGGCTTGACGGGCAGCGGCGACCTCTTGTTCGTCGACTATTTTCCCGATGTGGGCTGGTTGGCCACGACCCCCTGGAACGGCCTCAGCGCAGGCGGCTTTCTGATCGCTGGGCCGTGGGCCCGGCTTGGCCTGCAAACCTTGACGCTGCACTTCGAAACCCGTGACCTGCTGGTGGTCAGCAGCCCCGGCACCGTGCCTTTGTTGGCCCTGGGCCTGTTGGCGCTGGCGCTTCGTCGGCCGCGTCCGCGTCCGCCCGGCGCCTGAAAGCGGGCAGCGTGCTGTGGCACAGTGCGCCGCATGCCCATTTCTCCCAGCCAACAGAGCCACGTCGTGCAGGCCGTGTGCCCGCACGACTGCCCCGACACCTGTGCCTTGCATGTCACCGTGCAGGCCGGTCGTGTGATCCGCGTCGCCGGTGACCCCGACCACCCGCCGACCCACGGCGCGCTGTGCACCAAGGTCAGCCGCTACGCCGAACGCAGCTACCACCCCGACCGTGTGCTGACACCGCTGAAGCGTGTCGGCAAGAAGGGCGAAGGGCGCTTCGAAGCGGTGAGCTGGGACGAAGCGCTGGACGACATCGCCACGCGGCTGAAGGCCATCGCCGCCCGCGAGCCCGAGGCCGTGTTGCCCTACAGCTACGCCGGCACCATGGGCATGGTGCAGGGCGACGGCATGTCGGCCCGTTTTTTCCACCGCATGGGTGCCAGCCTGCTGGACCGCACGATCTGCAGCATGGCCGGTGGCGACGCGCTGGTGCACACCTACGGCGCCAAGGTGGGCATGCACGTCGAGCAATTCGTGCACAGCAGGCTGATCCTGATCTGGGGCAGCAACCCCATCACCAGCAGCGTGCATTTCTGGACCTTTGCGCAGCAGGCCAAACGCGCCGGCGCACGGCTCGTCTGCATCGACCCGCGGCGCACCGAAACGGCCGAGAAGTGCCACCAGCACATCGCGCTCTTGCCCGGCACCGACGGCGCGCTGGCGCTGGGCCTGATGCACGAGCTGGTGGTCAACGACTGGCTCGACCACGACTACCTGCAGCGGCACGTCGACAACTGGCCGGCGCTGCGCGAACGCGCGCTGCAGTGGCCGCCCGAACGGGCTGCGGCGGTGTGTGGCCTCAGCGTTGCCGAGGTGCAGGCACTGGCCCGTGAGTACGGCAACACGCGGCCGGCTGCGATTCGCCTGAACTACGGCATGCAGCGTGTGCGCGGCGGTGGCAGTGCGACGCGCCTGATCGCGATGTTGCCTTGCCTGGTGGGCGCTTGGCGGCAGCCGGCAGGTGGCCTGCTGCTGTCGGCCAGCGGCTGGTTCCGCCAGGCGCGGCGCGACGCCTGGATGCAGCGGCCCGACCTGCTGGGGCAGCGGCGCCCGCGCACGCTGAACATGAGCACCATCGGCGACGACCTGAACCGCGAAACCTCGCGTGGCTTCGGGCCCAAGATCGAAGCCGTGGTCGTCTACAACAGCAACCCGGTGGCGGTGGCGCCCGACAGCGCGCGGGTGGTGCGGGGTTTTGCCCGCGAAGACCTGTTCACCGTGGTGCTGGAGCACTTCCTGACCGACACCGCCGACCACGCCGACTACGTGCTGCCGGCCACCACGCAGCTGGAGCACTGGGACGCACACACCACCTACGGGCACACCTACGCGATGCTCAACCGGCCGGCCATCGCGCCGGTCGGGCAGGCCCGGTCCAATGCGCAAATCTTCCGCGACCTGGCCGCACGCATGGGTTACACCGACGCCTGTTTTGCCGACAGCGACGAAACCCTGGCGCGCGGTGCCTTCGAGCCCGAGCAGGTGGACGCCGATGAACTGCAAGCGCGCGGCTGGAGCCGGCTGAAGGTGGCCGAAGCGCCCTTTGCCGACGGCGGTTTCCCCACGCCCGACAGCAAGGTGCGCGTCGAGGGCCAAGGCCTGGGTGTGCCCGACCATGTGCCCAACTACGAAAGTGTGCTGTCTTCACCCGAGCTGGCGGCACGTTTCCCGCTGGCCATGATTTCGCCGCCGGCGCGTCACTTTCTGAACAGCAGCTTCGTCAATGTCGACAGCCTGCGCGCGGCCGAAAAGGAGCCGCGCCTGGAGATGCACACCAGCGACGCGGCGGCACGGGGCATCACCCGTGGCGCGACCGTGCGTGTCTTCAACGAACGCGGTGAATACCTGTGCAAAGCCGATGTGTGTGAACGGGCTCGCCCCGGTGTGGTCAACGGCCTGGGCATCTGGTGGCGCAAGCTGGGGCTGAACGGCAGCAACGTCAACCAGCTCACGCACCAGCGGCTCACCGACATCGGCCGCGCACCGAGCTTCTACGACTGCCTGGTCGAGGTGCAGGTCGCTTGAACGGCAGATGTTGAACGGCGCATGCTGAATTGCCCATGCATTGGCGAGGCTGGCTGATGGCCGCGGGTGGCCTGCTGGGCACCGCGCTGCTGGCGGCCGCGGCCGTGTGCCTGGGCAGCGGCTGCAGCACCCTGGGCTACTACGCCCAGGCCGCCAACGGCCACCTGGACCTGCTGCAAAGCGCCAAGCCGGTCGAGACCTGGACCGCCGACCCGGCCACGCCACCCGCCCTGCGCGAGCGCCTGCTGCTGAGCCAGCGCATGCGCGACTTCGCCAGCCACGAGCTGAAGCTGCCCGACAACAAGAGCTACCGGCGCTACGCCGACCTGAACCGCAGCGCCGCGGTGTGGAACACCGTGGCCGCACCCGAACTGGGTCTGACGCTGAAGACCTGGTGCTTTCCGGTGCTGGGCTGCGTGGGTTACCGCGGTTACTACACCCAGGCACCGGCCGAGGCCCTGGCCGCCGACCTGCGCACGCAGGGCTGGGAGACACTGGTCTACGGCGTGCCGGCCTACAGCACGCTGGGCTACAGCAACTGGGTGGGCGGTGACCCGCTGCTGAACACCTTCCTGAACTGGGCGGAACCCGAACTGGCGCGCCTGATCTTCCACGAGCTGGCGCACCAGGTGGCCTACGCCAACGACGACACCACCTTCAACGAAAGTTTCGCCACCGCCGTGGAACGCATCGGCGGCCGGCTGTGGCTGCAGCAGCATGGCAGCGAGCAGCTGCGCGCCGACCATGCCGCGCGCGAACAGCGGCAGATCGACTTCCGGGCCTTTGCGGTGCGCTGGCGGGGTGAACTGGACCGGCTGTACAAAAGCGAACTGCACGATGCCGACAAACGCAGCCGCAAGGCCGAACTGATGGCCCGCATGCGTGCCGACTACGAGGCCATGAAAACCGAACGATGGGGCGGCTTTGCCGGCTACGACGGCTGGGTGGCCCGCGCCAACAATGCCGCTTTTGCGGTGCAGGCGGCCTACAACGAGCTGGTGCCGCAATTCGAGCGGCTGTTCGAAAGCCAAGGCCGCGACTTCACGCGTTTTTACGCCGAGGTGCAGCGCCTGGCCCGCTTGCCCAAGGCCGAGCGCCGCGCCACACTTGAATCCACCCCCTGAAGGACCGCCACCGTGCCCGACATTCACATCCACCGCGACCACAGCCTGGGCCTGCCCAAGGCACGCAAGATTGCCTGGCAATGGGCCGAACAGGCCGAACAGAAGTTCGACATGGAGTGCACGGTGATCGAAGGTCAGACCAGCGACACGGTGGAGTTCACACGCAGCGGTGTCAGTGGCCGGCTCATCGTGGCCGCCGACCACTTCGACCTGGAAGCCAAGCTGGGTTTCCTGCTCGGCGCCTTCAGCAAGACCATCGAAGGCGAAATCACGAAAAACCTGGACACGCTGCTGGCGGGCACCGCTGCAAGCGCCGCGAAAGCCACAACGGCCAAGGTGGCGCCCGCCAAGAAAGCGCCGGCCAAAAAAGCCAGCCGCTGACCCGACTGGGCCAGCGCCGACAACTTCGCCGCCGGCCCTTCGCGCATTCAGCCGGTCAGCCTGAAGGCCACGATCAGCAGCACCGTGGCCGCGCACATCGTCGCGTTGGCCAGGTTCACCCAGACCGCCGAGTGGAAGCGCTGGCCGTTGTGTTCGTGCAGCCAGGCGGCCATCGTCAGGTTGGCGCCCAGCCAGGTGCACCAGGTCAGCAGCGAATGCTGACTCGAGTCGCCTTGTTCCCAGATGGCCCACATGGCCGGCAGGTAACTCAGCACCCGCACCGAACTGAAGCCGGTGAAGGCCCAGGTCAGCAGGCGCAGGTACAGCGCGCGGGTGATGAGGCGCGGCCGCGGCGGGTTCAGCGGCCGGCTGTTGGCGTCCAGCGCGTGTTCGTGCGGGATCATGGGGTGACCAGGAAGACCCGCGTGAAGCCGTTGTCATGCAGCCGGTTGCTGACCAGGGCCGCCAGCCGCAGGTCGTCGCCGCGCACCAGCACCGGTGCGTGTGGGTCCAGGTCGTGGGCGGCCTGCAGGCCGTAGACGGTGAGCACCGCCAGGTCGGCCGCCGTGGTGGCGTCGACGCCGCTGTCGACCTGCGTGGCGATGGCGGCGGTGGTCATGGCGCGTTGCAGCTGTTCGGCCTGGGCGGCCGTGGCGTAGTGACCTGCGCGGGTCTTGGCGCCAGGGTCGACGGGCACTGCGGCGGGGTCCGACGGCATGACGCGGCCTTCGTCGTCGAGCAGGGCAGAGACAACACGCACGTGAGCCGCCGTGCCTGTCTGATGGACGTCGGCTTCGCCGCTGTCACCGCCACAGGCAGGCAGCAGCGCGGCGCTGAGCAGCATCAGCCAGGGCAGCGCCCGACGCGGGCGGGTGGGCAGGGGGGTGCGGTCGGTGTTCATGTCGATCCTCCGTGGCGGGGCTGCGGACGTGCGGCCCTTGCTGATCAGTACGTCAAGCCGCGCCAGGACCGGACACGCCCTTGGCGGAAAACGGGAGATGCCTTTTGAACTAGGGGCCCGCGCACCGCTGGTGCGGCAGCCGCCGGCCGCTACGATGGCGCGCGCTTCACCCCCAGCGAGACGTCCGATGGGTCAGATCACCGCCCTCATTGCCCGCGCCCAGCGAGGCGAGCGCGAAGCTTTCGACGCGCTGTTCGAGGCGCTGTACCCCGACCTGAAGCGGCTGGCCCGGGCGCGCCTGGCGCGCCATCAGCGTGGCACGCTGATGGAGACCACGGCGCTGCTGCACGAGTGTTACCTGCGTTTCCTGGCAGCCGGCAGCCTGGCAGCCGGCGACCGGGCGCACTTCATCGGCTATGCCGCGCACGTGATGCGTTCGATCATCGTCGACGGCGTGCGCGCCTCTCTGCGCGAGCGCCGGGGTGGCGACGCCGAGCACGTGCCGCTGGACACCGGCATCGCGGAGGCCCTGGCGCTGCCCGAAGACGAGGTGCTCGACGTCGACCGTGCGCTGCGCGACCTGGCGCAGCTTGAACCGCGTCTGGCGCAGGTGGTGGAAATGCGCTACTTCGGCGGCATGAAGGAGACCGAGATCGCACAAGCGCTGGGTGTCACCGAACGCACCGTGCGCCGCGACTGGGAAAAGGCGCGGCTGCTGCTGGCGCATGCGCTGAAGGCCTGAGCGGTCGGCGATGTCCGCTTTCAGCGCGTCACGTCGTTTGCCATGCATGCGCCGACCCGAATGCCCATGAAGCCGCTCGACGCCCTGACACCCCACTGGCCCGAAATCAGCCGTGTGCTGGACCAGGCGCTGGACCAGCCGCTGGCGCTGCGCCAGGCCTGGTTGACCGATCAGCGCACCTTGGCGCCAGCGGTGCGCGACGTGGTGCGGCAACTGCTGTCGCAGCGCGCGGCGGTGGAAACGGATGACTTCCTGGCCACGCTGCCGCCCTTGCAGCTGGCGCCGCAGCCAGCAGGCGAAGCGCCGACGGCTGACGACCGTGTCGGCCCCTGGCGGCTGCTGCGCGAACTGGGCCAGGGCGGCATGGGCAGCGTCTGGCTGGCCGAGCGCACCGACGGCAGCCTGAAGCGGCGCGTGGCGCTGAAGCTGCCGCGCCTGAGCTGGGCACGAGGCCTGGCCGAACGTTTGGCCCGCGAGCGTGACATCCTGGCCACGCTGGAGCATCCGCACATCGCGCGGCTGTACGACGCTGGCGTGGACGAACTCGGCAGGCCCTGGCTGGCGCTGGAGCACGTGCAGGGCCGGGCCATCGACACCTATTGCCGCGAAGAAGCGCTGTCCGTGCCGCGCCGCGTGGAACTGGTGTTGCAGGTCTGCGCCGCCGTGGCCTATGCCCACAGCCGGCTCGTCATCCACCGAGATCTGAAGCCCGGCAACATCCTCGTCGGCGACGACGGCCAGGTGCGCTTGCTGGACTTCGGCATCGCCAAGCTGCTGGACGGGGACCGCGCCAGCGAGACCGCACTCACGCTGGCCGCCGGCCGCGTGTTGACGCTGGACTACGCCAGCCCGGAACAGGTGCGGGGCGAGCCGCTCAGCACGGCCAGCGACGTCTACAGCCTGGGCGTGGTGGCCTACGAGCTGCTGGCGGGCGTGCGGCCCTACAAGCTCAAGCGCGGCAGCGCGGCCGAGCTGGAAGAGGCCATCGCGAACACCGAGCCAACTTTGGCCAGCACCGCTGCCACGACGCCGGCGGACCGCGCCGCCTTGCGAGGCGGTCTGGACGCCGTGCTGCAGCAGGCGCTGGCCAAGCAAGCTTCCACGCGTTACCCCACGGTCGATGCCCTGGCGCAGGACCTGGGGCGGCATCTGGCCGGCCAGGCCGTCGCGGCGCGGGCCTTGGGTCGTGTCTACCGGCTGCGCCGCTGGGCCTGGCAACGGCGCCTGCCGCTGGGCCTGGCCGCAGGCCTGGGGTTGGCACTGCTGGGCGGCGCACACGCCCAGGCCGCGGTGATGCTGGCGCTGGCGGCCGGTGTGCTGGTGGCGCTGTGGCAGCGGCGCGAGGCCTTGCGCCAGGCCGACAAGGCCCGCGCAGAAAGCCAGGAAGCGCGTCGGCAGAGCGAACGGGCCGAAGCCGAAGTGGACGCACAGGCCGCCGTGCGGGACTTGTACATCGCGGCGCTGTCGGCGGTGGCCGCGCGTGCCCTGGACGACCTGGCCGCCCTGGGCCGCCCGCATGCCGTGTCGCGGCAACTGGAGCACTCGCTGCGCGAGGCGATGCAGCAGAAGCGGCTGCTGCCACATGTGCAGTTCGCCTTGCTGGACGTGGTGGCCACGCAGCTGAATTACACCAACGACTTCGAACGGTCGGCCGCGCTGAGCGCCGAGTACATCGAGCTGCTGATCGAACACCGCGCAGATGCCGAACGTGTCATCACCGCCTACACCACGCTGGGCAGCACGCTGTACCAGCTCAAACGCCTGGATGCCTGCGAGGCGGCCCGGCGCGAGGGCGTGGCCTGGGCCGCCGGCACGCCCACCTGGCGCACCGAACGGGCCCGCATGCGCCTGGTGGCGCAGCTGGGTTCCTTGTTGGCCGAACGGGGCCAGCGCCGCGAGGCGGCAAGCCTGCTGCAACGGGCCGACAGGGTGACGGCACGTGACTATGCCGACGGCAATGTGCGATGGGACGTGCTGCGGGCCTGGGTGCTGTTCCATCGCGGCTTCGACCCGGTGGCGGCCGCGGAGGCGGCGCAGACCTTGCTGCAGGCCATCGAAACCCGTCTGCGCGTGCCGCCCGAGGACAGCGGTGCCGCCCTGGCGCTGCTGGGTCGCGAGCTGCTGGCGGCCGGCCAGTTCGAGGCGGCGGAAAACGCACTGCGCCAGGCCCTGCCAGTGCTGGCCGAGGTCTACGGCCGCGATGGCCGACGTTGTGTGCAGGTGGTGGGCGAGCTGGCGTCGGCGTTGGCGCATCAGCGGCGCTTCGACGACGCGCGGCAGCTGCTGGCAGACGAGTCGGCACGTGCAACTTCCGCCACGCAAGACCCGGTGCTGAGCCAGGCCCAGGCCCTGGTGGTGCGTATCCGTCAGCTTGAAGTGGCGGCTTTGCAGGGTGATCTGCCGGCCGCGCTGGACTTTCTGTCGCCAGAAGACGGCAGCGTGGCCACGCACCCCGGCGTGCTGGAGGGTGAAGCGCTGGCACTGCTGGAGGTGAATGCGCTCACCGAGGCCGGGCTCGGTGCGCAGGCGCTGGGTCGCCTGGACCGATTCACGCCCGAACCGCTCGACCCCGAGCTGCCCACTGCGCAGGCCCTGGCCTGGCTCAGGGCACGAGAACGTGCCGAGCGCACGGCTGGGCTGGCGGACGCGGCGGCCGGCAGCGCGGCGGCCGTGCAGGCCATGGTGCGACACGCGCGGTCGGCCTTGCCTTCCGGCGCCTGAGGGCCGCCACCGGTCGGGGTCGTTGGGCGTGGTGAACACGCCATCACCGACGATGGTCCATGATCGTGTCGTCGGCGCCGGGTGCCGGCGCCAACCGAGCACAGCCATGATCCGAACCGTCGCCCACGTTTTCACCCTGGTGCTGCTGGCGCTGGCCTGCACGGCCCCGGTGTTTTCCCAGCCAGCGATCGACCGCCCGGCGCCCGCCGCTGCCGCCACCTGCCCGGCGCTGCTGAACCACACCATGCCACGCCTGCAGGACGACAAACCCCAAGCCTTGTGCCAGTACGCCGGCAAGGTGCTGCTGGTCGTCAACACCGCCAGCTACTGCGGTTTCACGTCGCAGTTCGAAGGCTTGGAGGCCCTGAACGCCAAGTACGCGGCGCGTGGCCTGGTGGTAATGGGCTTTCCGTCCAACGACTTCAAGCAGGAAGACGCCGACGCGAAAAAAACCGCCGATGTCTGCTTCAACACCTATGGCGTGAAGTTCCCGATGTTCAGTTCGGTGGCGGTGCGAGGCAAGGGTGCGCACCCGCTCTTCTTGCAACTGGCCCAGGCCACCGGTCAGAGCCCGGGCTGGAACTTCAACAAATACCTGGTGGACCGGCAGGGCAAGGTCATTGCGCACTTCGGCAGCACCACCAGCCCGACCAGCGGCTCGCTGACATCGGCCATCGAAAAGGCTCTGGCAGGCGGGTGAAGCCGATGAAGCGGATGAAGCGGATGCGGCGCAAAGCGCCTGCCGCTCACTTCAGGGATTCGATCAGGTCGACGTATTCCTGCATCGCGTCGTCCTGGCTCTTGTCCTTCAGCGTTGCCCAGGCGTCGTACTTGGCGCGGCCCACCATGTCGGTGAACCCCGGACGCTTGCCTTCCACGTCGCCGGCCGTGGCTTGTTTGTACAGGGCGTAGATCTTCAGCAGCGTCATGTTGTCGGGCTTTTCAGGCAGCTGCTTGCTGTCGGCAACGGCGGCTTCGAAGGTGGCTTTGAGACTGGCCATGGCGTGGGTCCTCTTCAGGGGCTGCGTGGGTGAAAGTCTGAGCTTGACGCAGCCATTGTTACCCAGCATCGTGGCCGGCTGATCACAAAGTCGCCCCCCAGGAGAACCCCGATGCAAGACGCCGAGCGCGAGCCGCAGGCCCCCGGCGCGCCGCGCACCGAGCGCATGTCACGTGTGGACACCGCCTGGCTGCGCATGGACAACGACGTCAACCTGATGATGATCGTCGGCGTCTGGCTGCTGACACCGGCCATCACCATCGACGCGCTGCGCCAGCGTATCGGCGACAAGCTGCTGAAGTACGACCGTTTTCTGCAAAAGGCCGTGGCCGACCCGATGGGTGCGCACTGGGTGCCCGACGAAACCTTCGACCTCACGCGCCATGTCGTGCGCACCACCTTGCAGCCCGAAGCGGGCGAAAGCGAACGCCACGCGCTGCAGCGCCTGTGCGGCGAACTGGCCACCACGCCGCTCGACCCGGCACGGCCGCTGTGGCAGTTCCAGCTGATCGAAGACTACGAGGGTGGCAGCGCGATGGTGGCGCGCGTGCACCACTGCATCGGCGACGGCATTGCGCTGATCAGCGTGATGATGAGCATCACCGACGGCGGTGCCGACCCACCGAAGCGTCGCAGCAAGGCCAAGGCCGAAGACGAACACGAAGGTGACTGGCTCAGCGACGCCGTGCTCAAGCCGCTGACCGACCTGACCGTGAAGGCCATCGGCATGTACGGCAACGGCGTGGGCAAGAGCATGGAAGTGCTGTCCAACCCGGCCGCCTTGATGGGGGGCCTGGACATGGCCCGCACCGGCCTGAAGGTGGTCAACGACGTGGCCGCGCTGGCCGTGATGCCCGACGACTCGCCCACGCTCTTGAAGGGCAAACCCAATGGCAAGAAGGTCGTGGCCTGGAGCGAGCCGATCCCGCTGGACTTGGTCAAGACCATCGGCAAGGCGCTGAACTGCACCATCAACGACGTGCTGCTGTCGTGTGTGGCCGGGGCCATCGGCGCTTACCTGCAGGGCCAGGGGCAGGACCCGGCGGGCAAGGAAATCCGCGCCATGGTGCCGGTCAACCTGCGGCCGCTGGACAAGGCCTGGCAACTGGGCAACCGCTTCGGCCTGGCGCCGCTGGTGCTGCCCATCGGCATCAGCAACCCGGTGGAGCGGGTCTACGCCGTGCACAAGCGCATGGACGAACTCAAGGGCAGCTACCAGCCGCTGCTGGCCTTTGCCGTGCTGTCGGTGAGCGGCCTTTTCATCAAGCCGGTGCAGGACGCGGTGCTGGGCATGTTTGCCAAGAAGGCCACCGCCGTGATGACCAATGTGCCGGGGCCGGGTGTGCCGCTCAAGTTCTGCGGCAGCACGCTGCGCCAGAACATGTTCTGGGTGCCGGCCAGTGGTGAAATTGGTGTGGGTGTGTCCATCCTCAGCTACGGCGGCGGTGTGCAGTTCGGCCTGATCACGGATCAGCAGCTGTGCCCCGAGCCGCAGGACATCATCGACCGCTTCGAACCCGAATTCGACAAGCTCTTGTGGCTGACGATGATGCTGCCCTGGGCCGGCCAGGACATGCCCTGACACGTTTCGATCTGACTTCAACACCCCATTCAAGGAGACACGCCATGGCCGTCAACGTCGACATCGACCTGGGCTACGAGTTCACCGTCAAGGCTGCCGTGAAGGACGTGTTCGACGTGGTGTCGGACGTGCCCACGTCAGTCAGCTTTTTCCCCAAGGTCGACCAGCTGGTGGACCTGGGCGGCGGGGTCTACCGCTGGGAGATGGAAAAGGTGGGCACCGCGCAGGTCAACATCCAGACCGTCTACGCGAGCAAGTACGTGAGCGACCGCAAGAAAGGCACGGTGGTGTGGACACCGGTCAAGGGCGAGGGCAATGCCCTGGTGGGCGGCAGCTGGAAAGTGGCCGAGGCCAAAAAGGGCACGGCGCTGGAGCTGAAGATCAAGGGCACGGTCGAAGTGCCACTGCCCGGCCTGATGAAGATGGTGGTGGTGCCGGTGGTGCAGGGCGAATTCGAGAAGTTGGTCGAGAAGTACATCGACAACCTGATCAAGAAGTTCGGCGGCGAGGTCTAGGCATCACGCTGTGTTTGCACCACAGGCACCGGCGTTCGCCGATGCCTGTGTTGGGTTTTGTGTACCCCTTGACCGCTGACGTGGCGGGTCCCGACACGTCACGGTCAATCTTGCTATCGGGCCGCGCGACTGCCGCGCCGCGATGCGGCCACGCCCAGCAGGCCCACGGCGACCAGACCCAGGCTCAGGGGCTCAGGAACGGTGCCCGTCGAATCGCTCAGACGGATGCCGTCGATGGAGTGGTAGGAACGAGCAGTCTCCCGCAGCCGGAAGTCGATGCGGTGGGACGCCGCGGTTGCGACGAAGCTGATCGTCTCATCGACCCAGCCCTCGCTCAGCGAGCGCAGCGCGCCACTGCCCATGACGATGCCGTCGAGCAGAACTTCAACGGCGTTGTCTCCGGTGTAGCCCCCAGGTGTGTACCCGAAGTTGGCGTGGTACCAGGACAGGTCATAGCTTGAGCCGACATCAAATCCAGCCACCACCTGACCGAAGGATTCGATGAAGCTGCCGTCCCGGGCAAACCCGACCCAGGTGCCACCATCGGGCGATGCCGTCGGCGTGGCACCAAAACCACCGAAAGGACCACCGACGTTGTTGTCCTGGTCCATCGTGTCGGGCGAAGGCGAGGTGACAGACCAGCCTGTGGGAACCCCAGCGTTTGCAATGGACCCGGTGAGAGAGCCGTTGACCAGCACCGGCGCACCGTGTGCGATAGAACAAGAGACGGCCAGCGCCATGGCGGCCAAGCACAACTGAACACGTTTCATTGCGACTCCTTCGGATGGGTTTGGAATGCAGACACAGTGCCAGAGCATGTTGTGTGCCACCGCGAGGCAAGTCATTGATTCATCAGGAAGCGCGGCTGCCATAGCCGCTGTTCGGAGCCGAGTCGGTTGCAAATGTGTCAATCATTTCGACGTGCGAATGTTCACGGTTCACTGCGAAGTGCCATGCACATTCAGAGCGCCAGCACCTGACGGGGCGATGCAAAAGGCGCCGCCGGCCTGAAGCCGGCGGCGCGGGCGCGGCACCCGGTCAGGTCACCGGGCTGGGCACTTCGGTCTCGGTCGTGGGCGGTGTCACCAGGTCCAGCCCCAGCGGCTGGGCGGTTTCATTGGCCGTCAACCAACCGGTGTAGCCAAAAAAGGCGGCGATCGAGGCGGCGGCCGAAGCCGGCACCTGGCGGTTGTCGACGGCCGGCTGACCGCCGGTGTCGGGTGCGTTGTCCGGGCTGTCGCCGCACGCCACCAAAGCCACGGTGCAGCCCAGCAGGGTCATCACTTTCAGAGTTTTCATCGGGTGCTCCTTCGCTTCAACGGCTGCCTGGCAGCGGTGTGTTCAGGTAGGGGAAACCGGCCAGCAAGGGCACCACAGCCTGGTCCACCGCATCGTGCAACTTGAAGCTGGTCGCGCCCAAAGGCACCTTGCCCGGGTTGCAGTCGGCACCAAAGCCCAGGGCGTTGGTGCTGCCGTTGGCCACGCACAGGCCACCCATCACGGCCACCAGCGAGATGTCGACGACGTCGTCCTTGGGACGGCGGCCGTTGGGGTAACCCGCGTTGTCACTGCCACCGGCCAGGATGTTGCCCACGATGCCCAGGCGGTTCTGCATGGCAAAAGGCACGGGGTCGATGGCCGTGTTCAGGCGCAGCATCTCGGACGCCACCACGTTGGCCGGCTGATTGACACCGGCAATCCCGGTCAGGAAGGTGGTGACCAGGTCGTTGCGCGGGAAGTTGGTGGGTGCCGTGCCGGGAATGGCCAGGGCAATTTCCAGCAGCGCCGGCAGCGTGGGGTGGGTCACGTAGTCGATGAACTGGCCGTCGCCCTTGGGCGCGCTGGCGTTGAACTTGTCCTTGTCCTTCAGACCGATGACCACCTCGTTGACCAGGGGCATGCCCAGTCGCGACACCTGAACCCAGGCGCCGCCGGGCTTTTCGCTGGTCTGGTGGCCAGATGGCGGGTTGGGGTTCAGCAGACGTGCCTGGCGCAGGCTGGCCGTGGTCCAGCCGCCGATCACGTTGTCGCCGGCCACCAGGCAGCTCTTGTGCACTTCAACAGCCAGTGAAGTGACGTTTTTGTTGCCGATGGTGTTGGGCGCCGCATTGATCAGCGCCGGGTCGGTGATCACGGACACGGGTGCGTTGACGAGGTCGAAGATGGTGCCCAGGTTGACCGCAAAACCGTCCTGGCGCTGGCCGGCAAACACCTTGGCCGGCATCGCGCAGCCGGGAATGGCTACGGTGTAGACGTGGCGGGCTGCGTAGTCGGCGTAGTTGGGCAGCGTCTTCACACCGATGTTGTCGATGGGCTTGGCGAAGGTGGCGCTGCCCCCGGTGGCGTTGGTGACCACGGCTGGGGTGCCGCTGCGGCGGTCACCGCGCACGACGGTGACGCTGTAGCTTTCGGTCACGTTGATGGTGCCGTCACCGGGGTTGACGATCTGCCCCGCCTGCACCAGCGGAATGGCCACGTTCTTGCCGCCGATGGGCAGCGTGATGCCGTTGCCGGCGGCCGCCAGCTTGTTGCTGAAGCGGAACTGGAAGGTCAGGTCTTCCTTGGCATCGCCGTTGTTGTCGACGTGGATCTCGTACAGCGCGTTGGGGTCCATCGCGAAGTAGTTGGGGCCACCGTAGGCGTCTTGCAGCGGCTGGTAGTTGGCGATCAGCGTCACGTAGCCGTCGCGGCCGCTCTCGTAGCTGCGGAACATGTAGAAGTCGGTGCCATCCACCTTCGGGCTGGTGGTGATGAACGGCGCCTCGCGGTGGCTGGAGGCCAGCGAAAGGCTGCTCAGTGTCAACAGCGCGGCAGCGGCTGCAGCGACCGGGGTGATGGTGCGCATGCGGGGCATGGCGCGGGAAATCGATGGGATCATGGGCTTGGCTCCTCGGGTGGGGGGGTGGCGGCGGAAAGCGGTGCGCTTCCCAGCCGTCCTGGTCCCGTACGCCGGCAGCCGACCAATGGATGTGCCTGCGCAGAGGGTGACTTGCCGCAAGGGCCATTCATCCATCGCCGCGCCCGCGGCGTACAGCCCCGTTGCCGGGCGCCGTGCCCGCCTGCACGAGGACCTTCGCGATGGAAACGACCCCGATCTGTGTGCGCCGCCTGCTGCGCGCTTTTGCCCTGACGCTGGCGGCGCTGGCGCCGTTGACGGGCAGCGCCGCCGCACACGCAGCGCCGCTGTCCTTTTTTGCGCCTTACACCGGCCAGGGCAATGTGTCGGTGTTCGACGCGGCAGCCGGGACCGGCGGCTGGGTGGGCAGCATCGACGGGTTTCCCGATCCGGCGCTCGCCGATCCGCTGTCGCTGGTATCAGTGGTGCTGTTCTCCGTGGACGAGGCCAGCCACACCTTGAGCGGCAACTTCGAGTTCACCAGCACTGACCTGCTGGACACCTTGTTCGGCACGCTGAGCGGCAGCTACTTCGAAGACGACATCCTCACGTCGGGTGGCCAGTTCACCGTCGACTACCAAATCCTGGGCGGCAGCGGCCGCTTTGCCGGTGCCAATGGCTTCGGCCTGTCCTTCGTGGACTACCTGCCGCTGGCCGCGGGCGACAACAACTACACCGAAAGCGGCCTGCTGGTGTTCGAGGTGCCTTTTGCGGTGCCCACGCCAGCGACGCCGGCCCTGGTGCTGGCGGGGCTGCTGGGCGGTCTGCTGACGGTGGGGCCTGGCCGTCGACGGTCAGCTCTTGCAAGGCGGCGCGGCTAAACTGCAGGCCTTCTTTCGAACCGGGCCTGGCTGCACAGCACCGGGCGCCACAGGCCATGAGCACCCCACCGACCGTCGCGACCGATGCCGCCTACGACCCCACGGTCAAGCAGAAGTCGCAGGCCAAGACTTCGCGTATCCCGATCAAGGTGGTGGCAGCCGAGACGCTGAAAAAGCCCGACTGGATCCGCGTCAGGGCGGGCAGCCCGAGCACGCGTTTCTATGAAATCAAGCAGATCCTGCGCGAGCAGAAACTGCACACGGTGTGCGAAGAAGCCAGTTGCCCCAACATCGGCGAGTGTTTTGGCAAGGGCACGGCCACCTTCATGATCATGGGTGACAAGTGCACGCGCCGCTGCCCCTTCTGCGACGTGGGCCACGGCCGGCCCGACCCGCTGGATGCCGACGAACCGCTGAAGCTGGCGCAGACCATTGCGGCACTGAAGTTGAAGTACGTGGTCATCACCAGCGTCGACCGCGACGACCTGCGCGACGGTGGCGCGGCGCACTTCGTCGACTGCATCCGCCAGACGCGCGAGCTGTCGCCCGACACACGCATCGAGATCCTGGTGCCCGACTTCCGCGGCCGAGACGACCGTGCGCTTTCCATCCTGCGCGAAGCACCGCCGGACGTGATGAACCACAACCTGGAAACCATCCCGCGTCTGTACAAAGAAGCGCGACCGGGTTCTGACTACCAGTTCAGCCTGAAGCTCTTGCAGAAGTTCAAGCAGGAAGTGCCCGGTGTGCCCACCAAGAGTGGCCTGATGGTGGGCCTGGGCGAAAACGACGACGAGATCCTGCAGACCATGCGCGACATGCGCGAGCATGGCATCGACATGTTGACCATCGGCCAGTACCTGGCACCCAGCGGCCACCACCTGCCGGTGCGCCGCTACGTGCACCCCGACACGTTCAAGATGTTCGAGCGCGAAGCGGCGGTGATGGGCTTCACTCACGCGGCGGTGGGTGCGATGGTGCGCAGCAGCTACCACGCGGATGAGCAGGCCCACGCGGCCGGCTTGACCGGCGCCTTGTAGTCACGCGGCCGGCTTGACCGGCGCTTTGTAGTCACGCGGCCGGCTTGACCGGCGCCTTGTGATGCTGCGGCCGGCTTGACCGGCGTGGGCTCCCTCTCCCAGAGGGAGAGGGGGCCAGATCAAAAACCCGCTGCTTCAGTCCGCCAGCGGCAGCTCACGCCAGTTCAGGCGCCGCAGGCCCAGGCCGGCGATCGGCTTGCGGGCCAGGCTGGCGCTCTTGCCGCCGTCGTTGCCCGCAATCAGCCGCGGCTTGCCACCGACGCTGTAGGTGCGGTGTTCGATGACCACACCACCCAGCACCGTGCTGTAGGGCAGGGTCGATCCGTCGGTGGCCACGAGTTGGCTCTCGCCGTCGCCGATGTCCACCGAGTACACCCGGCTGATGCCCGAAGGGTTGCAGGCGTCGCCGTTGGGCAGCATGGCCACGAAGGTGACGATGCCGAAGAAGGAACTCGGGTCGGTGATCACACGCCAGCCATTGCCCGCCGCCGAGGTGCCCAGGTCGACCCACCAGCCCATCTTGGTGGCCGGATCGACCACGACCTTGGTCGTCAGGTCGGTGTGCTGCACCAGGTTGCTGCGCTGGATCGGGAAGGTCACGCTGGCCGGCAGTGTGGCAGTGGTGTTGAAGACAGCACCGTTGCCGTCATGGATGGCATAGAAGCCCTGGGCCTGCGTGCTGGCGATGTCGCTCGTGTCCAGCAGCTTGCCCGTGCCCACGGTGACGTAGCGGCGGTTCAGGCGCGGGTGCACCAGCACCAGCGGGCGCGAGGTGATGGGCACGGCCACACCCGATGCGTTGGTCAGCTGCGCCAGTTGCACCGGTGCGGAATAGGCGCCAGTGGCCGGCGTCACGTCCAGGCGCCACAGATTGCCCAGCAGGTCGCCGGCGTAGATGGCATCGGCCGTGCCGTCGGTGCGGTCCAGGATGAAGCTCTGCACATGGGCCAGGCCGGCCTGGCTGGTGGGGCTGCCGACGCCGGTGCCGACTTTTTCCAGCAGCGCGCCGGTGCGTGGGTTGACGATGAAGAAGTAGCCCTTGCCGTCGCTGTTGTTGTAGCCCGAACCAAAGATCAGCACCCAGCCGTACTTGCGTGTCTTCACGGCCGTGGGTTCACCATAAGTGAAGCCCAGGTCGGCGTGGCTGAATTCCCACAGCACCTTGGCTGCCACCAGGGCTTCGGTGGTCATGGTGGACGGGCTGGTGACGTCGATGGCGAAGTAGCCCTTGCCACCCTTGCCCAGGCTGCCCACCAGCACGGTGCGCCAGTCGGTGCCCGTGCCGCCCACGGTGCGGCCGAAGTCGATGTCGAAGACCATCGGCGAACCGTCGACCATGGCCTTGTGCGAGAAGTTGGGGTCGCCGCGGGACATCAGGCCGTCGCTGATGGGCGTGCCGCTGGGGCCCTGGTACAGGGGCCCGGGCACGTAGGCAAAGATTTCCTTGCCGGCCGTGGTGCCGGTGAGTGAGCCGTCGATCGCATGCAACACCCCGGCATTGGTGCCCACGTAGAGCATCGTGGTGCGGCTGGCGTGAGTGGTCTTGAAGGTGCCGTAACCCGGGTTGGCAGCCGAAGAATAGGGCGCCGAGGGCGGGCCCACCGGGCGCACCTTGGAGCCGACGATGTCGCCCACCGGTTGCGCCCGGTTGCGGTAGATCTTGGCGCTGCCCGTGGCGGTGGAGCTTTCTTCGTGCGTGGGGTCGCCACGCAGGTAGTTCAGGTAGTCGGCGCTGTCGTCACCGGTGCGGTAGACGGTGTCCAGCGCGGTCTGCTGGGCGGCCGAGATGCTGGCGTGGCGGAAGGGCACGGCCGTGCCGCTGGCGGTGTTCCAGCTCACCATCAGCCGGCCGGTGTTCCAGCCGGTGCCGCTGAGCTGGGCCGCCAGCTTGCTGGAAAACGACCACTGCAGCGTCAGCGTGGGGTCGCCGGTGGTGGTGTCGAAGGCCACGGTGTTGGCTTGCACTTCACCGGTCCAGGTGCCTGCATCGTACTGGGCGCCATAGCTGGCGCTGCCACTGATGGCCGTCTGTGGCAGCGACGTGGCAAAAGACGTGGTGTAGGCGCGCAGGTCGGCGGCAATCTTGGCGAAGGCCCGGTTCAAGCCCAGCACCATCTGGTCGGGGCGGCTGGCCACGAAATAGTTGTCAGGCCGCGCCTGCCCGCCCACGGTTTCGCCCGTGGTCGACCACCAGGCCGTCGGCAGGTCGGCGGTCGCGGCATAGGGGTCGAAGGTGTCGGGTACCTTGGCGCCGCCGTACTTCGCTGCCAGGTAGTACTGGTTGTTGGACTTGTAGGTCAGGAACTCCAGGATGTCCAACCAGTAGGTCTGGATCGTCTGCTTGCCCACGGTCTGGGGAATCGAAGCGTTGTCTGGCCGGATGTCGCGGGTGTTGGAGTCGTAGGCGATGCCGGCCATCAGGGCCGAGTTGTTGTTGCAGCAGCCGTTGTAGGGGTTGGTGGTGCCCAGCGAAGCCCCCAAGCCGTGCAGCGCCCCGACCTTGTGGGTGGCGGCCACGGCGTCCACTGATGTGTCGGCACTCACGGCGCTGGGCTTGGCGGGTTCGTTGCCAGTGGGCGTGGCACCGGGCACGTTTTTGTCGGCGTGGGTGTTGACGTCGCCGATGCCCAGGATGAAGTTGCGCTGGCAGGAGTACTGGACCGGGTCATCCCAGGTCGTGATGACCGGAAAGCCGTCCACCCAGGTGGTCTTGGTGGCCGTGGTGGCGGTGCCCACGTTGGTCCACTCCGGTACGTTGCCCAGGTTCTTGAAGTAGCGCACGGCGGCGTAATACAGCTCTCCCACCGGGTCGTAGGTTTTGTAGGACCCGGGCGTGACCTGGCCGAACTTGTTCAGGTAGTTGATGACGCCGCTGTTGCTGACCGGCACGCCGAAGAGGGTGGCCGTGTCTGCTGCGTCGGTGGCGTCGGGGTTGAGATGCTGCACACCGTTGAGTTCATTCCACTCGGAAGCCGGATTGGCCACCGATGCGGCTGCCGGAACCGGTTTTGTCGGCCCGACGAATTTCTGGCGTGCACGCAACACGCCGCCGTCTCGCTGGATGTTGTTGTCGTTCAGGTAGCCGAAGGCGCTGTAGCGAAAGTTCTGGGCGTATTGCTGCATCAGCCCAGTGGGCTTGTAATTGCCGGCAGGGTAGGCGGTGCAGTTGGCTTCAAGGGGGCCGGCACCGACCGTGGTGTCGCACACCTTCACCCGTACGCTGACCTCGTAGACCGTGCCGGCGATGACTGCCACGGCGGGGTTGTATACCGTCGGGGCGGCATTGACGTCGCCACTGTCCGTGAAGCGCATCTTGTTGCCCAGGCCCTGGATGCGCATGCGAAATTGGGCCCAACCGAAGGGTGTGCTGTTGGCAACGGTTGCCGCGACGGTCGAGGTGCGGTTGGGGAAGTTGCCGGTACCGCCCTGGCCTGAAGCCCAGGCCTTCTCGAGCAAGGTCTCGGTCGCGGTGTCGACGGCACGGTAGCCGCCAGTCAATGCCCAACGGAAGGGGTCGACGGTCTGCATCGTCGCCCAGTTCATGTAGTTGCCACTCCACTTGCCGTCGTCTGCACCGATGCAGGCGCGACTGGCCGCGGCGCCGGCCGGGTAGAAGTGCCGCAAGGTTTCGACGGCGTTGTAGCTGTACAGATAACACTTGTTGGGGTCGAAGTAACCCAGGTAGGTCTTCGCGCCGTCATAGGTGCCATCCGTGTGGGCCACGCTCACGGCGGTGGGGAATTCGACGCTCAGTGCCAGGGCCAGGTTGCCCGGCACGCTGGTGTTCGTGAACACCGGCTGGTCCGCCAACGGCGTGGTGGCTTTTGTCGAGCCCGACCAGGCCGCTGCGCCCAAGGCCAGCGCGCAGGCGGCCAGCACATGCCACTGCCGGCGGGAAGCCGGCGCTGCTGGGTGAACGGTCATCACGGACGTCATCGGCGACGAGGTGCGGTGTGAAGTGTTCATAGCGTCAGGGTGGTCTGGAAGTAGGCCTGGGTGTTGCGTGGCCCCGCGACGCGGATGCTCACGCGGTACACCACACGTTGGCCGAGGGCACCGGCGCCGCCGGCGCTGGAATCTTCGGCACGGATGGTTTCCGAGCCGCTGCCACCGGCCGGGTTGGGGTCGTCGGCCATCGTGCAATGGGCGGCGGCGGCGATGCCGGTGTTGACACACATGCGGTCGACCACGTAGCGCAGGGTGATGGCCTGGTCGGCCAGCGTGATGTCGTTGGCCACCAGGCCGAAGGTGGCAAAACCGGCGTCGTCGGCCAGCAAGGCGTCTGGCAGGCCCTGGGCGTTGCTGGGCAGGATCGTCGAGCTGTAGTTCTGCGCCGTGGTGCTGGTCTGGCGTGCCACCTCGCCGGCGAGTGCGCCAGTCTGCAGTTCGGTCAGCACGGTGGCCACCGCACGTTCGGCCTGGTTGGTGAGGTCGCGCTTGAAGCCCAGGTTGCCGGCGTTGATGAGCGAGGTGTTCATCGAACGCACCATGGCCGCCGCGCCGATCAACATGATGGCCAGCGCAATCAGGCCGAACAGCATGATCACGCCCCGCTGCTGGCGCCGGCCGGCAACAGCAGCGGCGGGCAGCGCGGGCCTGGCGAAGTGCCGGCTCGAGGAGAGGTGAAGGCTCTTCATGGGCGTGGTGCCAGCAGCACGTTGCGCAAGGGGATGGTGAAGTCCAGGCTGCGCCAGCGCAGACGCTTTTCTGCGGCAGTCAAGGTGCGTGTCGTGGTCAGACCGGCGCCCAGGTCGCCGAACAAGGTGATGGTGTTGGGTGCCACGTCTTCGCGTTCCGGCAGGCTGGTGCGGATGATCACGCCGACCCGCAGCGCCACGATGCGGCTCAGGTTGGTGCGCGAGGCGGCCGACCCGTCCAGCAGCACGGCTGCGCGCCAAGGCGACCCAGCGGTGCCCGGGTTCTGCCAGCTGTCGACACGGCCGTCGTCGTTGGTGTCGACACCGTACAGCGCACGCAGGTCGGCCACGCCGTCGGCAATCGCCACCAGGTCGTCGCCGCCACCGATCTGCAACACGTCCAGCGACATCAGCGTCGCATTGGGCCCCACGCCCAGCAGCTGGAACAGCGGCCGGTTGCCGGTGGTGTTGCCAAGCACCGAAACCCAGGCGTTGTCGGTGCGACCCATGTCTTCCAGGCGGACACCACCGATGTCAGAGGCAGCGTAGGTGCCGCCGAAGTTCAAGGCCTGGTCGGCGCCGCCCGCAAAGCCCGCAGTCACCTGCTGCAGCATGCAGCTGCTGGCGTCCTGGTACACCATCACCAGGTCACCGCCGCGAATGCCCAGTGTCGAAGGCACCCGCACGCCGGTGCCCGTGGCCGAAGCGGTCATCAGGCGCAGCGGCGACTCGCCCAGACCCGACGAACCGGTGTGGATGGCCAGGATGTCCGAGCCGTCGGTGCCGGCGCCCGCGTGCACGATAACGGGCGCCAGGCGCACGGCCTGGGGCACGCTGGCAAAGGGCGCCGGGAAGGCCCCGGGACGTGGCAGCGTGGTGGTGCCCCCGCGTGCAGCCACCAGCTGGCAGCCGTAGGCGTTGCGCCAGGCTTGGGCGTAACCCGAGCCCGCGCTGCGCACCAGGCGGTCCAGCGAATAGGAGACGTAGGCGCCGCCGATGGACGAGTCGTTCAGCGAAGTCAGCGTGCGGCGGCCACCTTCGTAGCGCACCATCATCAGCGTGATGGCCAGCACCAGGGCCATGCCGATGGCCACCGCCACCAGCAGTTCGATCAGCGTGAAGCCGCCTGTGTGGCGGCGCGCGGGCAGAGGCTTGCGCGTCTTCATGGAATCTGCACCTGCGTGACGTAACGGTGCACCGTGGTGGCGGGTTCGTGCGGCGCGCGCCAGGTGATGGTGACGGTGGCCACGTTGCCGGCCACCACCACCGCGCCGGTGCCGTTGGGCAGGCCGCGGTTGGCAGCGTCGCCGACACGGGTGTCCCAGGCGGTCAGCTCGGCTGCGCTCAGGTTGATGCTGTTGGCCCCCCACATCGCAGAGACGATTTCGTTGGCCAGCAGGGCGGCACGGCTGCTGTCTTCGGCACTCACCGAAAACTGCACCGCACGTGCCTGCAGGCCGACCATGCCGATGAGGCCGAAGGAAAACAGCACGATGACCACCAGCACCTCGATCAGCGAGACACCGCGGTTCAGGCGCTGGCGCAAGCCGCGCTGCGGCCGGGGGGTGAATGTGTTCATGTTGGGCATCCGTCGGGAGCGCTGGCGGACAGCGTGCGTGCGGGGTCGCACTGGCGCACCTGGCCGCCCAGCGTGACCAGCACGCGCAAGGGGCGGTCGCCATCGCGGGCGGTGCCGGTCATCGCGACGTCATAGGAGCTCAGGCCGGTGGCGTCCAGCGTGCAGGTGGCCGTGCCGGCGCCTGGGCTGGCGTTGGCCACCTGACGGCCGGCAGAGTTGAAGCAGATCGCGGTGGGCCCGGTGATGCCGACACCTTCTGCGCGGTCGGCAACAGTGCCACATTGCACCGTGACGGCGGCGTCACCGGCGGTCAGCGCCACGCTGCGGATGGCCCAGAAGGGACCATTGGCCGCTGGAGCGGTGGTGGCGTCGCAGGTGCTGTCGTTGCTCAGGAAAAAGACCACCTGGCGGTTGCGGCGCACGGCCTCGGTCTGCGCCAGGCGGGCGCCGTTCTGCAGCGTGTCGCTGACCGTGCGCACCTTGGCATTGCGTGTCCATACCGTGAAGGCCGGCGCGGCCAGACCCAGCAGCAGGGCCAGCAAGGTGATGGTGACCATCAGCTCGATCAGCGTGAAGCCGCGCTGGCCCGTGCCGGGCTGGCGGCGCCCGGCGGGTTTCAGCATGTTGCACCCTTGCGCATCATCCACTTGCTGGCGCAGGTGGGCCAGCCGGTGGCGGCCGCGGTGGTGGCGCGCACGTCGGTCTGGTTGACGGTGAAGGTGAAGCCGGCGGCGGCGCCGCTGCCCACGGCCTGCAGTGTGAATGCGGTGGCCGTGGGCGTGCCCGAGCAGCTGACGACAAACAGATTGAAGGTGCGCGGGGCTGCGTCGGTGCTGGCGCAGGGTGTCACGAAGGTACCCACGGTGGCGTAGCTGCGGTTGTCCTGGAAGTGGCGTTCCATCTGCGCGCGAATCGTGGCCAGGCCGTTGGACGCGTCAGCCAGGTGCCCCCGGGTGATGTAGTCGCGGTAACTCGGCAGCGCCACCGCGGCCAGGATGGCGACGATGGCCACGGTGATCATCACTTCGATGAGCGTGAAGCCACCCGTGGCGCGCAGGCGGCGGGTCCGGTGGGTGGTGTTCGACATCGCAGGCAACCTCTGTGGATCTGTGGGCAGGCGGCCGCCCCCGCGCGGGGTTCGGCCTGGCCGGACTTCAAGGCAAAACCGGAAAGAAACTTTGGTGCCTTTCGGGCAGCCTGTCTTCCCTCATCCTCTGGGTCTTCGGCCTATGCTGGCGGCACTTGAGACAGAAGCCGGTAACAGTTCATGTCTGCCGGGCCCGGACAGGCCGCAACGCGCCGGCTCGGGTGGCGCCTGCGACTGCGCACGGGAACCCGTCGCCTGCCCAGCTTTCGGCTGCATCGCGAAGCGGCTTGAGCCCGGTGTTTGCGAAGCTGGCAGCTACAGTGCAGATCGCACACGGCACTCCCAGCCGATGCCCGCCACACCCACCAGGCTCGACCCATGAACCCCTCAGTCCCTGCTGCCCTGCCAATCTTGAGCCGTGAAAAACTGCACGCCTTGCTGCGTGCCATGCCCAAGGCCGAACTGCACATCCACATCGAAGGCTCGCTCGAACCCGAGCTGATCTTTGCGCTGGCCCGGCGCAACGGCGTGGCCCTGGCCTACCCCAGCGTGCAGGCGCTGCGCGAGGCCTATGCCTTCACCAACCTGCAGAGTTTTCTGGACATCTACTACGCCGGGGCCAGCGTGCTGCTGCACGAGCAGGACTTCTTCGACATGGCCTGGGCCTACTTCGTGCGCGCGCAGGCCGACGGCGTGGTGCGTGCCGAGCTGTTTTTCGACCCGCAGACCCACACCGACCGCGGGGTGCCCATGGCCGCCGTGGTGCAGGGGCTGGCACGCGCCTGCCGCCAGGCGCACAGTGAACTGGGCATCAGCGCGGCGCTGATCCTGTGTTTCCTGCGCCACCTCAGCGAGGATGCGGCATTTGTCACGCTCGAGCAGGCGCTGCCCTACCGCGAGCACATCATCGGCGTCGGTCTGGACAGCAGCGAAAAGGGCCACCCACCCGAAAAGTTTGCCCGTGTGTTTGCGCGCGCTGCAGAACACGGGCTGCACCTGGTTGCACATGCGGGCGAAGAAGGGCCACCTGCTTACATCTGGAGCGCGCTGGACGTGCTGAAAGTGCAACGCATCGACCACGGTGTGCGCTGTCTCGAAGACACGTCGCTGGTGCAGCGCCTGGCCGCCGACAACATGCCCTTGACGGTGTGCCCGCTGTCCAACGTCAAGCTCTGTGTCTTTCCGGCGCTGGCCCAGCACAATCTGCCGGCGCTGCTGGATGCCGGTTTGTGCGTGACGCTGAACAGCGATGACCCCGCCTACTTTGGCGGTTACCTGCTGGAAAACTTTGTGCAGACTTTCGACGCGCTGCCCCAACTGGGCGCACCAGCGGCCTACACGCTGGCGCGCAACAGCCTGCAGGCCAGCTTTGCACCGGCGCAGGACAAAACCCGCTGGCTGGCGGCGCTGGACGACACCTTCGCGCGCCTGGCGGCGTGAGTGTTATGTCTTGCTCCCTCTCCCACAGGGAGAGGGAGTCAATCTGAATGCAGCGCCGCCCGCAGCGCTGGCGCTGCCGGGCCAAAGGCGTAGGCGTCCATGCCGAGCTCGCCAAACACCAGGCTGTCGTGGATGCGCAGCGCCGGCAGTTCGCCACCGGCACCGGCGGCCACAAAAAAGGGCAGCAGGTGTTCGTCAGTGGGGTGCATCAGGGCCGCGTGAGGGGCCTGGTTGCGGTAGTCCAGCAGCGGTGCCCAGTCGGCGGCCGCACCGCGCTGCGCAAACCAGTCGCGGAACGCCGTGCTTTCCGGCGTTGCGTCGCGGTCGGGCGGATGCAGGCCACCACCGGCAAACACACGGCGCAGGTTGTGCGTGATGCTGCCACTGCCCAGGATCATCACCCCTTCGTCGGCCAGCGGTGCCAGCGCGCGGCCCAGCGCAAACAGCTGAGCCGGTGTCCATTGGGGTGGCCAGGCCAGCGGCAGCACCGGCACGTCGGCGTCGGGGAACATGAAACGCAGGGGTGTCCAGATGCCGTGATCCAGTCCCCCGTCGGCCGCGTGGTGCAGCGGCAGGCCGGCTGTGGCCAGCAGTTCGCCCACACGGTCGGCCAGACCCGGCGCACCGGGCGCGTCGTAGCGCAGCGTGTAGAGCTTGGGGTCAAAGCCACCGAAGTCGTAGACCGCTTCGTGGCGGGGCGCGGTCATCAGCACCGGTTCGCGCCTCAGGCTGTGCGCCGAGACCGCCAGGATCGCCCTCGGCACGCCCTGTCGCTGGCGCAGCGTGTCGCCCAGCCGCTGCATGAAAGCGCCGGCCTCGCGCGGTTCCAGCGCCGTCATCGGCGAGCCGTGCGAGACAAACAGCGGTGCAATGGTGTCCATGCCGACATTGGAGCACCGGCAGGTGGCCCCGCCATTCAATCCCGGCGCACGGTCAATTCAATCGCCGGCGCTGTTTTGGCAAGGCTTGGGCTATGGTGCGGGTCATGAACGAGTCCCGCCCGCCTTCCATTTTCAGCCTGGCCTGGCGCCAGACCCGACGCGACTTCCGTGCCGGTGAACTGCGCCTGCTGGCCGTGGCCGTGATGCTGGCCGTGGCCGCGCTGACGGCGGTGGGCTTTTTTGCCGACCGCCTGAACACCGGCCTGCAACGCGACGCACGCCAGCTGATGGGCGGCGATGCCGTTGTCACCAGCGACCGGCCGGCGCCCGCTGAACTGGCGGCCAAGGCGCGGGAGTTGGGCCTGCGGGTGTCCAGCCACGCCGACTTTCCCAGCATGGGCCGTGCGCCCGACAACAAGGGCGGTGCCTCGCGTCTGGTGTCGGTGAAGGCGGTGAGCGACAGCTACCCGCTGCGTGGCCGGCTGCAGCTGCGCGACGCGCCGGGCGCGCCGGTGCAGAACGTGGCCGCGGCCCCCGCGCCCGGCACGGTGTGGGTCGACCCGGGCCTGCTGGACGCGCTGCAGCTGCAGGTCGGCGACCCGCTGCTGCTGGGCGACACCACGCTGACCATCGCGCGCATCATCGTCGTCGAGCCCGACCGCGGCGGCGGCTTTGCCGCCTTTTCGCCGCGTGTGATGTTGTCGCAAGCCGACCTGGCGGCCACCGGGCTCATCCAGCCGGCCAGCCGCGTGAACCATGCGCTGGCCGTGGCCGCGCCCGACAGCTGGTCGGCCGGCCGCGGCGAGCAGGCGGTGCGCAACTTCGTCAACTGGACCGAAGCGCAGATCAAGGCCGTGCCCCTGCGCGGTGTGCGCGTGGCTTCGCTGGAAAGCGGCCAACCCGAGATGCGCCAGGCGCTGGACCGTGGCGAGAAGTTCCTGAACCTGGTGGCGCTGCTGGCGGCCTTGCTGTCGGCCGTGGCGGTGGGCATTGCCGCGCGCGACTTCGCCCAGCGCCACCTGGACGACTGCGCCATGCTGCGTGTGCTGGGCCTGAGCCAAGGGCGCATTGCCGGCGCCTACGCGCTCGAGTTCGGCCTCGTCGGCCTGCTGGCCAGCGCGGCGGGTGTACTCATCGGCCTGCTGGTGCACAACGTGTTTGTGTGGCTGCTGGCGGGCCTGGTGGGTGCGCAGTTGCCGGCACCCAGTTTCTGGCCGGCGCTGTTTGGCCTGGGTGTCGGCCTGACGCTGCTGATGGGCTTCGGTCTGCCGCCGGTGCTGCAGCTGTCGCGTGTGCCGCCGCTGCGGGTCATCCGCCGCGACGTGGGTGGGCTGAAGGCCGGCTCGGTGGGTGTGTTGCTGGCCGGTGCCGGCGGATTCGTGGCGCTGCTGTTGGCGGTGTCGTCGGACTTCAAGTTGGGCCTCATTGCGGTGGGCGGCTTTGCGGTCGCGGTGGGGGTTTTTGCGCTGCTGTCGTGGTTGGCGGTGATGCTGCTCAAGCGCGCCGTGCCCGAAAGCCGCGCACCCCGCTGGCTGGTGCTGGCCACGCGCCAGATCGCGGCGCGGCCGGCTTTTGCGGTGCTGCAGGTGAGTGCCTTGTCGGTGGGCTTGCTGGCCCTGGTGTTGCTGGTCTTGTTGCGCACCGACCTCATCAGCAGCTGGCGCCAGGCCACGCCGCCAGACGCACCCAACCGCTTTGTCATCAACCTGCAGCCCGACCAGGCCGAGGCCTTCAAGCAGCGGCTGCTCGATGCCGGGGTCACGAGCCACGACTGGTTCCCGATGATCCGCGGCCGCCTGGTGGCCATCAATGGCCAATCGGTGCAGGCGCAGAACTACGCCGGCGAACGTGCGGCGCGGCTTGTCGAACGGGAATTCAACCTGAGCCACAGTGCCCAGGCGCCGGCGCACAACGAGATCGTCGCTGGGCGTTGGGTGCCCGACGAAGCCGGCGGCCTGTCGGTCGAAGAAGGCCTGGCACAGGAGTTCGGCCTGAAGCTGGGCGACACGATGCGCTTCGACATCGCGGGCCAGTTCCAGGAAGGCCGCATCACCAGCCTGCGCAAGGTGGACTGGGGTTCGATGCGCGTCAACTTCTTCGTGCTGTTTCCGCAAGGTGCGATGCCCGAGCTGCCCATCAGCTACATCAGCGCCTTCCGCGCGCCGCCTGAGGTGCCGGGAGCGCCCAGTTTCGACAACCAGCTCAGCCGCGACTTCCCGAACATCACCAACGTCGATGTGTCGGCCACGATGGCCCAGGTGCAGCGGGTGCTGGACCAGGTGATCCGGGCCGTCGAGTTTCTCTTCGGCTTCACGCTGCTGGCCGGCCTGGTGGTGCTGTTTTCGGCCATCACCGCGACCCGCGAAGCCCGTTCGCGTGAATTTGCCATCATGCGTGCCATGGGCGCTGGCGGCCGTTTGCTGGGGCAGGTGCAGCGCGCCGAACTGCTGGGCGTGGGTGCGCTGGCCGGACTGCTGGCTTCCGTCGCGGCCGTGGCGGTGGGTTGGTTGCTGGCGCGTTATGCCTTCGAGTTCAGCTGGAACCCTTCACCCTGGGTGCCGCTGGTGGGCATGCTGACTGGCGCCTTGCTGGCCTTGGCTGCCGGCTGGTGGGGCCTGCGCGAGGTGCTGCGCCGGCCGGTGCTGGAGACCCTGCGCCGGGTCGGTGCGGTCTAGGTTTTCACGCCGCGGCTGACGACCTCTGCTGGCAGCGGCACGGGTCGCCGACCATCCGGTTCAGCGGCAAACGCCGCCTGTCGATCTGGCCTTGCGAAAAAAAAGCCCGCGAACGCGGGCCTTGGTTTGGCGGGCAGAGGCCGGGGATCAATCGTTGATGAGGCCCATGTCGGCACTGCTCATCAGGCCTTCGATGTCCATCAGGATCAGCATGCGTTCGGTCTCGTTTTCACCCTGGCCGGTCTTGGCGGTGCCGATGCCGGTGATGAAGTTGGCGTCCACCGACGAATTGAGTTCGGGCGCCGGCTTGATGTGGTCCTTGCCCAACTCGAGCACGTCGGACACCGAGTCCACCACGGCACCCACGACACGGCCGCGCACGTTGAGCACGACCACCACGGTGAAGGTGTTGTATTCGGCGGTGTCGCAACCCAGCTTCAGGCGCAGGTCGATGATGGGCACGATGACCCCACGCAGGTTGACCACGCCCTTGATGAAGGCCGGGGCGTTGGCGATGCGGGTGGGTTGTTCGTAGGAACGGATCTCCTGCACACGCAGGATGTCGATGCCGTATTCCTCGCCGCCCAGGCGGAAGGTCAGGAATTCACCGCCCTGTGCGGTGCGGCTGGCGGCGTTGCCGGCAGCGGCTGTGGCAACGGCACGGGCGGCTTCATGGCGGGCCACCTGGGTGGCTTCAGCGATCATCTCCATGGGACTTCCTCGGGTGCTTGAAAGGGTGATGGGACTTTTATCGGCGGAAGTGGCGGTTTCTTGAGCCGCCGCTGTGGCGCTTCAAGACGTCAGAAAGTTTCCCAGTCGGTGTCGTCGGGCTGGCTGCCCGCGGCCGTGGTGGCCTTGCTGGCATTTGGCGTGGCAGCCGGCCGGGCCGGCGCCGGGCCGGGTGTGGCCGGCGGTGCTGCCTTGGCAGCCTTGGCCGGCTTGGCCGGCTTGGCGCTGACGTGTTGGATCACGGCCTTGGCCAAGGCCTTGGGCGGTGCACTGGCCGTCTGGCCCATCGCCGGCCTGCTGTGCGCGGCCAGGGCTGCGGGCGCGGCGAACGGTTCACCCAGGGTCTGCGCCGACGTCAGGCGGAAAGTGGCCACGACCGTGTTCAGGCGCTGCGCCTGGTCCCTCAGGCTTTCGGCGGCAGCCGCCGACTCTTCCACCAGGGCGGCGTTCTGCTGGGTCATGCGGTCCAGGTCGTTGACTGCGCCGCTGACCTGCCCAATGCCGGCGCTCTGTTCGCTGGTCGCTGCCGTGATCTCACCGATGATGTCGCTGACACGCTGCACATTGGTCACGATCTCGTCCATCGTGCTGCCGGCATCGGCCACCAGGCGGCTGCCGGCCTCGACCCGTTCCACGCTGGCGCCAATGAGCGACTTGATCTCGCGCGCCGCACCGGCGCTGCGCTGCGCCAGGCTGCGCACTTCGCTGGCCACGACCGCAAAGCCGCGGCCCTGTTCACCGGCTCGGGCCGCTTCGACCGCCGCGTTCAGCGCCAGGATGTTGGTCTGGAAGGCAATGCCGTCGATGGTGCCGATGATGTCGGCAATCTTCTTGCTGCTGTTGTTGATGTCCTGCATCGTCGACACGACCTGGGCCACCACTTCGCCACCACGCTGCGCCGAGCTCGAAGCCGATGCGGCCAGCTGATTGGCCGTGCGTGCGCTGTCGGCCGTCTGGCCCACGGTGCCGGTGATCTCTTCCAGGCTGCTGGCAGCCTGCTGCAGGTTGGAGGCCGTCTGTTCAGTGCGGGTGGACAGGTCGAGGTTGCCGCTGGCAATCTGCACGCTGGCGGTGCCGATGGACTCGCTGCTGCTGCGCACACGTGCCACCGTCTGGGCCAGTGTGGACTGCATGGTGCCCAATGAACGCAGCAGGTCGGCGACTTCGTCGCGGCCCTGGGCCGCCACAGGCTGGGTCAAGTCGCCACTGGCAATGCGCTGGGTTGCCTCGATGCCCTGGCGCAACGGCTGCACCACCGAGCGGGTGATCAGCCAGGCGGTGGCCACGGCCAGCAGGGCCGCCAGCAGACCGATGGCGGCGATGATGAGTTCGGCGCGTTTCACCTCCGTGACCACGCTTTCAGTGCCCGCAGCGACCCGGCTCTGCTGGTAGGCGGCCAGAACCTCGATGGCACCCACGTAGGCCTCGGAAGCCGGCAGCATCTTGGCGGCCAACAGTGCGTGTGCCTGGGCGGTGTCGCCGGCCTTCAGCTGTTCCAGCACGTCCTTGCGTGCATCCACGTAGACCTGGCGCCTGGCACCGATGGCGGCCAGCAGTTCCTTGCCCTTGTCGGAGTCCACGACTCCGGTCAATTCCTTCTGCAGCTTCGAGATGCGGTCGGACGTGGCCTGCATCGGCGGCGCGAAGAAGTCGTTGACGTCCTTGTTGCCGCCGCTCTTGGCAACGGCCAGCGCCCGGCTGGCGTTCAGGTGCACCAGGCCGCGCCATTCATCGGCCACCGCCGCCCGGCGCTGTAGGTCAAGCAAGCGGGTGTTTTCCTTGGCCAGACCGTTCAGGCGGAAGATCGAGACCGCGACGATCATCGCCAGCAGCACGACGACAAAGCCGTAGCCCAAAGCAAGGCGAGGGCCGATCTTGAGTTGTTGCAAGTTCATGGGTTTCTCTTCAGGGTCTGACGGGTGAACGGTGTGAAGTCGGCGGCAGGGGCCGTGGATGGGCTGTCGCTCATGTGCTGGCCCCCAGCTGCCCCGCCAGACGGAAGGTGCCGACGACACCCGTCAGGCGCTGTGCCTGTTCACGCAGGCTCTCGGCAGCGGCCGCACTTTGTTCCACGAGCGCGGCGTTCTGCTGGGTCATGCGGTCCAGGTCGTTGACCGCACCATTGACCTGCCCGATGCCGCTGCTCTGTTCGGTGGCGGCAGCGCTGATCTCGCCGATGATGTCGCTGACCCGCTGCACGCTGGCCACGATCTCGGTCATCGTGCTGCCGGCGTCGGCCACCAGTTTCGAACCCAGCTCCACCCGTTCGACGCTGGCGCCGATCAGGGTCTTGATCTCGCGGGCGGCTTCGGCGCTGCGCTGTGCCAGGTTGCGCACTTCGCTGGCCACGACTGCAAAACCGCGGCCCTGTTCACCGGCACGCGCTGCTTCGACGGCCGCGTTGAGTGCCAGGATGTTGGTCTGGAAGGCGATGCCGTCGATGGTGCCGATGATGTCGGCGATGCGCTTGGACGAAATGTTGATCTCGTTCATCGTGCTGACCACCTGCGCGACCACTGCGCCACCGCGCTGCGCCACTGTGCTGGCCGATGCGGCCAGCTGGTTGGCGGTGCGCGCCGAGTCGGCGGTCTGGCGCACGGTACTGGTTAGCTGCACCATCGAACTCGATGTCTGCTGCAGGCTGCCGGCGGTCTGCTCGGTGCGTTGGCTCAGGTCGGCATTGCCGCTGGCAATTTCCGTCGCCGCGGTGCCGATCGACTCGGCACTGCTGCGGACTTGGGCTATCGAAGATTCCACCTTGCGCAAGGCGGTCAGCAACTTGTCGGCTGTGGCTGAACCCGCGGCTTCATGCGCGGCCGAAAAGTCCACCGAACCGTCGCTGCGCAGCAGACGCTCGGCCACCGACGCCAGTTGCGACGCGGCGCTGAAGTCCGCCCGTGCGCGCATCGCCAGCCCCACCAACAAGGCGGCTTCGGCCACGACGTAGGCGGCATGTTCGATCACACGTCCCAGGCTGGGCTCGGTGAAACACACGGGGCCCCAGCCCCATTGCTGGAAGAAGTTGAAGCTGAGGTGGTGCACCGCGATGGCCGCAGCCGCTGCCACCACCGGCAGCCAGTGGCGATAGACCACGGTGCAGGCCAGGAAGGCAAACACCGCAAAGTGCGCTTCGGCGCGACCTCGCGCGGCGTGGATCAGCAGGCCGACCATGGCCATGCCCAGTACCGGCAACAGGACCTGCGACGCCAGGCCGGCGCGCGATGACAGCGCGACGGCCACCGCGGCGGCCAGCAGCAAGCCGCCCAGCAGCAGCGGCAGCATCACGCCCGCGTTGAAACTGCCGTAGGCCAGGGCCGCGAGCCAGATGGTGGCAGTGGCCGCGATCAGGTAGCTGTCAGTTGACTTCATTGCTCTTTCCAGCCGGTCTTGCGGAGCCCTTGGGCCTGGGGATTGGGTTGCCTTGCCGGTGTTTGACATCAGGTCGCCGCCGTCAATTCGCTGCCGAGCTTGAAAGTGCCCACCACGCCGGCCAGGCGCTGGGCCTGCTGGCGCAGGCTTTCGGCGGCGGCGGTGCTTTCTTCCACCAGTGCGGCGTTCTGTTGTGTCATGCCGTCGAGATCGGTCACCGCCTTGTTGACCAGGCCGATGCCGCTGCTCTGTTCGGTGGCGGCAGCGCTGATCTCGCCGATGATGTCGCTGACACGCTGCACACTGGCCACGATTTCGGTCATCGTGCTGCCGGCGTCGGCCACCAGCTTCGATCCCAGCTCGACCCGTTCGACGCTGGCGCCGATCAGGGTCTTGATCTCGCGTGCGGCTTCGGCGCTGCGTTGCGCCAGGCTGCGCACTTCGCTGGCCACCACCGCAAAGCCGCGGCCCTGTTCACCGGCACGCGCCGCTTCGACGGCCGCGTTGAGTGCCAGGATGTTGGTCTGGAAGGCGATGCCGTCGATGGTGCCGATGATGTCGGCGATGCGCTTGGACGAAATGTTGATCTCGTTCATCGTGCTGACCACCTGCGACACCACGCTGCCACCGCGCTGCGCGACATCGGCCGCGCTGTGGGCCAACTGGCTGGCCTGGCGAGCGGAATCGGCGCTTTGCTGCACCGTGCCGGTGAGCTGCGCCATCGAACTGGCTGTCTGCTGCAGGCTGCCGGCGGTCTGCTCGGTGCGTTGACTCAGGTCGACATTGCCGCTGGCCACTTCGGCGCTGGCGGTGCGGATGTTCTCCGACGAGTCGTGCACCTGGCCCACCACCGAGCGCAGGCTGTGCTGCATGCGCTGCAGCGCGGTCAGCAGCACCGAGGCTTCGTCCTTGCCTTGCACGTGGATGGGCTTTGACAGGTCGCCGCCGGCAATGGCTTCGGCCACGCCCGCGGCGTAAGCGATGGGGCTGGTGATCGAATGTGAATTCAGCAGCGTCAGTGGCACCACCACCAGCACCACCAGGCCCACCGTGCCGCCAAAGGCCAGCAGCACCGTCAGCATGGCCTGTTGAAAGTCAGCCTGCGTCTTGCGCGCTTCGACGCTGATGATGTCGGCGATCTTGTTCACCTTGGCCTCGACCTCGAGCATCTCTTCCTTGGCCTTGGCCAGCATCTTGTCGGCGACACGGGCGTTGTCGTAGCCGCCGTTCTGGATGTTGTTCAGCGTCGGTTCACTGCGCTTGGCGTAGTTGTCCATGTGCTGGATCGCTTCGCGCGCCAGCACGTTGTCCGCATCGTCTTCGCCCTCGAGCAGGACGGCCAGCGTTGCCTTGGTCTTGGCGATCTCCGCCGTCCATGCATCGCGGTGCTTGAGCACCGAGACACCGTCCTCGTAGTCGATGACCATGTTCTTTTCGAGCACCCGCACGGCGGCCAGGTGCTGGCGGATGCTGGCGATGGTCTCGATCTCGTGGATCGAATGCGACATGAAGTCTTCGTTCAGGCTCTTGATGCGCGCGCCGCCGAGCACACCCACCAGGCCGACCAGGGCAAACATCGTCAGCACCATCGCAATGGCACCGTGCATGCGGGTGCGGATGGAAAAGCTGCGCATCAGCGACAAAAGGGCGTTCATGTGAGGGTCCCGGATTCAGTGGAAAAAGAGGCAGCCGCGTGGCTCAATGCCGCGAGCGGCGGATCAGTGAACCGATATCCAGGATCAGCGCCACCCGGCCGTCGCCCATGATCGTGGCGCCCGAGACATCGTCCACCTTGCGGTAGTTGCTCTCGAGGTTTTTCACCACCACCTGCTGCTGGCCGAGCAGTTCATCCACCAGCATGGCCACACGGCCCCCTTCGGCTTCGACGACCACCATGATGTTGCTGACGTGTTCGAAGTCGAAGCGTGGCACCTGGAAGACACGCTCCAGGTCGACCACCGGCATGTACTCGTCTCTCACTTCCACCACGCGGCCGGTGCCGCCGATGGTCTTGATCATGCCGGGCTGCACCTGGAAGGACTCGACCACGCTGGACAGCGGCAGGATGTAGCACTCTTCGCCCACACCCACGCTCATGCCGTCCATGATGGCCAGCGTCAGCGGCAGGCGCACACGCACCGTCATGCCGTAGCCTTCTGCGCTGTCGATCTCTACGGTGCCACCCAGCGCGGTGATGTTCTTCTTCACCACGTCCATGCCAACACCGCGGCCCGACACGTCGGTGACCTGGTCGGCGGTGGAAAAGCCGGGCGCGAAGATCAGGCTGTAGACCTCGGCGTCGCTCATCGCGTCGGACACCTCCAGGCCGCGTTCGCGCGCCTTGGCCAGCAGCTTGCCGCGGTTCAGGCCCTTGCCGTCGTCGCGCACCTCGATGACGATGCTGCCACCCTGGTGGCTGGCGATCAGCGTGATGGTGCCGTGTTCGGGCTTGCCCTTGGCCAGGCGCTCGGCCGGCATCTCGATGCCGTGGTCGCAGCTGTTGCGCACCAGGTGGGTCAGCGGGTCGGTGATCTTTTCCACCAGGCCCTTGTCCAGTTCGGTGGCTTCGCCCACCTGCACCAGTTCGACCTTCTTGGCCAGCTTGCCGGCCAGGTCGCGCAGCATGCGCGGGAAGCGGTTGAAGACCAGCGACATCGGGATCATGCGGATGCCCATCACGGCTTCCTGCAGGTCGCGGGTGTTGCGTTCCAGGTCGGCCAGGCCGCTGGCCAGCTGCTGGTGCAGCGCGGTGTCCACGTCCTTGCTGTTCTGCGCCAGCATGGCCTGCGTGATCACCAGTTCGCCCACCAGGTTGATGAGCTGGTCGACCTTGTCCACGCTGACACGCAAGGTGCTGGACTCGGCTGCGGCGGCGGCTTTTTCGGGGCGCGCAGCCACCGGTGCAGTCTTGGGCGCAGGCGGTGCGGCGTCGGCCGAGACGGCGCTGTGTGTCGGGGTGGGCAGACCGTCGGCTGGTGCGCCGGGTGCATTGTCGAAAAAGCCGTAGCCCGCATCCGCCGCCGGCTCGGGGGGCGCGCCCGGTGCACCGGCATGGAAGCCATAACCGTCGCCCAGCGGCGCCAGGCGGATGTGTTCTCGCGCCACGTGGAAGCCGAACAGGTCGATCAGGTCGTTGTCGCTGGAGGTCGTGATGACCTTGAAGCGGCGCATGCCGTCGGCTTCGCGGCCGGCGTCCAGCGGCTCGATGGTGCCCAGGTTGGTGATTTCCTTGAACAGGTCCACCAGGTTGTCGGCAGCGCTGGCGTCGGGCAGCGGGCCCACGGTCAGTTCCAGCGCGCGGGTGCCGTCGGGCGCGGCCGGCGCCGGCACGGGCGCACCAGTGCCGGACTTGGCTGCCGATGCCACGGGAACGGGGGCCCTGGGCGCTGGCAGGTCGCCACCGGCCACCAGCGCGCGGATGGCGTTCAACAGGTCGGCCGTGTCGACGGCAGCGCCGCCGTTGCCTTGGTGCCGGGCCAGTTGCGCCTTCAGCGCGTCGCCCGAATTCAGCAGCACGTCCACCATCGGCGCCGTGGGCGTCAGTTCGTGGCGGCGCAGCTTGTCCAGCAGCGTTTCCATCTGGTGCGTCAGCTCGGCCACGTCACTGAAGCCGAAGGTGGCCGCACCGCCCTTGACCGAGTGGGCGCAGCGGAAGATGGCGTTGAGCTCTTCGTCGTCGGCCTGCGTGATGTCCAGGCCCAGCAGCATCTGCTCCATCGTTTCCAGGTTTTCGGCGGCTTCTTCGAAGAAGACCTGGTAGAACTGGCTGAGGTCGATGCCCGCGGACAAGTGCCCGCTGTCGTTTGTGGTTTCACCCATGTCAGTCATTCCCTGCGCAAACGTGTCTGATCAAGCTTCCCGCCACGGAACCGGCTGTGCCGGGCCGTTGGCGGACGCCCCCAGGGCCGCGAAGGGGCCCTTGGCAGGTCCCCGGGGATAGCGAGCGATAGCGAGCTTGGGGGCTCATCGAATCACCTTGCCGATCACTTCCACCAACTTGGCGGGATCGAAGGGCTTCACCAGCCAGCCGGTTGCACCTGCTGCACGACCTGCCTGTTTCATCTGGTCGCTGCTCTCGGTGGTCAGGATGAGGATCGGCGTGCTCTTGAATTTGGGGTTCTCGCGCAGCTTCTTGGTCAGGCTGATGCCATCCATGCGCGGCATGTTCTGGTCGGTCAGCACGAGGTTGAAGTCGCGGCTGTTGGCCTTTTCGAAGGCGTCCTGGCCGTCCACGGCCTCGACCACGTTGAAGCCAGCGTTTTTCAGCGTGAAAGAAACCATCTGGCGCATGGATGCGCTGTCGTCAACGGCAAGGATCGAGTGCATGGGGTTCTCTCCGGGGGGTCTTCAAGTAGGTGTGTCTGGGGGTGGGCCGGGCGTGGCCTCAGAAGAGTTCGACGCTGCCGGCGTCCATCTCGTCCTGGGTCACGGGGTTGGGCCTCAGTGGCCCCTCTTCGATGACGGCGATGCCGTCTTCGTCGTCCCCCATGGTCTGGCTGGCCAGGCGGTCGGCACAATTGCGCAGGCGCCGGGTGGTGTGGGCCACCAACTGCGAGGCCATGTCCTGGAACTGCATCGCGGTGATCGCTCCGGCCAGGTGTTCCATGGCCTTGTGCAGTTGCGGCTGCTGCGTGTCGGGTACCACCACCGCTTCGTGCAACAGGGTTCGCAACTCGCCGCTGGCACCGTAGAAGTGACCCATCAGCGCGTCACCCGCGTCGCTGAGCAACCGTTGCAGGCGCTCCAGATCGTTGTGGGCCACCATCAGGTGGTCCTGCAGATCGGCTGCCTCCAACAGGGACATGCCACCGCCGTCGGGCGGTGCGGATTCTTCCAGTGCGAGCATCCGGTCTCCAGGGGTTCTTTGCGTGCGGTGGCGCGTCAAAAAAGGGGGGGCGCACCTCCGGCCCCAGCGTTCGGGGCCGTGTCACGCGCAACATGTCTTCCAGCGCATTTTCGGCAGCGGCCTGCCAAACATTGAGGAGAAGTTCGGCGCAAAGCCCCCCCTTTTGCGCCTTCAGGCCGCGCTGCCGGTGTGTGCAGCCGTTTGAGAGGCCGGCCTTTGCGATACTGGTCTGCATGAAGGGACATGCCCCCCCTGGACAGCGCGCGATCCGGCTGCTGCACCTGGAAGACTCCGAACTGGACCACGCCTTGGTCCTGGCGCACCTGCGCCGGGGCGGGCTGCAGGTGCAGGAGTTGCGCATCGAGTCGCGCGCCGAATTCGAAGCTGCGTTGGAGTCGAACTGGGACCTGGTGATCTCGGACTTCCACCTGCCCGGCTTTTCGGGCCTGGAAGCGCTGCAGATGCTGCGCCAGCGCGAAGCCGACGGCGCCGAGCCGGTGCCTTTCATCCTGGTGTCGGGCCAGATCGGCGAAGACACCGCGGTCGAGGCCATGCGCAACGGCGCCGCCGACTACCTGCTGAAGAACCACCTCTCGCGCCTGGGCGTGGCGGCAGAACACGCGATGGCCGCCAGCGACACCTTGCGTGCCCGCATCCGCGCCGACCGCGAACTGCAGGCCAGCCGTCGCCGCCTGTCGGAACTGGCGCAGCACTTGCAGACCAGCGTCGAAGCCGAGCGCCATGCCATCGCCCGCGAGATCCACGACGACGTCGGCGGCTCCTTGACGGCGCTGAAGTTCGAGCTGGACTGGATCCGTCGCCACGCCGCCTCGTCTGACGTGCAGCAGCGGGCCGTGTCGGCGCTGGAAACGGTGTCGCATGCCATCGAGGCCAGCCAGCGCATCATGCAGAACCTGCGCCCGGCCATTCTTGAACAGGGCCTGGTCGCGGCATTGCAGTGGATGACCATCAGCTTCGAAAAGCGCACCGGCATCCTGTGCGAGCTGCGCACCACCGAAGGCCGTGCACCCGAAGGCCTGCAACTGCCGGCGGGTGTGCCGCTGGTGGCCTATCGCACGGCGCAAGAGGCGCTGACCAATGTGAGCAAACATGCCGAGGCCACCCGCGTGGTGGTGGACCTGTCGCTCACCGGCGGTGTGCTGTCGCTCGAAGTCAGCGACAACGGCCGCGGCCTGGGCCAGGCCGACCTGGCCAAAGCCCGCAGCTTCGGCATCCGTGGCTTGCACGAACGCGCTTCCACCGTTGGCGGTTGGGTCGACCTGAGCAGCAGTGCGGCTGGCACCTCGCTGATCCTGTCGGTGCCGCTGCAGGACCCGGACGACAGCGGCAACACCGTGCACGGTGGGCTGCCCGACGACCCCGAAACCGCAGAATGGACCACCCATTGAGCCGTGACCCATTCAGCCGTGACCGATTGACCCGCGAATCCATCACCCGCGACCGACAAGCCACATGATCGACGTCATCCTCTGCGACGACCACGCACTGATCCGCCGCGGCATCCGCGACACGCTGTCCGACGCATCCGACATCCGCGTCATCGGTGAAGCCGGCGACTACGGCGAGTTGCGCACGCTGTTCCGCACCCACACTGCGCCTGGCAGCGGTCGCAGCACACCCTGCGACGTGCTGGTGCTGGACATCAACCTGCCCGGCCGCAGCGGCCTGGACGTGCTGCACGCGCTGAAGGACGAAGCTTCGCCGGTGAAGGTGCTGGTGGTCAGCATGTACCCCGAAGACCAGTACGCCATCCGCGCGCTGCGTGCGGGCGCCTACGGCTACGTCAACAAAGGCGGCGACCCGCAGCTCATCGTGCAGGCCGTGCGCACGGTGGCGCAGGGGCGCAAGTACGTCACGCCCGAGATCGCGCAGATGCTGGTCGAGAGCCTGACCGCGCCGAGCTCCGAACTGGCCCACAACAGGCTGAGCGACCGTGAACTGCAGACGCTGGTGATGATTGCCTCGGGCAAGCGCCTGTCGGACATCGCTGCCGAGTTGACACTGAGCGCCAAGACGGTGTCGGTGTACCGCGGCCGCGTGCTGGAGAAGCTGCAGTTGAGCAACAACGCTGAGCTCACCGTCTACGCCATCCGCAACGGTCTGGTCGGCCAGTAAATGAGGCCCCCAAGCTCGCTGGCGCTCGCTGCCAGTTGGCCTGCAGGCCAGCTGGCGTTCGCCAGCCTCTCGCCAGCGCGCAGGCGCTGGCTCGGCGCGGGCTCACCCCCCCGAGGGGGGTGTCCGCCGACGGCCCGGCTGAGCCGGATCCGTGGCGGGAAGCTTGGTTGGTGCGGCGGCCGTGAGCACGCAGGCATTGCTTCCGCTGGATGACCCGTTGGCCATCCGCCAGGCGGGCCGGGACTTGTTGTCGCTGGCGCTGCTGGACGCCCGCAACCACCTGCTGACGCGGCTGGCCCAGGACGAATCGGCGCCGGCACTGCGCCTGGCGCTGCGGGCTGCGTGGTACCAGGAACATTGGATCAACTGCCACGTGCAGCGAGGCCGCGGCGAGGCCTGCGACCCGGCGGGTGTGCGGCTGGCGGGGCTGGAACTGGCGCTGGCCGACTGGCTGCTGCCCCAGGGCGCCCTGGGCCCACCTTCGCCCGAAGCCGTGCGCGAGCTGCTGTCGAACACGCTGGAAGTGACACTCGAACTGCTGGCCGGCACACCCGAAGACGACGCCGCGCTGCACTTCTACCGCCAGAGCCTGCTGCACGAAGACCGGCTGTGCGAAACGCTGGACGAACGCCGCCGCGCCGGCCCGCCGCCCGCACGTGCGCAGCGCGATGCGCTGTGGCTGCCCTCGCAGCGCTGGCATCTGGGCACAGCACCCGGCACCACCGGCCTGGTGCCCGCCCATGAACGCGGTCAGCTGGAAGCGGTGCTTCCCGAATTCGAGATCGATGCGCAGCCGGTGAACTGGTCGCAGTTTGTCGAATTCGCCGATGACGCAGGCTATGACTGCGCCGACTGGTGGTCACCGGCCGGCTGGGCCTGGGTGCAGGCCGTCAACCGGCGCGCGCCTGCCCATGTCGAACAGCTGCGCGGTGCCGTGCTGGTGCAGCGTGGTCTGCAAGACGGTGCCGGCCTGCAACGTGCTGCGCCCGGCCAGGCGGCCATGCACCTGAGCCGCCACGAAGCGCAGGCCTGGTGCGCCTGGGCCGGCCGCCGCCTGCCCACCGAGGCCGAGTGGGAACTGGCCGCCAGCACCTGCAGCAGCCGTGGTTTTGTCTGGGGCGACGTCTTCGAATGGGTCGCTGGCAGCGCGCGCGGGTGGCCCGGCGCGCAGCCGCCGGCACCCGGTGCGCTGGACGTCTTGCCGGCAAGCGACGATGGGGCTGTCGGAGTGCTGCGCGGCGGCTCGTTTGCCACCCGGGCGCGGTGGCGCCATCCCAAAGCCCGGCGCTTTGCGCCCGTGACCAGCGATCACTTATTCTGCGGTTTCAGAAGCTGTGCCCTTTGACCCGAGACCCCTCCATGCCCCAACTGAACTTCACGCTCAACGGCCAGGCCGTGAGCACACCCGCCGAACCCGCCACCCTGCTGGTGGACCTGCTGCGTGGCCCGCTGGGCCTGACCGGCACCCACCAGGGTTGCGACACCGCGCAGTGCGGCTGCTGCACCGTGCTGGTGGACGGTGACAGCATCAAGGCCTGCAGCGTGCTGGCGGTGCAGGTGCAGGGTCGCTCGGTGACCACGGTCGAAGGCCTGAAGACGCTGCCCGGTGTGCCCGCGGGCAGCCTGCACCCGGTGCAGGAAGCCTTCATCAACTGCCACGGCCTGCAGTGCGGCTTCTGCACCCCCGGCATGATGATGTCGGCCACCTGCCTGCTGCAGCACAACCCGCGGCCCAGTGAAGCGCAGATCGTGCAGGCGCTGGAGGGCAATCTGTGCCGCTGCACGGGTTACGTCAACATCGTCGCGGCGGTGAAGCAGGCCGCCGACGTGATGGCCGGGGGTGCGAAGTGAGCGCCGCCCCCGAGACCCTGCGTTTTGGCAGCGGCGCTGCGGTGCGCCGCGTCGAGGATCCGGCGCTGGTGCGTGGCGAAGGCCGCTTCACCGACGACGTCACGCTGCCTGGCCAGACCTACCTGGCCTTCATGCGCAGCGACCGTGCCCATGCACGCATCCTGTCCATCGACACCAGCAGCGCCTTGGCGGTGCCCGGTGTGCAGGCGGTGTTCACCGGTGCCGACCTGGTGACCGCGGGTGTCAAGCCCATCGCGGTGATGCCCGTCTTCAAGCGCCCCGATGGCCAGCCGTTGGCCACGCCGCCCCGGCGCGCGCTGGCCCACGAGTTCGTGCGTTTTGTCGGCGAAGCCGTGGTGGCGGTGGTGGCCGATTCGCGCGAGGCCGCACGCGCTGGCGCCAATGCGGTGTTTGTCGATTACGAAGAACTCCCCGCGGTGGCCGACGTGATGCGTGCCACCGAGCCGGGTGCACCGGCGGTGTGGCCGGCCGCACCCGACAACGTCTGCGCCGAATCCCGTCACGGCGACGCCAACGGCTGCGACGCAGCCTTTGCCGGTGCCGCCCACCGTGTGGCGCTGGACCTCGTGAACCAGCGCGTGGCGCCGGTCAGCATGGAACCGCGCAGCGTGTTGGCCTACATCGACGCCGAGTCGGGCAGCGAACGCCTGACGCTGCGCATGAGCAGCCAGATGCCCAGTGGCGTGCGCACCTCGCTGGTCGACACCCTTCCTGGCCGCACGCCCGACAACGTGCGCGTGCTGGTGGGCGACGTGGGTGGCGGCTTCGGCATGAAAACCGGTATCTACCCGGAAGACATCGTGCTGGCCTGGGCGGCGCTGCAACTGAAGCGTCCGGTGAAGTGGCAGGCCGAGCGGGTCGAAGACTTCCTGTCGGCCGTGCACGGCCGCAGCCAGGTCAGCCACGCCGAACTGGCGTTGGACGCCAACGGCCAGGTGCTGGCATTGCGGGTGCGCACGCTGGCCGGTGTGGGCGCCTACCCCAGCACGACATCGGTGTTGATTCCGCTGCTCATTGGCCCCTGGGTCATCACCAGCATCTACCACGTGCCGGTGATCAGCCTGCAGCTCACCGCCATCCTGACGAACAACCCGCCCACCGGCGCCTACCGCGGAGCGGGCCGACCCGAGTCCATCTACATCATCGAGCGCCTGATGGACGCCGCAGCGCGCGAAATGGGCATCGACGGCGCCGAGCTGCGCCGCCGCAACATGGTGCGGCCCGAGCAGATGCCTTACACCAACCCGATGGCGCAGGTGTACGACAGCGGCAACTTCCGCCAGATCCTGGACCAGGGCCTGGCCCTGGCCGACTGGAACGGCTTCGAGACCCGCCGTGCAGCGTCGCTTGCCAAAGGCCGGTTGCGCGGCCGTGGCATCGCCACCTTCCTGGAATGGACCGGCGGCAATGCGCTGGAAGAAACCGCCACCGTGACCGTCACCGCCGACGGTTTCATCGAACTGACCAGCGCCACCATGGCCATGGGCCAGGGCATCGCCACCAGCTACGTGCAGCTGGCGCACGACGTGTTTGGCGTGCCGCTGGACCGCATCCGTGTGCTGCAAGGTGACACCGACCGTGCCAACGGCTTTGGCAGCGCCGGAAGCCGGTCGCTGTTCACCGGTGGTTCTGCCGTGCAGGTGGCTTCACAGCGCACGGTCGACGAAGGCAAGCAGCTGGCCGGTGATGCGCTGGAAGCATCGGCCGCTGACATCGAATACGCAGCCGGCCGTTTCACGGTGGCCGGCACCGACCTGGGCATCGGCCTGTTCGAACTGGCGCAGCGCCAGGGTGGTGGCCGTCTGGTGGTCAGTGCACTGGCCAAGGCCGGCGCGCCCAGCTGGCCCAATGCCTGCCACGTGGCCGAGGTCGAGATCGACCCCGACACTGGCGAAGTGCAGGTGGTGGCCTACGCCAGCGTCAACGACATCGGCCGCATCGTCAGCCCCACCATCGTCAAGGGCCAGGTCGAGGGTGGGGCAGTGCAGGGCATCGGCCAGGCGTTGTGCGAGCAGATCGTCTACGACCGCGACACCGCGCAGCTGCTGTCGGCCAGCTTCATGGACTACGCGATGCCACGGGTCGACGGCTTCCGCAACTTCAAGACGGCATTCGACGAAAGTGTGCCTTGCCTGACCAACACCCTGGGTGCCAAGGGCGTGGGTGAACTGGGCACCATCGGTGCCACGCCGGCGGTGGTGAATGCGGTGGTCGACGCACTGGCCCACAGCGGTCTGGGCCGCCAGGCCGAACGGGTGCAGATGCCGCTGACGGCCGAAGTGGTGTGGCGCGCACTGCGCGGTGAACAGCCGGCGGCGCTGCAACTGCGGCCTTGAGTCAGCGCATCAGTTTTTGCTGTCGGGCGTGACCAGCTCGGGTGGCTGTGTGGCCACCCAGCTGCGTTCGGTGGACTCGAACTCCTCCTGGGTGGTTTCGCTGACCTCGACATCCACATCGGTCTGAGCCGGGCCACGCCGCGACACACGGTCTTCGCGCACGTCGGCGGCGGCCTGCAGCACACGCAGGCGTTCGATGAAGTCGCTCATGCGGCGCGAGGCTTCGTCGCTGGCCAGCATCTGCGCCTGCACCAGCGCCTTGCCCAGCAGCTTGCTGGACAGCGCCTGCACGCCGTTCCAGCCGCGCTTGAGCAGCGTGTCGTGCACGGCCACCAGGTGGCGCATGACGGCGGCGGTGTGCTGGTTTTCATGGTCCAGCAGCCGCGCGCGCAGTTCGGCGCACAGGCGTGCCACGTCCTCGGCTTCCACCACCTCGGGCGGGCGCCGGCGTTCGACCAAGGTCAGGTGAAGCTGGCCACCGCGTTTTTCCAGGCCCAGCGGCCGGCCCAGCAGGCCCTGCACCCAGCGCACCGAGCCGGGTGTGCCCCGCGGCGCACGGCGCTCGCGCATGGGCTTGCGCTGGGCGGACTTGGGTTCCGGGGACTTGCTGGACATGGTGGGCACCCTCCGACAACACACACGCTGAAGCCGTGTTTATCGGCAGGCGGGTGGGCCGCTTGAGCCACTGAGGAAGTCCGTTAGCCCCGGCGGGCGATACCCGGGAAGTGCGTTGTTCAGGAGTTGGCGCGCACTTCCTCGATCGTCGTGATGCCGGCCAGCACCTTCTCGATGCCGTCCTGCCGCAGCGTGCGCATGCCGTCGCCCAGCGCATGTCGTTGCAGTTCATCGGCGCGTTTGCCCGACTGGATGCAGTGGCGCAGGCCCCGCGTGACCATCATCAACTCGTGGATGCCGGCCCGGCCGCGGAAGCTGGTGCCGCCGCAGTGTTCGCAGCCCACGCCCTTGTACAGCGTCAGGCGGCCCTCGGTGCCGAAGCGGCGGCGCCAGTCGGCCAGCACCTCACTGGCGTCGGGTGGGTTGTCCACCTCGGCCATCACATGCAGGTGGTCGTGCAGCAGTTCTTCTTCTTCTTCAGGCGTGGCCACGCTGGCCACGCGGCACTGGGTGCACAGGCGGCGCACCAGGCGCTGCGCCAGCACACCCAGCAGCGCGTCGGCAAAGTTGAACGGGTCCATGCCCATGTCCAGCAGCCGCGTGATGGTCTCGGGCGCGCTGTTGGTGTGCAGCGTGCTCAGCAGCAGGTGGCCGGTCAGGCTGGCTTCGATGGCCACCTGCGCGGTTTCCTGGTCGCGGATCTCGCCGACCATGATGACGTCCGGGTCGGCGCGCAGGAAAGCCCGCAAGGCCTTGGCGAAGGTCCACTCGATGCGCGGATTGACCTGCACCTGGCGCAAGCCGGCCTGGGTGATTTCCACCGGGTCTTCGGCGGTCCAGATCTTGCGCTCGGGTGTGTTGATGCTGCCCATCAGCGAATGCAGCGTCGTGGTCTTGCCGCTGCCGGTGGGGCCCACGCACAGCAGCATGCCGTAGGGGCGCGCAGCAGCGGCCTGGAGCTTTTCCAGATTGGACGGGCTCAAGCCCAGGCTCTCCAGCGGAATGGGCTTGCTGGACTGCAAGAGCCGCAGCACCGCGTCTTCCAGGTTGCTGGCCGTCGGGATGGTGGCCACGCGCAGTTCGAGCTTCACGCCCTGCACGAACTTGTTGAAGTTGATCTTGCCGTCCTGCGGCTTGCGGCGTTCGCTGATGTCGAGGTCGCACATGATCTTGATGCGCGCGATCAAGGCACTGCGGTAGCTGGGCGGTAATTCCAGGTAGGGCCGCATCTGGCCGTCCTTGCGGAAGCGGATGCGCACCTTTTCCTTGCCGGCGGGGCACTCGACGTGGATGTCCGACACACCCTGCGCGTGGGCTTCCAGGATCATGCTGTTGATCAGCCGCACCAGCGAGTTGTCGCTTTGTTCGATGGCCGTGCTGTCGTCTTCGTCGCCGCGCGAGTCCACCTTTTCCATGGTGGCCAGCAGCTTGCTGGCGTCGCCGGGTTCAAACTCAACCGGGCGGCCCGGGTCGTCGGGTGGGCGCAAAGAAGGGTCGAAGGCGCCCAGCTTTTCATAGGCGCGGTCGATGGCCCCCATCAACACGCCAGAACGCACCAGCACCGGCACCACCTTGCACTGGGACGCAAACTCCACTTCGTCCAGGTTGGTGCGGTCTGACGGGTCTTCCACCGCCACCACCAGGCGGCCGGCACGCAACATCAGCGGCAGCGCCTGGCTGCGGCCGGCCACCGCGTAGGGCAGTCGCGACAGCGCGTCCACGTCGGCGGGAAAGTGCAGCACGTCCACCAGCGGGTAGCCCATCTTGCGGGCCAGCGCGGTTTGCAGGTCGGCCCGGGTGACCATGCCGTTGCGCACCAGCAGTTCACCCAGCGGCACCGTGCGGTCCAGCCGCTGCTGCACCAGGGCATCTTCGAGCTGGGCTTCGGTGATGTAACCCAGCGCCGTGAGCGCTTCGCCGATGCGCACCATCGGCATGCGTGCCTGCTGTTCGATGGCCTCGTCCAGCTCGTCTGGCGTGATGATCTGGCGCACGACCAGCATGTCGCCGAGCTTGCGGCTGCGCAGTTCGTGCTGCTCGGCCAGTGCCAGGCGGATCTGTTCGGGCGATGCCGAGTTCTGTTCCACCAGCGCGTCGCCCAGGCGCATGCCGACATGGGCGTCGCGGTAGGCCGCGCGCGGCACGAACCAGCGGCGCAGCGTGCCTTTGTCGTCCAGCGGTTCGAAGATGAACAGGCCCCAGGGCTCTTCGACGTGGCCCGCGGTCTGGCCTTCCCAGACCGTGTTGTCGTTGAAGACCACCTTGAAGGGCAGGCTGGGTGTGCCCAGGCTCAGGTCGCCAACCGAGTCGCTCAGCGTCAATGCGCTCAGCGGATCGGCCAGGCACAGGCGGCGGAACTGATCGGTGCGCAACAGCAGCGGCCGGCGTTGGTTGTGCAGCGTCAGGTGCAGCACACCCTGCCCGGGCGCAAACAGCACCAGGCGACCCTTCATCGCATGGCCGTTCAGGCCCTCGACCGCGCAGGTGAGCGGCGTGGCCGGTGCGCTGGGGGCCGGGTAACCGGCCAATGTGGGTGTCGGCCACGCAAATGCCGCCTCTTCGGCGGGCATCAGTTGCAGCGGTGGCAGTGACAGGTCGGACATCGCGGTTCCTCATGGGCCCGGAACGGGCCGGGCCGTGCTCACCCCGACGACTTTGGGCGCGCATGAGGCGATGCTAGGCAGCCGGCTGCCGGGCAAGGCGAGGAACAGTGAGGTGTTCGGCGGTCAGTTGCGCATTTGCTGCGGCAGGAAGGTGACGATCTGCGGGAAAAGGTAGATCAGCGCCACCGCCACGATCATCAGCAAGAAAAAGGGCAGCGTGACCTTGGCGATCCAGCCGATCTCGCGCCCGGTCATGCCCTGCAGCACAAAGAGGTTGAAGCCCACGGGCGGCGTGATCTGCGCCATCTCGACCACCAGCACCACGAAGATACCGAACCACAGCGGGTCGATGCCGGCTTTCTGGATGGTGGGCAGGATCACGCCCATCGTCAGCACCACCATGCTGATGCCATCGAGAAAACAGCCCAGCACGATGTAGAACAGCATCAGCGCCAGCAGCAGTTGCCACTGCGACAGCCCGAGCGTGGCGATCCACTCGGCCAGGTGGCGCGGCAGGCCGATGTAGCCCATGGCCAAGGTCAGGAAGGCTGCGCCGGCCAGGATCAACGCGATCATGCAGTACAGGCGCACGCCGCCGAGCAGGCTGTCGCGGAAGGTTGGCCAGTTCAGCGAGCCCTGCGCGGCGCTGATCGCCAACGCGCCCAGCACACCGAGCGCGGCCGCTTCGGTGGCCGTGGCGATGCCGGCGTAGATGCTGCCCAGCACGGCGCCGATCAGCAGCACCACCGGGATCAGGTAGCGGCTTTCGCGCAGCTTGTGGCCCAGGCTCATCGGCGGGTCGGCCGGTGGCACCTGATCGGGGTGGCGCAGCGCCCAGAAGGCCAGGTAACCCGAGAACAGCAGGCCCAGCATGAGGCCGGGCAGCACACCGGCCACGAACAGCTGCGCGATCGACACCTCGGCGCTGACGCCGTAGACGATCATGATGATCGACGGCGGAATCAAGAGCCCCAGCGTGCCCGCACCGGCCAGTGAACCGATGCTGATGCCGTCGGGGTAACCGCGCCGGGCCAGTTCGGGCAGGCCCATCTTGCCGATGGTGGCGCAGGTGGCCGCGCTGCTGCCCGACACCGCCGCAAAGATGGTGCAGCCCACGACGTTGACATGCAGCAGCCGCCCCGGCAGCGACTGCATCCACGGTGCCAGGCCGCGGAACATGTCTTGTGAAAGCCGTGTGCGGAACAGGATCTCACCCATCCACACAAACAGCGGCAGCGCGGTCAAGGTCCAGCTGCTGGAGCTGCCCCAGATGGTGACGGCCATCGCGTCACCGGCCGGCCGGCTGCTGAAGAGCTGCATGCCGATCCAGGCCACACCCGACAGCGTGAGGCCCACCCAGACGCCGCTGCCCAGGATGACAAACAGCGTGGCGATGAGCAGGAAGGTGATGCCGAGATCGCTCATTTGGTGCTGTTTTCGCCTTGCTCACTCATTGCGTGCCGCCGCGTCGCCCGTCCGCCGCTCGCCCCGCACTTCGAGCACCAGCTCGTCGATGAAGGCAATCGCCAGGATGGCCGTGCCGATGGCCATGCCCAGTTGCGGAATCCACAAGGGCGTGGCGTCGTTGCTGGTGGAGATGTCGTGGAAGGCATGCGACTGCCACACCAACCGTGCGCTGTAGAAGGCGCTCAGCAGCGCCAATGCCGAAGCCGCGGCCAGTGCCCAGATCTCGAAACCACGCCGCACGCCGCCCTTCAGGTAGGTCAACACCAGCGTGACGCGGATGTGCTCGCCCTTTTTCAGCGTGTGCGCCAGCGCCAGGAAACCCGCGCCGGCCATCAGGTAGCCGGCATAGGCGTCGGTGCCGGGCACGTGGAAGTGCAGCAAGCGGCTGACGATGGACAGCAGCACCATCAGCAGCAAGCCCACCATGAAGAGCGCCGCCAACCAGGCGGCCCCGGTGTACAGGGCGTCCAGCAGGCGGCGCATCGGGAGCTCGACTCGGGCGACGTGCGTTTACTTGGCGAAGGCGTCGACCAGCGCCTTGCCTTCGGGGCCGGCCTTTTCAAGCCATTCCTTCAGCAGCGTGTCGCCCACCTTGGCCATGTCGGCCTTCAGCTGCGGGCTGGGCGGCAGGATGGCCATGCCACCGGCCTTCAGCTTGTCCAGCGTTTCGCCATTGGCCTTCTGGCTGGCAGCCCAGCCGCGCTTTTCCGCGTCGGCACCGGCTTTCATCAGCGCGTCTTGCGTCGGCTTGTCCAGCGCCTTGAAAGCGGTCATGTTCACGAGCACGGCGTTTTTGGGCAACCAGGCCTGGGTGTCGTACCAGAACTTCACGTGTTCGTGCAGCTTGGCGTCCCAGCCGGTGCTGCCGCTGGACATCATGCTTTCGGCCACGCCGGTGGCAAAGGCCTGGCTCACTTCAGCGGCTTGCACGGTGACGGGCTGGGCACCCACCAGTTCGGCGATGCGGCTGGTGGCCGGGCTGTAGGCACGCCACTTGATGCCCTTCAAGTCGGCCGCGCTGGCCAGCGGGCGCTTGCTGTAGATGCCCTGCGGCGGCCACGGCACGGCGTACAAGACCATCATGCCCTGCTCGGCCAGCTTCCTTTCGAGCATCGGCTTTTGCACCTGCCACAGCTTGGCGGCCTTTTCCCAGCTGTCGGCCAGGAAGGGCAGGCCGTCGGCACCGAAGATCTGCCATTCGTTCTGGAAGTTGACCAGCAGCACTTCGCCGATCTGCGCCTGGCCGCCTTGCACCGCGCGTTTGATTTCAGGCGCTTTGAACAGCGAGGCACCCGGGTGCACGGTGATCTTCAGCTTGCCGGCGGTGGCCTTGTCGACATCGGCGGCAAACTCGGCCAGGTTCACGCTGTGGAAGTTGCCGGCGGGGTAGGCAGCGGGCAGGTCCCACTTTGTCTGGGCTTGGGCGGTAGCAGCCACCAGCAGCGCGGCTGCGGTGATGAGCGTGGGCAGCAGTTTCATCGGCTCTCCTGAAATCAGTTGAATGAAGAAGTGGCAAGCATGAGGCGTGCCGGGCGGCGCGTGAAGGGCCGGCGGCTCGGGGTTTGCATCAGGTGGATTGAAGTCTAGAGACGATGTCGATAAAGTGTCAACGTTTCTTCGACGATCTGGTGAAAACACCGATGCCACGCAAAACACGAATCGCCGCTGCCGAACCTGCGACCAGCGCCACGCCGCGAAAGGCGCCCCGTGCGGTGGCCGGCCGAGCGGGTGGCATCGTGTCGTCATCGCACCTGGTGTCGCCGCGCAGTGTGGAGCTGTCGGAATTCGAGTTCGGCCTCATCGTGGCCTGGAACGCCTTTTCGCGCTGGGCCGTGCGCTGCATGGCGGCGGCCGGTTGCCCCGACCTGACCATCACCGATGTGCTGCTGATGCACCACATCAACCACCGCGCCCGCAACAAGAAGCTGGCCGACATCTGCTTCGTGCTGAACTACGAAGACACACACGTGGTGGCCTATTCGCTGAAGAAGCTGGTGGCCGCCGGCCTGGCGCGTGCCGACAAACAGGGCAAGGAAGTGTTCTACAGCCCCACCGAAGCCGGCGAGGCCTTCGTGGCGCAGTACCGCAGCGTGCGCGAGGACTGCCTGGTGCGCAGCCTGGACACCGAGCTCAACGCCGAGATCGGCGAACTGGCGCGGCTGCTGCGCAGCATGAGCGGCATGTACGACCAGGCGGCCCGTGCGGCGACCTCCTTGTGATGGCATGACGGCATTCCTGGGTTTGCTGATGCTGGACACATGTTTCCCGCGTGTGCCGGGTGACGCGGGGCGGCCCGACAGTTATGCGATGCCGGTTCGGGCCGTCGTGGTGACGGGCGCGTCGCCGCAGCGTGTGGTGCGCGAGGGCGACGCCAGCCTGTTGCAGCCCTTCATCGACGCCGCACGTGCCTTGGTGTCTCAAGGTGCTGCCGCCATCACCACCAGTTGCGGCTTCCTGGTGCAGCACCAGGCCGCGCTGCAGGCGGCGGTGGCGGTGCCGGTGTGGACATCCGCGCTGCTCAAGCTGCCGGAACTGCAGCGGGCCGGTGTCGTGACCGTCGATGCGGCATCGCTGTCGACCCTTCACCTGCGGGCCGCCGGCGCTGCGCCCGACACACCCGTGGCAGGCTTGGCCCCAGGCTGCCTTCTGCAGCGCACCTTGCTCGACAACCTGCCCGAGCTGGACATCGCACGGGCCGAACAGGACGTGCTCGAAGCCGCCATGCGTCTGGTGCAGCAACACCCGGCCATCCAGCACGTGGTGCTGGAATGCACCAACATGCCACCCTATGCCGACGCGGTGGCCAAAGCCACCGGCCGGCCGGTCCACCACCTCTTGACGCTCGTGCACGAGCGATGGAAAGCGCTATGAACACCCAACCCCGCTGGCAGTTCTGGATCGACCGTGGTGGCACCTTCACCGACATCGTGGGCCGCACGCCGGCCGGCGAACTGCAGACGCTGAAGCTGCTGAGCGAAAACCCCGAGCAGTATGCCGATGCCGCGGTGGAAGGTATCCGCCGGCTGCTCGGGCTGCAAGCCGGCCAGCCCATCTCGCCCGAGCAGGTGGACTGCGTGAAAATGGGCACCACGGTGGCCACCAACGCGCTGCTCGAACGCAAGGGCGACCGCACGCTGCTGGTCACGACCCAGGGTTTCCGCGACGCGCTGCGCATCGCCTACCAGGCACGGCCGCGGCTCTTCGACCGCCACATCGTGCTGCCCGAGATGTTGTACGAACGGGTCATCGAAGCGCAGGAACGTGTCGGCGCGCACGGCGAGATGTTGCAGCCGCTGGACCTGGCCCACCTGCGTGAACGCCTCTGGGCCGCCTTCGACGCCGGCATCCGCGCGGTGGCCATCGTCTTCATGCACGGCTACCGCTACACCTCGCATGAACAGGCCGCCGCCGCGTTGGCGCGCGAGATCGGCTTCACGCAGGTCAGTGCCAGCCACGAGGTGAGCCCGCTGATGAAGCTGGTGTCGCGTGGCGACACCACCGTCGTGGATGCCTACCTGTCACCGATCTTGAGGCGTTATGTCGAACAGGTGGCGGCGCAGATGCCGGGTGTGCGGCTGTTTTTCATGCAAAGCAGCGGCGGCCTGACCGAAGCGCACCACTTCCAGGGCAAAGACGCCATCCTGTCGGGCCCGGCAGGCGGCATCGTGGGCATGGTGCGCACGGCGGTGGCAGCAGGCCACCACAAGGTCATCGGCTTCGACATGGGTGGCACCAGCACCGACGTGAGCCACTACGCTGGCGCTTTCGAACGCGCCTTCGAAACCCAGGTGGCCGGGGTGCGCATGCGCGCGCCGATGATGAGCATCCATACGGTGGCGGCCGGCGGCGGCAGCATCCTGGCTTTTGACGGCGCAAGGCTGCGCGTGGGGCCGGAAAGCGCCGGCGCAAACCCCGGGCCGGCCAGCTACCGCCGGGGCGGGCCGCTGGCCACCACCGACGCGAATGTGCTGCTGGGCAAGATCCAGCCGGCACACTTTCCGAAGGTGTTTGGCCCGCAGGCCAACAAAGCGCTGGACCGTGAAGGGGTGGCGGCCAAGTTCGAAGCCCTGGCCGCGAAAGTGCAGGTCAGCACCGGCCGCACGGCCACGGCCGAGTCGCTGGCCGAAGGTTTTTTGCAGATCGCCGTCCAGAACATGGCCAACGCCATCAAGCGCATCAGCGTGGCACGCGGCTACGACGTCACGCAGTACACGCTGCAGTGTTTTGGCGGCGCCGGTGGCCAGCACGCCTGCGGCGTGGCCGACGCGCTGGGCATGAGCCGGGTCTTTGTGCACCCGCTGGCCGGTGTGCTGTCGGCTTACGGCATGGGCCTGGCCGACCAGATTGCGATGCGTGAAGCCAGCATCGAACTGCCGCTGGACGAGGCCGGCCTGGCCGCGGCGCAAGCCCGGCTGGACACGCTGGGCGAAGCGGCCCGTGACGAGGTCGCCAGCCAGGGTGTGGCGCACCACGGCATCGAACTGCGGCGCAACGTGCACGTGCGCTACCAGGGCACCGACACCGCGCTGGTCGTGCCTTGCCAGGACATGGCGCAGATTCGACGCGACTTCGAAGCCGGCTACCGGCAGCGCTTTGCATTCCTGATGCCCGACCGGCTGCTGGTCATCGAAGCCGTGTCGGTGGAAGCCGTGGGCGCGGGCGAACGTTTTGATGTTGCATCCAGCGCTCAAGAGCCTGCTGCTTATGTGCCACAGCCCGATGCGCAGGTGCGCATGCACAGCGGCAGCTGGCTCGACGCGGGCCTGTTCGTGCGCGAAAACCTGCAGGCCGGCGCCACCATCGCCGGCCCGGCCATCGTGGCCGAGAAAAACGCCACCACGGTGGTCGAACCCGGCTGGCAGGCCACGCTGACGGCCGCCGGCCCCATCGAGCTGCAGCGGGTGGTGCCGCGCGCCACGCAACACGCCATCGGCACCGACGCCGACCCGGTGATGCTGGAGGTCTTCAACAACCTCTTCATGAACATCGCCGAGCAGATGGGCCTGCGGCTGCAGAACACCGCCTACAGCGTCAACATCAAGGAGCGCCTGGACTTCAGCTGTGCCCTCTTCAGCGCCGCCGGTGAGCTGATTGCCAATGCACCGCACATGCCGGTGCACCTGGGCAGCATGAGCGAAAGCATCAAGACGGTGATCGAGCGCAACCCGGCCATGCAGGCCGGTGATGTGTACGTGTTGAACGACCCGTACCACGGTGGCACGCACCTGCCCGACGTGACCGTGGTGACGCCTGTTTACCTGGACACCGCAGATGCCAAGCCCTCGTTTTATGTCGCCAGCCGCGGCCACCATGCCGACATCGGCGGCACCACACCCGGCAGCATGCCGCCCTTCAGCAAGACCATCGACGAAGAGGGTGTGCTGTTCGACAACTTCCTGCTCGTGCGCAACGGCCAGCTGCGCGAAGCCGAGCTCACGGCGCAGCTGCGCAGCGGCCCCTACCCGGCGCGCAACCCGCAGCAGACGATTGCCGACTTGCGCGCGCAGATCGCCGCCAACCAGAAGGGCGTGGAAGAGCTGATCGCGATGGTGGCGCAGTTCGGCCGCGTCACGGTCGACGCCTACATGAAACACGTGCAGGACAATGCCGAAGAAAGTGTGCGGCGTGTCATCACCGCGCTGAAAGCTGGCCAATACACCTTGCCGCTGGACAACGGCGCGCAGATCAGCGTCAAGGTCACGGTGCACGCAGCCAAGCGCGAAGCCACCATCGACTTCACCGGCACCAGCGCGCAGCTGCCCAACAACTTCAACGCGCCGAAGGCGGTGACGATGGCCGCGGTGCTGTATGTCTTTCGCACGCTGGTCGATGACGACATCCCGCTCAACGCCGGTTGCCTGAAACCGCTGCACGTCATCGTGCCGCCGGGCTGCATGCTGAACCCCAACCCACCGGCCGCGGTGGTGGCCGGCAACGTGGAAACCAGCACCTGTGTCACCAACACGCTGTACGGCGCCCTGGGCGTGATGGCCGCTGGCCAGTGCACGATGAACAACTTCACCTTCGGCAACGAAACGCACCAGTACTACGAAACCATCAGCGGCGGCAGCGGCGCCGGCCCGGGTTTCAACGGCACCAGCGTCGTGCAGACGCACATGACCAATTCGCGCCTGACCGACCCCGAGGTGCTGGAGTTCCGATTTCCCGTGCGACTGGAGAGTTACGCCGTTCGCGCTGGCAGTGGCGGTGCCGGGCAGTGGAAGGGCGGCGACGGCGGCGTGCGGCGGGTGCGTTTCCTGGAACGCATGACGGCGTCCATCCTGTCCAACGGCCGCACGGTGCCGGCCTTCGGCATGGCCGGTGGATCGCCCGGGGCTTTGGGCATCAACCGTGTCGAACGCCGTGACGGCCGTGTCGAAGCACTCGAGCACATCGGCTCGGCCGCGATGGAGCCGGGTGACGTGTTTGTCGTCGAAACGCCGGGCGGCGGTGGATACGGCGCGCCGGGCAAGGCTTGAGGCGGCAGGCATGGACACGCCCCGACTGCTCTTGACCGGCTTCGAGCCCTTCGACCAGGACACCGTCAACCCGTCGTGGGAGGTGGCCAGGGCCTTGCACGGGCAGCGCATCGAAGGTGTCAGGGTGCACGCGCTTTTGCTGCCGTGTGTGTTTGGCCAGTCGCTGGCCGTGTTGCAGGCGGGCCTGCGGAAACACCGGCCGCGCCTGGTGCTGTCGCTGGGCCTGGCGCCCGGACGTGCCGAGCTGTCGGTGGAGCGGGTGGCCATCAATGTCGACGACGCGCGCATCCCCGACAACGCCGGTGCGCAGCCCATCGACCAGCCGGTGCTGGCCGCAGCGCCGGCCGCCCACTTCAGCACGCTGCCCATCAAGGCCATGGTGCATGCCATGTTGCAGGCGGGGGTGCCTGCAGCGGTGTCACAGACCGCCGGCACCTTTGTCTGCAACCACGTGTTTTTCGGCCTGATGCACAGCCTGCGCCGCCGCCCTGGTGTGCGCGGCGGTTTCATGCACGTGCCGCTGCTGCCCGAGCAGGCCGTGCAGCAGGGGCTTCCGGGCCTGGCGCTGGACCAGCAGTGTCTGGGTGTGCAGCTGGCGCTGGCGACGGCACTGCGGGTGGCGGCCGACCGCCAGGAATCGGGCGGCAGCATCGCCTGACGGTTCTGGGGCTTCTGTAAGAAGTCCGGCGGCGATGCGACCATCTCGAAGTCGGCGCGGGTCATCCGGTCGACGCGCCTTCCACTTCCACCTTCGGAGTTGCATCCATGAACCAACGTCTTATCGTCTCATCCGCTTTGGCTTCAGCTTTGGCCTTGGGCCTGGTGGGCCAGGTCGCCGCCCAGGACAAGGGCAAGGAGAAGTGCTACGGCATCGCCAAGGCCGGGCAGAACGACTGTGGCAATCTGGCGGGTACCCATTCCTGCGCCGGCCAGTCCAAGGTCGACAATGACCCGGGCGAGTGGAAGTACGTCGCCAAGGGCACCTGCAAGGACATGAAGGGCATGACCGCCGAAGAAGCCAAGAAGGCGAAAAAGTGACCCCTGCCGTGGCGCCTGTGGCGCAACGGCGAGGTCGGATCCGCGGCCTCTGCTTGAGCCGCATGCGCTGCGCATGAACGGGCCGATGCACGTGGGCATCGGCCTGCGCCACCCGCACCATGCGGTGCTGCTGGCCGACCCGCCGCCGCTGCCTTTTGTCGAAGTGCACAGCGAGAACTTCTTCGGCGAAGGTGGCGCTGCGCTGGCGGTGTTGATGCAGGCGCGCCAGCATTGGGACATCAGCCTGCATGGCGTAGGCTTGTCGCTGGGTTCGGCGGCTGGCCTGGACCCTTGGCACCTGGACCGCTTGGCGGCGCTGGTGCAGCGGGTCGAGCCTGTGCGGGTCAGCGATCACGCGTGTTTTGCGCGCGCTTTTCGCCAGGCGGCGGGCGGTGGCCGCCCTGCACCCTTGCCGGTGCATGCCAGCGACCTGCTGCCGGTGGCTTTCACCGAAGCTTCGCTGCAGATCATGGCCGCCAACGTGCAGCAGGTGCAGGACCGGCTGCGCCGGCCGATCCTGGTCGAAAACCTCAGTGCCTACCTGCACTGGGCCGACGACAGCCTGGCCGAACCCGACTTTTTCAACGGCCTCACCCGGCAGACCGGTTGCGGTCTGCTGCTGGACGTGAACAACCTGGTGGTCAATGCGCTGAACGCACACCACGACGCAGCGGCGGCGGTGGCGGCTGCCTGCATGTGGATTGACCGCATCAACAGCGCCAGCGTCGGCGAAATCCACCTGGCGGGTTACCACGACACCGGCGACATCGTGATCGACGACCACGGCAGCCGCGTGCATGCGCCGGTGTGGCAGGTCTACCAGCACGCGCTTCAACGGCTGGGCCCCCGGCCGACGCTGGTGGAGTGGGACACCGACCTGCCCGACGTGCATGTGCTGCTGGCCGAGGCCGCCGCCGCCGAAACGCTGGTGGCGCAGTTGAGCGTGCAAGCCTGCGCGCAAGCCCGGCCATGACCGTGGCCAAGGAAGCCCTGCGCCAGCAGATGCTGCTGCGCGCCCTGTGGCGCGACGCCCGCCCCGGCGTGTTGGCCGGCTGGACCCGCGACGGCCCGCGTTTCACACGTGGCCTGCAGGCCTACCAGGCCAATGCCGGCGCTTTGGCCGAGCGTGCGCTGTTGGCGGCCTACCCCACGGTGCAGCAGTTGCTGGGCGAGACGTCCTTCGCAGGCCTGGCACGTGCTCTGTGGCACCGGCATCCACCCGCACAGGGTGACATCGGCACCTGGGGCGGTCACCTGGCCTCCTTCCTGGCGGAAACCGAGGGCCTGGCCGACGAACCCTACCTGCCCGACGTGGCCCGCCTCGAATGGGCCGTGCACCTGGCCACGACGGCGCAGGACAAACCCGAGGCGGTGCCTGGCCTGATCGCGCTGCACGAGCTGGCCGCGCACGACCCCGACGCCGTCTGCCTGCTGCCCATGCCGGGCACGGCGCTGCTGCTGTCGGCCCATCCGGTGGCCAGCATCTGGCTGGCGCACCGCCCGGCGCAGGATCAAGCGGCCGACCGTTTTGCGGTCGTGCGTGAAGCCTTTGCGCAGGGACGGGCCGAGGCCGCCCTGGTCTGGCGCAGCGGCTGGCAAGTGCAGGTGGCTGCTCTCGATGCACCCGACGCCCGTTTCACCCAAGCCCTCTTGCATGGGCAGTCGCTCGGCCAGGCCTTGCAAGGTTTGGCCCGGGAAACCGACTTCGGTTTCGAGGCCTGGCTGTTGGCCCACCTGCCGCGCGGCTGGCTTGCCGGCGTGCGGCCCCTGTGACGTCCAGACCCTGACCGAGAGAGCCCATGAACACCTTTGCCCGTCGACTGGCTGCACCCGTGCAGCGCACCACCCAGTGGCTTGAACTGCTGCAGCCAGTTGCCCAGTTGGCCGCCCGGCTCTACCTTGCACAGGTCTTTTTCCTGGCCGGACTGAGCAAGATTCGCGACTGGGAGATCACGCTGGCGCTGTTCGAGGACGAATACCAGGTGCCTTGGCTGTCCCCGGCTGTCGCCGCCTTCGCGGGCACTGCGGGCGAACTGGTGCTGCCGGTGCTGCTGGTGCTGGGCCTGGCCGGGCGATTTGCCGCCCTCGGGCTGTTTGTCGTCAATGTCGTGGCCGTCATCAGCCTGGCCGAGGTGCCACCGGCGGCGCTGCAGCAGCACCAGTTCTGGGGCAGCCTCTTGCTGGGCCTGCTCTTGTGGGGCCCCGGGCGCTGGTCGGTGGACACGCTGCTGCAGCGGCGCTGGGGCTGAACGCGCGCCATCCCTAAAGCGGATGCACGTCGGGGCGCAGACCGGGCACACTGCCGCCTGTCGCCATCACCCGATCTACCCGCCGACATGAGCAACTTCGCCAAGGCCGCCGTCAGTGCGGGCCTGGCACTGCTGGCCCTGGCCACCGCTGCCGAACCCTTGCCCAGTGACGAACTCGAACGTGAGTGCTGGCAGCAGTTCACCCGTGAACGCACCCGCGTCAGGCTCGTCGAGCCCACGGCGGTGGACGTGTCCAACCTGCGCGACGGCCAGACCGTGAACTCGCCCTTCCGGGTGGATTTTTCCATCCGCGGCATGGGGGTCATCCCGGCTGGAAAACCGCACCCCAAGGCCGGCCACCACCACGTGCTGGTGGACATGTCGCTGCCCATCAACCCGGGCGACCAGATTCCCTTCAACGACTTCCATCGCCATTTCGGCAAGGGCCAGACCGGTGCCGTGCTGGCGCTGCCACCAGGCCCGCACCGGCTGCGCCTGCTGTTTGCCGACCACGACCACCGGCCGTATTTCGTGTTCAGCCCCGAAATCCGCATCACGGTGCGGCCACCGCGGGCCACTCCGGCGCGGGTCACGCGCGCCAACTTCGAGGCCAGTTGCCGCGAGTGGTACGAAGACGAAATCTCGCGCCCGCGGCCCGAGGGCCAACGGGCGGTGTTCAGCAATGTGCGCGAGGGCGAAACCGTCATCAGCCCCGTGAACCTGCGCTTCGCCGCCGACGGCTTTGGCGTGGCCCCCAAGGGCCATGGCGGAGCCGGGCTGGGTTTTTTCGTGCTCGAGGTGCTGCGCGGCGAAGGTGTGCCGCCTCAGGTGGTGGACCTGAGCCACGGCGCCACGCAGACCACGCTGACCCTGTCACCCGGTGCGGTCACCTTGCGCCTGCGCTTCGTGGACGACAGCGGCCGTCGCGAACTGGTGCCGGCCACGCAGCTGCGCCTGAACGTGTCGGGCCAGGACCGGCTGTGAACCGGACCACCGGCCGGGCCTTGTGCCCACCGCACTGAGCCGCCTCACGCTTCGGGTGTAAGGTCGCGCGGCTCCGCCGCGACTGCTCGGGGCACGCGAGGGCCCACTGAATGAACAAGAAAAAACTGTTGCTGCTGTTGGGCCTGGGCGCTGCGGTGCTGGTCTTTTTCGTGCTGGACCTGGGGCGTTTTTTCAGCCTGGACTACATCAAGGGCGCCCAGGCAGACTTTGCTGCGCTGTACGCGGCCTGGCCGCTGCTGGTGGCGGGCGCCTTTTTTCTGACCTATGTGGTGGTGACCGCGCTGTCGCTGCCGGGGGCTGCCATCCTCACGCTGCTGGCGGGGGCGGTGTTCGGCTTGCTGGTGGGCACGGTGATCGTGTCCTTTGCCTCCAGCCTGGGCGCCACGCTGGCCATGCTGTCGGCGCGTTATGTGCTGCGCGACAGCGTGAAAGACCGCTTCGGCGCGCGACTGGCCGACATCGACAAGGGCATCGAACGTGAAGGGGCCTTCTACCTCTTCACGCTGCGCCTGGTGCCGGTGTTCCCCTTCTTCGTCATCAACCTGCTGATGGGCCTGACGAAGATGAAGGCCGCCACCTTCTACGGCGTCAGCCAGCTGGGCATGCTGGCCGGCACGCTGGTTTATGTGTACGCGGGCACGCAGCTGGGGCAGATCGCTTCGCCGAAAGACATCGTCAGCCCCGGGCTGGCCGCGGCGTTGGTGCTGCTGGGGGTGTTTCCGCTGCTGGCCAAAAGGCTCATCGACGGCATCAAGGCGCGGCGGGTGTACGCACCCTGGGCCGACAAAAGACCCCATAGATACGACCGCAACATGGTGGTCATCGGCGCGGGGGCGGCCGGCCTGGTTACCAGCTACATCGCCGCGGCGGTGAAGGCCAAGGTCACGCTGGTGGAAAGCCACAAGATGGGCGGCGACTGCCTGAACTACGGCTGTGTGCCCAGCAAGGCGCTGATCAAGACCGCCACGCTGGCGCGCCAGATGCAACACAGCGCCGACTACGGCATCAACAGCGCCAGCTACACGCTGGACTTCGCGCAGGTGATGGACCGCATCGCCCACGTCGTCAAGGAAATCGAACCGCACGATTCGGTCGAACGTTACCGCGGCCTGGGGGTGGATGCACAGATCGGTACCGCCAAGATCCTGGACCCGTGGCATGTGCAGATCACCCACGACGACGGACGGGTGCAGGTGCTGTCCACACGTGCCATCGTCATCGCCACCGGTGCGCGGCCCTTTGTGCCGCCCTTGCCGGGCATCGACGAAGTGGGCTACCTGACCAGCGACACGCTGTGGGGCCTGCGTGAGCAACCCAGGCGCCTGGTGGTGCTGGGCGGTGGCCCCATCGGCTGCGAGCTCGCACAGAGCTTTGCGCGCCTGGGTTCCCAGGTCACGCAGGTGGAGATGGCACCGCGCCTCATGGGACGCGAGGACGAAGACGTGTCGGCCTATGCGCAACAGGCGCTGGAAGCCGATGGGGTGCAGGTGCTGACGCAGCACAAGGCGCTGCGTTGTGAAAAGGTCGGCGACGAGAAGTTCATCGTCGTCGAAGCGGCCGGTGCGGAAAAACGCATCCCCTTCGACGTGCTGCTGTGCGCGGTGGGCCGCGTCGCGCGCCTGCAGGGTTTCGGGCTCGAAGAGCTGGGCATCCCGGTGCAGCGCACGGTGCTGACCGACGAGTACCTGCAGACCATCTTCCCCAACATCCTGGCCGCGGGCGACGTGGCCGGGCCCTTCCAGTTCACGCACACGGCCGCGCACCAGGCCTGGTATGCCGCGGTCAACGGGCTCTTCGGCAGCTTCAAGAAGTTCAAGGCCGACTACTCGGTGATTCCATGGGCCACTTTCATCGACCCCGAGGTGGCGCGGGTGGGCCTGAACGAGCAGGAAGCGCGCGAAAAGGGCGTGGCTTTCGAGGTCACGCGTTACGGCATTGACGATCTCGACCGGGCCGTTGCCGACAGCGCGGCACACGGCTGGGTCAAGGTGCTCACGGTGCCGGGCAAGGACAAGATCCTGGGCGTGACCATCGTCGGCGCGCACGCCGGCGACCTGCTGGCCGAATACGTGCTGGCCATGAAACACGGCCTGGGGTTGAACAAGATCCTGGGCACCATCCACACCTACCCGACCATGGCCGAGGCCAACAAGTTCGCCGCTGGCGAATGGAAGCGTGCACACCAGCCACACGGCCTGCTGCGCTGGGTGGAACGTTTCCATGACTGGCGGCGCGGGTGAGCCGCGTGTTCATGCGCGTGGCGCATCGTGTAGCGGTGACCTGCCTGGCGGCGGCAGCTGCTGCGCCAACCGCCGCCTTTCCGCCCTTGGTGCAGGCCGGTGCCATCGGGCCTGGCTGGCGGCCGGTGAACCTGCCTCAGCAGACCCTGCCGTTCACGCAGTACAGCGTCGAGACCGTGGACGGCCGCGAAGCGCTGCGGGTGCAGGCGCAGGCCAGTTACGGCAATCTGGTGCACGAGGTGAAACCTGCCGCCGCCGCACCACGGCTGCTGAAATGGTCCTGGCGTGTGCAGCAGCCCAACCCGGCCAGCGACCCACGCACCAAGGCCGGCGACGACCTGCCGCTCAAGGTGTGTTTGAGCTTCGACCTGGCCGCCGACCGAGTGCCCTTCGTCGAGAGGCAACTGCTGCGGCTGGCGCGCAGCCGCACCGGCGAGCCGTTGCCGGCGGCCACCTTGTGCTGGGTCTGGGCCGCCGCACCGGTCAAGGGTGAACTGCTGCCGAACCCCTACACCCGGCGCGTGCGCTACATCGTGCTTCGAAGCATGGAAGACTCATCTTCCACCTGGTTCGAAGAAAGCCGCGACGTGGCGGCCGACTTCCAACGTGCCTTTGGTGACGAGAGCCCGGTGCTGCCGCCGGTCACCGCCCTCATCGTCTCGGGCGACGCCGACAACACCGGCGGTGCTTCGCTGGCCCACGTGAGCGCTCTGCGCGGCGAGCCTTGAGGCGCTGCCGTTCTACGCAGGTGCAGACTCCGAGCCGATGAAAAAACGTGTCTTGCTGCTCGGCGGTGGCCACGCCCACGTGCATGTGCTGCAGGCCCTGGCCCGGGAACCGCTGGTGGGTGCCGAGGTGGCGCTGGTCACGCCCTATGCGCGCCAGATGTACTCGGGCATGGTGCCGGGCCTGGTGGCCGGCCACTACCACGTGGATTCGTGCGCCATTGCACTGCAGCCGCTGGCTGCCGCGGCGGGCGTGCACTTCATCGAAGGCTCGGCGGTGGCCCTGGACAGCGACGCGCGCAAGGTCACGCTGGCTGATGGCCGGGTGGCGGGATACGAGGTGCTGTCGGTCGACACCGGCGCCGTGATGGACCGCGACCGCCTGCCCGGTGCGCGTGAACATGGCCTCTTCGTTCGACCCATCGAACATTTCGTGCGCCTGCTCGATGGCCTGCTCGACCTGGCCGCACGGCGGGTGCTGGACGTGGTGGTGGTGGGCGGTGGCGCAGCCGGTGTCGAGCTGGCCCTGGCGCTGCAGCACCGTCTGTCGGGCGGTGGCGAAGAACGCGCCCGCATTGCCCTGGTGACCGGCGGGGGCAATCCACTGGAAGGTTATGCACCCGGGGTGATGCGGCATGCCAAAGCCGCGCTCGAGCGCCACCACGTCACCGTCTTCCGCGACACCTGCCAGCAACTGCTGCCTGGCACGCTGGTGCTGGGCAGCGGTGCACGGCTGGCCTGCGACGCGCCGGTGCTGGCCACGGGCGCCGAAGCGCCGGCCTGGCTGGCGGGCAGCGGCCTGACGCTGGACGAGCGCGGTTTCATCGTCACCGGGCCGATGCTGCAGAGTGCATCACACAAAGAGGTGTTTGCGGCTGGCGACGTGGCCAGTCGCAGCGACATGCCGCATGCCAAGAGCGGTGTCTATGCGGTGCGCGCTGGCCCGGCGCTGGCGCTGAACCTGCGGCGTTTCGTGGCTGGGGGCACGCTGCAGCCGCACCGGCCGCAGGCACGCACGCTCAACCTGATCTCGTGCGGCGACAAACACGCCATCGTGTCCTGGGGCAACTGGGCCGCGCAAGGCCGCTGGGCCTGGTGGTGGAAAGACCGCATCGACCGTCAGTTCGTGCAGCGCTACAGCCTGCCGGCCTTGCCGCCGGCAGCGGAGCTCAATCGTTCGGCCTGAAGGCGATGATCAGCGTCGAAGGCACGCGGCCGTCGTTGTCGCGGGGCAGCGCGCGTGTCTTGTCGATGGCACGCAGCACGGCTTCGTCCCAGTCCTTGTAGCCGCTGCTCTTGATGAGGCGGCGGGAAATGATGCTGCCGCCCGGTGCCGCCGTGACCTCGACCTCGGCCGCGGCGTTGAACTCGGCCATGCCGGTGAACACGATGTTCGGCCGCACCGCAGCCTTCACCCGGCCGGCGTAGGCGGCTGAGGGCGAGGCGTTCTGCGCCGCGCTGCCGGTGCTGCCCGTGGTGCCCGGCGTGGTGCCGGCCTGGCCCATCATGCGGCGCAGGTTTTCCTCGCGCTGTTGCGCCAGGCGCTCGTCTTCGGCTTGCGCCGCGGCCTTCTGCGCGGCTTCCCGCTGGGCTTGCTGTTGTTCGCGCTTCTTGCGCTCGTCTTCGAGCTTTTGCTTGTCGGCTTCGAGCTTTTTCTTCAAGGCCTCGGCTTCGGCCAGCTTGCGTTCGGCCTCGGTCTTTTTTCGTTCTCTTTCCCGCTCCACGGTGATGTCGGGTGCCGGCGGTGGCGGCTCGGCACGCGCCACCGGCGGGGGTGGTGGGGACGGGGCAGGCACGGGTGCCGGTGCCGGTGCTGGGGTTGGGGCAGGTGCTTCGACCGGTGGTGGTGCAGCCGACTGCGGCACGCTGGCCCACAGCTCGGCGCTGACCACGTCGGGTGCGTGTGTGCGCCAGTCCACGCCCACCGTCAGCGCCAGCAGCAGCGCGGCATGGGCTGCCAGCGCCATCACCGCGCCGGGTGCGTTGCCGCCCACGGGCTGGGGCAGCAGCTTGTCGTGTTGCAGGGTGACGGTGCTCACAGGCTGCGGGTACGCGCGCTAGGCGCCTTGTTTGACCGACAGCCCGACACGCCGCACGCCGGCACGTTGCAGGGTGTCCATGACCCTGACGACACTCTCGTAGCGCACGCTCTTGTCGGCGCTGATGACCACCGGCACGTCGGCATTGCCGGCCTGCGCGGTTTTCACACGCGCCGCCAGTTGTGGCAGCAGCACACTTTCGGCGTCAGCCTTGTCGACCTTCAGGCGCAGCTTTTCGTCGGTGCCGACGATGACCTCGACCACACTCTGCGGCCGCTGTGCGCTCTTGCCCACGCTGGGCAGGTCGACCACGCCGGTGGTGATGAGCGGCGCGGTGACCATGAAGATGATCAGCAGCACCAGCATGACGTCGATGAACGGGACCATGTTGATCTCGTTCATCGAGCGGCGGCCCCGGCCGCCACGGTGCACGACGCCGGGCATGTCAGCGACGCACGGCCGCCCGAAGGCGCTGACGCGCCCCCCTGGGGCCGCGAACGAAGTGAGCCTGGGGCAGATTCATCTCAGCGGTTGCCTGCCGGCTGACCGGCGTAAGTCGTCGTGGCACCGGATTGCCCGGCATTGCGCTGCAGGATGTTGGAGAACTCTTCGATGAAGGTCTCCAGCTGGATCGCGATGCGGTCGATGTCGCGCGCAAAGCGGTTGTAGGCCACCACTGCCGGGATGGCGGCAAACAGGCCGATGGCGGTGGCCACCAGCGCTTCGGCGATGCCCGGCGCCACGGTGGCCAGCGTGACCTGCGTCATGTTCGACAGGCCCACAAACGCGTGCATGATGCCCCACACGGTGCCGAACAGGCCCACGTAGGGGCTGACCGAACCCACGCTGGCCAGGAAGCTGAGGTGGCTTTCGATGACGTCCATTTCACGCTGGTAGCTGGCGCGCATGGCACGCCGTGCGCCATCAAGCTGCACGACCGAGTCCAGCCGCTTTTCGCGCAGTTTCAGGAACTCGCGCATGCCGCTGGCAAAGATGCGTTCCATCGGCGCGCTGTTTGTCTTCTGGCCGACGGCGGTGTTCAGATCGGTCAGGCTGCGGCCGGACCAGAATTCACGTTCGAACTCGTCGTTGCTGGCCCGCACCCGGCGCAGGCCGAAGAGCTTGCCGAAGATGACGGTCCAGCTGGCCAGCGACGTGACCATCAGCCCGGCCATGACCAGCTGCACCACCAGGCTGGCCTGCAGGATGAGCGCGGTGATCGACATGTCTTGGGTCATGTCAGCGACGCCCGGCCGCCCGAAGGCACTGACGCGCCCCTCGGGGGCAGCGAACGAAGTGAGCTTGGGGTCGTTTCATTTCATGTTCCGTGTCACTTCAGTCGGGATTCGGCGCGGGCGGAAGGTTCCGTGGTCCACGCAGCCGATGCGGATCTCGCCTTCGGCCAGCAGCGTGCCTTGGCCCACCACATCGCGCCAGGCCTGCTGCACGATGGTCATCGATGCCGTGCCGCGCGAACGCAGCGCCACCGTGATCAGCAGTTCGTCGTCCAGCCGCGCCGGTGCACGGTAACGCACGGCCGTGTCGGTGACGACGAAGATGGCACCGGTGGCCTCGCGCAGCGCCTGCTGGCCGACACCCAGCGCACGCAGCCACTCGGTGCGTGCACGTTCGAAGAATTTCAGGTAGTTGGCGTAGAACACCACACCACCGGCGTCGGTGTCTTCCCAGTACACCCGCAGGCGGTGCTGGAACAGGACGGGGGCATCGGCGGCTGGGGGCTGCGTCATCGGCCTGGCAATTATGCCGGCTGCCCCCGGCCTGACTCAGGGCACGACCTTGCGGTAGACGGGGCCCCACAGCGGGTGGCCGGCTTCCGAGCGGTTCAGGGCAAATGTCGGGTCGGCGGCCAGGGCGGCGCGGAAGGCCGCTTCGCAGTCGGCCAGGCGTTCGCTGGTGCAGGTGATGAAGGCCAGCAACTTGTGCGCGCTGGCGCGGTCGCGGGCGCTGGCCAGGCCGCTGTCCAGGGCCTTGCGCAAGGCGGCTTCGGCCTGCGGGTACTGGCCGTCGTCGTAGGCGCGAATGCCTTCGATCAGGGCCCGTTCGGCGGGCCGCTCCATCAGTTCCGCCAGGCCGCTGAGTGGCGGCGGCGGTGTGGCTTCGGGCGGGCTGGCGCAGCCCACCAGGGTCATCAGCGCCAACAGGGCAAACGGCGGGCAGGACGGGGCCTTCATGGGGCGAAGCGGTGGCGCACGGCAACCGGCTTGTCGGCCGTCACCTGCACGGTGGTGGTGTAGGGCGGGAAGTCGGCGTTGCGCACGGTGACGGTGTGGCTGCCTTCGGGCAACGTCAGGCGCGTCAAGGGGGGCGTGGTGCCGACGGCGGTGCCGTTGACTTCGACGTGACCCCAGGGGCTGATGGCGAGTTGCACCGACCCGGTCAGGACCGGCGCGGCGGCCGCGGCCTGGGTCGCAGGGCGGGTGTCCCGGGCCTTGGCCGGTGGCTTGGGCTTGGGGGTGGCGGACTTGTTGGCCACAGCAGCCGGTGGCGCCGGCTTGGCCGGTGCGCTTGGCACAGCGGGTGGTGTGGATGCCGGCGCAGCGTTGGCTGCATCGGGCAAGGCGTCGGGTGTTGTTGCAACGGTGTCGGCTGCGGCGGCCTGGGCCGGGGCTTCGACAGCGGATGGAGTCAGGTTGATGGCGGGCGGGGCGGGCGGCGCTGCGACGGCGAGCGCAGCCACCTGCTGTGGCGCGGGCGGCACCGGCGGGGCGTCACTGCTCCTGCGGCCCCAACTGGCCAGCACCACGGCACCGGCCATGGCGGTGCCGACCCAGGCCGCCACCTTCAGTCCACTGGCCGCCTTGCGGCGGGCACCACCTGGGGGGCGCCTGGGTGCCCGTTCCAGCGCGGGCTCTGCCGCCGTTGCGGCAGCATCGGCCGGCAGGTCGGCGCTGCTGTGTTTGTCCAGCCACCGCCGCAGTTCGACGGCCATCGCGGTGGCGCTGCTGTAGCGCTCGGCCGGATCGCGGGCCATGGCCTTGGCGGCAATGGCCGCCAGCGCGGGTGGCACGCCCGGCCGCACTTCGTGTGCCGGAGCCGGGTGGTTGGTGAGCACGGCCATGGTGATCTGCTCGACCGTGTCACCGGTGTAGGCCTTGCGCCCGGCCAGCAGTTCGTAGAACACCACGCCCAGCGCGTGGATGTCGGTGCGGGCGTCGACCGTGCCACCCTGCAGCTGCTCGGGTGCCAGGTAGTGCGGCGAGCCGGCCACCAGCCCTTCCAGCAACTGCAGCGCCGCGCTGTGGGCCACACGGGCGATGCCGAAGTCCAGCACCTTGGGTTTGTCGCGCCGACACAGGAAGATGTTGGCCGGCTTGATGTCGCAGTGCACGACACCGCGAGCATGGGCGTAGGCCAGCGCGTCGGCCACACGCCGCACCAGCAGGGCCGCCTGACCGATGCCGGGCTGCCAGCCGGCGGCCAGCGCCTGGCGCAGGTCGCGCCCGTGCAGACGCTCCATCGCGATGTAAACACCCTGCGCCGACAGGCCGGCATCGTGGATGGTGACGATGTGCGGGTGGCTGAGCCCGGCGGCGGCGCGCGCTTCGTTCAGGAACAGGCCGTCCAGCGACACCCGTTCGGCCATGCCCACCTCGAACTGCAGGGTCTTGACTGCGACGGTGCGCGACAGCAACGGGTCCCACGCTTCGTGCACCTGGCCCAGGCCACCCTGGCCCAGCGGCCCCTTGATGGCGTAGCGGCCGATGTGCGACAGCGTCGGGCTCAACTCGACGGCGGTGTCTGCCGAAGCCGGCTGGCTGTCGAGCAGGCCGGAGTCGGGGCCGTGCACCTGCGAGTCGAGCTGCGGTTCGCTGCTGGGGCCGGCGGCACCCGGCAACGATGGCGATTCGGCGGCGCCGGCCAGCGGCTGCACTGCGTCCATGCCCGGGGGCATCGAAGCCACGGTGGCAGCGAACTCGGTGGAATCGGCGTCGGCAGGGCCACGCCGCTGGAATAGGTTGTAGCCCACGGTGTTCGCAGCTTACGCGCAGCGGTGTGGCGCCAGTGCTGCAAAAGGGCCGTCTTTTGCGGCGAAATCCGGCCCGCGCTGGCTGTGGTTAACGGCTGGTCACCGCTGTTTCGGGCAGCCGCGCCAGTTCGCGCCGCAGGCGCTGCATGGCTGTTTGCAGTTCGCCGATGCTGCTGGCGAAAGACAGGCGCACAAAACGTTCGGCCCAGGCCGGGCCGAAGTCGCGCCCCGGGGTCAGCGCCACGTGGGCGTGCTGCGTCATGTGCTGGCAGAAGTCCCAGCTGCTGGCAAAAAAGCGTGTGCAGTCGAACCAGGCGTAGAAGGCCCCGTCGGGCATCACCGGCACCGGCAGGCCCATGGCGTGAAGCTCGGCCACCACGAAGTCGCGGCGTTGCTGCAACTGATGGCGGCGGCGTTCGTATTCGGCCAGCGAATCGGCTTCGAAACACGCCAGTGCCGCGTGCTGGGCCAGCGAGCTGGCGCAGATGTAGAGGTTCTGCGCCAGCCGTTCCACCGGCGCCACCAGCTGTGGCGGCACCACCAGCCAGCCCAGGCGCCAGCCGGTCATGCCGAAGTACTTGCTGAAGCTGTTGATGCTGAGGATGTCCTGGCCCAGGTCGCCGCCCTGTGTGTCGCGCAGGTTCAGCACGCTGTGGCCATAGGCGCTGTCGTAGCTCAGGCCGAGGTAGATCTCGTCGACCAGGGTGACACCGCCACGGTCGCGCACGACGCTGGCGATGGCCGCCATTTCCGACCGGGCAATGGACGTGCCGGTGGGGTTGCTGGGCGAAGCCAGCAACACGCCGCGTGTGTGCGGACCCCAGTTTGCAGCCACGGCGGCGGCGTCGGGCTGGAAGCGCGAAGCGGCTTCGGTGGCCAGCAGTTGCGCCCGTGCACCGGCCGCGGCCACGAAGTGCCGGTTGCAAGGGTAGCTGGGGTCGGGCATCAGCACGTCGTCGCCGGGCTCGAACAGCGCCAGGCAGGCCAGCTGCAAGGCGCCCGAAGCCCCGGCGGTGATGACGATGCGCGACGGGTCCACCACCACGTCGAAGCGGCTGGCGTACCAGGCCGAGATGCGTTCGCGCAGCGCGAAGAGGCCCGTGGCATGGGTGTAGCCGGTGTTGCCTTCTTGCAGGCAGCGCTGCGCCGCCTGCTGCACGGCGGGTGCGGCTGTGAAGTCGGGTTCGCCGACGTTCAGGAAGATCATCGGCTCGCCACCCTGGGCCGGGTCGCAGGCCGGGCTGTCGGCGATCTGGCTGGCCGCCTTGGCCAGTTCCATTACGTAGAAGGGCTCGATGTGCTCGAGCCGGCTGGCGGTGCGGATCACTTGCCTGACCTGAAGCGACGGTTCAGCAGATTCAGCCGGATCACCGGCGCGCTTCGTTGGGCCGCAGCTCGGCGGCGCAGCGGTCGAGCACGCCGTTGACGTATTTGTGGCCGTCGGTGCCGCCGAAGGACTTCGTCAGCTCGACCGATTCGTTGATGACGACGCGGTAGGGCACGTCCAGGCAATGCATCAGCTCGTAGCAGCCAATCATCAGCGCGGCATGTTCCACCGGCGACAGCTGCGTGGTCTTGCGGTCGACGTGGCGTGCCAGCACGGCGTCCAGTGCGGCCGCCTGTTCGATGCCGCCGTGCAGCAGGGCGTCGAAGTGGGCACGGTCGCTTTTGCCAAAACCGTCTTGCTCGGCCAGGTGGGCAACGATGCTGTCGGGGTTGTCGCCTGACAGCAGCCACTGGTACAGGCCCTGCAAGGCCAGTTCGCGCGAACGCCGGCGGGCCGACTTGACCGGCGCCTTCTTGACGGCCGTCTTGGCGGCTGGCTTGGTGGCCGGCTTGGTGGAGACGCCGCCCGCTGCGTCTTCAGCTTCGGTCACGACAGGTCTTCCAGCAGGTTGGCCATTTCCACCGCCACGCGCGCGGCGTCGTGGCCTTTTTCATCGGCACGTGCCCAGGCCTGGGCTTCGTTTTCCACCGTCAGGATGGCATTGGCGATCGGCACACCGGTGTCCAGCGACACACGTGTCACACCAGCGCCACTTTCATTGGCCACCAGCTCGAAGTGGTAGGTCTCGCCGCGGATGATGCAGCCCAGCGCCACCAGGGCGTCGAAGTCGCCCGATTCGGCCATCGCCTTCAGCGCAATCGGAATCTCGAGTGCACCGGGCACCGTGACGTGGCGGATGTCGGTTTCTTCGACGTCCAGCCGGTCAAGCTCAGCCAGGCAGGCCTGTGCCAGCTTGGAGGTGATGGCGTCGTTGAAACGTGCCCGCACGATGCCCACACGCAGGCCCTCGCCGATGAGCTCGCCGGTGTTTCCCTGGTCAGCGCCTTGCATGTGCCCTGCTTTCGATGGTGCCGGTGATGCCGCCGCAGGCGGTGTCAGGCCGGAGCGGCAATGAAGCCGGTGATTTCAAGGCCGTAGCCCGTCATGCTGGGCATGCGCCGCGGACTGCCCAGCAGCCGCATGCGGCGCACCCCCAGTTCCCGCAGGATCTGTGCGCCCACACCGTAGGTGCGCAGGTCCATCTGCGAACGCAGTGGGGCCGGTTCTGCCGCACCGGCCAGGCGCGGCAACCAGGCGGCGGCTTCGTTGCTGCAGTTCAGCAACACGGCCACGCCGCGTTGGCCGGCGTGCAGTGCGGCCAGTGCCGTGCCCAGTGGCCAGGAATGGCCGGCGCCCTGCACGTCCAGCAGGTCAAGGGCGGTGAAGGGTTCGTGCACACGCACCGGCACGTCGTCTTCTTCGGTCCAGCTGCCGTGGCACAGCGCCATGTGCACACCGCCGCTCTTGTCGCGGAAGCTCTGGCAGGCGAAGGTGCCGTGCGGGGTGTGCAGCGGGCCCTTGCCGATGCATTCGATCAGCGTTTCGTTGCGGCTGCGGTAGCCGATGAGGTCGGCAATGGTGCCGATCTTCAGGCCGTGTTCGCGGGCAAAAACCTGCAGGTCGGGCAGACGGGCCATCGTGCCGTCGTCCTTCATCACTTCGCAGATCACGGCCGCAGGCAGCAGGCCGGCCATGCCGGCCAGGTCGCAGCCGGCTTCGGTGTGGCCGGCGCGCATCAGCACACCACCGTCCTGGGCCTGCAGCGGAAAAATGTGGCCGGGCTGCACCAGGTGCGAGGCCTGCGCGTCGCGTGCCACCGCGGCCTGCACGGTGCGTGCACGGTCGGCGGCGCTGATGCCGGTGGTGACACCGGAGGCGGCTTCGATGGAGACCGTGAAGGCGGTGCCGTGGCGCGTGCCATTGCGGCTGGCCATGGGCGGCAGCTGCAGGCGTTCGCAGCGCTCGCGGGTCAGCGTCAGGCAGATCAGGCCACGCGCATGGCGGGCCATGAAGTTGATGGCCTCGGGTGTGACGTGTTCGGCCGCCAGCACCAGATCACCTTCGTTTTCGCGATCTTCTTCGTCGACCAGGATCACCATGCGGCCGGCTGCAAGCTCGGCCACCAGCTCGGGGATGGGGGCAATGGACATGGGCAGATTGTAGGCGGCGGCCCTGTCGGGTGCTGTCGCCAGGGTGGCAGCCGGTGTGGGTGCAGCGCTGGGTTCGGGCGCGGCTTCAGGTGCGCCGCGCAGCGGCTTCAGGCCGCCTGTGGCAGCAAGGCCGCGCCGCTGGCCGTGAAGGCGCGCAGGCGCACGTCGGGGCCCACCAGGCCCACGTCCTGCACGCGCAGCGACACGGCCTGTTGCAGTTGCTGCAAGGCCGGCCAGTCGGCCACCGGCCGGCCCGGCCCCAGCAGCATGGGGCCCAGGTACATCAGCACCTCGTCGACCCACCCTGCCTGGAGCAGCGCGCCATTGAGCACGGCACCGGCTTCCACATGCACCTCGTTCACACCCTGATCGGCCAGGTGATGCATCAGCAGGCCCAGGTCGACGCGGCCGTCGGCGCCGGGCAGCGACACCAGCGACACACCCCGGGCTGCCAACTCTGGATCTGCTGTTTCCACGCCTGCGGCACCGACCAGCAGCAATGGCCCAGGCGGGGCCACGATGCGCGCATCGGCCTTGAGCGTGAAACCGGAGTCCAGCACCACCCTCAGGGGCTGGGCGGGCGTGGGCACCAGGCGCACGTCCAGGCGTGGGTCGTCCGCGCGCACGGTGCCGATGCCGGTGAGGACCGCGCTGGCACGCCGCCGCCAGGCGTGGCCGTCTCGACGGGCCGCTTCGCTGGTGATCCACTGGCTGTGGCCATTGGGCAGCGCCGTGCGGCCATCGAGCGAGGCCGCAACTTTCAGCCGCACCCAGGGGCGGCGGCGCTGGATGCGGGAAAGAAAGCCGCAGTTGACCAGGGCCGCTGCAAAAGCGATGTCACCGCGGGCCATGGCGGTCTGGACACCCGCCACCCTGAGCCTGGCCATGCCGGCACCGTCGACCTGCGGAAAGGGGTCGCCCAGCGCCGCCACGACACGGCCGATGCCGGCCGCGATGAGCGCATCGCAGCAGGGCGGCGTGCGGCCGCGGTGCGCACAAGGCTCGAGCGTGACCCAGGCCGTGGCGCCTTGGAGCGAAAAGCCAGCTGCCTGTGCGTCGCGCAGGGCCATCACCTCGGCATGCGGGCCACCGGCCTGCTGCGTCGCGCCACGCCCGAAGACCTGGCCCGCTTCGTTGCCGATGACACACCCCACTCGGGGGTTGGGCTCCGTCAGGCCGAAAGAAGTTTCCGCCAGGGCCAGTGCTTCGATCAGGCGCTGGTGGTCCAGCGGGGTCAGGGGCATGCGGCTTTGGCGACCGACAACTCAGGTTCGGGGCTGGTGCAGATAGGTGTTGCCCAAATAGGGCGCCACGCTGTCGGAAGGGCAGCTGGCTGCTGCCAGGATCACCAGAAAGTTCTGGTTGGTCAACGACGTTGTCACGTCCACGTAGTTCAGTGGGTGGGCGGCGTTGTTGCCAGGCACGGGGTCGTCGAATGTGGCCGGTGAAGGGCCGGGCGGCGGCGTGTAACGGCACACCTTGTAGACGCTGGGAATGCGGTCCGCAGCTGTCGAGTCCAGAAGTTTCAGGTTCGAGCGGCCCGACCAGGTCCTGGGGCTCAGGGTCTTGGTCGGCACCAGGCAGAAGTAGGGCACGGGAACCAGTGCCACGTTCGCATAACACTCAGGGGCTGAAGGCGGAGTTGGCGAGGTGGTGGCAGTCACCTCGACACTGGGTATGTGGCCAATGGGCACACTGTCAGACGGCGGCAGCGCAGAGGGCGATGTGCCCAAGACGGAGAAGTTGATGTAACCGCTGAGCAGCAGGCCTAGCACGTCTGCGCAGCCAGCGTAGGTGGTGTCGGTCGGTACCACGGTGCAGACTTTTTCGACCAGACCCGTGGCGTTGTTGAAGATCCAATGGCGCGTGCTCGTGCCCGGGGGGGAGAACAGGCTTCTGCCGGGGTCAAAGCCAATCGGTGTGGCGGTCACCGGAATCGTCGGGTGTCGGCCACCCGGCCGCTGCGGCGCGGCCCGGTCGCCGCGCAGACCGAGCGTGGCAGCCAGTTCGGGTGCAACGCCGGCCACCGTGGTGGTCAGCTGCACACCTTGGTTGGGGGAGGTGCCGGTGTTGTAGCGATCCGACCAGGCGACATCCACCGACAGGGTCTTGAACTGCGGCCCGTCGGCGGCTGGGTCAACGACGTTGGTGGTGATCTTGAACGTGGTGTTGGCAAAGCCCGTGGGCACCACCACGTCGGCTGTGGCGACGGAATTGATGTCGGCGAAGTTGTGGTCCGCAGGGTCGGCAAGCGTGTTGAAGGCGCGCATCGCCTCGACCTGCTCTTGCGCCATGCGCACGGCCTCGGAGCGCTGTTTGGAGACGTCGGAGTTGTAGCGCAGGGTGGCCTGCATGCCGACCACGCCCAGCAGGCCGAAGGCCATCACGGCCAGGGCCACCAGGGCCTCGATCAGTGAGACCCCACGCGAACGGTGGAGCTTGTTCATCGGAAGTCTCTCCAGGAGCCGGGCGCACGCACGAAGGTGCCGACGTTGTGGCGTACGAGCGCCAGCACGTCGGCGTCGTAAGTCAGAGTCGATGTGCCAGTGCCGGACACGCCGCCTTCGGCCACCACCGCGCCGATGACCTCGCCAGCGCCGTCGGTAGCCCAGGCACTCAGGCCTGCGGCCGGGTCCAGGCGGTTGTAGACCATGCCGTGGATCTTGGCGCTGGCGGAAGTGAACTTGAGGCCGCCGTTGACGACGATGAGTACCGGCTCAGCGGCAGTGCCAATGTTTGCGTCGGCGTTCAACGGGCCAGTCAGCCACAGCGGCCGATGCGGGTTGAGCGAAATCGCGGTGTTCACTGCGGCGGCCGAGCAGCCCGAAGGGCAGTCCACCACCAGCGCTGCCTGCTGTGTGCGGAAGGTTTCGAGCCGCATGTTGAAGAAGCTGGCGAACATGCGGTCTGGCGTTGTGAAGGTGCCGACGGCAGGCAGGTTGAGCGCGGTGTCGTTTTCGATGATCGAGTTGGCGGCCGGGGTGCCGGGCGTGGTGCTCAAACTCGTGATCATGCTCGAGTCGATCGCATTGCGGGCGTGCACGGTGATGCCCGATCCCGAAGGGCTGGTGTTGGCCACCGTCAAAGGCGCATTCACCGGGCCGCCTGCAGTCAAGGTCGCGACCGGCAGGCCCGCCGGGCCGCCCGTCAGCGCCAGCACGGCGGACAGCAGCACGCGGCCTTCGTTGAGCGCACCGCGGCCGTCAAAGGACAGGCACTGGTCGCCACCGCTGGGGTCCACCCGTGTGCAGCCCACCACCTCGGCGCGGATGGTGCCCGGCTGCCGCGGTTCGGTGGGCGTGGCCGGGTCTGCGCCGGCCACCATGAATCGCACGCGGAACGCAGGCCAGACACCCGGGTCGGTGGGGGCCGTCAACGAAGGTACACCACTGTCGAGGCACTTGCAGTCCCAGCCGGTCGGTGTGCGCACGCAGGCCGGTGTCAGCGAGGCCCCGGCAGACAGCACCGGCGTGATTTTGCCGGTGGTGGCGTTGACGTTGAGGTAACGCTGCCGGAAGCTGGTGTCGGCAGCACTGCTGCTCTTCAGGCAAGAGTCACTGATGCGGCCAAAGTTGAGCATCGAGATCGCCCATTCCAGGCCCGCTTCGGCGGCTTCCAGCGCCTGTGTGGACCGGTACTGGTTGGCCGATGTGCGTTGTTCGAAGATGAGGTTGCGGCTGGTGTAGGCGGCCACCAGCGAGATGATGAAAAACAGCACCATCACCACGACCAGCGTGGCGGCACCGGTTTGTTTGCGACGTGCGTTCATTCGGGGCACGCCGTGGGGTTGAGGATGTCGTTGCGCAACCTGACGCGGGTGCGCATGGAGCGCTGCACCTCGCTGGCGCGCAGCGCGTGGGCCTTGATCTCGACGTCCACTTCGCGCACTTCGATGGTGGGCCAGCAGGAGTCGTCAGGTGGCGTGGCGCCGGAACAGAGCTTGGCGCAAGGGAGGCGGATGGGGGTCCCTGCGTTGGTCTTGGTGAAGGTCAAGCTGTCGACGACCATCACCTTGTTGTCGGTCAACTCCTGAAGACCCGAAACGCCGACCAGGGACCTGATGGTGCCAGCGTCCAGTTGATATCTGAAGCTCGTCGATGGCGATCCGCCCGGGTCGTACGAGAAGGCGATGTTGCTTGCGCCGGTGATCGTGACAGCCGAGAAAGAGGCGGCGGGAAAGCTGAGTGCAGCGTCGGGGTGCCAAATCATCCTGAGCGAATTCAGTTCAGCCAATGCCCCTGCGCGTCGGATGTCGCGGGTCAGGATGTCTGACGTGGCGCGCAAGTCCTGCTGCAGCTGCGTCTCGGTCAGCAAACGGCGGTTTTCGACCAACTGGCCCGTCATCAGCAAAGAGGCGGCCGCGACGATGACCAGACCGATGGCCACCCCCACCATCAATTCGACGATCGACAGCCCGGATTGGAGTTTGCGGCTGGCCCGCCAAGGCCGGGCGTGCGCTAGGCGCATGGTTCGCCCCCCACCCTGGAACCCGCAGGTGAGCAGTAGCCTACCCGTCCAGCAATACCGAAAAAATTCTCGAACTTGCGGGGGCCATCGATATAGGTCTCGATGCGAAAGGTGCTGATCGGTACGTTAGGCACGGCCGCGTAGATTGGTGACATGCCACCCGTGCGCGGCATGATGGTGAAACGATCATGCGTGAGGGACGGATGCGGCGCCACCGTCACCGACTGCGCGTTGGGCAGCTGAACGGTGCGGATCTCGGTTGTCGACGGATCCGTGCAGCGTGAGCCTTCGGCTGCAGTGCAGTCGCACTCCGGTGCCGTCAGACTGTCGTTCCGAGCGTAGATGATGTAACACGACATGCCGCTGACACCACTGACCTGCTGGAATCTGATCTGCACGAAGGTGCCTCTGCTGACCGCCTCGCTCCGTGCAAACGACAAGTCGGTCACCACCTGAGCGTTCACCCCCCGCAGCCGCTGCATCAGGATCATGTCGCGAAACGAAGGTGCGGCCAGGGTGATGATGATGGCCACCAGGGCCACCACGATCATCAGTTCGATGAGCGTGAAGGCCCCCATGCGAGTGCGTCTGCTGCGCATCATCGACTCCAGCACACGTCGGAAGCCGCATAGGTGAAGGTGGTGCACGTTGCGCAGCTGGCGTATTTGATGTTGCCGCCGTTGACTTGCACGCTGAGGTTGGCGCACGGGCCGTCCTTGACCTGCGAGGTGCCGCTGACTGCGGTGGCCTTCACTTCGTAGCCGGTGGCAGAGCTCGTGATGATGTCCAGTGCGTAGTAGCCGCCCGGACCGGTGGGGCTGCTGATGTTGACCTTGGTCAACGTGTCGGCATAAACCGCGTTGTTGCTGCGCCAGCGCTCCTGCGCCTGCTGCAGCGCTGACAAGGCCGCAAACGCCTCCGAACGCCGGCCCTTGCGAATCGAATCCATGAAGCTCGGCAACGCCACTGCGACGATGATGCCCAGCACCACGACGGTGATCAGCAGCTCCACCAGTGTGAAACCTCGAATCGTGCGCCGGCCGCGGCGGCTTGCGGGAATGGCTGGAGTGTTCATGTTGGCCCGATTGTCAGCGCCCGCCCAGCCGGGCTCCAGCACCTGTCTCGCCGCCTGTCGCCACCCGGCTGCCGTTGGTCAACTTGTGGCTCAAGCTTGGGGGGTGTCAGCACACCGGGTGGCCGCTGACCTTGCCGCTGGGCGAGCAGGTGCGCACGCGGCCCATGATGTTGACCACCTGGTGGATGGCCGAACCGTCGCGTGCGTGCAGACGCAAGGTGCCGGTGGGTGTGACGGTGCCCCGGTCGGGGTCGAACAGCATGCTGGCCGAGCTGGAGCTGATGCGCACGTCGTGTTCAGGACCGAAGCTGACGGTGCGCAGCGCTTGTGCATCGCCGGTGCAAACTGCCGTGTTGTCGCCCGTGCAGGCGCAGTCCTTGGCTGCGCCGGTGTGCACCACGTAGCAGCTGAGTGCGCCCGTGACGTGCACGCTCAGTCGCACCGATGCACGGTGAGCGACGGCCAGGCTGCGGGCCAGGCGCAGGTCGGTGGCCAGCTGGGCCGACACGCCGTCCAGGTGGCGGCGTTCCAGCACCTGCTTGAAGCCGGGGGCCGCGCTGCCCACGGTCACCACCAGCACGGCCATCGAGATCAGCGATTCGACCAGGGACAGACCGCGCTGGGCGTGGCGGGCGGGGGCTTGTTTGGGCTGCTTCATCGGGTGCTCCTGCAGTGGATCGGATGAAGATCACTGTAGGAAAGCGGCGCGTTTGCCGCGTCCCCATGGCAGGTGCATGGGGCACGGCACCGTGGAGGGCACCCACCCACACCCCCAGGCGGGGGCCCCCCGGCTCAGATGTCGCGGATCAGCTGCCGGAAGGCGTCGACGTCTTCGAACTCGCGGTAGACGGACGCAAAACGCACATAGGCCACCTTGTCGATGCGCTTGAGTTCGCGCATCACGAGTTCACCCAGGCGCGCGGTGGGCATTTCCTTGGCGCCGCTGGCCAGCAGCTTGTCCTGGATGCGGTCCAGCGCGGCGTCGATCTGCTCCACGCTGACCGGGCGCTTGCGCAGCGCCAGGGTCATCGAGGCACGCAGCTTGGACGGGTCGTACTCCACCCGCGAGCCGTCTTTCTTCACCACCCAGGGCATGGCAATTTCGGTGCGCTCGTAGGTGGTGAAGCGCTTTTCGCAGTGCAGGCAGCGCCGCCGCCGGCGCACCACGTCACCTTCGTCGGACTCGCGGGTCTCGACGACCTGTGTGTCTTCGTGGGCGCAGAAGGGGCAGCGCATCGGGCGGCCTGGCGCCTACCCGCGGTAAACCGGGAAGTCGCGGGTCAGCAAGGCCACCTTGGCACGCACGGCGGCGATGTTGTCCTGGTCGTGCGGCTTGTCCAGCACGTCGGCAATCAGGTGCGCGGTCTGGCGCGCCTGTCCTTCCTTGAAGCCGCGCGTGGTCATGGCCGGTGTTCCCAGGCGGATGCCGCTGGTGACCATGGGCTTTTGCGGGTCGTTGGGAATGCCGTTTTTGTTGCACGTCATGTGCGCATCGCCCAGGATGGCTTCGGCTTCCTTGCCGGTCAGGCCCTTGGGGCGCAGGTCCACCAGCATGACGTGGCTTTCGGTGCGGCCGCTGACGATGCGCAGGCCGCGCGCGATCAGCGTTTCGGCCAGCACACGTGCGTTGGCCACCACCTGCGCCTGGTAAGTCTTGAAGGCTGGCGTCAGTGCTTCATGGAAGGCCACCGCCTTGCCGGCGATGACATGCATCAGCGGGCCGCCCTGGATGCCAGGGAAGATGGCGCTGTTGATCTTCTTGGCGATGGCCTCGTCGTTCATCAGGATGATGCCGCCGCGCGGTCCGCGCAGGCTCTTGTGCGTGGTGCTGGTCACCACGTCGGCGTGTGGCACCGGGTTGGGGTAGACGCCGGCGGCGATCAGGCCCGCGTAGTGCGCCATGTCGACCATGAAGTAGGCACCGATGGCCTTGGCCACCTTGGCAAAACGTTCGAAGTCGATGTGCAGGCTGTAGGCGCTGGCGCCGGCGATGATGAGCTTGGGTTTGTGTTCGTGGGCCAGGCGTTCCATCGCTTCGTAGTCGATGGCTTCCTGGGCGTCCAGGCCGTAGCTGACGACCTTGAACCACTTGCCGCTCATGTTCAGCGGCATGCCGTGGGTCAGGTGGCCGCCTTCGGCCAGGCTCATGCCCATGATGGTGTCGCCGGGCTGCAACAAGCCGAAGAAGACGGCCTGGTTGGCCTGGCTGCCGGAATTGGCCTGCACGTTGGCGAAGTTGGCGCCGAACAAGGTCTTCAGGCGGTCGATGGCCAACTGCTCGACCACATCGACGTACTCACAACCGCCGTAGTAGCGCTTGCCGGGGTAACCCTCGGCGTATTTGTTGGTCAGCTGTGAACCCTGAGCGGCCATCACGGCGGGCGAGGTGTAGTTTTCGCTGGCGATGAGCTCGATGTGCTCTTCCTGGCGCCGGTTCTCGGCCTGGACGGCGGCCCAGATCTCGGGGTCGACGAGCGCAAGGGTGGACGTGGAACGGTCGAACATGGCAGTCCTCTTCGGATGAAGGGCCAACGAGCGCCAGCAGCGGCGCCAGCAGCAATCACTGGCGGTGCGCGGTCGAGGGCTGCCCAGGCGAACGGCTGAAGCCGCGACAGCCCGGCTGCCGCGGCCCGCGCTTCCTGGTGGTCATCCACCTCGGGGGGAGTGCCCCCTATCGCCAGTCGCACGGGCTTGAAGTGTAGCGCCGGCAGGCGGCCGGGTTCAGCGGGGAATCAGCGAAGCAGCGCCACTTGCTCAACGGTGCCCATGACAGCAGAAGCCGACTGCGCAGGGGCGGGGATGGCGGCCTCGCCAGGTGACGCGTCAGCACTGTCAACAACGCGAAGGGTGGAGGCAGGCGGTGTGTTGGGCGCGTTCAGCGGCACTGGCCGACCCTCGGCCACATTGCGCATGTGGGCCTGCTCCAGCATGACCTTGGCGGCATATCCGCCGTCGCTTTCCAGCAGCGCCGCACCCACGTAGTAGCGCAGGCCTTCCTGCACGCTGCCAGCGCGGGCAATGCACTCCTTCAGCACCTGCACACCCACACGCAGATTGCTGATGGGGTCGAAGGCCGCACGGGTGCCACCGAAGGACTCGTACTTGTCGTCGTGCACCCGCGTCATCACCTGCATCAGGCCCTGCGCGCCCACCGGGCTTTGTGCAAAGGGGTTGAAGCGGGACTCGATGGCCATGATGGCCAAAATCAGCGTCGGGTCCAGGCCGGCGCGTTGGCCGATGACCCAGGCCTCCTGCACCAGTGCGCCCACGGGTTCAGGCGCCACCTTGTAGCGGCGCGAGATCCAGGTGGCCAGCGTGACCTGTTCACGGCTCAGGGCCTTCAGGTCAGCCGCTGTGGCGCGCAGCACCGCATCGGGCTCGGACAGGCCAGTCAGCACATTGCCCGACGCCAGCTCGCGCGCTTCGTGACGCGTTTGCAGCCATTGCAGCGTGTGCACCTCGACCTGCTGACGAACCTCGGCGCGGCTGGCGGCAAAAAACACCAGCGCCAGGGCAGCCAGGCCCAGCAGCGCCAGGCCGTTGTGGCCCACTTCGAGCATGCCGCGACCCACGTCGCGGACAAAAACCGAAACCGACCGGCCGGCGGCTTGGCTGGCCCGGTGCAGCAATTCGCTGACTGGCATCGAGTCTTCTCCCTTTGGCTGCAAGGCCCTCGGCGGCCGGGGCGCGCTGCGTGGTCACAGTGATAATCGTCTGCAGGCCGTGCGCCTCGGTGTCGGGCGTCTGCGGTCCTGCTGCATGGTGTCTACCGGCCGCTGCGATTGCGCAAGCGCTGTTGCGGGTAAACCCTGAAACATCAGGTGTGGCGCGATTCTAGGAAGCGCCTAATACATGGTCAAGTCTATAGAACCCACTTCTGATACACAAAAGAAATGAAGTACAGGGACCTGAGGGACTTCATCCAACAGCTCGAGTCAATGGGCGAGCTCCGAAAGCTCAGCCAGTGGGTGTCTCCGCACCTGGAAATGACGGCGATCGGGGATAAGTTGCTTCGATCCGGCGGGCCGGCGGTGCTCTGTACGAATCCCCAGGGTTACAAAATTCCTTGCCTGATCAACCTCTTCGGCACCCCCAGACGGGTGGCCCTGGGCATGGGGGCGCAGGAAGTTGGCGAACTGCGGCAGGTGGGAGTGCTGCTGGCCAGCCTGAAAGAGCCAGAGCCGCCGAAGGGCCTGAAGGATGCCGGCAAGCTTCTGCAGATGGGCAAGGCGCTGTGGGACATGAAACCGGCCTTGCGCAGCAGCGCACCCTGCCAGGACGAGATGCTGGAAGGCGACGACATCGACCTGGCTCGTCTGCCGGTGCAAACCTGCTGGCCGGGTGATGCCGGCCCGCTGATCACCTGGGGCCTGGTCATCACCCGCGGACCACAATCCGTGGCGTCGCCGCGCTCGCGGCAGAACCTGGGCATTTACCGCCAGCAGGTCATCGGCCGCCGCCAGGTCATCATGCGATGGCTGGCCCACCGCGGCGGCGCGCTGGACTTCCGCGACTTCGCGCGCGCCAAGCCGGGCCAGCCCTTCCCCATCGCGGTGGCGCTCGGCGCTGACCCGGCCACCATCCTGGGTGCCGTGACGCCGGTGCCCGACAGCCTGTCGGAATACCAGTTTGCCGGCCTGCTGCGCGGCAGTCGGACCGAGGTGGTGGCCAGCGGCGTGGGTGAAGGTGGCCTGATGCTGCAGGTGCCGGCCAGCGCCGAGATCGTGCTCGAGGGCCACATCCCGCCAGCCGCCCCAGGTTTCGTGGGCGAGTCCGACCGGGGCGTCAAGCTGAAGGAAAAGGGCGGCTACCTGCATGCGCTGGAAGGCCCCTTTGGCGACCACACCGGCTATTACAACGAACAAGACTGGTTCCCGGTGTTCGAGCTGTCGCGCCTGACCCACCGGCGCGACCCGATCTACCACTCCACCTACACCGGCAAGCCGCCCGACGAGCCAGCGGTGCTGGGCGTGGCGCTGAACGAGGTGTTCGTGCCCATCCTGCAGAAGCAGTTTCCCGAGATCACCGACTTCTACCTGCCGCCCGAAGGTTGCAGCTACCGCCTGGCCATCATCTCGATCAAGAAGGCCTACCCGGGCCACGCCAAGCGCGTGATGTTCGGGCTGTGGAGCTTTCTCCGGCAGTTCATGTACACCAAGTTCATCGTCGTGACCGACGACGACGTGGACATCCGCGACTGGAAAGAAGTGATCTGGGCCATCACCACCCGCATGGACCCGGTGCGCGACACCACGCTGGTGGAGCACACACCCATCGACTACCTGGACTTCGCTTCGCCGGTCAGCGGCCTGGGTGGCAAGATGGGGCTCGACGCCACGAACAAGTGGCCGGGCGAAACCAGCCGTGAATGGGGCCGGACGATCCAGATGGACGCCGCAGTGCAGCGCCGGGTGCAGTTGATGGTCGACGAACTGTTGCAGCCCGCGAGTTGAGCCGGGTGTAGCGGCTTTGGGGGCTTTGGTGGGCTGACGGTCCAGCTGTGCTGATGGATGAACGATCAGCTTGCCGCGACGGCGGTGGCAGCGTACGCTGAGACTGCCTGATATCAGGCACCACAGACGGCGCACTTGGTGCGCGTCAGGGGCCCCGGACCTCATTCCTCCGGAGCTCCACTGGCAGCCTCGCTGCCCAGCCCCTCCAGCCGGTAACGGTCTGGAGGGGTTTCGCTTTGGGGGACTGCGTGCCGTCGAAGGGCATAGACCCTCAAGCGCTCGCGGGGTGGCTGGCGGGCTTGGATAATCGACGTTTGCCGGCCATTTGCCAGCCGTTTGCCTTCCGTTTGCGGCCGTGACATGCAGCGCCGGCCAACACGCGATCAACGGGTGGAACGGACGACCTTGGGTTCGCCGCGCCAACCGACCGGGGATAGCTTTGTTCCAGCGATTCGAAAAACTCGTGCATCCGTATCCGGATGCACCTTCAACACCGCCACCGACGCAGTTTTTTGCGTTCCTGTGGGCCTGCACACGTGGCGTGCGGCCCTACCTGGCGCTGGTGACGCTGTTCACGGCCGCCATCGGCGCTTTCGAGGCCTTGCTCTTCAGCATGATGGCCCACGTGGTGGACCTGCTGGCCAAGGTGGAACCGGCGCAGCTGTGGCAGCAGCACGGCAACCTGCTGGCCATTCTGGGTGGGGTGCTGCTGTTCAGCGTGGCCTTTGCCGCCATGCAGGCCCTGTTCAAGTACCAGGGCATCTTCAGCAACTTCCCGATGCGCATGCGCTGGAACTTCCACCGCCTGATGCTCGAGCAGAGCATGTCCTTCTACCAGGACGAGTTTGCCGGCCGCATCTCGACCAAGGTGATGCAGACCTCGTTGGCGGTGCGCGACACCTGGCTCATCTTCACCGACATCCTGGTCTACGTGGTCATCTACTTCGGCACCATGGTGGCGGTGGTGGGCGCTTTCGACCCTTGGCTGACGGTGCCCTTTCTGGGCTGGCTGGTGCTGTACGTTCTGACGCTGATGTACTTCGTGCCGCGCCTGGCCAAGGTGGCGCAGCTGCAGGCCGACGCGCGTTCGCTGATGACCGGGCGCATCACCGATGCCTACACCAACATCGCCACGGTGAAGCTGTTTTCCCATTCCAACCGCGAGGCCGGTTTTGCACGCAGCGCGATGCAGGAGTTCATGGTCACGGCCTACGGCCAGATGCGCCTGGTGTCGGCCTTCGAGGTGGTGAACCAGTTCCTGAGCGTGGCGCTGATCGCCTCCATCACCGTCACCAGCCTGGTGCTGTGGACCGAAGCGGCCGTCGGCGTGGGCGCGGTGGCGGCGGCCACGGCCATGGCCTTCCGGCTGAACGGCATCTCGCACTGGGTGATGTGGGAGATGGCTTCGCTGTTCGAACACATCGGCACCGTGCAAGACGGCATGGTCACGCTGTCGCGCGGTCGCACCGTGGTCGACCGGCCCGACGCCAAGATGCTGCAGGTGCCGCGCGGCGAAGTGCGTTTCGAAAACGTCACCTTTGCCTATGGTGGCAAGCGCAAGGTGGTGGACGGACTGAACCTGAACATCCGGCCCGGCGAGAAGATCGGCCTCGTGGGCCGTTCGGGTGCTGGCAAGAGCACCATCGTCAACCTGCTGCTGCGCCTGTATGACGTGGAAGGTGGCCGCATCCTGATCGACGGTCAGGACATTGCCGGCGTCACCCAGGACAGCCTGCGCCGCCAGGTGGGCATGGTCACGCAGGACACCTCGCTGCTGCACCGCTCGGTGCGCGAGAACATCGTCTACGGCAGGCCCGACGCCAGCGAAGCCGAAATGCTGCGCGCCGCCGAACGGGCAGAAGCCGCCGACTTCGTCTCCGGCCTGACCGACCCCAAGGGCCGCCAGGGTTACGACGCCCACGTGGGTGAGCGCGGTGTCAAGCTGTCCGGCGGGCAGCGCCAGCGCATCGCGATTGCGCGGGTGATGCTCAAGGATGCACCTATCCTGCTGCTGGACGAAGCCACCAGCGCGCTGGACAGCGAGGTTGAAACCGCCATCCAGCACAGCCTGTACAAGCTGATGGAAGGCAAGACGGTGGTGGCCATCGCACACCGCCTGTCCACCATCGCGGCGATGGACCGGCTGGTGGTGATGGACCGCGGGCGCATCGTCGAAGTGGGTGACCACAAGACGCTGCTGGCCGCCGGCGGCATCTACGCACGCCTGTGGTCGCACCAGAGCGGGGGCTTCCTGGCCGAGGACCTCGACGAGGGCGAAGTGAGCGAGCTGGGCGACCCGGTACCCGCGCCAATCGCAGCGCCGGGCCATCCAACCGACCGGCCGCCCGCCAACGAACAGAGCCGGGAGCGGGCCGCCGACTGACGACCCGAGGCCCGGTGCGGGCTACCGCGGTTCGAATTCCGCCGTTGCGCCCGGTGACACCATCGGCCGTGTTTCGGTCCAGGCCTGCGCGCTGCTGCCAAAGGTCGGTGCCTGGGCCATGCGGCTCATCGCCGCTTCGACAGTGCTGCGGCGCTGCAGCTGGTCGTCGTCGGGCGGGGGTGTCAGCGCGTCCAGGTCCACGTCCACACGCACCACGGGCGCGCTGGCTGGCGCAGCCGTTGCAAAACGGGGTGCACGGGCCTGGCTTTGACGGCGCCAGTGTTCCCACAGGGCAACGGCAACGGCCACCCCCAGCAAAGCGAGCGCGCCGTAGGCCAGGGTGGTGAAGAAGCTTTGCATCCCGGGGCTATCGGCGCCAGGGCGCCGGACTTGAGCCGGGTGAAGGAAACACCGGCCACTGCCACACTTGCCCTCGGCCGCCCGCGGATGTCGGCCAGGCGCGACAATGCCAGCCCGTCCGCGTGTGTCGGCCTTTGCCGACCTGCCCCCAGCCTGTGAATGACCTCGCCCCGCCCCCGGCGCGCAGCCCGGCTCCTGCCGCTGCCAAGCCCATCACCAGCTACAAGCCCTTCTGGGCCAAGCGGCTGGGGCGTGCGCCCTTCCTGCCCATGAGCCGGGCCGAGATGGACCGCCTGGGTTGGGACAGCTGCGACATCGTCATCGTCACCGGCGACGCCTACGTCGACCACCCCAGCTTCGGCATGGCGGTCATCGGCCGTGTGCTGGAAGCCCAGGGGTTTCGTGTCGGCGTCATTGCGCAGCCCGACTGGCAAAGCGCCGACGCCTTCAAGGCGCTGGGCAAGCCGAAGCTGTTTTTCGGCGTCGCCGCCGGCAACATGGATTCGATGATCAACCGCTACACCGCGGACCGCAAGATTCGCAGCGACGACGCCTACACACCGGGTGGGCAGGGGGGCAAGCGGCCCGACCGCGCGACGCTGGTCTACACGCAGCGCTGCAAGGAAGCGTGGAGCGACGTGCCGGTGATCATCGGCGGCATCGAAGCCAGCCTGCGCCGCATCGCCCACTACGACTACTGGCAGGACAAGGTGCGCCGCAGCATCCTGGTCGACAGCAAGGCCGACCTGCTGCTTTACGGAAACGCCGAGCGCGCCATCATCGAAGTGGCACACCGGCTGGCAAAACGCGAGCCGGTTGAACACATCACCGACGTGCGCGGCACGGCCTTCATGCGCCGCACCGACGAGGTCGGCAACGCAGCTTTTGCCGACTGGTTCCAGATCGACAGCACCGACGTCGACCGGCCGGGGCGCATCGATTCGCACATCAATCCCTACCTGAGCACCGAAGACGCGGCGGCTTCGGTGGGTGAGACTTGCGCGAAGGCTGACGCCACGCAGTCGAGCCCGGTCGCGATGCCGGTGTCACGCAAGGCTGGCGCCGTGGCGATGCCGTTGCGCGAACGCACCGTGGTGCGGCTGCCCAGCTACGAACAGGTGAAGAGCGACGCCGTGCTCTACGCCCATGCCAACCGCGTGCTGCACCTGGAAACCAACCCCGGCAATGCACGCGCCCTGGTGCAGGCCCACGGCGATCGGGACCTGTGGATCAACCCACCGCCCATCCCGCTGAGCACGGCCGAGATGGACCATGTGTTCGACCTCGAATACGCCCGCAGCCCGCACCCGAGCTACGCCGACGAAAACGGCAGCCACGACCACGCCACCAAGATCCCGGCGTGGGAAATGATCCGCTTCAGCGTCAACATCATGCGTGGCTGTTTTGGCGGTTGCACCTTCTGCAGCATCACCGAACACGAAGGCCGCATCATCCAGAGCCGCAGTGAAGACTCGGTGATCCGCGAGATCGAGGACATCCGCGACAAGGTCAAGGGCTTCACCGGCGTCATCAGCGACCTGGGCGGGCCTACCGCCAACATGTGGCGCATCGGCTGCAAAAGCCCGCAGATCGAAGCCGCCTGCCGCAAGCCCAGCTGTGTCTACCCCGGCATCTGCAGCAACCTGAACACCGACCACGGCCCGCTGGTGAAGATGTACCGCCGTGCACGCGCACTGCGGGGGGTGAAGAAGATCCTCATCGGCAGCGGCCTGCGCTACGACCTGGCGGTGAAGAGCCCGGAATACGTGAAGGAACTGGTCACGCACCACGTCGGCGGTTACCTGAAGATCGCACCCGAGCACACCGAAGGCGGGCCGCTGTCGAAGATGATGAAACCCGGCATCGGCAGCTACGACCGCTTCAAGCAGATGTTCGAGCAGTACAGCGCCGAAGCGGGCAAGAAGCAGTACCTGATTCCGTACTTCATCGCTGCACACCCCGGCACCAGCGACGAAGACATGATGAACCTGGCCATCTGGCTGAAGCGCAATGGCTTCAAGGCCGACCAGGTGCAGACCTTCTACCCGAGCCCCATGGCCACCGCCACGGCCATGTACCACACCGACCTGAACCCGCTGAAGGGCATCAGCCGCGATGTCGGGCCGGGCCGGCGCGCCGAGAAGGTGGACGTTGTCCGGGGTGAGCGCCGCCGCCGCCTGCACAAGGCCTTCCTGCGCTGGCACGACCCCGACAACTGGCCACTGCTGCGAGAAGCGCTGAAGGCCATGGGCCGCGCCGACCTGATCGGCAACGGCAAGCATCAGCTGATTCCCACCTTCCAGCCGGCGGCGGGCGCGGGCTACGTCAGCGCGCGACGCAAGAACAGCACGGCGGCCGGCACCCGCACGTCGACCGTCACGCAGGGTCGTGTCCTGACGCAGCACACCGGACTGCCGCCACGCGAGACGGGCGCGCCACGCAAGAAGCCGCGCTGAGGACTTCAGCAGCCAACCCCCTCGAGTCCGGGGGTGGGCCCCGGTGCAGACCCGCTCCCCCGGTGATCGCGGCGGGTGGTAGCTTCCGCCGCTGGTTCAAGAAACACTCAAGGGGATTTCATGCGCATCACATTCGGCCGCCTGCTGGCAGGGCTGGCACTGGCGGGGGCCGGCATGGCCTCGCAGGCCGCCACCTTCACCAACGCCTACTACTTTGGCGACAGCCTGACCGACACCGGCAACATCCTGGCGCTGACGGGCGGCGCAACACCGGTTGCACCGTACCTGCCGGGCCGCTTCTCCGACGGGCCGGTGTGGGCCGAATACCTCGCGGCCGGCATCGGCTTGCCCAGCACGTCCACGGCATCACTGCTGGGGGGCAACAACTACGCCTTCGGTGGCGCCCGCACGGCCGGTGGTTCGATCCCCAGCCTGTTGGCGCAGGTGGGCAGCTTCACCGGCGGTGCGGCTGCGCTGGACCCGGGCGCGCTGTACGTCGTGGTGGCTGGCGGCAACGACATGCGCGACGCCCGCACCGCCTTCCCGACCATGGACGCCGCGGGCGCCGCAGGCCGCCTGGCCGCCGCCACGGCGGCCGCCGCCAACCTGGGCACTGCCATCAGCCAACTGGCCGCCAAGGGCGCGCAGAACGTGCTGATTTCCAACCTGCCCGACCTGGGCACCACGCCCGAGGCCGTCGGCCTGGGCCTGGTGGCACCCTCCACTGACGCCACCCTGCAGTTCAACACGTTGATCAGCGGCCTGGTGAGCTACGGTCAGTCGCTGGGCCTGACGATGAGCTTCCTGGACATGGCCGGTGTCAGTTCAGCCATCCGCACCGACGCGCTCACCAACGGCGGCGCGGTCTACGGCATCACCAACGTCTTCACGCCCTGCGGCGCCTTCGCGGGCTCGATCGGCATCTCCTGCAGCGTGTCGGGCTTCTCGGATGCCTTGCATCCATCGGGCATCGCCCATTCGGTGATCGGCGCTGCGGCTGTGACGGCCGTGCCCGAGCCGGCCACCTGGCTGATGATGGCCCTCGGTGTGGCCTCGCTGCTGGCCGCGCGCCGCCGCCAAGCCTGAGCTCCAGGCCGCAGGGCCTTCAGGCGTCGGCTTCGGCCAGCGCCTGCTCTAGCGCCGCCAGGTCGGCTTCGGTGTTGTAGGCCTGCACCGACACCCGCACGAAGGTGTGCCCGGCGTGTTGGGTCACCGGCACCTCGATGTGGTGCTGCTCGAAAAGCCAGCGGCGCAGACCTTCGGCGTCGGCGCTGCGCACCGGAATGGGCACCATCTGGCCGTAGGCGCTGTCAGGCGCCACGGCCGCCACACCGTTGCGGCGTGTGACCCGCGCCAGCAGCTCGCAGGCCATGTCATGGCAACGCTGGCGGTGTGCCGGCCAGCCGTGCCGGGCCTGGAAGTCGATGGCCGCGGGCACCGACAAAAACGCCGCCAGGTCACGTGTGCCTTGCCACTGCAGGCGGCGTTCCAGCGTGCTGCTGCCGGTGTAGGCATCGAAGCCGCTGTGGCCACCGCTGCCGGCCAGGTAACCCCAGCTGACGACGCTGGCGTCGAGCGCGGCCTGGTGTTCGGGCCGCACGTGCAGGAAGGCCGAACCCTTGGGCGCACACAGCCACTTGTGGCAATTGCCGGTGTAGAAGTCGGCGCCCGTGGCCTGCAGGTCCAGCGGCAGCTGCCCGGGTGCGTGGGCACCGTCGATCAGCGTCAGGATGCCTGCGCGGCGCGCCTGCGCGCACAGGGCGGCCACCGGAAAGATCAGCGCGGTGGTCGATGTCAGGTGGCTGGCAAAGATCAGCCGTGTTCGCGGGCCGGCCTGGGCCATCAACGCTTCTGCCCAGCAGGTGCTGTCGAAGGGCAGCGGCACCTCCACCTGGCGGTAGCTTGCACCTGCGCGTTCACAGACAAACTGCCAGGCCGCGTTGCAGGCGCCATATTCATGGTCGGTGGCCAGCACCTCGTCGCCGGGCTGCAGCGCCAGTGAACGTGCCACGGTGTTGACCGCGGTGGTGGCGTTGGGCATGAACACCAGGTCTTCGCCGGCGGCGCCGATGTGGGCGGCCAACCGCTGTCGCGCCGCGGCCAGCAGGCCTGCCGAACGCCGGCCCAGGAACTGCACCGGGTTGCGTTCCATCTCGAGCTGCCAGCGCTGCTGCTGCTCAAACACCTCGCGCGGGCAGGCGCCGAAAGAACCGTGGTTCAGGAACACGGTGTCGGGGTCGAGCAGGAAAAGCTCGCGAAGACTCGGCATGGTGGATGCGATCTTCGCATCCCGATCGCCTTTCAAGCCGGTGCGTGCACCTCGTCCAGCACAGGTTGAAGGGGATGGTCCCAGTCGCCGACCTCGTCTTCGCTCACCCCGAGCCCATCGCCTGCGGCGCCCGCGTGCTGTAGCCAGTCGTGTTCGGGGACCAGCCCATCGCGCTGGCGCATCAGGCCTTCAGCCGGCAGACCCAGCGCCACCAGCGCCACCAGCGCCTGCTGGGGCGTTCACGCACAATCCGCGCCCATGGCCTCCAGTCTGCTCGCCCTTCTCGACGACATCGCCACGATCCTGGACGACGTGGCCGTGCTCAGCAAAGTTGCGGCCAAAAAAACGGCCGGTGTGCTGGGCGACGACCTGGCGCTCAATGCGCAGCAGGTCTCGGGTGTGGCGGCCGCCCGCGAACTGCCGGTGGTGTGGGCGGTGGCCAAGGGCTCGATGCTGAACAAGCTCATCCTGGTACCCGCGGCGCTGGCCATCACCGCCTTTGTGCCCTGGCTGGTGACGCCGCTCCTGATGGTGGGTGGTGCATTCCTGTGTTACGAGGGCTTCGAGAAGCTGGCACACCGCTTCCTGCACACCAACGAAGACGACGACGACGAGAGCCGGCGCGCCGAGCGGGTGATGGCGCTGGCCGATCCGGCCGTCGACCTGGTGGCGCTGGAGCGCGACAAGATCAAGGGCGCCATCCGCACCGACTTCATCCTGTCGGCCGAGATCATTGCCATCACGCTGGGCACGGTGGCCAATTCGCCCTTTGGCACCCAGGTGGCGGTGCTCAGCACCATCGCCATCGTGATGACCGTCGGTGTCTATGGCCTGGTGGCCGGCATCGTGAAGCTCGACGACCTGGGCCTCTGGCTCAGCCAGCGCCCTGGGGCGGCGGCGCAGGCGCTGGGCCGGGGCATCGTGCGCGCCGCGCCGTGGCTGATGAAGGCGCTGTCGGTGGCCGGCACCGCAGCCATGTTCCTGGTGGGCGGCGGCATCCTCGTGCACGGCGTGCCGGCGCTGAACGACGCCATCGTCGGCGCCGTCCAGGGCATGGGTGGCGGGGCCGAGTTTCTGTTGCCGACGCTGGCCAACGCCGCCATCGGCATCGTCGCCGGCGCTGTGGTGCTGGCGCTGGTGATGGGCATCAAGAAGCTGCGGCCGGCCGCCGTGCCTGCGGGTTCCTGATCAGGGGTTGATGGCCAGCAGTTCGACGTCGAAACGCAGCGTGGCGTTGGGCGGAATCTTGCCGCCGCCCGCACCCCTTTCCCCGTAGGCGATGCTGGCCGGGCAGGTCAGGCGGGCCGTGCCGCCCACCTTGATGAGCTGCACACCTTCGGTCCAGCACTTGATGACGCGGTTCAGCGGAAAACTCGCCGGTTCACCGCGCTGGTAGGAACTGTCGAACTCGCGCCCGTCGGTGAAGGTGCCGCGGTAGTGCACTTTCACGGTGTCGGTGGCGGCAGGCTGCGCGCCCGTGCCTTCTTTCACGGTGCGGATCACCAGACCCGAGGGCATGACCCGCGCGCCGGGTTCGGCGGCGGCGGCCTTCAAGGCGTCGGTCTGGGCGGCGGCGGGCAGTGCCGTTGCCGCCAGCGCGAGCAAGGTCAGCGACAGGGCGGACAGGGAACAATGAAGCAGCGTCATGGGCGGGGCAATGGCAGTGATCAGGGCCGACATCATCGCAGGCTGCACCCGCACGGACGCCATGCAGGCGCTGCACAGCCCTTCAGGGCGCCATGATCTCGCTCTTGAACCAGCGTTCGATCATGCGTTTTTCGTAGCCCAGTTCGTCGTGTCGGGTGGCGAAGGTGTAGTTCATGTCGGAAAGCCGGACTTCACCGCCCTTCAGTGCGCGGCCCTCTGACTGCAGGGTGTAGCGCAGCCGCATCTTCGGCCAGTCGGCCTGGCCGCGCATCACACGCAGGTCGCGCCCGCTGGCGGGCAGCAGTTCACCCGCCAGGTCGAGGTCGGTGACCTCGAGCTTCAAGGTCTGGCCGTCGGGCAGCTGACGTGCCAGGCGGATGAAGTGCGCATCCAGTGCCTGCATCACATGGTCGCGGTCGGCAACGCTGCGGCCGGCGTCGCTGAAGGTGTCGGGGTCGATCCAGCGGACATCGGCCTTGCCGGCAGCCTGGGCCATGCCCAGAGTCATCAACAAGAGGCTCGCACCAGCCAGGACGCGGATGGGCTTTTGCATGGCAGCTCCTTCAATCGGAATGGCAGCCCGCACATCGTGCACCCGCCGCGCCGACCCTGGAGGCCGAAGGGCGGACCTTTTCCGATCTTTACCCGCTGACCGTCGGTGTGACCGCCCCTCAAGCTGACCAGCTGTCCTTCAACGCAGTGATGCGGTTGAACACCGGCTGGCTGGGCCGGTGTTCCTTGCGGTCGGCGATGAAATAACCATGGCGTTCGAACTGAAAGTGCCGCTCGGCCGGCGTGTCGGCCAGGCCCGGTTCCAGGTAGGCGGTGACGACCTGCTTGCTCTTGGGGTTGAGCACGTCGCGGAAGTCGCGGCCGCCGGCGTCGGGCTGTGGTTCGGTGAACAGGCGGTCGTACAGCACCACGGTGGCCGGCAAGGCGTCGTGCACACCGACCCAGGTGATGGTGCCCTTGACCTTGACCGCGTCCGCACCCGGCGTGCCGCTCTTGGTGTCGGGCACCACACGTGCAAGCACGCGGGTGACAGTGCCGGCAGCGTCTTTTTCGCAGCCGGTGCATTCGACGACCATGCCGTATTTCAGGCGCACCTTGTTGCCCGGGAATAGGCGGAAGAAGCCCTTGGCCGGCACTTCGGCAAAGTCATCGCGTTCGATCCACACCTGCGGCCCGAGGCCGAAGTTGCGCTGGCCCAGTTCGGGCCGCTGCGGGTGCGCCGGTGCGTGGCAGGCTTCGATGTGGTCTGCGCTGCCAAAAACTTCTGCCCAGTTGATCAGTTGCAGCGGCACCGGGTCGAGCACCGCCATCGCACGCGGCGCCAGGCCTTCGAGGTCGGCCCGCAGGCACTGGTCGAGCACGGCGTAGTCGAGCCAGATGTTGGTCTTGCTGGCGCCGGTGCCGTCGGCCATCGCGCGGATCGAAGCCGGTGTGTAGCCGCGCCGCCGCATGCCGAACAGCGTGGGCATGCGCGGATCGTCCCAGCCGCTGACGATGCCTTCTTCCACCAGCGCACGCAGCTTGCGTTTGCTGGTCACCACGTAACTCAGGTTCAGGCGGCCGAACTCGTGCTGGCGCGGCAGCGGGCGCGCCAGCAGGCCCATGTCTGCCAGCTTGTCCAGCAGCCAGTCGTACCAGGGGCGCTGGTCTTCGAATTCGAGAGTGCAGATGCTGTGTGTGATGTTTTCCAGCGCGTCCTCGATGGGGTGCGCGTAGGCGTACATCGGGTAGATGCACCAGCGGTCGCCGGTGTTGTGGTGCGTGGCCCGCTTGATGCGGTACATCGTGGGGTCGCGCAGGTTGATGTTGGGCGAGGCCATGTCGATCTTGGCGCGCAGCACCGCCGCGCCGTCGGGCAGTTCGCCGTCGCGCATCTGGCGAAAACGCGCCAGGTTCTCTTGCACCGTGCGGTCACGGAAGGGGCTGTTGGTGCCGGGCGTGGTGAAGTCGCCGCGGGTGACGCGCATCTCGTCGGCCGTCTGTTCGTCCACGTAGGCCAGACCGGCGCCCACCAGCGCCTCGGCGGCGCGGTACATGAAGTCGAAATAGTCGCTGGCGTAGTACAGGTGGCTGGTGCCGCCCACGTTCCAGTCGAAGCCCAGCCAGGTCACGGCTTCCTTGATGGCGTCGACGTATTCCTGCTCTTCCTTTTCCGGGTTGGTGTCGTCGAAACGCAGGTGGCAGACACCGCCGAAGTCACGCGCCAGGCCGAAGTTCAGGCAGATGCTCTTGGCGTGGCCCACGTGCAGGTAGCCGTTGGGCTCGGGCGGGAAGCGGGTGCGGATCTTCGCCGGGTCGGGCGGGCCCGCCAGGTGGTGGGCGCCGTCGCCAGGGGTGCCGCCGAAGTGGCGCTGGCTCCAGGTGCCGGCTTCCAGGTCACGCTCGATGATGCCGCGCAGAAAGTTGCTGGCGGGCGGTGCTGCGGAAGTGGAGGCTTTGTCGTGGGCCATGCGTGCGCTGTTGGCAACCCGGTGATCAGAAGAGCCGCCGATTCTATCGAGCGACCTTCCCGCTGTTCACGCCCCCGGGCGGGTCGCCAGGCGACCAGCGCATCGACGGCCACACGAACATCAATGCCAACAAGGTGCCGGCGGCCACGTCCCAGGCCACGTGCTGTTTGGTGGCCAAGGTGGACCACACGATCAGCAACACCCACAGCACGTTCAGCACCTTCGGCCACGCCGGCGCACCCATCTGCAGCAGGTGCCGGTGCACCCAGCAGGCCGTGAACACGGCAGTGGCCACATGCAGCGACGGGCAGGCATTGCCGGCAGCGTCCACGCCCTGCAGCAGCGCAAAACCGGCGTGCTGCGACACGTCCACGCGCATCGGGTGCAAGGGCACCGACGTGGGAAAGGCGTAGAAAGCCAGCAAGCCGGCCAGGCACAGCGCCGCCGCCCACAGGCCGTAGACCACGGCCTGGCGCAGGCTGGGCATCAGGCCCGGCGCAAAGCCGACATAGATCCACAAGGAAACGTAGGGCAGCAGCGCCAGTGGCTCGAAGCCCACCCAGTGGTCCAGCGCCGTCAAGGGCATTTCCGTCACTGGGCGCACCGGGTGGCGCAAGGTGTGGAAATAAGCCAGGAAGAAGACCCACATGAAGGCCGTGATGCCCAGGGCCTTCAGCACGAAGTGGTAACCCACCCGCTGCATGAACTGCTGCGACCAGGAGCGCAGCGGGGCGCCCGTCTGGGGGGTCAATGGCGGGGTCCGGCTCAAGGGCACTGCTAGGGCGCCGGCGGCGCTTGTTTTTGACGGCCGCGAGGTTACCACTGCGGCCGCGCGACAGGCCTCTCCACAGCGGCGGGCCGGCGGTGCGCGCGCGCCACAGGGTCGCGCCGGCGGACCGGGCGGCGCAGGCATTTAGCGATAATCCCGCCCCACTGCACGCCACTGGCTGCGCTTGTCTGCGCCCCGGGGCCGAAAGGCCGCCGAGCCTGCACGCCCCACCGCCCGTTCCCGGCGCCTCGACAGCGTCATTCAGCCTTTGCAGCCGTCCATGAGTCTGGCGTCACACCGAGTTTCCCCGTCCGGCGCCACGTGGCTGCCCCGCGCCAAGGCAACGGGCTTGATCCTGCTGTGGCTGACGGTCTTGCTGGCGGCCGCCCAGCCGGCCCAGGCGGACGAACCGCTGTGGGAACTGGGCCTGGGCCTGGGTGGCGTGCGCTTGCCGCACTACCGCGGCAGCGACCAGGCCCATGACCTGGTGCTGCCGGTGCCCCTGGCCATCTACCGCGGCAAGATTTTCCGCGCCACGCGTGAAGGTGCACGTGCCGTGCTGCTGGAAAGCGACCGCTTCGACTTCGACCTGAGCGTGGCCGCCAGCGCACCCACCCCAAGCGAAGACAACCGCGCCCGCCGCGGCATGCCCGACCTGGCCGGCACCGTTGAACTGGGCCCGAACCTGAACTTCACGGTGGCGCAGGGCCGGGACTGGAAGCTGGACCTGCGCCTGCCGGCACGTGCCGTGGTGTCGCTGCAGTCGCGGCCGCAAGACCTGGGTTGGACCTTGAGCCCGGTGCTCAACGTCGATGTGCAGTACGCGGGCTGGAACATCGGTGTGCAAGGTGGACCCATGTACGGCTCGCGCCGCCACCACGCCTACTTCTACGACGTGGCGCCGGTCTACGCCACCGCCTCGCGGGCAGCCTACGCCGCCCAGGGTGGATACGGCGGCTGGCGCCTGACCACGGGTGTGTCTCGCCGTATCGGCTCGATGTGGGTGGGCGGCTTTCTGCGCACCGACAGCGTGGCCCACGCCGCCTTCGAACCCAGCCCGCTGGTGCAGCAGCGCATGCAGCTGAGCTTCGGCCTGGCCGTCAGCTGGGTGCTGGCGACTTCGAGCGAACGTGTCAGCGTCGACAAGTGAAACCGTGAGCAAGCCGCAGCCAGGACACACAACCGAACACCCGGTCGAACACCCGGCCGCTCGCCCGGCCTGGTGGCCGCTGGCGTGGGTGGCGCTGCAGCTGCAGCTGCTGCTGCTGGGCTTGATGTCGGTGGCCTGGAACGGTGCCGCGCTGCTGCTGTACCCGCTGCTGCCGCGTGCGGTGGGCCGGCGCCTGGGCCGCGCGATGATCGCCTACGGCTACCGCATCTTCTGGCGCATCGCCGCAGTGGTGGGCATGTTGCGGCTGGATGCCGACGTGCTGGACACGCTGCGCGACGAAGGCGGCCTCATCGTGGTGGCCAACCACCCCAGCATGCTGGACGCGCTGATGCTGGTGGCACGCCTGCCGCGCAGCGCCTGCATCATGAAGGCCAGTCTGCTGCGCAACCCCTTCCTGGGGCCGGGTGCGCGGCTGGCCCGCTACATCCACAACGACTCCACCTACGGCATGGTGCAGTGTGCGGTGAACGACTTGCAGGACGGTGGCCAGCTGGTGCTGTTCCCCGAAGGCACACGCACCACGCAGCGGCCGCTGAACCCGTTTCACGCCAGCTTCGCGATGATCGCCAAACGGGCCCAGGTGCCGGTGCAGACGGTGTTCATCGACACTGACTCGCCCTACCTGGGCAAGGGCTGGCCGCTGTGGAAGCTGCCGCCGCTGCCGATCCGGTTTGCGGTGCGCCTGGGCCGCCGCTTCGACCCGCCGCAGGACCACCTGGCCCTGGTGCAAGAGGTGCAGGCCTACTACGCCACCGAAGTGCACAGACCCGGCGCAACACCGTCTGGCAGCCCTGGCGACAGCGCATGAACCCGTCGCACAGCCACCTGGTGCTGATCCCCAGCTACAACACCGGCGCCACGGTCTACACCACCGTGAAAGCGGCCCGTGCCCACTGGAACCCCGTGTGGGTGGTGGTGGACGGCAGCAGCGACGGCACCGCCCAGGGCCTGCTGGACATGGCGGCGCAGGACAGCGGCCTGCGAGTGCGGGTGTTGCCGCAGAACCAGGGCAAGGGCGCCGCCGTGCTGCACGGACTGCACGAAGCTGCTGGCGCCGGCTTCACCCACGCGCTGACGATGGATTCCGACGGCCAGCACCCCGCGGCGCTGATTCCCTCTTTCATGCAGGCTTCGCAATCACGGCCCGAGACCATGGTGCTGGGTCGCCCGGTCTTCGATGCCAGCGCGCCGCTGCTGCGGGTGCGCGGCCGGCGGGTGTCCAACTGGTGGACCAACCTGGAAACGCTGGGCGCCGGCGTGGCCGATTCCCTGTATGGTTTTCGTGTCTACCCGGTCGCCGACCTGGCCGCCGTGATGCAGGGCCAGCGTTGGATGCGCCGTTTCGACTTCGACACCGAAGCCGTGGTGCGGCTGGCGTGGCGTGGAGTCAAGCCGGTGAACATCGACGCGCCGGTGAAGTACCTGACGGCCGAAGAAGGGGGTGTGTCGCACTTCCAGTACGGCCGCGACAACGTGCTGCTGAGCTGGATGCACACCCGGCTGATGGTGGAGTTCGTGCTGCGCCTGCCGCTGCTGCTGTGGCGGCGGCTGCGGCGCTTGCCGCCGTTTCAGCCCTGATCGCGGGGCCGGTCTGGGCCGATCAGGCCGACGGTCAGACCGCCAGCGCTTCGTCCTGTGTTTCGCCCAGGGCCGGGAACAGCAGCTTCTCGGGCAATCGCACCAAGCCGCCGGCCGCCTCGATGGCCCGCAGCAGCGGGCTGCCGTCCAGCTGCGGGTACTCGGCTGCCGCGCGGTCCAGGATCTCGGTGGCCAGCTGCCGCAGGCGCGTGGCCGATTCCTGCAGTCGCTGCGTGAATTCTTCGGGCGTGTGCGGGTCCACCAGGCTGCGGTTGAGCTCGACGAACCAGGGCAGCGAAGCCTGGTCCAGCATGATGGGCAGGTTGCGCTTGCGGCTGTGTGTCGACATCTCGCGCACGAAGGTCTGCACGGCCAGGTTCAGGGGCTGCATGCCGGCCATGCGGTCGCGAAGGTGGCTCAGTGCCACCAGGTCGGTCAGGCCCTGGTGGTAGAACAGCTTGGCCAGCACGCCCCAGTAGTAGGTGTAGTCCCAGAAGACCTTGATCGGCAGCACCTCGGGGTCGCCGAACAGGCCGTACTGGTCGACGTACAGCGCCAGCGTGTTGTCGTAGAAAGACTTGAAGACCTGCTCGTAGACCCGCACGTGCGCGCCGATGGGCTGCCGCGCGTGGTCGCGTGCCACCAGTTCGGTGATGTAGGTGTTGCCGATGCCGATGAAGTCGCTGCCCGGTGAATAGAACGGGTCCAGGAAACGGCCCGACTCACCCGCCAGCGCCCAGCGTTTGTCCGAGAAGATCTGCTCGCAGTCGTAGGAGAAACGCTTGAAGAAGGCAAAGTCCTGCAGCTTGTCGCGTTTGCCGTCGAGGTCGGCAAACAGGCGTGGCTGGTAGGTCTTGAACCAGTCCATCGCACGCTCGAAGGTGTTCATGCTGTCCAGCGAGTGGTAACGCGGGTCGGCCACGATGCCCACCGAATGCGAACCGCTGGACAGCGGAATCAGCCACACCCAATAACCCGCGCCGACCAGGTGGTTGGTGGACAACCAGCGCGTCGGCGACATGCAGCGTGCCTGCCAGGCCGGGTCTTGCGACCAGCCGTCGGGCACGATGTGTTCGCTGATGCGGAACCACACCGCGTGCGCCGGGTGGGCGTTTTCGCGCGCCAGGCCGAGTTTTTTCTTGATCAGCCCGGCACGGCCGCAAGCGTCGATGACCCAGCGCGCCTGCGCCGTTTGCAGCGGCTGCTGGCCTTCTTGCCAGCGCACCGTGTGCAGCGCATCGGGCTGGTCGTCGGGGGCCAGGTCCAGTTCGCGGATCAACGCGTTGTCGCTGAAGTGGATGCCGCGGCGCTGCACCTCCTGGCCCAGGAAGTTCTCGAAGATGCCGCGGTCGATCTGCCAGCTGCCCACGGGCAGGGGCCGGCTGGCGCCGAGTTCGGTGACCTGGTCGAAGTCGGTGCGGCCTTCGCTGAAGAAAAAGCGGAAGCCGAATTTCTTCAGCTGTGCGTCCATCAGGTGCTGCTTCAGGCCCAGCACGTCGGCGAAGTAGTGGGCGCCGATTTCCACCGTCGATTCACCCACCTTGTGGCAGGCCTCGGGCACGGGGTGGCTGCGCCGTTCCAGCACGCGCACGTCCAGCATGGGCAGGCGCTGGCGCAGCTGCAGCGCCAGGGTCAGGCCGGCCAGGCCGCCGCCCATGATGATGACGTCGTGTGTGGTGGGGGTGGAATTCATCGAGCAGGAAGCGGCTGATTCAACAGCCTCGCATCATGCCGCAGCCGAGGTGCCCGCTGCGGCGGGCCAGGTTTGCAGCTGCAACTGCAGCAACAGGCCCGTCGACAGCGGCCAGGCCAGCCGGGCTTCGCCCGCACCGGCCAGCGCTTCCATCATCGGCAATGCGGCCGAACTGGCGTTGTTCGACAGCTGCCAGGCGGTGGCACTGCGGGCCAGCGGCTGTGGCACGGCTTTGGCTTGCAGCGACCAGTCCAGCACCCAGCCTGACCGAGGCCCGGCCACTGGCGAAAAAACCAGGGCCACGGCCAACAGGCCGCGGCTGCGGTTCACTGATGCCAGCGGTCCCACGGCCTGGGTGTCGCAAGCCACCAGCATCACCGGCCGACTGTCGGCGTGGCATTGGCACGCGGCTTCGAGCAAGCCGGTGGCGAAGGTGTTTTCGAAGGCCGCCAGCGCAGTGCTGGCCGCGGTGCTGCCGCTGCCGATGGCCCAGTAACCTGAAGCCGCGTTGTGCACCGAATGGTGGAATCGTGTCGGCGACAGCAGCAAGGGGTCGCTGGCCAGCGTGCGGCACAGCGCGTCGGTGATCGGCAGGTCGCCATGGGCCGACGCAAACACCGTGGCCAGCGTTGGGGTGTCGTGGCCGCTGTCGGCGCTGGCGCGGGCCGCCACTTCCAGCGCCAGCAACACCGCATCGGGCGCGCGCCGGCGTTCGTTGGCGGCCAGCAGGGCCGGTGCGGGCCGTGCGGTGGGGCCGGTCGACGGGGCGCTGGCCGTGGCCTCACCACGCAGTGCGGCCTGTGCCTGCTGCCAGTCGGGCAGGCCCGGTGACCACCAGGCGACGGCATCGATCCACAAGCGCCGTGTTCCCGCGTGTGTCATCACGCCCCCCTGCCAAACAGCAGCACCGCGTTGTTGCCCCCGAAGCCGAAGGCGTGGCAGGCCGCCACCCGCACCGCGGTCTGACTCGGCGCCGCTTGCAGTTGGCGGCCGAAGGTGTCGCCCAGCGCCGGGTCGGCCTGTGCCGTGCCCACGGTGCCGGCGCACACACCATCGCGCACGGCCAGCACACAAGCCAGCGCACCCAGCATGCCCGCCGCACCCATGGTGTGGCCGACCAGGCCCTTGATGGCGCTGGCGTGCACGTCGGGCCGGTAGCGGCGTGCGACGAGCGCGGCTTCCACTTCGTCGTTGCGTGCGGTGGCCGTGCCGTGCAGGCTGACGGTGTCGACCTGGTGTGCCTGCAGCCCGGTGCGGGCCAGCGCCGCGTCCAGCGCCTGCTCGGCGCCGCGGCCCTCGGGGTGTGGGCTCGACATGTGGTGGGCGTCGTTGGATTCGCCATGTCCGAGCAGGACCACTGGCCCCTGGCCGCGTTGCAGCAGCGCAAAACCCGCCGCCTCGCCGACGCTGATGCCCTGGCGCCCCGCGGCAAAAGGCTGGCACGCGGATGGCGACACCAGCCCCAGCGCGGCAAAGCCGAACAGCAGGCTGTTGCACAGCACGTCGACACCGCCCACCACCACCGCGTCCACCAGGCCCAGGCGCAGCCAGCGCTCGGCCTGCGCAAAGGCCTTGGCGCTGGAAGAACAGGCGGTGGACACCGTCGCACAAGGGCCCTGCAGCGCCAGCGCCTGCTGCACGAACTGCGTCACCGCGTGCATGTGGTTGAGGGTGTCGCTGCGCAGCGCGTCGGGAAAGCCACCGTCGGCGGCCAGCTGTGCGTAGGCTTGCTCGGACACGCCGATGGTCGACGCCGAGGTGCCCAGCACCAGGCCAACCCGCGTTGCCCCGTGTTCTTCACAGGCCGCTTGCACCGCGCCGATGAAACCGTCGGCCTGCAGGCCCAGCCAGGCGGCGCGGGTGGCGCGGCAGTCCCAGCGCACCAGGCTGGCCGGCAGATGGGTGTCGTCGATGGCAGCCAGGCGCCCCACCCAGGTGGCCAGCGGCACTGGCGTGAAGGTGTTGGGCTGCAGCGCCGAGCGACCTTCGCGCAGCGCCTGGGCAAAAGCAGCCAGACCGACACCGGTGGCGCAGGCCAGGCCCTGGGCCACCACGGCCACGGGTGTGATGGGCGGGCTGGTCATGCCGGGCATTGGCGTGGCAACAGGCCACGGTCCAGCCAGTTCGCCCACAACCGCTGCCACGGCGCCCAGTCATGGCCGCCGGGCACCACCTGCACCTGGTCCGGGGGCAGCAGGCCGGCCAGCAGCTGGTGACCGTCGGCGAAGCGATCTTCGCGGCCGAAGCCCAGGAAGTGGACAGGCCTGGTGGCTGCCGGATCGGTGAGCCACATCCAGAGGTCGTGTTCCACGTCCTGTGCGTCGCGTGGCCGCGCAGCGTTGCGCCACTCGGCAGGCCCGGCAGCGGCCACTGCCTGCAAGAGCGGCCTTCGCCCCAGGTAGGGCGCCAATGTCAGCAGCCCTTCGATCTGCCCCGGGTGGCGCATCGCATAGCCCATGGCCAGAAAACCGCCCAGCGAAATGCCGGCCAGCCAGACGCGGCGGTAGCCGCTGGCACGTGCCGGCGCGATGACTTCGTCGTGCAGGCGCCGCATGATGCTGCGCTCGTAGACGTAGCCCAGGTTCGAATCGGGGATCAACACGTCCACCGCCAGCCCGCGCTGGCGCAGGGCAGCGACAAAACCTTGCTGCACCAGCTCGGCCGGAGCCATGTGGGCGCCGGGCAGCAGCACCAGCAACACGGGCGCCTGCGTTTTTGTGCAGGCGCGGTCGTCGGTCAGCATGTCGATGGGGATGCGGCTTTCCTGGCGCAGCAGCGAACAGGCGCTCAATCCGCTCAATCCGCCCAGGCCACCCGCCAGCAGGGCCAGCGAAGCGGCCCTGCGGCGCAGTCCGGTCACCGGTAGCCGGTGTCGTTGGCGGCGTGGATGATCCAGATCAGGTGCGCGTTGGAATCGAAGCCCGACGAGCCGGCGAAGATCAGTCGGCCCTGGCCTTTGTAGGCCATCTCGTAACGGTAGCGGTCGGAGCCGAAGTAAAACGGAATCCAGGCCTTGCCGGTGACGTAGGCGCCCTGGTCGGTGGGCTGGCCGACGATGTCCATGGCCTGCTTGGCGCTCATGCCGATCTGCAGCCGCGTGAACTTGGTGCCCGGCGCCGGCTTGCCGGTGATTTCACCTTCCCAGTCGTTCAGGCCCTTGATCTTCTGGCCGAAGCCCGACTCGACCTTTTTCACGTCGATCACTTCGCCGGCAGCGTTCATGCCGGGGCCGATCTTGGGGCCGCTGGGGGCGGCGGCGGCGGCCGGTGCTGCCGCGCTCGACTCCGACTTGGTGCCACCCAGGCTGACACAGCCGGTGGCCAGCCACGCGACGGCCAGCGCCGCAGGCAACGACAGGTACCTTGCACTGAGGTTCATGCTCTCTCCTGATTGAGGTGATGTGCGTGCGCCGCGACGACTTGTGCGGGCAGCGTGCCATCGTAGCCGAGCATGCCGCTGGCCAGAAGGGCCGCCTGCTGCTGCCAGCCGCAAGTGATGACAAAGCCCCAGAGCCAACTGCTGGACCGGCTGCTGCTATGTTCCAGCCCATGAAAGTTGTACCCATCTCGCGCCGCACCCTGCTGGGTGCCGCCTGCCTGCCCTTTCTGACCGCCTGCGGCACGCCTTTGCCGCTGCTGCCGGCGCCACGTCCGGACGCCGCCGCCGCCGCCCGGCTGCTGGCCAGCGCACAGGTGCACGGCCTGGAGGCCTACCGCCAGATCAAGGACATCAATGTGTCCTACGACGGTCGGTGGCGGCCGCTGATCAACGCCGTGCAGCCCGAGGTGGTGGACGCGGGTTACCGAGGAAGTTCACAGGAACGTCTGCTGCCGGCCGCCGGCGTGGTGGCCCAGGCCTACACCGGGCCGCAGGGCCGCAAGCAGGTGTTCTGGCGTCGTGGCGACGGCAGCGCGGCGCGGCCGGGTGAACTGGGCCTTTGGTACGGCGGCCAGGCCAGCACCGACCCCGCCCGCCGCAGCGCTTCGGCCCTGGTGGCCGAGTGTTACGGCCTCTTCCTGCTGGGCCCGCTGTGGCTGGTGGACCGTGGCCTGCCGCTGCAGATGGCCGGCAGCGAACGTGTCGATGGGCGCCTGTGCGATGTGGTGAACGTCTGGATGTCGCCCGGCCTGGGCCAGGTGGCCAGCGACCGCGTGTCGCTGTGCATCGGCCGCGACGACGGCATCACCCGTCGGCTGCGCTTCACGCTGGAAGGTTTTGCCGGCACGCGCGGGGCGGTGGCCGAGGTCGACACCTTCGACCACCAGCGCCGCTTCGGTGTGTTGTGGCCGATGCGGTCCTACGAAGAAGTGGTGCACCCGCTGCGCCTGCCGGCCCACGACTGGCACGTGACGGGGCTGGACGTCAACCGGGGGTACGGCGTGGACGCGCTGCAGGGCCCCGACTTCACCGGCGCCGCGCTGGCGCCGGCTGCACCCGTCTAGTACAGACCGCCGTTGACCGAGATCACCTGGCCTGTGATGTAGCCGGCAGCGGGGCTGGCCAGAAACCCTGCCAGCGCAGCCACGTCCTGCGGCGTGCCGGCACGTTGCGCGGGCACCAGGCGCTTGATGGTCTCGGCGTCGAAGCTGCTGGTGGCCATCGGTGAGTCGATGATGCCCGGCGCGATGGCATTCACCGTCACGCCGCGGCTGGCCACTTCCAGCGACAAGGCCTTGGTGGCGCTGTTCAGCCCACCCTTGGCCGCTGCGTAGTTGACCTGGCCGCGGTTGCCCGACAGCGCCGCCACCGACGAGACATTGATGATGCGGCCCCAGCGGGTGCGCAGCATCGGCAGCAGCAGGGGCTGCGTGACACGGAAAAAGCCGTGCAGCGAGACGTCGATGACGCCGTACCACTGCTCGGGTTTCATGCCCGGGAACACCGCGTCGTCGTGGATGCCGGCGTTGTTGACGATGAGCTGAACCGCGCCGGCACTCAACATCTGCGCCACCGCGGCGGCCGTGGCCGCGTCGTCGCTGAGGTTGAACACACAAGGCTCGGCGCTGCCACCCGCGGCACGGATCTCGTCGGCCAGCAACTGCACCGCATCGGGCCGGCTGTTGCCGTGCAGCAGCACGTGGGCACCGTCGGCGGCCAAGCGGCGTGCGATGGCTGCGCCGAGGGCGCCGCTGGCGCCGGTGACGAGTGCACGCTTGCCTTGCAGGTCTTGGGTCATGGCGGGTACTTCAGTTCAGGCCGTGAAAGCGTCAGGGCAGGGCGTTCAGGATCACCGTAGCGCGGCCGTCGACCAACAGAGTGCCTTGTTGGTTGTGCAGAGCGAAGGTGTACAGCGCCTGCGTGGTGTCGCCGGCCAGCTTGGTGGCAGTGACGGTGAGTTCACCGGGCACCTCGTCCAGGTGCGGCACGCGCAGTCGCACACCGCGCACGCTGGCCAGAAAACCGGGTGTCGGTGCGCTGCCTGGCGCGGCGCTCAGCGTGCCGTGCAGGGCCATGGCCTGTGAGGCGTACTCGATGGCATTGGGTGATAGCAGCCGGCCTTGTGTGCGCAAGGGATTGGCCGGGTCCTGGTGGCTGATGGCCGTGCACTCGATGCGTTCGGCCGTCCACGTGTTCAGGCGGTGCAGCAGGCACATGCTGCCGCTGTGTGGCACGCGCGCTGCAATGCCGACGTGGTCCAGGGTCCGCGGTTGCGGCAGGCTGTTCATGCGGCGGCCACGCCGACACGCAGCGACTGGCCGCTGAGTCCTTCGACCACCACCTCACCCGCGCCTGTCTGCGCCAGCGCTTGCAAGAGCGGCAGGGCACGCGCGGCGGGAATGCCGAGACGCACACTGTCCAGCGCCTCGGTGCTGCAGGCCGTGCCGTTGGCGTCCGCACTGAGCTCCACCTGCAATCGGCGGCCGGTGCCAGCGGGCGCCAGCACCAGCGCCATCGCAAACACGTCGGCCACCGGCCGCACCGCGTGCAGCGGCTCGGGGTAGGGCACGTCGCAGGCCACCAGCAGCACCGGTGCGCCGGTGCTCACACATTGCACGGCGGCTTCCACCAATCCGGCTGCGAAACTGGCGTCGAAGGCTGCCAGGCTGGTGGACGGCGCCTGTGAATGCGCGGCGATGTGCCAGTAGCCGGCGGGCGCGTTGTGCACGCTGTTCGTGAAACGCGTCGGCGACACCAGACGCTCGGGTGCGGCCAGCGCTTCGCACAGCAGATGGCAGTTCGCGGGGTCGCCGGTGGAACTGGTGAAGACGGTGGGCAGCGTGGTGGCGTCAAGGACGCTGTTGGCCAGCGCCTGGTCGGCAACCACGATCGAGGCTTTCACCACCGCACCGGCGCGCCGCCTTTCGGTCGGCGGCAGGCGGTTCGGCGGCGGCACCACGGTGGCCGCGTGAACCCACCGCGACGGGTCTTGCAGCAGCGGCAACGCAGCGGCCCAGTCCGCCAGGCCAGGGCCCAGCACGCCGATGCCCAACACCGACAGGTGGATGGTCACCGCTGCACCCCCGGCGCCGCGCCGAAGATCAGGCTGGCGTTGCTGCCGCCGAAGCCGAAGGAATTGCTGGCCACCGCTTGCAGCCGCTGTTCACGCGGCTGTTGCAGGTACAGCGTGTGCAGGGCCGGGTCCTGTTGCTGCACGTTCAGACCCGCCGGCATGAAGCCGTGTTGCAGCGCCAGCATCGCGATGGCCGCTTCCACGCCCCCGGCCGCGCCCAGCGTGTGCCCCGTGTAGCCCTTGGTGCTGCTGCAGGGCAAGGTGTTGCCGAAGACCGCGACCACCGCCTTGTCTTCAGCCGCGTCATTTCCCGGTGTGCCGGTGCCGTGCAGGTTCAGGTGGTCGATGTCGGCCGGCTGCAGCCCGGCCGCAGCCAGGGCTGCGCGCATGGCGGCGGCGGCGCCTGCGCCTTCAGGGTGCGGGCTGCTCATGTGGTGGCCGTCGCTGGTTTCGCCGGCGCCCAGCAGCCAGGCAGCGGCGCCGGTGCTGTGGCGTTCGAGCAGCGCAAAGGCAGCCGCTTCGCCCAGCGACAAGCCAGCGCGGTGGGCGTCCCAGGGCCGACAGATGCCGTCGGACACCAGTTCCAGGCTCTTGAAACCGTAGAGCGTGGTCATGCACAGGCTGTCGACACCACCCACCACGGCGGCGTCGACCAGGCCCGCTTCGATCATGCGTTGCGCAGCGGCAAACACCTTGGCGCTGGACGAACAGGCGGTGGACACCACGTGTGCCGGCCCCTGCAGACCCAGCGCCGCGCGCACATAACCGGCCACCGAGTAACTGTTGTGTGTGGTGGCGTAGTGCAGCCAGTTGGGCAAGGCGCCGGTGCTTGCGTCGCGGTGGCGGTAAGCGACCTCTGTCTGCAGGATGCCCGAGGTGCTGGTGCCCAGGAACACGCCCACGCGGCTGGCGCCCCAGCGCTGGGCGGCGGCCTGCACGCGCAGGCCGAAGCCGTCGGCGCGCAGGCCCAGTTCGGCCAGGCGGTTGTTGCGGCAGTTGTGTGCGGCCAGGCCCGGTGCCAGCTGCACCTCGTCGACACCGCTGACAACACCCAGCCAGGCACCCAGCGTGGCGGTTTCGAAGTCCTGCTGCGCCAGGCCGGTGCGGCCGGCCTGCAAGGCCGCCAGCGTCGGCGCGCGGCCATGGCCCAGCGCGCTGACCAAGGTGAAGTCGGACACGGCCAAGGGCTTCACGGCTGGCCTGCTTTCAGGTCTGCAATCAGCAGCACGTTGGCAAAGGGTGTGCCCTGGCTTTGCGGCACGGCATGCACCTCGAAGCCCAGCGCCTGCAGGCTCTGTGTCCACTGCTGCACGGTGCGGCCCCAGGTCGGCGGCACACGGTGGCCACGGGCCCAGGTGACGATGCGGTCGACCCACTGACTGGCCGCAAAACCGCGGCTGTCGGCCTGATCGCCCACGCGCAGCAGCAGACGGCCCTGGGGCAGCAGCGCGTCGCGCACCTGCTGCAGCACGCGGTCTTGTGCGCCGTGGTCCACGTAGTGCAGCACGTCCAGGATGACGACCACGTCGCAGGCCGGGAAAGCGGATTTGCACATGTCGGCGCAGACAAAACGCGGCGCCAGCGGCAGGCCGCGCAGCGCGTGTTCGGCGCGCGCCACGTCCTTGGGCATCAGTTCGATGCCGGTGTAGGCGGTGGCCGACGCGGCCACCGGCCAGGCGCTGGGCCAAGGGCCGGCTTTTTGCATGTCGTTGCAGGCTTGCAGCAGGCTGGCCAGCAGGCCCTGGCCGCAACCGATGTCCAGCACACGGGCTTGCGCCGGCAAGTCGCCCCTTTGCAGCAGCCCCCGGAACACGGGGTCACCCGCCAGCTTGCCCCGCGCCCAGTGCCAGGCCCAGCGGCTGGTGCTGCGGTAGGGCGCACAGGCGGCGGTGTGCAGCCGCGCCCAGGCGCGGTCGGCTTCGCCTGCCGGGGCCGAAGCCGAGGTGGGCAGGTCGTTCAGCTTCACGGCTGCGCCCCACGCGGGGGCAGCGCAGTGGCCAAGGTCACCGGCTTCAGGCCGCGCTGCTGCAAGCGCTGCAAAAGGGGTGGCAGCACCTCCAGCAGCACCGCCTGGCCCGCTGCCGTGCGCTGGGCGTGGCCGTCGTGCAGCAGCAGGATGCTGCCACCGGCCAGGCCCTGGTCCAGGCGCTGCCACACGGCCTGGGCATCGCTGCGGCGGGTGTCGTAACCGCGCCTGGACCAGCTCACCAGATGCAGACCCAACTGGTGCAGCACCGGGTCGAGCAGCGGGTTGCGCAGGCCTGCCGGGGCGCGGAAACAATGCGGCAGGACCCCGGTCACGTCGGCCAGCAGGGCCTGCGCGTCGCCGATTTCCTTTCGGAAGCCCGCTGGCCCCAGCAGCGAGAAATTGTGGCGGTGCTGCAGGCTGTGGTTCTGCACGCTGTGGCCGGCGGCCACGATGCGGCGTGTCAGCGCGGCGTGTTGCTGCGCCTGGCGGGCGATGCAGAAAAAAGTGGCGTGCGCCCCGTGTTCGGCCAGCAGGTCCAGCACCGCGGGTGTGACCTCGGGATCGGGCCCGTCGTCGATGGTGATGGCCACTTCACCACGGGCCGCGGCGGCCGCCGGCAGCCAGCAGACGTTGGGCCCCAGCAGTGCGCTGCGCGGCCACAGCCCGGCGGCGCTGAGCGCGGCATGGTTCAGCACCACGGCAGCCAAGGCCCAGGGCCAGGCCGCGGGCCAGGCCAGTGCGGCACCGGCGGCTGCCACGTGCAGCGCCACGCTGCCCTGCACGAAGGGCGGCATCGGCCAGCGTGTGGCGGCCGGGGTCGGCTGGACAGGGGTCAAAGGCGAGGAAGGCAAGGGGGCAAGATCCATGACAGCAACAAAAATTCTGTCACACCCACTTCACTTGGCCCGGGCACGCGGCGCAAATGCCGCTGCCAGCACCAGGGCCAGCAGGCAGCCGATGGCCACCACGCGCCCGATGGCCGACAGCGCCGGGATGCCCGACATCGCGATCAAGGCAAAGGACAGCACGGTTGTCATGTTGGCCAGCACCAGCGAAGCCAGCGTGTCGACATCGGCCGCTGCCGGGTCGCGCCGCAGCATGTCGAAAAAAAGTGCGTAGTTCGAGCCCACGGCCACGACCAGCAACAGGCCCACCAGGTGCAGGATGCCCAGCTGCACGTTCAGCACGGCCATCAGCCCCATCGTCAGCACCACCGCCAGCAAAAGCGGCTGGCAGACCGACAAGAGTCGCCGCACGGAGCGCAAGGTGAAGGCCATCAACGCCACCACCGCCAGCGCGCCCAGCAGGGCCTGGGTTTGCGCCTGCTGCAGGTAGTGGGCGTACATGCGGGTCAGCTCGGCGCCGATTTCCAGCACCTGCAGTTCGGGAATGGGCCGCAGTGCCAGGCGCAGGCTTTCGGTGTCCATCATGGCATTGCTGCCGGGCACCGGTTGCAAAGGCAGCAGAGCAACCCAGCTGCCGTCCTTGCGCTGCAACAGCAGCGCGTCGATCAGGGGCGACAGGCCGGTTTCGCGCAGGCTTTCCATCGTCACCGGCGGTCGGCCACGCGCGCCCTGCACCTCGGCAACAAAGGGCTGCAGGCGTTCGGCACTGAGCGGCCCGCCTTCGGTGGCTTCGGCCAGCGCCTGTTGCAGCGCTTGCGCCTGCGGCAGGCTGTTGATGCGGGCCTGCTGCACGGCCACGCTGGGCAGCCAGCGCGCGACGCTGTCGTAGCCACCGATCTTGCCCTGGTCCACCAGGCCGTCCAGCAGCCGGCCGGTGGCTTCGGCACGCTGCAGGGTGGCCTGCAGGTCGGCACCTTGCACCACGGCCAGCGTGCGGGCGTCGCCTGCGCTCAGGTCGGCGCGCAGGCTGGCGTCCAGGTCCAGCGCTTCCTGCTTGATGGGGCTCAGCGAACTGAGCTGCGCGCTCCACAGGCTGTCACGCTGCACCACCAGCAAACCGGCCGCTGCCACGCCCAGGGCCAGCAGCGGCCAGCGCAGGCGTGGCAGCCAGGCCACGGCATGCGCGGCGCCGTGGCCCAGCGCCAGGCGCAGGCGCGAACCCCGTGCACCCTGCGGCATGATCTGCGGCATCACGAATCGCGTGAAGGCCGCAGCGCCGATGAGCCCGGCCAGCGAAAACACGCCCAGCTGCTGCAGCCCCGGAAAGCCCGAGAACACCAGCGCCGCAAAACCACAGACGCTGGTCAGCAGCCCCAGGCGCACGGTGGGCCAGCCGTGGCGCACCCAATGCGGCGCACCGTGGGCGCGGGCCTGGATCAGGTAGTAGAAGGCGTAGTCCACGGCCTCGCCGATCAGCGTGGTGCCAAAACCCAGCGTGATGCCGTGCACACCGCCAAACACCAGGCTGACAGCGGTGATGCCCACCAGCACACCGGTGGCCACCGGCAGCAAGGCAACAAACAGCGCCGGCAGCGAGGCAAAGGCCAGCAGCAGCAGCACGCTCATCAACACCGTGCCGGCAGCGGCCAGCTGGTGCACTTCGGTTTCGATCTGCGCCCGGCTTTCGACCCCAAACACCGGCGCGCCACTCACTTGCAGCGTCAGGCCGGGTGGCGCCAAGGCAGCAAAGCCGTCGCGCACGCGCTGGATGGCCAGCAGCTGCGCGTCCAGGTCGGCACCCGGCGCCTTGTTGATGGCCACCAGCAGCGCACGCTGGCCCTGGCGCGAGGCCCATACGCCTTCTTCGCTGCGCGGTGAATTGCTGGGGATCAGCGCCTCGGCGATGCGCACCGTCTCGCCCGTGGGGTCGCGTTCAAGGATCGGCTTGACCGCATTGCCCGCCGGTGTGCCCAGCAGCGACACGGTTTCGCCGATGGCGTCCTGCAAACCGGCCACCGTGAAACGCTGCGCATCGACCGCCGGGCTGAGTGCGTAGCGGTTGTCGAAGAGCCAGCTGCCGACGCGGTCGAAGCTTTCGGTTTCGCCGTTTTGCACCTGCTCGAAGAGGCCACTGTCGCGCAGCCCCTTGGCCAGCAAACGCGAAGCCTGGGCCCGCGCCAACGCGTCGCCACCTTCGATGCCGATGAGCAGCGTGCGCGCCGGCAGGCCACTTTGCAGCTGCTCGATCAGCACCCGCTGCTGCGCGTCGGGTTCGGCGGGCAGGAAGGCGCTGAGGTCGGCGGTGAAAGGTGTGCGCAGGATCTGGCCCACGCAGGCAGCCACCACCGCTGCCCAGATCAGCAGCACGACAACGCTGCGGCGGGTCATCTTTTCAGGGCCTGCAGCGGCTCGATCGACATCACCGAACGGTCGCCACCGGCCAGCCACAACTCCACCACCCGCAGCTCGCCGCTCAGCCCGGTGATCTTCAGTTCACGCACCTGCGTGGCCAGCCGCTCGTCGCGTGGCACCAGGGTCAGCGTCCACTGTGCGGTGCTGCCTTCGACCCGGATGCGGAAGTGTTTGTTCAGCGATGCGGCATTGCCGGTCAAGGTGCCTCGCACGGCCTCGATCAGCGCCGTGACTTCGGGAATCGCGTCCAGCGTCATCTGCCGTGTGCGGCCACCGCGCTTCAGCACGAGCAGGTTGCCGTCGACCACCATCGACTCGGCACGCGGCTCGGTGGTCTGGCGTGCAAAGCGGTTCGGGGCTTCGAAGCTCAGCACACCGGCGGCACGCAAGGGGCCGTCGATGCCGCTGACGGTGCGCTCTTCGGTGAAACGCGCTTCGCCGCTCTTGCGCTGCGCCAGCAGCCCGGTCACGGTGGCCAGATCCAGCGCCCAAGCGGGCAGGGTCAGCAGCAGCGAAAAAAATGCCAGCAAAAGCAACCCGGCGCCGCGACCAAGTTTCCCGCCATGGATCCGGCTTGGCCGGTCCATAGGCGGACGCCCCCCTCGGGGGGTGGCGAGCGCTAGCGAGCTCGGGGGCCTATTCTTCTCGCCAATAGTCATAGAAGTTGAACCAGTTGTCGGGTGCCTCTTTGCACAGCGCTTCAAGGCGGGCCACGTAGGCATGCAGGGTCTGGCGGATCAGCGCTTCGCGCGCCGCGGGGTCGGTGGGCGGCTGGCGGAAGTCGGCCAGGGTTTCGAAGCGCACGTCGTAACGGCGGCCGCCCAGGAAGAGGCCGACCATGAAGATGACACGTCGCTTCAACAGCAGGGCCAGTCGCAGCGGACCGTCGGAAAACAGTGCCGGCACACCCAGGAAGTTGATCTCGATGCCCGGCGAGCGTGCCGAATCGGCCTGCAGGTAGCGGTCTCCCAGCAATCCCACCAGGTGGCCGGCGTCCAGCGCATCACGGATCGCCAGCGTCGAGCCGGCGTTGCCGATGGCGATCACGGCGAGCTTGAAATCGGGGGCCATGGCCTGCAGAACGCCGTGGATCTTGCGCGCGTTGTCAGGGTACATGACCATCGTCACGCGCATGCCCGGAAAACTCTTGCCCGCGGCGTGCAGGCTTTCGAAACTGCCCAGGTGGGCGCCGACCAGAAAACCGCCCTGGCCCGAAGCCAGCGTGTCGTCACAGCCGGCGTCGCCCTTCATCGTGATGTCGAAGCGGTCGAGCTGGCCGCGCACGAAGTAGACGCGGTCCAGCACCGTGCTGGCGAAGGTGTGGAAGTGCCGGTACTGGTCGCGCCAGGTGGCCGGGCGGCCCAGCACACGACCGAGGTAACGCGCCGAATGCCGCCGTGGCGCCGCGGCAAAGAGCAGGAAGTACAGCGTGATGGGGTGCAGCAGCAGCCTTGCCACCGGCCGGCCCAGCGTGACCGCGACCCAGGCCATGAAACGCAACGCCAGCAGGCTGCCGCGTTCGCGGCGCGCGGCCCAGGCGGGTGCCGCCGGCTTGGGTGGAGCCGTGGTGGCCATCAGTTGGCCCTCACTCGGTCGTCACCCGGCACCTGCCGACAGCTGGCCGCGGGCCACGGCAGTGTTGCCCTGCCAGATGTCGAAAGTCACGCCGCTGCCTTGTTCGCGCAGGGCCACGCGCAGCGTCGATCCGGGGCCGACGGCGTGCAGGAACTTGGCGTTGTCGATGCGCGGCGTGGCACCCACGCGGGCGGCCAGGGCCGGCCGCTGGGCCAGCGCCTGCATCAGCAGCGACAGCAGCACCACGCCGGGCAGCACCGGGTGGCCCGGGAAGTGGCCGGCGAAGCTGGGGTGGTCGGTGGGGATGTCGAAAGTGGTGTCGCCGTTGAGGTCGCCATTCATGTCGCTGGCGGGCAAGGCACTCACCGGCGCCTGCGCCGCCGACAGCGTCTGCAAGGCAAAACGCCGCAGCGCGGCCACCGTCAGCTTGCCTGTGGCTTCACGCGGCAGCACATCCACGTGCACCACCCGGCGCGGCAAGAAGGCACTTTCCAGCTGGTCGCGCAGCGCGGCAATGATGTCGCGCGACGACAGCGAGGGCGCCACCACGAAGGCCACCGGCCTCACGACACTTTCGGCCACTTCGTCGGGCAGCCAAAAGGCGCCGTCGTCGACCCCTTCGATGCGGTTCAGGTGGAAGTTCAGGTGCGCCAGCGAACTGCGTTTGCCGGCGACGTGGATCAGGTCGTTGGCGCGCCCGAGCAACTGGAAGTGCTGCGCGTCCTGCAGCACCAGCACGTCGGCCAGCGGCGTGGCTTCGGTGACATGGCCGCCGGCCACGACAAAGCGGTCGCCGTCGGTGCCAGATTCCTGCGTGATGCGCAGCTCGCCCAGTGTGTGCCAGGTCTGGCCGGCAGTGGTGCGCCGGCTGGCCACTTGGCCGGCTTCGGTGCAGCCGTAGATCTCGATCAGCTGGCCGTCGAAAGCGGCTTCGGCCTGCGCGGCCAGCTGAGGGCTCAGCGGCGCGGTGGCCGACAGCGTCAACGCCACCGGCGGCAAGGGCAAGCCGGCCAGCAGCAGGGTTTTCAAATGGAAAGGTGTGGTCACCAGCGCACGCGGCGCCGGCACCCGCGCCAGCGCGTCGGCCACGTCGGCCGGGTAGAAGGGCCGCCCGGCATCGAAACTGGCGCCGCCCAGCAGGGCCAGCAGCACGGTGGACTCGAAGCCGTAGCTGTGCTGCGCCGGCACCGTGGCCACCAGCGTGATGCCGGCCAGCGTGGGACGCTGCAGCAATTCGGCCAGCCGCGCGGCTTCGGCCGTGATGTTGGCCACCAGCGGGCCCCAGCGTTTGACGTGCGGCTGCGGCGCGCCGGTGGACCCGCTGGTCAGTAGGCACACCGCTTCTTGCTCGACCGGAATCTGCGGCACCTGCATCACCGGCGTGGCGGCCGGCGGGCGCACGACCCGGTGCAGCGGCAGCGCACCAGTGTCGGGTGGTGTGTCGTCGATCAGCAGATAAGGCGTACCACCCGCCGCCGGCACCTGGCGCAGTGTGTCGGGCAGCGCATTCGGTGGCATCAGGCTGGTCTGGCCGCGCAGCAGTGCAGCGGCCAGGCCCAGCGCAAACAGGTACCGGTCCTGGCACAGGTTGATCGGCCGGCCGTCGGGCAACTGCGCGGCCACGGCCAGCGCTTCGGCGATGAACTGCGCCGCGCTGATGGGCTGGCCTTGGCGCCAGGCCAGCGGCTGCAGCAGGTCGCGTTGCGCCAGCAGCGGCAGGGTGGCGGTCATGGCGGTGCCGTCTGGGCGGCTTCGCGGCGGCCCGAACGCTGGTAGGCCTCGAAACCGGCGCGCAGCGTGACGCGCGGGAATTCCGGGTGGCGCCAGTAACGCCAGAGGTGTTCACCGACCATCAGCACACCTGCGGCCAGCGGCGAGAGCACGGTGCAGTACAGCGTCCACAGCGACCAGGGCGCCAGCACGTAGATCAGCGCCGACAACACCACCATGGCCAGGAAGTAGCCGGCCCACAGCTGCGTGACGCCGCGGGTGTAGCGCGCCAGTGCGGGTGTGAAGGGCAGGCCCAGGCGGGCGTGCACCCCTTCGGCCAGCGAGGTGATCAGCGGTTTGGCGTCGCCACGCAAGGTCAGGCCGAAGGTCCAGGCCAGTGCCACGTGGATGCCGCCGTGCTGCAGCACGTACAGGCGTTGTGCGTCCAGCACCGCGCCGCGCCAGACCACCACCGCCAGCACCAACAGCAGCACAAGGCAGGCTCCCAGCGTCAGCCACTGCCGACGCTGCCAGCCCATGCCGGCCACGGCCAGCAGCAGCGGGCCGAAGAGCAGGGCCACGGTCAAAGGGGCTTGTGCGTGGTGCACCATCAGCCAGTTCGACAGCAGCGCATAGGCCAGCAAGGCAGCGGCGCCGGCAGCCAGGCGCCAGGCGGCAGCCACGGCGCCTGCCGGCTTACTTGGTGCGGTGCTGGGCGACATGGGCCGCCAGGCTGCGCAGGTTCTGGAAGATCTTCTGGTTGTTTTCGTCGTCGGAGCGCAACTGGAAACCATAACGCTGCGACACCTCGAGCGCCACTTCCAGGATGTCGATCGAGTCCAGGCCCAGGCCGTCGCCGAAAAGCGAGGCTTCGGGGTCGATGTCGGCGGCCGCGGTTTCCAGGTTCAGCGCCTCGACAAACAGCGCGGCCAGCTCACGTTCCAGTGTGGGCAGGTCGGACGCCGGCAGAGCGGCGGTGGAATCGGACGGCACGGACACAAAAAACTCCCTGGTTCACTCGGGTCGCGGCCCGCGCAGGGCCGAACTCCCCATTGTAGGCGTCGGCGAATGGCCACCGGGCCACCGGGCCGGCCAGCCGCGGGCGGCCGGCCTTGGTGCTCACATGCCCTTGAACAGGTGGGCGTACAGCCGGCTGGCCACCAGGGTTTCGGGGCGGCCGCGCAGCGCCAACGTGACCTTGCCCGACTCTTCGCGCCGCGCGCTCGTGATGCAGCGGGCCTGCACCACGGTGCCGCGGTGCACCTGCCAGAACGCCTGCGCGTCCAACTGCGGCAGCAGTTCGCGCAGCGAAGTGCGGATGAGGTGTTCCTTTTGCGCCGTGATGACCCGCACGTACTTGTCGGCGGCTTCGAAATAGACCACCTCTTCGACCGGCACCAGGTGCACCAGATTGCCCGCCTGGGCCTGGATCACGGCCAGTCGGGGCTGCACGCCGGTGCCCTGTGCAACGGCGCCCACACCGGCAGCCAGCAGCCCGCGCAGTTGGGCCAACGCCTCTTCGATGCCTGGTGCGATGCCCTGTGCCGGCAACGGCTGGGCGGCCTGCAGCGGCGCCCGCCGAGCCGCCTGCCGTGCCATCAACTGCGCCTGCAGCCGCGCCACGCAGCCGGCCAGGCGGCTGCGGTCGACCGGCTTGACCAGGTAGTCCACGGCCTGGGCCTCGAAGGCCTGCAAGGCGTAGTCGTCGTAGGCGGTCACGAACACCAGCAGCGGAAAAGCCGCCCCGTCGGGCCAGTCTTCGGCCAGCGCCTGTGCTGTTTCCAGTCCGGTGCACCCGGGCATGCGGATGTCGAAAAAACACACGTCGGGCTGCAGTGCCAGGGTCTGCGCGGCCGCCTGCAGGCCGTCGCCCACGGTGGCCTGCACCTGCAGTTCGGGCCACAGCAAGGCCAGTTCGCTGCGCAGGCTGGCGGCCAGCAGAGGTTCGTCTTCGGCGATCAGGGCGCGGGGTGGTTTCATGGTCGATGCAGGGGCCGGGTTCAAGGTGAGGTGGGCAAAGGCATGCGGATCGTGACCAGCGTGCCACCCATCGCATCGGGCGCCGACTGCAGCGTCAGCGATGCACGTGAGCCGTGCAGCGTGGCCAACCTTTCGCGCACTTGCGCCAGGCCAAAACGGCTGCCTTCGGTGTTGGCCAGGGCTTGGTTCAGGCCGACGCCGGTGTCGCGCACGCTCAGCAACAGTTCATGGCCCTCGACACGGGCCGACACCGTCACCAGGCCCCCTTGCACATGCGGCTCCAGGCCGTGTTTGATGGCGTTTTCGACCAGCGGCTGCAAGAGCAGCGGCGGCACCGGCAGCTCACGCAGGGCCTCGGGCAGCAGCAGCCGGGTCTGCAGGCGGTCACCCATGCGCACGCCCATCAGGGCCAGGTAGTCGGCGATGCGATCGAATTCGGTGGCCAGCGGGTGCACCGACAGCCGCGAGGCGTTCAGCGTGGCGCGCAGAAAGCCGATCAGGCGGTCCAGCATGGCCTGCGCCTGCGCGGCGTCCAGGCCGATCAGCACGCGCAGATTGGCCAGTGTGTTGAACAGCATGTGTGGCTCGAGCTGGCTTTGCAGCAGCCGCAGCTGGTGTTCGGCGGCCTGGCGCTGCGCGGCTTCGGCGGCAGCACGGGCGCTGCTCAGGCGTTCCAGCGAGCCGATGACCGCCAGGGAAATCGCCGTGCCCAGCACGCTGAGCACCAGCGTCATGCGGGTCGAACTGGAGGCCAGATTCCAGATGCTGGCGGACTGTTGCCCGGTCAGCCAATCGCCCGCCGTCAGGCCAAGGGAAGGGCCCAGCAGCACGGCCACCAACGCGCCCGGTACGGCGCCGGCCCAGCCATTGAAGTCCGGGCTGGCGGGCAGTCCTCGGGCCTTGCGCAGGCGGTCGTGGAACATCGCCGCGAGCAGCCGCACACCGCCCACCAGGATCGTGCAGACGGCGCCGATGCACAGGGAATAGACCAACTTGGGGCCAAAGCCGCGGCCGTCCAGTGCGGTCAGCAGCAAGGCAATACCCAGGCACAGGCTGCCCACCACCAGCAGTTGCCGCCACGCGCCCACCCAAAGGCGGCGGCGGGTCGTCGCCAGAGCGCCCATGGGCAATGCTGGCGCGGATTCAGGCAAGGTCGACTGCGGCAGGGCCATGGCAAGGCATTGTGGGGCGGGTCAGCTGCAGCAGGCCCAGCGCACGCCCCAGGAAGACGCCGCTCAGGGCACCGAACAGCAGGGCCAAGGGGCCCTGCACCACAGCCAGTTCACGCCAGCCCGGGTTCAGTGTGAGTGCCACGCCAGTGAGGTAGCGCAGGATGAAAATCAGCACGATCAGGACCAGCGGCAGCCAGCTGCCGGGCAGGTGCAATTGCCGCGAGGCCATCAGCCAATGCGTGCCCCGCGGGGCGGGCAGGCGCCGGCCGAGTGCCGTGCTGCAGGCCAGCGCCAGGGCCCACAGCGCGGCGGTCCAGGGCAGGGCCATGAAGCCCGGTGCCATCGACCAGAGCCCCAGGCCCAGCAGCGCCAGGGGCAGGATCAGCAGGCGCCGTGGCCTCACCTGTCGCGCACGCCTTTGCCACAGACCCAGTGCCAGCAGCGTGCAGGCCAGGACCCAGACCCAAGCGGGGGTGTGAAGCAGTATCTGAATCAGCATGGCGGCACTTTGCCGGCGGCGGCCGCGACAGGCGAGCCTGTTGCGACGGTCTGACGCCGGCAGGCGCCAGGTGGGACCCGGCTGGCGCCAGCGGACCGGGTCTGTGCTCAGTGCGCGATCACGGACGTGCCAAGGCCTCGCGCAGCGCTTCGATGCGTTGGCGATTGACGCCGAAGTCCTTGCGGCCCAGGCGAGAGGCCGAGCGCACCTGCACCACGCCGGCTGCGGGGTCGAACCAGAATTCGGCGTCGTCGGTGAACTTCAGCAGGCGTGTCGTGAAGGCGGCGTGCAGGTAGTCGGGTTCGGCCTTGATCACCGTGGCGCCCGGCATCGCGGCCACCAGCGCCTGGATGCGCGCCAACGGCCCTTCGCCGCCGGTCTGTGCCGGCAGCGGCGCGATGCCGGCGTCGCGGGCCTGCGGATGGTCGGGCCACAACCCGGCCTGGCTGCTGACGCTGTTCGGTGTGTGGGAAGGCCGCTTCAGCTTGCCGTCGCGCACCCCCAGGTCGGCGGGTGGCTGGCCCCGCAGCAGGCCCGCCTGCCCGGTCACGACCAGCAGCACCCACAGCAGCACAGCCAGCGCCCCGGGCACGATCACGATCCACTTGAACATCACCTGTCTCCTGTGCCGCGCCCGCAGCGGGCTGGCACCTGTCATTGCCACGTGAAACGCGGCTGGTCGAAATGCGCCACCTCGGTGGGCCGCCCCAGCAGGCAGGCCTGCGCAAACTGGTACAGGATGGCTGCCGTGGGCGCAGCCACCCAGTGTTCGCCCAGCGGCATGCGCAGCACCGGGTGTTCGTGCCCGGGGTGAGGCGGGTCCAGGATGGGTGCGTCGCTGCGCAGCAGCTCGGTCAGCGGGATGCGGTGCGCGCTGGCCACCTCGGCTGGGTCGGGCTGCAGCGCAGGCGCGGCGCCGGCCCAGACGACAAAGGGCGTGATGACATAACCTGAACGTGTGGCGTAGTCGTCCAGCGTGCCCAGCACGCTGCCGGGTGGCAACAGCAGGCCCAGCTCTTCGTGCAGTTCGCGCAAGGCGGCGTCGAGCGCCGATTCGCCCTCGTCGAGCCGGCCGCCCGGCAGCGCCCATTGGCCGGCGTGGCGGTTCATGCGCGCCGCGCGACGGGTCAGCAGGAAGGCCGCGTCGGTGCTCCAGCCTGGGTGCGCGGCAAAACCCGGCAGGTCGGCGCCAGGCCCCGCATCCACCACCGCCAGCACCACGGCGGCGCGGCGCAAGCCGGTGTCCTGCAGCAGGCGGCCCGGCTTGAGTTGCAGACGGGTGCGAAGCGTCTGCAGCAGGGTGTCGTCGCGCTGCACCGCTTGTCGAGCCCGCCGGGGCCTAGCGCTTGCGCGCACCGCCCAGCAGCGAACCCAGCACGCCGCGGATGATCTCGCGCCCCACGGCCGAGCCGATGCTGCGCACCGCCGACGACGCCGCTTTTTCCGCCAGACCCGGGTGGCGCCCGCCGCGTGGGCCGGTGGAGCCCATCAGCATGTCCTTCATCGCGTCGAACATGCCCCCACCCGCCTGGGCCGGCGCGGGGGCCGCGGCTCCGGGCGGGCTGGTGGCGGCGGGCGTACCGGCCGCGCCCGGGGCGGGTGCGTTGACCCGGCCCTTGATCTTTTCGTAGGCCGACTCGCGGTCCACGGTCTTTTCGTAGGTGCCGGCCACCAGCGAACCGGCGATCAGCGCCTGCCGCTGCGCCGGCGTGATGGGCCCGATCTGGCTGCCCGGTGGCAGCACGTACACCCGCTCGGTCACGCTGGGCCGGCCCTTGGGGTCGAGGAAGCTGACCAGCGCTTCGCCCACGGCCAGTTCGGTGATGGCCGTGGCCATGTCACCGATGGCCGGGTTGGCGCGCATCGTGTCGGCCGCGGCTTTCACGGCTTTCTGGTCACGCGGTGTGAAGGCACGCAGCGCGTGCTGCACGCGGTTGCCCAGCTGCGCCAGCACGGTGTCGGGCACGTCCAGCGGGTTCTGCGTCACGAAGTACACACCCACGCCCTTGCTGCGCACCAGGCGCACGACGAGTTCGATGCGTTCGACCAGCGCAGCCGGTGCGTCCTTGAACAGCAGGTGGGCTTCGTCGAAGAAAAACACCAGTTTCGGTTTGTTCAGGTCGCCCACCTCGGGCAGCATCTCGAACAGTTCCGACAGCATCCACAGCAGGAAGGTGGCGTACAGGCGTGGTGCGTTCATCAGCCGGTCGGCGCTGAGGATGTTGATCACCCCCTTGCCGTCGACGGTCTGCATGAAGTCCGTCAGGTCGAGCATGGGCTCGCCGAAGAACTTGTCGCCGCCCTGTTCTTCAATCTGCAGCAGCCCACGCTGGATGGCGCCGACGCTGGCGGCGCTGATGTTGCCGTACTCGGTGGTGAACTGCTTGCTGTTGTCGCCCACGAACTGCAGCATCGCGCGCAGGTCTTTCATGTCCAGCAGCAACATGCCGTTGTCGTCGGCGATCTTGAACACCAGGTTCAGCACGCCGGCCTGGGTTTCGTTGAGCGCCAGCATGCGCGCCAGCAGCAGCGGGCCCATGTCGGACACAGTGGCACGCACCGGGTGGCCCTGGATGCCGAACACGTCCCACAGCGTGACCGGGCACAACACGCTGTCGGGGGCGGCAATGCCCCGTTCCTTCAGGATGGCTGCCACCTTGGGTGGCAGGGAACCGGGCTGCGAAACACCGGTCAGGTCGCCCTTCACGTCGGCCATGAACACCGGCACACCCAGCTTGCTGAAGCCTTCGGCCAGGGTCTGCAGCGTGATCGTCTTGCCGGTGCCGGTGGCACCGGTGATCAGCCCGTGGCGGTTGGCCAGTGCAGGCAGCAGGTGGCATTCGATGTCGCCGCGCTGGGCAACCAGGATGGGGTCGGGCATGCAGGACTCCGGCAACAAAGGTGGGCGCCGCAAGTCTAGCCGCGCCGGCTGTGTTGTCAGAGTGGGCTGTGCCCGCCCGCCCTACTGAACGAAGCGGGCGTCGCGTCCCACCGGCGCCAAGTCGACAAATCGACGAAACACCACTTGACGTCACGGGCGGCGAAGGTGGGCGTTCGTTCAAAATGACAGCGGTCGCTGAGATGTGTGGCCTGGCCAAGGACCGATGGAGCTGATCGAACACTATTTCCTGCTGCGTCACCTGCACATCGGCCTGGTCGCCGCCAGCGGCACGCTGTTTGCACTGCGTGCGGCCGCCCATCTGGCCGGCGCAAACTGGCCGCTGGCCAGGCCGGCGCGCGTGGCAAGCTGGGTGATCGACACCGGCCTGCTGGCCGCTGGCATCGCGCTGTGGGCGGCACTGCGCATCGACCCGTTCGGCCAGCCCTGGCTGGGCACCAAGCTGCTGTTGCTGCTGCTCTATATCGGGCTGGGCACGATGGCGCTGCGCCGTGCACAAACGTTGGCCACACGTGCGGCGTGGACGGCGGCGGCACTCGCTTGCTTCGGCTTCATCGTCACGGTGGCGCTGGCGCACCATCCGCTGGGGCTGCTGTCGTCGCGCTGATCAGCTGCCCAGCAACAGCGCGCGACCTTCCCGGACGAAGCGTTCTCCAGTCCGGCTTGAGCAGGTGCGCAGCCACGTCGGCCGAACTCAGCGCAGCGCGCAACGCATTGCCGCTGCCGCGCCATCGCCATCACATCCGCTTGTCGTGCAGCGCGCCGCCCGAGAGGTCGACCATCTCGGGTCGGATGTCGGAGAAGGCCAGCACGCGACCTCCATGCTGCCCCTGGAAAGCCTGGGCCGCGGCCACATCGGCAAAAGAGGCGGCCGTTTTCCCCATCGATCCCTTGCGCCGGCTGCCCAGCACGTAGTGCGCCAGGCGCGCGTCCACCCAGTGGCCAAGCGGACGCTCCCAGTCGGCGCGGCCCATGTCCTGCACCCAGGCACCACGCAGCTTGCGCACCTGCTCGGGGTTCAGCAACACGTTCAGCAGTTCCAGCGTGTCGCAGTACCACTCGGGCTGCGACTGCCCGGCGACCAGCAGCTGACCTTTCGGTCCGGCGTACTCGGCCAGCAGCATGCCGTCGAGCGCGCAGCTCGCATCGGCGCCAAAGTCGGCGGCGGTCGCGGTGCCGGTCTCGGCGCCGTCCCGGCTGCAAGCGACCATGCCCAGTGCGCCGAAGGCCGCCAACGCGGCACCGCAACGGCACAGCCAGCGGCGGCGCGTGGTCATCGCAAAATCGTTCATGGCTTGAACCTCCAACTCGCCAGCGCCAGCGGCAGCACGATCCAGGCGCCCATCGCAGCCCCCATCAGCCAGGGCTTGCCCAGGGCCGCCGGCACGAGGCTGATCAGCCCGTAGCTGCGCCGCACGTCGTCGAGCGAGAAAATGTTGAGGATGCGGAAGATGTCCGCGGGGTTGAGCAGCAGCAGCCAGGCGGCGCGGTCACCGTCGAGCCAGCCGCCAAGGTCGCCACCCGTGGCCACCAGCAGGCCCAGCAGCACGAGGTCGAACACCAGTACCAGCACGAACCAGATGGCGATCGCCAGGCCCGAAGCCTGCGCACGGTCGCGCGCCAGCGTGGACAGCAACAGCGCCAGGCTGAGGAAGGCCAGACCCAGCAGCACCGCGCTGACCATGAAACCGCCGTAGTGGACCAGGCCGGCATGACCGAAGCGCATCACCAGCAGCACCGCCACCCCGGCCAGACCGAGCAGTGTGGCCACTGTCAGCGCAGCCGCCAGACCCAGGTACTTGCCCAGCAGCAGCTCCAGCCGTGTGATGGGCAGCGCCAGCAGCAGGTCCAGCGAGCCGCGTTCACGTTCGCCGACGATGGTGTCGAAGCCCAGCAGCAGTGCGATCAGCGGGATCAGGTAGATCACCAGGCTGACCAGGCTGGTGATGGTGAGCTCCAGCGAAGTCGGGCCGATGAGGCCCTGCCCGGCGCCGCCGAACCAGGTGATGGCGAAAGAAAAGGCAGCGAAAACCAGCGTCACCGCCAGCACCCAGCGGTTGCGCAAGCGGTCGCGGAATTCCTTGTGCGCCACCGCGGCCAGCGGCCGCCACTGCAGGCGGGCGGACGGCGCCAAGACGGTGTCGGGGGGCAGGGGTTCAGTGGTCATGGGGCCAGCCGCGAGAGCGTCGGTGTGGATGTTCATGCTGCGCTTCGCAGGTCGAAGTAGACATCCTCGAGCGTGGGTTCGTGCACTTGCACGTCGGCCACGCCGGCCTGGGTGAGCACGGTCAACACGGCCATCTTGAGCGAGCGCGGCAGCTCCAGCCGCAGGCGGTCCGCCGCCTCGCGCTGCAGCTGCAGGCCTTCATGGCCGGCCAGCGCGCGCGGCAGTGCATCCAGCTGAGCCGCGCTAGCGCTCACTTCCAGCCGCAGGGGAAGCGCCGAGCGTTCGCGCAGTGCCTGCACCGTGCCTTCAGCAGCCAGCCGGCCACCGGCCAGCATGGCCAGTGCATCGACGCGGCCTTGCAACTGGGCCAGCACGTGCGAACTGATGACGAGCGTGACGCCGGCATCGCGCAATTGTTTGAGCTGAGCGAAAAAGTCGCGTGTGCCGGCCGGGTCCAGCCCGGTGGTGGGTTCGTCAAGCAGCAGGATCTCGGGTTCGCCCAGCAGCGCCTGCGCGAAGCCCAGGCGCTGGCGCATGCCCTTGGAGTAGCCGCGCACCGGCAGCCGGCCGACGCCGCCCAGGCCCACGCGTTCGAGCAACTCGGTGCACTGCGTGATCGGCGCGGTCTTCAGGCGGGCGAAGAACTGCAGCGTCTCCAGCCCGTTGAGGTTGTCGTAGAGCACCAGGTTTTCGGGCAGGTAGCCGACGCGGCGGCGCGTGTCGCGCGTGGCCGCACCGCGCACCTCGCGGCCGGCAATCCACAGCCGCCCGGCGCTGGGTGCAATCAGGTTCAGCAGCAGCTTGAACAGCGTGCTCTTGCCGGCGCCGTTGTGGCCGATGAGACCGAACAGCTGGCCGCGCGGCACGGCCAGGCTCACGCCGTCCAGCGCCGCGTGCGCGCCGTAGCGCTTGACGACGTTCTCCAGCCGCAGCGCATCAACGGAAATAGCGTCCACGCCATTCGCTCCAGTCATTGTGGGTTGGGTGCATGCTCGGCGCGGCATCGACGACGCTGGGCGCGCGCAACACCGGAAACTGCTGGCCGACCGTGCGCAGCACCTGCACTGCCGGGCTGCCCAGCAGCAGCTTCACGACCGGGTGGCGGTACTGCAGACGATCGATCAGGTCGTTGGCCTGGTAGGGCACGTCGCCGCGGCCATCCGCATTGCGGTCCCAGCCGTTGTAGTTGGACCAATGGTTGCCGCCTGCTCCACCGGCCTGCTTGGCGCCCCAGGCCTCGTCGCGGCCGCCCACGTAACGCACCTGTTCGCGGTTGGCGATGAAGTCGTTGCCCTCCACCTGGTTGCGGGTGGACAGCGCCGCCAGATGAACGCCCACGTTGTTGTCGATGATGAGGTTGCCGCGCAGCGTCGTGTACTCCACGTCGTAGATGAAGAAGCCGCGCCCGTTGCCGGCCACCACGTTGCCTTCGATCGTCGAGTCCTGCAGCGTGCGCAGCATGATGCCGTGGTCCGAATTGCCCCAGGTCCGGTTGTTGCGCACCGTGTTGTCGCGCACTTCCATCAGCGCCAGGCCGCCGCGGTTGTAGTAGCTCTCGTTGTCCTCCCACAGGTTGCGGTAGGAGTTCATGTAGTGCGTGCCGTAGCGGCTGTGGTGCAGTCGGTTGCCGCGAAAGATGGCGTCGTGCGACACGTCGACGTAGATCGCGTCGCGAACGAAGCTCACGCGGTTGTGCAGGATCTGAGCGCGCTTCGTGTTGTAGAGCTGGATGCCGTTGCCGCGCTGCGGCGAGTTGAGGTCGCGCAGGCCGGTGACCAGGTTGTGCTCGATGCGCACGTCGTCGGCCTGCTCTATCCACAGGCCGAAGAGGTTGTAGACAAGGTGGTTGCGGCGAACCACCGCGCGGTGGGCGCCCGGGCGCAGGTAGATGCCGGCATGCTGCTTCAGCAGGCTTTGCCCGGAGTCGCGCACGATCAGGCCCTCGATGATCACGTCGGCGGCGTGCACGTCGATCACATGGCCACGCTGCCCGCCGCTGAGCGTGGGCAGGCCGACGCCGCGCAACGTCAGCGGCTTGGCGATGCGCAGGTTGACCTCGTGGCGGGCCCGCAGGATCTCCACCACGTCGCCCGGCGCGGCGTGGTCGATCGCGGCCTGCAGATCCTGGCCGGGCGCCACCCGCCAGGTCGCAGGCTCGGCGGCGCCCGCGGCGCAGGCCCAGGCGAGCAGCAAGGCGAAGGCGAGTCGAATCATGACTGCAGCATGCCCAGGTTCTTCAGCGCGAGGAACAGCGCGGCGCCGATGAGCAGGTTCTTGAAGCCCACGTAGCTCAACATGTCCATCACGCTGGCGATGCGGTACTGGTTGCGCCACCACGGGCCTTCCTTCACGTAGCGGCGCCCCTGCAGGCGCATCAGCACCTCGTACAGGCTCCAGCCGAACCACCAGGCGACGATGGCGCCGGCGGACAGGTAGCCCATTGCTGCCCAGGCCCAGGCCAGCGTCGCCGCGACCGCCAGCGACATGCCGGCCACCTGCCAGGCGCGGCGGTGGTGCCAGCCTTCGCGCGTCCACGGGAAAAGGTGGTCGCGCAATTCGGCCAGCAGCCAGCCCACGCTGCGCGGCCGCGCCAGGTGTGCGGGTGCGGCCGGTGCACTGGCCATGCGCGGGTCGGGTCCGGTGGCGACGCGTGCGCTCACCGCCGGCACGGCGTCGATGGGGATGAAATAGCCTTCGCGGCCGATCGGCGTGATGAGCAGGCCGTCGCGTTCGCGCCGCTTGCGTTCGCGCGCCAGTGGCGGGCAGCCCTGCTTGTCGGTGTACAGCACCAGGCAGTCCAGGCAGTGCAGGCACTCCCGGGCATCGATGCGGCCGTCGGCGTCGATCGCCAGCGAGCCGCAGCCCACCGCGCAGGCCTTGCAGCTGTTGCAGTCCATCTTGCGGGGCAGCCCGAACCAGCGAAAGGTGCTGGGCATGGCCAGTGCCGCGCCCAGCGGGCAGATGTACTTGCAATAGGGCCGCTCGACGAACAAGGACACGCCCAGAATGAGCGCGACGAACAGGCCGTAGGGCCAGCTGCGGTTGGCCACGCCGACGAGGAAGGTGGTCTTGAAGGGCTCCACCTCGGCCAGCATCTCGGCCAGCACCATCGAGAACATCGAGACCGCCAGCAGGCCGAAGAAGACGCCGTACTTGACCCACTTCAGCCGATCGTGCCAGGCACGCGGCAGGTGGCGCTGCCAGCGCTTCAGGCCGATCAGGCCACCGAGCTTGTACATCGCCTCCGACAACGACCCGAATGGACACAGCCAGCCGCAGAACAGGCCGCGCCCGAACAGGAAGACCGTGACGATGATGAAGACCCAGAAAATGAAAATGAAGGGGTCGGACAGGAACAGCGACCAGGTCCACTGGAACAGCAGCGCGTGGAACCAGGTCAACACCTGCGTGATCGAGGGCTGCGCCAACAGCCCGAAGCCCACGAAACCGATCGACAAGGCCCAGGCCGTGTACTTGAAGCCGTTGACCGGCCACTTGTTCTTGTGCGTGGACAGCCGGGTGAGCCGTTCGCGCGACGCGTAGACCACGCCCACCGCCACGAGCAGCGCGCTGAACAGGCCGATCTCGAGCGCCCGTGCGCGCCAGATGCGCACCCAGGGCGCCTGGGGCTCGGTCAGCTTCGGGCGGCCGCCTTCAAGCAGCGCGCCGGCCAGCCACAGCCGGCTTTCGAAGGTGGCAAAGGTGCGCTGCCCGGTGGCGCGGTCGACGCGGTTGCCCAGGAAGGCCAGCTTCCACGGGTAGGCCGCAGAGAACGACGCCGAGCGCAGGATGAAGATGGCCGACTCGGTGGGCGACGGCGCACCGGCGGCAGCCAGGCCGTAGAGGTTGATCGAGTCGAGGTCACGGAAGGTGAAGGCATCGGGCCCCTGCTTGACCTGCACGCGGTCGTAAAGGCCGCCGCGCACGAAGCCCGAGCCCTTGAAGGACTCCACACCCGCAGTGCGCACCACGAAGATCGCACTCTCGCCGGGCCGCAGGCGTGCGCGCAGGGTGTCGTGCACACCGGCGCCCAGCACGCTGCGCGCCACGTCGGGGTGGTTGAGGTCGCCGAACCACAGTTCGATGAACGGCTCGGCGCTGCGCGGCAGCCCCACCTGGTGCGCTTCGACGCGCAGCCGCTGCACCGCGCCCAGCGCCACCAACTCGTCCCAGGCGAGCAGGCGGCCCTGCGGCGCGAATCGGGCAGGGTCGCGCCGTGTTGGCTCGATCAGGCCGACCTGGCGCGCCACCGCCTGTCCGGAACTCGTGATCACCTGGTTCTGTGCGATCACCGTCACCGTGGCGCCGGAGATCGCATCCATGCCGATCACACCTTCTTCGGGCCGCGAAGGACCGACCTCGATGGTCTGCGTGACCTGCTTGCCCAGGTACTGCGCGTTGAACTCCGCCAGCGTGGACTCCGGGATGCCCAGCAGCAGGATGGGCTCGGAGTGCTTGAGGATCTTGACGCCGACGAAGCGGCCGGCGCGGTCCATGCCGATCAGCGTCACCACGGGCTTGCCCGAGTAGGCCGGCAGATCGGTGATGTCGGTGGACAGCATCACCCAGCCCAGCAGCGTGCGACCGTCCGCGCCGCCGTAGGCCTCGACGTAAGGTGGCTGCCCCAAGCGCAGCGAGAACGACACCGCGCCGGGAAACACGTCGCCGCAGGGCACACGCGCGCAGAGGTCGGGCGTGGTGGCCAGGTCGGGCGGCAAACGGGCCTCGTAGGCCTGGCTGCGGGCCAGGGCCGGCCACAGCAGCGCCAGCAGCAGCGGCAGGACGAGGAGCAAGCGGCGGATCATGGCGTCGATGTCGACCGGGCCACGGCCGCGGTCGTTTGCTCAGGCTTCGACGTACATCCGTCCGCGCATTTCCAGGTGCAGCGCGTGGCAGAAGTGGGTGCAGTAGTACCAGAACACGCCCACCTGGTCGGCTGTGAAGGTGACCGAAGCGGTTTCGAGCGGATTGGTGATGAAGTTGATGTTGTAGTCGGGGATCGCCAGCCCGTGTGTCAGATCCTGGATCTTGTCCAGGTTGGTCCAGATCAGCGTCACCTCGTCGCCGCGCCGGACCTTGAACTCGCGCGGCTCGAATGCCGGCGCCTGCGAGGTCATGCGCACCGTGACCTTGCGGCCGTTGCGCGTGACGCCAGCATCCTTCGGGTCCTTCACCGCCAGAGGGAACTCGTCGAGGTCATAGACCTGCTTGGGCTTGAGCAACTCACGCTTGAAGAAGACGAAGTCATGCGGCTCGCCGCGCACCGGGTGATCGGCCAGCAGCACCATCTTCTCGCCCGAGATGTCGATGATCTGCTCGTTTTCGGCGTGCAGCGGACCCACCGGCAGGAAGCGGTCCTTGGAGAACTTGCAACCCACGCAGAGGTACTTGCCATCGGCCGCCACGGTCTCGGACTGCGAGGCGTTGATGTGTCCGGGCTGGTAGTGCACGTCGATGCGGTCGACCACGTACTTGGCATTCTTGTCGCCCTTGTGGAAGGCAATCGCCTGGTCGACGTTCCACTTCACGACCTGGCTGTCGAGGAACAGCGTGGTGTAGGCATTGCCGCGCCCGTCGAAGGCGGTGTGCAGCGGGCCCAGGCCCAGCTCCACCTCGGCGACGATCGTGTCGTCGATCTTGTCGATCTTGCCGTCGAACCAGTCGAGCACCTTGGCGAGCTCGATCACCGTGGCCGTGGGCGAGAGCTTGCCGGCGCAGATGAAGTACTTTCCGTCCGGGCTCGCGTTGACCCCGTGCGGGTTCTTGGGCACCGAGACGTAGCCGACGAGCGCCGTCTTCGGGTCCTTGTTCGCCTCGCGCGTGCCGTCGACGACCGGCACCTTGGAGCTGCCGATGGTCTTGACCTTGCCCTCCTTCACCGCCTGTTCGATGCGGGCGATGTTGTAGAAGATGCAGGCGTCGCGCTCGGCCGACATCATGTTCTCGTAGCGCGCGCCCATCTCGGTGTTGTACTGGTTGGCCGCAGCCAGCTTGCCGTCGTACGAGGTGGCCACGAGGTCGCAGTTGCCGTCGATCAGCACCTGCCAGCGCACCTCCATGGTCTCGGCGTCGACGCAGCTGAACAGTGAGCGGTACTTGGTGTCGTCCTCGATCGGGGCGTTGGGCAGCGGAATCGAGAACTCACCGCCGCAGAAGACACGCGTGGTGTAGTTGACCGCCGCATCCACCGGGTCGCGTTTGTCGGGAAAGATGCCGTGGAAGCCCTGCACGTTGGGCAGCTTGGTGATCTTGTCGCAGACGAAGTAGTCGAGCCGGATGCGCGCAACGCGCGAGTTGATCTTGTCGTTGACCCAGGCGTAGCGGCCGTCGTAGTTGCCGTCCTTGTACGAAGCATGCACGTGGTGGGTGTCGCCCACCGTGTAGCGCAACGAGCCGTCGGCCTTGGTGCCCATGATCTTCTTGGACTCGTTGGTGTGGCCCCAGCCCACCAGCGCATCGGGCACGAAGCAGGGGATGCGCAGCAACTCACGGCCCGATGGCAGGCCCAGCACGCGCACGTCACCGGTATGGCCACCGCTCCACAGGCCGTAGTAGGTATCCAGCTCGCCCGGCTTCAGGTGCGCGCTGCCGGCGTGTTGGCCGGTGGTGCCCAGCACCGGCGCCGACGCCGCCCCGGTGGCAGTGGCGGGTTTGTCCGAGCAGGCGACCAGGCCGACGCCTGCCACGGCAGCGGCTGAGGTGCTGAGGAAAAGGCGACGGCTGGGTGTCTGGCTTTCGGGGGAGGTCATGATGTGTCCTTCGGTCGGTTGAAACGGCGGCACGGGTGCTGCCGATGGCGTGAATCATCGGTGCCACTGATAAAGCGGCATTTGAGATACATCAAATGAATTGCCTCACCCGTCCGGACAATGCGTCATCAACGAAGTGAGGAAATCATGACCCTGCGAACCAGCCTGGCCATCACGCTGTGCACCTTGTTCATCGCCGCCTGCGGCAAGCAGGAGACGCCTGCCCCGGCGCCCCCTCCCGCCCCGGCGCCGGCCGCCGCGCCAGCGGTCTCGGTCTCGGTCGACGCCGCCGGCAAGTCGGCCTACGGCAAGGCTTGTGCGCTGTGCCATGGCGCCGGTGTCGCCGGCGCGCCCAAGCCCGGCGACAAGGCCGACTGGGCGGCGCGCATCGCGCAGGGCAACGACGTGCTCTACAAACACGCCATCGAGGGCTACACCGGCGCCAAGGGTGTGATGCCGCCCAAGGGCGGCTCGACGCTGCCCGACGCCGACATCAAGGCCGCCGTCGACTTCATGGTGGCGCAGTCGAAGTAGACGCCGGCTCAGCATGAATCGCACGACGACGCTGCCGCAGACACGACGCCGGCTGTTGTGCGGCGCCACGGCACTGTGGGCCGGCGCGGCGCTGCTGGGCTGGGCGCAACCGCTGCGTGCGGGGCCGGTGGCGGCGCGCGCTCCACAGCGGCACCGTGTGGAACGGGTGCTCATGGGCACGCGTGTGGCCATCGCCGCGGTCGGCGAAGATCCACTGCTGGCACCCGCGATCGAGGCGGCCTTCTCCGAGATGCAGCGCCAGGTCGCGCTGCTGAGCCACTACAGCGCCACCAACGCCGTGGCCGCCGTCAACCTCAGCGCCGGGTTGCAGCCCGTGTCGGTGGCGCCGGAGCTGATGAAAGTGCTGCTCGCGGCTCAGGCGGTGGCACGGCGCAGCGATGGCGCCTTCGACGTCACCGTGGGATCGGTCGGCCGCTGGCACTTCGACCCCGCGGCGCCCGCCATGCCGACGCCCGAGCGCATCGCCGCAGGCCTGCGCGGTGTCGACTGGCGCCTGCTGACGCTCGACGAGCGCGCCGGCACGGCGCTGCTCGGGCGGCGCGGCATGCGCCTGGACACCGGTGGCATCGCCAAGCTGCCGATCCTGCAGGCCGGCTTGCTGACGCTGCAAGGGTATGGCATCCAGACCGCGCTCGTTGACGGCGGAGGAGACATTCTGGCGATGGCCGCGCCACAGGTCAGGCCGTGGCGGGTGGGCATCCGCGACCCGCGCGCACCGCAGCGCCTGCTCGGTGCCGTGGACTTGACCAACGGCATCGTCGCCTCGTCGGGCGACTATGAACGCTGCTTCGTCCGCGACGGCCGCCGCTACCACCACGTGCTGGACCCACGAACCGGCTATCCGGCGCAAGGACCGCACGGCACGACGCTGCTGGCCGACTCGGTCGACGCCGTCAATGGCCTGGGTACAGCGGTGATGGTGATGGACCCGGATGATGGCCGCGCACTGCTGCGCCGCAGTGGCGTTGACGCGTTGGTGGGCGGGCGTGACAGCAGCCTTTGGCTGACGCAGGGCCTGCAGCGTCGGATGGGTGGAAAGTAGTCTCTTCCGTATGGGGCGTCTGACGGGTGGACCCGGCAGCTTGTGCATGCCTTCGACCCGCTGCCGGCAGCCCCCGGCATCGTCGACGGTCGTTCTCTAGCAACAGAACTGCAGCCGGCTGATTTCATGCGGCCGTCCCCACGGAGTTGACTTGGAAGCCCACCGCAGTGGCGCGGGCGCTGGTCAACAAAGGCCTCACCTCGGGCGAGCATGAGGAGCAGACCGTTCGGGCCAGCGTTTGCGCGGCAGCGGTGTTGGCCCTGGGCTTGTCCATGCGGGATGACAGCCGCCGGTAGAACGCCCCCGGCGCCGACTCGCTGCGCCACAGGCTCTGTGCTGCCATCTTCAGCGCCTGGCGAGCCCTGTTGGCCGAACGCTTCGTGCCTGAAGTCAGCACCTCGCGGCCGCTGATCCCGGTGCCCGGGCAACAGCCCAGCCACGAACAGCAGTGCAGACAAGTCGGCCGCTGCGGCTCGAGCACGCCGCGACACGCGCCACCAGCCTGGCCAGGCCGGGCGCAAGCCTGACGAAGCCGACAGCGGCGCGGTCACGCTGATCCAACGCTCTGGCTCGGCCGGTGACAAATCGTTCGCTCTTGAGCTGCCTCAAACGGTCTTGAGCTTGTCCAGGCTGGCCTGGCACCAGCCACGGTCACTGTCGGCCAGGTCCTGGAAGGCCAGTTCAGCCTGTGCCAGGGCATGGGCATGGCCGGTGTCATTGCAGGCCCGCCTTTCGACCAGGCCCAGCGCTTCCCAGCCAAAAAACTGCTCCAGCGCAGGCCCTTGATTGGCGGCCAAGATTTCCAGGCAGTTCTGCGCGTGCTGGCGCGCCTGCACCACGTCACCGGCTTTCAGCCAGCTCATCGCCAGGCGGTACTCGGCCCGTTCGGTTTCGAGCCACGTGCCGGCAATCGCCCAGTGGCGGCGGCCGGTCTGCGCAGCCAGGATCATCAGGCGGCCGGCTTCGGCTGTCAGCTCGGGCACTTCTTCCAGGGTGCCGGCGATGTTGTTGCCGGCCACGGCCAGCGCACGGTGCACCGGGTCGGTGTCGGGCAGTTCGGCGCCAGCGGCCAGGTCCAGCGCTTCTTGCAGCAAGCTGGCCGCACGGTTGGCGTCGTGTTCTGCCAGGTTGATGGCGGCCAGCGCACTCAGGCGAATGCGGTCTGACATGCCGGCGCCGACACGGTCGTCCCCCAGGTCACCGGCCAGGCGAAGCGCGCTGATGTGGCGGCCGATGGTCAGCGCTTCGTTGCTGCCAGCCGTGCAGCAGGGCAGGGCGGCCAACTGCCGCTGGAATTCCACGCCTTCCTGCCAGCGCGACAGGTGGGCACCAAAGACATGGTGCGCCAGGTGCGCCACGCTGGCCAGCTGGCCGCTGTCGGTGACACGCTGCAGGCCTTCGTCCTGCAGCGTCCGGGCCACGGCCGCGGGCTGGGTGGCATGGTCGGTCCAGGCCTGGTCCAGGAAGGTGTCGAAGTCCATGTTTTGCTCTGGGTGGTGGCTGAGGGCTGAGGGCTGAGGCCTATGTGCCGCTACCTTAGCGCCGCCGCTGCGGGCTGGCGAGTGACAGCCGGTGACATGGCCGGCGGCGTGGCGCCGCAGCGGCGGTAGGCCTCGGCTGCCGCCTGCAAGGACTTGGCGGCGTCGCGTGCCTGCCCCAGCATCTGCATCGCCAATGCCTGTTCATGCAGCGCAGCGGCGTGTTCCAGCGGGAGACTCGCGCTGCGCTGCAAGGCCGCCTGCGCAGCGGCCAGCGCGGCCTGGCCGTCACCCAGCCAGCGCCAGGCACGCGCCTGCTGCAGCTGCTGGTCGGCTTCGTCGATGTGCAGGTCGGCAAAGGCCTGGTTTGCCTGTGCCAGGGCATGGTGTGTCTGAAGTGCCTGACCGCGCTGCGCCGCCACCTGGGCGTCCAGCAGGTGCGACAGTGCCAGTCCGCGGCGGTAGTCACCACGCTGTGCGGCGTCGTGCGCCAGCCGGGCATGGGCCTCGCCTTCGTGGGTGTGACCGGCCAGCAGAGCCAACAGCGCCAGATGGGCCTGCACGATGCTGCGGTTCATCGGCGTGCCTTCGGCGTCGAAGCAGGCCAGCGCCAGCTGCAGCTGTGCGCGGCCTGCTTGCAGCGAACCCGTTTCGGCCAACGACGCTCCCAGGTTGCTGTGCAGCGCGCCCCGCTGGCGTGGTGAAAGCCAGTGCGCCAAGGCCAGCGCCTCGAGCCAGCTGCTGCGGGCGGCCGGCCAGTCGCCGCGCCAGAACTGCAGGTTGGCGCGACTGCCCAGCGCGTCGGCCAGCAGGCTGTTGTCGCTAATGCGGCGGGCGATGGCCAACGCGCTGTTGTTGTGGCCTTGCGCCTGGTTCAGCTTGTCCTGCCGCCAGCAGGCCACACACAGCTGGTGTTGCAGGCGGCCCAACACCTGGGGCGGCAGGTCGGGCACCGCGGCGGCCCTGAGCAGGTGCTCGAGCACGTCCCATTCACCCACCGGCCCCAGGCGGTCGAGCACGGTGCTGGCGGCCAGGGCGGTGCCGGCGGCGCGTTGGTCATCTGCGGTGGCCAGCGGGGCGGGGCTGTCGTGCAGCAACAGGTCGTCGGCGGTGCAATTCAACACGCGAGCCAGGGCCTGAAGCTGCGCCGGCTGCACCTGCCGCACCTGGCCGTTGACCCAGCGCAGCACCGTGCGACGGTCCACACCCAGCTGTTCGGCCAGCCACCATTGCCGCAATCCCAGCTGGGCCAGGCGCTGGCGCAGCGCGGTGGCGTTGAGTCTGGGCGCAGATGTCATGGCCGGCAGCCTAGCGCAGCCCCGGCTGACCCGGTAGCACACAGGCCCGGCGCCCAGGGTGGCACCGCCCGGGGTGTTGCTTGTGCGCCAAGGCCGGTGCCGAGGCCCCCGCCGGGTAAAATGCCCGGCTGTCTTTCAGCCGTTCAGCACGGGAATCGAGCACTTCATGGCGGGTCACTCCAAATGGGCCAACATCCAGCACCGCAAGGGCCGGCAGGATGAAAAACGGGGCAAGGCCTGGACCCGGGTCATCCGCGAGATCATGGTCGCGGCCCGCCTGGGTGGCGGCGACCCCAGCGCCAACCCGCGCCTGCGACTGGCCATCGAAAAGGCCAAGGCTGTCAACCTGCCGGTGGAAACCGTCAAGCGCAACATCGACAAGGCCACTGGTGCTCTTGAAGGTGTCAACTACGAAGAGATCCGCTACGAGGGCTACGGCATCGGTGGCGCGGCCATCATCGTGGACTGCATGACCGACAACAAGGTGCGCACCGTGGCCGAGGTGCGCCACGCCTTCAGCAAGTACGGCGGCAACATGGGCACCGAAGGTTCGGTGGCCTTCCAGTTCAAACACTGCGGGCAGCTGGTGTTTGCACCCGGCACGAACGAAGACAAGGTCATGGAAGTGGCGCTGGAAGCCGGCGCCGACGACGTGGTGACCGACGACGACGGCGCCATCGAGGTGCTGACCCCACCGGCCGCCTTTGAAGCCATCAAGGCCGCGCTGGAAGCCGCCGGCCTGAAGCCCGAGGTGGCCGAGGTCACCTGGCGGGCCGAAAACAGCATCGAACTGGCCGGTGAAGACGGTGCGCGCATGCAGAAGCTGCTGGACATCATCGAAGATCTGGACGATGTCCAAGATCTGTACCACAACGCACTGATCGAGCAGTGAGCACCGAATGAAGGTCCTGGTCATCGGTGGCGGCGGCCGCGAACACGCGCTGGCCTGGAAGCTGGCGCAGGGCGAACGTGTGCAGACCGTGTACGTGGCACCCGGCAACGGCGGCACCGCCGTCGACCCGCGCCTGAAAAACGTGCCGCTCACCGATCCCGTTCAGCTGGCTGACTTCTGCCAGGCCGAAAAGGTGGCGCTCACGGTCGTGGGCCCCGAAGTGCCGCTGGCCGCCGGGGTGGTGGACGTGTTCCGCGCCCGTGGTCTGCGGGTTTTTGGCCCTACGCAGGCCGCCGCGCAGCTGGAAAGCAGCAAGGCCTACGCCAAGGAATTCATGCAGCGCCACGGCATCCCGACCGCGCTGTACGCCACCTTCACCGAAGCCGCCGCCGCACACGCCCACGTCGACAAACACGGTGTGCCCATCGTCATCAAGGCCGACGGCCTGGCCGCTGGCAAGGGCGTGGTGGTGGCGATGACGGCCGAAGAAGCGCACAGCGCCATCGACCACATGCTGACCGCCGTGGGCGAGCGTGTGGTGATCGAAGAATTCATGGCCGGCGAAGAAGCCAGCTTCATCGTGCTGTGCGACGGCCGCAGCGTGCTCACGCTGGCCACCAGCCAGGACCACAAACGTGTGGGCGAAGGCGACACCGGCCCCAACACTGGCGGCATGGGCGCCTACTCACCCGCGCCGGTGGTCACGCCCAATGTGCATGCCAAGGTCATGCACGAGATCATCCAGCCCACCATCGCCGGCATGGCCAAGGACGGTGTGCCTTTCACCGGCTTTTTGTACGCCGGGCTGATGATCGACGCGCAGGGCCAGCCGCGCACGGTGGAATTCAACTGCCGCCTGGGTGACCCCGAAGCCCAGGTCATCCTGATGCGCCTGAAGAGCGACCTCTTCGAGGTGCTGATGCGCGCCACCGACCCGGCGGGCCCGGGCCTGGACGGCCTGGAACTGCAGTGGGACCGCCGCACCGCGCTGGGCGTGGTGGTGGCCGCGCACGGCTACCCGGCCGCGCCGCGCAAGGGCGATGTCATCACCGGCGTGCCGGCCGGCACCGCCGACCTGCAGGTGTTTCACGCCGGCACCGAACTGGTCGACGGCGTGCTGAAGAGCAATGGCGGCCGGGTGCTGTGTGTCACCGCGCTGGGTGACTCGGCCCGCCTGGCGCAACAGCGTGCGCTGGACGCCGTGCGCCAGGTGCAGATGGACGGCGCGCACTGGCGCACTGACATCGGCCACCGCGCGATAAAACATTGAGGCACTGACGTGGTCGACACCGCTGCCGTTCGCGGCTACCTGCTGGGCCTGCAAAGCCGCATCGTGTCGGCCTTCGAGGCCGAGGACGGCCTGCCCTTTCGCAGCGACGGCTGGACACGCCCGGCCGGTGGCAAGCTGGAAGGTGACGGTCTGTCGCAGCTGATCGAAGAAGGGAACGTGCTCGAACGCGGCGGCTGCAATTTCAGCCATGTGAAGGGCGCTTCGTTGCCTCCGTCGGCCACGCAGCACCGCGGCGAACTGGCTGGTGCGCCATTCGAGGCGCTGGGTGTGTCGCTGGTCATGCACCCGCGCAACCCCTACGTGCCCACGGTGCACATGAACGTGCGCCTGCTGGCGGCGGTTCCGAAGGACAAGGCAGCCGTGGTCTGGTTCGGCGGCGGCATGGACCTGACTCCTTACTACGGCTTCGAAGAAGACGCGGTGCACTTCCACCGCACCTGCGCCGACGCATTGGCGCCGCATGGCGCTGAGCTCTATGCCCGCTTCAAGCCCTGGTGCGACGAGTACTTCTTCCTGAAACACCGCAATGAAGCGCGTGGTGTCGGCGGCATCTTTTTCGACGACTTCAACGAAGGCAGCTTCGACAGCGGCTTTGCGCTGATGCAAGCGGTGGGCGACGCCTTCGTGCCGGCCTACCGCACCATCGTGCAACGCCGCCGCGACACACCCTACGGCGAACGCGAGCGTGACTTCCAGGCTTACCGGCGGGGTCGTTATGTCGAGTTCAACCTCGTCTGGGACCGCGGCACGCATTTCGGCCTGCACGGTGGCGGCCGCACCGAGAGCATCCTGATGAGCATGCCGCCCATCGTGAAGTGGCGCTACGACTGGCAGCCCGAAGCGGGCTCGCCCGAAGCGAAGCTGTACACCGACTTCCTGCCGCCCCGGGATTGGCTCGCGCCATGAGTCGCCGCGTGGGCGTGTTCGGCGGCAGCTTCGACCCCGTGCACGATGCCCACGTGGCGCTGGCTGAAGCCGCGCTGGCCGAATTGCGGCTGGACGAGGTGCGCTGGATTCCCGCCGGCCAGCCCTGGCAGAAAACCCGCGAGATGAGCACCGCCGCGCACCGCGTGGCCATGGTGCAGGCGGCCATCGCGCACGAACCGCGTTTTGTGCTGGACCGCATCGAAGTCGACCGCCCCGGCCCCAGCTTCACGCTGGACACCGTGCGGGCACTGGCCGCCATGCACCCTGGCACGCAGTGGTTTTTGCTGATCGGCCAAGACCAGTACACCGGCCTGCACAGCTGGCGTGACTGGCAGACGCTGTTGGGCCTGGTGGTGCTGGCCGTGGCCAACCGCCCCGGTGAAACACGTGAACCGCACCCCGACGTGCAGCACTTTCCGCACCGCATGGTGCCGCTGCCCATGCTGGACATCTCGTCCACCGACATCCGCCGCCGCGCCCACGAGGGTGCGGACTTCTCACCACTGGTGCCGCCCGCAGTGGCGCGCTATATTGAAACGCACGGGCTCTACCGCAGCCCTGTCAGGAGCTGAATGGACATCCGCAAGCTGCAACGCGCCATCGTCGATGGTCTGGAAGACGTGAAGGCCCAGCACATCGCGGTCTTCAACACCGAACACCTGAGCTCGATGTTCGAACGCGTGATCATCGCGTCGGGCACCAGCAACCGGCAGACCAAGGCCCTGGCCGCCAGCGTGCGCCACAGCGTCAAGGAAGGGGGCATGCAGGTCATGTCCACCGAGGGTGAAGACAACGGCGAATGGATCATCGTGGACTGCGGCGCTGCCGTGGCGCACATCATGCAGCCGGCCATCCGCGAGTACTACCACCTGGAAGAAATCTGGGGCGGCAAAAACGTGCGCATGAAGGTGGGCGAGGTCAACACCAAGCTGGTGAAGGCAAGCGAGCCCGATGCGGCGCCGCCCAAGGCGGCGGCAAAAAAGGCCGCTCCGGCCAAGGCTGCGCCCAGCAAGCAGGCGGCTGCCAAGAAGGCGCCTGCCACCAAGGCTTCGGCCAAGACCGAAGCCGACAAGAAGATGGCCAACCGCACGGCCGCCTACAAGCGGGTGGCGTCGAAGTCGGCACCAATCAAGACGGTGGTGGTCAAGCGCCCGGCCAGCAAGACGGCACCGGCCAAGAGTGCACCGGCCAAGCGTGCATCGGCCAAGAGTGCGCCGGCCAAAAAGGCACCTGCGCGCAAGGCCGCCCCCCGCCGCTGATGAAGCTGCTGGTGGTGGCCGTGGGCCAGCGCCAGCCGGCCTGGGCCGACGAAGCCTGGGCCGAGTTTGCCAAGCGCATGCCGGCCGAGATGCGGCTGGAACTGAAGGTGCTGAAGGCCGAGCCGCGCAGCAGCGGCAAAACCGCCGCGCAGTGCATGGCCGCCGAGGCGTCACGTTTCGAAGCCGCCTTGCCATCTGCCGGCAAAGGCGCGCGCCGCATCGTGCTGGACGAACACGGCACCCGACTGAACACCGCGCAGCTGTGTGAACGGCTGCGGGTCTGGCGCGGTGACGGGCGCGACGCCGCGCTGCTGATCGGCGGCCCCGACGGCCTGGACCCGGCGCTGAAAGCCACGGCCGACGAAACGATGCGCCTGAGCGACCTGACCCTGCCGCACGCCTTTGCCCGTGTGCTGCTGGCCGAAGCGCTGTACCGCGCCTGGAGCCTGCTCGAAGGCCACCCGTACCACCGCGAATAGCCAAGGCGCAAGCGGCCGCCACAATGCCCGCATGCCCAAACCTTCCGCCTCAGCCGGATCTTTCGTCACAACACCGGCCGCTTTTGTCTACCTGGCTTCTCAAAGCCCGCGCCGCCGCCAGTTGCTGGACCAGATCGGGGCCGTGCATCAGCTGCTGCTGCCCGGCCCCGACGAAGACGCCGAAGCGCTGGAAGCCGAACGGGCCGGCGAACTGCCCGCCGCCTATGTGCAACGTGTCACGGCGGCCAAACTGAAGGCAGCCGTGGCGCGGCTGAAATCACGCGGCCTGCCACCCGCGCCGGTGCTGTGCGCCGACACCACCGTGGCCCTGGGCCGCCGCATCCTGGGCAAACCGGCCGATGCGGTGGACGCCGCACGCACCCTGGCCTTGCTGAGCGGCCGCAGCCACCGTGTGCTGACCGCCGTGGCGCTGCACGACGGCCGCCGCACGCGACACGCCTTGAGCACATCGCACGTGCACTTTGCCGAGCTGCCGACAGCCGTGGTGCAGGCCTACGTGGCCAGTGGCGACGCTTTCGGCAAGGCCGGTGCCTACGCCATTCAAAGTGCACTGGCGGGCTGGATCAGCCACATCGATGGCAGCCACAGCGGCATCATGGGCCTGCCGCTGTTCCAGACCGCACAGCTGCTGCGGCAGGCCGGCGTGCCGCTGGCGATCTAGGATGAACACCATGCCCAACCAAGACATCCTGATCAACTGGTCGCCGCAGGAAACGCGGGTGGCCATCGTCGAAAACGGCGCGGTGCAGGAACTGCACATCGAGCGCACGCTGGAACGTGGCCTGGTGGGCAATGTCTACCTGGGCAAGGTGGTGCGGGTGCTGCCGGGCATGCAAAGTGCCTTTGTCGACATCGGCCTGGACCGGGCCGCCTTCCTGCACGTGGCCGACCTGCACAACGGTTTGCCGCGGCCCGACGCCCCGCTGGTGCCGATCGAACGCCAGGTTTTCGAAGGCCAGACGCTGACGGTGCAGGTCATCAAGGACGCCATCGGCAGCAAGGGCGCGCGGCTGTCCACGCAGGTCAGCATCGCCGGCCGCATGCTGGTGTTCCTGCCGCACGACAAGCACATCGGCATCAGCCAGAAGATCGGCTCGCACGAGCTGCGTGAACAGCTGCGGGCGCGTGTCACCGCCTTGGCCGGCGAGGCCGGCGGCGGCTTCATCCTGCGCACCAACGCCGAAGAAGCCACCGACGCGGAACTGGCCGAAGACATCGCCTACTTGCGACGAGCATGGTCGCTGATCCGCGAACGTGCGCAGAGCAAACCGCCCGGCACGCTGCTGCACCTGGACCTGACGCTGGCCCAGCGGGTGCTGCGCGACCTGGCGGTGGAAGCCACGCAGACCATCCGCATCGACAGCCGCCTGCAGTGCGATGCGCTGAAGGCCTTCGGCGACACCTACATGCCAGGTGCCGTGGCCAAGCTCGACCTGTACCGTGGCGAAAGGCCCATCTTCGACCTCTTTGGCATCGAAGAAGAACTGACCCGCGCACTGGCGCGACGTGTGGACCTGAAAAGCGGCGGTTACCTGATCATCGACCAGACCGAAGCGCTGACCACGGTGGACGTCAACACCGGCGGATTTGTCGGCGCGCGCAACTTCGACGACACCATCTTCAAGACCAACCTGGAAGCGGCTGGTGCCATCGCGCGGCAGCTGCGCCTGCGCAACCTGGGTGGCATCGTCATCGCCGACTTCATCGACATGACCCGTGAAGACCACCAGCAGGCGGTGCTGGCGGAACTGAAGAAACAGCTGGCCCGCGACCGCACGCGCACCACGGTGAGCGGCTTCACGCAGCTGGGCCTGGTGGAGATGACGCGCAAGCGCACGCGCGAAAGCCTGGCGCACATGTTGTGTGAACCCTGCCCCACTTGCCAGGGCCGCGGCCAGGTGAAAACGGCGCGCAGTGTCTGCTACGACATCCTGCGCGAAATCCTGCGCGAAGCGCGCCAGTTCAGCCCCAAGGAATTCCGCGTCATCGCCTGTGCGGCGGTGGTGGAGATGCTGCTCGACGAAGAAAGCACGCACCTGGCCGGGCTGAGCGAATTCATCGGCAAGCCGATTTCGCTGAGCGCGGAGCCGGGGATGAATCCGGAGCAGTACGACATCGTGTTGATGTAGGGCGGCGGCCGGGTTTCACAGACACCGTCGGACCGGACCCGTCGCTGCACATCGCGCAGGAAGCTGCCCCCCTCATCCCGCGTCCGGCGTGCCTGGCTCCTTCAACTCGGCGAACTTGTCCGCCATCGTCGGGTTGTGGCGTGTCAGCTTCTTGATCGTCACGTCCTGCGCCTTGTCATTGGCCAGGCGCAGGTTGCGATCGGTGCCGAGCAGGGCCTCTTTGGTTTTCTGCAGGTGGTCGATCGACTTGTCGATTTCATCGATCGCGGTCTGGAAGCGCCGCGAGGCCAGGTCGTAGTTCTTGGCGAAGGCGCTCTTGAAGGTCTCGAGCTCGGTCTCGAAGTTCGTGATGTCGATGTTCTGCGACCGCACGAGCGCCAGTTCCGACTTGTACTTCAGTGAGTTCATCGCCGCGTTGCGCAGCAGCGTGATGATGGGCAGGAAAAACTGCGGGCGCACGACGTACATCTTCGGGAAGCGATGGAAGACGTCGACGATGCCGGTGTTGTAGAGCTCGCTGTCGGGTTCCAGCAGCGACACGAGCACCGCGTACTCGCAGCCCTTTTCGTTGCGGTCCCGGTCGAGTTCCTTCAGGAAGTCTTCGTTCCGGTTTTTTGCCGCCGTGCCGTCGCTCTCGTTTTTCATCTCGAACATGATCGAGACGATCTCGGTGCCGGCATCGTCGCGGTCGCGGAAGATGTAGTCGCCCTTGCTGCCGCTGCGCGCGTCGTTGTCCTTCTCGAAATAGGCCCTGGGGAACGCCGTGGCCCGGATGCGGTTGAACTCGGTCTCGCAGTGCAGTTCCAGGGTTTCGCCGACCATCTTGGTCGACAGCCGGGCTTTCATGTCGCGCAGGCGCTCGATGGCATCGTCGCGGTCCTTGATCTGCGTCTCGTACTTGTCCTTCAGCGACTTTTCGGCCAGCTGCTTTTCCAGCACCGCCAGGTTCAGGCCATTTTTCAGGTCGTCGCGCTCCTTGGCGACCGGGCCGACGGCTTCGGTGATGGCGAGCATCTGCGCCATCTCGATGCCTTCGAGCCTGGCTTTCAGGCCCTGGATTTCCGCGTCCTTCGTGGCGGCGGCTTTCTGCAGTTCGTTCACGAGCATCGCTTCGGCCAGCCGGGACGCGGCCTGTTTGTCTTGCCTGGCTTGTTCGAGTTCGTTGGCCAGTGCGTCACGCTGTTTTTCAACCGCACTCAGGGCCTCGGCCACGGCAAGCCTGCGCGCCACCTCACCGGCATCGAGCCTGGCCTTCAGCGCTTGGATCTCGGTGTCTTTCGCCGCCGCCGATTGCTGCAGTTCGCTGGCGACCTTGACCGTGGCCAGCTCGACCGCATTGCGCTTGTCCTGCTCGGCCAGTTCCAGCCGATCGTGCAACTGCTGTTCGAAGTCGCCATCGCGAACCTGTTTCAGGATGTCCGCGTACCCGGCCTCGTCTACCTTGAAGGCTTTGCCGCAATGCGGACAGTTGATCTCGTGCATGGCTTCGTTTCTCCCACCTGGTTCGGGGGCCATGCTACGACCCTCACGACTGGCGCCGTCGGGCCACGCAGAGGCTGGCACCCTGCCTGCTTCAGCCCGCCCCGTGCGAAGCGCCGCAGTTTCCCGGTGTTGCGGCGCGGCCGCCCTTGATAGCCTATGCCGCCCACCTTGCCTGCCATGGATCCCGGTACCGTCATCGTTCTGTTGGCCCTGAATCTGGTCGGCATTGGTGCTTTGCTGCACCTGATCGCCAGGCGCATGGCCGACCCGGCCGGTCTGCGGGCCTTCGGCACCGGGGCACTGGCGTTCGGGCTGGCCTACCTGCTGCGGCTGGGCATGGGCTTCAGTTCGGGCACGGCACGCGGCATCCTGTCGGACACCGGCATGATCTTCGCCACCCTCAGCTTTGCCATCGGGCTGCAGCGCTTTTCAGGTGCCGTGGCCATGAACCGTCGCCAGGTGGTGTTGGTCTTGCTCGTCTACGTGGCCCTGGCCGGCGCGGCCACCGGGCTGTGGCAAGGCGTGGGGCGGCACGCGGCCCTGAACCTGGCGCTGGGCCTGGGTTACGGCGTGCTGGCCACGCTGGCGTTTGCCGCGGCCAAGCGCGAGATCGCGCCGCTGCGGCTGCCCTTGCGGGTGCTGGCCGTGCTGGTGGGGCTGCTGTCGCTGGCCACTGCGGCGCGCGGTGTGGCGGTCATGGCCGTGGGCATGCAGCCGCTGTTTGCCGGCCCGTGGGCGCAGGCTTACTACACCTACTCGATCGTCGTCATCACCCTGATCGGCCCCAACCTGCTGTGGATGGTGTTCGTGCGCCTGAATGAGCGGCTGCACGCGCTGGCCACCCACGACGCACTGACCGGCCTGCTGAACCGCAACGGGCTTGAACAGGTCATGCAGCGGCACTTCGCCAGCCGTCCGCCACCGCCGCTGGTGCTGCTGCTGGTGGACATCGACCACTTCAAGCGCATCAACGACGAACAGGGCCACGCCGCGGGCGATGCGGTGCTGCGCAGCCTGGCGCAGACCCTGAAAGCCCAGGTGCGCGGCGGCGACGTGGTGGCACGCTGGGGCGGTGAGGAATTCCTGATCTGCTGCCAGGGCAGCGACCCGGCGCGTGCGCCCGCCCTGGCCGAAAGGCTGCGCCTGGCGGTGCAGGCTGAACGCCATGCACGCCTGGACGCATCGCGGGGCAGCACCGACTGCACAGTCAGCATTGGCGTGTCCTTTGCCTTCAATGACAGGTCGACCTGGGAAGCGGCGGCACGTGCCGCCGACGATGCGCTGTACCAGGCCAAGCGCGAGGGCCGCAACCGCGTGGTGGTGGCAAGCGGCTGCGCAGCGGTGGCAGCGCAGGCGACTCGCGGAATCCAAGCCGGTGCTTGAACCACCTGGTCTGTCGGTGGATGTCGGTGGACCCTGCTGCACTAGACTGGCCTCACGATGCAAGACGCCCAGAACCAGCTCATCACCCGCATCGGCCCCGGCACCCCCTGTGGTGAATTGATGCGCCGCTACTGGCAGCCCGCGGCCCTGGTGGACGAATTCGACCCGCGCCTGGACGCGCGTCTGGCCGACCGCCCCGTGAAGGCCGTGCGCCTGCTGGGGCAGGACCTGGTGCTGTTCCGCGATGGCGCTGGCCGCTTCGGTCTGCTCGACCGCGACTGTCCGCACCGTGGCGCTGACCTGGCCTTTGCGCGACACGAAGCCGACGGCATCCGCTGCCCTTTCCATGGCTGGAAGTTTGCGGTCGACGGCCGCTGCCTGGAGACACCGGCCGAGCCGATGGGTTCGACCTTGTGCACCCGCGTGCGGCAACGCAGCTATCCGGTGCAGGTGGTGGCTGGCGTGGTGTTTGCCTACCTGGGGCCCGAAGGCAGCACACTGCCTGCGCTGCCGGCCTTCGATGCCTTCGTCGCACCGGCCACGCACAGCTTTGCCTTCAAGGGCCTGTGGCATTGCAATTGGCTGCAGGCCTTCGAGGTGGGCATCGACCCGGCCCACCCCAGCTTCCTGCACCGCTACCTTCAAGATGAGTCGCTGGACGCCACCTACGGCCGCCAGTTCCGTGCCGCCAGCGTGGGTGAAGTGGACGGTGAACGCTGGCCCATGACCCGGGTCATGCGCGAAGTCTGCAGCCCCGAGATCCACCACGAAGAAGTCGCGCCGGGCCTGACGAAGCTGACCACGCTGCGGCTCATCAACGACCGGCTCACGCATGTGCGCGTCACGCACGCGGCCTTTCCGCACACCTTCGTGATTCCGCTGTCCGAGACCGTGACCATCACGCAGGTGCACGTGCCGGTGGATGACGAACACACCTACTGGTACAGCTTTTTCACCAGCTTCGCCGGCCCGCTGGACAAGGAAACGATGCGCCAGCAGCGCCTGGCACACATGACATTGCCCGACTACGTGCCCATCCACGGCCGCCACGACCACTGGAACTTCAACGCCGAAGAACAGCGCAGCCGCACCTACCTGGGCATGGGCGAAGAAGACATCAACCTGCACGACCAGTGGGCGGTGGAAAGCATGGGCGCCATTGCCGACCGCACACGCGAACACCTGGGGCAAAGCGACAAGGTCATCATGGCCAACCGGCGGGTGCTGCTGAAGGCCATAACCACCGTGCAGGCTGGCGGCACACCACCGATGGTGCTGACGGCCGCCGACGCCGCGGCGTTGCAAGGCCCCGACACGATGGACTGCATTGCACCGGCGGCCGACTGGCAGGCTTTCTGGCAGCAGGCGGCCACGGCCAAGCGGGCGGGCGCGAGCTGGCTGCAGGCATCGGCGCCGACTTCGGCATGAACGTGCCACCATGACCCTGGCCGCGCGCAGCGGCCTGCACGGCGCAGCACGCGAAGCGGCCTGCACTGCGCTGCTGTCGCGGCTGCGCAGCGAAGGTGTCGAGCAGGTGCGGGTGGCTTGGGCGGATGTGCACGGCACCCTGCGCGGCAAGACACTCGTGATGGACGCGGAAGCCGCGGCACTTTCGTCGGCGCTCGACGAAGGCGTGGGCCTGGTCAGCACGATGTTCCTGAAGGACACCTCGGACCGCACCGCCTTTGCCGTGTTCGAGCCCGACGGGCTGACGGGCCTGACGGGCTTTGCGTCGGCCAACAACGTGCTGCTGCTGCCCGACCCGGCCAGCTTCGTCGCGCTGCCCTGGGCGCCCGGCACCGGCTGGCTGCGCGCGCAGCCGCTGTGGCCCGACGGCAGCCCCGTGCTGGCCGACCCGCGGGGTGTGCTGCAGCGGGCCCTGGCCCGCCTGGCCGATGCGGGTTACGGCCTGCGCTGCGGCCTGGAGGTGGAATTCCACATCCACCGCATCACCGACGCTCGCCTGGCCGCCGAAGACGCGGCCTGGCCTGCCGAGCCCCCGGCCGTGCAATTGCTGCACCCGGGGTACCAACTGCTCAGCGAAGGCTGGGCCGACCTGGCCGACCATGCCCTGGCCATCGTGCGCCGCACGGCGCTGGGCCTGGGCCTGCCTTTGCGCTCGCTGGAAGTCGAACTCGGGCCAAGCCAGTTCGAAGCGGTGTTTGCGCCCACCGATGCATTGACCGCCGCCGACCAGATGGTGCAGTTCCGCAACGGGGTGCGCCAGGCGCTGCGCCGCGAGGGTTACCACGCCAGCTTCGTGTGCAAGCCGCCGCTGCCGAATGCGGTGGCCAGCGGCTGGCACCTGCACCAGTCGCTGGTGCATGCCCACGGCGGCAACGCCATGGTGCGCGAGCGGGCCGAAGGTGATGCCGACGACGCACGCCAGGTGCTGTCCGACGCCGGCTGCCACTGGCTGGCCGGCCTGCTGCAACACGCCGCTGGCTTGACGGCACTGTGTGCACCCACCATCCCGGCCTACGCCCGTTTCCACGGCAGCGTGATGGCGCCGCAGGCCGTGCTGTGGGGCCGCGACAACCGCGGTGCCTTGTTGCGGGTGCTGGGTGCGCCGGGCGACCCGGCCACCCGCATCGAAAACCGCCTGGGCGAGCCCATGGCCAACCCCTACCTGATGATCGCAGCGCAGGTGCTGGCCGGGCTGGACGGCCTAAAGCGCGAACTGCAACCCGGACCTGCCACGGCTTCGCCCTACGGCGGGCAGGCCCAGCGCCTGCCCGCCACCTTGTCGCAGGCGCTCGACGCCTTGGTCGCCGACTCGGTGCTGCAGGATGGCCTGGGCCCCGTGATGGCCACCATCTACGACCGCATCAAACGCCAGGAACTGGCGCGCCATGGCGCCGCCGAAGACGCGGCGCTGTGGGAGCGCCGCGAGTACTTCGCTCGCTTCTGACACCCCCGAAACTCTTGCGCGGCCCGACCTCATGAACACCATCACCGTTCACCTGCAAGACAGCAGCGGCGCCGTCCACACCCTGCAAGGCCGCGTCGGCAAGAGCCTGATGAAAGAAGCGGTCAGTGGGGGTGTCGAAGCCATCGCCGCCGACTGCGGCGGCAGCATGAGCTGCGCCACCTGCCACGTCATGGTCGACCTGGTCTGGCGCGACCGCCTGCCACCACCCGACAAGGACGAACTGGCGATGCTGGACATGACGGCTGAACCGCGCGAAGCCGGCAGCCGCCTGTCGTGCCAGATCGTGCTGACCCCGGGTCTGGACGGGCTGCGGGTGCGAATGCCGGCGACACAATACTGAAAAAGAGCTGGCGCCAAGCGCTGGCGCACATCACCCACCCGTTCTGCGCAAACAAGGGGCTCACTTGAGCGTGCTCGAATTCCTGGCCAAGCTGTGTGCGGTGGCTGCCGGTGTGCTGCTGACCGTGATCACGCTGATGACCTGCGCCAGCGTCATCGGCCGCAACACCACGGGCTGGACCATCGTCGGCGACTTCGAGCTGTCGGGCTCGGCAGCCGGCGCCGCGATTGCACTTTTTCTGCCCTGGTGCCAGGTGAGGCGCGGCAACATCATCGTGGACTTCTTCACCACCGGCGCCTCGGCGGCCACCCAAAGCCGGCTCGACCGCCTGGGTGCCTTGCTGCTGGCCGCGGTGATGGGTCTGATGGCCTGGCGCAGCGCCATCGGCGGCATCAACGCCTGGAACGCGGGCTCGGGTTCGATGATGCTGGCCTTTCCTGAATGGATCGTCTACTGCGGCATCGTGCCGCCGCTGGTGCTGACGGCGTTGATCGCGCTGGTGCAGGCGCTGCGCGGTTTTGGTGAACACAGCGAGGCCTCGCTGTGAGCCCGATCACGCTGACGGTGCTGATCTTCGGCGTCATGTTGCTGCTGATGGTGCTGCGCACGCCCATCGCGGTGGCCATGTTCGTGGCCGGCTCCATCGGCTATGTGCTGCAGGCCGGCTGGCTGCCGCTGGCCAGCTTTCTGAACACACAGGCTTTCGCCCGTTTTGCGAGTTATGACCTGAGCGTGATTCCGCTCTTCATCTTGATGGGCAACTTCGCCACGCAGGGTGGCATCAGCCGCGCGCTGTTCGAGTTTGCAGCGGCGGTGATGGCACGTTTCAAAGGCGGCCTGGCGATGGCGTCGGTGATGGCCTGTGCGGCCTTCGGTGCCATCTGCGGCAGCAGCGTGGCCACGGCGGCCACCATCACGCAGGTGGCTTTGCCCGAGATGCGCCGCCACGGCTACAGCGGCCGCCTGGCCACCGGCACGCTGGCCGCGGGTGGCACGCTGGGCATCCTGATTCCGCCGTCGGTGCCGCTGGTCATCTACGCCATCCTGACCGAGCAGAACATCGCCAAGCTGTTTGCCGCGGCCATGCTGCCGGGCTTGATCGCGATGCTGGGTTACATGGCGGCCATCGCCATCTACGTGCGCCTGGTGCCGGGCCACGCACCCGAACACGACGAAGTGCCTGCGCTCACCGCCCGTGCGCTGGTGGGCGTGGCACCGATCGCCATCATCTTCATCATCGTCTTTGGGGGCATCTACGGCGGCAAGTTCACACCCACCGAAGGCGCCGCGGTGGGCGCTGCGGCCACCTTCGTGGCCGCGCTGGCCAAGCGCGAGATCAACTGGGCCAAGTTCAAGCAGTGTTTTTACGCCACCGCCGAGTCGTCGGCGATGATCTTCCTGATTTTCCTGGGTGCCGACCTGATGAATTCGGCGCTGGCGCTGACCCAGGTGCCGGCGCAGCTGGCCGGGGTGGTGCAGGGCTGGGGCCTGCCGCCGCTGGCGGTGGTGGCCGCGATCCTGCTGTTCTATGTCGTGCTCGGCGCGGTGATGGACGAACTGAGCATGATCCTGCTCACCGTGCCCATCTTCTTCCCGGTGGTCATGGGCCTGGACTTCGGCATGCCGGCAGAAAGCGTGGCGCTGTGGTTCGGCATCATGGTGCTGATGACGGTCGGCTTCGGCCTGCTGGCGCCGCCAGTGGGGCTGAACGTCTATGTCGTCAACGGCATGGCCAAGGGTGTGCCCATCGCCGAAAGCTACCGTGGCGTGATGCCTTTCCTGTTGAGCGACACGGTGCGCACCTTGCTGCTGCTGTTTTTTCCGCCCATCAGCCTGTGGCTGGTGAAGTACGTGGGTTGAACGCGGTCTGCGGCTTCACTGGGCCAGGAAACTGCGCAGCGCGGGCAGCGATTCGGCCGGCGCTTCTTCATCAGCAGCGTCGGCGCGGTGGTCTTGCTGAAAGCTTCAGGTCCAGTTGTCCCAGGTGTGCAGGCTGACCAGGGCGGTTGATGAGGGTCGAAGGTCTCAGCGCGTGGCCAGGGCCTGGCGCGCGATGGCGGCGTAACCGTCCAGCAGCTTCATGCGGCTTTCCGGCAGGGGCGCCATCACCGAATTGGGTGCACCCGGTGGGCGTGAAGGATCGGGTGTGAACGAGCCCATGGCCTGGCGCAGCCGCTCGCGTTCGGCGGCCGGCATGTCGGGCGAAGCCAGGAAGACGGGCCCCGGGATGTCACCGATGCGGGCCAGCACTCGGTCGCCGCGGGGTGTCGTGTCGGGCAGCATCAGCAGCTGGGTGTCGGCGGCGACAAAGGCAGCGATCTCGTCGCGGTCCAGCGCAAAGAGGGCACTGTTGACCGACGGCATGGCCACGATCTTCACGTCGGCAGCCACACCCTGCAGTTCGAGCCAGCGGCGGCCCGCGGTGGCCGTCAGCGACAGGGCGTCGAGCATGCCCACGCTGCGTCCACGCAGGTCTTGCGCCGTCTGCACCGGGCCGGTCTGCTTCACGCCCACCACCACGGTGATCTGCACCGCCGGCGCGGCCAGCATCTGCCAACCCCAGTCCAGCATGGCCAGCCGTGCCAGGTGCGCGGGCAGTTGCACCACACGGTGTTCCTGGCGTCGGGTTTCGTCGACCAGCGTGCGGAAGTCCTTGGCGGTGAGCATGGCCACGGGCTGCCCCAGGGCCTGCTGCAGGTGTTCGCGCAGCGGCCGGTAGGCGGACAAGAGCGCAGCAGGCGACAGAAAGGGCGCCAGCACGATGGTCAGCGCTTCGCCGCCTGCCCCCGCCTGGGCCTGGCTGCGGCCCATGGTCAGGGTGGCCAAGCCACAGGCCAGTTGCAGACTTTGTCTCAGCAGGGTACGGCGGCGGGTGTGCGGCGGTTTCATGGGCGCTCCTGCGGGTTGGCTGGCCTGGGCAGGGGCCTGGTCAGCACCTGATCGAGTTGCGCCAGCAGCCGCAACACGTCGATGGGCTTGGTGACATAGGCCTCGAAACCGGCCGCCATGGCCCGCTGCATGTCGGCCGGCATGGCGCTGGCACTCAGCGCAAGCAGCGGTGGCTGGTGGGCGTCGGGGTCGGCTCGCAGGCGCCGGCAGAGTTCGATGCCGTCGATGCCGGGCAGGTCGATGTCCACCAGGGCCAGGTCGAAGCTTTCGGCCTGCAGGCGCGCCAGGCCCTTCAGGCCGTCTTCGGCCACCGCCATGCTCCAGGTCGGGCGCAGCTGCAGCACCTGGCGCAGCAGTTCGACGTTGGACGGGTTGTCTTCCACATACAGCAGCTTCAGCGGCTGCAGGGCCAAGTCGGGCGGCGGCGCCGGTGCCAGCAGGGCGTGGGGCGGCGTCGCCTGGGGTGCCGCTGCCGCGGGCAACCAGACGCTGAACACCGAGCCTTGGCCGGCCGTGGAAGCCACCTCCAGCCGGCCGTGCATCAGCTCGACCAGGCGGCGGGTGATGACCAGGCCGATGCCTGTGCCTTCGGTGGCTTCGCCGTCGGGCACAAAACGCACGAAGGGCTGGTACAGCTGCTGCAGTTGTGCCGGCTCGAAGCCGCGGCCACTGTCGTGCACGGCCAGCACCCGGCCACCGTCCTGCAGCGGGCCCAGGCTGATCCACACCTGGCCACCGTCGCGGTTGTACTTGACGGCATTGCTCAGCAAGTTGGCCAGCACCTGCTTGAGCCGCTTGCGGTCGGCCGTGACCCAGCTGCCGCCGGGCTCGTTCGGTGGTGCGGACAGCGTGATCTGGCGGCGGTCGGCCTGGGCCTGCACCAGCGGCAGCGACTCAGCGACCAGCGCACCCAGTTCCACCGCTTCGGCCGAGGTGCTCATGGCGCCGACTTCGATGCGCGACAGGTCGAGCACGTCGTTGATCAGCGCCAGCAGGTGCCAGCCGGCGGTTTCGATCTGGCGCACCTTGCGCTGGTCGGCCTCACCCAGCCGGCCCTCCATGGCCATCAGCTGGGCAAAGCCCAGGATGGCATTCAGCGGCGTGCGCAGCTCGTGGCTCATGCGCGACAGGAACTCGCTTTTTGCCAGGCTGGCGCCTTCGGCTTCTTCCTTGGCGCGCTGCAGCTCTGCGGTGCGCAGCTGCACCCGCTGCTCCAGGCTGTCGTTGGCCTGGCGCAGCGCCTGCTCGGCCAGCACGTGGCGTGTGATGTCGGTCTGCGTGGCCATGGCCGCAAAGGGCTGCTGTTCGCCCGGGTGCCACAGCGGCGTGGCGTTGACACTGACCCAGGCGTTGCTGCCGTCGCTGCGCTGCAGCCGCAGCACACGGTCGCGCAGCGCCTGGCCACTGGCCAGCACCGCACGGGTCGAGCGTTGCTCGGGTGGCAGCTGGCTGCCGTCTGGCAGGTAGACCTGGACATCGACGTGTTCCCATTCCAGCTGGCCGTCGGGCGGCCGCACCAGGCCGTACAGGCGCAAGAAGGTTTCGTTGCAGTCGATGATGCGGTTGTCGCGGTCGACGATGACAAAACCTTCGGACAGCGTGTCGACCACACCACGCAGGAACTGCTGGTTGTCATGCAGTTCGGTCAGCTGGGTCTGGATGGCCTGGGCCATGCGGTTGAAGGCGGTGGCCAGCGCGTCCAGTTCCTGCAAACGGCTGCCTTGCACACGCGCCTGATAGTCGCCGCCGGCCACCCGCCGGCTGGCCTGGCTCAGCGCGTCAAGGCCACGGCTGAGCCAGGTGATGCCCAGGGCCAGCAGCGCGGCGCCCGCCACCAGCACGCCGGCACCGATGGCCAGGCTGTTGCGGCGCAGCCGTTCGCTGGCGCTGGCCAGCGCGTCGGTGCGGATCGCAAAGCGCACCGTGCCCAGGGGCTGGCCCGCCAGCAAAACGGGCTGGCTGCTCACCGCCAGCCCTGCCGTCACGCTGCCTGCGCGGGCCACCTCGCGACCACGGCTGTCCAGCAGTTCGATGAAGGCCAGGTTGCGGCTGCGGGCGTTTTCCTGCACCAGTTCGTTGATGGTGGCGTAGTCGCGCGATGCCAGCAGGGGCCCCAGCGCTGCCACCAGCAACGGCGCCACGGCCTGGCGTTCGACCTCGTAACGCTCCTGCAGCACCTCTTGCATCAGGTTCTGCGCGTTCCAAAGCAGCAGCGCCAGCATGGCCGCCAGGGTGGCGAGGCTGAGCATCAGGTACTGGCTGCGCAAAGTGCGAAACAACAAGCGGGGCCCTGGAGAAGACTGCAAACGACCGGCCGATTCTGGCCCAGCGCCACAGTGCCAGTCTGCGGCAGCCCGTGACTCATCAGGGTAAGTCTTGAAGTCCCGACGCCAGGGCGGCCGTTAAGTTAGAACGTTTGCCAAATTTACGGAGATCACCTTCGATGAAACGCCGCTCATTCGTGCAAGGCGCTGCCGCCGGCACCGCCGCTGTTGCCCTGGGGGTGCCGCACCTGTCGGGCCTGGCCCAGCAAAGTGTCACGCTCAAGTTCCACACCTTCATGTCGCCGGCCTCGGGTGTGTGGCTCACGATGCACAAGCCGTGGATGGACAAGGTCGAAAAGGACAGCGGCGGCCGCATCAAGTTCGAGGCCTACCCGGCCATGCAGCTGGGCGGCACGCCGGTGCAGCTGTACGACCAGGCACGTGACGGTGTGGTCGACGTGGTGTGGACGCTGCCGGGCAACACCGCCGGGCGTTTTCCGCGCATCGAGTGTTTCGAGCTGCCGTTCATGATGAACAACGCCGAAGCCACGTCCAAGGCGTATTGGGAGTATTTCCAGACCCAGTGCCCCGACGAGTTCAAGGAAACCCAGGTGCTGGCCCTGCACGTGCACGGCCCCGGCATGTTCCACACCGTGGCCAAGCAGATCAAGACACCGGCCGACCTGAAGGGCCTGAAGGTGCGTGGTCCGACACGCCAGGTGACGAGCCTGCTGCGTGCCGTGGGCGCCATCCCGGTGGGCATGCCGCTGCCGCAGATTCCCGATGCGCTGAGCAAGGGCACCATCGAAGGTGCGGTGATTCCCTGGGAAGTGGTGCCGGCGGTGAAGGTGCAGGAGCTGACCAAGTTCCACACCGAATTCCCGGCGGGCAGCCCTGCGCTGTACACCACCACCTTCGTGATGGCCATGAACAAGGCCAGATACGACGGCCTGGCGCCCGACCTGAAGAAGGTCATCGACGCCAACTCCGGCATGGCCACCAGCGCCTGGCTGGGCAAGACGCAGCAGGGCAACGACGCGCCCAGCCGCAAGATCACCGCCGACCGCGGCAACACCATCTACACGCTGAGTGCGGCCGAAGCGCAGGAATTCGTCAAGCTGTCGGCGCCGGTGGACGACGCCTGGGTGGCCGACATGGACAAACGCGGCTTCAATGGCAAGGCGCTGCTGGCGTCGGCACGTGCGTTGATCGCGAAGCACGCTTAGTGCTGACAGAAAGACGGGGGCCGGCTTGCGCCAGCCCCCGTGTGCAAGCGATCCCTGATGGGTTGTGCCCGGATCGCGGAGGAGGGTCGAAGGGCGCCGGCACACAGGAAACGCCAGCCCCGATTCGCAATCTACGCACCGGCTCCTGCCCCGGCCACACGCTTGCGACGAAACGCCGGCTTGCTTTGACGGCCGGCGGACTGGGCGGACGAACAGCGGCCGCCGTTCAAGCCAGTTGAAGCCCCAGCCAGGCCGCCCCACGCACACCCGAGGCGTCGCCGTGCAGCGCCGGCAGCAGGCGGGTTTGCAGCGGCTCTGCACTGCCGGCGGAAAACACCCATTGCGACCACAGCGCCGGCACCTCGCGGTACAGATGGCCCATGCGTGACAGGCCACCGCCCAGCACGATGACGTCCGGGTCGAGCAGGTTGATGACCGCCGCCAGCGCTCGCGCCAGTTGGTGGCTGTGGCGCAGCAAAGTGGCGCTGCAAGCGGCGTCACCGGCCTGCGCACGCTGCACGATCTGTTCGCCACTGAGCGCTTGGCCGGTGGTGTGCAGGTGGCCACGGGCCAGGCCCGGGCCGCTGAGGTGCGCCTCAATGCAACTTGTCTGGCCGCAGTAACACGGCCACGGCGGATCGGTGATGTCGTCGGCCCAGGGCAGCGGGTTGTGACCCCATTCGCCGGCCAGGCCGTTGGCGCCCGTCAGCACACGGCCGTGCACCGCGATGCCGGCGCCCGTGCCGGTGCCCAGGATGGCGGCAAACACCACCGGCGCTCCCGCACCGGCGCCATCGGTGGCTTCCGACAGGGCCAGGCAGTTGGCGTCGTTGGCCAGCGCCACCGGCTGGCCCAGCCGTGTTTGCAGGTCCTGCAGCAGCGGCCGCCCGTTCAGCCAGGTGGAGTTGCAGTTTTTCATCGTGCCGGCGCGGGTCAAGGAGCCTGGTGTGCCAATGCCGATGCTCAGGTCTTCGCCAGCGCCGGCTTCGCGCGCGGCTTGTCGTGCCGCGTGCACCGCCAGTTCCAGTGCGGCCAGCGTGGCCGCATAGTCGTTCGGCGGCGTGGGCCAGCGCGCCTGCCAGCGGGTCTGGCCGCTGCTGTCCAGCAAGGCCGCCGCGATCTTGGTGCCACCCAGGTCGATGCCCAGCGCCAGGCCTTGTGAAGCGCTGGGCATGCGGGCGCTCACCGCTTCAGATGGGCTGCGTGCGTTCGATCAGCCAGGCCAGCGCAACGCCCTGCACCAGCGGCGACAGCCGTTCACGCACGGTGGCGTGGTAGCCGTTCAGCCAGGCCACTTCGTCGGCGCGCATCAGGCTCATGTCGATGCAGCGCGTGTCGATGGGGCACAGCGTGAGCGTCTCGAATTCGAGGAACTCGCCGAAGGTGCCGGCCTCGGCCGTGTCGGCCGCCACGTTGAGCACCAGGTTCTCGATGCGCACGCCCCATTGGCCGGGCCGGTACACACCGGGTTCGATCGAGGTGATCATGCCCGGCTCCATGGCCATGTGGGCATCGGGAATGGCCTTGCTGATGCTCTGCGGGCCTTCGTGCACGTTCAGGAAATAACCCACGCCATGGCCGGTGCCATGGCCGAATTCGATGCCTTCGGCCCACAGCGGCGCCCGCGCCAGGCTGTCCAGCATGGGGCTCAGCGTGCCACGCGGAAAACGTGCCCGCGACAGGTTCATCGTGCCCTTCAGCACCAGCGTGTAGTCGCGTTTCATCGCCGCGCTGACCTGGCCGATGGGCCAGACACGGGTGATGTCGGTGGTGCCGCCCAGGTACTGGCCGCCGCTGTCGATGAGCAGCAGGCCGTCGCCGGCGATCTGCGCATGCGACTCTTCGCTGGCGCGGTAGTGCGGCATCGCGCCGTTGGCATTGAAGCCGGCGATGGTGGGAAAGCTCAGGCCCACGAAGCCCGGACGTCGCGCGCGGGCCGCGCTGAGGTGTTCGTCGACGCTGATCTCGCTCAGCCGTTCACCCCGCGCCAGCGCCGCTTCGAACCAGGCGTAGAACTCGCACATCGCCGCGCCGTCTTGTGCCATGGCCTGGCGCACATGGGCCACGTCGGCCGCGCTCTTGCGGCTTTTCAGCAGCGTGCTGGGGTTGATGGCCTCGATCACCGCGCAGCCGGCCGCCACCTGGGCGCGCAGACCGTGTGTGATGCGCCGCGGGTCGACGAGCAGCGTGTCCTGCGCCTGAAGCGCAGCCAGCGCCGCGCCGGCCTGGGCGTAGGGCGCCAGTGCCACACCGTCCTGCGCCAGCCGCGCGGCCAGTGCCGCGTCGACCTTGCCTTTGCCGATGAAAAGCGTGGCACGGTCGGCCGCGATCAGCAGGTGGGCCAGGAACACCGGGTTGTAGGTGACGTCGCTGCCACGCAGGTTGGTGATCCAGGCGATGTCGTCCACCGTCGACACGAAGTGCTGCGTGGCGCCATGGTCGGCCATGCCGCGCCGCACGGCAGCCAGCTTGTCGGCCCGCGACACCGTGGCCTGCGGCGCGAGGTGTTCGTAGACCGGCTGCGTGGGCAGCGATGGGCGGTCGGGCCAGATGTTGTTCAGCAGGTCGATGTCGGTGCGCAAGTGCACACCGGCTCCGTTCAGCGCGCCTTGCAGCGCCTTGGCCATGGAAAGCCCCAACACCTGGCCGTCCACCGCCACCGTGGCGCCGCGCGGCACCTGGCGTGCCAGCCAGTCGATGTGGGCCAGCGACGCGCCGGTGGCAATCTTTTCCAGGTCGATGCCGGTGCCGGCCAGCTCGGCCGCGGCTTGCACCCAGTAGCGGCTGTCGGCAAACAGCACCGCGCGGTCTTGCGCCACCACCAGCGTGGCCATGCTGCCGGTGAAGCCCGACAACCACTGCCGGCCCTGCCAGCGTTCGGGCAGGTATTCCGACAGATGCGGGTCGGCCGAAGGCACCAGCAGCGCCTGCACGTTTTCACGCACCAGCACCTCTTGCAATTGGCTGATGCGCAGGCGAATGGGAGAGGTGCGGGTGTCCATGGCGTGGCTCCGGAGCGGGGCGGAAAGGGCCGAATTCTAGGCGGCTGCCTCTCCTCGCGGTGTGCCGTGCGGACAGACCGGGTGTCGCCGATTGACACCAGCGCCGTCACGGGTAGACCATCGTTGGCCGCCTTACCCGACGGTCCACCACCCCGAAGGACAAACGCCATGGCCGACCCTGTTGCCGCGACGATCACCCAGCTGAAGAACATCCAGGCCCGCACCGGCCAGACCATCGCGCAACTGCACACGGCCGTGCTGGCCAGCGGCGCAGCCAAACACGGCGAAAGGCGCAGCTGGCTGATGGAACACTTCAAGCTGGGTTACGGTGACGCCAACGCCGTGGCGCTGTTCATCGACAAACCCGTGCCCGACCTGAACGGCGGTGGGCCGCCCGCCGCGCCCCTGGCCATCCAGGGCGACCCGCTGGACGCCATCTACACCGGCGCAAAAGCGCCACTGCGCCCGTTGCACGAAGCGGTCATGCAAGCGGTGCGGGCCTTGGGCGACTTCGAAGAGGCGCCCAAGAAAACCTACATCAGCCTGCGCCGCAGAAAGCAGTTTTTGATGGTGGGCCCGGCCACCAAGGACAGCATCGAGATCGGCCTGAATGCCAAGGACCTGCCGGCGCACCCTCGGTTGAAAGTGCAGCCACCGGCCAGCATGTGCCAGGCCACGACACGCATCGGCGGCCCGGCAGAAATCGATGCGGATCTGAAGGCCTGGCTCAAGCGCGCCTACGACGCTGCTGCCTGAGCCTGAGCCAGTTCCCGCTCAACTCACTCGAACTTCGCGCCCGAGTCCTTCACCACCTTCGCCCAGCGCGCTCTTTCGCTCTGGATGAAGCTGCCGAATGCGGCCGGCGAGCCGGGCCGCGTTTCTGCGCCGGCCTTGGTCAGGCGTTCTTGCATCTCGGGCGTGGCCAGGATCTGCGTGATGGTCGCGTGCAGCTTGTTCACCACCTCGGGCGGTGTGCCGGCGGCGGCCACGATGCCCTGGAACGAACCGGTTTCGAAGCCGGGCAGGTTGGCCGATTCGGCCACGGTGGGAATGTCGGGCGCGGCCGAAAAGCGCTTGCTGCTGGAAATGGCCACGGCTTTCAGCCGACCGTCCTTCACCGCCGGGTAGGTGGCGAGCATGCCGTTGAACAGCACCTGCGCCTGGCCGCCCATCACGTCGCTGATGGCCTGCGCGCCGCCCTTGTACGGGATGTAGGTCCACTGGATGCCGCTGCGCATCGCAAACTCGATGCCGGCCAGGTGGTTGGCGCCGCCGATGCCCGAGATCGCGAAGTTCAGGCTGTCGGGCTTGGCCTTGGCCAGGGCGACGAGTTCCTTGGCGTCCTTGACCGGCACACCAGGGTGAACCGCCAGGATGTGCGGCGAGTACGCGACCATGATCACCGGCGCGAAGTCCTTCACCGGGTCGAAGGCCAGTTGCGGAAACACGCTGGGTGCGATGGCCAGCGATCCGATGTCGGCCAGCAGCAGCGTGTAGCCGTCGGCGGGCGACTTGGCCACCATGTCGGCGCCCAGGTTGCCGGTGGCGCCGGGTTTGTTGTCCACCAGCACCTGCTGACCCAGCGCCTTGGTGAGTTCGGGCCCGAGCGAGCGTGCCAGGATGTCGGACGTGCCACCCGCCGGGTAGGGCACGATGATGCGGATGGGCTTGCTGGGCCAGGCCTGTGCGAGCGCTGCGCTGCTGAACAGCGAGGCAGCGGCCAGTGCGACAAGGGCGCGGATGGTGTTCATGGGTCTCCTTGGGTGTGTTCTTGCCGGGCAGCCACCGGGGCCGCCTGGGCCCGGTGGGGCGACGCGAGCGTAGGCTTGTGCCGTCGCGGCGCAAAGCTCGGTTTTTCCTCTGCCGGGTGCAATGTCCCAAGGGATGGAACGGCGGCGCCTGGCCGCGCTGTCGCCGCTACCGGTGCTGGTCGATCAGGACGGTGTTGCCGTCGGGGTCGCTGAGGGTCAGGCTGGCCGGGCCGGTGGTGCCGGTGTCGGCGCGTGAGGTGAGCGTCAGGCCCTGGGCTTCCAGTTGCGCCTGCAGTTCACGCACGTCGGTGAAGGCCGGCAGGTTGTTGCACTGCGCGTCCCAGCCCGGATTGAAGGTCAGGATGTTGCCTTCGAACATGCCCTTGAAGAGGCCGATGGTCACTTGTTCGGCGTTGCGCAGGATCAGCCAGTTCTGGTCGGCCTGGCCGCCGATGACCTGGAAGCCGAGCTTGTCGTAGAAGACACGCGAAGCCTCGAGGTCCTTGACCGCGAGGCTGATCGAAAAGGCGCCCAATTGCATCGCTTCCTCCTTCAGTTTGCCGGCGGCCTTGCCGGAATGCCCATGCCGCGCGCCACCGCCGGCCGGGCCATGAAAGCCTGCACGATACGCTGCACGTGCGGGAAGTCGGCATAGCCCACCAGATCACCGGCGCCGTAGAAACCGACCAGGTTGTTGACCCACGGGAAGGTGGCGATGTCGGCCACGCTGTAGCCGCTGTCCAGCAGCCAGTCACGTTGTGCCAGTCGCTGGTTCAGCACACCCAGCAGGCGGCGCGACTCGGCCACGTAGCGGTCGCGTGGGCGTTTGTCTGCGAAGTCCTTGCCGGCAAACTTGTGGAAAAAACCCAGCTGGCCGAACATCGGCCCGATGCCGCCCATCTGGAACATCAGCCACTGCAGCGCTTCATAGCGGCCGGCGGCATCGGCAGGCAAGAGCTGGCCCGACTTCTCGGCCAGGTACATCAGGATCGCACCCGACTCAAACAGCGCCAGCGGCTGGCCGCCCGGCCCGTTCGGGTCCAGGATGGCCGGGATCTTGTTGTTGGGGTTGAGCGACAGGAACTCGGGCGTCAGCTGGTCGTTGCTGTCGAAGCGCACCAGGTGCGGCTCGTAGGGCAGGCCCGTTTCTTCCAGCGCAATCGACACCTTCACGCCATTGGGAGTGGGCAGCGAATACAGCTGGATGCGGTCGGGGTGCTGCGCCGGCCATTTGCCGGTGATGGGGAATCGGGACAGGTCGGTCATCGACGGACTTTGGATGTGGCGTCAGAGTTCGGTGCGCAAGCGCCAGATTTCAGGAAACAGCACGGTGTCCAGCATCTTGCGCAGGTAGCTCACACCGCCCGTGCCGCCGGTGCCACGCTTGAAGCCGATCACCCGTTCGACGGTGGTCACATGGCGAAAGCGCCAAAGCCGGAAGGCGTCTTCCAGGTCGGTCAGTTCTTCGCCCAGCTGGTACAGGTCCCAGTGTGCTTGCGGCGCGCGGTAGACGGTGAGCCAGGCGGCTTCGACGCCGTCGTCTGCGGCATAGGGTTGGGTCCAGTCGCGCTGCGTGTGCGTGGCCGGCACCTCCAGCCCGCGGCGCGCCAGCAGGCGCAGCGCTTCGTCGTACAGGCTCGGGCTGCGGTAGGCCGTTTCCACGTGGGCCAGCAGGTCGGGCCGGTGCGCGTGTGGCGCCAGCATGACCTTGTTCTTGTTGCCCAGGCTGAACTCGATGCAGCGGTACTGCCAGCTCTGGAAGCCGCTGCTGTTGGCCAGGTAGGGCCGGATGGCGCTGTACTCGGGCGGGGTCATCGTGGCCAGCACGTCCCAGGCATGCACCAGCTGTTCCATGATCTTGCTCACCCGCGCCAGCATCTTGAAGGCCTGGTGCAGGTCGTCACGCGCGATGGCCGCGATGGCGGCACGCAGTTCGTGCAGCATCAGCTTCATCCACAACTCGCTGGTCTGGTGCTGCACGATGAACAGCATCTCGTTGTGGTCGGGGCTCAGCGGGTGCTGGGCGTTCAGCACCGCGTCCAGGTGCAGGTAGTCGCCGTAGCTCATGTCGGCGCTGAAGTCGAGCTGGGCATCGTGGTGCTGCAGCGGGGTGCTTTCGCTGGGGGGCGCGGGCGGCGTGGGGTCAGCGCCGGCGTTGAAGGGGCAGCCGCCACGTGGCGCCGGGTCTCCCGGGGCCGCGTGCGCCCCCTTGGGGGGCAGACGCAAAGCGTCGTGGGGGTCGGTCATCTCAGGTCACCGCGTTTTTCTGATTGAACTCGGGGCGCCGCCACTCTTCGCTTTGCAGCACCTGCTGCAGGTGGTGCGCCGCGTCCCACGCGTCGACGAAGCGCAGGTAAAGCGGCGTGAAGCCGAAGCGCAGGATATTCGGCGCGCGGAAGTCGCCGATGACCCCGCGCGCGATCAGCGCCTGCACCACCGGGTAGGCGATGTCGGCGTGTGCAAGGCACACCTGGCTGCCACGAAGTGCATCGTCGCGCGGCGAAACCAGCTTCAGGGCGGGGCAGGTGGCCTCGACCTGCGCCGCAAACAGCCGTGTCAGCGCCAGCGACTTGTGCCGCAGTGCGGCCATGCCACCCAGGGGCTCGGCGGCCAGCAGCGTGTCCACCCCACATTCCAGCGCCGCCAGCGACAGCACGGCTGGCGTGCCGCACAGGTAGCGTGAAATGCCTTGCGCCGGGCGATAGCCGGGCGTGAATTCAAACGGCGCGGCATGGCCGATCCAGCCGGCCAAGGGCTGCCAGAAGCGGTCGACATGTTGCGGGTGCACCCACACGAAGGCCGGCGCGCCGGGTCCGCCGTTCAGGTATTTGTAGCCGCAGCCGATGGCGAAGTCCGCTTCTGCCCCTTGCAGGTCGACGGGCACCGCACCCGCGCTGTGCGCCAGGTCCCACACCGTCAGTGCACCCGCTTCGTGGGCCGCATGGGTCAGCGCCGCCATGTCGTGCATGCGGCCGGTGCGGTAGTTGACGTGGGTCAGCATCAACACCGCCGTGCGGGCGTCCAGCAGGCCGGGCAGTTCCTCGGGCTCGGCCAGCACCAGCTCGAAACCCCGCTCGCGCGCCAACGCTTCGGCGATGTACAGGTCGGTGGGGAAGTTGCTGCGTTCGCTCAGGATCACCTGGCGCTGCGGCGCGCCGGCCTGGCTGATGCTCAGCGCCGCGCTCAGCACCTTGAAGAGGTTGACGCTGGTGGAGTCGGCCACCACCATCTGGCCCGCGCCGGCACCCACCAGGCGGCCGATCTTGTCGCCCACGCGCAGCGGCAGGTCCATCCAGCCGGCTTTGTTCCAGCTGGTGATGAGGTCGGTGCCCCATTCCTGCGTCACCACCTGCTGCACCCGTGCGGCGGTGCTGCGGGGCAAGACGCCGAGCGAGTTGCCGTCCAGGTAGATCACGCCCGGGGGCAGCACAAACTGCTCGCGCAGCGGGGCCAGTGCGTCGGCGGCATCCAGCGCCAGGGCTTGGTCACGTGCAATCACATCGGTCATGGCAGTTCTCGAAGGACGGCGCGCACCGGTGAGGCACAGGCCGTGCTCAGTTTCAGGGGCAGGGCGATGAGTTCGTAGTCACCTTCGGGCACGTCGTCCAGCAGCAGGTTCTCCAGCACCCGCAGGCCGCGCTGGCGGATGAGCTGGTGGCTTTCCAGCGTCTTGCTGCTGGCGGGGTCGATGCTGGCGCTGTCGATGCCGATCAGCAGCACGCCCAAGTCGGCCAGACGCGACACGGTGTCGGGGGCGTAGGCCGGCAGATCGTCGTCGAAGCGGTCTTGCGGCATCTGCGCATAGGTGCGCACCAGCAAGCGCGGTGGCAAGTCGTGCAGCGCATGTTCGAGGTGAGACAGCAGCACCAGCGGCCCGCAGCCGATGGCGTGGATGACGCGGCAGCGGCCCAGGTAGGGCAGCAAGGGCACCGCGCCGATGGCCGCCCCTTCGTTGCCGTAGTGCAGCGGTGCGTCGGCGTGTGCGCCGGTGTGCGGGCTCAGCGTCAGCGTGCTCACGTTCACCGGGCAGCCGGGCCCGATGCGGGCGGCCCACTGCAGCGCAAACGGTGTGTCGCCCGGGAACACCGGCGAGCCGGGGTGCACCGGGGGCGAGATGTCCCAGAGCCGGGCTTCGTGTGCAGGCATGGCGCGCATGATAGGGCGCGGCCTCGTGTGCAGCTTGATGGCGGCTGCGCTCGATTGACAAGGCCCGGCAGGGCTCGAAGAATGAACCGGATGCCCCAAGCCCCCGGCCACAGCGCCCACAGCGCCCACCTCGACACCTTTGCCCGAGACCGGCTGCCCGCACCGGCTGCGCTGCCCGAGCTCATCTTCGACTTGCCCGAACTGCAGTTCCCCGCCCGCCTGAACTGCGCCACCGAGCTGCTCGACCGCCACGTGGCCGAAGGCCGCGGCGACCGCCTGTGCATCCAGGGCGCCGGTGTGCGCTGGACCTATGCCGATCTGCAGGCCCAGGCCAACCGCATCGCCCATGTGCTGGTTCACGACATGGGCCTGGTGCCCGGCAACCGCGTGCTGCTGCGCGGCGCCAACTCACCGATGCTGGCGGCCTGCTGGTTTGCAGTGGTCAAGGCCGGTGGCATTGCGGTGGGCACGATGCCGCTGCTGCGTGCGCGTGAGCTGGTGGCCATCGCGCACAAGGCGCAGATCAGCCATGCCTTGTGTGACGCGCGGCTGGCCGAAGAGCTGCAACTGGCCCTGCCGGATTGCCCCACGCTGCAGCAGGTGCTGAACTTCGGGGGGCAACTCGAAACTCGCGCCGCCGACAAGCCGCCGCACTTCGACAACGTGGACACCGCCGCCGACGACATCTGCCTGATGGCCTTCACCAGCGGCACCACCGGTGTGCCCAAGGGCACGCTGCACTTCCACCGCGACGTGATGGCCGCCACGGTCTGCTGGCCACCGCATGTGCTGCGTGCGCAGCCCGACGACGTGTTCATCGGCAGCCCGCCGCTGGCCTTCACTTTCGGCCTCGGTGGCCTGCTGGTGTTTCCGCTGTCCATCGGGGCCTGTGCGGTGCTGATCGAAAAGGCCTCGCCCGACTTGCTGCTGCCGGCCATCGCGCAGTACAAGGCCAGCGTGTGTTTCACCGCGCCTACCTCTTACCGCGCGATGGCAGCGCAGGTGGCGGCGCACGACCTGCGATCGCTGCGCAAGTGTGTGTCCGCCGGCGAAGCGCTGCCGGCGGCCACACGCCAGCTCTGGCGCGAATCGACAGGCATCGAGATCATCGACGGCATCGGCTCGACCGAGATGTTCCACATCTTCATCAGCGCCGACGAAAGCCAGGCCAGGGGGGGCGCCACCGGCTTGCCGGTGCCGGGTTACCGCGCCGTGGTGCTGGACGAAACAGGCCACGAAGTGCCAGCCGGCCAGGTGGGCCGCCTGGCCGTGAAGGGCCCCACCGGCTGCAAGTACCTGGACGACCCACGGCAGGCCAACTACGTGCAAAACGGTTGGAACCTGACCGGCGATGCCTACCGGGTGGATGTCGACGGCCAGTTTGTCTACCAGGCGCGCACCGACGACATGATCATCTCGGGCGGTTACAACATCGCCGGCCCCGAGGTCGAAGACGCGCTGCTGCTGCACCCCGCGGTGGCCGAGTGCGGGGTCATCGGTCAGGCCGACGAAGCCCGCGGCATGATCGTCAAGGCCTTCGTGGTGCTGCGCCCCGGCCATACCGGCAATGACAGCCTGGGCAAGGCGCTGCAGGACTTCGTGAAACAGAGCATCGCACCCTACAAGTACCCGCGTGAGATCGTTTTTCTGGACAAGTTGCCACGCACCGAAACCGGCAAGCTGCAGCGCTTTCGGCTGAAGGCCGGCGCTTGATGTCGCCGGGCACATTCATCGCGCAGCGCCCGGTGCGCTTTTCCGACTGCGACCCGGCCGGCATCGTCTTTTTTCCGCAGTACCTGGTGATGTTGAACGGCGTGGTGGAAGAGTGGTTCGACCGCGCATTGTCGATCCCCTATGCCCAGCTGATCGGCGCTCGCCGCATCGGCCTGCCCACGGTGCGGCTGGAGGTGGATTTCACGGCCGTCAGCCGGCATGGCGACATGCTGCAGTGGCAAGTGACCGTGGCCAAGCTGGGCCGCAGTTCGCTGACGCTTCAACATGCCTGCAGCAGCAACAGCGGCGAACTGCGCCTGCGGGCGCTGCAGGTGCTGGTGTGCACGTCGCTGCACACCCATCGCCCGCAGGCCTTGCCCGACGACGTGCGGGCGGCTTTGCAAGAGCCGGTCTGATCACGCGGGCCTGGCGCCCGCGGCCGATGTCTTGGCCGGGCGCCGGCCGTAGGTCAGGCGCGACCACAGCGCTTCCAGCGGGCCGCGATCGTGTGACTTCAGCCACCACCAGCTCCACGGCACCTGGATGCAGAAAAACAGCGCCAGCGACAGCGCCAACCCGGCCGCCGGCCCCACCTTGGCCCACAGGCCGAAGCCCCAGGCGTAAAACAGCGTGGTGCACAAGGCGGTCTGCATCAGGTAGTTGGTCAGCGGCATGCGGCCGGCCAGCTCGAAGGGCTTGAAGAGGGGTTTCCATGAGGGCCGGTGGAACAGCTGCACGATCAGCAGCACGTAAAACACCATCAGCATCGGCCGCGACACGTTGTAGCAAAGGCCGGCGAAGGTCTTGATCAGCGAAGGGCCGGGTGTGCGGTTGGCTTCCCAGATCATCGTGGCCGTGGTGGACAAGGCCAGACCCACGATCAGCATGACCCACGTCAGGCGCTTGATCTGCGGCATCAGCTCGGGAATGCGGGTGGCCCACCGGCGGCGGCCGGCCAACACGCCCAGCAGCATGGTCAAGGTCATGCTCACATACCAGCCGAAGGTGCCCCACAGCGAGTACAGGTCGGTGTAGTCGAACATCACGATGCGCAGGTTTTCGCGCGCCGTGTCGAAAAAGCTGCCGGCGCCGTAGGCAGCGTCAGCCTTGAGTGCAAAGCTCTTGCCCAGCGCCACGCGGCTGGCCGTGAACTCCTTGGTCACAAAGGCCACCCGCAAGAGACTGGCCACCAGCGGGTAGACGATGCAGCCCACCATGATGAGCACCAGGCCGCGGTCGCTGACACGTCGCAGCCCGAACAGCAGCAGAATGCCGAGCAGCGCGTAGACGTGCAGCACGTCGCCGAACCAGAACACGCAGGCGTGCAGCACGCCCAGCACAAACAGCACCAGCAGTCGGCGCAGGTACAGGCGGTCGGCGTGCAGCGGGTCCTGCTGCTGCATGCGGGCAAACTGGATCGTGAAACCCAGGCCGAAGAGCACGCTGAAGAGGCTGTTGAACTTGCCTGAAAACAGCGCGTCGCGCACCTGCTCAGCCAGCTGGTCGATCTGCCCTGGCCAGTAGTGCGAGCCGTCGGATTCGTGCCAGCCGCTGTAGCTGAAACCGGGCATGTTCATGATCAGGATGCCCATCAGCGCAAAGCCGCGCAGCACGTCCAGCGTGGCGATGCGCTCCGAGGCCGGCAGGCCGGCCGGTGTGGTGCTGTTCATGTGGCGAAGCTCCCTGCGCTGGCCGCCCGGGTGGGCTCGTGCTGCAGCGCCAGGGATGATGCGCCGGGGCCGGAGTTGAAGTAACCCCCACAGGCGCTGGCGCATCGTGCAGTTGGCCTATGCCCAAAGCTCGGGCCTGCGCAAGGGCCTTGCGACGCGCACCCCAGAAGCTGGTCTCAGCGGCCTCAGCGACGTTGCGTGGGCAGGCCGAAGAGATCGGCCAGCGCCTGCCGGTAGTCGTTTTGCCCCAGCGAATTGGTGTTGTGGTGCGAACCACCTTCGACCAGCACAAAACGCTTGGGCTGCGCCGCCTTGTCGTACAGCGCCTGCCCCAGGGTGGGGCGAATCAACCGGTCTTCACTGCCGTGCACCACCAGCACCGGCGTGCCGACGCGGGCAATCTGCGCGGCGGCGTCGAAACGCTGCGTGATCAGCGGCCCCAGCGGCAGCCAGCCCCACTTGAAGGTGCCCACGACATCACGGATCGACGTGAAGGTGCCTTCGACGATGAGCCCGGCTTCGTCGTTCACGTCGGCTGCCAGTTGCACCGCGATGGCACCCCCCAGCGAATGGCCGAACAGGTAGCGCGGCGCCAACGGTTGTTGTTGCGCCAGCCAATCCCAAGCTGCTCGGGCGTCTTCCTGCGCCAGCTCTTCCGACGGCAGGCCTTCGCTGCTGCGGCCGAAGCCGCGGTAGTCGATGCCCAGCACGGCAAAACCCAGCTCGTGCATGCGCCGCATGCGGCCGGCGCTGCTGCGCACGTCCCAGCGTGCACCGTGCAGGTACAGCAGGCGTGGCGCCTTGGGGTCGTCCTGGGGCAGCCACAGGCCGTTCAGGCGCACCGCCTGGCCCGTGGCAGCCGACTCGAAGGGAACCCAGACCTCCTGCATGCCTTCGGCCGCCGCGCCGCCACCCCAGCTGCGGTCGCTGGGCTGGAAGATCCAGCGCCGTTGGTGTTCGTCCAGCGTGGCGCAGCCACCCATCAGCAGCACAAAAGCCAGCACAGCGGCAGCAGCACCCCACAGATGCCGCGCCTTGCCGCGGGCCCTGGGTCGATGGAGGGCAGCGTCGCCTGTGTCGCGTTTCATCGACAACATCTTCTCATCAGACCCAAGTCCTTGCAGCCTCAGGCCGGTCAGGCCGGCCGGGCCGGCCGGGCTGGCGGGCGCGCTGCATCGGGGCTGCCCTCTTGATGCCGCCTGCCGTTCAGGTAGTCTTGCTGGCCCGCCTTGGGTCAGTTTTCCGGAGGTCCTGCCGATGAAGCCCGTGTCAGAACTGCTGAAGACGCGCGACGGTACCCTGTGGCATGTGCGCCCCGACGAATCGGTGTTTGCTGCACTCGAACTGCTGGCCCGTTACGAAGTGGGTGCGTTGATGGTGATGGAGCGAGGCCGGCTGGTGGGCGTGCTTTCCGAGCGCGACTACACCCGCAAGATCGCGCTGCAGGGCCGCAATTCCAGGGAAACGCAGGTGGCCGACATCATGACGCGCAATGTCTTCACCGTGACATCGACCACCGGCACACGTGCCTGCATGGCGCTGATGAGCGAAAAGAAGATCCGCCACCTGCCGGTGCTGGACGGTCACACCGTGTTGGGCATGATCTCCATCCGCGACATCTTGGACGACATCATTGCCGACCACGAGTCCACCATCGCACAGCTGGAAAGCTACATCCAATCCTAGTTCACCAGCCGCCAGGAAGGCCGGGCGGCGCTATGCTCGCCAGCCCATGACCGACAGCACCGGCATCGACCAGGCCATTCATCGCCAGACCCTCGAGGTCGCGCTGCGCAATTCGGCGCGGACGGTGCCTTTGCTGGTGGTGGCGGTGCTGTTCATTGCCTGGCTGGGCTGGCAGGCAGGCAAGCCCCAGGCTGCTGCCGTCATCCTGGCCCTCGGGGTGGGCGTGGCGGTCTGGCGCTGGTTCATCAGCCACCGCATGGCCGGACGGGTGGTGACTGGCGAGGTGGAGGTCGACGCCGTCGTGCGCCGGCTCGAGGGCAATGCCGTGCTGGCGGGCCTGATGTGGGTCGTGGCCACGTTTTTCATCTACCCGTCGTTGCCGGGTCCCACCGGCACGGTTTACGGTGTGCTGGCCTGCGGCTCGGTGGCCACGGCTGCACTTTTCATGTCGGTGGCCGGGCGCAGCTACCTCTACCTGAACCTGCTGCAGGTGGGCGCGCTGTCGATCGTGTCGCTGCTGCCCGGGCCAGCCCACTCGGTGCCATTGGCGGTGCTGGTCACGCTGTTTGGCATCACGATGCACCGCACGACGGCCGAGTTCCGCGACACCACGCTGCGTTCGCTGCGCCACAGCGCCGAAGCCGACGAGGCCAACGCCTCTCTGGTGCGGGCCAAGGAATCGGCCGAATCGGCCAACCTGGCCAAGAGCCAGTTCCTGGCCACCATGAGCCACGAGATCCGCACGCCGATGAACGGGGTGCTGGGCGCGCTGGAACTGTTGCGCCAGACGCCGCTGGACCTGCGCCAGCGCCGGCTGGTGAAAACCGCGGCAGATTCGGGTGAGTCCTTGATGGACATCCTGAACGACGTGCTGGACCACTCCAAGATCGAAGCCGGCAAGCTGGTGCTGGTCAACGCACCGATGTCGCTGCATGCGGTGGTGGCCTCGGCCACCGCGCTGTTCCGTGCCAATGCCGAAAGCCGCGGCCTGAGCATCGCGCTGCAACTGGGTGACAACGTGCCCGACGGCGTGGTGGGCGACGCGCCGCGCCTGAAGCAGGTGCTGTTGAACCTGCTGGGCAATGGCGTCAAGTTCACCGAGAAGGGCAGCGTCACCCTGCGGCTGACGGCGCTGATGCGCGACGAGGTGGCATCGCGTGTGCGTTTCGAGGTGCAGGACACCGGCATCGGCATACCCACGCTGTCACTGCAGACCGTGTTCCAGCCTTTTCACCAGGTCGACAGCACGCGGTCCAGGCTGCGGGGTGGCACCGGCCTGGGCCTGGCCATCAGTCAGCGCATCATCGAAGCGATGGGCGGGCGGATCGAGGTCGGCAGCCGCATGGGTGTGGGCTCGGTTTTTTCCTTCACGCTCTTCCTGCCGCTGGCGCCCAATATGGCGCTGCCTTCCTACGAGTCGGACTTTGGCCGCCTCAGCGAAAGTGGCAGCCTGGGTGGCACCGTGCTGCTGGTCGAGGACAACGCCGTCAACCGCATGATCGGCGCCGAGATGCTGCAGTCCTTCGGGGTCGACGTGCTGGAAGCCGAAGACGGCGCCCAGGCACTGGGTGTGCTGGAGCAGCAGCGGGTGGACCTGGTGCTGATGGACATCCAGATGCCGGTGCTGGACGGCTACGAAGCCACCCGCCAGGCCCGCGAGCGCGAAGCCCGGCTGCGACTGCCCCGGGTGCCCATCGTGGCGCTGACCGCCAATGCCTTCGACGAAGACGCCGCGCAGTCCATGGCCGCTGGCATGGACGGCCACCTGGCCAAGCCCTACTCCCGCGAACAACTGCGCGAACTGGTTCAGCGTTGGTTGTAGCAGTGGGCCCCCACGCTCCCTTCGGTCGCTGCCCCCCGAGGGGGCTCATGCAGCGGACCGGCTGAGCCGGATCCGCGCATGGCCTTGGTTGGGGACGCGCCGGGTTACAGGGCCAATCGTTTGCTCTGGATCATCAGCAAGCCTTCGAAAATCAGCGTCTCGACGGTTTCGAAGGGTAGGTCGGTGATGGGCACCAGCTTCACGGCCGCGCCGCCGGTGATCAGCAGCATCGGTTCGGCGCTGGTGTGAACTTGGAGGCGCCGCGCCTGACGTTCGACCGCACCGGCAATGGCTTCGGCGCCGCCGCTCATCAGGGCGTCGCTGGTGTTGGTGGGGAAGTCGACCACTTCACCGGTGGGCACCTTCAGGCCGGCCGTGCCCTGTTCCAGCGCACGCAGCATGAGGCCGAAGCCGGGCAGGATCAGGCCACCCAGGAAACGGCCGCTGGCGTCCAGCGCGTCCACGGTCACGGCCGTGCCCACCATCACCACCAGCGCGGGTCGCGGCGTGCCGCCCCTGGGCACGTGGGCCAGCACACGTGCACGTGCGCCGGCCAGCGCCACCCAGCGGTCGGCGCCCAACCGGCTGGGGTGGTCGTAGCCGTTGCTAAGGCCGGCCTCGTGGGAAGAAGGCACCACCCAGTGGGGTTCGATGTCCCACAGTTCCATCTGTGCTTCGACGCGCCGGCGCACGGCGTCGCCGGCGACCACGCAGCCCAGCATGCTGGTGGGTGCACGCAAGGACTTCCAGTCCTTTTCGGCCAGGTCGTCGATGGTTTCCAGGAAGACCGCGCCCTGGTCCAGCAGCACGGCGCCGGGGTGAGGGGCGGCGTACAGGGCCCACTTCAAGCGGGTGTTGCCGATGTCGATGGCCAGGAAGGTCATGGGACAAGATGCCGCAGGATCAAGGGGCGCCAGGGTAGCAGTGTCTGGGGCCGCTGCCGCCGGCCAGGACAAGGGGTTAACCATGACCAGCGCGCGGCCCGCCGTCAGCCGGCCGGCGGGTGTGCGTGGCATGATTTCGGTTGACGTTTACGTAAACGTCAGTGGCACGTCCGTGGCACATCGACCGCCTGTCCGAATCACCGAGCGCACGCCCATGACTGACCTTTCCGCCGAGTTCAAGGCCCTGGCCGACTACCGCCCCACGCACAAGGTGCGTTTTGTCACCGCGGCTTCGCTGTTCGATGGCCACGATGCGGCCATCAACATCATGCGTCGCATCCTGCAGGGCATGGGCTGCGAGGTCATCCACCTGGGCCACAACCGCAGCGTCGACGAAGTGGTCACGGCTGCCTTGCAGGAAGACGTGCAGGGCATCGCCATCAGCAGTTACCAGGGTGGGCACGTCGAGTACTTCAAGTACATGGTCGACCTGCTGCGCCAGCGCGGCGGTGCGCACATCCAGGTGTTTGGCGGCGGCGGCGGGGTCATCGTGCCATCCGAAATCCGCGAGCTGCAGGACTACGGGGTGACCCGCATCTACAGCCCCGAAGACGGCCAGCGCATGGGGCTGCAGGGCATGATCGGCGAGATGGTGATGCGCTGCGACAGCGACCTGTCGGTGCATGCGCCGAAGACCGTCGCGGCGCTGCAGGGCCACAGCGACGCGGCCTGGCGTGCGCTGTCGCAGGCCATCACGGCGCTGGAGAACGGCCGAGTGGATGCCGACTTCAAAAGTGCGCTGGCCGAAGCTGCCGCCGCCAAGCGCGCGCCCGTGTTGGGCATCACCGGCACCGGCGGTGCCGGCAAAAGCAGCCTCACCGACGAACTGATCCGCCGCTTGCGCCTGGACCAGGGCGACGCGCTGCGGGTGGCGGTCATCAGCATCGACCCCAGCCGCCGCAAGAGCGGTGGCGCGCTGCTCGGTGACCGCATCCGCATGAACGCGATCAGTCCGTGGGCCCCCACGCTTGCTGCTGCGCAGACTGCGCTGCCCCCCGAGGGGGCGCACGCCGCCTTGGGGCGGCCCGGCGTCGGCGTCGACAGCGGCCAACGGGTCTTCATGCGATCACTGGCCACGCGTGACTTCGGCAGCGAAGTCAGCCAGGCGCTGCCCGATGTGCTGATGGCCTGCCAGGCGGCGGGCTTCGACCTCATCGTGGTCGAGACCTCGGGCATCGGCCAGGGTGACGCGGCCATCGTGCCGCTGGTGGACGTGCCGCTGTACGTGATGACGCCCGAGTTCGGCGCCGCCAGCCAGCTGGAAAAGATCGACATGCTCGACTTCGCGCAGTTCGTGGCCATCAACAAGTTCGACCGCAAGGGTGCGGCCGATGCACTGCGCGACGTCAGCAAGCAGGTGCAGCGCAACAAGGAAGCGTGGAAGACACCCACCGACGAGATGCCGGTGTTCGGCACCATGGCCAGTCGGTTCAATGACGACGGCGTGACCGCGCTGTACCAGGCCATCTTCCGCCAGCTGAGGCCGCGGCTGGTGGCGCTGGGCATGCCGGCTGGCGTTGGCCGGCTGCCGCCGGTGGCCACGCGCCACAGCACGCACCAGGTGCCCATCGTGCCGGGTGCGCGGGTGCGTTACCTGGCCGACATTGCCGACACCGTGCGTGGCTACAAGGCCCACGCGATTCAGCAAAGCCGGCTGGCGCGCCAGGTGCAGCAGCTGAAGGCCGCCGCTGCCATGCTGCTGACCGACAAGCCCGGCCGCCACCGCGCGGTCGAAGCCGTGGACGACCTGGCGCTGCAGCGCCAGGCACTGCTGGACCCGCAGTCCAAACAGCTGCTGGCGCAGTGGCCCGACATGCAAAAAGCCTATGCCGGCGACGAGTACGTGGTGAAGATCCGCGACAAGGAAATCCGCACCCAGCTCACGCACACCACGCTGTCGGGCAACAAGATCCGCAAGGTGGCACTGCCGCGCTACGAATGTGAAGGCGAGTTGCTGAAGTGGCTGCTGCTGGACAACGTGCCCGGCAGCTTTCCCTACACCGCCGGCACTTTTGCCTTCAAGCGCGAGGGCGAAGACCCGACCCGCATGTTCGCCGGCGAGGGTGACGCCTTCCGCACCAACCGCCGTTTCAAGATGGTCAGCGAAGGACTGCCGGCCAAACGCCTGAGCACCGCCTTCGACAGCGTCACGCTGTATGGCAACGACCCCGACCGGCGGCCTGACATCTATGGCAAGGTGGGCAATTCGGGTGTCAGCATCGCCACGCTGGACGACATGAAGGTGCTGTATTCGGGCTTCGACCTGACTCAACCCAGCACCAGTGTCAGCATGACCATCAACGGCCCGGCACCCACCATCCTGGCGATGTTCATGAACACCGCCATCGACCAGAACCTGGACAAGTTCAAGCTCGACAACGGTCGCGAACCCACCGCCGACGAAACACAGAAGATCCGCGCCTGGACGCTGGCCAATGTGCGCGGCACGGTGCAGGCCGACATCCTGAAAGAAGACCAGGGCCAGAACACCTGCATCTTCAGCACCGAGTTTTCACTCAAGGTGATGGGTGACATCGCACAGTGGTTCGTGCAGCACGATGTGCGCAACTTCTACAGCGTCAGCATCAGCGGTTATCACATCGCCGAAGCCGGCGCCAATCCGATCAGCCAGCTGGCCTTCACGCTGAGCAATGGCTTCACCTTCGTCGAAGCGTATCTCGCGCGTGGCATGCACATCGACGACTTCGCGCCCAACCTGAGCTTTTTCTTCAGCAACGGCATGGACCCGGAGTACACCGTGCTGGGCCGTGTGGCACGCCGCATCTGGGCGGTGGCGCTGCGCGACCGCTACGGCGCCAACGAGCGCAGCCAGAAGCTGAAGTACCACGTGCAGACCAGCGGCCGCAGCCTGCATGCGCAGGAGATCCAGTTCAACGACATCCGCACCACGCTGCAGGCGCTGATTGCGGTTTACGACAACTGCAACAGCCTGCACACGAATGCGTTCGACGAGGCGATCACCACGCCCACGGAAGACAGCGTGCGCCGCGCGATGGCCATCCAGATGATCATCAACCGCGAATGGGGCCTGGCGAAAAACGAAAACCCCAATCAGGGCGCCTTTGTCATCGACGAGCTGACCGAACTGGTGGAAGAGGCGGTGCTGAGCGAATTCGAGAAGATCGCCGAACGCGGGGGTGTGCTGGGGGCCATGGAAACCGGCTACCAGCGCGGCAAGATCCAGGAAGAGAGCATGCATTACGAGATGCTCAAGCACACCGGCGAGTACCCCATCATCGGTGTCAACACCTTCCGCAGCCCACACGGTGACCAGGGCCCCGAACACATCGAGCTGGCGCGCAGCACCGAGGCCGAAAAGGAAAGCCAGCTGCAGCGCCTGCATGAATTCCACACCCGCCATGCCAGCCAGGCGCCGGCCCTGCTGCAGAAACTGCAGCAGGCCGTCATCGACAACGGCAACGTCTTTGCGGTGTTGATGGACGCGGTGCGCTGCTGCAGCCTGGGCCAGATCACGAACGCACTGTTCGAGGTGGGCGGGCAATACCGGCGCAGCATGTGAACCCCACTTTGGCCCAGGTTGCCTGGGCTCGGCCGGGTGCCTGCATCATGCAAAATCGCCCTGCATTGCTGCAAATGGAGTCCGCATGGTGTACCGGTGGAACCTGGAGGGAACTGCCCTCGAGTTCCCGACCCCCTACCAGACCGAAAACCGCTTCCTGACGCTGCGCGGCTACGCGCTGCTGGCCTTGGCGCTGCTGGTGCTGGTCGTGCTGACCTTTGTCGGCCCGGTCGACTCTTCTGAGCGTGTGATCTCGCTGGACGCGCCGCCGCCCGACGCCGCCGTCTGGCCGCACGTGCTGGGTGCGCTGTGGATGGCGTTGCTGGGTGTCATCAATCTGGTGCGGGCTTCGCGTCAACGTGCGCTGCTGATGGTGCCCGGGCAGCCGGCTTCGCTGATGCAGGAAGTGCAGCATGAAGCCACCGGCGCCAGCCCCCATGCACCGTGGCTGATGCAGGCCATGAACCGTGGCATGGCCAGCGCGCAGGCGGTGTCGGGTGCGTACGCCAGCTGGGTTCGGCGCCTGAGCCCGGACATCGCGACGGCGTCCAGCACCTTGTTGTCCTATCTGCGGGTGCGGGTATCGCACCTGATGCTGCTGGGCGGCCTGGCGCTGGTCGCGGCCGCCGGTGTCGCGGCTTCGGTGGTGCTGGCGCAGCCGGTGGCGCAGCACCTGGTGGCGCTGGTGGTGGGCCTGGCGGTGGCCGTGGTCTATGCGCGCAACATCCTTCAGCCCACCGAACCCGCGCTGGCGCCCTGGCTGGTGGCGCTGGTGATCGGTCTCACGCTCGTGCTGGCCGCGCCGCTGGCCTTTTTTGCCGGTTCGCTGCCCGGTGCCGGCAAGTGGCCGCGCATGGGCTTTCCGCTCGGGGTGCTGCTCTTGCTGGGGCTGGGTTTCCTGCTCGAATTGCTGGCCATCCAGGCGGCTCGCCAGCACATCGAAACCCCACGCCCTTCGCGTGTGGCGGCCGAAGAGACCACCTTCACCTTCGATGCCGACCTGGCGCAGCTGTTCAACGAGGTCGACCGCGAACTGTTCAGGCGCTGGGCCGAGGGCATCCCAAACCGGCGTTATGCCCGCCAGCCGCCGGTCGTGGACGCCGCAGCCGAAGAGGGCAGTTTCAGCGCCACCGTGCTCGAAGAGTCGCAGCCGCTGGTGACACCTGCCGATGCGGCCGCAGCCAGAATCCCCGGTTCGGGTCTGTGGCTGACGCTGCTGGCGCTGCTGGGCCTGGTGCTGACGCTGACCGGCGGGCTGCTGTGGCTGTGGCTGGCGGCCACGCAGATGCGCGACAGCACCTCGTCATGGGTGCCCGGCATCCTGGGCCTGGTGTGCCTGATGACGGGCGGATATGCCCTCAACCTGGCCCATATGTTGTACAGCCGCGTGGTGGCGGTTTCCACCCTGACCTGGCTCGAATTCAAGGGCACTTACTTCCGGGTGGCGGGCACCACTGCCCCTGCGGCGGGCCGCCGTGCCGCCGAGACGGCCGCGGGTGTCGACGCGGTCACGCTCCGCGCTTGCGTGGTGCAGGCCCGATCGGTGTTTTACGCCGCCGGCCGCCACGGCATCGGCAGCCGGGCACTGGTGACACTCACCGGCGACACCCCCACCGCAGAAAGCTGGACCGGCATGATCCAGACCCTGGCCCGTGATGCCTCGACGAGCCCGGCAGCGGCATCACCGGCGCTGCTGGCAGCCCGCGCCAAGGTGCGGGAACGGCGCGCGGCTGTTGGCGACAACCCGGGCCAGCCCAAGCGCCCGGCGCGTTTCTGTTCGGCCTGCGGCACGCCGCTGCTGGCCGGCGCACGTTTCTGCCAGCACTGCGGCACCACGGTTTCCGTTGATTCTTGACGGCCCGGGCACCCTTCGGGGTGGAAGGGTGGGCGCGGCGCGGCCGCAATAATCCGCCGATGACCGTGGCGCGATGCAAAAACCGACCGTGAAGCCCAAGGCCAGCCCGGCCCTGCGCATGGCCGGGCGTGCCTGGCGGCTGCTGCACCTGGACGCCGTCGAGTCCCGCGCGCTGGCCGACCGTGCACTGGCCCGCGCGATGCAGGACAGCGACCTGCCGGGTGAAGCCTGGGCCCGCCTGGTGCGGGGTTTCCACCAGCTGTACTTCGCTGCGCCCGGTGAAGCCGCCGACGAGCTGTCGCTGTCGCTCGCGGTCTTCGAAGCCTGCCAAGACCGCCCCGGCCAGCTGCTGGCCACCGCTGGCCAGGCCCGTGCGCTGTGGCGCAGCGGCCGCGCCACCGAAGCCATGGCGCTGCTGCTGCCGCTGCGTGACGAAGGCCTGCGCCTGCTGCGGCATGAACAGCGCGGGGTGCTGCTGAACGCCATCGCTGGCTGTTTTTCGGCCCAGGGCCGCAGTGACGAGGCCTTTGCCTACATGTTCGAGGCCTTGCGCCACGCCGGCCCGGCACGTGGCCACGGCTTCGACGCCGCCTTGCACTGCAACCTGTCGCACGAGCTGATGGAACTGGGTGACCACGACCAGGCGCTGGAGCAGATCGAACGGGGTCTGGCGCGCTGCGAAGGCATGCGCAACACGCGGCTGGAAAGTGTGCTGCGCATCAACCGCGTGGTGGTCTTGACCGAACTGGGGCGGGCTGCCGAGGCCATGCCCGATGTGCAGCGCCTGTGTGACATCACGGCGTCAACCACCGGCCGCGGCACACGAGCGCTGCACTTCGAAACCCTGGCCATCGCGGCCTTGCGTGCGGGCGAAACTTCGCTGGGCGCAGAACTGCTGCAACAGGCGCAGTTGCTCGCGCCCACGATGCTGCCCGACGAACGCGTGGAACTGGCCGTGGCCCAGGCCCTGCACCTGCACCAGCAGGGCCAGGGCCCGGCTGCACTGGCCGCCTTGCAGGCGGTGCAGCCCTGGGTGGCGGGTGCAACCGGGGCGGACGGTGCAGCGGGTGTCAGGGCCAGCGCCGTGGCCGAGCAGCTGGCTTCCGAGCTGCACGAAGCGCTGGGCGACACGGTCGCTGCGCTGGCCGCGCTGCGCCGCTGGCAGGCCCTGATGGCGCGCCGCGCCAGTTTGGCCTCGCAAGCGCGTTACCAGGCCGCGGCGCTGCAGACCGAGCTCATCAAGCTGCACCACCGGCTGGAAGAAACCGACGTGAAGCGCCGCGCCACCGAGAGGGCACGGGCCGAGATGGCGCTGGCCAACCTGGCGCTGTCGCGCAAGATCGAAGAAGTGCAGGCGCTGCAGGCCGCGCTGCGCGAGCAGGCCACGCAGGACGTGCTGACCGGACTCTTCAACCGCCGCCACCTCAACGACACACTGCCCTCGATGCTGGCGCTGACGCTGCGCGAGAAGCAGCCGCTGGCCGTGGTGGTGGTGGACCTGGACCACTTCAAGGCCGTCAACGACGAACACGGCCACCATGGCGGTGACCTGCTGCTGGCCGCCTTTGGCCGCCTGCTGCGCGAGCAACTGCGCAGCAGCGACCAGGCCTACCGCTATGGCGGTGAAGAGTTCTGCCTCTTGATGCCCCACACGGCGGCCGCGGCCGCACGGACCAAGGTCGAACAGCTGCTGCAGCGGTGGCGGCAAGAGGTGTTCGACCTGGACACCGGGCACCTGCAGGGCATGAGCTTCTCGGCAGGTGTGGCCGACACGCTGCAGACCACGGCCACGCCGAGCCAGTTGCTGCGGGCCGCCGACGAACTGCTCTTGCAAGCCAAGCGCGACGGCCGCAACCGCGTGCTGGCCCCGGGTTGACGGCAGCCAGCGAAGCCGGCCTCGACAAGGGCTAAGCTCGGGGCCAACAAGCCGTGGGTGGCTTGTGTTGGCGAAGGACAAGCCCGTGATCGACACCCTGAAAACCTGGCATGCACTGGTCGACAGCCGCGACATGCAGGCCCTGCAAGACCTGCTGGCCGACGACGTGGTCTTCCACTCGCCGGTGGTGCACACACCGCAGCGTGGCAAGGCCATCACCGCGCTGTACCTCACCGGTGCGCTGCACACGCTGAACAACGAACACTTCCGCTACGAACGCGAGATCGTCGGCGCAAACGACGCGGTGCTGGAATTCGTGACCCAGATCGACGGTGTGCACATCAATGGCATCGACCTGATCCGCTGGGGTGATGACGGCCGCATCGTCGACTTCAAGGTCATGGTGCGGCCGCTGAAGGCCGTGAATGCCTTGCACCAGGCCATGGGCCAGATGCTGCAGAAGCTGGCGCCTGCCAAGGGCGACGCCGGCTGATTCAGTTGGCGCCCGGCCCGGCGGGTGCGGCCACCACGCCGTCGGCCAGCAGCTGCTGGATGGCGGTTTCACCGTAGCCCAGCTGCTGCAGCAGTTCGCGGCTGTGCTGGCCCAGCGCCGGTGCGTCGCGGCGCAGCGGCAGGCGCTGCCCGTCGATGGTCAGCGGCAGCAGCGCAGCGCGGGTGTGCACCTCGCGCCCCGCGCCGCTGGCGTCGGCCGGCACGGTGGTGGCGGCCAAGCCGCCGGTGGCCAGCAGGTGCGGGTCGTCGAACAGGTCCTGTGGTCGTGTGATGGGTGCGTAGGGCAGGCCGATGGCTTCGAAACGTGCGGCGAGTTCCGAAGCGCGCATCGGCGCAAAACGTTCTCGCAGCAGCGGCAGCAGCCAGTCGCGGTTGCGCACGCGGTGGTTATTGCTGGCCAGTCGGCTGTCGTTTTTCAGGTCGGCAAACGCGAACTCCGTGCACAGCAGCGCCCACTGCGTGTCGCTGACGGCGGCCAGGAAGATCTGCTCGCCGCCGGCCACCGTGAACACGTCGTAGACACCCCAGGCGCTGATGCGGCCGGGCATGGGCGCAGCGGGCTGGCCGGTGACGGCAAACTGCATCATGTGCTGGGCCACCAGGAAGACGTTGTTCTCGAACAGCGCGCTGCTCACCTGGTGGCCACGACCGGTGCCCCCCACGGCACGGTCACGCTGCTGCAGCGCCGCCAAGGCACCGATGGCGCCGAACATGCCGCCCATGATGTCGTTGACGCTGCTGCCCGCGCGCAACGGCCGGCCTTCGGGGCCGGTCATGTAGGCCAGGCCGCCCATCATCTGCACCACCTCGTCCAGCGCGGTGCGGTTTTCGTAGGGGCCAGGCAGGAAACCCTTGTGCGAGACGTGAATCAGCCTGGGGTTCAGCCGCGCCAGCGCGGCTGCGCCCAGGCCCAGCTTGTCCATCGTGCCGCTCTTGAAGTTTTCGCTGAAGATGTCGGCACCGGCCACCAGTTTCAGCACCACCTCCAGCCCGCGCGGGTTCTTGGCGTCGACCGCCAGGCTGCGTTTGTTGCGGTTGAACAGCGCAAAAAAGCCGGCGCCGCTGCCCAGCAGCTTGCGGGTGTTGTCGCCGCCGATCGGCTCGACCTTGATGACCTCGGCGCCCAGGTCGGCCAGGATCATGCCGCAGCTGGGGCCCATCACCATGTGCGTGAACTCGACGACGCGGATGCCTTGCAGCGGCAGGGCTTCAGCCACGCAACGCTCCTTGCACGAATCCCAGTGGCAGGCCGGCCAGCGGGGTCATGCCATAGACGGGTTCACCCGGCAGGCCGGCCTGCAGCGGCGCACGTGCGGCAAACAGGGCATCCAGATCAATGCCGGTGCACAAGCCCATGGCCTCGAACATGAACACCAGGTCTTCGGTGACGACGTTGCCCGACGCACCCGGTGCGTAAGGACAGCCACCCAGGCCGCCCAGGGACGCATCGAAGGTGCGCACTCCCACGTCCCAGGCCGCCAGGCAGTTGGCCAGACCCAGGCCGCGGGTGTTGTGCAGGTGCGCGGCACCGGCGTGGTGGCCGATGGCGGCGAACAGACGTTTGAAGAGTCGCCGCACCTGGGCCGGGTTGGCCATGCCGGTGGTGTCGGACAGGCCGCAGTCGTCGACACCCGCGGCCACCACGGCTTCGGCCAGGCGGATGACTTCGTCTTCGGCCACCGCGCCTTGCAGCGTGCAGCCGAAGGCCGTGGACAGGCCGACCTCCACGCCCATCTGCGGCGCCCGTTCCTGGCGCAGTGCCAGGATGTTGCGCACCTCGGCCAACATCTCTTCGTGGGTCTTGCGCACATTGGCCACCGAATGCGCGGCACTGGCCGACACCGGGATGCTGATCTTGTGCACACCCGCCGCGATGGCCGCTTCGGCGCCGCGCAGGTTAGGCACCAGCGCCATCACCGTCAGGCCCGGCAGCGTGAGCGCGTGTTGCACCACCTGCGCCGCGTCGACCATCTGCGGCAGCAGCCGCGCCGGCACAAAAGAAGCGACCTCGATTTCGCGCAGGCCGGCCGCGTGCAGTGCGCTGATCCAGTTGCACTTGTGGGCGGTGCACATCGTGGCCTTCACGCTCTGCAGGCCGTCGCGTGGGCCCACTTCGCTGATCAGCACATCGGGCGTGCGGAGGGATGGGCTCATGGCGCCATTTTCAACCGGTGCGCAGCCGCAGCAGGGCACGCACGAAGCCGTGGTCGCTGCGCCAGCGTTCACGGCTTTCGTGCAGGTGGTCGTTGAAGACCTCGACCCGGCGCACGTCGCCGATGGCAAACCGAGAAGTGGCCACGAACTCTTCGCTGACCCAGATCTGGTCCAGCAGCTCGGGCCAGCCCTGGTAGACATGTGAATAGCCCATGTCGCGTTTCAGCCCGGGCTCGGTGGCCACGTCCCAGGCGTGGTACAGCGCCACGTCGCGTGCGCCGCGGTCGTAAGCCACGGCCTGGTTGGCCGCGATCATCTGGCTCGTCACGCTGTGCGGGCCGTCGTTCATGTCGCCCAGCAGCACCAGCGCCTCGCCACCTTGTGCCCCCAGGCGGCTGGTGATGTCCACCACCACGCGCCGCAGCGCGGCCGCTTCCGAAGCCCGCATCAGCAGGCTGCGCAAGGTGGCCCGCGCGGTGATGGCCGGGTCGTTGCGGTCTTCGATCACCTCGCCGGCGGCGTTTTGCTGGTACTTGGGGCGTTTGCTCTTCAGGTGCACCACCAGCACGTGCAGCGCCAGGCCCTGGCGCGTGCGCAGGCGCGCGTGCAGCACCGGGCGCTCGAAGTGGGTGTGCGGGCCGAGGTCGGGCACGTGCACGTGGTCGGCGGGCACGAAGTGGATGATGGACTCCACCAGTTCCACGTCCAGCCGCGTCGCCAGGCCCAGGCGCGGCGTGCCGGTGGCGCCCTGTTCTGCGCCGGGCGCCACGACGGTGGTGTTGCGCAAGCCACTGCGTGCCACGGCAGCTTTCAGGGCGGCTTCGTGCCAGACCTCCTGAAAGCCCATCACGTCGGCGTTCAGGCGCGCCACCATGCCACCCAGCCAGCTCAGCTTGCGTTCGTGTTCCTGCGCGCTGTAGGCGTCCTGCCCTTCGTAGAACAGCTGGCCAGGCAGCGCCAGGTTCAGCACGTTGGCAGTGGCCACCTGCAGCGTCTGCCACTGCGGGGGTGGTGGCGGCGGCAGGCTGGTTGGAGGGGCGTTTTCCATGCGAGCAGTATCGCCACTGCGGGGTGGCTGCCGCCGATGCGGGTTTGCGAGCATCACGGGGCCGTCATCTCCGGGCAGCGTCGATCGTCTTGGCGGTGTGTACCGACAATCCGGTCGGCGCCATCCACTTGAAGGAACCGCGATGAACCAGTACCTCTTCCTGTTGCATGAAAAACCCGCCGACGCCGCCGCCGTGAGCCCGGCCGAGATGAAAGAGATCGTCGGCCGCTACAAGGTCTGGTCGGCCGACCTCGCGCAGCGCGGTCTGCTGACCGGTGGCGAAAAGCTCTGCGACGACGGCGGCCGCCACCTGCGCCTGAAAGACGGCCGCCCGCTGGCCACCGACGGGCCCTATGCCGAGGCACACGACGTGATCGGCGGCATCTTCATGGTCAAGGCCGAGAACGACACCATGGCCGAAGAACTGGCGCAGACCTGCCCGCATCTGCAGGGTACGCAGTGGATCGAGATCCGGCGCATCGAGGTGATGTGACCCCCACTGGCGCGTCGGGCCAGGCCCAGGTCGAACTGCAGCGGCTGCTGGCCACGCAGCGCCGGCGCGTGGTGGCGCACCTGGCACGTTCGCTGGGCTTGCCGCACCTGGGGCTGGCCGAAGACGCGGTGCAGTCGGCGGCGTTGCGGGCGCTCGAGGTCTGGCCGGCGCAGGGTGTGCCGGCCAACCCGGCCGGCTGGCTGTTCCGCGTGGCGCGCAACGAGGCCATCGACGCCCTGCGCGTGGCCGGCCGCTACGAGACCTGGCCAGAAGACGACGAGCCCGATGCCGCCATCGCCGCGTGGTCGCGCCAGCCCGAGGCGCAGGGCCGCTTTGCCGGCGAACTGGACGACGAAGAACTGGCGCTGCTGTTCACCGCCTGCCACCCCGCCTTGCCCGTGGCTTCGCAGGTGGTGCTGGCGCTGCGGGTGATGGCCGGGCTGGACCACGCCACGCTGGCCGCCGGCCTCTTGTGCAGCGAAGCGGCCTTGACCCAGCGCCTGGCACGTGCCCGTGAAGCGCTGGCCGGCAAACGGCTGCAACTGCCCGCCGGCCACGAGCTGGCACCACGACGCGATGCCGTGCTGACGGTGTTGTCGTTGGCCTTTCATGCCGGCGCACGGGCGCGGGCACGTCAGCAGGGCGGCGAAGCGGCCAGCCTGTGCTGGGAAGCGATCCGCCTGGCGCGTGCGCTGGCGGCCCACCCCGTGGCTGCTCACCCCGACGCGCACGCGCTGGCGGCCATGCTTCTGCTGCACGGTGCGCGCCTGACGGGTCAGTTGGACGAAGCCGGCCACATCGTGCTGCTGCCCGGCCAGCCACGTGACCGCTGGGACGCCGGCATGGTGCGCATGGGCCTGGCGCATCTGCAAGCCGCGCAGGGTGCGACCCGGCTCTCACGCTGGCATCTGCTGGCCGGCATCGCGGCTGAACACGCCACCGCGGCCGACCACACGCAGACCGACTGGCCCTGCATCGTGAGCTACTACGAAACGCTGTTGCAGCTGGACCCTTCCGTGGCACCGCGCCTGGGTCATGCCATCGCGCTGGCCGAAGCGGGTGAACCGGCGGCCGCGCTGGGGCTGTTGTGCCAATTGCAGCCGGGTCTGCCCCGTTCGCTGGTCGCCCATGGACTGGCGGCGCAGGCGCGCGCACACGAAAGGCTGGGTCAGAACGACGAGGCGGTGCGCTTGCTGCAGGCAGCACAAGGGCTGGCGCCGCATGCGGCCGAGGCGCGTGCGCTGGCACAACGTGCCGACCGGATGGCTGCGCAGCTGGCCGGCCGAGGCGGTTTCAGCTGAGCACGCGGCGGTCGGTGCCAGGTGTCGCCACGGCGCGCCGCTCGACCCCGGCGCGCCGTTCGCCCCAGGCGTTTTCCAGCTCCATGCGCTTGATCTCTTCGACCGCGCCTTCTTCGGCACCGCCGGCTTTGCGGGCCTGGGCACGGGCCAGGCGTTCCATCAGCCGCAAGTCGCGGTCGGTCAGGCCCAGCGCGCTTTCGGCCCACTGGTCGACCACCGCAAGCAGCGTTTCGTAGTGAATGGGTGCGGCCAGCCGGCGCGCGCGCAGCGCGGCCAGCGTGCCGCGGTGGCGCGGGTCGACGTCGCGCAGTGTGCGTTCGATGGCGGCTTCACCTTCGCCGTCTTCGACCACCACGTCGACCACACGGCGGTGCAGCAGTTCGTCGGCGCTGTACAGGCGGCCGGACAGGATCATTTCGTTGGCCACCGCAAAACCGGCCTTGCGGATGGTGAAGTCCCAGGCGCCCATGCCCGGAAACAGGTTGAACAGCACCTCGGGAAAACCGGCCTGCGCGCTGCGTTCGAAGATCACCTTGTGGAAGGGCAGGATCGATTCGAGCCCGCCACCCAGCGTGTCGCCCTGCGACAGCACGGTGGTGTGCACGCCGATGTCGGCCGCGTTTTCCAGCCACCACACCAGGTCGACACAGCGGCGGCCGTAGAGCTTGAGCGACTCCAGGTCGGCGGCACGCACCAGCAGCACAAAAAGCGCCAGGTCGCCCCCGAAGTTGAAGACCTTGGGCACGTCGGAGGTCATCACGATGTGCCGCACCAGGCCCGGGTTGGCGCTGATGTCGGCCAGCAGCTGGTGCATTTCGCCCATGGCCGCCAGGCTGTAACACTGGATGGGCTTGACGCAGGTGCGCACACGCAGCAGGCGCAGGTCGGAGCTCCATTCCAGCCGGATGGTCTTGTAGGGCCGGCCCAGCAGGCCAGCCACCCCGACAGCGGGCGTGGTGCTCACGGTCAGATCGCTTCGATGATGCGCGTGAAGTGGTGGAAGTTCACCTTCACCGATTCCAACACGGCATCCAGCGCACTGTCATCTTTTATCTGGTTGATGATCTGCCGCAGCTCGGCCATGTGGTGGGCGTCCATCGTGGCGTGTGAATCGATGAAGGACACGCCGCGGTCACCGTCCAGCAGCAGCGCCTCGCGGATGGCCGATGCAAAGGGGCCGCCGTAGACCGAGGCGATGACCTCCAGCGCATACAACATGCCCAGCACCGAACAGGGGTGGCGGCGGTCGGCCGACCAGTAGTTGTAGCCATTCAGCGCCAGCGTGTGCACCGAAGGTTCGTAGGCGCGGGAGAGCTCGGTCGACACGCCGACGGCTTCCAGGTCGTTGAGCACCCAGCTTTCGTGGCCGGTTTCTTCGTGCATGTGCTCGTACAGGAAATGGCGGATGGGCTGCAGCGTTTCCTGCCCCGGGCTGCCCATGCGGCTGGCCGCGGCGGCGCACACCGGGTTGAAGTGCCAGACCACGTGGTACAGCTCGAGCAGCAGTGCGCGGTAACGCTCGACCGACAGGCCCCGGGCCACGGCGTCCATCAGCACAGGGTGGTTTTCGAAAGCGCGGCGGTCCTCGTCGGTCTGGGTGACCAACTCCGCAAAAGTACTCAACATGTTCATTCCCAACGGCGGCGGCTCGATGATGAGCTCTACTCGTTCACCCTAACTGATACTCCAGTCTAGGGCGTTCCAGCGACATCTGTGCCAGCAAGTTGGGTGGCGTGGCCTGCCACCTACAATTCCGGCCATGGACCTTGTGACAGCTGGTGTGCTGGCGGTGCCGCCGCCGGCCGAAGCGCCCGGCGGGGTTGCGCGGCGCCGCATCCGCGAGCTGCCCGACGAGTTGATCAGCCAGATCGCCGCCGGCGAAGTCATCGACCGGCCGGCGGCCGCGGTGCGTGAACTGGTGGACAACGCCATCGACGCCGGTGCCACGCAGATCACCGTGCGCCTGATGGCTGGCGGCGTGCGCAGCATCAGCGTCGAAGACGACGGCGCCGGCATCGAACGCGAAGACCTGCCGCTGGCGCTGAAGCGCCACGCCACCAGCAAGATCAGCAACCTGGCCGAGCTGGAGTCGGTGGCCACGATGGGTTTTCGTGGCGAGGCCCTGGCTGCCATGACCTCGGTGGCCGACCTCAGCATCACCAGCCGCACCGCGGCCGCGCCACACGGCTGGCGGCTGCATGCACGCAGCGGCGAGCTGTCGCCCGCTGCCAGGTCCACGGGCACCACGGTAGAACTGCTGGAGATCTTTTTCAGCACCCCGGCGCGGCGCAAGTTCCTGAAAACCGACAACACCGAGCTGTCGCATGCGGTGGAAGCCGTGCGCCGCCATGCGCTGGCACGGCCGGCGGTGGGTTTTGCCGTCTGGCACGAAGGCCGGCTGGTGGCGCAATGGCGCGCCGGCACGGCACAGCAGCGCCTGGCCGACGTGCTGGGCGCCGACTTCACGGCCGCCAGCCGCGACCTGCAAGCCGTCCACGGCCCGCTGCAGTTGCACGGGCGGGTCGGCCAGCCGGAAGTGGCAAGAGCACGTGCCGACCTGCAGTACCTGTTTGTCAATGGCCGCCATGTGCGCGACCGGCTGGTCAGCCACGCCGTGCGGGCGGCCTACGAAGACCAGCTGCACGGCAGCCGCCAGCCGGCTTATGCGCTGTTCCTGCAGATCAGCCCCGAACTGGTGGACGTGAACGTGCACCCGGCCAAGGCCGAGGTGCGTTTCCGCGACGGACGGGCGCTGCACCAGGCGGTGCAGCGTGCCGTCGAAGAAGCCCTGGCGCCCACGCGTGCTGCCGCAGGTGCGGCGCCGGCGCAAGTTGCCGCCGTATCGCAGCCAGCCGCTGCCGCGCCGATGAAAGGCTGGCAGCCCGCCCTGGGCTGGGCCGAACCCGCGCCCGCGGCGCCATCCGGGCCGGTCGTTCGCGAGTCGGCAGCGGCCTGGTCAGTGCCCCCGGCACCCGGCCTGTCAGGCGGCCTGGCCGCCTGGGCGGCGCTGCGCCAGCCCGCTGACAGCCAGGCCCCCAGCACCTGGCCGCTGGGCCGTGCGGTGGCGCAGATCGGCGGGGTCTACGTGCTGGCCGAAAACGAACACGGCCTGGTGGTGGTGGACATGCACGCGGCCCATGAACGCATCGTCTACGAGAGGCTCAAGGCGGCAGCAACTGGGCAGGGTGCACTGCCTTCGCAGCCCTTGTTGATCCCGCACAGTTTTGCCGCCACCGCCGCCGAAGTGGCCACGGCCGAAACCGAAGCCGGGGTGCTGCTGCAACTGGGCCTAGACGTGGCGCCGCTGAGCGCCGGCACGCTGGTGGTGCGCAGCCGTCCGGCAGCCTTGCCGGATGCCGACCTGGCCGAACTGACGCGGTCCGTGCTGGCCGAACTGGCACAGCCCGAATCCGGCGGCGCCAGCCGCATCGTGCAACGCGCCCGTGACGACATCCTGGCCACGATGGCTTGCCACGGCGCAGTGCGTGCCAACCGGCGGCTGACGCTGGAGGAGATGAACGCGCTGCTGCGCGAGATGGAAACCACCGAACGTGCCGACACCTGCAACCACGGCCGGCCGACCTGGCGGCAGGTGACGATGAAAGAGCTGGACGCGCTGTTCTTGCGCGGACGGTGAAGCGGCCCCCACGCTCCCTTCGGTCGCTGCCCCCCGAGGGGGCTCATGCAGCGGCCCGGCAGAGCCGGCTCCGCGCATGGCCTTGGTCCCAGGAAACGCCAGCGATGGATCAGGCTGCCAGAAGTTGCCGCAGCACAAACGGCAAGATGCCGCCATGTTTGTAGTAGTCCACCTCGATCGCCGTGTCGATGCGCAGCACCACCGGCACCTCGCGGCGCTGGCCGTTGGCGCCAGTGATGATCAGCAGCGCGTCCGACAGCGGCTGGATGTCGGCCGCCAGCTGCACGTCCACCGTCTCGTCGCCCTGGAGACCCAGGCTTTCCCATGAGGTGCCGGGCCTGAACTGCAGCGGCAGCACGCCCATGCCGATGAGGTTGCTGCGGTGGATGCGTTCGAAGCTGCGGGCCACCACGGCCTTGATGCCCAGCAGCGCGGTGCCCTTGGCGGCCCAGTCGCGGCTGGAGCCGGTGCCGTATTCCTCGCCGGCGAACACGACGGTGGGCACGCCGGACGCGATGTAGCGCATGGCCGCGTCGTAGATGGCCACCGGCTCGGGCTGCGGCCCGCCGGCCTGCTGCATCAGCGTGTAGCCGCCTTCGACGCGGCCGCCGTCGGCCCGCGGCGGGATCATCAGGTTTTTCACGCGCACGTTGGCGAAGGTACCGCGCATCATCACCTCGTGGTTGCCGCGGCGTGCGCCGTAGCTGTTGAAGTCAGCCTGCTGCACACCCAGGCCCAGCAGGTACTGGCCGGCCGGTGTGCTGGCGGCAAAGCTGCCGGCCGGGCTGATGTGGTCGGTGGTGATGCTGTCGCCAAACAGCGCCATCACACGCGCGCCGCGCACGCCCGATTCCAGCGCTGGTGGGTCCATCGTGAAACTGGCGAAGAAGGGCGGCTCGGCGATGTAGCTGCTTTTCGGCCAGGGGTAGACGGCGGCGCCGCCGCTCACGTCCCTGATCTTTTCCCACAGCTTGCCCGGATCGGACTGCACCTTGTCGTAGTTCTTGCGGAAGGCCTTGCCGTCCATCGCAAACTTCATCAGCGCTTGGATCTCGTCGCTGCTGGGCCAGATGTCGCCCAGGTAGATGTCGCGGCCGCCCGTGCCCTTGCCCAACGGCTCGCTCATCAGGTCCTTGGTCACGCTGCCGGCAATGGCGTAGGCCACCACCAGCGGCGGGCTGGCCAGGAAGTTGGCCTTCAGGTTGGGGTGGATGCGGGCTTCGAAGTTGCGGTTGCCCGACAGCACCGCGGCGCACACCAGGTCGTTTTTCAGGATCGCTTCGTTGATCTCGGGTGTCAGGTCACCCGCATTGCCGATGCACGTGGTGCAGCCATAGGCCGCAACGTGGAAGCCCAGTTTTTCCAGGTAGGGCAGCAGGCCGGCCTTTTCCAGGTACTCGGTGACGATGCGCGAGCCCGGCGCCAGCGAGGTCTTGATGTGTTTCTTGACCTTCAGCCCGGCCTTCACCGCCTTCTTGGCCAGCAGCCCGGCGGCCAGCAACACGCTGGGGTTGCTGGTGTTGGTGCAACTGGTGATGGCGGCAATCAGCACGTCGCCGTTGCCGATGTCCAGGCCCGACGGTGTGCTGACCAGCCGCCCCAGCTTGTCGGCCGGCTGGTTGAAGCCATTGGCCGCTGCCGGTGCGCTGTACAGGTCGCTGAAGGTCTGCGCCACGTGGCCGAGTTCAATGCGGTCCTGCGGGCGCTTGGGGCCGCTCAGGCTGGGCGTCACGGTGGACAGGTCCAGCCGGATGAGCTGGCTGTAGTCGATGTCTTTGGCCAGCGGCACGCCGAACATCTGCTGTGCCTTGAAGTAGGCCTCGAAGGCTTCGATCTCGCTCTTGCGCCGGCCGGTGCCGCGGAAGTAGTCGATGGTCTTTTCGTCGACCGGGAAAAAGCCCATCGTGGCGCCGTACTCGGGCGCCATGTTGCCGATGGTGGCGCGGTCGGGCAGGCTCAGCGTGCGCGTGCCTTCGCCGCAGAATTCGACGAACTTGCCCACCACCTTGGCCTTGCGCAGGATCTCGGTCACCGTCAGCACCAGGTCGGTGGCGGTGACACCTTCACGCAGCTGACCGGTGAGTTCCATGCCCACCACGTCGGGTGTCAGGAAGTACACCGGCTGGCCCAGCATGCCGGCTTCGGCTTCGATGCCACCCACCCCCCAGCCGACGACGCCGATGCCGTTGATCATGGTGGTGTGGCTGTCGGTGCCGACCAGCGTGTCGGGGTAGTGCAGCGCCTGCGGGCCCTTGCCCGCCTTGTGAACGCCACGCGCCAGGTACTCCAGGTTCACCTGGTGAACGATGCCAAAGCCCGGTGGCACGACGCCGAAAGTGTCGAAGGCGCCCATGCCCCACTTCATGAATTCGTAGCGCTCGCGGTTGCGGCTGAACTCCAGCTTCATGTTCAGGTCCAGCGCCTTGGCGCTGCCGAAGTGGTCGATCATCACGCTGTGGTCGACCACCAGGTCCACCGGCACCAGCGGTTCGATGGCCTTCGGGTTCTTGCCCAGCCGGGTGGCCACGTTGCGCATCGCGGCCAGGTCGGCCAGCAGGGGCACGCCAGTGAAGTCTTGCAGCACCACGCGCGACACCACAAAGGGGATTTCGTCGGTGCGCAGCGCCACAGCTTGCCATTGGGCCAGCTCGGCCACGTGTTCGGGGGTGACCTTTTTGCCATCGCAGTTGCGCAGCACGGATTCCAGCACGATGCGGATCGAAACGGGCAGGCGGGCGATGTTGGGGTACTGCTTGGTCAACTCGGGCAGCGAGTAAAACTGCAGCGATTTGCCCGATGCGGTCTTGAAGGTTTTGAGCGTTTTGGCAAACGCATGCTTGGGAACTTTGGCCATGTGGACTCTCCGTGCAAAACAGACGCGATGCGAAAATACCATTGTGGCAGGGCCTGCCAAGTTCTGCGCTAGGCTTGGCGCCATGGGGGTTTGTGATGTCCGGGTTTGGGGTGATGAGGGGGTGCGTTCATGATGATTGAGCCGCTT
>JAURZM010000065.1 GCA_030653385.1 Rubrivivax sp. | reverse complement strand
GCCATCCGGAACACGAGCACCTCACGGCATGGATCGGCGGCGCCTTCGATCCCGCGGCCTTCGATGTCGAGGACGTCAACGTAAGACTGAGTCCCTCGGAATACTGATCGTCAATGACGGTGCTGGTCGGACTCTTACACTCTGCCGGGGGCCGTTCGCGCACAAGGCCACTAGGCGGCCGCCCGGCTTCAGCATCGTCAGCGCATGGGTGATGTGCGCGATGTCTGCACCTTGCGCGAAAGGCGGGTTCATCAGCACCGCATCGAACAGGCCCAGATCCCCAGCGTCGGCGCTGCACGTCAGAAAGTCTGCGCACCGCACCGTGGCAGCCAGGCCTGAGCAAGCCAGGCGCGCCGCAAGCGCGGCGTTCACCTCGACGGCCACCACCTGCAGCGCGGTCTGGCGCACCGGGCCGAAAGGAACGATCCCGGGCAAGGCCTCCAGCAGTCGGCCTGTGCCAGCGCTCGGCTCCAGCACTCGCATGCCGACCGCCAAGCCAGCCAGGTCAACCATGCGCGCGGCCAAGCCGGGCGGCGTCGGGAAGAGCTGCGGCGCGCTGACCACCTGCACGCCGGCCTTGACCGTCGCCCGCATCGCCTCGATGTTGGTGCGCAGCTCGTCGGGCCCTGCCTCCGGCATCCTGGTTGCCGTGGGCGCGGGCGACTCAGTGGCTTTTGCCTCGCCGGTCGGTGCCGCCAGCAACGTGAAGCCGGTCTTGTTGGCCAGTTCCACCAGCAGACCCGCGGCCCGCTGTTGCTCGACCTGGGCGGCTGTCATTACGCCGGCCAACTTGTCGAACGGCACGGTACGCGTGAAGTTGGCCTCACCGTTGCCCCAGTTGTCCAGCAGGGTGACGCTGATCTTGTTGACCTTCTGGATGTAGACCCATGTGCCGCGCCCGACCCAGCAGCGCACCGCCCCACCCTTCTCAGGCCCGGTCTTGTCGGCGATCGTGCCGCCGGCGTCGGCCAGCATGGCGCGCTCGCAAGCCAGGCGGTTATCGTAGTGTTCGATCCAGCGGGCAGAGAAGGCAACCACTCGGGCGTGCATCTCGCGAGCAAGGCCGCGGGCTTGGTCGGCATCTACGATGCCATCGGTGAGCGCAGACCACAGGCTCGTATGGCCCTCGTACTGCGACACCGGCGGGTTGCGGGGGTAGTCGGCTAGCGGATAGCAACGCGAACAGTAGTCCTGATTTGCGATGGCCGTCGCGCGCTCCATCGTCATCGGCTCGGCGTCCCATTGCGACAGAAAGCCCAGCGACTCGGCGCGGGTGCGCTCCTGCTTGCGCTTGTCAGCCTCGATGGTCTTGATACGCCGGGCCCGCACGTCAGGGCGCTCCTTGTACTTGGCATGCTGGATCGCAGCCGCGGCGCGGCACTTCCAATAGTCGGCCGTGTCGAAAGCCTGGACTGCCTTGCGCATGCCGTTCTGGATCCGCGCCGCGTCCTTGCGCGCGTGGCGCTCGGAGTGATGGCCCACCAGGATTGGCTGACCGAAGGGGATGCCATCGGCAACCCGGCGCGCCTGGGCAGTGGCACGCTCGGCCTCGTCGGTTCGCTTGTCGCGGTAGTTGTCGAAGCGGTCGGCACGGTCCTCGGCCCGGTCGATCAGGGTGGAGTCTTCATCGCCGATCTCGCCGGCCAGCTCGATGCACAGGTCCGCACGCGCGGGTGTCCACATTGACGCGATGAATTGATCCTGCTTCGGTGCCCATGCGAAGCCAGCAGCCTTAACTCGGTCGTAGACATCGCGGTCAAGTCGGGTGGCGCTGCTCAGGCGCAGCTTGTTGTCATCGGGCGAATAGGTCGCCGTCAGGTCGTAGGTCTGTTCTTCCACCCCTGCCTGTTGGCCAGCCTCGGGGCCGAGGAACTGCGGATCGGTGGTGTCGTTGCTGGGGTGGTTGGACTGTGCGTTCATGCTGGTGGCCTCGTGTGGTGGTTGGAAATCTGCCCGTCGTTTTCGCCTCGACGCATGAACAGCGGAAGCCAGGCAGGACACAAGGGCAGGGCCGCAAGCCGCAGCTCGAAGTGCAGCGCAGAGACCGGGTGAGGACCGTGGGCGCCAGCCTTCACCCTTGGGGCGTGACTGGATGCCGCTATGCGTCGGAAAGAGGCGGAACGACAGGCAGATCAGCCACCCCGAGCCCGCGAACGCACAGGCTGGCTCACCGCCCCATCAACGTCACGCGCGAAGCTTCCCAGCTGAGCGATCTATCGCCGCACCGCGGCGCACTTCATCCAGCGCAGCGCAGACCCGAAGCCGAGCGCAACGCGCTGGGCTTGCCCTTCGTGGTTAAGGCCAGCGCCGAAGGGGTGGCTCGCGCCTGGGCAACCCGAGTGCAGCGAGAGGGCGACCAGGCGCGAGTCGTCCCTGCTTGAGCGACCCCCTCCAACACCGGAGCGCAGCGCCCACGATGCCGGGGCGGGAGTTCAGGCGACGCCGAAGACCTTCATCACTTCGTCGCCCAGGTGGTTGATCACCTTCACTGCAATTCGGCCCGTCTTGGGCTTCTCGAACGGCCGTGACACGTCGCTGTTCAACGTGGCCCAGGCCTCGGCGTCGATCTCGGCTTTAAGCGTGGTCTTTAGCGACTTGTACGGATCGGCTGCACCGAGGAAGTAGGCCTGGCGGACGAAGAAGCTTTCTTCGTTGTAGGCCGTGTCGATCATCCACAGCGCGATGCTGTCGGTACCGCCGCTTTCGATCTCGCCGGTCTGCGGCCTGAACACGTCGACGCCCTTGACGCGCACGCGCACTTGTCCATCGACTTGCGGCTCGATGCGGATATCCGGCTCGCCGAACACCACGAACAAGTTGCCGGCTCCGGTGTTCTTCAGGTCGCCGGCCATGTGCAGGTCGGGGTTCATGCGTGCCTTGAGCACGGGCACACGGCCCAGCTTCTCGAACTCGGCGGCATGGGCCTCGTAGTTGAAGGCACAGGCAATCAGCACGTCGAAGCCGGCGTCGGCGGCCTCGCGCGCGGCGCTGACCAGGTCAGGCCGCGCAACGGTACCGAACTCCGGGCCGATGAAGATAGCAGCGCGTCGCTCTTTCTCGCCTTCCATGTACCGCCCCTCGGCACACACGTACTCGCCCGGCCAGCCGACAATGCTGGTGAAGCTGATCCGGTCGGCCTTGTGCGCCTGCTGCACGCCGGCGGCCTTCAGGTTTTCCAACATCACGGCGGCGAAGTCGGCCTTGGCCTCGTACTCGGCCTTCGGCGCGCGCACGCCATCGATCAGACCGTCGTCTATGTCCATGGCCAGCGTGCGGTGCGGGCTCAAGCTGTCCACTGTGAACGGACCCGCCACGCGAACGCGCTTCTTGTCCTCGTAGGGCTTGTCGTAGAGGTACTCGCTTTCGGCCTTGGCTGCGATGGATGCGTCGATGTCGCGCTGCCGCTCGATTCGGCCTTTCCACCAGTCGGCGTGCAGGGTCTTGGCCTTGGCGCTCCACTTGGCCTCGGCCTCGCGTGGGATCTCCCATTCATGCCAGTTCGTATTCAGCGCAACGTTCAATGCCACGCGCATCGCCTCCAGCTTCTTCTGCCACTCGTCCCAGATGACGTCGATTTCGGTGTTGTTGGCGATGCTTTTGAGCGTGACGTGCGGAACCCGCTCGTAGACAAAGCCCTGACGGATGTTGCCGCGCGTCGGTTGGCTGCTGGGCACGCCGCGCGTGATCTCGGCTTCTTTCAGCTGCCCTTCGGGCGAGTCGGCCAGCAGGTAGTAGGGGTAGCGCGCGCCCATGATGCGGGCGCGGGCCAGCGCCAGGGCCACTCGAGAGGTATCGATGGTGATCCAGCGACGGCCCCATTGCTCGGCAACATAGGCGGTAGTGCCGGACCCGCAAGTTGGGTCGATTACGAGGTCACCAGGGTCCGTGGCCATGAGCAGGCATCGCTGGACTAACTTGGTGCCGCTTTGGACCACGTAGACCTTCTCGTCAGTGAAGCTACCGGTGCCCGTATCGGTCCAGACATTTCCGATGGCTTGCGCTTTGAAGTCATCCAGAAAACGCACGTACGTCAGGCTATTGGCAGCCGGTTGAATGCGATCCGCTTTGATCAGTCGCGACATGCCCAGCTCGCCCGTCTTCCAGTAGCCCTTGCCAGGACCAAACGCTTTGCCGGCAACGGTAACTGGGAAGTCCCCGGGGGGTCGCTGTGAGGTGATGTTGTCGAGCCGATACACACCGGCCGTCATTCCGGTACTGCGTTCGCTGTCGGTGATTGGTCTGCCTTTTCCCGATTCACCGCGAACCCACCGGTACACGCCAGACTTATCAGTCTCCAGGCCTTTGGCGGCAAGTGGAATGCGGAATTTGACGGTATCTCGGTCCTTCGCGTACCAGAGAACGTAGTCTGCGGTGCCGGCGATCAACTCTGCTGACTGGCTGGCTGTCTTCACGACAGTCAGCTGGGCGCATAGATTCGCATCTCCGAAAACTTCATCCATCAGCGCCCGAACACGGTGGACGTTTTCATCGCCAATCTGCACAAAAACCGACCCGCTCTCAGTCAAGAGATCGCGCGCCACCGTCAGCCGGTCGCGCAGATAGGTCAGGTAAGAATTGATCCCGTCCCGCCAGGTGTCGCGGAATGCCTTCACCTGCTCTGGCTCGCGGCTGATGTGGTCGCGGTTGCCGTCCTTCACGTCGCGGCTGGTCGTGCTCCACTGGAAGTTCGAGTTGAACTTGATGCCGTAGGGCGGGTCCAGATACACGCACTGCACCTTGCCGCGCAGGCCCTCGCGCTCAGCCAAGCTTGCCATCACCTGGAGGCTGTCGCCCAGGATCATGCGATTGGTCCAGTTCTGGTCGTGGGCGTAGAAGTCGGTCTTGTCAGCGCCGGCAGGGATGCCGTTGAAGTCGCCGAACATATCGACCGTGCCACCGGCCTCGCCTTCGCGCCGCGCCCGGGTTTGCTGCTGCAGGTCGTCGATCAGCACCTTGGGGTGCACCTTCTCCTGGATGTACAGCGGTGGCGCATTCACCACCAGGTCCGTCCAGTCCTGATCGTCCTTGCCGCGCCAAACCAGTTGCGGATCGATGTCGCGGTTGCGCTGCTGCTTCTCGGACTGCAGGCCATCGGCATTCGAGGTACCGCGCGCGTAGCTGACCTGCACGGGCTTCCTGGCCTCGTCGGCCATCAGGCTCTGGTACTCCGCAGTGGGGATGTTCTTGCGCTTGTCGTCGCTGTGTTTGAGCACGTCCACGCCAACGAAGGGGGTTCCGGATTTCTTGGTGGCCATGGCGAGTCCGTCAGACGGTGGCGGGCACGAGAAGGCCCTGGATGAGTTTCGCGAAGTCAGCTTCGAGGTCGTGAGCCGATCGGAACTCGGCGAAGGCCCAGCGACCGTAGGTTCCCAGCGCATTCACGCCGGGCACCCATTGCGTGTTCATCGTCTCGGCCTTGACCACGGCGTCCTCGCCGCGGAACCCCTTGATCTCGACCACGAGGTTCAATGGGTCATCCTGGCCATCATCGATACGCACGATGAAGTCAGGCCGGTAGTGCCGCTGCGTACCACCCAGACGGTAGGGCACTTCGAAACCCATGCTGTGATTCTTGGCGTAGGCCAGCACATGCGAGTGCGCTTCGGCCACGCGGCAAAACTCGGCTTCCCAGTCGCTGTCGTACACCACCCAGTTCACGTGGCTCTTGGGCGGTGGGCCCTGCGTAGCCCAGAGGGTCTGCTTGGCAGTGGTGAAGTTCACCAGCCGCGTGCTGCCGGTGGGATTGAAGGGGTCGAGCACGACGCGCACGGAGTTCGTTCCGGCCAGCGTGGCGCTGATGGCGGCATGGATGCGCTCGCAGGCCATGTCGGTGATTTCCTGATGCATCACCTGCGCCTTCCAGGTGCCGCCGCTGCACTTGAGGTGGTCCCGCACCCATTCCTGTGCGATGCCCTTGAGCTGGCCGAACAGGTGCAGCTTCGGGTCTTGGCCCGGATCGCGGTACTTGCGATACAGCAGGTGCTTGGCCAGGTGGAAGGCGATCGAGTTGTCGCGCGTGTCTTCCAGGTGTTGCACGGTCAGGTTCACGCCCTCCCCCACGATGCCCAGGTTCTGTGTCGTGGACGGGCCTACGAGATCGGGCGTGAGGGTGAGGCCAGAGTTCGCGCTGAAAGTCGCCTTCAGGCGCTCGGCCGGCAGTTCCACCCGATAGCCATCGACTCGCGGGAAGCGGATCTCCAACGCATCGCGCTCGGGGCTGATGGTCTGCACGCGCGTGGTCTTCACCGGCGGCTTGGGCGGTACCACGACAGGCTTGGCCGCGAAGTCGAAGGGTATGCCCAGCACGTCAGCGTATTCCACGTCAAACTTGTCTTCGGCGTTCAACGTGTAGCTCTGGCGGCGCAGCGCGCGGCCCACCACCTGCTCGCATAGCAGCTGCGTACCGAAAGCCCTCACGCCCAGCACGTGAGTCACCGTGTTGGCATCCCAGCCTTCGGTGAGCATGGACACGCTGACGACGCAGCGGATGCCCTCGCCCAGCCTGCCGGGCTTGCCGACGGTGTTCATCACCTCGCGCAGCAGGTCGGCGTCGGTCAGTTTGTCGGCCGCGGCGCGGTCGCCGGTGCGTTCCATGATTTCGCGGCGAAAGCGCTCGATCGTGTCGGCCTCGATGTCGCGGAAGCCGGGGTCCAGCGCCTCGCCGGATTCCAGTTGCTCGCTGTCGATCAGCAACGTGCGTGGTCGGGCCAGCTTCTGACCGTTGTCGTCGTAGTTGCGGAACAGCTTGAGGCGACCGTTCTCAAGGGTGGTGCCGCCGGTCTCATTGGCACGCTCGAAGCCCGAGACGTAGTCATAGACCAGCTTCGATGTCGCCGTGTTGTTGCACACCACGATGAACACCGGAGGCACCTCGATGCCCTGGGCCTGCCAACTGTCGAATATCTTGGCGTAGTGGCCGTACAGGGCCTCCAGCGCGGTGTACAGCTCGGTCGGCAAGGCCAGCGGGTCCAGCTTGCCGGCGTTGCGCACGCCCTTCTTCGGCATGCGCTTGCCGATGTGGTCCCACAGGTTGCGGAACTTCGGCGCGTCGGCGCCGGTGATGTTGTCAGCCACCGGCACGCGCGGCAGTTTGACGATGCCGCACTCGATGGCGTCCATCAGCGAGAAGTCGCACATCGTCCAAGGGAACAGCGTGCCTTCGGCATAGCCCGAGCCGCGCAGGAAGAAAGGTGTCGCCGACAAGTCGAACACGGTGGGGACGCCAAGCTTGCGCTTCACGGCCTCGATGCCGCTGATCCACAGGCGGGCGGCTTCGTTGTTCTTCTTCGCCTCGTCCTTGTCGTCGCCCTTTAGGTCTTCAAGGTCGGCCTCGGCCTCCTTCGGCTTGGCACGGTAGCAGTGGTGGGCTTCGTCGTTGATGACGAGCACGTTCTTGATGCCCATGAGCGGTTTCATCACGCGCTGGAGCATCTGCCCTTCGGTTTCCAGGGTCTGAACCGGTGCGCCGCGGCCTTGCAGCAGCGACCGGCCGGCCGGTGTGATCTCCAGGGTCTCGCGCAACTTGAAGGCGTGATAGTTGGTGATGACGATGACGGCGCGCCTGATGTCGCCGAGCATGTCACCAGGCACGATCTCGCGGCTGGCGTAGTAGCTGTCCGGATCCTGCGGAAGCAACACACGTAGACGGTCCTTGATAGTCAGGCCTGGCGCCACGACGAGGAAGCCGCGCGTGAACTGCTTGCTGCCAGTGTGGCGCACTGCGTTCACGGTCTGCCAGGCGATGAGCATAGCCATGACGGTGGTCTTGCCGGCACCGGTAGCCAGCTTCAGCGCGATGCGAAACAGGTCCGGGTTGGACATCGCGTTTGCGCCGGCCAGGTGCTCTCGGAACTTCTTGCCTGAGGCACCAAGCTTTGGGGCGACTTCGGTCAGCCAGATCGCGGTCTCGACCGCTTCAATCTGGCAGAAGAACGGCCGGACGCCCTGAAACTGGTGGTGCCGCCAGTGCTGCAGCAGGCGCGCGGTCTCGGGCGTAACCTGCCACTGCTGCGGGTTCGGAAGCGCGCGCCAGGTGTCCACGTAGCCGCGCAGCTCGTTGATGATCGGTGTGGGGTCGTACTTCTGCTCGGCCGTGCTGAGGCCTTCGTCGTCGGCCGTCAGCTCCAGCTCGACCTGCACGGTCGGGCCCTTGGGTGCCTTGCGCTTCTTCGCCTTGGGGACGGGTGTGATCAGGTCCGATCGACGGCGTGATTCGATCAGCCGATTCGTTGGCTGACCGTCGGCGTCCAACTCCCAATGCCTGCCTGGGTAGGCATAGGGCGAGTTCAGGATCGGGTGTTCGAAGAATGTCAGCTGCATGGGCCTCCCTGTTTCGACCGGTCGCCCTGTAGCGTAGAAATCAGGGCGTCGGTTCTTGATGGTTCTGCCGTTGGGACGCACAAGCTGCGTCACCCACGAGCTAATGGCGAGCTTACTGGCTTGCCACTCTGAATCTTCCTGTGCAAGTTGCTTTGGCAATCATGCCTTGCTGCCCTTCTTTCGCGGCGCGGTCGGGGCAGGCTCGATATCAAGCACAGGTGCGTTCAAGGCATAGAACTCATGCAGCTTTGCAGCCAGCATCTGCTTGTCCGGCAACTGGGTCTGGTACTGCGCGACCAGCGCCGGCGACAGCGTACGGCTCAACGCGTACTCCACCACTTCGCTGTCCTTGGACGCGCACAGCAAGACGCCGATGGCAGGGTTCTCGTGCGGCTTGCGCACGTCGCGGTCCAGCGCTTCGAGATAGAAGTTCAGCTTGCCCAGGTGTTCAGGTTCGAATGCCGTGACCTTGAGCTCGATGGCCACCAGGCAGTTCAGGCCCCGGTGAAAGAACAGCAGGTCCAACGCAAAGTCCTGGCCACCCACCTGCACCGGGTATTCCGAGCCGATGTAGCAGAAGTCACGCCCCAGCTCAGTGAGGAAGCGGCCCAGGTTCTGCAGCAGGCCGCGGTGCAGGTCGGCCTCGGAATGGGGGTCGGGCAGCGCCAGGAACTCGAGCTGGTAGGCGTCCCTGAAGTGCTGGTCGGCCTCGGGCTGCATGTCTCTCAACGCGGTTGAGAGTTTTGGCGGGTTGAGCACGGCCCGCTCGAACAAGCCGGTGTCGATCTGGCGCGCCACTTCACGCACCTGCCAGCGCTGCTGAGCGGCCATGCGCAGGTAGAACTCGCGTTCCTCGGGGCGCTTGGTGCGGCTCAGGATGTGCAGGTGCGAAGACCACGGCAATTCTCTCAACAGGGTTGAGAGAATTGCAGCTGCCGGATAGGCTTGGTAGAACTGCCGCATGCGCCACAGGTTCTGCGCGGAGAACCCGCGCTTGCCAGGCTCGCGCCGCGCAACGTATGCGGCCAACTGCACCACCGTACCCTTGGCCCAGCCATCAGCCTCGATCTTGTGGTGCAGGTACTGGCCGATGTGCCAGTACAGATCCACCACTGCAGTGTTGACCGCCTGGGCGGCACGCTGGCGCGCCGCGCGGATCAGGCCGACAACCTCGGCGAATGCGGTTTCATCGTCCTTGGCTGCCGACAGTGCACCGCCAGTGCCCGTCCCCCGGCGCACCGCCGACCTTGCGTTGGGTTTCGCCTGGTCCTTGGTCATGCTTGCCCCGCCGCCAGCCCGACTTCGCGCCCGCCGGGCGTGCGTGCAATTTCGGCACTGTTGAGCCCGAGGCCTTGGTGCGGCGTCAACACTCGTGACACGGTCACGAGCATCTGACGGCGGCGGGCGGCGCAACCGCCTTGCAGGTGCCCAATCGCAGAGGGCATCCACCAGACCAACCGAGCCATCTGGGTCGGAGCGTACCCGTCGAAACCGGCGCCGAGCCGGGCCGCCGATTCTTGCGACACCGTCACAACAATCTGCCTGCTGGAGGACGCACGCTCCACCGGAAAATTGCCCCGCACCAGGCGGTCACTGACAAGGGCCGTGAACTCTGCCGGCGCGCGCAAGGGCTGCCGCTTGCAGACGGGGCGATTGAAGCTCTTGTTATGCGTCGCTTGGTCCACTGCGGGTAGTTCTTTCTTGGATGCGAGCCCGGGCGTTGGCCTACCGGCCACTATGTTGAGCGGCGATCGTGAGCAGCTCCTGAGGGGTGGGCTTGTCCCAGTCCGCGCCCTTGAAGAACCGGATCAGTTCGCCGGTAACCATCGGGTGCTTCCACCCATTGGTTTCGAGCCGCTTCCGGATCGACGGGTGTACGCCACGCTCATAGAGGTGCGTGCGCAACCGCCCAACCCAGTCGGCTTGCACCTCAGGCGTAAGCGCTTCGAATTCAGCCATCACCAACGCTCGCCGCTTGCTGACCCACTCAGCCGTCCAACCTTCCAAGGCTGCAGCAGCAGCGGCGCTACTGGCTGGTGGATCGGTGGCGCCATCAGCAGCCTTTTTCGCAGCCGCTGCCGTGCTGGACTCGAGGAGCGCGCGCAAGTAGCGGTATGGGTCCCGCAGGGGCTCCGGAAACTCGTTAGCGATGCGCTTCACAAGTGCATCGAGCCCGGCCGCCATGGCTTCGTTGCCATGCGCCTGAATCAACGCTTCGGCGTCTTCGGAGCGGACACCGGCCGCCGTCGCGCGCACCACCTGCGACAGATCGACAGGCACTGGCGGGTGCCGCAGTGGCAGCGCTTCCTGCTGCTTCTTGCCTACCCTGAACTGGATGTCGGAGATGAAGCGCCCGGCCTTGTGCTCGATCAACTCGACGTCGAGGTCCGTCACCGCGTTGACCTCGGCGATGGCGAGCTTCAGCACATCGCGCTTGAAGAAGCGGTACTCCTGCTTGACCGAGTCTTCGGTGTCGGGGCTTCCCGTCAGGACAGGCCGCCACCATGGCCATGGTTGCCGTGCAGTCAGACCTACATCGCGGTATCGGGCGCAGATTTCGTAGAGCACCACGCCCGAGTGGCGGCGAAGCTGCGAGATGACGTCCAAGCGCAGTCTGGCGAACCGCTGCGGCTCAAGCAGTTCATGCTTGATGTTGGGCGCGAAGGACCACTCGACCCAGTTTTCGCCACCCTGCTTGTACACCTTCGCGTGGGCCAACAGGCCGGCAACGTTCCATGCCTCGCCCTCCCCTGCCGTCGGCGATTGCCATTCAACTGTCGTGCTGACCATCGCGCGCAGGTGCTGCTTGACGATCTCTCGGGCGTTTGAATTGAAGTCCACACCCCGCAAGATGCTCTGCAGTGGCGCCCGGAAGACTTCCTGTTCGATGCCCTGCTCTTGTGCGATGTAGAGCAGCACGTTGTAGGCCTTGCGCGCCAGAACGGTGATCTTGCTGGACTTCGTGGGAACGATCGCCAGCGTGTTGACCGGCTTGCGGAGCGGGTTCTCGATGAGATCCCCCTGCGCGGTGCCTTGACGGCTCATGTGAAACGGTCCATTCCGCCATCGTAGCGTGAAAAGCAACTTTCACGTTCTGTTGCGAGGGCCCAAATATCCTCACGTCAAGACTTTGAGTGTCGTGACGACCGATCACTGGGATACGCGGTTGCTACCCAAAAGTCCTCACGTTGCCCTCAGCGGCCAGTTGCCTAGAAGCTCTCACGTGCAGCTCGCAGCCGCTCCGGCGGCTTGCCTGCCCCTGCGAAGCGCATTCGCTGGCCCGGCCACGCGGACATCGCGGCACAGAAGCAGGCCGGAACAGGCGAAAGTCACCTAAAAAGGCTCACGTGAAGCCGACCGTCAGCTTGCTTTGCGTCGGCAAGCAATGCGCGGCACGCCATGAAGCAGTAAACCCATATCCACTCACGCGTCAGCCTAGCGACCCTCACGCATCAACCCATACCCACTCACACTGCCCCCTAAACAGTCTCACGTGACCTCCTATATCCCCTCACATCGATTGAGCTAAGTGCTTGATTGCGAAGCAGATTTTCGCGTCTAAAGGTCTTATAGGGTTTTGAAGGCTTGGAACCTATTGAACCCGCGCTGAGGGGCTTCTGGATCAGAAATCAATACAAGAGCGCCTGCGGTTGCTGCGTTGGCGATCGATCGGCCGATCATTTGACGAAAGTTGTGATGTAGGAGAGACAAGCGTAAAGCGAGCGGTAAACTGCCGTCTGGAGGAGTACATGTCAAAGCTCAGCATCAAGGCACCGGCGCCGATTGGCCTTGCGGACATCGCAGAACAGGCTGCCCACTCGGTTGAAATGATGTCGCAGATCCGTTCCGCGATGTTGTCGCCGACGACGAGGAAGGCAGCACCCATCTGGAATCTAAGCCAGCTTGCACAACTGCTTGGCATAGAGAAGGGCTCGCTGACGCACCGAATGGGACGTGGTGATCTGCCGCCGGGCACGTTGAACGATGTCGGAAATCGGCGCCAGTTCACTCTCCCAGAGGTCAGGGCCTGGGTCAGGGAGTACCGCAAGGAGAGTTTGCGCCCGAGCGGTGCAGAGGCAGTGACCATCAGCATTGCCAACTTCAAGGGCGGTGTCGGCAAGACAACGACAGCGATCACTTTGGCTCAAGGGATGTCGCTGCTTGGGCACAAGGTACTCGTCATCGACACCGACCCGCAAGGTTCGTTGACCACCCTGTTCGGGATCTTGCCCGACGCCGAGGTGGAGGAGGAGGACACCATCCTGCCGCTGGTCATGGGTGCAGAGACCTCGATTCGCTATGCAATTCGCCCGACGTACTGGGACGGCATCGACTTGGTGCCGGCTTCGCCGTTGCTCTTCGGGGCGGAGTTTGCACTGCCGGCGCGGCAGACGAAGGAAGAGGGCTTCGAGTTCTGGAACGTCTTGAACTACGGCATCGACGACGTGCGCGCCGACTACGACGTCATCGTGATCGACACCCCCCCTGCCCTGTCCTATACGACGATCAATGCACTGTTGGCCAGCAACGGAATCATCATGCCGCTGCCACCCAGCACGCTGGACTTCGCTTCTGCGGCCCAGTTCTGGTCCTTGTTTTCTGATCTGACCACGCAGTTGCTCACCAACCGAGGACACGACAAGCAGTTTGATTTCATGAACATCCTGCTCAGCCGAGTCGACAGCTCGGATGCCACTGGTGCGATCGTCAAGCAGTGGATACAGAGCACCTATGCGAACCGGGTTTCTGTGCTGCCGATGGAGATACCAAAGTCCGCGGTCACCGCGTCCGCGACGGTTGAGTTCGGGACGGTCTTTGACATCACCAAGTACGACGGCAACGCAAGAACCTTCAAACGTGCCCGAGATGCATACGACCTGATGGTCAGCTACATCGAGACGTCGGTGCAATCTGTGTGGCGTCGCCAGGTTGAAGCCAGCGCAGGCGCGCCCGCGACGCCGCGTAGTTCTGCCACAGTGTTGAACCGTTCAACACCCGCTCAAAAGGGGGCTGAATAATGGCTAGGAAGATGTTCGAGAAGGCAGGCCTGATCCCAGGTTTGCAGGCCGGGCCGAAGCCGGCCGGCGACAGTGCCCCAGCGGCAGAGCCACCAAAGGCCAAGACCGCGCCCGGAACGATGATGGGCTTCCTGACAGCCCAATCTGGCGCGGTTCAGGAGGCCGAAGCGCTGAAGGCGCGCGTCAAGTCGCTGGAAGAAGAGGCGCCACTTCGAAAGCTCGATCCATCCAGCATTCGGCCATCAAAGTGGGCCAACCGCCATGACGCATCGTTTCTCACCGCTGAATTCCAGGAGCTGAAAGCGGAGATTGCTGCGGCAGGTGGCAACGTGCAGCCGATCAAGGTCCGCCCCGCCGCGGTGTTGAACGGTTCAACACCCTCGGCTGGACCGAGCTTCGAGCTGATCTTCGGACACCGCAGGCATCGCGCCTGCGCCGAGCTGGGCATTCCGGTTCTTGCGGCGATTGAAGAGGCGTCTGACGTCAGCTTGTTCGAGCAAATGGAGCGAGAGAACCGCGGGCGCAAGAACCTGTCTGCTTGGGAGCAGGGGACGATGTACCGCAGGGCGCTTGATGACGGGCTGTACAGCTCGCTGCGCCGATTGGCGGAGGGCCTAGGCGTCGACGTATCGCTGGTGTCCAAGAGCGTTTCACTGGCGCGCTTGCCTGATGCCGTGGTTGCAGCGTTTCAGAGCCCGCTCGACATTCAGTTCCGTTGGGCTGCGCCGCTGACGGAGGCGATGCAGAAGGACCCAGACGGCACTCTAACTAGAGCCCGTGCTATTGCAGAAGCTCGCGGCGGGCTGGGCCCTGCTGCCATTCTGTCGAAGCTGGTCGGGCTGCCGGAGTCAACAACTGACCGGCCGACTTCTCAGGCTTTGACGATTTCCAAGGCAGGGAAGGTTGCTGCAAAACTGACCTCAGACGCGAAGGGCAGGGCGGTTGTCCGCTTCGAAGCTGGCGCGCTGCCAGAGACCAAACGCAAGGCGCTCGTCAAGGTCATCGAAGATTTTCTCAAGGCCTGAAGCCGAGTGAGCGATCCGAGCTGGATTGCGATGCCGTCGCAAAGTTTCGGTCAGGGCGTCCGCCATGACGCCCAGCATCACGTGGTTCTGCCTTGGGGGTGACTCTAGTTGCCTGAGACACGCCTTGGCGGCGCTCTCTCGATGAGCTGATCCCACCCGGGTCAGGTCGAGCCCGCTGATGGCTGCTGTCGAGCGCGCGTCGCGTGTCCGGTCTGCAGCCGCGATCTCTTCCCACCGCTGAACCGTGCGGACTCCAGCCTACCTTCAGCTATCCGAGGATTGCTCTCCGTCGCGTGTCCAACCGCCGCTGCACCTCGTCATGAACTACTTCGGCGCGATGGTACGAGCCAGTCCGCCGGACATCCTCACTGGAGCGCAGGCCCCGGGCGATGAACTCCTCCTGAGCTCGGCGGCGCTTAAATGTCTCGCTTTCGCAGGGGTGAGGGCGGGAGGCGGAATCCATCAGAAGGCTCCTGTTGCGCACTCGCACGATACCGTGCCTGGCGCCAATCTTGATATGAATCGCGAGACGGAATAGACTCTGGTATATGCCATCGGAACCACACCTGACCCAAGTCGCGAAGCTCTTCACCAACGGCCGAAGCCAGGCAGTGCGACTGCCTGCGGCGTTTCGGTTCGACACCAAGGAAGTCTTTATCCGCCAGGATCCGAAGACCGGTGACGTGATCCTGTCGCGCAAGCCGACCACGTGGGATGGGTTCTTCACGGCATTGCAGGCCGCCGACGTTCCCGAGGACTTCCTGAGCAAGGCGGAGCGTGCCCAAGGTAGCCATGACCGGGATCCGCTGGAGGGGTGGCACGGGTGACGCCAGTGACGCGCTACATGCTCGACACCAACACCGTCAGCCACCTCCTCAAAAAGCACCCTGCAGTTGCACGTCGAGTGGTCGCCGCGCCGATCACTTCTCTATGCATCTCGGCGATCACCCAAGGCGAACTACTGTTTGGTCTGGCCAATAGGCCCGACGCCACGGCGCTCCACGGCGCGGTGCGCGAGTTCCTCCGGCGGGTCGACGTCTTGCCCTGGGACGCGGCCACGTCCGAGGTCTACGGGCCGGTCCGAGCCGCCACCCAACGAGCGGGCAGGGTGCTCGCGCCGATGGACCTCCTGATCGGCTCGCACGCCCTGAGTATCGACGCCGTGCTGGTAAGCAACGACCGCGCGTTTGCACAGCTTCCAGGCCTGGCGGTCGAAGACTGGACCGAAGAACCGCGGTAGAGAAGGGCGCCGCCAAGATTCTTTCAACCGGCATTTGCTACATGATAAGTATCCTTATCATGATGCTCAGAACCAAGGCAGAATTCGCACGGGTTCTGATCGTGCCAGCTATGCATAACGTACGCGGACAATTTGACTACAAACGTTCACCGACGTACATTGAGCCCTGTCGGCCCGTGAAGCCCACCTTCAGCCCACAGCAACGCACTGCACGCACCCGCGCAACACCACCCCATGAGCGCAGTCCTTCACCCCAACACCGCCAAGCCGGTCCGCGTCAACCTGAACACGGCCGCCGCGGCCGAGGCCGCCCTGCGCACCTTCTGGCGCCTGGCCGACGCCTGGAAGCTCACCACCGCCGAGCAGATCACCCTGCTGGGTGTGGCGCGCACCACGCTGTACCAGTGGAAGCAGGGCAAGGTCGGACCCCTGGACCGGCACGTGCTGGAACGGCTCTCGTACCTCTTCGGCGTCTACGCCGCGCTGCAGATCCTGCTGCCCGTGCCAGAGCGCGCCAACGAGTGGATCCGCAAACCCAACACCGCACCCTTCCTCGCCGGGGCTTCCGCGCTGGACCGCATGATGGGCGGCCAGGTGGCTGACCTCTTCGTGGTCAGGCAGTACCTGGACGCGCAGCGGGGCGGCAAGGCCTGAGCGGTGGTGGCCGGCATTCAGCCTGTGGTGCCCAGCCTGAACGCGGTGGCCTGGCTGCCCTGTCACCGGCTGATCGCGAGCCGGTTTCCGACCGTGGGTCTCTACGACCAGGTGGCTGCGCCTGAGGACCTGGACGTGGTCTTCGCCATCGAAGCACTGACCAACCCCCGTGTCCGCCAGGAACTGGGCCAGCTCAGCCTCGTGCCCCCGGCCGATCGTGTGGTCGGCACCGGGGCGACGCTGATCATGGCGGCCTTCACCCACCTCAACCCGCTGGGTTCCAGGTTCAGCGATGGCAGCTGGGGCGTTTACTACGCGGCCGAATCCCTGGAGACCGCGGTGGCCGAGGTCGGCCATCACCGCGGGGTGTTCCTGGCGCGAACCGCCGAAGACGCCATCGACATCGATCTGCGCTGGATCCAAGCCGACCTGATGGACAGGTTGCATGACCTGCGAGGGCAGGGCGCTGCGTCGCCCGCGGTCTGCGACCCCGCCGTCTACGACCCCGACCACTACGGCGTGAGTCAGGACCTTGGCCGCACCTTGCGCACACAGGGCAGTCAGGGCATTGCCTACGACAGCGTGCGCCGACCGCAAGGTCAGTGTGTCGCGGTCTTCAAACCCAAGGCGCTGAGCAACGCCCGCGCGGTTGGGCACATCGGTCTGCACTGGGACGGCCGCACGATCTCTCACTGGTTCGAGAAAGGCACCCCCCATGTCATCTGAAACCGCTCCCACTCGTCCATCGATTCAATCAACCAGACCGCTGCGCCGTCACACGGCCCGGCCAGCAGACCAGCGCCGCCGGCCATCACGGAGTGCCTCTTGAATTCCTTCAATCCCACCGGCGACATGGAGCGCATCAAGCTGCGCAAGAGCACCGCCACGGCCAAGGGCGGCCAGGCGTTCCTGCGGCTGCTCGATCTCGCCGAAACCCATGAGTCCGGTCAGATCCACCGCATCGCCGCGTTCATCGCCGCGACCTACAACGGCGAGGCCTTTACCCTCAACCTGTACGAACTGCGCGCAGTCGACGAAGCGATTGGCGACGACATGCTGCTGTGCATCGACGCCTTGCGCTGGGGGCAGGCCGACCTGCACACCTTGGTGCCCGACGGTGACCGTCGGGTGAAGGCGGTGATCGAGAAGTGGGGCTTGAAGTGGCCCGAGGCGCAGTGACCATCGCCCACGTCGATGACTGACACCTATCCGCCTCCGCTCGAGGACGCCGCGCTCACGGCGACATGGGACGCGGCCTGGTCGTCGCTCGGCCTGGTGGCTCCCGCCGATCTGCAGGCCGACCTGATGACGGCGTGGTCCGAGCCGCACCGGCACTATCACGACCAAAGACACCTGCGCGAATGCCTGGCGTTGTGGACACGCTGGCGCGACCACAGCGCGCGCGCAGGCGAAGTCGCGATCGCGCTGTGGTTCCACGATGCCATCTATGACCCGCAGGCGGGAAACAACGAACTGAACAGCGCCGCCTGGGCGGCACTGTCGCTCGTGCGCGCCGGAGCCGACAGTGACACGGCGCAGCGTGCCCACAATCTTGTGATGGCCACGCAGTACGACGCGCCGGCCGCTTTGGGTTTGAGCCCGGACGCGCAGTTGCTTGTCGACATCGACTTGTCGATCCTCGGCAGCCCAGCCGAGCGCTTCGAGCGCTACGACCAGGACGTGCGCAAGGAGTACGCCTGGGTGCCCGGCTTCCGCTATCAGGAAGCGCGCGCCCAGGTCCTGCAGGGCTTCCTCGATCGGCCGCGGCTGTATCACGGCGAGCACGCAGTGGCGCTGCTCGAAGCGCAGGCCCGCATCAACCTGGCCGCCGCACTGTCGCGGCTCGCGCAATGAACACACGCGACGTCAAGGCGTCGGCCAGCTCAGGGCAGAAGGGTCCGACAGCCACGCCAGCAGGGCAGGGCGGTGGATCCGCAGTTCAAGCACCCTTGTTCGGCACCTCCACACTCACACAGAAGCGCAGCGCCCCCCCAGTCAGCGCCGCACGGCGGCGCAAGCTGCACGTCGGCCACTTCGCGTTCATGCGCTCGGTCGTGCAAGGCCTCGATCCCCGAGAAAGCTGGGAGCGCTACTTCCGCGTCGAAGGTGAGGCCAACGACCAGCGCACCGTGCGCGCCACCATCGCCTGGATCCGCGAAGAGTTCGCCGCCGCCGCGAAACGCCAGGACCAGTTCGGCACCGCGCGCCTGGTGCGCATCGACGCCACACGCATCGCTGACCCGTCGCTCGACCTGCCCAGTCTCGAAGCTTTTGCCGAAGCGCATGGCCTCGAAAGTGAGCGCCAGGCCGAGCAGATGGCCGCCTACGAAGCGCAGTACGGCCACGCCACGCAGCGCCAGCGCAAGCGCACCCGACTGATCGCGCGTCAGCTCGAAGCGCTGCGCTGGCTCGAAGGCCTGGTTGCGCAGTCCCCGAAGGCCGGTGACTCGGTTGCCGCCTGGTTGAACCCGACGCTGGCCAGCCACCTCGAAGCCGCCGACATCTTCACGCTCGCCCAGCTGGTCGAACGCATCAACGGCGTCGGCCGGCGGTGGTACGCCGGCATCAAGGCGATGGGCGAGGGCAAGGCCCTGCGCATCGTCGAGTGGCTGCGGGAAGTGGCCGATGAGCACCAGGACAGCACCCTGCTGCAGCTCGGCCGCCATGTGGCGATGCCCCGCAGCAAGCTGTACGCGCACGAGCTGCAGGCCGTGGTCTTGCCGGCCACCGACATCCGGCCGCTGGAGAAGTTCATCGTGCCGGCCGAACTCGACGGCACGCGCGGCCTGTACCGCCGCCCGCAGGCGCAGTGCCTGTTGAAGGCCAACAATGACTACCAGGCCATCCTCGCCTGGCTGCGTTCCAAGCACGGCCTGACCCCGGATCAGAAAGCCCACCTCAAAGCCCGCCGCCGCCAGCGTGACACCGGTGTGGAACAGGGCATGGACTGGCTGCAGGCGCTGTCGAACACCCAGCGCGCTTATCGCAAGGAGGCCGAGCGTTTCCTGTTGTGGGCGATCACGCACAAGGGCAAGGCCTTGTCCTCGATGAGCAACGAGGACTGCATCGAGTACCGTGATTTCCTGGCCGACCCGCAGCCGCGCAGCCGGTGGTGTGGTGACCGCGGGCGTGAGCGTTGGTCGCCGCTATGGCGGCCGTTCGAGGGGCCGTTGTCGGCGTCGGCGCAGCGGCATGCAATCACGATCCTGAAGAACCTCTATGGCTTCCTCGTCGACCAAAACTACCTGATGGGGAATCCGTGGTCTGCGGTGGGTGTGCCGCGCAGCGCGGGGCCGAAGGTGAATGCGGGGCGGAGCTTCAGCGTGGCGCAGTGGCAGTTCATCGAAGGGCAGCTGAAGATGCTGCCGGAAACCTCGGCGAACCAGCGACTGATCTTCGGGCTGCACCTGCTCTACGCCACAGGCCTGCGGTTGTCGGAAGTGGTGGCGGCCACGGTCGATGACCTGCAGTGGGTCGAATACCCAGCCGATGCATCGGACGATGAGCCGATGCAGGGGTGGCTGCTGCGAGTCATTGGCAAGGGGCAGAAGGAACGCGAGGTGCCGCTGCCGGTCGATGTGGTGGGTGAGCTGGCCAGGTACATGGTTTCGCGGGGGCTTGATGCGGACCCGGAGAACATCGGGAACCAGGGGGCCTTCCTGCTGGGCAAAGCCAGCGATGCCGCGGAGCGTGCGCCTGGGCTGAGAACCGGACAGGCGATGGACCCGCGACAGGGAATCGCGGCCACCACGTTCTACGACCAGATCAAACGGTTCTTCGATGACTGCGCCGGCGTGCTGCGAGGGCAGGGCGACGCGAAGGGCGCGGAACGGTTTGAGAAGGCCAGCACGCACTGGATGAGGCACTCGCATGCTAGCCATGCAATCGCCAGCGGGATGCCCATCGAGATCGCTCAGCAAAATCTGGGGCATGCGTCGCTGGCCACCACGACGGTCTATGTAACCACCGAGAAGCGCCGTCGAATGAAGGCTGTGGACGCGTTCTGGAAAAGATAGCGCAAGCTATTCAACGGGGCGGCATGTGACCGCTATCCGGCAGCGTGGCGCGAACTCTGGCTGGCCGGAATCGACCCATACCAGCCCATCTGTCGAAGAACGAAATAGATGCGACTTTGAACGAATAATCTGCGACCCTGAACGAATAATCTGCGAACGGCTCCGCGTTGATGTCATGTGAGGGAGTCGGCCGGCGTGGTCACTGCATCGAAGCAAACAGGCTGGCGCATGCCTTGAAGTACCTGGGCGAGATGCTGAACTCCTGGCGTAACGCTTCTTGCCGCCGGACAAGCTCGGCCGCCGGCGGACAGATCCAAGCGAGCGCGCCTTGGGGCCAATCGCGCATCAGTGCCAGCCGCTTGACCGACGCAGTTGACCATGGTGGGCAGCCCGCCCGTTCCTCGGGCGGCCAACGCAGCACGCGACCCACGCTGCCCAGGACCCACTGGCGATGTCGTAGCTGAACGGATAGTGACACCTGACTATGAAGAAAGTTCAGCCTGCCCGGTGCTAGCTCACCCCATGAGCCAGTGAGGCGAGATGATGGCGTCACCCCATCCGGGGGTGAACCATGGCGGCGAACAGAGTGCAACTTCAGGCCGGGCTGTCGATGCTCGAATTCTTTGATCTGTACGGCACTCAGGAGAAGTGCGAAGAGGCAGTGCGCCGGTGGAGGTGGCCGCAGGGCTTCGTCTGCCCGGCTTGCGCGGGCGTCGAGTACAGCGAGTTCCGACGCGCCAGGCGGCTGTACTTCCAGTGCTGCGCCTGCCGTCACCAGTGCAGTCTGATCAGCGGCACGATTTTCGAGTCCAGCAAGCTGGCGCTGCCCAAGTGGTTCGTGGCGATGCACCTAATCACGCAGTCCAAGAACGGGGTCTCCGCCCTGGAGCTCAAGCGCCACGTCGGCGTGTCGTGGCCGACCGCCTGGTTGCTCAAGCACAAGCTCTTGCAGGTCATGTTCGAACGCGAGGAATGCCGCCAGCTCACGGGGCGCGTGGAGATCGACGACGCTTACCTCGGAGGTGAGCACCACGGCGGCAAGCCCGGACGCGGCTCGCCGAACAAGACGCCCTTCGTGGCGGCGGTGCAAACCACCGAGTCCGGCGCGCCCGTACTGCTGTGTCTGGCACCGTGCCCATTCACCAAGGTCGCCATTGAAGCATTCGCCGCGAAGTCGCTGGTCGCGCCAGCAACGCTGGTCTCCGACGGGCTGGGCTGCTTCACAGCCGTCCAAGGCATGGGCATCCTGCATGAGCCGCACGTGACCGGCGGGGGCCATGCCAGCGTCCAGCATCCCCAGTTCCTGGCGATCAACACGGTGCTGGGAAACCTGAAGACCGCTTTCGCCGGCACTTACCACTCGTTCGGCTACATGAAGTACGCCCACCGCTACCTCGCTCAGGTGCAGTACCTATTCAACCGCCGCTTCGACCTGAGCGTCATCCTCATTCGCCTGCTTCGTGCCGCTTGCACCACACTGCCACGGCCAATGCAGGCGCTGCGCGCGGCTGAACATTCTTCATAGTCAGGTAGTGACATGCCCGCACGCTCCGAGTTGCCGAGTTCAAGGACAAGACTCTTGACTGGCGCCTGCGGCGTCACTTGGCGAGCCATCTCGTCCACGATCCGAATCAGGTCGTGCAGCCGGGTTCTTCCCCATGGCAGGTGCGCGTCTGCCCGCGCGGTGCACATGTCCTGTATCCACAGGGCATTGCTGGCCCAAGCAGGCTCGTCATCGGGAAGGGCTTGCGTCGCGGTGAGCTGGCGCACGACGCTGCTGAAATCGCCAGCGTGGTTCACTCTCCTCGACGGCAGGGAAAAGGGCGTTTGAAAAGCCTATCCTCGCGCCTCAATACGCTTGCGCCGAGACAGCACCCGCAGTCCCCGGTCCGTCTGCGCATCCCACTCAATCGCCTTGGCAACTCGCATAGCCCACCTCCTGGGCAGTTGGAGTATGCCGTCGGAGTTAAGTTTTACGATTTGGCGCGCTCTACACTAGCAGCGGCGATGTGAGCAGCTCGCATCGGCCCATTCCCGCCCACCGACTCTGCGCGACGGGTGGCAGCACTGCCTCGTCTGCGATCCTTCGGGGATCACCAAGCCGGTAGCCGCAAAACGAGATCGAGATCTACGAAAACTGCAGCGCACCAAGAGGTGCCAGACGGCAGCGAGATCCGCGAGCCGATCGCAGCGTCGGCGCATGTGGCCTCGAATCTCGGCTCTGCGAAGCTCTGACGCAGCCAATCCCCGCAGCCCCGCAGCCCCGGGGGCACCGGGCCGCCTAAAACGTGTTGATTGGTGGATCTGCGCGGCAGGCTGTGGTTGCAGGACCCAACATAACTTGCAGGTTGACAGTAGCCCAGAACTTGCTTACCGTGGCTTGGCTGGTTCACGAAATGAGGCAAGCAGAGGGCGCCGAGTGCCTTAGTGCGGGCGGCATCAGCGTCATTGGAGCCAACCAGCTGATATGCACATTCGGTGCAGGTGCACTGCCTTAACTCTAATTGCCATAGCAAATGAGGAGGATTCGTTGTGAAGGACTTCTTGTGGTCACACGACCCGCGCTGCCAACGTGCAAAGTTGGCCACCGGTACCTCAAGCCGGTGGTGGTTCATGCCAGCGTTGGCGCTCCTGTCGGCAGTGGCACTGGCCCAGGGCGATACCGTCAACATAGCCTATCACCAAGGGCAATTGCCACGCGCGCAGGATGCGATCAAGACGCTTGGTCCCGACCTATTCGGTGACCGCATCAATCTGTATGACGGCTCTTTCTCCTTCGAGCAGACCGACGTTTCCCTACCGGGAAACAGTGCCTTGCGGGTGGCCGTCTCACGCAAATGGGCGCCGCGCGCCTGGCGTGTGCGCGGCGCTATGGCCGACTGGGACCTTGATACCCCGCGCATTCAGGGCACCTTTGCCGACCCGGAAGGCTTTGTTCCGTGGGGTGGTTCGACAGCCAACCGTTGCAGCGGGTTTGGCGCGCCCGCAGGAGTCACCCGCGGTTCTGGGATCGAATGGGATTACAACCGAACCCCGACTGCCCCGACGAAGGTAAGACCACCGGCGGGCCTCCGGGCTGGGGGTGGTTCACCGTCGGCCGCCACGATGTCAGGCGGCAGTGCAAGAGATTTCCATTCCTTTGAATTCTGGGGCGGCACCTACATCAACGTGCCTGGGCATGGGAGCCAGGAGATCTTGAAGCGGGCCGCAGGCAATGCCTTGGCGCCAGCGGATGGACTCGACTACCCGCTGGTGACGGCACAGAACTGGCAGGTCGGGTGCCTGGGTTCGCTGCTCAACGCCAGTGGGCAGGGGTTCACTGCCGTGTCGCCTGACGGAACGCGCTACCGTTTCGATTGGTACGCAACGAGAGTTCAAACGCACATGCGTTGGGGCGATGCTGTTCTGGGCCGCCTTGACCACTTTGTGATGGCCACCGAGGTCACCGACCGCTATGGCAATTGGGTCCGCTACACCTATGACCCGAACAACCCGATCAACCTGACCCGCATCGAGTCCAACGACGGACGCGTCATCACTTTGAGCTATGCGAATGGCCGGGTATCAACGGTCTTTGACGGAACACGTACATGGGTTTACCAGTACGCCGTCCATGGCGACCTGCGCTATGTCGTGCTGCCGGATCTGAGTCGCTGGTCTTTGGACATGCGACCTATGGTGTATCCGGAAAACATGATTGACGAGAACGGGTCCGGGTGCGAGACGATGCCCTATGCCCCCGGGGGGCAATACATCGGAACGATGATCCACCCGTCGGGCGCCAGTGGCACCTTCACTTCCAGTTTTGCAGTGCTTGGCCGCACGAACGTTTTGCGCTCTTGCCCAACGATCCCAGGCACGTACGTTGAAGACAGCCCGCTTTGGCCCAAGTCGCTTATGAACCAGGGCCTGACGCGCAAGGAGATCACAGGCCCAGGCATGTCGCCCATGGTCTGGCAGTACATGGTTGGCGCTGACAATGACCCGTGGGGCGCCTGGGCAACGTGCACGAGTTGCGCGAGCAGCAGAACCACCGCTGTCATTGAACCCGACGGCAGCGTGACCAGGCATACGTTTGGCATCCGCTGGCGCGAAAACGAGGGCAAGCTCCTGAAACTGGAAGAAGGTGCGCCCTCACTCACCGGCGTTGCACTGCGCACCACCACCTACTCGTACCGCAATGCAGTGGGTCAGCGCTACCCTGACCGCTGGGGTGACAGCGAGCTGTTCACCGGTGACTATCTGTCCTGGCTGAATCGTCCGCAGGATCAGCGAATGACCGTCCAGCAGGGCACCAGCTTCACGTGGCAAGCAGACCCGGGCGCGGAGGGTTTTGACGAGTTCGCCAACCCGGCACGTGTGGCTCAGTTCAGTGGGCTGGGGTTCAGGCGGGACACGCAAACGCTGTACGAGAACAATCGTTCCAAGTGGGTGCTTGGCCAAGTCAAGCAGATCGTAGACCTCGGGTCAGGCCGCGTACCGCAAGCCCATGACTACGACTCCGCCACAGCGCAGCGCATACGCAGCTACTCCTTCGGCCTGCTGAAAGTCAAGTACGGCTACCACGCTGACGGTACGCTGCACACCAGCGCCGATGCCGTGAACCCGCCAACGGTGCTGAGCAACTATTGGCGCGGCGTGCCGCGAAACGTCAGCTACGCAGATGGCAGCAGCGTGAGTGCCGGGGTCAACAACCTTGGGCTGCTGACTCACTTCACCAACGCCGCCGGTACCACCACAAGCTACAGCTATGACGCCGCTGGCAGGCTGGCCGCCATCCACCCCCCCGTCGGCTTCTTCCCCACCATCGTCAACTACGAACAAGTCCCGTACCCAGATCGCGGTCTTGGAGCAGGGCACTGGCGCCAGTCCACCAACACCGGCGACGCACGCAACGTGCGCTACTTCGACGCCCTTTGGCGCGAACGCCTGCTCTATGAGTACGACGATAGTAATGAGGCAGCGACGTCCCGCGCGGTGGAATCCCGATACGACGCTGACGGCCGCAAGTCGTTCATGAGCTACCCGCAGCGCAGCCTGGGCTCGGTAGATGCCTATCGACCCGGGCACGGCTGGACATACGACGCTTTGGACCGCGTGCTTGCCTATAGCCAAGACAGCGAGCTGGGTACGTTGACCACCACCACCGAGCACCTGCCTGGCTTTGCTAAGCGGGTGACCAATCCACGCGGGTACGTCAACACCTTCGGCTACCAGGCGTTCGACGCGCCCATCGAAGACAGCATTGCCCGCATTGATGCGCCCCAGGGCGTGGTTGTGCTGATCCCGCGCGATGTGTTCGGCAAGCCCAGCGCCATCACCCGGGCTGGTGGTGGCGCCAGCGCGACACGAACCTTCGTTTATGACGTACACCAGCGCTTGTGCAAGACGGTGGAGCCTGAAACCGGCGCCACCATCCAGTTCCATGACGCCGCTGGCAATGTGGCTTGGCGGGCCAGCGGCCAGCCGTACACCGGCACCGCGTCAGGCGCTTGCGACCAAGCAATCGTCGGCGGCGGCAGCAAGATCAGTTTCGGATACGACTCACGCAACCGGTTGACCAGTACCGCTTTCGGCGACGGCAGGCCTGCCATCACGCGCAGCTACACCGCAGACGGCCTGTTGCAGCAGCTTGTGTCCAGTAGCTTCACCTGGACCTACAGCTACAACAACCTGCGGCTTTTGGTGCAAGAGGCCTTCTCAGTGCCTGGCCAGGCGCCGGGCGCGGGCTGGAACTTCAACTGGGGCATTAACGGGTACGGCAACGTCAGCTCGATTACCGACCCCTGGGGCACGATGCACTACGCCCCCAACGCCTTGGGCGAGCCCACCCAGGTCTCGGGTTACGCCAGCGGCGTGACCTACCACCCCAACGGCATGGTAGCCGGCTACACGCTAGCCAACGGCATCACGCGCAGCGTGGCGCTCAACCTGCGTGGCCTGCCGGCGCAGTGGCAGGACGCGGCGGTAGTCAACGACCACATCGCCTACGACGCCAACGGCAACGTCACCGGCATTCAAGACGTGCTGCAAGCGGTAAACACGCGCAGCATGGCCTATGACGGGTTGGACCGGCTGACGGCAGCCAACGGCCCCTGGGGCAGCGGGCTGCTGGGCTATGACGCCCTGGACAACCTGATCTACAGCCAGATGGGTGGACGCACGCTGACCCACCACATCGACGCGGCGACCAACCGGCTGGGCAGCCTTTCAGGCAGCCAGAGCGTGGCGATGGGTTACGACGCGAACGGCAACCTCGCTGCGCGCGGAGGGCAGACCTACAGCTTCGACATCGCCAACCGCATGCGTGTGGCGTGGGGCAAGGCCAACTACGACTACGACGGCAATGGGCGACGCAGCTGGGTGGTGTTTGCCGACGGCAGCACGCAGCTGAACGCCTACAGCGGCACCGGTACGGCTGGACAGTTGCGATTCAGCGCACATTCCATCAAGGGCAACACGCGCTATGTGTACCTGGGCGACAAACTGATTGCCGAAGTCAGCAGCCAGACGGGGACCAGCTTCGTGCACACCGACGTGCTGGGCAGCCCGGTGGCAAGAACCAACTTCTCCGGCGCCGTCAGCGAGCGCACGCGGTACGAGCCCTACGGCGCGACCGTGGCCGGCAGCACCAACCCGACAGGCATAGGTTTCACAGGGCATGTGAACGACGCTGATACGGGGCTGGTTTACATGCAGCAGCGGTATTACGATCCGATTGCCGGGCGATTCCTATCTGTTGATCCGGTGGTGACCGATGCAAGCTCTGGCTCGCACTTCAACCGATATGTGTACGCGGAGAACAACCCGCACAAGTACGTTGATCCAGATGGCAGAGATTCCTATCTGGTCAGTCGACCGTTGGGGGACAATTCCGACAATAAACGTTTAGTACACAACTTCGTTGTGAGTCACGCAAAGTTCGTTGGCGATCCGAATGCAAGAGTGTTCTCGTTTGGGAAAACCAACGATGGCACAACGGGTCGAGTCGATGGCAAGACGCAAGGCATGTCGGCTGGCACCGAGAAACGGGACGGCGATTTCTGGAAGTCACTATCTGGTGCTTCGGCCAAAGCCGCTGAGATGACTTCGCCTATCAAGGCGGGCGACGACACCGTCGCCGCTACTGCAGGCTCGGTAAAGGCAAACACCGTCTATGCGCCAGTTCCAGTTCTGCCTGGAGCTACCAACAGTAACTCAGCGGCATCCGCCGTTGCCGACAAGTCACAAGGCAGCACGGTGAAACTGCCCAACGCGGAAGGCCGTACAGCAGTCGGTGAAGGCGCGCGTCATCGGATTGAGTTTGAAAAGAAATAGATGCGATCAGGAGCAACTCGAATGCAAACCTTCTCAACAATTACTCTGCACCTTCTCGCCCCGCTTAACGTTTTTTTGCTTCTGCTATTTTTTGCTAAGCCGTGGCTTCCGCCATGGGCCAGTCGTGTGGTCGGTGACAAGTTCATTAACGGGTATGCAGTGCTGACTGTCTTTTCTATAGTTGTGCTCGTTGCTTGGGCCGTAACAGCATCTTCTGGCTTGAAATTGCAGAGTGGTCGAGCAATAGGATCGGCGATTGTTGTCGGCCTAAGCTGTTTAGTTGCACTTAGCTATTTGGTCTTCGTCTTGTCGGATGGAATTTGAACACCTGCGTGCCGTAGACCGAAGCAAATTCGTCACTGTTGTGAGACCAAATCTGTCACTCCGCCATTGATGACGACCGCCGGTGGGCCAAAAACCAGCAACGGCGCGGGTTTCCAAGGGTTGCGAAGCAAAGTTGTCACTTCGCATCCGACGCTTTCGCAGCGAAGGAAAATTGTCACCGCGCTCTCGATGGTCTGAGCGGTGCCGATGGTGCCGGTGAGTTCAGCCGCTGTCGGTTTCCCTTCACTCTGTCACTTTTGCTCTTTCACTTGGCACAACTGACCCTTTCATCGTGTCACCAGCCATTGGTCTGGCCGACTTCAGGCTAGGGCATCATCGATCTCTTGCTCGGCCGGGAACTTGAAAACGCCGGCTGCGGCTGCATCGATGAGAAGGTCAAGGTTGATGCATTCGGTCTTGCGGCGGATGCCCAGTTCGGCGGCCTGAGCCAGCAGGCTGGTGATCTTGCCGGTCAGTCCGCCGCTGTGGACCATGAGCTTCTGAATGATCGCCTTGTCACCGAACGGTGAAGGCCTGTGCAGCGGAAGCAGTCGCCCGAAGCTCACGACAAACTCCCGCAGCGCGGCACTCTCATGCCACCTCGGCAGCGCGAACGGCTCGAAGCGAGATGCGATCTGGGGGTCGGCCTGCATCGCGTACAGCGCCTCACTGGTCCCCAGCGCCACCACCGGCATGCGCAGCTCATTGCTGAGGAACTTGAGTTGGTTCAAGGACTGACGCTGCTCGCGCACTGAGCCCGCCAGCAGGTGGTGCACTTCGTCCACGATCATCAACTTCGGTGGCTTCCGATGCAGCAGTCGCAGCGCCAGGATTTCCAGGTCCGTGCCGCGACGCGTGTATGGGGCGTTGTGCCCGAGGCCGTCGATGATCTGCGCGTACAGCCTGCCGTCGTTGGGCTTGGACGGCATTTGCAAACGAAGAACCTTGCGTGCCTCGACCTCTCCAAACTGGTTGCAGATGTTCGGATGGTCTCGCACGAACTTGTCGACGATCATCGTCTTGCCGATGTCGCTGTCGCCGTAGAGCAGCATGCTGGGCATGCGGCCGCAGGGCGGATGCCGCAGCAGGTGCTCCATTCTCGCCAGCGCCTCACTGGCGCCCTCATACGAGACCCACTTGGGCATGTAAAGCCTGGTGATCCGCTCCTCCTGGGATTCGTCCAGGAACGACCAGACGCCGGGGTGAAGATGGTCAAAGGTCTGCGGCACGACTCAGTCGTCCCAGAGCTCGGATTCGGCGGGCTTCACTGGCTTCGAGTAGTCCACAGCACCCCTCGCAGTCTTGGCCTTGTCGACGGTCGCCTTCACGGCGTCGTTGCGCCGCTGAACGCCGCGCCGCGCCGCCTTGCTCTTTGCGTTGGCCTGATCGACCAGCGCTCGCTGATCGAGCACCGCCTCGAACATCTTGGCCTGCGCGGGCGCATTGTCGCCGTCGACGCGCAGCTTGGCCATCGCGGCGCGCTGCTCCCACAGCGTGATGGGTGGCAGGGTCAGATCGGCATAGGGGATCGGGTGATACCGACCATCGGAGCCAGCTATATAGACCTTGGACAGATTGCGAGGGTCATAGCGCACGAGCACTGGCTCGCCGAGCTTGACGATGACCGGCAGCACGGAATCCCAGTAGCGGATGTTGAACAGGTGAAGACCGTCGCGTCGAAGCGTGCGTTGCTCGAAGGGCAAGAAGCTCCAAGCAAACTGGTCAGGCTGGTCCGGCAGTGCCCCCAGGCCACCGCCGGCCTGGCGCAGTGCATCCTGCCAAGCGACCAGCGGGCTGCGGCGCAGACCACGATGAACGCGCCGGTGGTACTGCTCGCAAATTTCGATCGCGAGCCAACGTTCCAACTCGGCCATCGTCAGCACTGATTCGGCCTCGGCTGGATAAGCGCCCTTGTCCTGCGGGTTTGAGCCCGTCGTGCCGGGCAGCAGATGAACGCGGCCCATGATCGTGCCGATCAAGCGTTCGATGTGACCGCCATAGTGCGGCGTTGCCACTGGACGAAGGATCAGCTTGATGCCGTATTCGTCGCAGCCTCGGCGCAAGGCAGCACTGGTGAAATCAGGGCCGTTGTCGGCGTGCAGGGCGCGCGGCATTCCCCAGACAGGCCAGACGCAGGCCAAGGCCCGCGCCTTGAGCCAGAGCTCCTTGGGCAAGACGGCTTGCGTCAGGCATAGGGCAACTGAAGTAGAAGAGGGCGCCTCCAGCGACACGTAGAAGCCCACGACGACACGGGTCGCCACGTCGATGGCCAGTGTCAGCCAGGGTCTGCCGATCGGCAGGCGGTGTACCTCGTCGACGACGATGACGTCGACGGGCGTGTGATCGATCTGGACTACCTCCAACGCGTTGTCCACGCGGTACGTCCCAGGCACCGAGTCGACAAGCGAGGCCGCCTCCGACGGCTGCAAGCGAGCCTTTGCTACTGCGCGCGTGTCGAGTGCCCGGACGCGGGCGAGGATGGCCTTGCGGGATGGTGGCGTCAGGCGTTCCGAAGAACAGCGCAGGCCTACCTGCCGAACCACTTCTTCCTTCTTGGCCCTCACCTTGGTGAGGTAGACGTCCCGGATGACTTCAGCGATCAATTTCTCGAGACGGGCATCAATGCGGCGCGCGCCGACGGGCGTGCCTCCCGGGCGTGCCAGCAATGACGATGTCTGCGGCGCGTCGCGGTAGGCGGCAAGCCATCGGAACACGGTACGGCGGGAGACCCCGAGTCGAGTCGACGCGCGCGTTACTTGGTCGGAAAGGTCATCGCCGTTCATTAGATCTGCAATCACCGCTTCACGGTGCCGAGCACGCTGCCACTGTGCGTCTGTCGCCTGAACAACGGATAACACCGGGGCGACTGTCGCGTCCAGGAGCGCCGGCGGCGCCCGGAGCTCTGAAGCAGAGGTCGTAGATAGCCCGCCGTTGGCAAGGTCGCGTACGACGACGCTCCCGTCGGTGCCGACGCGGACGATCACCACCAGCCGGTCGGCAGCGACTGCTACAGCGTTAGGAATCGCGTGGAGGTGACCCATCTCGGCAAGCTCGTACTCGGCTGCGCAGATGGTGACAGAGTGAAGGGATCAAATGCAAGGTTGTGCCAAGTGAAAGGAGCAAAGAGGTCAGCACCCCCGCGATGGCCCACTATCGGTATGTGAGCGAGTGCTACCGCTCCGAGACTTGGCAAACGGGGGATCCACTCAATGAGTCGGTGACATCATGAAAGAGCAAAAGTGACACATTGAAGGGAAACCGACACCAGGATCGAGTCCAGACGTTCGAACGTATCACTACGAGAACGCAGATCCGTTACTGCTGACTGGAATCAGCATCAACGGAGTGCGATACAGCACCTACTCGTACTATGGAGACAAGCGAGTCTCGGAGAGTGGTCTCGCCGGCGGCGAGCAACGGGACACATTCGTCTACGGCACGAATTCGACAACGGTCACCAATGAGAAGGGTCTCGCAACAACCTACACGACCGCCACAAGCGTCCAGGACACCACGACAAAAAAGCTGACCTCGATCTCGCGCGCCGCAGGATACAACTGCGCGGCTGCAACGGCCCAAACGGCCTACGACAGCAACGGGTACATCGACTACACGCGTGACTGGAACGGCAACGTCACAGATTACCAATTTAGCGCCACCGGCATGCTGCAATCGAAGACCGTGGCGTCAGGCACCCCAGTTGCTATGGCAGAGACTTACGTGTGGGCTAGCCCAGAGAATCTTCAAGAGCGCACACTGAAGAACACGGCGGGGACCGCGTACGCCAAGCAGAACTTCACCTATTACACGTCCGGCTATGCCAACGGACGGGTGGCCAGCGAGACCTGGACCGATTTGCGAGTGGGCGGCTCACGGCAAGTGACCTATGCCTATACATTCCACGCGAACAAGTCAATCGCCACGTTAGTCTCAACGCGGTCTCTGCCTGGTGGACAGACCGGCGTGACTACGTTCAGCTATGACTCGCTCGGGAACCTGTCTTCGGTGGTCAATGCCTTGGGCCACCAGGTCACCTACAGCAACTACAACGGGCTCGGAAGGCCACAGCGAATCACCGACGCCAATGGCGTCAGCACCGACCTCGGATACGATGCCAAGGGCAATTTGACCAGTGCGGCGCAACTGCTTCCGTCCGGTACCAGGACCACGACGGTTTCGTACAACAACAACCGTCAGGTCACTGACGTGGCCTACGCCAGCGGTGTCGTCGAAAGGTACCGTAGACCGAAGCAAATTCGTCACTGTTGTGAGACCAAATCTGTCACTCCGCCATTGATGACGACCGCCGGTGGGCGTGAAGTGTAGTAAACATGCAGGTACAAATGTAGTAAACATACCCCATCAGCTGAAATCGATCCTCGGCGCCCGCTCGCCGGCCACGTAAGTCCTTGATTCTTAGTCCCCAAATGTAGTAAAGCTGTCTCTTTGGCCAATATTCGGCTCTTCAGCGATCTTTAGCAGTTCCGGCAGCAGCACGAGACCCCTGTCGCGGTTGACTGTCATCGCGTCAATGCGTGTCATCAGACGCAGTGCGAACTCGAACATTCGTTGCTCCTCCTGAGCCAGTTGCATGAGCAGCAACCGGCCATGTTCGACCTGCTTGTGGACCGAAAAGCCTGTCAGCCAACGAACCAAACCGGTGGGCGGGTGCAGCGGCGCCGCGAACAACGACAGCGGATGGCGGCATCCATCCCAATACATGCTGGCCAGCAAGAAAGCGTTGGCCGCCACCGAACGCACCGGCGCACGCAGAGTGTTGCCGTCGAATTCCGCTGCCACATGTACGAGATCACTTCGCAGCAGGCCCTGCGTGTCGCGTCGACGGCGCAGCAGTTGCCGCAGCAGCGCCTCGCACTGCGCCAGGAGGTTGCGGCACCCCACACTTGTCCGGCGCTCGGCAACCAAGGGTGGCAGCGGCTGTGGTGCGCAGCGGGCTGCCATCCACGCCCAGTGGCTCATCAGCGCGACCCTGTGCCGCTGCCGCGACATCGCCCTCCATCTGGGACCGGCCGCTAGACGGCGCTTGCCCTTGTAGAGATCGACCGTCCGCATGCGCTCGACGGGCCGCGGGCCATCGACGCCATGCCAGTGTGCGGCCGGCAGAACAAGAATGGGAAGCACCATGACCGGCGGCCTCAGGGATTGGCACGCACGGTCTGCTGCGCGGCAATGTAGCCAGACTCGCGAACGGCACGATCCCAATGTGCGGCTCCGAGCACCAAGCCCAGGCTGTCCCACTTCGGACCCTGGGTCAGCACGGATTCAACCGCCCGCGTGAAGTAGTCCATCTGGATCTCCACCGGCCCATGCAATTGCGCGGCGGCGTGGGCTTGCACAAAAGCGTTCCACAGGGCCGGCGCCGACTGTTCAAGGCGCAGACCCGCCGCCCACGACACTGGAAAGAAGAACTCCACAAACGTCGGCCCGCTGTCTTCCGGGTAGCGGCTCAGGTCGTAGCTGGCCAGGCAGGTGGCGGCGTCTGCGGCATCGTTGATCCCCCGAAAATGCAGCTGCTCGATCATGAATCGAGCCACGATCTGCTCGTCGCCAGAGAGCTGGTACTGCGCCTTGTGTTGCAGCAGCTGGGGCTGCCCGACCAAGAACGTGATCATCCGATAGCCCTGCTGCGCGAGCTGGTCGTGCACATCGCGCAGCCACTCCAGCGCGTGCTTGGACAGCCGTTGCGCTTCGTCGCACAGCAGCACCACGACATGCCCGCGGCGCATCAGCAACTGTTCGTGCAGGCGGCGCATCAGCACAAACCGCTTCTGCGCGTTGGACACGGGCTGCGGATCGCGCACGCCAACGGCGGCCAGGAGTGCCGAGAAGAACGGGCCCTCGTGGGCGCTACGGTGGTGCTCGCAGGACAGCCGCAGTACCAGCAAGTCTGGCCGGTTGCGGGCCAAATGCAGACAGATGTATTCGATCGCGTGCGTCTTGCCCATGCGCGGCCGCGCATGCACAAGGGCGCCCGGGATCATCACGCGCACGCACAGATCCACCAGGTCCACGAACTCCTGAATGGCCGCCGTGGCCACCCGGTAGTTGCGCCGGCTCATCGGGTGGCTGGCCACCGTCACGTCGTGCGCCGATGTGTTCGGTGCCGGCAGCGCCTGAAGGGATCGGGATGGCCGGCGCTGTGTCCTGGCCCCTTGCCGCTGCGGTGGCGAACTCGGCGTGGAACTCGGCGCCGAATCCGTGGAGGGCTCGTCCTGTGGCGAAACAGAATCTGCCGTGGCCGGGCGAGGGGAGGTAGGCTGCATCAAGGCTCCTTGGCGGCGCAGCCGTCCTGGTCGTGGGCCTCACCGCATGTCAGGCCGGAGCGATACCGGGCCCGGCCGATCCGGTTGGCGCAAGAAACGCCAAAACTCAGCGTCAGAACTCAGTTGCCGAGATCGCCAGGGTTGGCTGAACGTCGGTGCCGCTTTAGCGCGCGAAACCTGGCGGGATGCGAAGCTTCTTGGCCTTCACCGGCCCCTTGACCAACTGGTTGAGCGCAGGCGACTGTGGCGGTGGCGATGGGAATGGCCCGTCAGGTGTTGGCCGAGGTTCCGATTGCCGGCGTTCGTGCTGGACGCGGGCGATGTCGCTGGCCGCACGCTTGCGTTTGTTGGCCTTGCGGCGGCGTTGCTCCACAAATGCTTCGATGGGGTTCTGACCCTCCTCGACGTCGAGCTCGCGCGCCCGTTTGGCTTTGAAGAACTCCCGGCGCAGCCACAGCGAGTGCGGTTCGTGGCGCCAGACCGAGGCGGCCAGCAGCGGTTGCAGAATCTGGCCGTCTTCGGTCACGGCGGTGAGCTCGCGCAGGTCGCTGGGATCGACATGAACGCGCAACCGCTCCCCTACAAGGCGCTGCGAAACAGCAAGCTCCTTGCTGGTGTAGCGCACGTGCATGAAGGTGATGTACGGACGCTGCCCCAGTGCCACGTTGCCATGCACCTTGCACAGAACGGGGTCGTGAAGCAGCGCCGGATGTTCTTGCATCAGCGGCGGCAGCCGCCGTAAGCGCATGGGTACTGGCGTCGCCCCCGGGGCTTCGGTGGCCTCACCCAGAACCTGGCGGCGCATCACACTCAGTGGCGTGTGGCCGCCGTGGCCCGAATGCGGCGTCCCGTGGTAGTTCCAGATGGTCACCGACAACAGCTCGTCGAGCTCCTGCACCGTCACCAGCAGACGCAGGGTGCCCTTGGGCTCGCGCAGCCTGGCCAGAGCGGCCCTGGCGCCCTCAGGCCCTGGCAGTGCGCCAGGCAGGCGACGCGATAGGGCCTGGGTGACAGTGCCGAAGAAGCGCTCGATGAAAGGCCTGTCGTCGGGTTGGTAGGCCGGCCCGAAATCGGCCGTGCAGCCCAGGGTCTCGCACAGCACGTCCAGGCTGGTGGTGGCCAGGTGCGCGCGGGCGTTGTCCAGCCGGAGCTGACGCCAGCAGGCAAAGCGCGTGGCCTCGATGCCGTCGGACACAAAGCCGCCCTCGGGCAGCAAACGCAAGCCTGGCAGGGTCAGGGTGGGGCGCTTGCGGGGCGTGAGTGCGCGCTGGATGGTCTCCACGACATGGGTGCGGTTGCACTCGCGTGCCAGGCTCAGGATCCATCCCAGAACGCAGCGCGTGGCCACGTCGATGATCGCCAGCAGCCAAACCCGCTCGATCTCCCAGACCTGCTCACCGCCGGTGGGATCCACGTCCACCACCTTCAGTCTCAGGTCCATCTTGTGGGCGTCGAACTCCACCGTGTCGAAGGCGCGCAGGGCCGCTCGTTCAGGCAGGCTGCGCAAGGCAGAGCTGGGCTTGATGCGCGCGCCTGCAACATGGGCGGCAAGAGGCAGGTCCGAATCCATCCAGCCGCGCAACGTGCGCGCCAGACTGCGCACGGCCTTGTCCTTCTGGTTCAGCGGGTAGTCGCGCTGGGTGAGCCCGAGCGTGCGGCAGGTCTGACGAAACCGTTCGGCGGCGGCCTTGACGCCCTTGAGCCGGCCCAGCTCGCCCCCAGGCTCGAGCGTCACCCGGCGGGCAGTGAGTTCGCGGCGCAGCGATTCCTCCAGTTCCGGAAACCGCGCGAGGAGCTGGCTGAACGACCCGGCATTGCCTGCCTTGGTGTGCACGAGCACCTTGGGTGCCGAATGACGCTCGTAGGACTTGACGCGCGTCTGGGGCACCAGGGCCCGCCAGCCCCACACGCGGCCATCAGGATGGGGCCGAAGCGCGCGTGCAAAGAGGCGGCGCAGCGTGTGGCGGTCCACGCCCATGGCCACGATGCTGGCGATGGGCTTGCCCGCCACATAGGCCCTCACGGCGTCGCGCCGGCGCCGATAGAGGACTTGCACGTCGCCGACCAGCGCCCGATCGTCGAGCTGCGGCCACTCGCCCAGCCGAAGCGAGTCGCGATCCAGGCGAGGGCGGTTGGCCATGCCTCAAGCCCGCCTAAAGCGAGTGGCACCGCTCAAGGGCGCCGTGGCGATGTCGGGGCTGCGCACCCGGCCGCTGGCCAGCAGCCAGAACAGCGACGCCTGGACTTCGCTTGCATCGTGGTCGGAGAACGCCGCGATCAACTCGTCCAGGCTCGTGAAGCGCGCCAGCTGCACCACGAGTGATTGCTCCAGCAATGCTTGGCGGTACCGCCGAAAACTCACCAGATAGGGCAGGATCTGTGACCAGTTGGCCACCGGAATGTCCCACGAGGCGAGCACTTCGGCCGTGATCAGGCGGACCGACCGATCGTGGAGGTGCCTTGGCGGCGAGGTTCGGCCGTTGTCCGGCTTCGGGTCCGCTTGGGCGCTCGCCCCAGCCTCGTCATCAAGCAGCCAGAACTCGCCTCGAGGGTCGGAGTTGAGCTGGACCCAGAAGTCGATCATGGCCGAGTTCTTGCCAGCCACACGGATGGGGCGTTCGCAGAATTTGGTGATGGCCGGGTTGGCCTCCAGTGCCACCCAGCAGCGCCAGGCTTGATAGCTGCCCAGGCTCAGGCGGCGATCCAGCTTGGGGCTGAAGACTTCCAACCTGCGGCGCCACGATGCCTGTGGCAACGGCAGCGGTTCGGTGTAGGTGGCTGCGCTCATGGCGGGGCGTAAAACGCAATGATGACGCGTACTTAGCCCAGAAACAAGGGTTTGGGTGCAACTTCACTACTCGAAGTCAGTTGGAGCTATGTTTATTACTCGCAAACAAGTAGTAATCGTGCCCCGTCCAAGCTGATCAGAACCGGGGCCTACGAGGGAGAACTGGCGTCCAATGTCTGGAGCATGTTTACTACACTCAACGACAGCGTGACGCCGTTGGACCGCACTGAGATCAGGGCACCTCGCGCGATCGAGAAGTAGCGATGCAGCTCGGAGCCATTGGCATCCATTTGGCTTTGGCCTTGTTCTTCCCCATCTGCCTGTTGGCCAGCCTCGGGGCCGAGGAACTGCGGATCGGTGGTGTCGCTGCTGGGGTGGTTGGACTGTGCGTTCATGCTGGTGGCCTCGTGTGGTGGTTGAAAATCTGCCCGTCGGTTTCGCCTCGACGCATGAACAGCGGAAGCCAGGCAGGACACAAGGGCACGGCCGCAAGCCGCAGCTCGAAGCGAAGCGCAGAGACCGGGTGAGGACCGTGGGCGCCAGCCTTCACCCTAGGGGCCGGACTGAAGGCCGCTATGCGTCGGAAAGAGGCGGAACGACAGGCAGATCAGCCACCCGAGACCCGGAACGCACAGGCCGGCTTACCACCCCATCAACGACAAGCGCGAAGCTTCCCAGCTGAGCGATCCATTGCCGCACTGCGGCGCACGTCAATGCTGGGTTTTCGGCGTTGTTTTCGGCCGTTGCGTCAGGCACTCGCCCGTGGGTAAAGTGATGTTGCGATGCCCAACAAGCCAGCCGCCCCAGCCGTTCCGTCTCGCGACGTAGATCCCGTTGCGGCCGCTGTCATCGACGATGCGTTGAAGGTTCGCGTGTCGCACCCGGCCGTGCCGACGATGGACATCCTGGACCTGGTCCTGCAAGGCAGGCGAACGCGGCCCCTCAACTTCGGCGCAATTTCGCCCGTCAGCCCCTTCGGTTTGCTGGTCGTGGAGGCCTTCGATCGAGGCATGCCGGTCAGCGACTGGATCGGGTTCTACCGGTACCCGGACCCTCGCGTGATCGCCGCGCTCGACGACATTTGGCGTAAAGAAGTGTGGCCGGCATTCACCACTCACTTTGGTATTGCATAGCCTGGGCGGCTCCCAGGCCGATTTATCGTCCAAGTGGGCCGCGCCACGCGCGCAAAGTGTTACGCCGCCCGGCGGGATCGAGGCCCTGCAGGGGGTAGAACGGGGTGATCTCAACTCGCCATACCCCAGGGAAATACATGAAACGTAGAGCGCTGCTTGGTTCGATGGCCCTTGCTGCCCTTCCGAGCATGGCATCGGCGCCTCAACCCAAGGTGCTCCTCACCGTGAGTGGCCGGATCGGGCGGATCAACAACGACGCGACGGACACATTCGATTTCACCGAAGCCGAATTTCTGAAGCTGGGTACGACCAGCATCACGACAGGCACACCGTGGACGCCGACCTCGGTGTTTGCCGGGCCTCTGCTGCTCGATGTCATGCGAGCAGCCGGCGTCACGTCGGGCAAGCTGGTCCTGAAAACCCTCGATGACTACTCGGCCCCGATCCCCTGGGACGACTTGGTCCGCTACGGCGTGATCCTGGCGCACAGCCAGGACGGCCAGCGCTTGAGCAACAAGCGCTGGGGCCCGTTGTGGACAATCTACCCTCGCGACCAGAATCCGGCCGCGCTGAAGGGCCCCATAGCGGAATCGAGGTTCATCTGGCAAGTCGACAGGATAGAAGCGGGCGGTTGAGTGAAGGGGCGGAGCGCCGGGGCGCGGCGCAGCCTTCCGCCGAACCTGTGCGGCTCGATCGGCGATCGGGCGACCGTCCGTCCGCGAAGGGCATGGGCTGGTGGCCCTTGCTGGTGTTGGTGGTGCTGTCCGCTGTCGCGGCCACGACGGCGCTATTGAGCCAGCAACTGACCCTCTCCCGTGCGGCCAATGCCGTGCCGAACGAAGGCTTCTACTGGTCCGTTGCCCAGTACCAGATCGCGCACCACAGGCTGAAGCAGGAACTGCGTGCTGTTGCGGCCGGCGAGCCGGTGAACACACAGGAACTGAGCCGGCGCGCTGCCGTGGTTGCCTCAAGGGTCAGCATCCTCAGCGAGCCCTCCGAGATCAAGAGCCTCCTCAATGGCGTGCCTGGCTATGCCGAAGCGACTCACCGCGTCGCCGAGCTTCAGAGCCGTGTCGGGCCGATCCTTGAGAAGAGCCCTTTTGGCCAGGCGGACGCGATCGCGGTGCTTGGCTTGTTCCAGGCCGCAGGCGACGAAGAACTTCTGAGCCAGCTCGCTAGCGACGTGCGCCTGGCCGAGATCACGGCCAAGGACGAGATGACCCAGACGCTAACCAGGCGCATCTGGTGGGCATGGGGTGGCTTTGCGTTCTGCTGGTTCGCGTTGGCGCTCTGGCTGTTCTACGCGGTTCGGTCCCGGCGCCGCTACCGTGCGGCGGCACATGATCGGAAGCGGGCAGTCGAGGCGATGGAACAAGCCAACGCTTCAAAGCGCAAGTTCCTGAGCATGGTGAACCACGAAGTTCGTTCACCGCTGCAGAGCATCGTTGCCTCGGCGGAGTTTCTCGCCATGAAAGACAGCCGGCCAGACAGCGCCGGTGCCATCCGCCGCATCAGATATGCCGTGACGGTCCTGCAGGGACAGCTGCGCGACCTGCTCACGATTGCGCGCGGTGACGCAGCGCAGTTGCCCACACAGGTCGAGACCTTCGAGCTCAGCGAGCTGGTTCAAGATGTCTGCGCCGGCCTGGAAGAAGCAGCCATTGCCAAGGGACTCGCGTTTCAGGTCGAGTTTCCGCCGTCGCCGGTGACGGTCAGCGCCGATCCGGTCCGCATTGCGCAGGTTTTGCGAAACCTCGTCGAGAACTCCGTGCGCTACACAAGCGTGGGCCGTGTTCGAGTTCGCGTTGAACCCTTCATGAGTCAGGCAAGTGCTGCTGGCGACGCAGCATCGACGTTGGAGACCTCTCCCGCGGGCGCCTCTGACCCTACTTCAGCCGATGGCGCGGTCCGCTTTGTCGTGCATGACACTGGGCCAGGTCTGCCTCTTGCTGCGCTGGAGCGGCTGAGAAGCGCAGCTGTGCCGTTTGCGTCGAGTGGCGACGGCACCGGGATAGGGCTCTTCGTGATCCGGGATGTACTGCAGCAGCTGGGCGGGCACCTCGAAGTCCAAACCTGCGATGCAGCGGACCCTGAAGGGCAGGGCACCACGTCCACCGTGAGCATTCCGGCGATGCAGGTGAAGCGCATCTCGCCGGAGGGCGACCTCTTCGAGGGGAGCGAAGCACTCAGTGTGTTGGTCGTCGATGACCTGTCCGATGTGCGAGATTCACTCGTCGATGTGACGCGCCGGCTGGGCCACGTTTGCTGTGCTGTTGGGTCAGCAGCTGAGGCCCGTCCTCTGCTGGCCAGCACGCACTTCGATGTGGCGCTGATTGATCTGGAGATGCCCGATACGGACGGTCTGGCCTTGGCCACGGAAATCCGTGAAAGCGGCGGGCTGAATACCTCTGCGATGCTGATCCTCATCAGCGCCGCAGAGAACCAGGCCAGTGGACAGGGATGGCCCTTCGATGGGTTTCTCCAGAAGCCGATTGAAGGTCAGGCCCTGGCCCGACTCATCGGGTCTCAATTGAAATCAGTACTCGGTGAAGATACTGCGGGTGAACAGTCACAGCTTTGAACCATTTGCCAGTAGATCTGGATTAGGTGCTGGGCAGTGAGAGATTGCCGTGACGGCATCGAAGCAGCCACTGCCGCGTGTTCCAGAGAATGCATCAATCAAACGATTGCGCATATCGACATCGCCATCAAAGACGATCATCCAAATACTAAAGAAGCCTTCAGCTGTCGCAGTTCTCACGGCGCCTCGTCGGACGGCATCGTTGCCAGGATTCGCGTCAACGTCACTCTTGGCTTCAGTGGCGATTCCCCAAACTTCCATGCGTTGGGAAACCCGGTCTAGGGCTACTTGCTTGCCATTTTCGTCTACAGCGATCGATATTGGCTTGTCCAAGCCGACCAAAGACAACAACCCAGTCGCAAGCGCGTGCTGTGCTAGGGCTACACCACCAGAGACTTCGATGCCGCCGTCAGCACGATAGTTGAAGGCAGCAAACGTGTTGTCTCGATCTGGAAGGAAGAAGTCTGACAGAGCGACGTGCTTGTCCTTTTTCGTCGAGTTGCAGTTGACGCAACCGAGCAGGAAATTGGTCCAGCGACCGGTCAATGCGGCGTATGCCGGAAGTCCCTTTGGCTGAATGTGCTCCACCGCCAAGTTTGTTGAAACTCGACGCTCACAATAGCTGCAATAGGGACCGAGGCGAGACACCAAGAATGGTTTGGCGTCTACATAGTCCGAGAAGTCGTTCGCTTGCGGCGACGCACCCCGTTGTACCGGCCGCATCGCTACTCTCCCAGCTTGGCGGCCCGCTTCATTTCCAAGAAGGCCTGATACGCTGGGTTGTGTGCATACGGTGCAATGGCTTCGGCTAGTTGTCTCTTGAAGTCTTCTTGTTTCTCCGCTGGAGCCATGGCTGCCTTCTCCAGTGTTTCAAGATAGTACCGGGCTGCCTGCTTCATGCCCGCGTACTCTTCGCTAACTTCGGTATTGCTGACCCCCATGATCCCGCGGGCGATCTCCTCCACAGGCATATGGCCGAGGTCGGCAGTTGGTTGACCATCAAGAACAATCAGTTCTTCTCCGCTACGCAGCGATTGGATGAGGAACGGCGAGTGAGTCGTGCAAATGAACTGCACAAGCGGGAATGTGCGTCGTAGGTCTTCGATGATTCGTCGTTGCCAAATGGGATGTAGATGAAGATCTAGCTCATCGATCAGAACTACTCCAGGTGTCATGAGCAGTGCCTTCTCGGCAAGCTGCGGATTTAGCATGACAGCCTTGATTGCCAGATCCGCCGCTATCGCCACGACATTGCGATAGCCATCACTTAGCTCGGAGAATGTGTGACGCTCGTTGTTCTTGTACCGCAGTACTAAGGTGTGTAGCTTGGTGCTGTATCTGGCGGAGGCGAGCTCGGGCAGCATGGCCTCAATCGCGTCATAGACCAGCCGCAAAGCAGGGGACGACTCCTCCTCGTCGATTTCATTGCGCCGCTCGACAGCCATCCATCGAATTAGGTCGTCGGGGTTGCATCGCTTATCGACGCTCATTCGGTAGCCGTAGAACGGTTCGGATAAGCGACTGAAGTCCTCTAAGGCCTTGTCCAGTTCATCAGCGGAGGCGGCTAGTTCTGCGGGCTGCTTTCCTTTGTGCTTGCTAAGCGCCTTTCCCTCAGTGTCACGTACTGACTCCCATAGGCGTCCAGCACCGAAGTACCGTATCAGAGGAAGCACGCGAGGCTCCTGCTTTAGTACGGCGGCCGCCATCAACTCGGCATACTTCTTCAGCTGGCTGGCGCCTTGTCTGGTGGTTCTGCCGCCTGAAGCCTCGACCGAACGCTCCCAACTGACAGCTTGCTCTCTAGGATTTGGCTTGTCGGGCCCGGTCCTCGCGCTGTACGCAATCTCGCCTCCCTCGCTTGCTCGTTCAGCGCGGGCAATGTGAACAAAGCCTGATGCCTTCACTCGCACCGGGTACTGAGGAAGTTCTCGATAGCGCTTTTCGACGAAATCAAGCACCTTCCGTACGTCGCGCTCCCGAATATTGCGTGCGTCGTGGCCGCGAAAACCTAGCAACCATGAGCCAATGGCGACGGCAGCTGCTTCGAGGAAGGAAGTCTTGCCAGCGCCGTTTTCACCCACAACGAGGTTGAATTGCGGATGCAGGGTGAAGTCGCGGTCTATGTAGCCGCGAAAGTTTTGCAGGTGAAGTGTGTCAATGCGCATACTTGAGACTCACTTTATCCCTTGGCCAGGCCGCCTGGATAGGAATCGCGCTGTCGAGTGGCGATTTGTATTTGATAACGGGCCCATGGTTCGGTAGCCGATGCGAACCCGGATGAGTCGGGAGAACATGGCTCACCTATTCGCAAACGCCGCACTGAACTGACTCGCAGCGATCGAGGCGGTCACCGGCTTCTGCAGGAACAGGAGCCCATGTTGTTCGATGGCCGCTACCAGGTCCTTCTCGTCGACTTCTTTGCTACCTGCCTTCCCGGTCAGCAGCGCGATGGGGCATGTGGCGCTCTGGCTCCGCAGCTTGGCGACAAGCGCCTCGGCCGTGCCGTTCGGTAGAACCCAGTCGATCACGTAGGCGTCGAAGCTGTCGAACTGCAGGGCCGCTTCTAGCTGGGCCTCGGTTGCAAACGCCGTGGCCTCGAAGCCCAGCTCGACCAGGCCTGCCGCAAGGCTTCGGGCAACGTCAATGTCGTCGTCGAGGATCGCAAAGCGACGTGCCCTGTCCGGCTTCGGCTCAATGATGAGCCGCCGTACCGTGCAGGCCTGCGGTGTCGGCGTGTCGCCGGCCACCATCACCACCCACTCGGACCCGCCTTTGATCGCGATGAGGTCGCCCGGCCGATGCTGCGACAGGGGCTGACCTGGCCAGAGGCGGCAGGTGACGCGCAACGGCCCGGCGATGAGCAGCGCGGTCTCGTAGTCCGCTGACTTCTGTTCGCCGAACAGGTCCACCAGGGTCTCGCCGTGGTGTGTGGCGACGGTCTGAAGCTCCTCCAGCGACCACGGGGCGATCCCCGTCATGCGCCTGTGGGCCTGGTGGTACGAGAGGGTGAGCAGACCGCCGATGTGTGCCGAGTGCCTGTGCCTCGGGAGGCCGGCCCTGTCCAGCAGCGCCCGGATGCAGGTGGCGGCAAGGGAGCCCTGGGGCTCGGCCTTTGCTGGCTCCGGCGGGGGCGTTGGGGCGGCAGAACGAGTGTTCACCGCACACCTCGTGGCGATTCATTGCTTATCACGCAACTTTTTGTCTTCATGGGCTCGTCCATATCGTGTAACAGATAATCTTTGCGTGTCACGCACGTTTTGCTCTGCTACATTGTCTTTTCCCGCCACTGTATGGCGTCAGGTCTTCACACCAGCGAAAGGTTGGCAATGAAAGCACATTTCAGCACCGCAATCCGGCCATTCGTGAGGCTCGTGAGACTTGCTGCCCCTTTCGGCCTCGTTCTCGGCCTCGGCCTGGGGCTCAGCGGCCCTGCGCACGCTGTCGACGGCTGCAAGCTTCTGCTGTGCATGGCGGGCAACTGGCAGAACATCAGCCAGTGCACGCCCACCGTGCGCCAGGCCCTGCGCGACGTGGCCCGAGGTCGCGGCTGGCCCACCTGCAGCATGGGCGGCGACAGCGCCAGCGGCAACCAGTACGTGGCGCCCGAGCAGTGCCCGGAGCAGTACATCACCAACGCCGGGACCGACGAGAGTGGCCGGCCCATCTACAGCTGCCCCTTCAGCGGCGTGATCCATGTGGCTGTCGAAGGGCGGCCGTGGTCGCGCACCTGGTGGTCCCCGTCGGGTGACTCCGTGGTCGAGTGGCTGCCGGCCGCGAAAGCGGCGTTCGCCAACTCGCCGGATGCCATGGACGAGCGGTTCGACCGCGACCACGCAGCTTGGGTCATCAGTGAACAGATCCGGCTTGCAGCAGAGGCTGCCGCTGCGGCAGCAGCCGCCCAAGGGGGCGGCGGGTGATTGACCTGGCCGCCCTCGTGCTGACCTGCGCGCCGCTGGTGGCGCAGGACACGGCACGCGCCCTGATCCGGGTCGAAAGCGGCGGCAACCCATTCGCCATCGGCGTGGTCGGCGGCGCACTCGTGCGTCAGCCCGCCAATCTTCCCGAGGCCCTGGCCACAGTCGCGGCGCTGGAAGCGGCGGGGTGGAACTACAGCGTCGGCCTTGGCCAGATCAACAAGCGCAACTTCGAGCGCTACCGCCTGAGTCCAGCGACCGCGTTCGAGCCCTGCGCGAATCTCACCGCCATGCAGGGCATCTTGGGCGAATGCTTCTCTCGCGCAAGCCGCCGCGCACCGAAGCAAGCGGCTTTGCGAGACGCATTCAGCTGCTACTACTCCGGCAACTTCCTGACCGGTCACCAACACGGCTACGTGGGCAAGGTCCTCGCAGCGTGGTCGTCAAAGCCTCTCCCCTCCGCCTACATCACAGCCCCCGTCACCGCATCCGTCAACCCAGGAGCCTCGCAATGAACCTCAGCCGCCAACAAACTTCGGTCCGCCCCATCCCTTCCCTCACTGCCGCCCGTGCCGTCATGGCGCTGGTGGTCTTCGGCGCAGCGCTCGCTGCCTCCAACCCCGCGATAGCCCAGGCCCTGGAGCCGGTCGTGCGTGGCGCCACGATCGCACGCGACACCGTGGTGGCTATCACGCTGCTGCTGATGACGGTCGGCGTCGGCATGGCTGGCTACAAGATCATGTTCGCCGGCGCCAGCTTCCGCGACGTGTCGAACCTGCTGTTCGGTGGCGCCATCGCCGGCGCCGCAGCGGCGATCGCTGCCGTCTTCATGGGCTGAAGGGCTGGACCAAAAACATGATCGAAACCGTGTTCAAAGGGGCCACCCGCCCCCCGATGAAGTTCGGGGTGCCGCTGGTCCCCTTGGTGGTCCTGCTGCTGCCGGGGTTCATCTCCGGCATGTGGCTGTCCACGATGGTGAACTGGCGCTTCGCGCCGGTCATCTTCGGCTCGCTCGCGGTGGCCTATATCTGGATGCGCATCGTCACGAGCCGCGACGACCAGCGCCTCACGCAGATGGTCCTCAAGCTCAAGCTGGCGGTGCGCAACCCGAACCGGGTGCTCCGCAACGGGGCGCGCAGCTATGCGCCCATTGGCTACCGAGGGGGCCGTCATGTTTGGCGTCGTTAGCCCCGAGCGTGCCACCCCGCGCTACTGGGAGCGCGCGGGAAAGGAATCCAACGTCGGCGAGTTCGTCTCGATCGGCGCACCGCTGTCGCAGCACGACACCGCAACGCGGTCGGGCGACTGCCTGCGGGTCTGGCGCCTCGATGGCGTGGCCTTCGAGAGTGCCGAGTTCACTCTCGTCAAGGATCGGCACGACGCCTGGTGCAATGTGCTGCGCAACCTGCCCGCAGGCCGCACGGCCGTCTATCACCACCGCATCCACCGGCGCATCCATGACCGGCTGACCGATGCGAGCGAACCGGAGTTCAGCGCAGCCTTCTCCAAGGCCTATCAGGACCGCATCAGCGTCGCGCCGATGATGTCCAACGAGCTGTACATCACTTTGCTGTACCGGCCGTTTCCGTCGGAGCTGGCCAAGCGCAGTGTCCGTGCCTCCAGGACGAAGGAGAGCCTGACGGACTACCAGAACCAGACCCTGGCCACGATGGAACAACAGGGCGCGCTCATCGAGCGCAGCCTGCGCGAGTTCGGACCGACCCTGCTCGGCTGCTACGAACAGGACGGCAACCTGTTCTGGGAGTCGGGCGAGCTGTTCTCTTTCCTGATCAACGGGGTGTGGCGCAAGGTGCGCTTCCCCACCGGCCCCGCGTACCAGGCCCTGCCAGATGCACGCCTGACCTTCGGCGGGGGCATGCTGGAGATCCGGCAGGGCGAGCGCCGGCGCTACGCCTCGATGCTGTCCATCAAAGAATTCGCCGGCCAGGTCGAACCGGGCACGCTCGGCGCGCTGCTCTACGAAGATTCTGAGTTCATCGAGACCCAGAGCTTCTCCAGCCTTCCGCGCCGGCAGGCGATGGCGGCACTGACCACGCAGCGCGATCAGCTGCTCGCGTCCGACGATGCGGTGGTCACGCAGATCGAAGCGATGGACGTGGCGCTCGACCAGCTCGGCGATGGCCAGTTCGTCATGGGCGAGTACAGCTACACCCTGGCGGTATTCGGCGACACGCTCGACGAATGCGGCAAGCGTGCGGCGAGCGCGGTCGGCGCCCTGACGGAAACCACCGCAATGGAGCTGGTGCCCGTGGACCTGGTGGCCGATGCCGCGTGGTTCTCGCAGCAGCCCGGCAACTTCCAGTGGCGTCCACGCAAGGCCACGATCAGCAGCCGCGCCTTCGCGGCGTTGACCTGCGGCCACAACTTCCTGCGCGGCAAGCGAGACGGCAACCCCTGGGGCGAAGCCCTGGCGCTGATGCGCACGCCGGCAGGCAACCCGTTCTATCTGAACCTGCACGCCAGCCCCGAGGGCGAGGACAGCGAGGGCAAGAAGCTGCCCGGCAACACCATCGTGATCGGCTCGACGGGTTCGGGCAAGACGACGTTGCTGACCGGCCTGCTGGCTCTGACGCCCAAGTGGGCCGTCCGGCCGCGCGTGGTCAGCTTCAGTCTGGATCGCGACACCGAGATCGTGATCCGCGCGCTGGGTGGCGTGTTCTACACGTTCGACCGCAACCAGCCCACGGGCTGCAACCCGTTCCAGCGCGACGTGACGCCAGAACGGATCGGCTTCTGGACCGAACTGGTCAAGCAGTGCATCGCTTCACCCGAGATGCCGCTGCTACCCAACGACCACGAGGCCATCGCGCGTGCCGTTGCGACGGTCGCTGCGCTCAAGCCAGAGCTTCGGTGGTTCAGCACGGTCCGCCAGTCGCTGCCGCGCTCTGGCGCCAACAGCCTCTATGACCGCCTGGGCAAGTGGTGCCGCGGTGGCGAGCTGGGTTGGGTCTTCGACATGGCCGACGATCGTCTCGGCGATCTGCGCAGCCACATGGCCATCGGCTTCGACTACACGGGAGTGCTCAGCAGCCCGGACGTTCGCACGCCGATCATGATGTACCTGCTCAACGTGATGGACGAGCTGGTCAACGGCGAGCCGATGATCTATCACGTCGCGGAGTGCTGGAAAGCACTCGGTGACCCGGCCTTCGCGCCGTTCGTGAAGCACAAGCAGAAGACCATCCGCAAGATGAATGGCCTCGGCCTGTTTGACACGCAGGAGGTCGCCGACCTGCTCTCGAACGAGAACGGCCGCACGATGATCGAGCAGTCGGTCACCAAGCTCGTGCTGCCCAACGCGGACGCCGACCGCGACGAATACGTGGGAGGCCTGGGCCTGACCGATGCCGAGTTCGCCATCGTCAAGTCGCTCGGCGCCACGGGCTCGCGGCGCTTCCTGTGCAAGCAGGGCACGGACTCTGTCCAGTGCGAGTTCGATCTCGGGGGCATGAACGACTTCCTGGCTGTCCTCAGCTCCACCACGGACAACGTCGAACTGCTCGACCAGATTCGTGCTGAGTTCGGTGACGAACCGACAACCTGGCTCCCTTTGTTCTATCAGCGCGTGCGCGATCGGCGCAGCCATGCCCGGAGGGCAGCATGAAATTTCATCCCAGCACAGTCGCAGTCGGATTGCTCCTCGCGCTCGTAGGAGTGGCCACGCATGCAGAGCCAGCGAGTCCCGCATTTCCCGGCAACGAGGCAGTCCGCCTGGTCAGCGGCAAGACGGTTGTAGAGGCTCCACCGCTCACGGCGGCCTCGCAACGCTACGTCAAAGGAGGGGCAAAGCTGCCCCCGCCTTCTGCTACCGGCGAAGTCTTCATGATCGAAAGCCAGCATGGCTTGATGGAGTGTCGCGGGACCTACCTATCCGAAAGCGGCTGCGTGCCTTCGAGCCTCGGAACGACGAAACGACCGCGCCTCTGGACCGTGAAGCTTGGCGGTGTTTGGCAGCACTGCGACTCTCGGGCGACGTCGCGCAAGTGTGAGCCCGCAGCGGCCGGCGCGCCTGGCGCGATGGGTACGGTGGAGTAAGCCGCCATGTTTGCGAAGCTCGAAGCCTGGTTCAACACGTTCTTCCTCGGCTACGCCGCGCGCGTGTCCGCGGACCTGGCTACGGGTCTCGTGCCGGTGGCCCTTGCGCTGGTCACCATCTACATAGCGATCTACGGCCTCGCAGTGATGCGCGGCGAGGCGTCCGAGCCGGTTGGCACTTTCGCTTGGAAGATGGTCAAGGTTGGCGCGATCCTGTCGTTCGCTCTGCCAGGGCTGTACTACAGCGGGAATGTTGTGGCCTGGGCTACCGGCCTGCAGGACGGCTTGGCAGTTCTGTTTGTCGCACCAAGAGCAGCCGCAGCCGCCACCGCGTTTGGCGCATTGGACCTGGCCAACACGGCGGCGAACGAGCAACTTGCCCTGCTCTGGAAGGACGCGGGAATGTTTCGGCTTGACCTCGTGCTCGCCAGCATCCTGTTCTCGTTGGGCACAACGATCTTCCTTGTTCTCGGCGCGTTTGTCGGGCTCCTGGGCAAGCTCATCCTGACGTTTGCGCTCGCCATCGGCCCCCTCGCAATCCTGTGTCTCCTCTTCAAGTCAACCGCCCGCTTCTTCGATAGCTGGCTGTCTTTCGTGCTCAGCTCCGTTGTCTTGTCGTGGTTCGTGTTCTTTGCCCTTGGGATGTCTCTGTACATCTCGGAAAAGGTGCTCTTCGCCATCGCGGACGGCAGTGCCTTTGTGGCTGGCGTGCCCGGGTCTGTGGGGGCGCTCGAAGCCGCCGGCACCTATCTGACCGTCATGTGTCTCCTGGCCATCGTGCTCTTCCAGGCACCTTCCCTGGCGTCCAGCCTGACAGGCGGTGCTTCCATCCAGAGCGGCACCCAGATGGTCACGAACTCGATGGTCGCCATGCGTGCGATGGGCGGCGGTCGATCAGGCGGCAGCGGTGCTGCAGGCGGCGGCGGAAGCATGTCCCGCGGCGGTGGTGCTGCCTATGTCGCTGGCAGAGCGGCCGGCGGCGTGGGCTCAGCAGGCGGTGCGGTGGCAGGTGGCGCTCGCGCCGCGTATCAGCGGGTCGCCCAGCGAGGCGGAGTTTCGACGTGACGGGTCAGCGGTCTTTTCAAGCTCATTTGCAAACCACGGGAGTACAGGTCATGAAGCGTTCAAAGGTCCGTTCGGGGCTCGCAGCCTTCGCAGCAGGGGTGATGATGATGTGCGCCAGCGCACCCGCACGCGCCGGCATTCCCGTGATCGACGTGGCCGCGATCATCCAGGCCGTTCTCGATGTGATGAACGGGATCTCGCAGATCGAGAACCAGTACCAGCAGATCGTGGGTCTGGGCCAGCAGATCGAGTCGATCTCCAACGCCCGCTCGCTGGGCGATGTGCTGAACAACCCGGCGCTGCAGAACTACGTCCCGCGCGACGCCAACACGCTGGTTCGCAGCCTGGAGTCCGGCGGCTACGGCACGCTGGCTGGTGCCTCGAAGACGCTGCGCGACGCCCAGATGACCTACAACTGCATGGACGTCGACGACGCCGGCAAGCGCACAAACTGTCAGAGCGCGCTCGCCAAGCCGTACCAGCAGAAAGCCTTCATGGAGGACGCGCTCTCCAAGGCCAAGGACCGCGTGGCACAGATCAACAGCCTGATGCGCCGGGCTGGCGCGACGACCGACCAGAAGGAAATCCAGGAGGTCACCGCCCGCATCGGCGCGGAGAACGCCCTCCTGCAGCACGAGGTCAGCCAGATCGAGCTGATGCGCGGCCTGGCCGAAGCGGATCAGCGCGTGGCCGACTCGCGGGCTCGCGAGGGCCAGCTGGAGCAGGCCTCCCGCAATCGTCGGCTCGCCGACTTCATTCGAGACTGAGGACTGGCTGTGAACAACAGAGTTGAAGCCGCTGCATTGCCCGATGCAGCGCAGACTGACCGACTGCCGCTCTCGAAGAAGGCCGTTGCAGCCATCGCAGCGGCCAACAGCTGGGAACAGGACCGCATCGCGCAGGCAATCGCCTCGGGCCGCCGTGGCTGGATCGCCGCTGGCATCGGTGGCGTCCTGGCGGTGCTGGGGTTCAGCATGGCGACCTTCCAGAGCCTGCGGCCGCCGCCGGCGCCGTATCCGGTCGTGGTGGACCGGACGACGGGAGAGACCAGCGTCGTCGCCACACTGGACGCATCCAACGTTCCGGCGCTGGCTGCACTGGACCAGCACAACGCCGCCGTGTTCGTGCGAGCGCGCGAGTCCTACAACTTCCAGCTGCTGCAGCGTGACTACGACCAGGTGGCACGCATGACGGTCCCCGACACCTGGGCGCCGTACGGCAGTCAGTTCGCCGGCGAGAAGGCCATGCAGGCGGTCATTGCGGCGAAGGAAGAACACCGAGTGACGGTGGTTTCCGTGCGGCTGACCCGGTCGCCCGTCGCGGGCAAGTCCGGCGAAGCGGTGGTGACCTTCGACCGGCAGATTCGCCCGACGCAGGGGCAGTCGCCGGTGACCACGCGCTTCGTCTCCACGGTGCGCTACGAGTACCGGCCGACGGCCATGAAGAAGCCGGCCGATCGCATCGAGAACCCGTTCGGGTTTGTCGTCACTGGCTATCGCGCCGACGCTGACCTGGTGGCGCCGGCCAGGCCAGCCGACACGGTCGTAGGCGGCGCATCATGAAGGCCACCTCGAAGTGGATCGCGCCGGTCGGCGCGGTCGCGGTACTTGGCGCTGCGCTCTTCGCACCGGCTCTTCTGATGTCTGCGACCGCGCAGCCGATCCAGCCTGGCCAGCGCACGACACCGGACCCGCGTCTACGGACCGTGCTGTTTGCGGCCGACATGGTGGTGGACGTGCCGGTGCGGCGCGGCCAGATCACGCAGATCGTGCTCGGCGACGACGAGCAGATCGTCGGCATCCCGATCAGCGGCAAGGGGTCGAACTGCAGCGACGAGACCCACACCTGGTGCATCGCCAAACAAGGGCGCGACCTGTTCGTCAAGCCCAAGTCGGGCGCGACCTCGACGAACCTGATCGTCGTCACCGACCGCCGCCGGCACGCCTTCCTGCTGCACCCCGTCGAGGGCGCAGGCCTGACCCTGATGCGCCTGACGGTTGCGGCGCCGATGGTGCCGCGACCGATCTTTGTTGCCGCGTCGCCGGCACTGCCGACCGCCAGGGAGCTGATCGACGCCCGCTGGCAGACCAAGCCCCTGGTCCGCAATTCCGCCTACTCGGTGGCCACGGGCAAGGACTCCGAGGACATCGTGCCGGTCATGGTGTTCGATGACGGCACGCAGACCTATTTCAGCTTCCCGAACAACAGGCCCATCCCCACGGTCTTCCAGATCGCGCCGGACGGCAGCGAGGAAATGGTCAACGCCCGTATGGACCCCGATGACCTGCTCGTCGCCGACCGCGTCGGCCGCCGCTTCGTCCTGCGCCTGGGTGAAAGCGTCGCCGCGATCATCAACGATGCCTTCGACCTCGACGGCGTGCCGCCCAAGGACGGCACCACCGTCCCGGGCGTGGCGCGCGTGGTCAAGGTTGCGATACCTAACCGGCCAGCGCCATGAACGCCCCAGACACGCTCAAGCGGCTCGAAGGCGAGCCCGAGATTCCCTCGCTGACGCCGCGAGGCGGTGCCTCCAGCCACAAGCCGATCATTGCGGCGAGTGTGCTGATCTTGTCGCTGGTGGGCGCGCTGGGCTTTGCGGCCACTCGCTACTTCGCCAAGAAGGAAGCGCCGCCAGAGGCGGCCGTGGACGTGGCCTCCGCCACGGTGACGAAGCTGAAATTCCAGGACCCGCCGGTCGTGGTGCCGGCCCCGGTGCCGGTCGCCAAAGCCATCCCGGTTGTCGACCAGACCCGCGTGCCCAGCATCGAGGCGGACGCCACCGCGCCGGCCACGGCCATCCCGGTTCGGGGCACCGCGGGCGGTCGGCCGACGAAGCAAGCGGTTCCGGTCGGCGACGAGTCGCCGTTCGGCCCGAGCGGTGCCGGTGGTGGATCGCTGGCTTCGCAGGCAGGCGCAGCTGCAGACCCGCCGCCAGCACCCGGCATCGCTGGCGAAGCCCAGGCCAACATGCGGCGCTACCAAAGCCAGCTGGGCAGCATGCTCGGGCAACTGCAGGGCCTGACCGACAAGGCTGCTGGCGGTGACAAGGCTTCCGCCGCGGCACTGGCCTCGGCCATGGTCTTGCCAGGAACGAACCTGAATGCACCTCCCCAGGCCAATCCCGCACTGTTCGGCTCGATGGAGCGCTCGGCCACGCCGACCGTGGTGGCCAGCCAACTCGGCAACCGCAGCCTGACCATGCCCAAGGGCGTGCTGTTCACATGCAGCCTCAAGACACGGGTGATCTCGGCCACCAGTGGCTTCGTCGCCTGCCAGGTCCAGCGCAACGTCTTCTCGGACGATGGCAAGGTGGTGCTGGCCGAACGCGGCTCGCACCTGGACGGCGAATACCGGGTGGTACAGGTTCGGCCTGGCGTGACCCGCATCCCGGTGCTTTGGACCCGCCTGCGCACGCCGAACGGCGTGACAGTGGACCTTGACTCCCCCGGCACCGGTGCCCTCGGCGAAAGCGGTATCGGCGGTTACGTTGACAACCGCTGGCCGGAGCGCATCGGCGCAGCCATGCTGGTGTCGTTGATCGATGACGCCGTGAAGATGGTGGCCACCGACTCGAACCCGGTGACGGGCAGCACGACCGTGTTGCTACCCAGCACGACTGCTGCCGGCTCGAAGCTCGCCGAGAAGGTGCTCGAAGCGACGATCAACATCCCGCCCTTGCTGTACCAGAACCAGGGCAGCGTCGTGGGCGTGTACGTCGCCCGCGATGTGGACTTCTCGAAGGTCTACGCACTGGAGCCGAGATGAGCGCTGCGCCCGCCCTGCGGGCCGTTCCCTCCGTCCTTCGGTCCGACGCTACCGTTACAGAGTTCCTGCAGCCGATCCGCGGCATGCTTGATGACAGCCGCGTCAACGAGCTGTGCGTGAACCAGCCCGGCGAGGCTTTCGTCGAGCGCGCTGGCGTCTGGCAGCGCCACGAAATCCCCGAGTTCACGTTCCGGCACTGCCAGAGCCTGGCCACCGCCATCGCGACGCTGACCGGCCAGCACACCAACGAACAGAATCCGCTGCTCAGCGCCGCCCTCTCGACGGGCGAGCGCGTGCAGATCGTCCAGCCCAGCGCCACGCCGGCCGACCAGATCGGCGTGTGCATCCGCAAGCCGTCGATGCAGGTGCGCAGGCTGGAAGACTTCGCAGCCCAGGGCCTGTTCGGACGGGTCAGGGAAACGAGCCGCGAACTGGAGCCCTTCGAGCGCGAGTTACTGGACCTGAAAGCGCACGGCAAGTTCGTCGAGTTCTTCCGACTGGCCGTCCAGTCGCACCAGACGATGGTGGTGGCCGGCAAGACCGGCTCGGGCAAGACCACCTTCATGAAGGGCCTGGTCGAAGAGGTCCCGGTCACCGAACGCCTGATCACCATCGAGGACGCGGCTGAGCTGACCCTGCCCAGCCATCCGAACAAGCTGCACCTGTTCTATTCCAAGGGTGGCCAGGGCGCCAGTGCGGTGTCTGCGAAGCTGCTGCTGGAGGCCTGCCTTCGGCTGCGGCCGGACCGCATTTTTCTGGCGGAGATGCGCGGCGAAGAGGCCTTCTACTTCCTGCGCCTGGCGGCCTCGGGACACCCGGGTAGCGTGACGAGCGTTCACGCCGGCAGCTGCGAACTCGCGTTCGAGCAAATCTCGCTGATGGTCCGTGAGTCGGCAGGCGGTGGCGGTATGACGATGCCGGAAATCAACCGCCTGGCGCGTTCGGTGATCGATGTCGTGGTGCACTTCGGCGTCGATGCCGGCGGGCGCTTCATCAGTGGCATCCACTACGACCCGCAGGCCCGTTGGCGGGAGGCAGCATGAGCGCCACCCGTGCGGTACCCGGAGCGCCGGCAGGCCGCGCCGGCAAGACGGCGGCGGTGTCGCCCACCACGAAGCGCGTGCTGATCGCACTGGGCGTGGCCACCTACCTCGGCGCCACCGCAGCGGCTACGGTGTACGGCAGCGCCGCGCTCTACATGCTGTTCCACAAGCAACGGCCGTCCGGCATCTCGGCCGGCACCATGTCGGCTTTCTGGTCCGAATACTCGCCCGACCCGAAGGAGCGCAAGAAGCTCCAGCTGGCCTTGATGATCCCGCCCTTCGTGCTGCTGTTGCTGGTGCCTATGGGCATCGCAGCCGCCACACAGAAGCGCCGCGAGTTGCACGGCTCGGCGCGTTTCGCCAGCGCGATCGAGGTGCGCGACGCAGGGCTGCTGGGCGGACAGGGGATCATCGTTGGCAAGTACCGGGACAAGTTCCTCACGCTGCCGGGCAAGCAGTCGGTGATGCTCAGCGCGCCGACACGCAGCGGCAAGGGTGTGGGCGTGGTGGTGCCGAACCTGCTGGCCTGGCAGGACAGCGCCGTGGTCGTCGACATCAAGTCGGAGAACTGGGCGATTACGGCGGGGTTTCGGGCGGCGCACGGCCAGGCCGTCTATGCCTGGGCACCCTTTGCCGAAGACGGCCGCTCGCACCGCTGGAACCCGCTCAGCGCGATTCGGCTCGCCGATCGCCACGTCGTAGGCGACACGCTGGCCATCGCACAGGTCCTCTACCCCACAGACGTGAAAGGCAGCGGCACCGAAGGCTTCTTCAATGACACCGCGCGCAACCTGTTCCTCGGCCTCGCCCTGTACCTGGTCGAGACGCCGGAACTGCCGCGCACCATCGGCGAGATCCTGCGGCAGTCGAGCGGCCAGGGTCAGCCCATCAAGCAGCATCTGCAGGGCCTGATGCAACAGCGCATGGAGGGCTGCTCGCATCCGAAGGGTCCGCTGTCGGACGCCTGTGTCGATGCGCTGATGCGCTTCCTCTCCACCAGCGACAACACCCTGTCGAGCATCCTGGCCACGCTGAACGCACCACTGACGGTCTTCAGCGATCCGCTGGTCGACGCGGCCACGAGCGGCGATGACTTCTCGGTGGCCGACGTGCGCCGGCAGCGTATAACGGTCTATGTCTGCATCCCGCCGAACCGGCTCGCCGACGCGCGGGTGCTGCTAAACCTGTTCTTCGCCCAGCTCATCAACCTGAACACGGCCGAACTGCCCGAGCACAACCCGGCGCTCAAGCACCAGTGCCTGGTGTTGCTGGACGAGTTCACGGCGCTGGGCCGCATCAACATCCTGAACGCCGCCGTGGGTTACCTCGCCGGCTACAACCTGCGCCTGGTGACGGTGATTCAAGCGGTCAGCCAGCTCGAATCGGTCTACGGTCAGCACGACGCCCGCACCTTCGCAACCAATCACGCGCTGCAGGTGCTGTACGCGCCGCGCGAGCAGCGCGACGCAAACGAGTACAGCGAGATGCTGGGCACGTTCACCCAGCAGGAGAAGAGCCGCGGCCGGTCCAGCAGTTCAGGCGCGAAGGGCGGCGGCAGCTCGCAGTCGACGAACGAGAGTTCGCAACGGCGCGCCCTCTTGCTGCCCCAGGAGTTCAAGGAACTGGGAGTGGACCGCGAAGTGCTGATCCTGGAGAACTGCAAGCCGATCCTGGCCGACAAGATCCGCTACTACACCGACCCGGTTTTCATGGAGAGGCTCATGCCGCCACCTGACCTGCCTGAGCTCGATCTCGCCACACATCGGGCGCGCGTGGAGCACCGCGTGCGCCTGGCCGGCGACGACGAAGAGTTCGGCCTCGACCAGATCGCGGTCGACTTCCATGGCCTGCCTCATCTGAGTGCCGATGCGTCGCCCGAGCAGGTGCAGTCCTTTGTCACCGGATTCTTCGAGGCGCTTGAAGTGGCCTCGGCGCAGACGATCGTCCCCGTCGAACAGACGCCCAACCCGCAATCCAACCTGGAGCCGGCTCGCGCCGCGTAACAGCTATGCCCATCTCACAGACGATCTACAAGGCGGTGACGACGGCTCACACTGCCTGCTGCGTCGGCATCGGCGCGCTGCTGCTGACTTCGTGCTCGTCGCCCCCGAAGCCGCCTTCGGTGGATGAGTCCACCAAGCGGCCGGTCAATGCCCGTGCCGCGGTCGACCTGAAGGCCTGCCAGGGCGATCTGAGTCGATCCACCATCCTCGTGTCCGAGATGGCACGCGCTGGCGTCGTGGCGACGAAGCTGACCAAGGCGCTTCCGCAGCCGGGCGCTGCGATGGCCAGCGTGCCCACGTCCGAGGCCGCTGACACTTCTGGCAACCTGGTGGCTGTCGTCCCTTTCGGCATGGGATCTGCAGCCTGGAGCGTTGAACAGGCCGACGCCGCAGCATTGGTCCGGCGCGCCAAAGACGCCGCTGTGATCATGATTCGCGGACGCACCGATGCCACCGGTGACTCGATGCAGGAAACGGCGCTCGCGCGCCGCCGTGCTGAGGCGGCTGCGGCGTTTCTGCAGCAGGCAGGTGTATCGAAGGACAAGCTTCGCCTGACCTGGCAGGGCGCGGGCGATCCGCTCGCAGGGCTTCGTCCCGCCGATCACTCGCAAAGCCGTCGCGTCGAGATCGAGTTCTATACGGCCGCGCCCATGCTCGTGAGCTTGCGCAGCAGCGCGGCGAACGGCAAGGGCTCCACCTCAGCGAGCCTGTGATGAGCACAGCCTCCGACGGAAACAACGCGGGCCAGAGCAGCGGCCAGGCCGGCGAAGCCGATTCACTGGACCTTGATGGTCGCCAGGCCATGAAGGGCCGCGGACAACCACAGGCCAGCGTGCCGGCAGGACAGGTCGCCGAGGCTCGACGTGCTGCAGCTGAGGGCCAGTCGGCGATTGATCCGCTCGTGGCAGACGTGGCGCTGGCGACGGCAGAGCAGAAACGCGACAGCGGCACCAGGCCGCCTAGTGAGCCGCGAACCTTCCCAGAGTTGGCTCTGGCCGATGCACAAGCACTGAAAAGCATCGACAGTCGCCATGAAGGCCTTCAAGCCTTGGTGCCCGGCAAGCTCGGTGCAGTGGCGGCACGTGAGGCGGCGACCAGCGACGTGTCGGCGTTGGACGGCTTTGCAGACAAGGTGCTGCAGGGCCGTGCGGCTGCCGTGATGGGCGACACCGCTGAACAGCACCCGGCGTACAGGACCGCGCTCAGGGAGGTCTCGCCGCAGTACGCCGGCCTGGCTGACCGGGCCTATGCCGAAGAGCAGCAGCAGTCAGCTGCGAAGGAAGATCGAAAGGCCTTGGAGTTCGCGAGCCGACGCGACGATGCGGCCGACAGCATCGCCGGGCGGTACGCAACGATGGCGAGAGCAGGCCTGACGATCAAAGACTTGCAGGGCCCGGCGCTTGATCGCTTGGCCGTCAAGGACAGCAGGGACCTGTTGCTGATCGAAGGGTTTCCGCCGCACCCGCGTGCGAGCGAAGCCAAGGCGTTGGTTGCAGACAGCATGAAGAGCGATGCCTACCGCGCCACGTTTGATCGGGAGACAGCCGAATGGGCGATGCCTGGAGTGGTTCGGGCGACAAGCTTTTCAGCGCGTGCGGTTTCGGCCGAGCTACCCGAGCAGGTGCGCGAATCAGGCGCGATGCTGGATGCGAAGCGGGGCGGCACGGCCCCCCGGGCAACTGAACGAGTTGGCGCGGACATCAATTCAATTCGATCGGAAGGGGACACCGCCGATAAGCGCCGCGCCATTCCGCCGCTTGAAGACCGCTTCAACGTCAAACGGATCGGCTTGATCGAGAAGGAATATCACTTCAGGGACCAAGCTGGGAAGGTTGCCTTCACCGACAGGCTTCTGAGCATCAGCACTGGCAGCGAGAGCCCAGCAGCGATCAAGGCGATGGTGGATCGTGCTGCTGAGCGTGGATGGGAAACGGTGCGGCTGATCGGTTCACCGGAGTTTGTCCGGCAAGGATGGATAGCGGCAACAGCACAGGGCCTGAAGGCTGTGGGCCACACGCCGACGTTTGGCGACCGTGAAGCAGCTTCGAAGGAGCGGACCCGGCTGCAAGTTGGTCATGATGGACCGGCATCGCAGACGCCAGGTGAAGCCGTCGGGCGAGTTCAATCGGACTACGCCGAACGGACCAGCGGCCATAGGAAAGTAGCTGAGCTTGGTGGGCAGCGCCAGCTTGCCACAGCGATAGAGAAGGCCCTCGTTGACGGCAAGGTGTCTCCCGAGCTTCGTGGCCAGGTGCGCGCCATGATGGCGGCTGAGGGTGCCAAGAGAGTTGCGAGAGGCGAGAGATTCAAGGTCCCGGTCTATGACGCCCGCGCCCCACGAGCGCGAGCCAAGACCGTTCAGGCTGGCCCTCAACGACACGGCGATCGGGAACGGTCGCGCTGATTCCCGGGAGGCAGGTCAGGACTGAAGCAGACCTTCGAGTTGCCGTCGCGAATGTTCGCTGGTGCCGCAAGCAGCCGCTGATTAGCGATCACCGTCGAGAGGCAAATCTCCGCTTCGCAGCGGCGGAAGTCTTTACCGCGATGACCGTCAGGACCATGCCCTCCGAAAGTCGGACGCTTTGAGATTCGACTTCCGCGGTTCGGAGAGCCTGACTCGACACCCACCGACTCGCTGGCTCGACGGCAGGTCGTGACATCCGCTCGCCATCCTCGAACACCATACCGAAGGCCGCAGTCTCATGACTGAGCTCGCTCGGAATGTAGGTGTCCTCTGGCATAGCGTCGTTCTTGGCGAACCATGAAAGGCCGCGCTG
>JAURZM010000039.1 GCA_030653385.1 Rubrivivax sp. | reverse complement strand
CCCCAACACCCAGGGGCCGCTGGTCAACTACAAGGGCGGGCCGTACCGGTTCTGGCGCGACATGCTCGATGGTCGGCACGCGGTCTTCCCGGAGTCGGCGCTGGTGCCGCTCGGCACGTCGCTCGCGCAGGTGCTCGACCGGCGAGGGCCGGACGGTGGCTGAAATTGCGGCTGATCCATGCGACATCGCATAGCCTGTTGACGCGAATGGTGCTCGTCAATAGACTGGATGCACATACAGCAATAACTGAGTACCAACGCTGACCATGCTCGTGCGCCAAGGCTTCCAATACGCACTGCGCCTGAAGCCGCAGCGGGAAGCCGTGCTCCGGCGATGGGTCGGATGTCGGCGCTTCGTCTTCAATGAAGCTCTGGCACATCAACGTGCCGAGGTGACCCTGGGTCGCAAGCGTCCGGGCTATGCCGCGCTGTGCGCTCGGCTGCCCGAGCTCAAGAGGCTGCACCCCTGGCTATGTGAGCCGCCAGCGCAGGCGCTGCAGCAGGCGCTCAAGGACCTGTGCAAGGCTTGGGACGCGAAGTACACCTCGCACTTCGGCGCTCCCCGGTTCAAGAAGAAGGGCGAGTGCGACACGCTGCGCTTGCCGCAAGACTGCCAGTACGACGCGGCCGCTGGCCTCGTGCACCTGCCCAAGCTCGGCGCGGTGCGCCTGAGGCACAGCCGCACAGCGCAGGGCGTACTGAAGAACTTGACGCTGCGCCAGGAGCGCGGCTGCTGGGTCGCCTCGCTTCAGACGGAGCGCGAAGTGGAGGTGCTGGCGTCGGTCGCTTCGGCGGTAGTGGGCCTGGACTTCGGCGTGGCCACGACGATCATGCCAAGCAACGAAACGCTCGCACCCATCGAGCTGCCCGCCCGCATCGGCCGGTACGAGCGGCGCATGAAGCGGCTGCAGCAGGCGGTCTCGCGCAAGAAGCGCGGCTCGGCCAATCGCAAGAAGGCGGTGGCACGTTTGAACGTCTGCCACGGCCGCATCGCGGCGATGCGCCGGGACTTCCTGCATCAGTGCACTACTGATCTGGTGCGCAGCCACTCTCTCATCGCCATCGAGGATCTGGCGGTCAAGTCGATGACCGCTTCGGCGGCCGGCACGGCCAAGTCGCCGGGGCGCAATGTCAAGGCGAAGGCTGGCCTGAACCGCACCATCCTTCGCAACGGCTGGTCGATGGCCCGGTCAATGCTCGAATACAAGGCGGCCTGGTCGGGCGTGATGTTGGTGGCGGTGCCGCCGGCATATACGAGCCAGGCGTGCAGCGCCTGCGGCCACACGGCCGCCGAGAACCGCAAGGCCCAGGCGGTGTTCGAGTGCGTGACCTGCGGCCACAGCGAGAACGCAGACCGCAATGCGGCGAAGAACATCTTGGCCAAGGCGCAGCTGATGCTTGGCTCGGCCGACGAACTCCTGTCGGGCGGACGCCCGGCGAGTACCCCAGGACACTGCGGGGAACTTACGCCTGTTGAGGCGCCGCTCGTGCGGCGCAAAAGGCCGCGCTCAGCGGCTCAAGGAGGGCTTGTTGAGCCTCCGTTGGCAGGAACCAACTCGGGACTGAGCCTCCTCGGGAATCTCCATCCATAGCGCGCAGCGCTTAGGTGGAGCGGATGTCAAGACGAACGGCTCCGTTCACTGGCGCTGCGCAGCCATGCAGCCCTCTATTTCGGGCGCGGCTACGTCCCCTATCGGATCGACGACCTGCGGGAGGGCGAAGTGCTGGCGATCGTCCTCCACTCCCACGGCCTGCACGGGGCCTTCTGGTCTGCGGAGGACGACCGCGACGACAACGGCGTTCGGGTCTGCGGCGTGTTCGGCAACCTGGATCGCGCGAGGCCGACTGCGCGCTTCCGCCTCGTGCTCAACGGGCACTTCGTGACCCTGCCCAACCCCTGGAATTCAGAAGGCAGTGAGCGGGCTTGAAGAAGACGGCGCACCTTCGACACTGGCAGCAGCAAGACACGGGCCCGCATGGAGCACCACATCAATCCCACACTGCTGCGCGGCCGCGTTCGGGTCCATCTCGTCGGTGTCGGCGGCAATGGTGCGCAGATGGCGCACTGCCTCGCGAGGCTCGACCTGGCGCTGCGCGCACTCGGGCATCCGGCCGGGCTGCACCTCACGGCATACGACGCCGACCGGGTGAGCGAGGCCAACGTGGGCCGGCAGGTCTACAGCCCGTCCGACATCGGACAGCACAAGGCCGTGCTGACCATCCACCGGCTGAACCAGTTCTACGGGCTGGACTGGGAGGCGCTGCCGACGCGCTAC
>JAURZM010000038.1 GCA_030653385.1 Rubrivivax sp. | reverse complement strand
CGGCCAGGAGCGGTCCTTGGTTCGCCGGCAGCGTCGACGTGCCAATGGCCGGTGTCCAGGCAGTGCCGACACGAACCCGAGCTTTTCTTCATCCTGCCTCTCAGATCAGGGCGCTCAACAATGGAGTCGTTGCTGACCGTCCTTTGCTTCTTCAACGCTTCTTTGCCGGCAGGACGATCGATGATCATCGAAACTTGAGGGTTTGCCCCGGCGGTCCGGCGGGTTCCCGGGATACCTTCTTGCAGCGTGAACTGATAACCTCGTTCACCCTTTGCAAACTTGGTTTCCATGGCATCGCTACCCGATTGCTGCGTCGTGTTGTTGGGCACCAACGAGCTGGCCGACCGTGCCTTGCACCGCCATCTGCGCGGCCACTACGCGGTGCACTGCGTCGCGCGCATCGCCGACGTCGAGAAACTGGCGCTCGACCACCCGCCCGATGCCGTCGTCTGCGAACAGCAACTCGATGACGGCCGGGGTGTCGATCTGCTGCACCGAATGCGCTTCGCGTACCCGCATGCGGTGCGCGTGCTGCTGCTGCAAAGTGCCCGGCGCGAAGAGATGGTCCGAGCGATCAATGATGCGGCGGTCTACCAGGTCGTATCTCCGCCGTTCGAGCCCGAGCAGCTCATGCTTGTCCTCAAGCGCGCGCTGGAGAGTAGAGAACTCTCGCGCCTGCACCGCTACCTGAGCCGGGAGCTGAAGTTTGCCGACGACGTCATCCGGCACGAGAACGACCGCATGTCGCGCACCTTGCAGGAAACCTATCAGTTCGACACCATGGTGTTCGTCAGCGACAAGATGGCCGAGGTGTGCAACACCGCCCGCAAAGCCGCCTTGACCGATCTGCCCGTGCTGATCGAAGGCGAGACGGGCACCGGCAAGGAGCTGATGGCCAAGGCCATCCACCACTTCAGCGCCCGCAAGCAGCAGACCTTCCTGGCGCAGAACTGCGGCGCGATCACCGATGACCTGCTGCTGTCCGAACTGTTCGGCCACAAGCGGGGCAGCTTCACCGGGGCCATCAGTGACCGGCTCGGACTGTTCGTCGCTGCCCACCAGGGCACGGTGTTCCTCGACGAGATCTCGGACATCTCACCCGCCGTGCAGGTCGGGTTGCTGCGCTTTCTGCAAGATGGCGAGGTCAAGGCCATCGGAAGCGACAGCACGAAGCACGCGGACGTGCGCATCATTGCGGCGAGCAACCGCCCGATCCGGCAGTTGGTCGAGGAAGGCAAGTTCAGGCGCGACCTGTACTACCGCCTCAAGGGTTTCGAGATCTCGATTCCGCCGCTGCGCGAGCGGCCGGAGGACATTCCGGTGTTGACCGATTTCCTCATCAAGAAGTATTCCGAAGTCTTCAGCCGCAACATCCCGGGCGTGGCGAGCCAGGCGCAGCAGAAGCTGCGTTCCTACGCGTTTCCCGGCAACGTGCGCGAACTGGAAAACGAGATCCGCCGGACCGTCGCCACGGTCGAGAACGGCGAGTTCATCACGCTGCAGCACCTGTCGGCCGAGATCGCCCGCGCGCGGCCGCGGCCGGACCGCGCGTCGCCCCAGGCCGTGACGCTCGACGGGCGCACCCTGAAAGATCGTGTCGAACAACTCGAAGCCGCACTGGTTCGCGCCGCGCTGGAACGCCATCAGGGCAATCACACGCACGCGGCGGATGAGCTTGGCCTGTCACGCGTCGGTCTGAGCAACAAGCTCAAGCGCTACGGTATCGAACGCCCGGGCCGGCCGGAAGCCGCGTGAGTGACGCTGACGACCCAGTCGACCCCGGCGCAGCCGAGCGCTTCGTGCGCTCCTTGGTGGCGCCGGCCAAGCCAATAGGCGGCTACCGCGAACTCGGCACCACGGCCCTGGCTGCGCGGCTGGGCCTGCCGGACGACAAGCTCAGCGGCCACTGGTGCAGCCGATGCCAGGGCATCTGGTGGGGCTGCACGCTGGAAGTGGAGTGCCCGGTCTGCGGCAACCGCCGAGGCTGAACCGGCCAACGCTGCGCTGCCGAACACGGCGCACGAACCGGATACTTGCTTGTCAATTTCCCGCCTTGCAAACCATGTTTGCAGCGCCGCGAGGCCGGATTCGACGCGCGGAATCCGGCCGTAGCCCGGTGAACTACGGAGATACCCGCAGCCCTTGAAAAGTGGCACGTGAAGTGCAAACAGATCCGGCGCCAGCAGCCCGCTTGGGGCCTGCCGCAAGCGCTTCACCCCTGTTTTGTTGGGTCCGAAAATGGAGATCTTCGATGGCCAATCTTTTGTGGTTGCAAGGCGGTGCCTGTTCGGGCAACACCATGTCCTTCCTGAACGCGGAGGAGCCCAGTGCCTGCGATCTGGTGACCGACTTCGGCATCAACGTGCTGTGGCACCCCTCGCTAGGCGTCGAACTCGGTGAGAACCTTCAGAAGTTGCTGCGTGACTGCGTGTCCGGCGCCGTGCCGCTGGACATCTTCGTGTTCGAGGGCAGCGTCGTGAACGCACCTAACGGCACCGGCGAATGGAACCGCTTTGCCGGCCGGGCCATGAAGGACTGGGTGAAGGAGTTGTGCAACGTCGCCAAGTTCGTCGTCGCCATCGGCGACTGCGCCACCTACGGCGGCATCCCAGCAATGGCGCCCAACCCGAGCCAGTCCGAGGGGCTGCAGTTCCTCAAGCGCGCGCACGGGGGCTTCCTCGGCAAAAGCTGGGTGTCGAAGTCCGGCCTGCCGGTGATCAACGTGCCGGGCTGCCCAGCGCACCCGGACTGGATCACGCAGATCGTCGTCGCCGTCGCCACCGGCCGCGCTGGCGACATCGGGCTGGACGAATTTCAGCGCCCCAAGACCTTCTTCCAGAGCTTCACGCAGACCGGGTGCACACGCAACATGCACTTCGCGTACAAGGTTTCGGCCACGGCCTTCGGCCAGCGCAAGGGCTGCCTGTTCTACGACCTGGGCTGCCGCGGCCCGATGACCCATTCGCCGTGCAACCGCATCCTGTGGAACCGGCAGTCGTCGAAGACGCGCGCGGGCATGCCCTGCATGGGCTGTACCGAGCCCGAGTTCCCGTTCTTCGACCTCGCGCCGGGCACCGTCTTCAAGACGCAGACCGTCATGGGCGTGCCCAAGGAATTGCCGGCAGGGGTGGACAAAAAGGGCTACATCGCACTGACCGGCGCGGCCAAGAACGCGGCACCGAAGTGGGCCGAAGAAGACATGTTCGTCGTCTGAGCCGACCACAGCACAACAGGAGACATCGAATGAACAAACTTCCCCTTCGCGGCGTCGCCGCCCTCGCGCTGATCGGCTTCGCCGGTACGGCCGCTGCGCACACCGGGCACGGCGGCGAAAGCTTCTTCGCCGGCCTGGCCCATCCCTTCGGCGCGGACCACCTGCTGGCGATGCTCGCGGTCGGCCTCTGGTCGGTCTTCGCCTTGCCCACCGCGCGGGCCTGGATGGGGCCGGCGGCCTTCATGGCGGCACTGCTAGTCGGTGCCGCCGCCGGCGCGGCCGGCGCTTTCGGGCCGCTGGTCGAAGTGGCCATTGCCTGCAGCGTGGTCGTCCTCGGCGCGATGCTGGTGGTGGCGCGGCGCATGCCGCCCGCGCTCGGGCTCGGGCTGGTGGCGTTGGCTGCCACGCTGCACGGCCTGGCCCACGGCGCCGAGGCGCCGCAAGCGGCCGGCTGGGCGGGCTACGCCACCGGCTTCCTGCTCACCACCGCAGCCCTGCATTTCGGCGGGCTGTTCACCGGCCTGGCAATGCGACGCGCATTCACCGCGCGCGCCGCGCAGTTGGCCGGCGGCCTGGGCCTCGCCTGTGGCGGCGCCGGTCTCTACCTTCTCAGCCAATTCTGAACCTGCACCCCATCAGAGGCCCCACCATGACCGTACAGACACTCGACATCTCCCCCGTCGGCCGCGTGGAGGGCGACCTCGACATCCGGGTCGACATCCAGGACGGCCACGTCGTCAACGCGTGGACGCAGGCCGAGCTCTTCCGCGGCTTCGAAGTCATCCTGCGCGACAAGGATCCGCAGGCCGGCCTGGTCGTCACGCCGCGCGCCTGCGGCATCTGTGGTGCCTCGCACCTGACCTGCGCCGCCTGGGCGCTGGACACCGCGTGGCAGACCGAGGTGCCACGCAACGCCATCCTCGCGCGCAACCTCGGCCAGCTCGTCGAGAGCCTGCAGAGCCAGCCGCGCTACTTCTACGGCCTGTACGCCATCGACCTGACCAACAAGAAGTACAAGAACAGCAAGTACTTCGAGGAAGCCTGCCGCCGCTTCGCGCCCTTCACCGGCACCTCCTACGAACATGGCGTCACCATCTCCGGGAAGCCGGTGGAGATCTACGCCTTGCTGGGTGGCCAGTGGCCGCACTCCAGCTACATGGTGCCCGGTGGCGTGATGTGCGCGCCGACGTTGACCGACGTGACGCGCGCCTGGGCCATCCTCGAGTACTTCAAGATCAACTGGCTCGAATCGATGTGGCTCGGTTGCTCGCTCGAGCGCTACGAGCAGATCAAGTCCTATGACGACTTCATGGCCTGGCTCGACGAATCGCCGAAGCACGCCAACTCTGACCTCGGCTTCTACTGGAAGATGGGTCTCGACATCGGGCTCGACAAGTTCGGCGCCGGCGTCGGTAAGTACGTCACCTGGGGCTACCTGCCCCACGAAGACAAGTACCAGAAGCCGACCATCGATGGCCGCAACGCCGCGCTCATCATGAAGAGCGGCGTCTACGACTCGGCGACGGACACGCACTCGTTGATGGACCAGAAGTTCGCGCGCGAGAACCTGACCCACGGCTGGTACGACGAAGGCACGGCCGACTTCCACCCCTTCGACCGCACCACCAAGCCGATCCAGAAGAACACCATCGACCACAACGGCAAGTACTCGTGGTCGTCGGCGGTGAGCCACGCCGATTTCGGCCGCCTCGAAGCCGGCCCGTTCGCCCGCCAGCTGGTGGCCGGTGGCAAGCACGGTGAATCGTGGCAGCACTACGACCCGCTGGTACTCGACATGTTCAAGAAGATGGGTGGCGCCAGCGTCCACCTGCGCCAGATCGCGCGCATGCACGAGACCATCAAGCTCTACCGCCAGGCCGAACACTGCCTGCGCGAGTTCCGGCTGAACGACCCCTGGTACATCAAGCCGCGCGAACGCGACGGCCGCGGCTGGGGCGCCACCGAAGCCATCCGCGGCGCGCTGTGCCACTGGATCGAAGTCAAGGACGGGAAGATCAAGAACTACCAGATCATCGCCCCGACCACTTGGAACGTCGGCCCGCGCGACGGCCAGCAAGTGCGCGGCCCGATCGAAGAAGCGCTGATCGGCACCCCGATCGCCGACACCCGCGACCCGGTGGAGGTGGGGCACGTCGCGCGCTCCTTCGATTCCTGCCTCGTCTGCACGGTCCACGCGCACGACGCGAAGACCGGCCAGGAGCTCGCGCGCTTCCGCACCGCGTAGCATCCAGCGCCAGGGTCCTTTCTGTTTCTCAAGCCGAGGGAACAAAAAATGCCAATCGACCTCGACGGGAGCATTCGCGCCCGGATGACCAAGCTGATGGCCGACGGTCTGAAGACCCAGACCGAGCCCTTTCCCTACACGACGGAAGACTTCACGGCGCTGGTGGACGAATGCGGGGCACTCGACGCCGACGACGTGGTGGGCAAGATGGTGCTGACCGGCTGGATCGACAAGCCCTACGGTGAAGATAACATGCGCTGCCAGGAGTGCATGTACTACCTCGTTCACCGCAAGTGGTGCGACCTGCCGGAACTCGACCTGCCGGCCGAGCCCGATTGGTGGTGCCGGCTCTGGCGCATCTGACGCGCACGACCGGAAGTTCCGCCATCGACGAGCCCGCGCTGCTGGCGCACATCGAAGCCCTGATGGTCGGTGGACTCGCGACCGCATGGAAGACGCGGGCCTACACCTCGGAGGAAGTGAACGCGGTGACGGGCCGCCTGCAGGCGCTGGAGCCTGAGGATCTGGAGGGCCGCCTGGTCGTCGCCGGCTTCACCGAGAGGCCATACGTGGCACCGGACGATGTCGACGCCATCGAGCAAGCCTGTGCCACCTGCATGTACTTCGAGCGCCACCGTGGCTGGTGCAACCTTGCGGAACTGATGCTGCCGGTGAAGCCCGAGTGGTCCTGCATCCTGTGGCGGATCTGACCGCGCCGGCCGCACCCAGCCTCGTCGTCGTCGGCTGCGGCAACCTCAATCGCAGCGACGACGGCGTCGGCGTGCGCGTCATCCACGCCTTGCGCTCGCGCTGGGCGGACGGTGTGCCCGAAGGCGTCAGGCTCTTCGATGCCGGCACGGGCGGCATGGAAGTGATGTTCCAGGCGCGCGGCGCCAGTGCCTTGCTGATCATCGACGCCTGCAGGTCGGGCTCGCCGCCGGGCGCCGTGTTCACGCTGCCTGGCGAAGAGATCGACGGTGCGCGCGAGCCGACCTACAGCCTGCACGACTTCCGCTGGGACCACGCGATCTACGCCGGGCGGCGCATCTTCGGTGCCGCCTTTCCGAGCGACCTGACGGTCTACCTGATCGAGGCCGAATCGCTGGCGCTCGGCACCGAACTCAGCGCGTCGGTGCAGTCGGCGGTCGGCAATGTCTGCGACTTCATCGAAGAGCGCGTGCGCCGCTGGTGCGCCCAGGCGGTGTGAGCGGGCAGGTTCGCATCGGCGACGGCCGCGTGCGGCTGCCGCGCGCGATCTGCGACCGCTACTTCGCCGGTGCCAGCTCGGCCGCCCTGCTGGAACGCGACGGCGAGGTCTACCTGGTGCCGCTGGCCGGGCCGAGCGCGGGCGGGCTGCTGCTCAAGCAAACCAATGCCCAGGGCGACCGCGTCTTGCTCGCCCCTGACTTCCTTGCTGCGCGTGGCCTCGGCCAGTTCGTGGCCGAACGCACGTTCGACGTGCGCTGGGTCGATGAAGCGGGTGCCTTGCTCATCGAAGGCCTGGGAAGCTCACCCACCGGCTGAGCTGACGCCGGAGCGCGCCGCAAACTTGCTTTGCGCTCGCAAACCTGATTGACGGCGACAGGGTCGCTGAATACATTGGGTTTTCCTTGAACGACTGCAGTCGGAGCCGGCCGTGCAAACACTCTCCCAGTCACAGCTCGACGCCGCGCTGGCCGCCGCCGACGACGCCGACGCGTCGCCCGAAGAGCGGGCCGAGATGCTGATGGAAATTGCCATGGGCATGCAGCAAAGGCCGAAGTCGGCGCAGCAGCTGCACGATGCGGTGGCGCTCTACGAAAGAGCACAGCAGCTTGTGCCCGCCAGCGCGCCGCTGCTGCGGGCCCGCATCACCGCGCGGATGGGCACCGCGCTTCAGGCCCTGCAGGACGGCGGCGCGACCAGCCTGGATCGCGCCCAGCAGTGCCTGCACGACGCGATCGAGGTCATGCAACTGCACGGCCAGCCCGAGGAAGTGGCCGAAGCCGAACTCAACCAGGGCCTGGTGCTGCAGGCACTGACGGGCATGGGGCGCGGCCGCATCACCGATGCCATCGCCGCCTACCACCGGTCGCTGCGCACGTTCACACGCGAAGGCTATCCGCAGGAATACGCGGTGCTGCACAACAACCTGGCGATCTGCTATCTGTCGATGCCGGCCACCGACGAGCGTGGGCGCATGCGCGAGGCCCTGGCGGTGCAGTCCTTCGAAGAGGTGCTCAAGGTCATCAACCTGATCGACCACCCGAGCGAATACGCGATGATCAACAACAACCTCGGCAACGCGTTGCAGTACGCCAGCAGCAGCCATGTGCTCGAGAACAACCTGCGTGCGCTGGCGGCCTACGACGAAGCGCTGAAGGTGCGCAACCCGCGTGACACGCCGCTCGAATACGCCAACACCATCGCCAACAAGGCCAATGTGCTGCGCAACCTGGTGCCCGACCCGGCGCAGGCGGGCAGCGACGCCGCAGACCCGCTGGCCGACGCGCTGGCGCTGCTGCGCGAAGCGCAAGGTCTTTTTTCATCGCATGGCGATGGCGAGAAGGCCGCGATGATGCAAGAGGCCGTTGACGACGTCGAGCACGAGCTCGCGCAGCGCCGGCTGCAGTCCCACTGACACTTTCAACCTCCCTGGAGTCACCCGCATGACGGTCACGAGTCTTCTGCTTTTGTTCCTGCTCGCGCTCGCGCTGGCGCTCGCCGCCGGCGCCGCCAGCGGCATGAAGATCGGTGCCGAAGCGCTTGGCAAGGAACTCGCTGCGATGATGGGCGCCTTCTTTGGCCCCACGGCCGTCCTGCCAGCCGCCGTGGTTGGCTTGGCGATCCTTTACTTCACCCGCTGAGGTTGCCGTGCTGACCATGTTCCTGAATGCCGTGAAGCTGTTCTTCGCGGGCAAGTTGTTTCGTGATGGCCGTGCCGTCTTCAAGCAATGGTTGAAGGGGTTCGCGCTGAGCCTCGCCATCCTGCTGGTGGTGGGCTGGCTGGTGTCGCCGCTGGTCGGGGTCGTCGTGGCTGCATTGGTCGGCGGCTTCGCGCAGCCGCTCTTGTTCAAAGACCTGAAGTACGCCTGAACGGCCGGTCGCCATGACTGCACGCGACGGAACCCTGGACCACAAAGCGGCCGAAGCCGACTCGGCCGCCGAACTGGCGCGCCGGGCCGCCGAACTTGCGCGGCTGGAGGCTCTGGCCGAGGGCTGGGAGCCGGGGCAGCAGGCCGTACTGTCGGCACTCAAGACGGGCATCGAAGCGCTGAATGCCGAAGCCTTCAAGCGCCTGATCCGCAACGTCAAGAGCGACCCGGCCGCCATGCCGGCACTGCGACAGGCCGTGGCCGACCCCTTCGTCTACCAGGTGCTGCTGTTTCACGGGCTGGTCAAGGAGCCGATCGAGACCCGCGTGCGGCGGGCGCTCGATGAGGTGCGGCCTTCGCTGAAGGAGCATGGCGGCGAAGTCGAACTCGTCGCGGTCAAGCTGCCGGACACGGTGGAAGTGCGCCTCGTCGGTTCCTGCCAGTCCTGCCCGTCGTCGGGCGAGACCTTGAGCGAAGGCGTCGAGAAGTCGATCAAGGCCCTGTGCCCCGAGATCACCACCGTCACGCGCGTGAGCCGTGGTGCGCCGGAACTCACCGCCGACGGTGCGCAGGTGGTTCGCTTCGTCAGCCCCTTCGCGCGCCAGCAGGATGCCGGCTGGGTGGACGTCTGCGCCGTCGGCGACCTGACCGACGGCGGGCTGGCTGTGCGTTCGGTGGAGGGGCGCGATGTGCTGCTCTACCGCCAGGGCGATCAGGTCTCCTGCCTCGACAACGCCTGTGCCCACATGGGCATGCCGCTGGACGGCGGCCAGCTCGAGAACGGCACGCTGCGCTGCCCGTACCACGGCTTCGTCTACTTGCTGGAAACCGGTGAATGCCTGACCGTGCCCGAAGTGCAACTGGCCGTGCATGCCGTCAAGGTGGTTGGCGAGCGCGTGGCCGTGCGGCTGCGCCGCTGAGCCGCTGAGCCGCCGGACCTCGCCATGAGCACGACCACCACCCATGTGTCGCTGGCCCCGGCCGCCCGCCGGGCGCCCGCCGCAGCCGTGTCCTGTGCGCCCCTGCTGGCCGAGCACGGTGCGCGAGTCATCCTCGGCGCCACCGACGACCCGCTGGGCATGGCCTTGCCCGTCGTGCCATCGGCTGCGTCGATGTTCGGCCCGCGTGGCGTCTGCGCTGCACCCGACGGGTCGCTCTGGGTGTCCGACACCGGCCACCACCGCATCCTCGGCTGGCTGCGCACACCCGAGTCCGACAACGCGCCGGCCGACATCCTCTTCGGCCAGCCCGCCTTCGACCGCGAAGGCCGCAATGCTGGCGGCAACCCCGGCGCCGACACCCTCAACGTGCCCACCGGCATCACCGCCTGCGGGCCAGACGGCGCAGGCCTCGCGGTGGCCGATGCGTGGAACCACCGCGTGCTGATCTGGCACCGCCGTCCGACGGCCTCACACCAGCGGCCCGACGTGGTGCTGGGCCAGGCCGACTTCGACCAGGGCGTCTCCAACCGCGGGGCCGACCGGCCGAGCGCCAGCACCCTGTTCTGGCCCTACTGCGTGGCCTGGGATGAGGGCCGGCTGTGGGTGGCCGACACTGGCAACCGACGTGTGCTGATGTGGCAAGGCCTGCCGCAAGCGAACGGCGCGCCGGCGGCGCTGGTGCTCGGCCAGGAAGACTTCGACACGCGCGACGAAAACGGCGGCGGTGCGCCCACGGCCAGCAGCATGCGCTGGCCGCACGCCATCACCTTCCCGGCCGGTGGCTTGTGCATCGCCGATGCGGGCAACAACCGGCTGATGCGCTGGCTGCGCGTGCCGCAGACGAACAACGCGCCGTCCGACGTGATGGTCGGCCAGGCCGGTACGGCGCTCGTCGAACACAACCAGGGCAGCTACTACCCGGATGCGGCCTGCCTGAACATGCCGTACGGCGCCGCCGTCGTCGATGGGCTGATCGCCGTGGCCGACACCGCGAACTCGCGCCTCCTGGCCTGGCGCATCGCCGACCTGACTGCGCACGGCGCCACCGCGCACGCCCTGGCCGCCCAGGCCGACTGGAACAGCAAGGGTGACAACCGCTGGCTGCCGGCCGCGCGCAACAGCGTCTGCTGGCCCTACAGCGTGGCGCTGGCGCCGGGTACCGCCGGCGCGGGCCACACCCTGCTGGTTGCCGACTCGGGCAACAACCGCGTGATGCTTTGGCCGCTGGAGTCCGCACGGTGAACGACACCCTGGTCGCCGAACAGATGCGGGTGCGCGGCACGGTGCAGGGCGTAGGCTTTCGCCCGACGGTCTGGCGCATCGCCAGCGAGCTCGGCATCGTCGGCTGGGTCGCGAACGACGCGCAGGGCGTGCTGATCCACGCCGTGGCGCCGGCAGCCGGCCTCGACGCTCTGGCTCGCCGTGTGCAGGCCGAAGCGCCGCCGCTGGCCCACATCAGCGCCTTCGAGCGCACCGGCATGGGCCTGCCCGCCACCTTGCCGGTGGCTTTCGTCATCGGCCACAGCGACGCTGCGCAGCAGGGCGGAACATCGGCGCCCCGCGAAGCGTTTTCCGCTGTCGCGGCCGACGCTGCCACCTGCGCCGCCTGCGTGGCCGAGATCTTCGACCCCTTCTCGCGCCGCTACCGCTACCCGCTGACCAACTGCACGCACTGCGGCCCGCGCCTGAGCTTCGTCACCGGCGTGCCCTACGACCGGCCGCGCACGACGATGGCCGGCTATGCCCTGTGCGCCGACTGCCAGGCCGAGTACGACACCCCTGCCGACCGCCGCTTCCACGCCCAGCCCATCGCCTGCCACGTGTGCGGCCCGAAGCTGACCCTCAAGCGCATGGACGGCCGCGCCTTCACCATCGACAGCTACACCTTCCTCGACGACTGCGACGCCGCCGGCACCCTGCTCGCCAAGGGCTACATCGTGGCGATCAAGGGCGTCGGCGGTTACCAACTGGCCTGCGACGCGACGCAGCCCGCCGCGATCGAGCGCCTGCGCCAACTGAAGCGCCGCGAAGCCAAGCCCTTCGCGCTGATGGCTGCCAACGTCGAAGCGGTGCGTGTGTGGTGCCAGGTGAGTGAGGCCGAAGCCCAGGCCCTGCAAGGCCCGGCCGCACCCATCGTGCTGCTGGCCCGGCGCAACGACCTGCCGCGCACCGCGCCGGTCGACGCGAAAGACCTGCGCATCGCCCCGGAGGTCGCCCCCGGCCTCGACACGCTCGGCTTCATGCTGCCGGGCAGCGGCGTGCACCACCTGATCCTGCGCCGTATGAAGCGGCCGATCGTGCTGACCAGCGGCAACCTCAGCGACGAGCCGCAGGCCATCACGGTCGAGGAGCTGGCCGCGCGCTTCCCCGAAGGTATCGACTACGTGCTCGACCATGGCCGCGCCATCGCCCGGCGCGTCGACGATTCGGTGCTGCGCGTTATCGACGGCGCGCCGCAATTGATGCGCCGCGCGCGAGGTTTCGCGCCCGTGCCCATCGTGCTGCCTGCCGGATTCAGCGCCGCGCCGGCCGTCCTGGCCCACGGGGGCGAGCTGAAGAACACATTCTGCCTGCTGCGCGATGGGCAGGCCATGCTCTCGCCGCACCTCGGCGACCTGGCGGACGCAGCGACGTATGCCGATGCCGAGCGCGCCCTGGCCGACCTGCAAGCCTATTTCGCTTTCCAGCCGCAGCTTCACGCCTGCGATGCCCATCCTGAGTACTTGTCGTCCAAGCGGGCGCGCCGCGCGGTGGTCGAACGGTTGGAGGTGCTGCACCACCACGCCCATATCGCGGCCTGCCTGGTCGACAACGGCTGGCCGCTGGATGCCGGGCCCGTCGTCGGCGTGGCGCTCGACGGGCTCGGGCAGGGGGAGGGCGGCGCCCTGTGGGGCGGCGAATTCGCGATCGCCGACTACACCGGCTTCGAGCGCGCCGGCACCTTCAAGCCGGTCGCACTGCTGGGCGGCGAACAGGCCATGCGCGAGCCCTGGCGCAACACCTACGCGCACCTGATGGCCGAACTGAAGTGGCCATCGTTCGCGATGAACTATGCCGAGCTCGAACTCTTCGACTTCCTGAATGGCAAGCCGCGGGCGCTGCTCGACGGCATGCTCGCCAAGGGCGTGAATTCGCCCCTGGCCTCGTCGTGCGGGCGCCTGTTCGACGCCGCCGCCGCCGCCATGGGCCTGTGCCGCGAACAAACCGCCTACGAAGGGCAGGGCGCGATGCAGATGGAAGCCCTGGTCGATGCCGAAGTGCTGCAGTACGAGGACGACGAACTCGCTTACCCCTTCGGCATTCCGCGCCTGCCCGGCAGCCGCCTGCCCTACATCGAGCCGCTGGCGATGTGGACGGCCCTGCTCGGCGACCTGGTGCTGAAGACGCCGGTGCCGACGATGGCGGCGCGCTTCCACAAGGGACTGGCGGCGGTGATCTGCAGGATGGTCGACAAGCTCGCGCAAGCCCACGACGCCTACCACCCGCTGCGCCACGTTGCGCTCAGCGGCGGCGTGTTCCAGAACCGCGTGCTGCACGAACGCGTGGTCCAACAACTTCGCGCGGCCGGCTACACCGTGCTCGTCCACTGCCAGGTGCCCTGCAACGACGGAGGGCTGGCGCTGGGCCAGGCCGCCGTCGCGGCCGCTCGGGCACTGAGATCTTCAGCTCAGGAAACCGCGCCATGTGCCTAGGCATCCCCGGTCGCATCGTCGAGATCACCCACGCGGCCAACAAGCTCGCGATGGTCGAAGTGCTCGGCGTGCGGCGCGAAATCAACATCGCCTGCGTCGTCAACGACGAGCACCCGGTGGACGGCTGCGTCGGCGACTGGGTGCTGGTCCACGTCGGCTTCGCGATGAGCCGCATCGACGAGAAGGAAGCGCAGCTCACGCTCGACGTGCTGCGCATGCTGGGCGAAGCGCAAACCGAGATCGACGCGATGCGCGACAGCGACGCTGCACTGGCCGCGCGATGAGCGTCGAGGCGCAGCTCTCGGGCCTGTACCCGCACCTCGCGGGGCCAGGGGTGCGCGTGGCCGAGCCCACCGCGCTGCACGCCGGCCTGCTCGATGCGGTTCGCCTGAAGGCCGCCGACAGCTTGGCGGTGAAGCAGCAGTTCTTCGCCCTCGAAGCGCCGCGCATCGTCGAGGCCGCGCGGCTGCTCGCCGCTAGCTTTCGCAGCGGCGGGCGGCTCTACACCCTGGGCAACGGCGGCTCGAGCTGCGATGCGGCGCATCTGGCGGTCGAGTTCCAGCATCCGGTCACGGCGGGGCGGCCGGCCTTGCCGGCGGTCAACCTGAGCCAGGACATGGCGATGATCACCGCCGTCGCCAACGACATCGGCTTCGCCCACGTCTACACGCGTCAGGTGCTGGCGCACGTCGGCGAGCGCGACTGCGTGGTGGCCATCTCGACCAGCGGCAACTCCGAGAACCTGCTGGCGGGTCTGGCCGCCGCCAAACGGCGCGGCGCGACCACGCTGGGCCTGGCGGGTGGCGATGGCGGGCGCATGGCCGCGAGTGCGGACGTCGACCTCTGCCTGGTCGTCGCGACCGACAGCATCCACCGCGTGCAGGAAACGCACGTGGCGCTGTACCACATCCTGTGGGACCTGACGCACACCCTGCTCGCCGACGACCGCGCGCCCGACCGCGCATCACAGGGCGAGATGCGATGAAGTACGCCGACGAGTTCCGCGACCCCGACCTGGCGCGCTCGCTGGTGGCCGAGGTGACCCGCCTGGCCGATGCGCTGGCCGCCGGCAAGCCGCGCCCGCTGCAGGTGATGGAGGTCTGCGGTGGCCACACCCACACCATCTTCCGCTACGGCCTGAAGGATCTGCTGCCGCCCAGCCTGGAATTCGTGCACGGGCCAGGGTGCCCGGTGTGCGTGCTGCCGATGGGCCGGGTGGACGACTGCGTGGCGATTGCCGAGCACCCGCAGGTCATCATGACGACCTTCGGCGACGCGATGCGCGTACCCGGTTCGAAGAAGAGCCTGCTGCAGGCCAAGGCCGACGGCGCCGACGTGCGCACCGTGTATTCCCCGCTGGACGCGTTGAAGCTCGCGCGGCTGCATCCGGACAAGGAAGTGGTGTTCTTCGGCCTCGGCTTCGAGACCACGATGCCCAGCACTGCGATGACGGTGCTGCAAGCCGAAGCGCAGGGCGTGCGCAACTTCTCGCTGTTCTGCAACCACATCACCATCATCCCGACCGTCAAGGCCATACTCGATTCGCCCGACCTGCAGATCGACGGCTTCCTTGGCCCGGGCCACGTCAGCATGGTGATCGGCAGCCGGCCCTACGACTTCATCGCGAAGCAGTACGGCCGCCCGCTCGTGGTGGCGGGCTTCGAGCCGCTGGACATCCTGCAATCGCTGTGGATGGTGCTCAAGCAGATGAGCGAAGGCCGCAGCGAGGTCGAGAACCAGTACAAGCGCGTGGCCCCCGAAGGCGGCAATGCGGCCGCGCTCGAGGCCATCACCCGCGTGTTCGAGCTGCGCGAATTCTTCGAATGGCGCGGCCTGGGCTCGATCGACCATTCGGGCGTTCGCATGCGCGCCGCCTACGCCGCGTTCGACGCCGAGCGCCGCTTCTCGGTGCCCAACCTGAAGATCGCCGACCCGAAGAGCTGCCAGTGCGGCGAAGTGCTGAAGGGGGTGATCAAGCCCAACCAGTGCAAGGTCTTCGGCACGCTGTGCACACCCGAGACGCCGATGGGGGCGCTGATGGTGTCCAGCGAAGGCGCTTGTGCGGCGTACCACCAGTATTCGCGCATGGCCTTCGTCAAGCGCGACCCGGCCCCGGCCACCTGAAAGCCCGACCATGGCGACCCTGCGGGACAAATCCATCACCATGGCCCACGGCGGCGGTGGTCGTGCGATGCGCGAACTGATCGACAAGCTCATCGTCCCCGCCTTCGACAACCCGAAGCTGGCGGCACTGGAGGACCAGGCCTGCGTCGGCCTCGCCGGCCTCGCCGAGCATGGCGACCGGCTGGCCTTCACCACCGACAGCTACGTCGTCGCGCCCCTGTTCTTCGCCGGTGGCGACATCGGCAAGCTCGCGATCTGCGGCACCGTCAACGACCTGGCGATGGCGGGTGCGGTGCCGCTGTACCTGTCCTGCGGGTTGATCATCGAGGAAGGGTTTGCCACCTCGGACCTCGAGCGTGTGCTGGCCAGCATGTCGATAACCGCCCAGGCCGCCGGCGTGCAGGTGGTGACGGGCGACACCAAGGTCGTTAACCGTGGCGCCGCAGACAAGCTTTTCATCAACACCGCCGGCATCGGCGTGGTGCCGCGTGGCGTCAACATCTCGGCCACGCGCGCGCGCCCGGGAGACGTGGTCATCGTCAATGGCTCGCTCGGCGACCACGGCGTGGCCATCCTCGTCGCCCGCAACGAACTCGAACTGCACAGCAGCATCGCGAGCGACTGCCAGCCGCTCCACGGCCTGGTGCAGGCGATGCTCGCGGCATGCCCCGACATTCACTGCCTGCGCGACGCCACGCGGGGCGGCCTGGCCACGGTGCTCAACGAGTTCGCCGTCAGTTCGCAGGTCGGCATCCGCCTGCAGGAGCGCGCCCTGCCGATCAAGCCAGAAGTGCGCGGTGCTACCGAGATGCTGGGGCTGGACGTTCTCTACATGGCCAACGAAGGCAAGCTGGTCGCGGTGGTGCCGCGCAGCCATGCCGCTGCCGTGCTGGCGGCGATGCGCGCGCACTCGGCCGGGGCAGACGCTGCCATCGTCGGCGAGGTACTGGCCGAACCGGCGGGCCACGTGGTACTGAACACCGCATTCGGCGGCGAGCGCGTGGTCGACATGCTGGTGGGCGAGCAATTGCCGAGGATCTGCTGATGCACGAACTCGGCATCACCCGCAGCATGGTCTCCATCGTCAGCGAACGGGCGCAGGGCCAGAAGGTGCTGCGCGTGACGCTCGAGGTCGGCCGCCTGTCGGGCATGCTGCCCGAGGCCATCCGCTTCTGCTTCGACGTCTGCATCCAGGGTACGCTGCTGGAAGGTGCCGCGTTGCACATCATCGAAACCGAGGGCCGGGGCCACTGCGCTGCGTGCCACGCCGAGCCGGTGATGACCGCGCCGCTGGGCCGCTGCCCCGCGTGTGGCGAGCCGACCCTGCGGATGGTCGCCGGCACGGAACTCAAGATCAAGGAAATGGAGACGGAATCATGTGTGTGACCTGCGGATGCGGCGACGGCGAGACGACGATCACCCCGGTGGCCGAGGGGCACGACCATGACCATCATCATGGCCATGGCGACGATCACGGGCATGAGCACAGCCACGATGGTCATCACGCGCATGGCCACGAGCATCACGAGCACGGTCACAGCCACGGGCACACCCACACCCATGCCGACGGCACGACGCACACCCACGCTCACGAGTCGGCGCATGCGCATCCTCACCCGCACGGTCTGCAAGTGCCCGGGCGCGACACGCAGACCATCGCGCTCGAAACCGCCATCCTCGGCAAGAACCAGTTGCTGGCCGAACGCAACCGGGGCTGGCTGGAAGGGCGGGGGGTGCTGGCGCTGAACCTGATGAGCAGCCCGGGCTCGGGCAAGACCACGCTGCTGGAGCGCACCATCGGCGACTTGAAAGGCGCCCTCGATATCGCCGTCGTCGAAGGCGACCAGGCCACGCTGAACGATGCCGAGCGCGTCCGAGCCGCAGGCGCGAAAGCGGTGCAGGTCAACACCGGCACGGGTTGCCACCTCGAGGCCGACATGCTCGAGCGTGCGATGAAGCTGCTGGCGCCGGCCGCCGGCTCGCTGCTGGTGATCGAGAACGTCGGCAACCTCGTCTGCCCCGCGCTCTTCGACCTCGGCGAGAAGGCGCGTGTGGTGATCTTCTCGGTGACCGAAGGCGAAGACAAGCCCTTGAAGTACCCGCACATGTTCAACGTGGCCGATGTGCTGCTGCTGAGCAAGATCGACCTGCTGCCGCACCTTCGGGTCGACCTGGCCTTGATGATGGAGAACGCGCGAAAGATCAACCCGCGACTTCGCATTTTCCCGGTTTCCGGCTACACCGGGGAGGGCATGCTGGCGTGGTATTCATGGTTGCGTGAGCAGTTGGCCAGCGTCACAGGCGGCCTGGCGACCCAGGGCAGCCCCCTCGAAGATCGGCGCCCTCTCACCGGCCTGGGCGAATCTCCGGTTCCAAGATAGACCCGCCATACACCCGCAGGTCCGCCACTGGCTGCTGTGGGTCG
>JAURZM010000030.1 GCA_030653385.1 Rubrivivax sp. | reverse complement strand
ACGGGGGTGGCGGACTGTGGGTCGGCTGGCATAGGGGGCGTCCTGGTCGGGGCATGGGGCCCGGGGGCATGAAAAGGCAGCGAAGGCGACAATCGGTGCATGCGCTCGCTCGCCACTGTATCCGCCCCCGAATCGTCCCCGGCACCCGCTGAGAGGCCGAGCCGCCATGGCAAGCGGCATCCAACGACCGCTCCCTTGGCCCGCGAATTGACGCTGTCGACACGGAAGAGACGTTTGCCATCCTGACCCCGCCGCCCCGAAGCCGCCGATCGGACCCGCACACGGGCACCCGTTGGGGGCTTCGCATCCGAGGGCACACATCGGCAGGTGGCAAAGTGGGCGATTGAAGCGCAGCGGAAGGCTTGAGAACGTGCTGGCTCACCACCTTGGGGGCTTCGCGCCCAAGCCAGCTGTCGGCAGCCCCAGCGGGCGCCGGGTGGCGCCCCGGTCCACTTCGAGTCTCACTGCCCCGAGCAGACCTCGCTGCACTGGAGTTGGAGTTGGACGCGAGGCACGTGGGCCCGCGCGTCGAAACTGCCTTACCATCAGGCTTACCTTTTTTGAGACAAGCCATGGACACGATCACGCTATCCAGCAAGGGCCAGCTCGTCATACCCAAGGCCGTTCGACAGAGCGCGAACCTCGTACCGGGCGATGTGCTGTCGGTGCGCTATGTCGATGGTGAAATTCGTCTCAAACCCGTGACCGGGGTGGTGCCGACTTCGCTGGCCGAGGTGGCGGGTTGTCTGGCCCGGCTGGGGCACAAGCCGCTGAGCCAGGCGCAGACCCGGGCTGCCATCCAGGCCCGGCTCAAGGCCAGGTTCAAGGCAGGTGATGCAGCCCCATGATTGCGCTGGACACGAACCTGCTGGCGCGCCTGCTGCTGGGTGACGACAAACGACAGCATGCGCGCGTGGTGCAGTTGTTGTCCGGCAGGCAGGACTTCACCGCCCCGGTGACAGCCATGCTCGAGCTGGTCTGGGTGCTTGAGGTCAACAGCTTGGCCAGCAGCGACATCGTTCGCGGCCTGAATCTGCTGCTGGGTTTGCCGAACTTCAAGCCCCAGCAGGCTGACGCTCTCCGGCAGGCCATGGCGGCATATGCCCAGGGGCTTGACTTCGCTGACGCGTTGCACCTGGCCTTGAGCCAGGGCAACCAGGAACTGGCAACCTTCGACAAGGCTTTCGCGCGGAAGGCGGCAAAGCTGGGTCTGTTGCCGCCCGTGGTGGTGATCTAGAGGTGCACGACACCGACGCCGACATCGAGGATCTGCGCGCCGCCATCGCCGCTTTAGAGGGCCAGCGCGCGACGCTCGGTGACGCGGTGCTGGAACTGGCCGCCGCCCCGCTGCGCGCGCGGCTGGCCAGCCTGCTGCGGCCGGCCGGGCTGCAGCGCCGACAGGTGACGGTGGTCTTTGCCGATGTCGTGGGTGCCACCGCCCTGGCCCAGGGCATGGACGCCGAGGAGACACTGGCCATCTTGAGCACGGCCCTGCGGCGCATGGCCGACATCGTGCAAGCCCACCAGGGCCGCGTGCTGCGCTTCACGGGCGACGGCGTGAAAGCCGCGTTTGGCATGGACGGGGCCCGTGAGGACGATGCCGAACGTGCCGTGCGGGCCGGCCTGGCCATCCTGGCGGCCGGGCGCGAGCAGGCCGAAGTTGCCCAACGCCAGCACGGCATCACCGGCTTCGCCGTGCGCGTGGGCGTGCACACCGGTGACGCGGCGCTGGGCGCCGGCGTCGAGGCCGACAACACCGCCATGGGCGCGGCCGTGAACATCGCAGCCCGCATGGAGCAGACCGCGCCGCCCGGCACGCTGCGCATCAGCCACGACAGCTGGAGCCAGGTGCGTGGGCTGTTCGACCTGGAACAGCAGCCACCGCTGTTGGTGAAGGGCATCAGCGAGCCGATGCTGACCTACCTGGTGCGCGGCGCGCTGGAGCGCAGCGCGGCCAGCGTCGAACGCGGCCTGCAAGGGCTGGCCACACCGATGGTGGGCCGAAGCGCCGAACTGCAGCGCCTGCTGGACGCCGTCTCCAGCGCCCGCGAGATCCGGCAACTGCAGGCGCTGACGCTCATCGGCGACGCCGGCCTGGGCAAGAGCCGGCTGCTGCGCGAGTTCAGCGCCGCGCTGGTGGCGCTACAGCAGCCGCAGCCGCAGCCGCAGCCGCAGCCGCAAAACTGCCGCGTGCTGACCCTGCGCTCGCAGCCCGACGGCCAGCTGCGCTTGTTCGGCCTGCTGCGTGCGTTGCTGGCCACCCAGTGCGGCATGGCCGACACCGACAGCGCCGAGCTCGCGCGGCGAAAGGTGGTGGAAGGCCTGAGCCCGCGGTTCGCGGAACGTGGCGAGCGCCAGGCCCAGTTGATCGGCCAACTCGCGGGCCTGGACTACGCCGACAGCCCCACCGTGAAAGGTCTGGACCCACGCAGCCTGCGCGACCAGGCCTTTGCGGCCCTGCGCAGCTACCTGCAAGCCCTGGCCGGGCAGGGCGCGCTGCCGGTGTTGCTGGTGGAAGACCTGCACTGGGCCGACGACGGATCGCTCGACCTGCTGCAGCACCTGCTGGCGCATGCGGCCGAGCTGCCGCTGGCGCTGGTGATGACGGCCCGGCCCGCGCTGCTGGCGCGCCGGCCGGACTGGGCCACGGCCGTGTCGACGGTGCAATTGAGCCCGCTGGCCGCCGCTGACGGCGACACGCTGGCCGCAGCGCTGCTGCAGCGCATCGCGCGGCCGCCGCCCAAGCTGACCGAGCTGATCGTCGGCCGCGCCGAAGGCAACCCGTACTACATGGAAGAGTTGGTGCGCCGGCTCATCGACGACGGTGTCATCGTCGCGGGCGACCCGCACTGGACCGTGCACGCCGACCGGCTCGGCGCCCTGCGCCTGCCCACCACGCTGGTCAGCCTGCTGCAGGCGCGGCTGGACGCGCTGCCGGCCGGTGAACGCCAAGCCGCCCGCCAGGCCAGCATCGTCGGCCACGTCTTCTGGGACGACGCGCTGCAGGCGCTGGACGCCAACGCGCCGCAAGCCTTGCCGGCGTTGCAGCGCGCCGCCTTCGTGCGCAGCCATGAAACCAGCGATTTCGAGGGCACGCCCGAGCGCCAGTTCGACCACCACCTGCTGCACCAGGTCACCTACGACACGCTGCTGAAGACCGAACGCAAGCTGGGTCATGGCGCCGCCGCCCGCTGGCTGGTCGAGCACACCCAGGGCCGCGGCGCGGAGTTCCTGGCCATGACCGGCGAGCACGCCGAGAAGGCCGGCGAGACGGCGCTGGCCATCGACTGCTTCGAACAGGCCGGCAAGGACGCGGCGTCGCGGTTCGCCAACTCGGCGGCCCATGCCCATTGGCACCGCGCTCTGACTTTACTGGGCGAGGCGGAACCGCGCCGCCGCTTTTCGCTGCTGATCAGCATCTATCAGACTGCCGACAGCGTGGGCGATCGGTCTTCGCAAGACGCGATGTTGGCGCAGGCGGCGGCCGTGCTTGAGCGTCACCCCGACGACGCACGCCAGGCCGAGCTTTGGTTTTTGCTGGCGCTGCTGGCCGACCGTCGCTCCGACAGCGCAACGTCGGAGCGTTTGTCGCACCAGGCCGCGGAACTGGCCGAGCGCTGTGGTGCTGCAAGGTGGGCCGCGATGTCGCGGGCCAATCTGGCTTATCAGCACTTCGCGCGGCAAGACTACCTGGGTGCAGATTCCTGTCTCGCCATCGCCCTTGAATGGGCAGGCAAGATCGACGCCGAAGACCTCCGGCTCGAAACAGAAGCTCAGTTGTTGACCGTGTCGGCCATGGTTGCGAGGGAATGCTGCCGCTTCGACGAAGCACGCACCACCTTGCAGGCGGTGCTGTCGCGCGGCGAGGCACTCGACGCGCAGCGCTTGCAACTCGGCGCGCTGGACAACCTGGCCATAGCGGACGCCAGCCGGGGGCGGTGGCGCGAGTCGGTCGAATGGGCCGACCGCATGCGCGCCTTGGCCCATTCCATTGGTGCTTTGCCACGCGTGGCGCATGCAGATCTACACCTGGCACTGGCCGCCGAGGCGTTGGGAGATCACGAAACGGCGATGCAGCGGCACCTTCAGGTTCTGGCCGTCACCCAGGCGAACGGCGACCGTGTACACCAGGTCGCGTCGTTGCAACGCCTGGGCGTGTTGCACCGCATGCAGGGCGATGCAACCGCCGCCTTGCAGTGGCACACCCAGGCGCAGGCTCTGTATTCGACGCTGGAGGATGCCGTCGGCGAGTGTGTCGCCGTTGCGCACACGGCGCTGTGCCAAATGCGGCTTGGCGAATCGGCGCTGGCACAAGCTGCGGTTGAGATGCTGCTTCAGAGTCTTGACAGCGAGCTGGCCGAACGCCCGGCTCACGAGACGATCGAGTTACGCGCGACGTGCCAGCAAGTGCTGCATACCTTGGGAGATGAGCGGGCCCTGAATCTGCTTGAGCAGCTGGTCGCCGACGTACGGACCCGCGCCGAAGAACTGACTCACGCCGCCGACCGCGACCGCCTGATCCAAGCCATTCCGAACTATCGCGACATCGTGGCGGCCTACCAGCAGCGCGGTGCGCCAGCAGCCAGCGACTGAAGCTGCGCTGCTTGCCCGCCGACGCGTGGCCTGGCCTGTGCAACCCCCAGGTATCCACAGCGGCCGGCCCTTCCGCAGCGCCGACGTTGGTGTTGGGCACGCTGGAGCTGGTGCTCAGCACCCTGGCCACGGACCGGGCCTGCCACACGCGCACCGACCCGCGGCCCGAGGTCTGGCCGGCTGGGCGGTTCATGCCCAACAGATTTCAGCCCGCATCCAAAGACAGGTTGAAGGCGCTTCGGGCGCGGTGAACCGCTGTGTTCCGCCCCTGTTGTGCCGTCAGAGGCGTCAGAGGCGTCAGAAGCTTGGCCATCATGCGTTCGTTGAGCAGTCGGCGGCTTTCAGCCGCGTGGCAAGGGGCGCGGCTGGCCCTTGCCGTCGATGGCCACGTAGGTGAGGTCGGCTTCGGTCACCTTCACCACCTGCAGATTGGCCGGGTTGCGTTCGGCGTAGACCTGCACGTGCACGCTG
>JAURZM010000026.1 GCA_030653385.1 Rubrivivax sp. | reverse complement strand
GGCTTGCGGAACTGCCGCACCATCTGCCGGCGCAGCAGGTGGAAGATCTGGCTCGCGCTGGCCGGCTGGCAGATCTGCATGTTGTTGTCGGCGGCCAGCTGCATGAAGCGCTCCAGGCGCGCCGAGCTGTGCTCGGGGCCCTGCCCTTCGTAGCCGTGCGGCAGCATCAAGGTCAAGCCATTGACACGGCCCCACTTCACTTCGCCGCTGGCGATGAACTGGTCGATGACCACCTGCGCGCCGTTGGCGAAGTCACCGAACTGGGCTTCCCAGATCGTCAGCGTGTTCGGCTCGGCGCTGGAATAGCCGTACTCGAAACCCAGCACCGCCTCTTCCGACAGCAGCGAGTCGATGACCGTGAACGGCGCCTGGCCGTCGGCCACGTTCTGCAGCGGCACGTAGGTGCCGGTGTCCCACTTCTCGCGGTTCTGGTCGTGCAGCACGGCATGGCGGTGCACGAAGGTGCCGCGGCCGCAATCTTCGCCACTCAGGCGAACAGCGTAACCGCTGGCCACCAGCGAGGCATAGGCCAAGGTTTCGCCCATGCCCCAGTCGACGTTGATCTCGCCACGGCCCATCGCGGCCCGGTCGGCCAGCACCTTTTCGACCAGGGGGTGGACCTTGAAATCGGCCGGCACGGTGGTCAGGCGTTCCGACAGGCGCTTGATCTCGGCCAGGGGCAAGGCGGTGTCGGCCGCGTCGGTCCACTTCTTGCCCAGGAAGGGGGCCCAGTCAACGGCGTACTTGCTCTTGAAGTTGGTCAGCACCGGGTCGACCGTGTGGCGGCCTTCGTCCATGGCGGCGCGGAAGGCCTTGGCCATGTCGTCGGGGCCGCTTTCGGCCAGCACGCCCTGGGCCACCAGCTTGTCGCCGTACAGGCGACGTGTGCCGGGATGCTGGGCGATTTTCTTGTACATCAGCGGCTGGGTCAGCGAGGGCGTGTCCTGCTCGTTGTGGCCCAGCTTGCGGAAGCAGATGATGTCGATCACCACGTCCTTGTGGAAATCGCGGCGGTAGTCCATGGCCAGTTGCGTGCACCACACCACGGCCTCGGGGTCGTCGCCGTTGACGTGCAACACGGGGGCTTCGATCATCTTCACGACGTCGGTGCAGTACAGCGTGCTGCGGCTGTCGCGCGGGTCGCTGGTGGTGAAGCCGATCTGGTTGTTGATGACCAGGTGCACAGTGCCGCCGGTGTAGTAGCCGCGGGTCTGCGCCAGCGCCAGCGTTTCCATCACCACGCCCTGGCCGGCAAAGGCCGCGTCGCCGTGCACCAGCACCGGCAAAACCTGCGCACCGGTTTTGTCGCCACGGCGGTCCATGCGCGCCTTGACCGAGCCTTCGACGACGGGGTTGACGATCTCCAGATGGCTGGGGTTGAAGGCCAGGCTCAGGTGCACCGGGCCGCCAGGCGTGGTGACGTCACTGCTGAAACCCTGGTGGTACTTCACGTCACCGGCGGGCAGCACTTCGGCAGCGGTGTGGTCGAACTCGGCGAACAGGTCGGCCGGCATCTTGCCCAGCGTGTTCACCAGCACGTTCAGGCGGCCACGGTGGGCCATGCCGATGACGATTTCCTGCACGCCGCTGGCACCGGCGCGCTGCACCAGTTCGTCCATGCTGGCGATGAAGCTTTCGCCACCTTCCAGGCTGAAGCGCTTCTGGCCCACGTACTTGGTGTGCAGGTAACGTTCCAGGCCTTCCGACGCGGTCAGGCGCTCGAGGATGTGTTTCTTCTGCTCGGCCGTGAAGTTGGGCTTGCTGCGCACGGCCTCCAGCCGCTCCTGCCACCAGCGCTTTTCAGCGGGGTCGGTGCAGTGCATGAACTCGGCGCCGACGGTGCCGCAGTAGGTTTCACGCAACGCCTGCACGATTTCGCGCAGGGTCATGTTCTCGGCCTTCGTGAAGTACGTGTTGGCGGCCGAGAAGGTGATGTCCATGTCCGACTCGGTCAAGTCGTAGAACGTGGGCTCGAGTTCGGGAATCTTGGGGCGCTCGGTGCGCTTCAGCGGGTCCAGGTCGGCCCAGCGGCTGCCCAGGAAGCGGTAGGCGGCAATCAGGCTCTGCACGTGCACCTGCTTGCGGGCGACGGCCAGGTCGGCTTCGCTGGCCTTCAGGGCAAAGGCGTTGGCCTTGGCGCGCTGCGCAAAACTTTCGACGACGGGGGCGTGGGCGACATCGCGCGCTTCGCTGCCGTCGGTGGCCGGCACGTGCTGCAGGTTGTCGAAGTAGGTGCGCCAGTTGTCGGGCACGCTGCCGGGGTTGTCGAGGTAAGCCTCGTACAACTCTTCCACGTAGGGAGCATTGCCCCCGAACAGGTACGAGTTGGACCTGTGTTGCTGCATCATCTTTCGCTCACCTTTCGCACCGGTCTGCGGCGCTTCGATGGGTTCATCAACCTTCCGCGTCCCGGCTGCACCGGTTGGCGGACTAGCGACCCGCCTTGCTGCGTGTCTCAACTCAGCAAGGGGACGGGAAGGACCTGTTTTGTCGTCGGCGGGACTGTAACACCGGCCCACCGCAGAACATGTGCAGCAATTGGGCGCCTTCCTGGCTGCTGTTTTGCTGACAAACGGCGCTTGGCCCCGACAAACTGCGTGCCACCGTGCAACACCGTGTCATCCTGCTGCAACAACAGGCACCCGCCAAGCCGCCTTCTGGACAGGCCTGCAATGGCTGCGGCGTGTGTTGCGCCGCCGAGCCCTGCCCGCTGGGCATGCTGCTGTCACGCAGACGCCAAGGCGCCTGCCTGGCGCTGCAGTGGGACGAAACCGACCTGCTGTACCGCTGTGGCGTGCTGGCCCAGCCATCCCGCTGGCTGCCGGTCTTGCCTGCGGTGCTGGCCCAGGCGCTGGCGCGGCGCTGGATCGCCGCCGGCCGGGGCTGCGATTCAGACCTGCAGCCGCAAGCAGCGCCTTCGCGCTGAAGGGCCTGCGGCACGCGTTGGGCCGCCGGCTTCGGCGTTTCCCCCGCTGGAACACGCCTGCGCCTGGCCTACTATTGCCGGTTTCGCAATCCGCCGAGGAGTTTTCCCGATGAAACTGAGTGCCCTGCTCGCCGCCGCCGTGCTGGCGTCCGCGCTGGCCGCCCCTTCGCAGGCGCAGACCCTGCGCTGGGCCGCCCAGAACGACATCCTGACGATGGACCCGCATTCGCAAAACCATGCGACGACGAATGCCATCCTGATGCACGCCTACGAAGGCCTGACCCGTTACAACGCCAAGTACGAGGTGGAACCCTCGCTGGCCACCAAGTGGACCTACATCAGCCCCACGCAAGTGCGCTTCGAACTGCGCAAGGGCGTCAAGTTCCACGACGGCAGCCCCTTGACCGCCGACGACGTGATCTTCAGCTTCGGCCGCATCAAGCAGCCGCAAGGCACGATGCAGATCTACGTCACCGGCATCAGCGACATCAAGAAGATCGACGACCACACGATCGACCTGATGCTCAGCGCGCCCAACCCCATCCTGCTGCGCAACATCATCGACTTCCGCATCATGAGCAAGGCGTGGGCCGAGAAGAACCGCACCACCAACGTGCAGGACTACAAGGCCAAGGAAGAGAACTTCTCTTCGCGCAATGTGATGGGCACGGGCTCGTACAAGATCACCGGCTGGATGCCGGAACAGAAGATCACGATGTCCATCAACAACGACTGGTGGGACAAACACACCAACAACGTCAAGGAAGTGGTCTACACGCCCATCAAGAGCGACCCGACCCGCGTGGCCGCACTGCTGTCGGGTGACGTGGACATGCTGACCGACATCCCCACCCAGGACGTGGCCCGTCTGCGCAACGACCCCAAGCTGAAGATCGTCGACGGTCCCGAGGTGCGCACCATCTACCTGGCACCCGACATCGGCAGCCCCGAGCTGAAGTACAGCAACATCAAGGGCAAGAACCCGTTTGCCGACAAGCGTGTGCGCCAGGCGCTGAGCATGGCCATCGACCGTGAAGCCATCCGGCGCAACATCATGCGAGGCCTGGCCATCCCGGCCGGCCTGATGGTGGCGCCAGGTGTGAACGGCCACGCCAACGACATCGACATGCCGCCCAAGGTGGACGTCGAAGGTGCGAAGAAGCTGCTGGCCGAAGCCGGCTACCCCGACGGCTTCGAAGTGCGCTTCAACGCACCCAACAACCGCTACGTCAACGACGAAGAAATTGCACAGGCCATCGTGGCCATGTGGGCTCGCATCGGCGTCAAGGCGCAGCTGATGGCCGAAAACATGGCCACCTTCAGCCAGAAGTTCCAGAACTTCGACTCCAGCCTGTACATGCTGGGTTGGGGCGTGGCCACTTACGACGCGCAGTACATGATCCAGAGCCTGGCGCGCACCCGCACCAGCGGCGCCGACGGCAACTTCAACTTCAGCAAGGTCAGCGACCCGGTGGTAGACCGCCTGGCCGACGCGATGAAGAGCGAAACCGACGTCGCCAAACGCAATGCCATGATCAAGGAAGCCCTGGTGCGCATCAAGGACGAGGTGCTGCTGATCCCGCTGCACCACCAGATGCGCCCCTGGGCCATGAAGGCCGGCGTGAGCACGGTGCACAAGTCCGACGACCGGCCGGAGACACGCTTCACCAGCGTGAAGTAGGTCTTTCTCCCTCTCCCGCTGGGAGAGGGTTGGGGTGAGGGTGCTGCGGCGCCAACACCCTCACCCCCCGCCCTCTCCCGCCAGCGGGAGAGGGAGCTACAGGCTGCTGCGCACCAAGCGCCCGCCCTGCATCAGCAGGCAGATGCTGCGCGCCGGGTCGGCCAGCACCGACAGGTCTTCGGTGGGGTCGCCTTCCAGCACCAGCAGATCAGCGAAGGCGCCTGGCACGATCTGGCCGATGTGCGCTTCCTGCCGCATCAGGCGCGCTGCGGTGATGGTGGCACTTTGCAACACCTCCACCGTTGACAGCGCGGCGGCACGCAGCAGGAATTCACCTGACTGACGGGCGTGCATGTGACCCAGCAGGTCGGTGCCGAAGACCACCGGCACACCTTCGGCATGCGCCAGCTGCACCGCATGCAGACCGCGGTCGTGCACACCTTGCAGCTTGTCCAGCATGGCGGCCGACCAGCCCAGTCGCTGGCCCTCTTCGGCCAGCGCGGCGTAGGTGGACAGCGTGGGCACCAGGTAGGTTCCGTGCTGCTTCATGACACGCGCCGTGGCCTCGTCGATGAGGTTGCCGTGTTCGATGCTGCGCACACCGGCCTGCACCGCACGCGTCACCGCGCGCGGTGAATAGGCGTGTGCCAGTGCATACAGGTTGGCGGCTTCGGCCTCTTCCACCGCCGCGCGCAATTCTTCAACGCTGAACTGCGTGCCGTCGATAGGGTCGGTGGGGCTGCTGACACCGCCACCGGCCATGATCTTGATGTGGTTGGCGCCGTTGCGCACCTGTTCGCGCACCGCGCGGCGCACCTCGCCCACGCCGTCGGCAATGGCGCCCACCAGGCCCAGGCCGGCACAGCTGCAGAACATGCCCTGGCCCTGAACCCCTTTCGGCCGCATGTCGGCGTGGCCGCCAGTCTGGCTGATCGGGTGACCGGCGATGAAGAGGCGCGGCCCTTCGTACAGGCCACGCGCCACGGCTTCCTGCAGGCCAAAGTCGGCACCGGCCGCGTCACGCACGGTGGTGAAACCGCGCTGCAGCATGTCGCGCAGGATGTGGCTGCTTTGTGCACCCACCAGCGAAGCCGGTTGCAGCGCCAGGCCCACCAGGTCATGCGAGGTGGCCACCACGTGAACGTGCGCGTCGATCAGGCCCGGCATCACGACACGGCCCGCGGCGTCGATGAGCCGCGCGTCATCCACCTGCAGCGGTTCTTGCGTCACCGCGGTGATGCGTTCACCTTCGATGACGATCGTGGTCTGCGGCCGCAAGGTGCCGCTGGCACTGTCGAACAGCCGCGCGTTGACGATGGCCTGCCGCGGGCCCTTCATGGCGAAGGCGCGGAGGCAGCAGATGCGGCCGTCTCGGAAGACCTGGGCAGTTGCCCCGAAGCCCCCACACCCACCGCCACGCCACCCGAGCCGACGCCCACGCTGCCGCCGACACGGCCGTCGCCACCCACCGACACACCCACACCGCCGATGCGGCCGATGGGCAAGCCGATGCCGACGCTCATGTTGGCGCAGCCGGCCAGCAAGGCGGCCGCAGCCGCAGCCAGCAGCAGGCGGGAACTCAGATCAGGTGCGTGTTTCATGGTGGCAGGGTAGCGCTGCACGGCGATGCCGTCCACCGGCTTCAGGTGGGCACGCCGATGCGCCGCCTGGCCGCCTGCAATTCGCTGCGCAGCCTCGCCACCATCTGCGCGGCGGGCACCACCGCCTTGACCGCGCCGATGCCCTGGCCGCAACCCCAGATGTCTTTCCAGGCCTTGCTCTTGCTGCCCTCGCCGCCGCCGAAGTTCATCTTCGTGGGGTCGCTCTCGGGCAGATGGTCGGGGTCCATGCCGGCATTGCGGATGCTGGGCTTCAGGTAGTTGCCGTGCACACCGGTGAAGAGGTTGCTGTAGACGATGTCGTCGGAATTGCTGTCGACGATGCACTGCTTGTAGTCGGCCGACGCCCGGGCTTCTTCAGTGGCAATGAAGGCCGAGCCGATGTAGGCGAAGTCGGCGCCCATGGCCAGCGCCGCCAGCACGCCGTCACCGGTGCTGATGGCACCGCTCAGCGCAACGGGGCCGCTGAACCACTCGCGGATTTCCTGCATCAGCGCAATGGGGCTCTTCACGCCGGCATGGCCACCAGCACCCGCTGCCACGGCGATCAGGCCGTCGGCGCCCTTTTCGATGGCCTTCTTCGCAAACGTGTTGTTGATGATGTCGTGCAGCACCACACCGCCCCAGGCGTGCACGGCGTCGTTGACGTCGGTGCGCGCACCGAGCGAGGTGATGACGATGGGCACCTTGTACTTGGCGCAGACCTGCATGTCGTGTTCGAGCCGGTCGTTGCTCTTGTGCACGATCTGGTTGATGGCAAAGGGCGCGGCCTTCTGGTCCGGGTGATCACGGTCCCAGGCCGCCAGCGTTTCGGTGATCTCGGCCAGCCATTCGTCCAGCTGCGACGCCGGGCGCGCGTTCAGCGAAGGCATGCTGCCCACGACACCGGCCTTGCACTGTTCGATCACCAGCTTGGGATTGCTGATGATGAACAGCGGCGAGCCGATGATGGGCAGCGGCAGGTTCTGCAGGACGGGCGGGAGCGACATCAGAAGGCCTCCAGGGCCAAGGCGGTGACCGCATCGGCACCTTCGACGATGCTGTCGCGAAGGGACGGGGCCTTGTTGAGGATGTGGTCGGCGTAGAAGTGCGCAGTGGCGATCTTGGCGCGCATGAAGTCGGTGTCTTCGCCAGCGGCCAGCAGGTCTTCGGCCACCATCAGTGCACGCGCCATCTGCCAGCCGGCCACCACGGTGCCGGCCAGCATCAGGTAAGGCACGCTGCCGGCAAACACGGCATTCGGCTGGCCCTTGGCACCACCCGCGACGAAGTCCACGGCGTCCAGGAAAGCGCGGTGGCCCGCACCCAGGCGTTTGGCCATCGCGCGGCAGGGCGCGCTGGTGCGGCCAACCAGCAACTCCACCGTGTCGCTGATCTGCGCCGCGATGGCCTTGGCCACCGCACCGCCGTCGCGCGCCGTCTTGCGGCCCACCAGGTCGTTGGCCTGGATCGCCGTCGTGCCTTCGTAGATGGTCAGGATCTTGGCGTCGCGCAGGTGCTGCGCAGCGCCGGTTTCTTCGATGAAGCCCATGCCGCCGTGCACCTGCACACCCAGGCTGGCCACGTCCAGCGCCATCTCGGTGGACAGGCCCTTGATCAGCGGCACCAGGAACTCGTAGAAGGCCTGGTTCTGTTCTCGCACCTCTTTGTCGGGGTGGGCGTGTGCGGCGTCGAAGGCCGACGCGCCCACCAGCGCCATCGCGCGGCAGGCCTCGGTGTGGGCGCGCATGGTCATCAGCATGCGGCGCACGTCGGGGTGGTGGATGATGGGCGCGGCGGTGCGCAGGCTGCCGTCCACCGGGCGGCTCTGCACGCGGTCACGTGCGTAGCTCACGGCCTTTTGATACGCACGTTCGGCCAGCGCGATGCCCTGCACACCCACGCCGTAGCGCGCAGCGTTCATCATGATGAACATGTATTCCAGGCCGCGGTTTTCCTGCCCGATGAGCTGCGCGACGGCACCACCGTGGTCACCGTACTGCAGCACGGCGGTCGGGCTGGCCTTGATGCCCAGCTTGTGTTCGATGCTCACGCAGTGCACGTCGTTGCGTGTGCCGTCCGGCAAGAACTTGGGGCAGATGAACAGGCTGATGCCCTTCACGCCTTCGGGCGCACCCACCACACGCGCCAGCACCAGGTGGACGATGTTGTCCGCCATGTCGTGTTCGCCGTAGGTGATGAAGATCTTGGTGCCGAAGAGCTTGTAGCTGCCGTCGGGCTGGGGCTCGGCACGGGTGCGCACCATGCTCAGGTCGCTGCCGGCTTGGGGTTCAGTCAGGTTCATCGACCCGGTCCACGTGCCATCGACCAGCTTCGGGATGATGCTGGCCTTCTGCTCTTCGGTGCCGGCCGTCAGCAGCGCTTCCACGGCGCCGTCGGTCAAGAGCGGGCACAAGGCAAAGCTCAGGTTGGCGCTGTTGACCATTTCGCTGCACGCGGCATGGATCAGCTTGGGCAGACCCTGGCCGCCGTAGGCCACCGGGTGCTGCAGCGCCTGCCAGCCACCGGCAGAAAACTGCTTGAAGGCTTCCTTGAATCCAGGTGTGGTGGTGACCTTGCCGTCCTTGAACGACGACGGGTTCTGGTCACCGGCCCAGTTCAGCGGCGCCACCACCCCTTCGTTGAACCTGGCGCTTTCTTCCAGCACGGCGGCGGCGGTGTCGTAACCGGCGTCTTCGAAACCGGGCAACGCCGCCACAGCCTCGATGCCGGCCAGGTGCTTCATGACAAAAAGCATGTCCTTCACGGGTGCGCGGTAAGTCATTGTTGGTGTCTTTCGGATGTGGCGAGGGCGCCTGCTCAGGCGCCCTCTGTTCTGGCTGTTCGGGGCTGCGCCGCTCAGAGCGCGGCGATCAACTCGGGCACGGCCGTGAAGAGGTCGGCCTCCAGGCCGTAGTCGGCAACGCTGAAGATGGGCGCTTCGGCGTCCTTGTTGATGGCCACGATGACCTTGCTGTCCTTCATGCCGGCCAGGTGCTGGATGGCGCCGCTGATGCCGATGGCCACGTAGAGCTGCGGCGCGACGATCTTGCCGGTCTGCCCCACCTGCCAGTCGTTGGGCGCGTAACCGGCGTCAACCGCGGCGCGGCTGGCGCCCAGCGCTGCGCCCAGCTTGTCGGCCAGCGGTGTCAGCACCTCGGTGAACTTTTCGCTGCTGCCCAGCGCACGGCCCCCGCTGACGATGATCTTGGCCGCCGTCAGTTCGGGCCGGTCGCTCTTGGCGATTTCGCTGCCCATGAAGGTGCTGCTGCCGCTGTCGGCCACGGCGGGCAGGGACTCGACCGCGGCGCTGCCACCGGTGGCAGCGGCCGGGTCGAAGCCGGTCGTGCGCACGGTGATGACCTTGATGGCGTCCAGGCTCTGCACCGTGGCAATGGCGTTGCCGGCGTAGATGGGGCGCTCGAAGGTGTCGGCGCTGATGACCTTGGTGGCGTCGGAAATCTGCGCCACGTCCAGCAGCGCGGCCACCCGCGGCGCCACGTTTTTGCCCGCAGCCGTGGCCGGAAACAGGATGTGGCTGTAGTGCTTGGCAATGCCCACCACCTGCGAGGCCACGTTCTCGGCCAGGCCGTGGTTCAGGCCGGGCGCGTCGGCATGCAGCACCTTCGCCACGCCGGTTATCTGCGCGGCCGCCGCGGCTGCACCGCCGGCATCGGTGCCGGCGATCAGCACGTGCACCTCGCCGCCGCAGGCCAGTGCCGCGGTGACGGTGTTCAGCGTGGCGCCCCTAACGGAAACGTTGTCGTGTTCTGCGATCACCAGAGCTGCCATGTTCACACCACCTTCGCTTCGTTCTTCAGCTTGGCCACCAGCGTGGCCACGTCGGGCACCTTGATGCCGGCACCGCGCTTGGGCGGCTCGGTCACTTTCAGTGTCTTGATGCGCGAGCTGACGTCCACACCCAGGTCGGCCGGCTTGAAGACGTCGAGCGTCTTCTTCTTCGCCTTCATGATGTTGGGCAGCGTGACGTAACGCGGTTCGTTCAGGCGCAGGTCGGTGGTGATGACGGCGGGCAGCTTGATCTTCAGCGTTTCCAGGCCGCCGTCGACTTCACGCGTGACCGACGCGAACCCGTCGGCGACTTCGACCTTCGATGCAAACGTGGCCTGCGGCAGGCCCGCCAGTGCGGCCAGCATCTGGCCCGTCTGGTTGCAGTCGTCGTCGATGGCCTGTTTGCCCAGAATGACCAGGCCCGGCTGCTCCTTGTCCACCAGCGCCTTCAGCAACTTGGCCACCGCCAGCGGCTGCAGTTCGTCGGCGCATTCAACCAGGATGGCGCGGTCGGCGCCAATGGCCATGGCCGTGCGTAGCGTTTCCTGGCACTGCGTGACACCGCAGGACACGGCGATGATCTCGGTGACCACGCCCTTCTCTTTCAGGCGCACGGCCTCTTCGACGGCAATCTCGTCGAAGGGGTTCATGCTCATCTTGACGTTGGCGATGTCGACGCCGGTGCCGTCGCTCTTGACCCGCACCTTGACGTTGTAATCGACCACCCGCTTGACGGGAACCAGCACCTTCATGAATGACGCTCCTGGGCTTCAATTGACGTAAACGTTAAGTGGCGCATTCTAGGCCGCGCCCCTGGGCTTGAGCCTCGCCAGGGCCTCGCCAGGCCTCAAAATAGAACGATCGTACTATTTTTCTTGCGGGTGCCCGGAAGCCGCCATGCCACGTGCCATGTCCACACGGCGCAACACGACCAGGCCGACCACGAAAAACAGCCCCGTGCTGAGGATGGCGATACGGTGGTTGCCCGACGTGACCCACGTCACCAGGCCGTAGGTGATGGGGCCGACGATGGCCGACAGCCGCACCGCAAAGGTCCACAGACCAAAAAACTCGGCCAGCCGTTCGTCGGGCGCAAACAGCGCGGCCATCGCGCGGCCCGCCGACTGGCTGCTGCCCATGCACAGGCCAGCGATCACCGCGGCCACCCAGAACAGCGGCGCCGACGTGGCGGCCACGGCCAGCAGCGTCATCACGATCCAGCCCCACAGCGTGAAGGCCAGCGCGCGGCGGTGGCCGACCTTGTCCTGCCAGTAGCCGAAGGCAAAGGCACCCGCCGCCGAGGCGATGTTGACCAGGAAGATCAGCATCATCGTGTCGATCTGCTTGAAGCCCAGCACCTGCTCGGCATACACCGCCGCCAGCGCCACCACCACCGAAATGCCGGCCTGGTAGAACACCGCACACAGCAGCAGCCAGCGGAAGTCCTGAAAACGCTGCGCTTCCTGCCAGGTGTGCTGCAGCCGCTGGAAAGCGTTGCGCGCCGCACCGCCCACCGCCACCGGCTGCGGCACGGCACGTTCCTTGAGCAGCCAGAAGGTCACCAGAGAAGCCACGCCGTACACCGCCGCAGTGATCAGCATCGTCACCGGCACGAAGTGCGTGGCCGGCAGGCCCTGTCCTTGGGCCCACAGCACGTAGCCCAGGCTCAGGCCCAGCGTCAACATGCCGCCGAAGTAGCCGAAGCTCCAGCCCCAGCCCGACACACGGCCCATCGCTTCGCGCTTGGCCAGTTCGGGCAGGAAGGCGGCATTCAGCCCTTCGCCGTAGGAATAGAACAGGTTGGACACCACGATGGCCAGCACGGCCAGCCACAGGTCGCCGCGGCCCACTTCGGCCAGCAGGGCCGTGAAAAGCACGCAGCCCACGGTGCTGATCACCAGCAACTTCTTCTTGGCCGCGCGGGCGTCGGCGTAGGCGCCGATGACGGGCATCGTGAACATCACCAGCGCGTTGGACAGCCCCAGCGCCAGCGTCCAGGCCAGGGTGCCCCAGTCGGCACCGTCGGCCACCACGCCCACGAAGTAGGCGTTGAAGACAGCGGTCATGACCACCGTCGTGTAGCCGCTGTTGGCGAAGTCGTACATCGCCCAGCCGAACACTTCGCGCCGGGTCACGCCGTCTTGCAGGGAGCTGTGGGCAGTCATCACGGTGTCCGGATTTTTGGTTCATGCGATTCTGCACGCCGCGGGTGACACCTATACTGATTCGCACAGGGACGCCACAACAAGAATGAGTCCGTCAAAACACCATGAGCTTCGAGTCCGTGCTGGACGCAGCCACCGAGCTGCTGAAACGCCGCCGCCGCGTCACCTACCGCTTGCTGCAGCGGGAATTCGGCCTTGATGACGCGGCCCTGGCCGACCTGAAAGACGAACTGATCCTGGCCCAGCGCCTGGCGCGCGACGAAGACGGCCTGGTGCTGGTGTGGGCGGCCGACCCGGCGGAAAGCTCGGTGGCCGAACGCCGGCGGCTGACGGTGATGTTCTGCGACCTGGTGGGTTCAACCAAACTTTCCACGCGCCTGGACCCCGAAGACCTGCGCGACGTGGTGCGCAGCTACCACGAAGAGTGTGCGGCTGTGTTGCGGCCCACCGGCGGCCACATCGCGCAGTACCTGGGCGACGGCATCCTGGTGTATTTCGGCTACCCGCTGGCCAACGAAGACGACGCCGAACGTGCCGTGCGCGCCGGCCTGGCCATCGTGCAGGCGGTGCGTCACCTGAGCGCGCGCCTGACGACACAGGTGGTCGGCGGCCTGGCGGTGCGGGTGGGCATCCACACCGGGCTGGTGGTCATCGGCGACCTGGGCGACGCCAACCAGCCCGGCACGCTGGCGCTGGGCGAGGCACCCAACATCGCGGCCCACATCCAGTCAGTGGCCACACCCGACAGCGTGCTCATCAGCCAGGCCACGTTGAGCCTGCTGCCGCCGCGCTTCATCACCGAAGACCTGGGTCTGGTGGTGCTGAAGGACCCGGCCAACCCGGTGCGGCTGGCGCGGGTGGCCGGTGAGCTGGACTCGCAGCTGCCACGCAGCGCCCGCCCGCAGTTGGTGGATCCCAGCGGCCACCTGCGCGCCCTGCAGACCGCCTGGTCGCGGGCGCGGGGTGGTGAGGGCCTGTCTGTGCTGATCCGCGGCGAAGCCGGTCTGGGCAAAACACGCCTGAGCGACGAACTGGTGGCCGAGGTTCAAACCGACAAGCTGCCGGTGCGCGTGTTGCGCTGCTCGGCTTTCCACCGCCACAGCGCCTTGCACCCGGTGGCGCAACACCTGCTTCAGCGCGCCGGCCTGAACCCCGACGCACCCGGCGAAGAAGCGCTGCCGCGCCTGCTGGGCCTGCAGCAGGCCGACGGGATCGCCCGCACCGACACCCTGCCCCTGCTGGCTGCGCTGGTGGGCACCGACGCCCCGCGCAGCAGCACGGAAATGCAGCCCGCGGCCTTGATGCTGGCGCTGCAGCAACTGCTCGTGGACTGGCTGTCGGCTACTGCGCGCGACAGCGCCGCGCTGATGGTCTGGGAAGACGTGCACTGGGCCGACCCCTCGACCCTGGCGCTCATCAAGCGCTTGCTCGAAGGCCCGGCCACGGCAGGCCTGCTGACGGTCTTGACCACCCGGCCCGACTTCACGGCGCCTTGGGACGAAAGCCGGCTGCAGACCGTGGCGCTGCAACGCATGGGCACCAACGCCATCCGCCACGTCATCCGCCAGGTGGCAGCGGGCAAGGCCCTGGCGCCGGCGCTCATCGACCGCATCGTGGCCACGGCCGAAGGTGTGCCGCTGTATGCCGAGCAGATCACCCGCTCGGTCTTGGACAACGCTTCGGACGCGGTGCAGATTGAAGTGCCGGCCACGCTGCACGCGTCGCTGATGGCGCGGCTGGACCGCATGGGCCCGGCCAAGCAGGTGGCGCAGACCGCGGCACTGCTGGGCCGCGAGTTTTCGACCGACCTGCTGGCAGCCGTGTGCGCGCTGCCCCGCGGCGAACTGGACCGGGCGCTGCAGCAGCTCAGCCATGGCGACGTGCTGCAGACACTGCCCGACCTGGTGCCGCCCCGGCACGCCTTCCGCCACGCGCTGCTGCAGGTGGCGGCTGGCGAATCGATGCTGCGCACGGCACGTCAGCAAACCCATGCTCGCATCGCCGAGGTGCTGCGCTCGCAGTTTGCAGAAACCGTCGAGGCCGAACCGGAAACGCTGGCCCGCCACGTCACCGAAGCCGGCCAGGCCGAAGCCGCGCTGGACCTGTGGCGCCGCGCCGGCGAACACGCACTGGCCCGTTCGGCGGTTGCCGAAGCGGTGTCGCACCTGCAGCAGGGGCTGGAACTGGTGCCGCAACTGCCCGCCGGGCCGGAACGTGACAGCGCCGAACTGGCGCTGCAGATCATGCTGGCCAGCGCCTTGCGGGCCGGCCAGGGCGTGGCCGCACCGGCCACAGGTACGGCCTACGAACGTGCCAGTGCGCTGGCGCGCACGCTGGGCGACCGGCAGCGGCTGATCCCGGCACTGAACGGCCTGTACGCCTACCACCTGGTGCGCGGCCGCTGCGACGAAGCCCTGGCACCGGCTCAGCAGCTGCTGGATGCGGCGCGGGCCGATGGCGACGCCCTCTTCGAGATGATTGGCCACCGTGCGGTGGGTGCCGTGGCCTTCCACGTGGGCGACCCGACCACCGCCCGCCACCACCTGGAGCAGAGCCTGGCGCAGTACGTGCCCGAGCGCCACGCGCCGATGGCCATGGTGCTGGGCATCGACCACAAGGTGGCCGCTTCGAACTTCCTGTCGCTCACGCTCACGGCCCAGGGCGACGAGGCGGGGGCCATGCGTGTGCAAGGCGAAAGCCTGGCCTGGGCCGACCGGTTGGGCCACGACCACAGCACCGCGCAGGCGTTGATCTTCTACTGCCTGATGCTGGCCGTGCAGGACAATTGGCAGGCCATCACGCCGCTGGCCGAACGTGTCACCGAACTGGGCCAGAAGCGCGGCTTTCCTTTGATGGAAAGCAGCGGCCGGTTTTTCCTGGCCGCGGCCCGCGCGATGGGCGAACAGGCCCATGCTGAACTGCCGGTGATGCAGGATGCCGCCACGCAGTGGTGGGCCACCGGCGCACGGAACTACCGGCCACTGGTGGAATTGATCCTGGCCCGTGTGCAGGTGCAGGCGGGTGACGGCCAGGCCGCGCGGCGGCTGCTGCGCGCCGCGCATGGTGGCGTGGCCGCGTCAGGCGAGCGCTGGCTCGAACCCGAGCTGTGGCGACTGCAGGGCGAACTGCTGCCCGAGCACCGCGAGGCCGACCTGAAACGCGCGCTGAGCCTGGCCCAGGCCCAGGGCGCGACGGGCTTCGTGAAACGCGCCCAGCGTTCGCTGGCTGCCCACGGCTTCGCCTGAAGTCACCCGGCAAGCGCGCCGGCTTTCAGGCTCCGGCCTTCAGCAAACCTTGTTGCCACAACAAAGGCCAGACGGCCTGCGTGCGAGCGGCGCCGAAGCGTGTGTGCCAGGCATCCAGCAGGTCGCGCAGACGCGGCGCGCCTTGCAAGGCACACAGCCAGTCAGTCGCCGGCTGGCCGGCCAGGAAGGCAATGGGGCCGTCGAGCAGCGGATGCTCGATGGCCTGACGCATGACGATCCACTCACCCTCCAGCACCGGCATTTCGCTGCAGTGGGCGCGGCCGTCCAGCGCGATGCTGTCGTCCAGGCCGGGCCACTCGGCGGCAGGCGAAGGTGGCGTGTCGAGACCGGCGCGGCTGAGCCAGAAAATGTGATCGACATGGTGCGCTGCAGCGTCGTAAAGCCGTGTCGACAGGCGCTGGTGGCGCAGCGCCACAGCCCGCGACTGCTGGCGGTGAAACTGCCAGGCCAGCGTGGCCTGGCCGGGCCGGTGAGCGGCGGTGTGCACACAGGCTGCGGCCTGCCAGCCATGGCGCAAGGCTGCCGGCACACCCTGTGACGACAGCGGGTCCAGGCTGAACGCCGCTTCGCCTGCCAGCAGCAGGCCAGGCTGCGGTGCCGCGTCACTCACGCTGCGTGGCGTGGCATCGCAGACCTGCACAGGGCCGCAGTCGGCGCCCTGCACACAAGGCGCCAGCAGGTCCAGCGGGGCCAGCAGTTCCCCGTGCAGGGCCTGCCGGGCAGCCTGGGGCAAACCGGCCACACGGTGGGCGTCCAGGAACACCGCCACCAGGGTGCTGCGGTTTGCCAGCGGTGCAGCCCAGGCCCAACAAGAGGCGCCGGCTTGCACGCGGCTGCGCGGGTCGGGTTCGGCGCTGCCGAGCCTGGGCTGCCAGTGCGCCATCAGCGCCATCAGCGCCACCGTGACCGGGCCTTGGGGCTGGCCGTGGCGCCCGCGCGCGTCGATCACAAAGCCCGCGTCGACATGCCCACCGCCGGCCAGCGGCACGCACCAGCGTCCAGCCTGGTCGCGCGGTGGCAACGCCGCGGCCTGCAGCACCTGCACACCCGCGTCTTGGGCGGCCTGCAAAAACAAACGGTCGAAGCGGGCCCGGTCGACCTGAAAGCCGGCGGGGCCTGCGGCGACACCGTCGACTGCCGCCGCACCGTGCCAGCGCACCAGCGCCGGCGGCGGCCGCAAGAAGCCAGCGCTTTCCACACGCGACCGCAGGCCCAGCAGGTCCAGCACCGGCAGCACCGACGGTGGCAAGGACACCGCCGCCGGCGTCAACCGCGGCGCGCCACGTTCGACCAGGCAGACACGATGACCCAGCTGCGCCAGGCGCAGCGCGGCAGCGGCGCCGGCCGGGCCACCGCCCAGCACGCAGACCTCAGTTGAAAAACGCGGGCCGGTGTTCGGCAAGGCGGACATAAACCTGCAGGCAATGGTCGAGCCAGCCGCGGATGAAGTTGCAGGCCACCCGGCCACGGTTCAGCACTTCGTGGTGGCAGCCACCACCACACAGGTAACGCGCCCAGCAGCCGCTGCAGGGTTGCTGGCGGTCGACATGGCGCTGCGCCAGCCAGGTGGCCCGTGCTGCGTCGTCCACGCCAGCTTGAACGCTGCCCAAGGCTGCGCGGTCGTCGGCGACGAAGCGGTGGCAGGCGCTCAGTTCGCCGTCGGCTGCCACCCCCAGGTAGCCCGCGCCCGCGCCGCAGGGCAAAGGCCGGTGTGTGCCGCGATGCAGTTCGCGCATCGCACCCAGCATGTTGGCGAAGGGGTAGTGATCGCCCCGCAGCGTGTGCTGCTCGAAGGCCTGGGCGCAGTCGATCATCTGCGCCAGCAGGCTTTGCATGTCGGCGTCGTTCAGTTGCAGCGCCTTGTCGCGCGCGCTCAGGCTGGGCGACACACCCACGCTGTGAAAACCCAGTGCCATCAGGTGTTCGAGCGTGCCGCGCAGGTTCTGGTGACGGGGCGTCACCGTCACCCGCGCCGTCACCTGCATGGGCTGGAAGCCGGCCAGCGGTTTGCAGCCCTGCAGCGCCAGCAGCGGTGGCAAGCGCGCCACGATGCGGTCGTAGCTGCCGGTGCCGCCCAGCGTGGGGCGCAGCGTGTTGTGCAGCTCACGTTCGCCGTCCATGCTGACGGTGACGGCAAACCCGTGTGCGGCCAGGAACTGCGCGTCTTCTTCGTTCAGCACCGTGGCGTTGGTGGTGATGGCAAATTGCAGGCCCTGCCCTCGCTTCGCGGCCTGTGTGCTGGCGTGTTCGGTGGTCTGGCGCAGCACGCTGCGGTTGAGCAGCGGCTCGCCGCCCAGGAAGGCGATGCGTGCAGTGCCGCCGGGGCCCACGCTGTCCAGCAAACGGTCGACCGCCGCCCGGGCCACGTCCCAGGGCATGTGCCTGGCATCGCCGCCGAAGCTGCCGCCTTCGGCGTAGCAGTAGCCACAGCCCAGGTTGCAGTGTTGCGACACCGCCAGCGCGATGGCGTTCACGGCCGGCGTGTCGATGTGTTCGCCAATGGCGTCGGGCCGGTCCAGGCCCAGGCTGGCGAGCAGTTGCCGTTCGCCCGCAGGGCCTTCGCGCTGCGCGGCCTCCATCAATTGCGAAGCCAGGCCTTCAGGCACGTCGTAGATGCGCGAGCCGTTCACCAGCAGCGCGTGGTGGCCATGTTCAGTGCTGAAGCAGTGGGCTTGTGTCGGCGCCGCCAGCGGAACAGCCGACTCGGCCGGCAAGCCCACGCGCCGGCCGCCGATGGCCGCCACGCTGACGGTGGCCACGTTCATGTCGCGCTGAAAAACGGCACGCCGATGCCACGCCGGGCCAGTGCTTCGGCTTCGGTGCGGAACACGTCCATGGCCTTGCGAGACAGGTCGATGGCCAGCTGCGCCTGGCTGAACTGCTGCGCCGCTTCGGCCGTGTAGGCCTGGCGCAGTGCAGCCAGCAGGCCGCTCAGCGAGTCAAGCGCCAAGCGGGCTTCTTCGCAAGTACCGACCCGCATGGGCCGCAAGTACGGCAGCGCTGCGGTGCCGCCGTTGTCGTAAGCCGTCAGGGTGCGCCGCAAGTCGCGGAAACGCTCGAAGTGGTGCACCCCGTCGGTGTCGATGCGCACCGCCAGTTCGTACAGATGCCGCGGGTAGGTCTGGCCGTCTTCGAGCGTGGCCACGCAACGGCTGTAGGCCTGGTCGAGTGCATCACCCGGCCTTTCGATGCGTTCGTAGGCCTGCAGCGCCTGCAGGTCCAGTGGCCGCAGGTCAGGCAGCGTGAAGCCGTCGATGACCTTGGCCTGCCGCAGCGGCTCCAGCACCGGTTCGTAGTGTTCGCCCTGCGGGTAGAAGCCCGCGCGGTCCAGCTCCCACAGCAGCTGGTTCACCCAACGCAGGTGGGTCATCTCGCCCACCGCCACCAGCGTCACGAACTGGCGCGCGGTGACCAGGTCGGCCGGCATCGTGCGCCAGCGGTCCTTGGGCGCCTCGGCCGGGTCGCGCAGCGAAAACAGGCCGTACAAGTACTGGTAGGCCAACGTCAGTTCCAACGGCGCCAGGTGCTCGCGCAGGTGCCTGACCATTTCCTGCGGGCTGCCGTAGGGAGGTGTTTTGTCGGCTTTGGGCGGCAGGTACACCGCACCCACTTCGCGCCCGCCGATGACAAAAGCCAGGTCCTGCCAGCGGCGGTTGATCTCGAAATGGTCCAGCTGCGCGGCACGTGCAGCGCTGCGTGAAGCCGGTGCACCCACGGCACCGGCGGGGCTGCGGTCACGGCGCAGCCAGTCGAGCCAGGTGACCGCGGCGGTGGTGCCGGCCGGGTCGCCGTTGACCAGGCTCTTGCCCTGCCCTTCGCCCAGCACCACGTCGGGGTGGTTCGAGGCCCAGTAATAACAGGCGCAGTCACGGAAGTCGTGCTGCCACGGGTTGCACATCGACTCGGTCAGTTCACCCGGCGGGTAGGAGGCGTCGATTACCCCTTCGCTGCCGCTGTAGCGGCGACGGTAGCCCGACAGTTCCACCACCGGTTGCGGCGCGGGGGCGTCGCGCTGGACCAGCGCGATCTTCAGCGGCTGGTCTGGCACCAGGCAGCGCACGAAGCGCCAGAGCAATTCGCCGTCGTAGGGCTCGCCCGTGCTCTGGTAGCAGCCGATGCGCTTGCCCCCTTGTTCCAGCCAGTGCAGGTACCAGCGGCCCGTGCTCATGGCCTGACCGGTGGCGCCGCTGTAGGTGGCCAGCAGGGTCTGCACCCAGGCTTCTTCGCTGCGCTCGGGCAGCATCGGGTCGGCTTCGTAGTCCAGGTACTTCAGGCGGATGCCGGCCTGGTTGGGCAGGGCCTCGGGCACCGGCGCCAGAGGTTCGGTGATGACCCAGAACAGCAGGCCCGGAAAGAAGCGCCCTTCCAGGTTGCGCACGTCCATCTCCAGGCCCGGGAAGCAGTTGCCGACACCCGATTCCATGCGCGAGCTGGCCGGGTTGCCGACCACGGCCGGGCGTGCGGCACGGGCAGTGCGGTTGCGCGCTTGGAAGTCGCTCATAGGTCGCTCACGGCTGCGCTTGTGGAGTTGCCTGCGTCTCCTGCGCGGCCAAGAGGTCCAGGAAGTCGATCATCATGTGGTACTGCCTGCGGGTCAGCGACAGCGGCACGTAGAAGGCATCGCGCATATAGGGTGGCATGCGCATGTCGTGCATCAGGTCGCGCAGCACCCGCGGGTCGCGGAAGGCCGGGTTGGGTTGCGGGCCGGGCTCCAGGTCCCACTCAGGCAGCGTGCCGAAGGGCGGCCGCAGCAGTCGGCGAACGTGTGCGTGTTTGCGGCGCAGGAAGTCCAGCAGCACCGCTTCGTCCATCAGCTGGCCGTGCACAAAGGGCACGACCTCGGTGTAGGTCAGCCGGTCGCCGCGCACGCTGGTGGTGAAGACCGATTCGCGCTGGCCGGGGGTGAGGTCGGGCACGCGGTCGACGTAAGGTGTGTCGGTGCGGGTCATGCTGGCCGCGCCCACCGCTGGCAGGCCCGGTGTGGGCGGTGTCGACGCGCTGATCTTGGCCGCGTTGTCCTGCAGCGCTTCGGTGCGCGATGCGTCCAGGTTCAGCGAACTGGCGGTTTCGAAAACCCGGCGGAAGAGCTCGACGACCTGGTCCTTGACCTCGTCGAAGTTGTCCGCGTCGACCTCCATCAGCGGCTCGTCACGATCTTGCAGGTCGGCATCGATGCCGTAGAAGGGCCGCCGGTCGGGTGCGTACTGCGGTGGGCCGACAAAGACACGTGCGTTGGCGGTGCAACGCCCGCCCTGCCAGGCCACCGACGCGCTGATCAAGGCATCGCAGGTGTCGTCCACCACGCCCCAGGCGGTGTTGTCGCCTTCATCGGAACCGTCGTAACCGTCCTGCGGCTGCGGGTCTTCGAACAGACCCGTCAGCATGCGGTAGCTGGAAAAGGGCGTGTCGTCGCTGAGGATGCGGTTTTCAGGCTTCACGATCATGTGGATGCGGCCGTCTTCCTTGGCCGTGAATTCCAGCGTGTCGTTGGCGCCGGTCACCGTCTGGCGGTCAGGGCCGTAGGCAGCACGCGGCGGGCCGTAGACCTCGCCCTTGGCGGGCGTGAAACGCAGGCGCAACACCGACAGGTCGACCTCGGGGAACTCGGGGTCAAGCCGGGGCGATGGTTTGATCCACTGCACCTGGCCCAGGGGGATGGGTTTGTCGTGCAGCACCAGTGGCTGCTGGCCCGAGGTGTGGCGGCTGAAGGCCCGCAGTGCATGCACGCCGTGGTCGGTGCCGGCAATCTCAGCGCGGGCAGTGAAACTGCAGGCGTTGTAGCCGGTGCGGCGCGCGGCCTTGTTGTTGGAGGCGGTCACCTCCACGGCGACGTGCTTGAGGTTGATGCCCAGTTCGGCCAGCAGTTGCAGCGTGACTGGCGCTTCTTCCAGCAAGCCGTCTTCGCTGCGTTGCAGACGTGCCCACAGTTCAATGAAAGGCGCCACCGGGCGGATGGAACCGTCGTCTTCCTTGAAGCGGATCTCCGTGGGCATGAAGGGCTTCAGGCCGCCGTCGGCTTGCACTTCGAAGCTCAGCGACGGGTCAATGACCGTCTGCGTGCCGCTGTGCGCGGCGGTGGCTGCGCGCCATTCGAAGGCGACCATGGGCGTGTCGCTGGCGCCCACACGCGCAATGGCCATCGGCGGGTTGAAGAACAGGTCGACCAGACTGCGCATGGTTCAGCCCTTGACGGCGGCTTTCTTGCGCGGCGGCTTCAAGGCATTGGATTTGATCTTCGGCCGCTCGATGGGCTTCGGCCCCCAAGCTTCGACCTGAATCGTGTCCCTGGCATTCACCTTCGGCCAGGCCTGACCCGGCCCGGGACTCACGCTCTGCGCGTAGCGGAAGGTGTTGTGCGGGTCGTATTTGCGCTTGATGCCCAGCAGCTTCGGAAACTGCTCGGCCCAGTAGCGCTGACGGTAGTCGGCCTGGCTCAGGCGCGGGTAGTTCTGGTAGGACTCGCCGTTGCCCAGCGGGTCGAGCAGTTTCATGAAGTCGTCGAGATAGGCCTTGACCTGCTGTTCCTGTTCGGGGTCCATCCAGAACACATCGACAAACACGTCGGCGTCGGCGTCGCGGTGCACAAAGGCATTGGCGTCGCGGGGCAGTTGGTTGATGGCGCCGCCATAGGGCTCGAAGACCACTGCCGTCCAGGGGTTGGGTGACGCGGCAAAGCGTTTGCAGATGCTGCGCCAGTCGTCCATCTTCAAGCGCTTGGCGATCAGCGTGGACTGTTTGTCCTCTCGGGCCAGGTCGGGGCACGGCGGGATGTTGGCCAGCAGCCATTCGTTCAGTTCGTTGTAGCTGCCAACACGGTCCTTGCCGAGTTTGCCGCCGGTGGCCTTCATCAGCGGCCGAATCACCTTCAGGCCCGCTTCTCGGCTGCCCCAGTACAGGCCGCACATCGTGAGCTGCGGCGCCAGGTCCTTGCCGGTGCAGGCCAGCACACCCATGTAACCCAGTTCGGGCGGTGCACCGCTGCTCATGAAACCCGCCTGCCAGGCGGCCAGCGCGGCCGGCGCCTGCTCCAGCGACCAGGTGAGCGTGAAGCCCCACAGCGGCGGCATCTTGTGCAGCCGGTAGCTCACCTGCAGCAGGATGCCGAAGTTGTTGCCAGTGCCACCGCGCAGGGCCCAGAACAGGTCGGGGTTGGTGTCTTCGCTGGCACGCACGATCTGACCGTCGGCCAGCATCACGAGCATGTCCACCACGTTGTCGCAATTCATGCCGAACTTGCGCGAAGTGAAGCCGTAGCCGCCACCTTGCATGTAGCCCGCCACGCAGACGTCACCGCAGCCACCGGTGGGCATGTGCAGGCCGTAGTCGGCCAGCGTGGCGTTGACATGGCCCCAGTTGCTGCCCGGGCCCACCACGGCCACCTGGCGCGCAGTGTCCACGTAAACGCCATTCAGGCGGCTGGTGTCGATGACCATGCCGTCGTTCATGCTGAATCCGGCCGTGCTGTGGCCGCCCGACCGGGTGGTGATCCACAGCCGATGGCGCGCCGCGAACTGCAGGCATTCCCAGACGTCCTGGAACACCTCGCAGTACACGATGAGCAAGGGGAAGCTCTGGAAGGCGTAGTTGGAGAGTTGGCGGGACGCCTGGTAGGGCGCGTCGCTGGGCAGCACCACCTCGCCTTGCAGGCGGCCCTGCAGGGCACGCACGTTGGCGGCGTCGAATGCGCTGGCATCCCCCTCGGTGGAACCGGCCCAACCCTGCAGGCGCTCAAGGCGCGTGCGTTCCTTGCGACTCATCCGCCACATGGCGTCCTCCCTTTGCAGCCGGCGTTGGCCGATCTTTGGTGTGGACGAGTGTCACGGCGAGCCGACACCGTGGGGTATCAGGGTTAGCCCCAGGACGGGACACGGCGCCGACCGGCGCGCCCGGTGTTTCGCGTGGTGCCCAGAGCGGGGTTCGAACCCGCATGCCCCTTTTCAAGGGCGGCGGATTTTAAGTCCGCTGCGTCTGCCTGTTTCGCCATCCGGGCCGGCCGCGATTATCGGTGCCCGCCAGAAACAAAAGGGGCCCACGGTCACGAAGACGGGGCCCTGGCTGAGGTTGCCGAAGAATCTGGAGGCGCGATCCGGAGTCGAACCGGACTGGACGGATTTGCAATCCGTTGCATAACCGCTTTGCTATCGCGCCGGGGTCTGAAGAGCAGACGCTATTTTCAGCCAAAAAGAAGGGAAGCCGAAGCTTCCCTGTCTTGAAAATTTGGAGCGGGATAAGAGGCTCGAACTCTCGACCTATACCTTGGCAAGGTATCGCTCTACCAACTGAGCTAATCCCGCATGATCTTGCTTCATGCCCACCTTGCGATGGTCTCGGCGCCGCACCTCTTTCAGTGCCTGATCGAATTGCCTGCTTCGATCGCGTCGAGCCTCGCAGTATAGCCGGCTTCCACCGGCTTCTGCAAGCTCAGTGCGGCAATCCGTCTGCCGACAGCGCCGGCGCCGCTTCCGGCTTCGGCGACGCAGCCGCAGGCACCACAGCCACCGGTTCGTCTTCCGGCAGCGGCACCGGCATGCGTTCCAGCGCCACTTCCAGCACTTGGTCGATCCACCTCACCGGCACGATCTCGAGGTGGCTCTTGGCGTTTTCGGGAATGTCCTGCAGGTCCTTGACGTTTTCCTCGGGGATCAACACGGTCTTGACCCCACCGCGGTGCGCCGCCAGCAGCTTTTCCTTCAGGCCGCCGATGGCCGTGACCTCACCCCGCAGGGTGATTTCGCCGGTCATCGCCACGTCGGCCCGCACCGGGATGCCGGTCAGTGCCGACACCAGCGCCGTCGTCATGGCTGCGCCGGCGCTCGGGCCGTCCTTGGGCGTGGCGCCGTCGGGCACGTGGATGTGGATGTCGCGCTTCTCGAACTGCTCGTCCTTGATGCCCAGGCGTCGCGAACGCGAACGCACCACGGTGCGCGCCGCTTCCACCGATTCCTTCATCACGTCGCCCAGTGAACCGGTGCGGGTGATGGTGCCCTTGCCCGGCATCACCGCCGCTTCGATGGTCAGCAGGTCGCCGCCGACTTCAGTCCAGGCCAGGCCCACGACCTGGCCCACCTGGTTTTTCATCTCGGCACGGCCGAAGTCGAACTTGCGCACACCCAGGAAGTCGTTCAGGTTTTCGTCGGTGACGACGACCTTGCCGTCGTACTTCTTCAGCGCAATGCCCTTGATCACCTTGCGGCAGATCTTGCCCACTTCACGTTCCAGCGACCGCACACCAGCTTCCCGGGTGTAGTAACGCAGGATGGCGCGCAGGGCCGATTCGGTGATCTCCATCTCGCCGTCTTTCACGCCGTTGTTCTTCTGCTGCTTGGGCAGAAGGTAGCGCTGCGCGATGTTGAGCTTTTCGTCTTCGGTGTAGCCGGCCAGGCGGATGACTTCCATCCGGTCCAGCAGCGCCGGCGGGATGTTCATGCTGTTGCTGGTGGCCACGAACATCACGTCGGACAGGTCGAAGTCGACCTCGACGTAGTGGTCGCTGAAGGTGTGGTTCTGTTCCGGGTCCAGCACTTCCAGCAGCGCCGAAGACGGGTCACCACGGAAGTCCATGCCGAGCTTGTCGATTTCGTCCAGCAGGAACAGCGGATTGCGCACACCCACCTTGGACAGGCTTTGCAGCACCTTGCCCGGCATGCTGCCGATGTAGGTGCGACGGTGGCCGCGAATCTCGGCTTCATCACGCATGCCACCCAGGGCCATGCGAACGAACTTGCGGCCGGTGGCGCGGGCCACGCTCTGGCCGAGCGAAGTCTTGCCCACGCCCGGGGGGCCCACCAGGCACAGGATGGGCGCCTTCACCTTGTCCACACGCTGCTGCACGGCAAGGTATTCCAGGATGCGGTCCTTGACCTTCTCCAGGCCGAAGTGGTCTTCGTTCAGCACATGTTCGGCATTGCCCAGGTCGTGCTTGATCTTGGTCTTTTTCTGCCAGGGCAAGTTGACCAAGGTGTCGATGAAGTTGCGCACCACGGTGGCCTCGGCCGACATGGGCGACATCAGCTTGAGCTTCTTGAGTTCAGCTTCGGCCTTCTTGCGCGCTTCCTTGCTCATGCGCGCGGCCTTGATCTTCTTTTCCAGTTCTTCCAGGTCGGCACCTTCTTCGCCGTCGCCCAGTTCCTTCTGGATGGCCTTGACCTGCTCGTTCAGGTAGTACTCGCGCTGGCTCTTTTCCATCTGCCGCTTGACGCGACCGCGGATGCGCTTTTCGACCTGCAGGATGTCGACTTCGTGTTCCAGCAACTCCAGCAGCTTTTCCAGCCGCTTGGGCACGCTGAACAGGTCCAACACGGCCTGCTTGGCTTCCAGCTTCAGCGGCAGGTGCGCAGCGATGGTGTCGGCCAGGCGGCCCGGGTCGTCGATGCCGGCGATGCTGGTCAGGATCTCGGGCGGGATCTTCTTGTTGAGCTTGACGTACTGGTCGAACTGCTGCGTCACGGCACGACGCAGGGCTTCGATCTCGGGCGTGGCGTCGCCTTCTGCCTGCACCGGCACAACTTCACCGACGAAGTAGTCGTCGGTTTCGGTGATGCTGGTGGTGTTGGCACGCTGCACACCTTCGACCAGCACCTTCACGGTGCCGTCAGGCAGTTTCAGCATCTGCAGGATGCTGGAAACGCAGCCCACGTCGAACATGTCGTCGGCCCGGGGCTCGTCCTTGCCGGCCGCCTTCTGCGCCACCAGCATGATCTGACGGCCCTGTTCCATCGCGGCTTCGAGTGCCTTGATGCTTTTGGGCCGGCCCACGAACAGCGGGATGACCATGTGCGGAAACACCACCACATCGCGCAGCGGCAGCAGCGGCAGCGTGATGGGATCGGAGGGAAGGATGGGATGTCCGGACATTGAGACCTCTCTTTCTCAAACCCACTTGGGGTTCGAGATTAGGAATGCAAGAAGATTCGCGCCAAGCTTCCCGCCGCGGAACCGGCTCTGCCGGGCCGCCGGCGGACGGCCCCCTTGGGGGGTAGCGAGCGCCAGCGAGCTTGGGGGCTGACGGTCAAGCGCTGGCTTTCTTCTCGCGGTAGACAAGCAGAGGCTTGGCGCCCTCTTCGACGATGTGTTCGTCGATCACGACCTTGGCCACGCCGTCGAGCGTGGGCAGGTCGAACATGGTGTCGATCAGCGAGTGCTCCAGGATGGAGCGCAGACCGCGAGCCCCGGTCTTGCGCGCCAGTGCCTTCTTGGCGATGGCGGTCAAGGCCGAGGGGCGGACTTCGAGTTCGACACCGTCCATCGCAAACAGCTTCTGGTACTGCTTGACGAAGGCGTTTTTGGGCTCGGTCAGGATCTGCACCATGGCTTCGATGGTGAGTTCACCCAGCGTGGCCACCACCGGCAGGCGGCCCACCAGTTCAGGGATGAGACCGAACTTGATCAGGTCTTCGGGTTCGACGTCGCGGAACAGGTCGGCAGCCCGCTTTTCCGTCTTGCTGTGCACGCTGGCACCAAAGCCGATGCCGGACTTTTCGGTGCGGTTCTGGATGACCTTTTCCAGGCCGTCGAAAGCGCCGCCGCAGATGAACAGGATGTTGGTCGTGTCGATCTGCAGGAAGTCTTGATTCGGATGCTTGCGCCCGCCTTGCGGTGGCACGCTGGCCATCGTGCCTTCCACCAGTTTCAGCAGCGCCTGCTGCACACCCTCGCCTGACACGTCGCGTGTGATGCTGGGGTTGTCGGCCTTGCGGCTGATCTTGTCGATTTCGTCGATGTAGACGATGCCGCGCTGCGCACGTTCAACTTCGTAGTTGCAGTTCTGCAGCAGCTTCTGGATGATGTTTTCGACGTCTTCACCCACGTAACCGGCTTCGGTCAGCGTGGTGGCGTCGGCAATCACGAAGGGCACGTTCAGCAAGCGTGCCAGCGTCTGCGCCAGCAGCGTCTTGCCGCTGCCGGTGGGGCCGATGAGCAGGATGTTGCTCTTGGTCAGTTCGACCTCGTCCTTGCCCGCATTGGCGCCCATGTGCTTCAGGCGCTTGTAGTGGTTGTAGACGGCCACGGCCAGCGTGCGCTTGGCCACTTCCTGGCCGATCACGTACTGGTCGAGGCTGCCCTTGATCTCGGCGGGCACCGGCAGGTCACTTTTGCTGGATTTGGCGGCCGCACCTTCGACGGGCACTTCATCGCGGATGATGTCGTTGCACAGCTCGATGCACTCGTCGCAGATGAACACCGACGGTCCTGCGATGAGTTTTTTCACCTCGTGCTGGCTCTTACCGCAGAAGGAGCAGTACAGAACCTTTTCGCCGGAGGCGCCCTTCTTGTCGGCCATTGGATGCTTGTGCAGGGTGGTTAAGGGCGGATTGCACCGTCATGATAGACCAAAGGCCAAGTGGGGCGCTGCAAGGAAAAGAGCCCCGATCGGGGCTCTTGACCGGGCTTGGCGCCCGAGTGGAATGCGGGCCGCGAGCGGCTCTGTGGCGCCGGTCAGCCGCGCTTGTCCAGCACCTGATCGATGAGGCCGTATTCCATGGCCTCGGTCGGGCTCATCCAGCGGTCGCGCTCCATGTCGGCGGTGATGCGCTCCAGCGACTGGCCGGTGCGGTCGGCGTAGATGCGGTTGAGCTGCTCGCGGGTCTTCAGGATCTCGCGCGCCTGAATCTCGATGTCGGTGGCCTGGCCCTGCGCACCGCCGCTGGGCTGGTGGATCATCACGCGAGCGTTCGGCAGCGCGGAACGTTTGCCCTTGGCACCCGCCATCAGCAGGAAGCTGCCCATGCTGGCGGCCATGCCCATGCACAGCGTGGACACGTCGGGCTTGATGAACTGCATCGTGTCGAAGATCGACAAACCGGCACTGACGCTGCCGCCCGGGCTGTTGATGTACAGGAAGATGTCCTTGTCAGGGTTTTCGCTTTCCAGGAACAGCATCTGCGCGACCACCAGGTTGGCCGTGCCATCGTTGACGGGTCCGACCAGGAAGATGATGCGCTCGCGCAGCAGCCGGCTGTAGATGTCGTAGGCACGTTCACCCCGACCCGACTGTTCGATCACGATGGGCACCATGCCCAGCCCGGTTGTCTCGGTATAGCTCATGCAGTGTCCTTCAGAATCTGACCAAGGTCATGCGCGGATCCGGCTCCGCCGGTCCGCTGCATGCGCCCCCTCGGGGGGCAGCGACCGCAGGGAGCGTGGGGGCTTCATCTACGATGCCGTCATCAAGTCGTCGAACGGTAGCACCTTGTCGACGACCTTCGCGGTGGCCAGGACGTAATCGGTCACGTTGTTCTCGATCACCACCGCTTCGACTTCGGACATGCGTTGGCGGTCACCCAGGTACCAGCGCATCACTTCGGCCGGCTTTTCGTAGCTCTGGCTCATCTCTTCGATGTGCTTCTGCAGCTGTTCGGGCTGGGCCTGCAACTTGTTCGTGCGCACCAGCTCGGCCACCACCAGGCCCAGGCGCACACGGCGCTCGGCCTGCGGCTTGAAGATCTCGGCCGGGATCGGCGCGGTCTCGGCGTCTTTCACGCCCCGCTGCTTCAGGTCGGCACGCGCACCTTCGATCAGACGGTCGGTTTCGGAAGCCACCAGTGCGTTCGGAATCTCCAACTCAGCGGCCTTGGACAGCGCTTCCATCACGTTGCCCTTGTTGCGGGCCAGCACGCGGAACTTGACCTCGCGCTCGAGGTTTTTCTTCACGTCGGCCCGCAGCCCTTCAACCGTGCCTTCCTTGATGCCGAGCGACTTGGCAAAGGCTTCGTCCACCGTGGGCAGGTTCTGCGCTTCGATCTTCTTCACGGTGACCATGAAGTCGGCTTCCTTGCCGGCCACGTCCTTGCCCTGGTAGTCGTCCGGGAACTGCAGCGGGAAGGTCTTGCTCTCGCCCACCTTCATGCCACGCACGGCCTGGTCGAACTGCTCGAGCATCTGGCCTTCGCCGATGATGAACTGGAAAGCCTCGGCCTTGCCGCCGTCGAAGGGCTCGCCGTCGATCTTGCCCTCGAAGTCGATCGTCACGCGGTCGGTTTCGACCGCACCTTCCACGGCGGGGCGCAGGCCGAAGGTGCGGCGCTGCTTGCGCAGGATCTCGACCGTGCGGTCGATGGCCTCTTCGGTGACCTCGGTCGTGACACGCTCGATCTCGGCCGTGCTCAGGTCACCCAGCTTCACTTCGGGATAAACCTCGAAGGTGGCATCAAAAGCCAGCTGGCCTTCGGGTGCGTCGTCCTTCTGCGTGATGCGCGGCTGGCCGGCGACACGCAGCCTGGCTTCGGTGGCGGCTTCGTTGAAAGCCTGGCCGACACGGTCGTTGACCACTTCGTACTGCACCGAGTAGCCGTAACGCTGCGTCACCACCGACATCGGCACCTTGCCCGGGCGGAAGCCGTCGGCCTTGACCGTGCGCGACAGGCGCTTCAAGCGGGTCTCGACCTCGCCGTTGATGGTTTCAGCAGCCAGCGTCAGGGTGATGCGACGCTCGAGCTTCTCTAGGGTTTCAACTTGGACGGCCATGGTGTCTCTTTGGGGCAGTGGAGTCGGTGGGATCGGTGCTGCTGGTGCGCGGGGCCGGACTCGAACCGGCACGCCCGTGAAGGCGTCAGGACCTAAACCTGGTGCGTCTACCCATTTCGCCACCCGCGCGGGTGGTGCGCCGCCGGAGCAGCAAACCCGACATTTTAGCGTCAGCCCATCAGCCCGCCGCCGGCAGCCCCTCACGCTTGACCCGGAACCAGGCCGCATACATGGCGGGAAGCGCCAGCAAGGTCAGCACCGTGGCCACGATCAACCCGCCCATGATGGCCACCGCCATCGGCCCCCAGAACACGCTGCGCGACAGCGGAATCATCGCCAGCACCGCCGCCGCCGCCGTCAGCACGATGGGCCGGAAACGCCGCACGGCCGATTCGACGATGGCGTCCCAGGTCGGCACACCACGCGCACGGTCCTGCTCGATCTGGTCGATCAGGATCACCGAGTTGCGCATGATCATGCCCATCAGCGCGATCACCCCCAGCAGCGCAACAAAACCGAAGGGCCGGTTCAGGATCAGCAGCGCCGCCGCCACCCCGGCAATGCCCAGCGGCCCGGTCAGGAACACCAGCATCGCGCGGCTGAAGCTCTGCAGCTGCAACATCAGCAGCGTGAAGATGATGAACAGCATCATCGGCACGCCGGCCGCAATGCTGCCCTGGCCCTTGCTGCTTTCTTCCACCGCGCCGGCAATCTCGATGCGGTAGCCGGGTGGCATCTGCGCGGCCAGCTGCTGCAGCTGCGGCCACAGCTGCGCGGTCACCGTCGGGCCTTGCAGGCCTTCGGCCACGTCGCCCTGCACGGTGATGGCGTAGTTGCGGCCCTCGCGCCACATCACACCCGGCTCGAAGGCGAAAGTGGCTTTGGCAATCTGCGTCAGCGGCACGCTGCGGCCGCTGGCGGTGGGCAGGTAGGCGTTGCCCAGGTCGGTGATGGCGCGCCGCTCTTCGAGCGGCTGGCGCAGCACGATGTCGATGAGCTTGTCACCCTCGCGGTACTGGCCGATGTTGCTGCCGGACAAGATGGTGCGCGAAGCCTGCGCGATCATCTGGCTCGTCACGCCCAGCGCGCGGGCTTTGTCCTGGTCGACATCAAAGCGCAGCACCTTGATCGATTCGTTCCAGTTGTCGTTGACACCTCGCATGCTGGTGTTGGCACGCAGCACATCCTTGGCTTGATCAGCCCAGTGGCGCAGCTGAACCGCGTCGACACCGACGACACGGAACTGCACCGGGTAAGCCACCGGCGGCCCATTGGGCAGCAGCTTGACGCGGCCGCGCACCTCGGGGAATTCGGTGGCCAGCAGCGCCGGCAACCGCACACGCAGTTCTTCGCGTTGTTTCAAGTCCTTGGGCAACACGATGGCCTGGCTGACGTTGCTTTGCGGAAACACTTGGTCCAGCGGCAGGTAAAAACGGGGCACGCCGCTGCCGACCCAGGTGGTCACGCTCTCGACGCCCTTTTCCTGCAGCAGCCGGGCTTCGAAGCGCCGCGCGATGGCGTCGCTTTCCTGCACGGTGGAACCCTCGGGCAGCCACAGGTCGACCAGGATCTCGGGTCGGCTGCTGTCCGGGAAAAACTGCTGCTGCACCTGGCCCATGCCCACGATGCCCAGCGCGAAGCTGGCCACCGTCAGGCCGATGGTGATCCAGCGGTGCTGCACACACCAGTGCACCGCCTTGCGGAAGCGGCTGTAAAACGGCGTGTCGAACAGCTCATGCGGGCCGTCGTCTGCCAAACCCGCCGCCTTGCTGCGTGTGTGCAGCAAACGAGCGCCCAGGTAGGGCACAAAATACACCGACACCAGCCAGCTGATGACCAGCGCCGCCGACGTGACGGCAAAGATGGCGAAGGTGTATTCCCCCGTCACCGACTGCGCCAGGCCGATGGGCAAAAAACCCGCCGCGGTGATCAGCGTGCCCGTGAGCATGGGCATCGCCGTCACGTCGTAGGCAAAGGTGGCGGCGCGCATCTTGTCGTAGCCCTCTTCGAGCTTGCGCACCATCATCTCGACCGCAATGATGGCGTCGTCCACCAGCAGGCCCAGCGCGATGATCAGGCTGCCCAGGCTGATCTTGTGCAGGCCCACGCCCCAGTAGTACATCGTCACGAAGGTGATGGCCAGCACCAGCGGAATGGTGATGCCCACCACCAGGCCCGGCCAGATGTCGATGCGCAGGGGTTTGGTGTGCAGACCCAGGCTGATGAAGCTGACCGCCAGCACGATCAGCACCGCCTCGATCAGCACCTTCACGAATTCGCCCACCGAGCGGCTCACCGCGGTCGGCTGGTCCTGCACCTGCATGATCTCGATGCCCACCGGCAGCTCGGCCTGCAGCTGTTTCATCGTGGCATCCAGCGCCTGGCCCAGCGCGATGATGTCACCGCCCTTGGCCATCGACACACCCAGCGCGATGACCTCCTGCCCCTGATGGCGCACCCGCACTGCCGGCGGGTCGACGTAGTCGCGGCGGATGTCGGCGATGTCGCCCAGCTTCAGGCTGCTGGCCACACCGGTGCTGGTGTTGACGGCGCGGATCGGGAAACGTTTCAGCTCGTCCACCGAATTGAACTGGCCCGCCACCCGCACCTGCAGGTTTTCGGCACCGGCATTCAGCACACCGGCACCCTCGACCGCGTTCTGCGCGCCGATCTGCGCGATGACCTGGTTCATGTCCAGGCCCAGCTGCGCCAGACGCTTCTGCGAGATCTCGACAAACACCTTCTCGGCCTGGGCGCCAAAGGTCTCGACCTTGGCCACGTTCGGCACCTGCAGCAGGCGCTGGCGCACGCGGTCGGCCTGCACACGCAGTTCTTCTCGGCTGAAGCCATCGGCGCTGAGCGCGAAGATGGAGCCGTAGACGTCGCCGAAATCGTCGTTGAACACCGGCCCGATGACCCCGGCCGGCAGCGTGCTGCGCATGTCTCCTACCCGCTTGCGCGCCTGGTACCAGCTGCCCGCCACTTCCTTGGGCGGTGCCGAGTCCTTCAGCTGCAGGATGGTCAGCGACTCACCCGGTTTGGTGTACGAGCGGATCTTGTCGGCGTGCGGCACTTCCTGCAGCGTCTTTTCGATCTTGTCGGTGACCTGCTCGGCCATCTGCTGCGCGCTGGCGCCCGGCCAGAAGGCCTGCACGACCATGGCGCGGAACGTGAATGGCGGGTCTTCGTCCTGGCCCAGCTGGAAGTAGGCGGCAGTGCCCAGCAGCAGCATCACCACCATCAGGTAACGTGTCAGCGCCGGGTGTTGCAGGGCCCAGCGGCTGATGTTGAAACGCGAGGTGGGCACGCCGTCGTCGGCATGCCGCGGGCCCGGGTTGTGTTCGGTGTTCATGCGGCCCTCCGGTCAGCGGCTGGCGGCAGGCGTGGGCACCACGGCAGACGCGGCTGTCGAGGCAGTTGCGGCAGACGCAGCCTGCGCCGGCGCTTCGTAGAGCTTCACCTTCTGGCCCGGCGTCAGCGTGTGCACACCGGCCGTGACCACCGTCTGGCCCTCGTTCAGGCCACTGGCCACCACCACGGCATTGCCGTCGGCACCGGCCACCACCACCGGCTGCACCTTCACTGTCATCGTCGTGCGGTCCAAGAGCCAGACGGCCGGCTGGCCCTGCTGCTGCATCACGGCGCTCAGCGGCAGGCGCGCGGCAGCGTCACGGCGCGGCAAGTCGATCACCGCCGTCACCGTCTGGCCCAGTTGCAGCGGTGCATCGCCGACATCGGCCTTGACCAGGAAGGTGCGTGTGGCCGGGTCGGCAGCGGCTGCCACCTCGCGCACCGTGGCCGGCAGAAAGGTGGTCGCGCCCCAAGGCCGCACGCGGATGGCGCCGGTCTTGCCCAGCAGTGCGCGCAGGCCGGCCGCGCCGTCTTCGGGCACCGCAAAAACGGCGTCGCGCGGGCCGTCGTGTGCCAGCCGCACCACGGGCGAGCCGGTGGCGACCACCGCGCCAACCTCGGCTTCGACCGCGGTCACAACACCGGCCGCCGTGGCCGTCAACACGGCGTAGCTGGCCATATTGCCCTGCATGCTGGCTTGCGAGCGGGCCTGGTCGAGCTGCGCGCGTTGCGCCTGCAGCGTCGTCTCGCGACGCTCGAGTTCCAGCGAACTGATGAAACCCTGTTCGCGCAGTTCCTGGTAGCGCTTGAACTCGGCCTGCGCCAGGTCCTGGCTGGACTGCGCAGCCCGCAGGCCGGCATTGGCCGCGTCTTGTTGCAGACGCAGGTCGGCCGGGTCCAGTTGCGCCAGCGCCTGGCCGGCACGCACCCGCTGGCCCACTTCGGCGGGCCGAGCCGTGAGCTTGCCGCCCACGCGGAAGGCCAGCCGCGATTCGGTGCGGGCGCGGATGTCGGCCGCAAACTCCTGCGTGCCGCCCACGTTGGCCGGCCCCACGGTCATCGTGCGCACCGCGCGCACGGGCTCGGGTGGTGCCGTGCGCGGCGAGCAGGCGGCGAGCAGCAAGACCGCGCCGAGGGTGAAAAAGCTGAGCGCGCTGACGTTCATGTGAGCAACCTGCAAGGACGGGGCAGAAGCTGCCACCGAGTTAATGACTGACTGGTCAGTAATGTATTTGCGGGCTGGGCGACTGTCAATTTGATTGCGCAAGCGTGTGGCGCCAGAGCCCGAGATCGGTCCGGACCCACCGGCCGCCCCGGAAAACGCCGCCCAAGTGGCGAGAATCCGCCGGTGAGCGTTGACCACTACGAAAACTTTCCCGTCGCGTCTATGTTGTGCCCGGCGCACCTGCGGCCGGCGGTCGCCGCCATCTACCACTTTGCGCGCACGGCAGACGACCTGGCCGACGAAGGCGGCGCCACCGCGGCACAGCGCCTGGCCGACCTGTCCGCCTACCGCCAGGACCTGAACGCCGTGCTGGTCAAGCAGGCACCCGGCCCGCGCTGGCCGGGTGTGTTCACCGCGCTGGCCCGCCAGGCGCGCGCCTTTTCGCTGCCGCCCCAGCTGCTTCACGACCTGCTGGACGCCTTCGAGCAAGACGTGCGGAACCCGCCCTATCCCGACCGCACAGCGTTGCTGGGTTATTGCCGACGGTCGGCCAACCCCGTGGGGCGTTTGTTGCTGCACCTGTACGGCATTCACGACGCACGTTCGCTGCAGCAGTCCGACGCGATCTGCAGCGCGCTGCAACTCATCAACTTCTGGCAAGACCTCAGCGTCGACGGCCCACGCGGCCGTTGTTACGTTCCGCAGCTTGATCGCCAGGCCCGCGGCGTGACGGCCATCGACCTGGCGCAGTGCCGCGACAGCCCGCAGGCGCGCCTGCTGGTGCGGTCGCTGGTGGACTGGTCGGAAAGCCTGATGCAGCAAGGTGCACCGTTGGCACTGCGCGTGCCGGGCCGTGCCGGATGGGAATTGCGCCTCGTGGTGCAGGGCGGCCTGCGCATTCTTGAGAAAATCCGGCAGATGGACCACGCCGCCCTGACCCAGCGCCCCCGCATCGGCCGCATCGATGCGGCCGTGATGCTGTGGCGAGCCGCCGGCATGTCCTGGGGCCAGGCATGACACCGCAGCAGTACGTGCAGGACAAGGCGGCCGGCAGCGGCTCTTCCTTCTATTACGCCTTCCTCTTCCTGCCGCCGCCGCGCCGCGCCGCCATCACCGCCTTCTATGCCTTCTGCCGCGAGGTGGACGACGTGGTCGACGAGACCACCGACAGCAGCGTGGCCGCCAACAAGCTGCAGTGGTGGCGCAAGGAAGTGGCGCAGGCCTATAACGGCCAGCCCAGCCACCCGGTGCTGCGGGCGCTGATGCCGCTGGCGCCGGAGTTCGGCATCGAGCAGACGCACCTGCAGGCGGTGATCGAAGGTTGCCAGACCGACCTGGAGCAGACGCGCTTCCTGGACTACCCCGCGCTGCAGCGTTATTGCCACCTGGTGGCCGGCATCGTGGGCGAGGTGGCGGCCAACATCTTCGGCCGCACCCATGAAGCCACGGTGCAGTACGCACACCAGCTGGGCCTGGCGATGCAGCTCACCAACATCATCCGCGACGTTGGCGACGACGCACGCCGAGGTCGCATCTACCTGCCGGTGGCCGAACTGCAGCGCTTCGACGTCAAGGCCCACGAACTGCTGCAGCGGGCCGCCCCCTGGGGCTACAGCGACCGCTTCCAGGCGCTGATGCGTTTCCAGGCCGAACGGGCGCATGCCTGCTACGACGGCGCGATGCGGCTCTTGCCCGAGTGCGACCGCACGGCACAGAAACCCGGGCTGATGATGGCCAACATCTACCGCACGCTGCTGCGCGAGATCGAAGCCCAGCAGTTCCAGGTGCTGCACCAGCGCACCTCGCTGACGCCGCTGCGCAAGCTGTGGATCGCCACCCGCACCCACGTGCGGGGGCGCTGAGCACGCAGTGAGGCTGGCGGTCGTCGGTGGCGGTTGGGCCGGGCTGGCCACCGCCGTGCGTGCCACTGAAGCCGGCCACCGGGTGACGCTGTTCGAGATGGCCGCGCAATGGGGTGGCCGCGCCCGCGGTGTCGATGTCGACGGCCTGGCGCTGGACAACGGTCAGCACATCCTGATCGGCGCCTACACCCGCACGCTGGCGCTGATGGCCACCGTGGGCGCTGACGCCGGCGCGCTGCTGCACCGCCAGCCGCTGGAACTGCGTTACCCCGATGGCCGCGGCTTGCGCATGCCTGCCGCGCCGGCCTGGCTGGGTTTTGGCGCGGCGGTGGCCGGGTGTGTGGGCTGGACGTGGCGCGACCGGCTGGCGCTGATGCAAGCTGCTGCCGGCTGGGCGCTGCGCGGCTTCACGTGTCCGGCTGAATGGACCGTGCAGCGGCTGTGCGGCCACCTGCCGGGGGCCGTCCGGCAGTTGCTGATCGACCCGCTGTGTGTCGCAGCACTGAACACACCGGCACCCCAGGCCAGCGCGAGAGTTTTTCTGCGTGTGCTGCGCGACGCGCTGTTCAGCGGCCGTGGCTCGGCCGACCTGCTGCTGCCGCGTGCCAGCCTGGACCGGCTGCTGCCCGAGCCAGCGGCGCAGTGGCTGCAGGCGCATGGCGCCACGCTGGTCCTGCGTTCGCGTGTGTCCAGCCTGATGTCCAGCGACTCGGGGTGGCAGCTCGACGGGCAGGCCTTCGATGCCGTCGTGCTGGCCTGCAGCGCCGGCGAAGCCGCGCGGCTGGTGCGGCCCCATGCCGCGGCGTGGGCGCAGACGGCCGAAGGGGTTGGCTACGAGCCTATCGTCACCGTCTACCTGCATGCCGAAGGTGGCCGCTTGCCCTGCCCGATGACAGCGCTGCTGGAAAGCAGCGACGCGCCGGCGCAGTTTGCCTTCGACCTGGGCGCCTTGGGTGGCCCCCGCGATGTGTTTGCCTTTGTGGTCAGCGGTGCCCGGCACTGGGTTGAACAGGGGCTGGATGCGACGGGCCAGGCTGTGCTGCGACAAGCCGTGTCGGCCCTGGGCCCGGCGGCCTGGCCCCGGCCACCCAGCGTGCTGCGCGTGCTGGCGGAAAAACGGGCCACCTTCCGCTGCACACCGCAGTTGCAGCGCCCGGCGGCGTGGGTGGCGCGTCGGCTGGTGGCTGCGGGTGACCACGTCGAAGGGCCCTACCCGGCCACGCTGGAAGGCGCTGTGCGCAGCGCAGAGGCCGCGCTGGCTGCACTCACGGCCGACGCCTGAAGGACGCTTGAACGATCAAGGCGCCGCGGCGGGTGCACTTGCGGCCGGCGCGACGCTGCGCGGCGGCGAAAACGGCGCCGCCAGCGGTTCGCCGATGAACAGGCTCTGCTGCGGCCAGGCCACACTTTTCCAGTAGGCCTCGATGGCTGTCGCACCTTGCAGGTAGTGCAGCAACAGCACCTGCGGGTGCGGAAACTTCTGCGGGTGGTTGCAAGGCTCGCTGACGGCACCGTGGCTGGCCGTGGCGCCCGAGGCGATCCAGTCCAGCGCGGTGGCCTGGCCGTGCTGCCCTTGCAGGTCGCCGCCAAAAGAGGTCAAGTGGTCGGCCAGGGCACCGGGCACCCAGTCGGGCGCGGGCTGCAGTTCGAGCTTGTCGCTGCCCGTGGTGACAGTCAGCACACGGCGCTTGGACTGCAGGGCAGCGGCGTTTTCCACCCACAAGTCCACGCCCAGCGCGGGTGGCAGCCCAGTCGGTGGGTACAGCGCCATGCGCACGGCGCGCGCACGGTCGTCGGTGACCAGCATCAGCGCACTGACCGGCTCACGATCGGACTGGAACAGCGAGCCGTCGGAAGCCACGCCTCGGTCGATCAGGGCCACGGCCTGCGCCACCGTTGGCGCGGCCAGCAACATCGACGGCCGCCAGCCCGGCGTGGTGAAAGGCCGCGTGGTGGCTGAATTGAAGTAACCCGAGCCGCGCGATGGCGCGCAGCCGTTGCTGCACAAGCTGGCATCGAAGCCCAGGGCCAGCGCGCCGGTGATGGCATTGCAGGCCACGGCATACGGCGCCGCCCAGGCCAGTGCCAGGGCCTGTGTTTGCGGCCCGAAGTGGCGCTCGATGCTCTGCCGCAAGGCCTCGAAGTCGTCTGGCGACAGCACCGGCACCACCGGCAACCGGACCCGCAGCACCTGCCATGGCTGCAGGCCCCGGGCGCGCAGATAGTGTTCGCCCACCGCCACCGAGTAGGGGTCGGCGCTGTTGATGACCAAGCCCAGGTCGCGCGCCTGCAGACGCGAGCGCAGCCGGGGCACGCTGACCCAGGCACGGGGGCGCGGCGTGGCTTGAGCCGGCTGTGCAGCGGCGCTGGAAGCCGGGCCAAGCTGGGCTTGCGGGTGTGCAGAAACCGCAGGGCCGTCGGGCACTTGCGCTTGGGCGCGGTTCTGCCCCGCCAAAAGCATCAGCGCCGCGGCAGCCAGCCACGGCCAACGGCGACACCCGTCGCCATACCAGCATGCAGACAGCCGTTCCGCCATGCAAAATTGCATTAAGCTCGCATCGCGCATCGCACCATGAACCCCAAGGACAAGCCCTCACCCACCATCCAGGTCCTGGAGCGTACCTTTGCGCTGCTGGACATGCTGGCGTCGCAGGCCGAGCCCGTCTCGCTCAAGGAGATTGCCGAGCGCACCGGCCTGCACCCGTCCACCGCGCACCGCATCCTGAACGACCTCACGCTGGGCCGCTTTGTCGACCGGCCGCAGGCCGGCAGCTACCGGCTGGGCATGCGCCTGCTGGAACTGGGCAACCTGGTGAAGGACCGCATCGACGTGCGCGAAGCCGCGCTGGGGCCGATGCGGGAACTGCACAAGCTCACGCACCAGGCGGTGAACCTGTCGATGCGCCAGGGCGACGAGATCATCTATGTCGAACGCAGCTACAGCGAACGCTCGGGCATGCAGGTGGTGCGCACCGTGGGCGGTCGAGCGCCCTTGCACCTGACGTCGGTCGGCAAGCTGTTCCTGGCCCATGACGAGCCGGCGCGTGTGCGCAGCTATGCGGCGCGCACGGGCCTGACCGGCCACACGCGCAACAGCATCACCGACGTGCACCGCCTGGAGCGCGAATTGTCCAACGTGCGCAGCAGCGGCGTGGCGCGGGATGACGAAGAACTGGAGCTGGGTGTGCGCTGCATGGCAGCTGGCATCTTCGACGACCAGGGCAAGCTGCTGGCTGGGCTGTCGATCTCTGCGCCCGCCGACCGGCTGGAAGAAAGCTGGCTGGAACGGGTGCGAACAACCGCCAGCCAGATCTCGAGCGCCCTGGGCTACAGGGGCTGAACAGCCAGGGTCTGCAGGGCCGGCATGGCAGGCAGCGAGGGCATGACTGCCGGCTTCAGTGCGCCCAGTTCCCTGGGCGCGGCGTTCACCGACGGCACACGCGGCAGGCCAGGCAGCAGAGCCGTGGTCTCCGACACCCACTTGCGCAGGCGCTCGGCGTCCCCGATGCGCGAGTACTTCCCGGCCGAGTCGAGCAGCACCATGATGAATTTGCGGCCAGCCAGTTCGGTCTGCATCACCAGGCAGCGACCAGCGGCAGAGATGTAGCCGGTTTTCTGCAGGCCGATGTCCCATTCCTGGTTGCGCACAAGACCGTTGGTGTTGAGGAACTGCACCTGACGCTTGCCCACGGGCACGACGGTGTCGTGGCTGGTCGACAACTCGCCCAGGATGGGGTGCAAGGAAGCCGCGCGCACCAACAGGGCCAGGTCATGCGCGCTGGACTGGTTGTCGCTCGACAAGCCCGTGGGTTCGACGTATCGGGTGTCGTGCATGCCCAGGGCGCGGGCCTTGGCATTCATGGCTTCGACAAACCTCGACATGCCCCCGGGGTAGGTGCGACCCAGCAGATACGCGGCGCGGTTCTCGGACGCCATCAAGGCCAAGTGCAACATCTCACCACGGCTCAGGCTTGCACCCGCCAGCAGTTGCCGCCTGCTGCCGGCGCGAACGGCGGCATCTTGTGCGGTCACCGTCAGCATCTCGTCCAGCGGCAGCCCGGCTTCGGTGACCACCAGCGCCGTCATCAATTTGGTGATGGACGCGATGGGCAGCACGGCATTCGGGTTCTTGCTGAAAACCACCTGGTCGGTGTCCTGGTCGACCACCAGCGCGACGCTGGATTGCAGATCCAGTTCGTCGGCGGTGGACCGCAGACCGTAGACCTGCCCGAAAGAAGGGCGCGCTGGCGCGCGGCGAACGACATGCCGTGAACGCACTTTGCTCGCCCGCGAAGACACAACTTTGGCTTTGCGGGCGCTCGTGCCCTTGGCCACCGTGCCCTTGGACGTGGCCTTGGCCGCGACTTTGGCGGCTTTGGCCTTGCTTGCCGCCTGGGCTTGGGTCAGGGGCAGCACGGTGAAGGCAACTGCACAACACAGCACCAGCATCCTGGGCAAGGTAGACCACTTCAAGTTAGGCACTGTGTTCCCCGGCATCGACCCGTGCAAAAGTGTAGGGTACTCGAAAAACCTTCGCAATATCAAATGCTTGCGTCCTGTTTCTCAAGCAGACCCTAAGCTACGTGGTAACCCGGATACGCTGCCGCCCTGATTGGCCGAGTGAATGGGCTGCGGTGGGTGTCGGATCCCTTGCGGGCCTTGCCACCTGCCTCAGCCCGAACGCGTGAAATCGCGCTCCGACCTTCGGCTGGCGTTCAGGCCCTTCCGGGCCTTCACGTCCCGCCTCAGCCCTGCGCCGCAACGCGGTCGGCGTTGCTGTGCAGCTTGTTCAGTGCCGATAGGTAAGCTTTGGCCGAGGCCACCACGATGTCCGGGTCTGCACCGACCCCGTTCACCACGCGGCCCCCGTGTTGCAGTCTCACGGTGACCTCGCCCTGAGATTCTGTGCTGCCCGAGGTGATGGCATTCACCGAATAGAGCATCATTTCGGCCCCACTCTTCACCTTGGATTCAATGGCCTTCAAGCTGGCGTCGACCGGGCCGTTGCCGTCGCTGTCGGCGTGGTACTCCACTGCACCGGCCGAAAACGCCACTGAAGCATGCGGCCTGTCGCCCATGGCCGAATGCTGGGTCAGTGCCAGCAGGCGGTAGTGTTCGGACTCGGCGGTCACGCTTTCGTCGCTGACCAGCGCGATGATGTCCTCATCGAAGATCTCGCTCTTGCGGTCGGCCAGGTCCTTGAAGCGCGCGAAGGCCGCGTTCACCTCGGCCTCGGACTCCATCTGGATGCCCAGGTCCTGCAGGCGCTGCTTGAAGGCATTGCGGCCGCTCAGCTTGCCCAGCACGATTTTGTTGGCCGCCCAACCCACGTCTTCGGCGCGCATGATTTCGTAGGTATCACGCGCCTTCAGCACACCGTCCTGGTGGATGCCACTGGCGTGGGCAAACGCATTTGCGCCGACAACCGCCTTGTTGGGCTGCACCACAAAACCGGTGGTCTGGCTGACCATGCGCGAAGCCGGCACGATCTGCGTCGTGTCGATGCCCAGGTCCAGGCCGAAGTAGTCGCGTCGGGTGCGCACGGCCATCACGACTTCCTCCAGGCTGCAATTGCCGGCCCGTTCGCCCAGGCCGTTGATGGTGCATTCCACCTGCCGCGCGCCGCCGATCTTCACACCGGCCAAAGAGTTTGCCACCGCCATGCCCAGGTCGTTGTGGCAGTGCACGCTCCACACCGCCTTGTCGGCGTTGGGAATGCGGTTGCGCAGGTCCAGGATGAACTGGCCGTACAGCTCGGGGATGGCATAGCCCACGGTGTCCGGGATGTTGATGGTGGTCGCGCCTTCCGCAATCACGGCTTCGAGCACGCGGCACAGGAAGTCGGGGTCGCTGCGGTAGCCGTCTTCCGGCGAGAACTCAATGTCGCTGCACAGGTTGCGCGCAAAACGCACCGCCAGCTTCGCCTGCTCGAAGACCTGGTCGCGTGTCATGCGCAACTTCTTCTCCATGTGCAGTTCGCTGGTGGCGATGAAGGTGTGGATGCGCGCGCTGGCGGCGCCCCGCAGCGCTTCACCGGCCCGCGAGATGTCGCGGTCATTGGCACGTGCCAGCGAGCACACCGTCGAGTCCTTGATGGCCGCGGCGATGGCCTTCACCGCCTCGAAGTCGCCATTGCTCGACGCCGCAAAACCGGCTTCGATCACGTCCACCCGCAGTCGCTCGAGCTGGCGCGCGATGCGCAGTTTTTCGTCGCGCGTCATCGAAGCGCCGGGCGACTGTTCGCCGTCACGCAGGGTGGTGTCGAAAATGATGAGTTTGTCCGTCATGGTCGTGCTTTCGGTGGTGCTGGGGTGGGTCGCACGCAGCGCAGAAAGGAACAACGGCCCGCTGCTGTGCGCTGGCGGGCCGTTGATCGGGGATAAGTCTTGGACGAAAAGGATCAGCGCACCCGCAGTGGCAGGGCTAGCTCTAGCGCCAGGGCGCGGCTGATGAACGTCATTCGGTCAATATAGCACGGCGCTTGCAGCTTCACGGGTGCAAGCCTTTTTCGTCGGGCTCGTCGGTCGACACGGCAATCACGCTGACCGGCTGACCCTTGAACTTGCGCCAGGCATACACCGCATAACCCGACAGTCCGTAGAGGCAAAAGATGCCAAACAGCACCCGCGGCGGGTCCAGCGCAATCAGTGCGATGCCCAGTGCAATGACCACGAGCACCACAAAGGGCACGGTCTTGCGGCCACCGACCACCTTGAAGCTGTAGAAAGGCGCGTTGGTCACCATCGACAGACCTGCAAACAGCGTCACGCCAAAAGCCGTCCAGGCCAGCCAGTCGATCTTCGTGGCGCCCCGCATGCCCGCGTCGTCCATGACCCAGATCAGCCCCATCACCATCGCTGCTGCCGCCGGGCTGGGCATGCCCTGGAAAAAACGCTTGTCGACAACACCGATGTTGACGTTGAAGCGTGCCAGGCGCAACGCGGCACCGGCAATGTAGACAAAGGCCGGGATCCAGCCCAACTTGCCCATGTCCTTGAGGCCCCAGATGTAGACGATGAGCGCCGGTGCAGCACCGAAGCTGACCATGTCGCACAGGCTGTCCATCTGCTCGCCGAAGGCACTTTGAGAGTTGGTCATGCGCGCCACCCGGCCGTCCAGGCTGTCCAGCACGGCGGCAGCCAGGATGGCGATGCAGGCCAGCTCGAAGCGGCCGTTCATGGCCATCACGATGCCGTAGAAGCCCGAAAAGAGCGCCGCCAGCGTGATGGCATTGGGCAGCACGTAGATGCCGCGCCGACGGCGCGGCTGAACGGCGGCGCCCGCAGTGCCGTCGTCTTCGCCGAACTTGGGGTCTTCTGTCATCGGCGCGAGCATAGCGCGCCGCGACAACAGCGCAACGCCATCAGTTGCGGCTGCGATCCACCAGCTTGTTGGCCTTGATCCACGGCATCATGGCCCGCAGCTTCTCGCCCACCACCTCGATGCTGTGTTCGCTGGTCAGGCGGCGACGGCTCAGCAGCGTGGGCGCACCGGCGCGGTTCTCCAGGATGAAGCTCTTGGCGTATTCGCCGTTCTGGATGTCGGCCAACACCTGCTTCATGGCATTTTTCGTTTCGTCGGTGACGATCCGCGGGCCGGTGACGTACTCGCCGTATTCGGCGTTGTTGCTGATCGAGTAGTTCATGTTCGCGATGCCGCCTTCGTAGATCAGGTCGACGATCAGCTTCAGTTCGTGCAGGCACTCGAAATAGGCCATCTCGGGCGCGTAGCCGGCTTCCACCAGCGTTTCGTAGCCGGCCTTGATGAGCTCAACGGTGCCGCCGCACAACACGGCCTGCTCGCCGAAGAGGTCGGTCTCGGTTTCTTCGCGGAAGTTGGTTTCGATGATGCCGGCCTTGCCACCACCGTTGGCCGCGGCGTAGCTCAGCGCCATGTCGCGTGCCTTGCCGCTTTTGTCTGCGTGCACGGCAATCAGGTGGGGCACACCGCCGCCCTGCGTGTAGGTGTTGCGTACAGTGTGGCCCGGGGCCTTGGGTGCGACCATCCACACGTCCAGGTCATCACGTGGCATGACCTGTCCGTAATGCACGTTGAAGCCGTGCGCAAAGGCCAGCGAAGCGCCGTTGCGGATGTGCGGCTCGACGTCGTTTTTGTACACGGCACCGATCTGTTCGTCGGGCAGCAGGATCATCACCACGTCGGCCTGCTTCACCGCGTCGGCCACCTCGGCCACCTTGAGGCCGGCCTTTTCGACCTTGGCCCAGCTGGCACCGCCCTTGCGCAGGCCCACCGTGACCTTGACGCCGCTGTCGTTGAGGTTCTGTGCGTGGGCATGGCCCTGCGAACCGTAGCCGATGATGGTGACGTTCTTGCCCTTGATCAGGCTCAGATCGGCGTCTTTGTCGTAGTAGACCTTCATGGGTTCTCTCCGTTGAAAATGTGTTGAATGGGACTGAGGCGCAGGTACTTCAAACCCTGAGGATGCGCTCGCCGCGGCCGATGCCGCTGGCGCCGGTGCGCACCGTTTCCAGGATCGCCGTGCGGTCGATGGCGACCAGAAAGGCGTCAAGCTTCGTCGAGTCGCCCGTCAGCTCGATCGTGTAGCTTTTTTCGGTGACGTCGATGATGCGGCCGCGGAAGATGTCGGCCATGCGCTTCATCTCCTCGCGCTCCTTGCCCACCGCACGCACCTTGATCAGCATCAGCTCACGTTCGGTGAAGCTGCCTTCGGTCAGGTCCACCACCTTCACGACTTCGATCAGCCGGTTCAGGTGTTTCGTGATCTGTTCGATGACTTCGTCACTGCCGGTGGTGACGATGGTCATGCGCGACAGGCTGGCGTCTTCGGTGGGCGCGACGGTCAGGCTTTCGATGTTGTAGCCACGTGCACTGAACAGCGCGACCACACGCGACAAGGCACCGGGCTCGTTTTCGAGCAGCACGGCAATGATGTGTTTCATGGGTTTCTCGCAGGGCCGGCGCGCTCTTCAGGCATCAGGGCGGTAACCCTGGGCCCTTGGCCACGCGGCCATGGGTTAAGGAAGGATGGTCAGACGCTCACAGGTCTTCGGAGCCGAGCAGCATCTCGGTGATGCCCTGGCCAGCCTTCACCATCGGCCACACGTTTTCGGTGGGGTCGGTGCGGATGTCCAGGAACACCGTGCGGTCCTTCAGGCGGATGGCTTCCTTCAAGGCACCTTCCACGTCGGAGGGTTTTTCGACCAGCAGCCCGACGTGGCCGTAGGCCTCGGCCAGCTTGACGAAGTCGGGCAGCGCGTCCATGTAGCTGTGTGAATAGCGGCTGCCGTAGTCCAACTGCTGCCATTGCCGCACCATGCCCAGGTAGCGGTTGTTCAAGGAAATGATCTTGACCGGCGTCTTGTATTGCTGGCAGGTGGACAGCTCCTGTATGCACATCTGGATCGAACCTTCACCCGTGATGCAGAACACATCCGAATCAGGTTTCGCTAGCTTGATGCCCATGGCATAAGGCAGGCCCACGCCCATGGTGCCCAGGCCGCCGCTGTTGATCCAGCGCCGCGGCTCTTCGAAGCGGTAGTACTGCGCCGCCCACATCTGGTGCTGGCCGACGTCGGACGTGATGTAGGCGTCGCGGTCCTTGGTCAGCTGCCACAGCTTGTCGACCACCATCTGCGGCTTGATGACGCTGTCGCTGTCCTTGTAGGCCAGGCATTCGCGCTTGCGCCAGTCGTTGATCTGGCTCCACCAGCTGCTCAGCGCCGCCGTGTCGGGGCGCGACTGGGCGTCCTTGATCTGCGCGATCAGCTCGATCAGCACTTCCTTGACATCGCCCACGATCGGGATGTCGACCTTCACGCGCTTGGAAATGGAAGAAGGGTCGATGTCGACGTGGATGATCTTGCGTTCAACCGACGCGAAGTGGCGCGGGTTGCCGATCACGCGGTCGTCGAAGCGCGCGCCCACGGCCAGCAGGACGTCGCAGTTCTGCATCGTCATGTTGGCTTCATAAGTGCCATGCATGCCCAGCATGCCCAGGAACTTGGGGTCGCTGTGGGCGATGGCACCCAGGCCCATCAGCGTGTTGGTGCAAGGAAAACCCAGCAGGTCGGCAAGCTGGCGCAGTTCTGCCGACGCATTGCCCAGGATCACGCCGCCACCGGTGTAGATGTAGGGCCGCTTGGCCTGCAGCAGCAACTGCACGGCCTTGCGGATCTGCCCGCCGTGACCCTTTTTCACCGGGTTGTAGGACCGCATTTCCACCGACTCGGGGTAGTGGAAGCTGCAAGTCTTGAGCGACACGTCCTTGGGGATGTCCACCACCACTGGCCCGGGGCGGCCCGTGCGGGCGATGTGGAAAGCCTTCTTCAGGGTCATCGCCAAGTCGCGCACGTCCTTGACCAGGAAGTTGTGCTTGACGATGGGGCGTGTGATGCCCACGGTGTCACATTCCTGAAAGGCGTCCAGGCCGATGGCGGGTGTCGGCACCTGACCCGTGATGATGACCATCGGGATCGAGTCCATGTACGCGGTGGCGATGCCCGTGACGGCATTCGTGACGCCAGGACCCGAGGTGACCAAGGCCACCCCGACCTCGCCCGTGGCGCGGGCATACCCGTCGGCAGCGTGAATGGCGGCCTGTTCGTGGCGCACCAGCACGTGTTCGATCGTGTCCTGCTTGTACAGCGCGTCGTAGATGTAGAGCACAGCCCCGCCGGGGTAGCCCCAGAGGAACTTCACCTGCTCGGCCTGAAGGCAGCGAACCAGGATTTCCGACCCATTGGGTTCGGCGGCTTGAGCGGGGGGAGAAGAAGGCTGCACCTTGCCGTCGACGACGGCGGCACGCTTGACTTCCGCGGCAGACATATCCATGTTGAACCTCTGAGGTTTTCTCTGACGAAAATCCATCGGTGCACCTCTTGCGCGCCCTTGTGGGGCGGATTCGGTACCTGCGCGGTCTTGAGCACCGCCGTCCAGGTCGGACGGCCGGGCTAGGACCCAAAGAACGTTGTGCGAAGCCTTCGATTATGCACCGGCACACGGCACCAGGGACCGACGGCGCAGCACGGTTCAGGTGCGATGAGATAATTCGACGCGCCCAAGCCGGGCGCAGGCGAGCCCCAACGCGTTGGCCACCGACAAAGAACTCTCCGACTTCCTCAAGAGCGTCGAAAAACGCGCCTTCAAGCGCGCCGTGTATGCGGTGCGCAACGACGATGCCGCGCTGGACATCGTGCAGGACGCGATGATCCGGCTGGCCGAGAAGTACGCCGACCGGCCCGCTGCCGAGTTGCCGCTGGTCTTCCAGCGCATCCTGCACAACGCCACCATGGACTGGTTCCGGCGAGAAAAGGTGCGCGCTGCGGTGATGAGCAACCTGTCGGACTTCGAAGGACCGGGCGACGACGGCGACTTCGACCTGCTGGAGACACTGCACGCGCTGGAAGACACCATGGGCAGCGAAAGCGCGGCAGACGCGGTGTCCAGGGCACAGATCCTGCAACGCATCGACGCAGAGATTGCGGATTTGCCTGCGCGTCAACGGGAAGCGTTTCTACTGCGTTACTGGGAGGAATTCGACGTGGCCGAAACAGCGACCGTCATGGGCTGTTCGCAGGGCAGTGTCAAGACGCACTGTTCGCGGGCGGTTCATGCCCTGGCCAAGGCCCTTCGATCCAAGGGAATCACTTCATGAAAAGCCATACACCACTTGCCGCCTCGCTCGAGGCGCGCCTGGCGGCCCGCGTGGCGGGATTGCTCACCCGCCAGGCGTTGGACTTGCCCCACGACATCGCCGAACGGCTGCGTTTCGCGCGCGAGCAGGCGCTGGGGCGCGCCCGCGACGTGGGCCTGCAGGCCGCGGCGACCGCACCTGCAGCGCAGCGGGCCGGCGCCACCGTGGTCTATGCCAACGCCGGCCATGCCGCCACGCTGTCCCCGCCGCCCCGGGGCTGGCTGCAGGCCGCCTCGGCACTTCCGCTGCTGGTGCTGGTGCTGGGCCTGGTGTTGATCGACCATTGGGTCAGCAGTGAGCGGGTGCAGTCGGCAGCCGAGATGGATGCCCAACTGCTGGCCGAGGACCTGCCGCCTGCGGCCTACACCGATCCAGGCTTTGCCGAGTACCTGCGTGACGGTCCCCCGCAGTGAGCTTCCTGCGCAGCTTCAACCTTGGATTGCGCCTGCCGCAGTGGGCGGCTGCGGCCTGTCTCGTGCTGGCTTTCCAAGTCAGCGCCTCCGAGCCCGGCGCCTGGACTGCGCTCAGCCCGACGCAAAAACAAGTGCTCGCCCCGCTGGAACGCGACTGGTCACAGCTTGAGCCGTCGCGCCAGGCGAAATGGCTGAGCCTCGCCGACCGCTATGCCACCATGCCGTCGCACAAACAGGTGCGGCTGCAGGCACGCATGGCCGAGTGGGCGCGCATGACACCTGCTGAACGCAGCCGCGCCAGGCTGCAGCACCAGCAGTCCAAGAAGTTGTCACCCGAGGAGCACCGCGCCAAGTGGCAGTCCTACCAGTCGCTGTCCGAAGCTGAACGACAGGCACTGACCAGGCAAGCCCGACCGAGTGTGGCCTCCAAGCAGGGGTTGGCCACTGACGCCGACGTCCGCAAGAAAAACCTGGTGCGCAGCACTGGAACCCCCAGCGCGCGTGCCGTGACGGCCACGTTGCAGCAGGCAAGTCCCGGCGCCACCACCACGCCCATGACCGCTCAAGCCCTGCCGCCGGTTCACCACCAGGCCGGGCTGCCGAAGATCGTGGCCACGCCCGGTTTCGTGGACACCGCGACGCTGCTTCCCAAGCGCGGCCCGCAGGGCGCGGCGGTTGACACACCCGCTGCAGCCAAGGCGCCGGCATCGCAAGCGGCCGAGCGGCCTGCCTCGTCGAAGTGAGTCTGCAGGCGGCTGACGACGGGGTGCTTTGCACGCCCGGGCTGGCCAGGCGACTGGCCTGTTTCCTCTACGAAGGTGTGCTGCTTTTCGGCGTCGTCGTGATCGCAGGGCTGGGCTACGGCATTGTCACGCAGCAGCGCCACGCACTGGTGGGCTCGACCGGTCTGCAAGCTTTCCTGGTGCTGGTGCTGGGCCTGTATTTCGTGCACTTCTGGTCGCGCAGCGGGCAGACCCTGGCCATGCTGACCTGGCACATCCGCCTGGTCACGGCCAGTGGACAGCCGGTGAGCCGTTTGCGGGCCGCCTGCCGCTACCTGCTGTCCTGGATCTGGTTCCTGCCGGCTCTGGCTGCCGTGCACCTGGCCGGTCTGAAAAGTGGCTGGGCAACGGTGGCCTGTTTGCTGGCCGGCGTGCTGGGATATGCGGCATTGACGCGCCTGCACCCCGACAGGCAATACTGGCACGACGCCGTCTGCGGTACCCGACTGGTGACCTGGCGGCCGCCGCCGCGCAAGAAATGAACAACGACACCACCCCATTCAGCGTCGCCGTGTACTGCGGCTCACGTCACGGCACTCGCGCCGCCTACACCGCCGCCGCCCGCGCGCTGGGTCAGGCCATCGGCGCGCGCGCCTGGCAACTGGTCTACGGCGGTGGCAAGGTCGGCCTGATGGGCGAAGTGGCCGACGCCACGCTGGCGGCTGGCGGCCGGGTGGTGGGCGTCATCCCGGAAAGCCTGAAGAAGCTGGAAGTCGGGCACCTGGGCCTGCACGAGTTGCACGTGGTGCCCACCATGCACCTGCGCAAGCAGATGATGGCCGAACGTTCACAGGCCTTCATTGCCCTGCCGGGTGGCATCGGCACGCTGGAAGAGTTGTTCGAGGTCTGGACCTGGCGCCAGCTGGGTTACCACGACCAGCCCATCGGCCTGCTCAACATCGAGGGCTATTACGACGACCTGCTGCGGTTCATGCGGCACTGCGTCGCCGAGGGCTTTTTGTCGGCGCAGCAGATGGCATCGGTGCGGGTCAGTGCCGACCCGGTGGCGCTGCTGGACGAAATGGCCACGCTGGCCCACAAGGCCGGTGGCGCCGACGACTACTCGCGCGTCTGAAGTTGCGCGGGCCGGCGACTAGACCGCAGCTTCGTCGGTCTCGCCGGTGCGGATGCGCACCACCTGCTCGACCGAGGTGACGAAGATCTTGCCGTCGCCGATCTTGCCGGTTTTCGCGGCCTTGACGATGGCTTCGATGCAGCGGTCGACATCGCTGTCCTTCACCACCACCTCGACCTTCACCTTGGGCAGAAAGTCGACCACGTACTCGGCGCCGCGGTACAGCTCGGTGTGGCCCTTCTGGCGGCCAAAACCCTTGACTTCAGTCACCGTCAGGCCCGACACGCCGACGTCGCCCAGGGCTTCACGGACTTCTTCCAGCTTGAAGGGCTTGATGACGGCGGTGATCTGCTTCATGGCGTGCTCCAGGCGGGCAATGGGTGTGTAGATCAGCAAGCTGATCGCGCTTGCACTGATTTAAGCACGGAACCTGGACGTGATGGGATAGCGCCAGTCTCGTCCGAAGGCGCGATGGGTGATTCGAATGCCCACTGGCGCCTGGCGGCGTTTGTATTCGTTGAGCTTGATCAGTCGCGTCACACGCTCCACGACGGTGCGTTCGAAGCCAGCAGCCACGATGCTCTCGATGCCCTGGTCGTCTTCCATGTAGCGCGCCAGGATGGCGTCCAGCACTTCGTAGGGTGGCAGGCTGTCCTGGTCGGTCTGGTCGGGCCGCAATTCGGCAGAAGGCGGCCGCGTGATGATGCGCTCCGGAATGACCGGGCCGATGCTGCCGTCGGCACGCTGCACGGCTTGGCGGTTTTTCCATTCGGCCAGCGAATAGACGAGTGTCTTGGCCACGTCCTTGATGACGGCAAAACCACCCGCCATGTCTCCATACAACGTGCAGTAGCCGGTGGCCATTTCGCTCTTGTTGCCGGTGGTCAGCACGATGTCACCGGTTTTGTTGGACAGTGCCATCAGCAAGGTGCCGCGGATGCGCGCCTGCAGGTTTTCTTCGGTGGTGTCTTCGGCGCGGCCCACGAACTGCGGCGCCAACGACTGCCGGAAGGCGTCGAACATCGGCGCGATGGCAATCTCGTCGTAGCGCACACCCAGGCGCTGCGCCATGTCGCGTGCGTCGATCCAGCTGATGTCGGCCGTGTAAGGCGACGGCATCATCACGGTGCGCACCTTGTCGGCGCCCAGCGCGTCCACGGCCAGGGCCAGCACCAGCGCCGAGTCGATGCCGCCCGACAAGCCGATGATGGCGCCCGGGAAGCCATTTTTGCCCAGGTAGTCGCGCACGCCGGTGACCAATGCCGCCCAAGCCTGGGCGTGCATTTCGGGCACCGGTGCGATGTCACCGCGCGGTGCACCCGTGGCGTCCAGTTCCAGCATCAGCAGCGCCGGCTCGAAAGCCGCGGCGCGGGCGCAGATGGTGCCCTGGGCGTCGACCGCAAAAGAGGCGCCGTCGAACACCACTTCGTCCTGCCCACCCACCAGGTGCGAGTACACCAGCGGCCGCCCAACGCTGCGGGCCCGCTCGGCCATGCGCTCTTCGCGTTCGCCGGCCTTGTCCAGGTGAAAGGGGCTGGCGTTCAGCACGCACAACAACTGTGCGCCGGCATCGCAGGCGGCCTGGGCCGGCTCGTCGAACCATGCGTCTTCGCAGATCAGCAGGCCGACACGCACACCACCGGCGTCGAACACCAGTGGCCCCAGGCCCGCGTCGCGACCCGACACGAAGTAGCGTCGTTCGTCGAAGACCTGGTAATTGGGCAACTCGCGCTTGCAGTAGGTGCCCGTGACCAGGCCCGCGTGCAGCACCGACGCCGCATTGAAGCGCCGCTGCACGGCCATCGACTTGGACCTAACATCCCCTTGCCCACCGAATTGATGCGGATGGCCCACCACCACGTGCAAACCATCGCAGTCGGCCAGTTCGCGGGCCAGCATCAGCAGTGTTTCTTCGCAGGCCGCCATGAAGGCGGGTCGCAGCAGCAGGTCTTCGGGCGGGTAGCCGGTGATCGACAGCTCGGGCGACACCACCAGGCTCGCACCCTGGGCGTGAGCCTCGCGTGCGGCCAGCGCAATCAGGCGCGCATTGCCGGCCAGGTCCCCCACGGTGGGATTGATCTGTGCCAGCGCCACTTTCATTGAGTCGGATTGCGAATGACGCACCAGGAATTGACTGCGGTCGATTATGTCATCGGGGTGCATGAGGACCCCGCCGAGCTGGACCCGCAGGCGTGGAACGGGCTGCTGGCCACACAAGCCGAGCCCACGCCCTTCATGCGCCATGAATACCTGCTGGCGCTGCATGCATCGGGCAGCGCGGTGCCCAGCACCGGCTGGGCACCGCGCTTCGTGACGGTGCACGCGGGCGGTGTGCTGCAGGCGGCTTGTGCCAGCTACCTGAAGAGCCACTCCTACGGCGAGTACGTCTTCGACTGGGCATGGGCCGACGCCTACCGCCGGTACGGCCTGCGCTACTACCCCAAGCTGCTGGCCGCCGTGCCCTTCACGCCCGTGCCCGGATCGCGGCTGCTGGCACGCTCGGATGCTGCACGTCAACGTCTGATCGACGTTTTGCACAGCTTGCTCGAAGCCGACAAGCTGTCATCCGCCCACGCGCTCTTCCTCGACCCCGTTGACGCCCAAGCGCTGCAAGCGGCCGGCTGGATGATGCGCGAAGGTGTGCAGTTCCACTGGACCCAGGATGCACAGGACCCCATGGCCGACTTCGGCACACTGCTGGCCCGCCTGCAACGCGACAAGCGCAAGAAAATCCAGCAGGAACGCCGCAAGGTTGCCGACCAGGGTGTGCACTTCACGGCGCACGAAGGTGCCGACATCGGCCAGCGCGAGTGGGACTTCTTCCACCACTGTTACACGCTCACCTACCAGGCGCACCACAGCACCCCCTATCTGACGCGCGACTTTTTCACCCGCATGGCCAGCACCCTGCCCACGCACTGGCTGATGTTCGTGGCGCACGTGAACGACGAGCCCGTGGCCACGTCGCTGATTGCCATCGACCCGCAGCGTCGCGTGGCCTGGGGCCGGTACTGGGGCTGCATCACGCCCCTGCCCTGCCTGCACTTCGAAGCCTGCTACTACCAGCCGCTGTCCTGGTGCCTGGCCAATGGCTACCTGCGCTTCGAAGGCGGCGCACAAGGCGAACACAAGATGGCGCGTGGGCTGCTGCCGGTGAAAACAGCTTCAGCCCACTGGCTGCGTGACCCGCGTTTTGCATCCGCCGTGGCTGACTTCCTGGCCGCCGAGGGCCAAGGCATCGGTCAGTACGTGGACGAATTGCGCGAACGCAATCCCTTCAAGGCCGGCTGAGCGCACCGGCCGCCGGGCCATCAGCCCGGGTGAGACTTCTCGAAGTTGGCCATGCCGGCCACCACCTCGGCACGTGCCGAGTCAGCGCCTTCCCAGCCGAGCACCTTGACCCACTTGCCCACTTCCAGGTCTTTGTAGTGTTCGAAGAAGTGCTGGATCGTCTTCAGGCGCAGCGGGTTCAGGTCTTCAGGCTTCTGCCACTGGCTGTAGATCGACAGGATCCTGTCGATCGGCACCGCCAGCAGCTTGTTGTCGCCCCCGGCTTCGTCGTCCATCTTCAGCACGCCCAGCGGACGGCAGGTGACCACCACGCCCGGAATCAGCGGAACTGGCGTGATGACGAGCACGTCCACCGGGTCCCCGTCGTCGGCCAGCGTGTTGGGGATGTAACCGTAGTTGCACGGGTAGTGCATGGCCGTGCTCATGAATCGGTCGACAAACAAGGCACCGGTGTCGTGGTCGACCTCGTACTTGATCGGGTCGGCGTTCATCGGAATCTCGATGATGACGTTGAACTCGTCCGGCGCCTTGGCGCCCGGGGTCACGTTGTGAAGGCTCATGGGATGCTCTGAATGGGTTTGCACCAGATTCTAGAGGGCCAGCTTGCCCAGCCCTGACGCGGCGCAGCAACCGCAGGCAAACCCCATGCCGGGCCGTCAGGCCATCCGCGTAGCATCGCCCGCGCAGTGACTGGCACCCGGTCCGGCTTGGACTGGGCGCTCGAAATCAACCAAAAGACCCGAACGAGGAAGGAGCTCCTTTCATGTCCACCACCATGGCGCTTTATCTAGCGCTGGCGTGCGGCCTGGCCGCCGTCATCTATGGCTTCGTGCAACGAAGCTGGATCCTGGCGCAGGATGCCGGCAACGCACGCATGCAAGAAATCTCAGGCGCCATCCAACAAGGCGCCGCAGCCTACCTGGCGCGCCAGTACCGCACCATCGCCATCGTCGGCGTGATCCTGGCCGTGCTGATCTTCGTGTTCCTGGACAGCAAAACCGCCATCGGCTTCGTGCTGGGTGCCGTGCTCTCGGGCGCCTGCGGTTTCATCGGCATGAACATCTCGGTGCGTGCCAACGTGCGCACGGCGCAGGCCGCCACGCGTGGCATCGGCCCGGCGCTGGACGTGGCGTTCAAGGGCGGCGCCATCACCGGCATGCTGGTGGTGGGCCTGGGGCTCATCGGTGTTGTGCTGTTTTTCTGGTGGACCACCGGCGCAGTGATGCCCGAGGGCGACACGACGCTGTCGCAAATGCTCAGGCCCATGCTCGGTCTGGCCTTTGGCTCGTCGCTGATCTCGATCTTCGCGCGCCTGGGCGGCGGCATCTTCACCAAGGGCGCCGACGTCGGCGCTGACCTGGTGGGCAAGGTCGAAGCCGGCATCCCCGAAGACGACCCGCGCAACCCGGCCGTGATTGCCGACAACGTGGGTGACAACGTCGGCGACTGCGCCGGCATGGCCGCCGACCTGTTCGAAACCTATGCGGTGACGCTGATCGCCTCCATGGCGCTGGGCGCCATCATGCTGACCAGCGCGCCGATGGCCGGGGTCATCTACCCGCTGGTGCTGGGCGGCGTGTCGATCATCGCTTCGATCATCGGCTGTTACTTCGTCAAGGCCAGCCCGGGCATGATCAACGTCATGCCGGCGCTGTACCGCGGCCTGGCAGTGGCCGGTGCCTTGAGCCTAGTGGCCTTCTACTTCGTGACGGTGGCGGTTTTCCCCGAGCCCATCACGCTGGCCGGCGGCCAGACCACCAGCGCCATGGCACTGTGGGGCGCCTGTTTCGTGGGCCTGGCGCTGACCGCCGCGCTGGTGTGGATCACCGAGTTCTACACCGGCACGCAATACAGCCCGGTCAAGCACATCGCACAAGCCAGCACCACCGGCCACGGCACCAACATCATTGCCGGGCTGGGTGTGAGCATGAGGTCCACCGCCTACCCGGTGCTGCTGATCTGTGCCGCCATCTACGCCGCCTACGCGCTGGGTGGCCTGTACGGCATTGCCGTGGCTGCCACGGCCATGCTCAGCATGGCCGGCATCGTGGTGGCGCTGGACGCCTACGGCCCCATCACCGACAACGCCGGTGGCATTGCCGAGATGGCCGAACTGCCCAGCAGCGTGCGCGACATCACCGACCCGCTGGACGCCGTGGGCAACACCACCAAGGCCGTGACCAAGGGCTACGCCATCGGCTCTGCCGGCCTGGCTGCGCTGGTGCTGTTTGCCGACTACACCCACGCGCTGTCGGCACGCGGCATGCTGGTGACCTTTGACCTGAGCAACCACGAAGTGATCGTGGGCCTGTTCATCGGTGGCCTGATCCCGTTCCTGTTCGGCGCCATGGCCATGGAAGCCGTGGGCCGCGCAGCAGGTGCGGTGGTGGTGGAAGTGCGCAAGCAGTTTGCCGACGGCGCCATCATGGCCGGCAAGCGCAAGCCCGACTACAGCGCGGCAGTCGACATGCTGACCACCGCGGCCATCAAGGAAATGATCGTGCCCAGCCTCTTGCCGGTGGTGGCACCGGTGCTGGTGGGCATGCTGCTGGGGCCGGCGGCGCTGGGTGGCCTGTTGATGGGCACCATCGTGACCGGGCTCTTCGTGGCCATCAGCATGTGCACGGGCGGCGGCGCCTGGGACAACGCCAAGAAGCTGATCGAAGAAGGCTTCACCGACAGCAACGGCGTGCTGCACAAAAAGGGCGGCGAAGCGCACAAGTCGGCGGTCACCGGCGACACCGTGGGCGACCCCTACAAGGACACCGCTGGCCCAGCCGTGAACCCGCTGATCAAGATCATCAACATCGTGGCGCTGCTGATCGTGCCGCTCTTGCCGATGACCGCCGCCACCCAGGCGCCTGCGCACGGCGCGCCGGCGGCCACGCCGGCCCTGCCTGCGCTTGCGCCAGCTGCACCGCTGGCCACGGCACCCGCCACACCCGTGGCAGCCGAGGCTGCTGCAGCCCCTGCATCGGCTGCATCGCAGTAATCGACTTCAAGCTGCGCGAAGCCCGGCGCCTGAACAAGGTGTCGGGCCTTTTTTCTTGGGCCACAGAGAAGTCCTGTCGCGATCCTTGACTCGTCCTTCTTTCGCGAACGCGCAGCGCCGCTTTCCCGAGGCTCGCTGCGGCTGCAGTTGCGGTACCGCCAGGCCCAGGCTCGCGGCGCCCGGGCCTGAATGACGCGGCGAGGACACCTGCATCCAGATAAAGGGCATTGCCGATGACTTCGGTGTACTCAACACCCGTCCGGTCGAGCACCGGATGGCTCTGGCTATCGGCACTCGCCGGTACTTGGCCCGCAAAGTGCACCGGTCACGATCGTCGAGTTTTTCGACCCGGCTTGCGAGACCTGCCGCGCGTTCTACCCGATCGTCAAGAACTTGATGGCCAAGTACCCCGATGAGGTCCGGCTCGTCATTCGCCACGCGCCATTCCATCAGGGCTCCGACCAGGTGGTGAAGCTGCTCGAAGCGGCCAAGCGCCAGGGCAAGTACCAGTCGGTGCTGGAAGCCGTGCTGCAGACCCAAGCGACTTGGGCCGACCACGGCCGGCCCAACCCAGACCTCACCTTTCACATCGCGAAGGCGGCCGGCCTGGACATCGAGCGGGCCCGGCAAGACATGGCCCGACCTGAAATGCAGGCGCTGCTGGCCCAGGATGTCGAAGACCTGACCGCGTTGCAGGTCAGCAGGACACCCACCTTCTTCGTCAACGGCCGCAGCCTGCCCAGCTTCGGCCCGGACCAACTTGCCGCCCTCGTGGCGGAGGAAGTGGCGAAGGCGGGGCGATAGGCCAGGTTCAGCCGCCTGCCCGCGAACGGTTCCGGCGCCAGCTCGGGGCCAGGTCAGCCCCGATGGCCAGCACCGCTGCCGCCCCCTAGCTCAGGACCACAGCGTGCCCGCTCACCATGACGGCCAGCACTCAGGGCTTGGCAGCAGGACCGCCCATGCGGTCCATCATCATCTGCATCATGGACTGCATCATGTCCATGCGCTTCTCCATCATCTGATGGCGCGTGGCCATGTCCATGGGTGCGCTGGCGGCACCCGTCGGGCCCATGGCGCGCATGCCGCCCATGCCACCCTTGCCGGCCATCGGCCCCGAGCCCATGCCGCCCATCATGCCCATGCCTTCCCGCATCAGCTTCATGTGCTCGGCCATCAGCGCGTTGCGCTCATCGGCGGTGCGCGCGCGGGACATCTTCTCGTGCATCTCGTGCATCAACTTCATGTGCGAGTCCATCTTTGCCATGCGGTCGGCAGGAGCCGCCGCGGCCGAAGCCGTGCCAGCGGGATGGTGGGCTGAATGGTCCTGGCCAACTGTTGCGGGCGGGGTCTGGGCGCAGGCGGCGAGGGTGAACGCCAGCGCGCCGGCCATTGCAATGGAACGAAGAATTGCCATGATGAAACTCCAGTAGGAACGAGGGATGGGTCACCGTCGAAGGACGGCAGGGGCACCTGCACTTCAGCAGCGCCGAAGGAGGCGCAAACGCGCGAGCCGGCCAGCGCGCGAAGCCAGTCCGCGCCCGCACCAGCCCGGCTGAGGGCTAAATGGTCAGCCGAAGGAAGGCGATGAACACCGGCAGCCGCGGTGGCGGCGGCGCGGCGATGGGACGCCAGTGCGCGTCCGCCCTTCGTGGCGTGAAGGCCGGCCAGCCGGCAAAAACCACGGCCACCAGTGCCACCTGCTCGGCAATGCCATCGCTCTTGCCTGGTTGAGCCTTGGCGACGATGTTTTGCCCTGTGTCGCAGAAGCTCGCGCAGGCTTGAAGCGCCGCATCGCCTGGGTGCTCACCGCGGGTGCCGGCGGCACCTTCCTGAGCCGATTCCCGCTGCGCCTGTGGGCCGTTGCGCTCATGGTGCAGACGCGAACTCTTCGCTGAACCCAAGGGATCGAGGACACACGCGTTGGCCCAGCTCGCGACCACCGCGAACAGCCAAACGAACAGCATCGCCGAGGCGATGCGCCGTGTCTCATGGCGGCTGGGTCGAAAGTTCATCGGTCGTCGGTGAAGCGGAAGTTGGTCTGCTCCATGGCAACGATGCTATGCGCATGGCTGGTCAGGTGGTTGACGCGCATCAAGTTGGCGCCATTGCCATCAATGGCAACTGCCGCAGCAGGGCCCACGATTCGGCGCGGCGGCTTCACCGGCCAGCGCCTCGACCGGTACCGGCGTGTAGCCCGCGTCCTTGATGGCTTCGGCCAGCTCCTCGGCGTCGGCCGAGACAGGCTCCACCTGGACGCGGTGCGTGGCCAGGTCGATCTGCACCTTGGCGTCCTTGTCGGTGGCTTTCAGCGCCTTGGTGATGGTGCCGACGCAGTGGCCGCAGGTCATGTCATTGACTTCGAAGGCAATCATGGTGGGTTCCAAGGGGTGGTTGATGTGTGGACTCTCCACTCTCCCACTGTTGGAAGGTCAAGCGGCAGTGCTGGGAGTCCACAATGCCAGCATGCCGAATCGGTGGTTGCTGTTGACCTTGCAATCGTTAGAACCTTGACGATGCACAGGATCGAACCACTTTCTCCAAGCCAACCATGAACACCGCCGCCCTGTCCGACATCCCATTGCAGGTCGCGGGCATGACCTGTGCCTCCTGCGTCATGCGCGTCGAAAAGGCACTCAAGGCGGTGCCCGGGGTCCGGGAAGCCAGCGTCAACCTGGCGACCGAGAAGGTGAGCATCCGGGCGCTGTCGACAGTGCCGGTCGCTGACCTGATGGCCGCCATCGAGAAGGCCGGCTACGCCGCGATGGCGCTTCAGGACGTGAAGCCGCCATCGGCGCCGGGTCTTCCGACCTGTTGGCCTGTCGCGCTGAGCGGCGCGTTGACCTTGCCGCTGGTCATGCCGATGCTGCTGCAGCTGGTCGGCGTGGACTGGATGCTCAACGGCTGGCTGCAACTGGCGCTGGCAACCCCTGTGCAATTCTGGCTCGGCTGGCGTTTCTACCGCGCCGGCTGGAAGGCCATGTTGGCCAAGACCGGCAACATGGACCTGCTGGTGGCACTGGGCACTTCGGCGGCCTACGGGCTGTCGGTCTACCTGCTGTTCAAACATGCCGAGCACGGCATGCCGCACCTGTACTTCGAAGCGTCGGCGGCCGTCATCACGCTGGTGCTGCTGGGCAAGTGGCTCGAGCAGCGCGCCAAGCGCCAAACGGCCGACGCCATCCGGGCGCTGAACGCGCTGCGGCCAAGCACCGCACGCGTGCGCCGCGGTGATGTCGAGTTGGACCTGCCGGTGGAGCAGGTCACGGTCGGCGACCTCGTCATCGTGCGCCCGGGTGACCGCGTCGCGGTCGACGGCGACATCATCGAAGGCCGCAGCCACATCGATGAGTCCCTCATCACCGGCGAAAGTCTGCCGGTCGCCAAGGGCGTCGGCGACAAGGTGACCGGCGGCGCCATCAATGCAGAAGGTGCGCTCACGGTCCGCACCACGGCCATCGGTGCCGAGACGACGCTGTCGCGCATCATCCGCATGGTCGAATCCGCCCAGGCCGCGAAGGCGCCGATCCAGCGCATCGTCGACCGCGTGAGCGCGGTGTTCGTGCCCGTGGTTTTGCTCATCGCGGTGGCCGCCTTTCTGGCTTGGTTCGGCTTCACGGGTGACTGGGAGCAGGCGCTCATCAACGCCGTGGCCGTGCTGGTCATCGCCTGCCCTTGTGCGCTGGGGCTGGCCACGCCGACGGCCATCATGGCCGGCACCGGCGTCGCGGCACGCCACGGCATCCTCATCAAGGATGCCGAAGCGCTGGAGGTCGCGCACGCGGTCACCGTGGTGGCGTTCGACAAGACCGGCACGCTCACCGAGGGCAAGCCATCGCTCGCTGCCGTGCTGGCCGCGGAAGTCTCGACGCGGGACGACGTGCTGCGCCTGGCCGCCGCGCTGCAGAAGTCGAGCAGCCATCCTCTGGCGGTGGCCGTGATGAACCAGGTGCGAACCGAGCGCCTGCCCGTGCCCGAGGCGCACGATGCCCAGGCCCTGCCGGGGCGCGGTGTGCAAGGCGTGGTGCGCGGCCAGACGCTGGCCCTGGGCAGCACACGCCTGCTGCACGAGTTGGGTCTGAATGAAGGCCTTCTGCACGCCGAAGCCGAGCGCCTTGAAAAACAAGGCAAGACGGTGTCGTGGCTGGTGCAGTCCGGCACCAGCCAGCCAACTTTGCTGGGTCTGCTGGCTTTTGGCGACACGGTCAAGCCAGCCGCAGCGGAAGCGGTGTCGCGTCTGCACCAACTCGGCATCCGCACCGTGATGCTGACCGGCGACAACCGCGGCGCGGCCGAAGCCGTGGCGAAGGAACTGGGCATCGACGATGTGCGCGCCGAAGTGCTGCCCGGTGACAAGGCGGCCATCGTCAAAGCACTGCGCGACGCCGGCGAGGTGGTGGCCTTTGTCGGTGATGGTCTGAACGACGGACCGGCGCTCGCCGCCGCCTCGGTCTCGTACGCGATGGCAGGCGGCGCCGACGTGGCCACCGAAGCCGCCGGCATCACACTGATGCGCGGCGACCCACGGTTGGTGGCCGACTCGCTGGACGTGTCGCGCCGCACCTACTCGAAGATCAAGCAGGGCTTGTTCTGGGCCTTCGGCTACAACGTGCTGGGTATCCCGCTGGCGGCGTTCGGCCTGCCGAACCCGGTCATCGCCGGTGCCGCGATGGCGTTCAGCAGCGTCAGCGTCGTGCTGAATGCACTGACCTTGCGGCGCTGGCAGGGTGTTGCCGTCGGACCATCGGAACGGCCGCCAAACCCGCAGCCTGTAACCTCGGCAGCTTGGGGAGAGCAACGATGAACATGAACATCGGCCAGGCTGCAAAGGCCTCGGGCGTGTCGGCAAAGATGATCCGCCACTACGAGAGCGTGGGCCTCTTCCCGGAGGCCGCTCGCACGGAGTCCGGCTACCGGCAATACACCGCCAAGGAAGTCAGCACACTGCGATTCGTGCGCCAGTCGCGCGACCTGGGTTTCTCCGTCCAGCAGATTCGCGAGCTGCTGGGCCTGTGGCAAGACCGCAAGCGGCCGAGCCGGCAGGTTCGCGCACTGGCGCAGGCGCACATCGTAGAGCTCGACGAGAAGCTCAAGGAACTGCAGTCGATGAAGTTGACGCTCGAGCATCTCGTGCACTGCTGTCATGGCGACGACCGACCCGACTGCCCCATCATCGACACGCTCGCCCACGAAAGCGCCGGCCCGACCGCCCCGGCCCGTCACGTCCAGGGCAGAACCGCCGGGCTGCAGCCGGGGCGGCCGCGTCGTCGCATGACCTGAGGCCAGCGCCTGAAGCGGCCGGCCGGCACTAGCGCGCCAGGTCGACCGTCAAAGTCACCGGGGCAGTGCCCTTGTTCGTCCACATCCAGCAGTAGTCCTGCGCCACCGTGACGTTCAGCGTGTCGCGGCCACTGCTGACCCGCGTTTGCTTGACCGGGTACACGGCCTCCTTGCCGACGTGGTAGTGGATGTTGAAGTCCACCGGCGCTGCTGCCGTGAAGCTCCAGCGCACGTCGTCCCTCACCGCCAGCTTGCCGCAGGCCTCGACGAACTTGCCCGCTGCAATCTGCGCCGTGTGAGCAAAGCGGCCGTCGGCGGACCAGACGATGTCCACGATGGGATTCGCGGCAAACGCCCCGCCGCAGAGCGTGGCCGCAGCGAGTGGCATGCAGACCCGGAAGTTCTTGGTGTTCATGGCGTTCAGGCGGGGGCTTGATGGGTGGTCGATCGCGCCGGATCGAGGACGAGGGCCCGGAGGCATCTACTGCGCCATCTGCATTTCGGTGACGGTGAACTTGCCCGCGTCATTGATGGCCTTGAACTTGATCTTGTCGCCTGGCTTCAGCTTGTCGAGCATCGCCTTGTCCTTGACGACAAACACCATCGTCATTGCCGGCATGTCCAGGCTCTTGATCTCGGCGTGCCTGAGCGTCAGCTTACCGCCTTCCTTGTCCACCTTGCGCACCTCGCCGTCTGCCATGTCGCCGGTAGCGGCCTGCGCAGTCGGCTTGGCATGATCGCCATGCGAACCGTGGGCGCCTGGGTGGCTTGCAGCCCAGGCCGGCGACAGGGCCGCGGCCGAAAGGAACAGTGCCAGGGCGGTGGTGCGGAAGCAGAATTTTGGGTGGTTCATGAGCGTTCCTTGTGCTTGAAGTGGCTGTGTTGAAGACTGGGGCGCTGGCATCGTGGGCAGATGAGCAACACGTCGCGGGGGTTCGCAGCGCCGGGCGAACCGCCGGCAACCGGGCGCGCCCAGCGGCAAGGCCAATGTGCGGCGCCGCTTCAAGCCTTGCCCGCCGGCGCGACCCTGATCGTGCCCACCATGCCACTCTGGTAGTGACCGGCAATCAGGCAGGCGAACTCGAACTCGCCAGCGCGGTTGAAGGTCCAGACGATCTCGCCGGTCTTGCCGGGAGGCACATGCGCCATGTAAGGCTCGTCGTGTTCCATGTTCGGGAATTTCACCATCCATTCGGCATGTTTGGCGTTTTCGGCCTTGGTGCCGATCACGAACTCGTGCATCACCTTGCCGGTGTTGCGGACCACGAATCTCAGCGTCTCGCCCTGCCGAACCTCGATGCGCTCAGGCGTGAAACGCATGCTGTCCGCCATGCCCACCGCAATGCTGCGCTTGGCATTCTTGGCATCGCCGGCTATGCCCCAGTCCTTCTGTTCCTTGACCACCGGGCCCGCCTTGGGGGCGTGCGGCTTGTCGGTGTGGGCTCGTGCGCGCGAGGCCAGCAGCGGCAGAGTCAGCGCCGCGGCGGTGGCTGCCATCCGTGTGAGGGCAGCGCGTCGGCCATCCATCGTCGTCGTTGTTTCATTCATGCAGTTCTCCTTGGTCTGTGAGGGTCAGTGGCCCGAGTGGCCGCCTGCAGGCTTGCGCACCTTGACCTCGATGTCCTGGGCCGGCTTGGCCATGGGCGGCATGGAGCCGGTCCCCGGGCTGGCGTCGGCCTTGAAGCGGGCGGGGTCCGGCAGCGCGCCCGTGAACTCGTAGGCCACCGTGCCCGGCGGGTGCTGGTACCAGCCCGGGTCGCTGTAGTCGCCCCGCAACTGGTCCTTGCGCACCTTCACAACGCTGAACATGCCGCCCATGCCGACAGCGCCGAACGGACCCTGTCCGGCCATCATCGCGGCGGTGTTGTCGGGCAGCGGCATCTCCATCTCGGTCATGTCCTTCATGCCCCGCTCGCCCATCACCATGTAGTCGGGAATGAGCTGCGTGATCTGCCGCGCCACGCCGCTGTGATCCACGCCGATCATGGTCGGCACGTCGTGGCCCATCGCATTCATCGTGTGGTGGCTCTTGTGGCAGTGGAAGGCCCAGTCGCCCTCTTCGTCGGCCAGAAAATCCATCTGCCGCATCTGCCCCACCGCGATGTCGGCCGTCACCTCGTACTGGCGCGTGCTCTTGGGTGTCGGCCCGCCATCGGTGCCGGTGATCAGGAACTCGTGCCCGTGCAGGTGCATGGGGTGGTTGGTCATCGTCAGGTTGCCAACCCGGATGCGCACCTTGTCCATGTGCCGCACCACCAGCGGGTCGATGCCTGGAAAGATGCGGCTGTTCCATGTCCACAGGTTGAAGTCCAGCATCGTCATGACCTTCGGCGTGGCGCTGCCGGGATCGATGTCGTAGGCGTTCAGCAGGAAGCAGAAGTCGCGGTCGACCTCGTCGATCAGCGGGTGCTTGCCCTTCGGATGTGTGATCCAGAAGCCCATCATCCCCATCGCCATCTGCACCATCTCGTCGGCATGCGAGTGGTACATGAAGGTGCCGGGTCGGCGCGCCACGAACTCGTAGACATAGGTCTTGCCGGGTGGAATGCCGGGTTGGTTCAGCCCCGTCACCCCGTCCATGCCGTTAGGCAGGCGCTGGCCGTGCCAGTGGATGCTGGTCAGCTCGCCGAGCTTGTTGGTGACGAAGATGCGCACGCGGTCGCCTTCCACCACCTCGATCGTCGGGCCGGGGCTCTGGCCGTTGTAGCCCCAGAGGTGGGCCTTGAAGCCCGGGCTCATCTCGCGCACCACGGGCTCGGCGACGAGGTGAAATTCCTTCACCCCTTTGTTCATGCGCCAGGGCAGCGTCCAGCCATTGAGCGTGACGACGGGGTTGTAGGGGCGCCCGGTGTTGGGCACCAGCGGGGGCATGGTGTCGGGCTTGGTCTGGATGACGGGCTCGGGCAGCGCGGCCATGGCCACCTTGCTGACGGAGGCGGCGGCCACGGCGGCTGTGATGGCTCCAGCACCGCCGAGCATCTTGCGTCGGGAAAGCATTTGAGAGTCCTTCATGTTCAATGACCTGCGCCGGCGGCTTCGGCCGCCATCGCGGGACCGGCGGCCGTCGTCAGCTTGGGTTTGCCGATCAAGGCCATGTCGAGGTCAGCCTGAGCGACCCAGAAGTCGCGCAGCGCCTCGATGGCGGCGTTGACGCTGGCGATCTGCGTGCGGGCGTCGGCCAGCAGTTCGAACACGCCAATCAACATGCCGTTGTAGCGAAGCACGTTCTCTTCAGCGATGCGCTGATTCAGCGGCACGATCTCGTCGCGGTGGTGGCGTGCGATGTCGTAGGCCGAGCGATAGCCGGCGTAGGCCTCGCGCACCTCGGACCGCGCATTGATCGCGGTCTCGGCCGCGCGGTGCAGCGTCTGCATGTACACCGCCTGGGCACGCGCCACGCGGGCGCCGCTCCAGTCGAACAGCGGCAACTCGAAGCCGATCTCCCAGCTGCGCTGGGTGGGCGCTTCGTTCGAGCTGTTTCGCGCCAGACCGAGTTCCAGCACGTTGACGAAGCGCGTGGTTTTTGTCAGGCCCAGGTTGGCCGCCGTCTGTTCCGCCGCCTGCCTGGCACCCTGCACGTCCAGCCGTTGCGCCAGAGCCACCTGCTCCACGTCGGGCAGTTCCAGTGGCGATGGCGGCAGGTCCGGCAGCCGCTCGGGCAAGGCGAACTGGGCTTGTGTCCCCCAGACGCCGAGCAGCCGCACCAGGCGCTCGCGCGTCGCGCGCTGTGCCTGCTGCGCCCGGGCGAACTGCAGCACGGCGTTGGCAGAGAACGACTGCTCCCGAGCACGTTGCAGCTTGTTGAAGTTGCCGACCTGCTCCATGCGCCGGGCCAGTTCAGCGCTGGCATCGGCGGCCTGCTTCACTTGCCGCATGTAGCGAACGGTTTCTTCCGCCGCCAGCGCCGTGAAATAGGCCTTGCGCGTGTCGGCGGCCAGCGAAAGCACGCTCATTGCCACGCGCCCCTTCACTTGCTCGAAACGGCGTGTTTCCATCTGTCCGATCAGCGGCATCGCCACCAGGCGCGCCAGGTTGAAGTGCAGGCCGCGCTCGATCTCGCGTTCGTCGCCCCGACTGCTGCGCCCGAAGCTGAAGCCCGGGTTCGGCAGGCGCCCTGCCTGCACCACTTCAGCCTCGGTGATGCCGAGTTCCTGAAAGTCCGCCTGCAAACCGCGGTTGTTGAGCAGCGCGATCTGCACCGCATCGTCCGCCGTCAGTGGCTTGGCCAGCAGCTCCGCCACGCGCTTGGCGATGGTGTCCAGGTCGGCGTCGCCGCGCGCCCAGTGCAGGTCCTTCCCGATGCGCTCTTGGGTGGTCCGTTCGACCGCGCCGAAGCCACCGTCCGGGGTGAAACTTGCGCAGCCGCCCAGCACGACGGCGCCGGTCAGCAGCGCCAGCACCCGGAGGCCTCGAAGGGCGCGCCACGAGGTCGAAGACCTGTGAATGTCATGGGTCATCGTGCGGCCCTCAGTGTTTGTGACCGGAGTGACCCGGTGGCATCGGCTTGGCCGCGGGTGCGGGTGCGGGTGTCTGGGCCGGAACTGGCGCGGGTACCGCCGGCTTCTCCGCCGCCGCGGGGTCGGGCTGCTGCGCTTGGCGGGTGTAAACCCGCCAGCCGCCGATGCGGGCGACGGCGTCGTTGGCCTCGCGCCATGCCACGGGCTTGTCGTCACCGCTGCGTCGAAACTGCGCAAACGCCGACTCGTAGCGCACGGCAGGCACTTGGGCCTTCGGGTCCGTCGGATCCGGGCGTGCGGGGGTCGGGGACTGCGCCTGGGCCTGCGCGGCCAGCAGCAGTGTGAACAACAGGCTCGGCAGTGCACACGGCCAGCGCCGTTGCGTTAGGGTTGGGACCATGGAATCCTCGGGTGAACGTCTGGAGGCGTCTTTGCCGCAACTGCGGCGGGGACGGCACAGGACCTGGCACGAAGCCGCGCGTCGCTACACGCGCGTCAACCCGTGCCGGCTACGCCAGGACGTTTCGAGGGGGGCGTTCAAGGCCGTCGGCGGCGAACGCGCCGACGGTGGGCACGACGGTGGTGGACAACGTCGGCGACAAGTCGGTGACCGGCACGACCAGCGCCAGTGTCAGGATGGCGCCCAGCGAGCAGCAGGAGGCGCAAGCGCTGCACGTCTGCATGGCCGCCTGGCCGACCGTGACGATGGCCGACACGTCGTCGATGCTCGCCACATCGGCAGTGCGGATTGCAGGGGGTTCGTCACCGGCGAGGGCATCACCGTGATGCGTGTGCACGGCAGGCGTCGAACCCGGCTGAGCAACGGCGGCCCCACCCCCGTGGTGATCCGGGCCGCAGAACGCCATGGTTGCTGCGGCGGCCCCTTGTACAGGAAGCGCCAGCACCAGCAACCAGATCAGCAGGGTTCTGACAAACAGACTCATTCCCAGACTTTACTGCATGCCTTCTGCGCGCTCCCTGCAGCCCGTCAAGGGAACCCCACCGCTCAAATTGATTTGCGATTGCGATGCGATTGCGATGCGCCGCCGTGCAAGGCATTCGAGGGCAGGCTTTGGCGGCCTGGCACGTCCGCGCTTTGACCTTGCCCCTGGAATCCGTACCCCAAAGTGGATCGTTGCCAGAACCACGTCCCCAAGGGAGCCCAAAGCGCGCTGCAGCTCCTGGCCGACCCAGGCCGCGTCTTCGGTGGGCAGGATCAGTTAGGCACCGGCACGCGCCTGGCGGGCCAGCGCCTGGACCAGCGCTAGGTGGCCGTGCCCGCTCATGCCGTCGGTGGCGCCCAGGCCGAGCTCCACGAAGGGATTGCCGTCGACGTCACGCAAGCGCACGCCGTAGGGCCGCGGCTGATCGTCGACGTAGATCGGCCAGCCACCGATCCAGCGCCGCGTCCAGTGGCTGGGGGCACCGTACAACCAGTGCCGCCACCCGGCCTCGAACAAGTACTTCGAGCGGGGATGTTGCTAGGCGAAAATCGCCTGCTCGGCGGCAATCAGCGCGGCCGCGCGCTTGCGCTCGATCACCGTCAACGGGCCTGTTCTTCGGCTGCGGGGCTCAGCCCCAGCAGTTGCAGGGCTTCGCAGTACGAGGCCGCGGGCGCGGTCACGTCGAAAGCCACCGTCTGCATGCCGGCTAGCCGTGCGCCCTCGACATTGCGCAGTTGGTCATCGACGAAGACGCAGTCGGCGGCGGACACGCCCAGCGCCTGCACCACCGCGGCGTAGGCGCGCGGGTCGGGCTTGAGAATGCCGGTGTACGTGCCGTCGACGATCACGTCGAAGCGCTCAATCAGCGGCAGCCGGCGGCGAAAGTCGGCGCCGTAGAACAAATCCAGTTCGTTGGACAACACTGCCACCCTGCAGCCCGCGGCCCGCGCCGCGGCCACCGCAGCCACGGCTTCGGGGCGGATCACCGTGGCCGGCACGGCGCCGAGGGCGCGTTGCACGAAGCAGTCCATGCTCGTCCAGTCCTCGCCGACAAGGCGGCCGACCTCGCGCGTGCGCGCCAACCAGTAGTCACGCTCGCTGATTCTCTCGGCCAGCATGTCCAGCCACAAGGCGTCGCTGGCGGGGTCGAAGGGGCCGCGCCACGTCAGCGTGCCCCGAGCCAGCCCGAGCGCGCGTTCGGTGATGTCGTGCGTTTCGAACATCGTTCGGCTGATGACGCCGCCGAAGTCCAGTACCAGCGCGCGGCTCACGGCGCCCCCAGCGGCACCAGGCCGTCAGCGACCCAGGCGCTGAACACCTGCAGCGCGGCGTCGCAGAACGCGTCGTCGTTGATGTGGGCGTCGCGCTCGATGCAGCGTGTTCGCGGGTCCAGCCCACCTCGCATCGGCATGACAAAGGCCTGCAGTCCTTCAGGGTCCTGCAAGGGCTCGCCGGGCCAGTCCCACTGCTCGACCCCACGCAGCGGCAGCTGCAGGCAGCTGGGGCCCTGGGCTCGGGCCAGACGTTCGGCGGTGGTGTGCGCAATGCGCTGACACGGTTCGGGCGCCGAGGTGGCCGATGCGATGAGCCGGTTGTGCGAGTGCGCCGGCCGGTCGGCCAGCAGGGCGGACGCCGACGCCCGGGCCGGGACGTCGACTGTGTCGACGGCACCCGCTGCCACGATATGCGGCGTGCCACAGTGCCCGGCGACCGTGAGCGGGCCAGGTCCAGCGGCTACCACCGAGCCGCCCAAGTGGTTAGCCAGCTCCTGCAAGCTGAAGTCCAGCACCTCGCAGAAGGCGCCATCGGCCGCCATCGCCTCGAATGCGCGGCCACCCAGGCCTTGGTGTGAACCATCGGGTACCACAGGAACTGTGCGTTGTCGCGCTTGGGCGCCACGGTGCTGTTCGTCATCGGTGTCACTCCTCGGCCCTGGCGGCCCAGCGTCACGGTCTTCGTGCAGGCATAGACCTGGATGCCCTCGGCGCCCAACTCCAGGCCCGCGCCGCTGGCCTTGATGCCGCCAAAAGGCAACTCGGGTTGCGAGACGCAACCGTGATTGATGCGCACCCTGCCGGCCTCGATCTGCTCGGCCAAACGGTGCGCGGTGTTCAGGTCGCGCATGAAGGCGTAGGCCCCTTGATCGCCGGACAGCGCATTCGCTGCCGCGACCGCCTCGTCCAGCGCGTCGAAGGGCGCCGCGGGTCGCCATTGTCGGCCCTCACTGCGCGCGCAGTGTGGTCGCGATGGCAGCGAATGCCCGCCGGTCGAGGTTGTGCGTAAGGCTCGTATCTCCGGCCGGATGAGACGAGAGTTTGATGATGACGAGTTCGGCCGCGGGATTGATGTGCATGTGCTGCCCGTTCAGTCCTTTCATCTCGAAGGTGCCGTCACGATCGTGGGGGATCCACCATTGGTTGTGGTACGAGTAGCCCGAGCGCATGGCTTGGCCGTTGGCCTTGAACTTCTCGATGTCGCCGCCCTTGCGGATCTCCGCGATGACGTTCTCCGGGATCACCTGCCGGCCACCGGAGCGGCCCGACAAACGCAGGGTCTCACCCACGCGCCCCAGGTCGCGCAGCGTCGCGTTGAAGCCAATGCTGGTGAGCTGCGTGCCATGGGTGTCGGCCCAGACATAGGCGTCGTCCTGTGCACCGATCCGCGTCCAGAGGCGTTCGGACAGCAGCGCAGCGTAGCTCTTGCCCGTGACGCGCTGCAGGAGCCAACCCACCACTTCGGTGTCGACGGTTTTGTACTTGAACCCCGTGCCGTGTTCGCCTTGCTTCTTGATGGTCACGAGCAGCTCGGGGATGGTCCGAGGACCGGCATACGTCGGCGGTGCGGGCAACAGGCCCGCCGCATGCAGATACTGGAAGATCCCGGAGTTGGGATCGCGGAAGTTCTCGCTGTAGGCCACGCCCGTGGTCATGTCGAGCGTCTGCTGCACGGTGGCATCCGCCCACGCGCTGTCCCTCAGCTCAGGCAGGTACTTCGTCACCAAGGCACCGGGGTCGATCACCCCTTCCTTGATCAACATCGTCGCAAGCAGGCCGGTGAACGACTTGCTCATGGACCACAGCGAATGCGGCTCGTGGGCCGCCATGCCTGAGTAGGTCTTCTGGTAGACGACCGCGCCTTTGTGCAGCACGAGCAGACCATCGGTATAGGTTGCGCGTTGCCAGTCGGCAAGGCTGATGGGGGCACCCTTGTCGTCTTCGAGCCTGAGCGCATCCATGTGCTTCGGCATCTCGCGCCGCAAGGACGGGGCATCGTCGCCACGCCAGACCTGCACCGTCGGCCCGAGTTCGCGCAGGTGGTGGAAGGCCCACCGGCCGTTGGGGAACTTCAGGATCGTCGAAAGCTTGACGACCTTGTCGGGCGGCGGTGGGAATCCCCTCATGAGATCCAGCTTGACGGGATCGGTCGACTCCGGCGGCAGAGGCTGCGGTGTCTGCGCCGGGGACGCTGCGGCCGCAAGCATGAAAACGACGGCGCTGGTGAGGACGCGAAGCGAATGTCGCGATGAGTGGTGCATGGTCTCTCCTTCGTGGGGATTGAAAGGGTTGTGCAGGGTGGCAGGCTGTGGGTAGGAGTTCACCGGGTCTTTCGCGCCCCTTTCCGGATGAGGTTCGGTTGAAGTTGCCGTGCGCCTGTGCCGTGGTGGCCAGCCTTCATCTGACGGGAGCCCGCGCACCAGGCCCGACAGCCGCAGCAGCACGAGGCCGCTTGACAACGAGTCTGCGCTGGCAGCGTCCTGCGCACGCGACAAACTGAGCTCGCATCCTCGCCCGCAGGCAAGCGCCGGGTCCCCAGGCGCAGACAGCCTGGGGGACGACCAAAACAGACATCGTGCCGACGCTTTCGGACACAATGGCTGCCGATGCGCAGAATCGTCCTCACAGGTGTGCCGCCGTTCGAGGTGCAGGACCTTGCGGGTCCACTGGAGGTGTTCGCCCAGTGCGACTACGAGATCGAACTGGTGTCGCCGGAGCCTGATGGCTCGACCGAGATCAACCGGGGGCTGCGGGTCACCGGCGGCACCCACTTCCGCAAGTTCGATCGCCCCATCGACACGCTCTGGGTGGTGGGCGGGCCCGAGGCACCATCGGGCCGCTACGACCCGGTCTATCTGCGTTGGCTGAAAGAGATGTCGTCGCAGGCGCGGCGCGTCGGCGCAAGCTGCCTCGGCACCTTCGTCCTCGCCGCGTCGGGCGCACTGGAGGGCCGGCGCGCAGTCACTCATTGGCAGTGGTGCGACCACCTGGCCGAGCGCTACCCGCGCGTCGAGCTCGTGCGCGGTTCGATCTTCGTGAAGGACGGTCACATCTACACCTCTGCCGGCATCACGACCGGCATCGACCTGGCGCTGCTGTTCGTCGAGGAGGACTTCGGCCCACGCAAGGCCTTCGCGATCGCGCAGTGGCTCGTGCTTTTCGTCCGGCGGACCGCGAGCTACTCGCAGCTGAGCAAGCTGCTCACGCTGCAGTCCAACTCGATCAAGCCCTTCGACGACCTGGAGAACTGGATCTTCGAGCACCTTGCCGAAGACATCAGCGTCGAGCGCATGGCCGCCAACATGCACATGAGCGCGCGCCAGTTCACGCGCGTCTTTCGCAGTGAGAAGGGCACGACGCCGGCGCGCTTCGTCGAGCGAGTGCGCGTCGAGGTGGCACGCAGCCTGCTCGAGGCGTCTGGTGTGGGCGTGAAGTCGGTGGCCGCCAAGTGCGGCTTCGGCAGTGCCGACTCGATGCGGCGTTCGTTTTTGCGTGTGGTGGACACCACGCCCAGCGAGATCGCGGGAGCGAATCGCCCACCGGGCGCCCTGCGCAAGCCGTAGGGACATCGCGTCGGGCGGCTGCTTGGCGCAAAGCGTCGGACAGTCGTCGCTCCCAAGCCGCCGCGTTTGGGGAAGATGGGCGTGACGGTTGGCACATCGGCCCGACCGCAGTCGATGAGGAGCCCACGCCATGAGATCCACCGCCCTTTCCGAGCACCGCGCGGTGCTGTCCGGCCATCGCCGTCGCGGTCAGCATGCCGAGACGGTTGCTGCACGGGCATCTGGGGAAAGTGTTCAGCACCTTGCGACGGAACGTTCGAGTCCGGAAAGAGAACGCTTGACCTTCCAAGCGTGGCAAGTGCGACAAACGCAGCAGAAGCTGATTCAGCTCCGTGAAACCCAGTCGACTCCCGTCGCGAAAGGAAGAGTGATGAAAGTCAAGCGCGTAACCCTGATCACTGCAGCGATGGGCGTCGCGCTCGTTGTTGCCGGATGCAAGACGACGGTGTCGTCCCCCGCCCCCGCGATGCCACCCGGTGTTCCGGTGGCCGAGGTGATCGTTCGCCCGGTGACGCCATTTGTCGAGTTCACCGGCTCGCTGACCGCGGTGAAGCGGGTTGAGCTGCGCCCAAGGGTCGCTGGCTACATTCAGGACGTGAGCGTGCCCGAGGGACGTTTCGTCGAAAAGGGCCGCGAACTCTTTCTCATTGATCCTCGGGCTTTCCAGACCACGCTGAACGCCGCGACGGCACGCCTGCGCCAGGCTGAAGCGGCCTTGATGCTCGCGCAGGCGGAACATGCAAGAGCCGAAGAGCTGTTCGCCCAGAAGATCGTCGCACGTGATCGCCTGGACACTGCAACGGCCGCGCTGAATGCGGGCAAAGCACAGGCCGACGCCGCAAAGGCGGCGCTGGATGCGGCGCAACTGGATCTGAGTTTCGCGCGCGTCACGGCGCCGATCAGTGGCCGTGTCGGCCAGGCCCTCGTCACCGAAGGCAACTACGTCGCCAGCGGCGTGACGCCGCTCACGACGATCGTCTCGGTCGATCCGCTCCATGTCTATTTCGATGTCGATGAACGCACTTACTTGCGATCGCTCGCCGCAGGCCGCGCCAACGCGAACTTGCAGGGCTCTCAGGCAGCGAAGGTCATGGTGGCACTGGTCACCGACAAGACCTATTCGAGGTCCGGCCGTGTCGACTTCCTCTCCAACACCAGCGATCGGGGCACGGGAACAGTGCGTATCCGCGCGGTTGTCGACAACCCCGGTGGGCACTTGACGCCTGGTCTTTTTGCCAAGGTCAAACTGGAGACTGGAGCGCCGCAAGCCAGGGTTCTGGTCTCCGATCAGTCGATAGGCACCGATCAGGGCAGCCGTTATGTGCTCGTTGTCGGCAAGGATGACAAGACGGAGTACCGGCCCGTTGAGCTGGGCCCGGTGGTCGACGGTTTGCGCGTCATCGAACAAGGCCTGCAGCCCGGCGAGCGCATCGTCGTCAAGGGGCTGGTGCGCGCAGGCATGCAGGTCACGCCACAGTCAGCCGCCATTGACGGTACACGCAGTGCCGTGCCGCAAACCATGGGAGCACCGCAATGACGTTCCCACGCTTTTTCATCGATCGCCCGATCTTTGCCATCGTCCTCTCCGTTCTGATGGTGATCGCCGGCACCGTTGCCTTCTTCCAATTGCCGCTCAGCGAGTATCCGGCGGTGACGCCGCCGACCGTGCAGGTGACCGCCTCCTATCCGGGAGCCAATCCCAAGGTGATTGCCGAAACAGTGGCAGCGCCACTCGAACAGGCGATCACCGGTGTCGAGGGCATGCTGTACATGTCTTCGCAATCGGCAACCGACGGCCGAATGGTCCTGACCGTCACTTTTGCGCAAGGAACAAACGCCGACATGGCACAGATCCAGGTGCAAAACCGGGTCTCGCGCGCGCTGCCGCGTTTGCCTGAAGAGGTGCAGCGCCAAGGTGTCGTCACGCAGAAGACCTCGCCGGACATCCTGATGGTGGTCCACCTGCTGTCGCCCGACAAACGCTACGACACTCTCTATGTTTCCAACTACGCCTACCTCCAGGTGCGCGACGAGTTGTCCCGCATCCCGGGGGTCAGCGACGTCCTGGTTTGGGGCGCTGGCGAATACAGCATGCGGCTCTGGCTCGATCCGAGCCTGATTGCCGCACGCGGTCTGACGGCCGGCGACGTGATTGCCGCAGTGCGCGAGCAGAACGTGCAAGTGGCGGCCGGATCCGTTGGGCAGGCCCCCAACTCCAGTGCCGCTTTCCAGGTGACGGTGAACACGCTCGGTCGCTTGACCGACGAGAAGCAGTTCGGCGAGATCATCGTTCGCACGGGCAGCGACGGCCAGGTGACGCGCTTGCGCGATGTCGCCCGCATCGAGATGGGGGCCGATGCCTACGCACTGCGCAGCCTGCTTGACGGCGAGCCCGCCGTCGCGCTGCAGATCGTTCAGAGCCCGGGCGCCAATGCACTCGACGTTGCGCAGTCGGTGCGGACCACCATGCAGCGGCTTGAAGGCAGCTTCCCGGCCGGACTCAGCTCGCGCATCGCGTATGACCCGACGGTTTTTGTCCGTGCTTCGCTGCAGTCGGTGGCAACCACCCTGCTGGAGGCGATCCTTCTCGTCGTCATCGTGGTGGTGCTGTTCCTGCGCAACTGGCGGGCTTCACTCATTCCCCTGATGGCAGTGCCGGTGTCGCTGATCGGCACCTTCGCCGTCATGCACCTGATGGGCTTCTCGCTCAACACCTTGTCCTTGTTTGGCCTGGTGCTGTCGATCGGCATCGTCGTCGACGATGCGATCGTCGTGGTCGAGAACGTCGAACGCCACATCGAAAACGGCGAGGAACCCGCTCAGGCCGCCAGGCGCGCCATGGACGAGGTCACCGGTCCGATCATCGCAATCACCTCGGTGCTCGCCGCCGTCTTCATCCCGACCGCGTTCCTGAGCGGTCTGCAGGGTGAGTTCTATCGCCAATTTGCGCTCACGATCGCGATCTCGACCATTCTGTCGGCGGTCAATTCGCTCACGCTCAGCCCGGCGCTTGCCAGGCTCTTGTTGCGGCCGCGCAAGGCGGGGATCGTGCGTGACCCGCGCAGCCTGCGTGGCCGCGCTGACCGCTTGTTTGAGGCGCTTGGCCGGCCGTTCCAGCATGCACCGGACGCCTATGGCAACACGGTCCGCAAGGTGGTGCGGATCAGCGGCGTGGCGCTGCTGGTCTACGGCGGGCTTCTTGCGCTGACGTACTTCGGGTTCAAGGCTGTCCCGCCGGGTTTCGTGCCGGTGCAGGACAAATACTATCTTGTGGGCATCGCCCAGCTACCCAACTCGGCATCGTTGGACCGCACCGACGCTGTCGCCAAGCAGATGTCGAAGATCGCGCTGGCCGAACCGGGTGTCGAAAGCGTCGTTGCGTTCCCGGGACTTTCGATCAACGGCTTTGTCAACGTGCCAAACGCCGCGGTCATGTTTGTCATGCTCGACCCGTTCAAAGATCGCACGACGCCCGATCTCACCGCGACCGCGATCGCCGCTCGCCTGCAGGCGAAATTCGCCAGCATCCCCGACGGCTTCCTTGGCGTGTTCCCGCCGCCACCGGTGCCCGGCCTTGGCGCAACCGGTGGCTTCAAGATGCTGGTCGAGGACCGCAGCGGCGCCGGGCTCGATGCCCTGGTGCAGCAGACCCAGATCCTGATGACGAAGGCCACCGAGTCGGGACAGGTGGCCGGGCTTCTCACCAGCTTGGACGTCAATGCACCGCAGCTCGACGTCACCATCGATCGCACCCGGGCCAAGAGCCAGGGGGTCCGTCTGGCGGATGTGTTCGAGTCGCTGCAGGTCTATCTCGGTTCCCTTTATGTCAACGACTTCAACCGCTTCGGTCGCACCTACAAGGTGACGGCCCAAGCGGATGCGGACCACCGCATGCAGGCCGAAGCCATCGGCCGCTTGCAGGTGCGAAACGCGGCCGGGGACATGCTGCCCTTGTCCTCGTTTGTCACCGTCTCGCCGAGTTCCGGTCCAGACCGCGTGATTCACTACAACGGCTACCCCTCGGCCGACATCTCGGGGGGCGCGACGGCTGGCGTCAGTTCGGGGCAAGCGGTTGCGGTCATGGAGCGCCTGGCGAAGGAGGTCCTGCCAGAAGGCATGGGCTTCGAATGGACTGACCTCACCTACCAGCAAAAGCTGGCCGGAGATTCGGCGCTGTTCATCTTCCCGCTGTGTGTGCTGCTGGCCTATCTGATTCTCGCGGCGCAATACAACAGCTGGCTGCTGCCCTTGTCGGTCCTGCTGATCGTGCCGATGTGTCTGCTGAGCGCAATTGTCGGCGTCTGGCTGGTGGGCGGCGACAACAACGTGTTCGTCCAGATCGGCCTCATCGTGCTCGTTGGTCTGGCCGCCAAGAACGCAATCCTCATCGTCGAGTTCGCACGCAACCGCGAGGGCGAAGGTGCAAGCGCGCTGGATGCGGTCATCGAGGCATGCCGCCTGCGGCTGCGGCCCATCCTGATGACCTCACTGGCCTTCATTGCCGGCGTCGTTCCGCTGGTACTGGCCACCGGCGCAGGGGCTGAGATGCGCCAAGCGATGGGGATTGCGGTCTTTGCAGGGATGCTCGGCGTGACGCTGTTCGGATTGTTCCTGACGCCGGTCTTTTACGTGCTGATGCGCGGCCTGTCGGCCCGCTTCGAGCGGCACAGGTCAAGCGCCAAGCCGCGCATGGCGGGGAGCTTGTCATGAGAAGTCCCTATCAAGCAGTTCTGTTCCCCCTGAGTGCGCTCATGCTGGCCGGATGTGCGGCGGTGGGCCCCGACTACACACCGCCGCCGCTTCCTTCACTGCCTTCGTCGCAGTTTCCCATCAGCTTCGGCGAGTCACCCGCGGGTCTCGGCTCGGGGGCCGTCGAGGTGGCGTGGTGGCGCGCCTTCGACGACCCAGTGCTGTCCACCTTGATCGAGCGGGCGCTCGCGGCCAACCATGACATCGGCATCGCAGCCGTTCGGCTGGAAGAGGCCAAGGCCATGCTGGGCGAAAGCCGTCAGGGCTTTGTGCCGCGCGGTGGTGCCGCGCTCGGCCGCGAGAACCGTCGCCGCAGTGAGGTCGAGACACCACCTGGCCAGCCGCGTCAGATCGAAACCCATCGCGGCGCGGTCGACGCTGGCTGGGAAATCGATCTCTTTGGCCGTGTACGGCGGTCGGTGGAGGCCGCTCAGGCGCAAGCGGGCTCCCGCGAGGCGCTGCTGCGCGGTGTGCAGGCGGGCGTCGCGGCCGCGGTGGCCGCCACCTGGTTCGAGCTACGCGGTATCGAGGCCGAACTCGCTGTCGCCGCCGACATCAGCCAAAGCCAGCGCAAAAGCCTGGGCCTGGTCGAGCGTCTCGTGCGCGCCGGTTCGGCCAGCGAATTCGACCGGCTCCGTGCCGAGGCCTTGTTGCACCATGTGGAGATGGCCGCGCCCGAACTGGAGCGCCGTCGCGCGGCCTCCACCAGCGCACTGGCCACCCTGCTCGGCGAAACGCCCCAGACATTCAAACCACCTGCTGCCACGCCTGGGCCCGAATCGCTGGCGGTTCAAACGATCGCCGTCGGGAATCCCGCCGCACTCCTGTCTCGGCGCGCCGATATTGCGGCGGCCGAACGGACCCTTGCTGCGGCAACCGCCCGCATCGGGGTAGAGACAGCCGGTCTCTACCCCGAGGTCCAGGTGCAAGGTTCGATCGGGTTCGTCGCGGGAAGTCTCGATGCGATGAGTGGCGCTGGAGCGCTGTCCAGTTTCCTCGGCCCAGTCATTCGCTGGTCTTTTCTCGATACCGGGCGCGTGCGTGCCCGGATCGCTGCCAGCGAGGCACGCACCAAAGAGGCCTTGATCGTCTATGACCAGACCGTGTTGCGCGCGCTGCAGGAAACCGACGATGCCTTCAAGGCCTATGGCGCCGCAGGCAGCACGCTGCGGCTGCGTTTGTTGGAGTCTGCGGCACATCGCGAGGCGGCTCGCCTTGCCCGCGTGCGGTTTTCAGCTGGTGAAGGCATCTACCTGGATGTGCTCGAAGCCGAACGGTCCGACTTTGCCAGCCGGCGCGCGCTGGCAGGCGCCCGTACCGACCAGCGACTTGCCGTTGTCAGCATCTACAAGGCCTTGGGTGGCGGCTGGCAGATCTGCGCGCAGCCGGACCAGGACTGCAGCGGTGCCGACGGCACTTCGAAGTTGCTTGCAGCGAAACAAACTTTCCACAAGCCTTGACCTTCCCATGGTTAGAAGCTTGAGACTTCACTTCACCAGAACATTCAAGAGGCAATTCAATGGCTTTCGTTGCACAACAAAGCGCCCATCCAGCCATGTCCTCAGTCACTCGGCTAAGCCTGCCGGTCGAAGGCATGACGTGTGCATCGTGTGTCGGCCGTGTCGAGCGCGCGTTGAAAGAGGTCCCCGGCGTGCAGACGGCCGTGGTCAATCTCGCCACCGAGCGCGCCGACATCACCTTCACCGGCTTGGCCGATGCAAAGGCGGCCGTTCGCGCCATCAAGAACGCCGGCTACACCGTTCGCGAAGACACCACCGAGCTCGCGATCGAGGACATGACCTGCGCGTCGTGTGTGGGCCGGGTAGAGAAGGCGCTCGCAAAAGTCCCGGGCGTGCTCGAAGCCACGGTCAACCTGGCGACCGAGCGCGCGCGGGTGCGCCACCTTGCCGGGGTTGTATCTACGGCCGACCTTGAAGCGGCGGTCATACGGGCGGGTTACAAGTCCCGCCGCTTGTCCGCCGCAACGGCGACAGCGGGCGATCAGGACGCCGAGCGTCGTGAGAGCGAGGCACGCTCGCTGCGGCGCGCTTTGCTCATAGCATCCATCCTCACCTTGCCAGTCTTCATCATCGAGATGGGCTCTCACCTCGTTCCCGCCATGCACCATTGGGTGATGGGGGTCCTGGGTCAGCAGACGAGCTGGACCATCCAGTTCGCTCTGGCCACCCTGGTGCTGTTCGGTCCGGGGCTGCGCTTCTTCCACAAGGGCGTACCGGCCTTGCTGCGCGGTGCCCCCGACATGAACTCGCTGGTCTCGCTCGGCACGGCGGCGGCCTACGGCTATTCGGTGGTCGCGACCTTTGTCCCCGACGTGCTACCACCGGGTACGGCCAACGTCTACTTCGAAGCCGCCGTGGTCATCGTGACCTTGATCCTGCTCGGGCGCACGCTCGAGGCGCGCGCCAAGGGGCGAACCTCGCAGGCGATCAAGCGGCTCGTCGGCCTTCAGGCCAAGACCGCACGCGTCCAGCGCAACGGCGAGACGGTCGAGATAGCACTCGATCAGGTGAGCACCGGTGACGTCGTGCTCGTTCGTCCGGGCGAGAAGATTCCGGTCGACGGCGAGGTCGTCGAGGGCGCCTCTTATGTTGATGAGAGCATGATCACCGGCGAGCCGGTGCCCGTGTCGAAGGGGGTGGGCGCGGAAGTCGTCGGCGGCACGATCAACAAGACGGGCGCTTTCAGTTTCCGCGTCACCAAGGTCGGCGCGAACACGGTGCTCGCGCAGATCATCCGCCTGGTCGAACAAGCGCAGGGCTCCAAGCTGCCGATCCAGGCGCTGGTCGACAAGGTGACGATGTGGTTCGTCCCGGCGGTGATGGCAGCGGCCGCGCTGACCTTCCTGGTCTGGCTGATCTTCGGTCCGGACCCGGCGCTGAGCTTCGCTCTCGTGAATGCGGTCGCGGTTCTCATCATCGCCTGCCCGTGCGCCATGGGGCTGGCCACGCCGACCTCGATCATGGTCGGCACGGGCCGCGCGGCCGAGCTCGGCATTCTCTTCCGCAAGGGCGAAGCCTTGCAGGCGCTGCGCGATGTGAGTGTCATCGCGCTCGACAAAACCGGCACACTGACCAAAGGGCGCCCCGAGCTGACCGACCTGGTTCCCGCCGAGGGCTTCGAATACCACGAAGTTCTGGCTCTCGTGGCGGCGGTCGAGACCCGCTCCGAGCATCCGATCGCCGAAGCGATGGTCGCGGCCGCCAAGCTGCGCGACATCACGCTCGCACCCATCGAAGGCTTCTACGCAACACCGGGCTTCGGTGTGTCGGCCAAGGTCGCCGGTCGGACCGTCGCCGTCGGCGCGGACCGGTTCATGACGCATCTCGGTCTTGATGTCGCGAGCTTCCAGTCGACCGCCCAGCGTCTGGGCGAGCATGGCATGAGTCCGCTATATGCCGCGATCGACGGCCGTTTGGCGGCGGTGATCGCAGTCGCCGATCCGATCAAGGAGACGACGCCCGCAGCGATCAAGGCGCTGCACGCGCTCGGACTCAAGGTCGCGATGATCACCGGCGACAACGCAGCGACGGCCGCGGCGATCGCCAGGCAGCTCGGCATCGATGAAGTCGCGGCCGAGGTCTTGCCGGACGGCAAGGTCGCGGCGCTGAAAAAGTTCCGGATCAATGGCGCGCGGGTCGCCTTCGAGGGCGACGGCATCAACGACGCACCAGCGCTCGCCGAAGCGGACGTTGGGCTTGCCATTGGCACGGGAACCGATGTCGCGATCGAGGCGGCTGACGTGGTGTTGATGTCGGGCGACCTGCGCGGCGTGCCGAATGCCATCGCGCTCAGCAAGGCGACGATCCGCAACATCAAGCAGAACCTGTTCTGGGCCTTTGCCTACAACGCCGTGCTGATCCCGGTCGCGGCCGGCGCGCTCTACCCGGTGAACGGCACCTTGCTATCGCCGATCTTCGCTGCGGCCGCGATGGCGCTCTCCAGTGTCTTCGTGCTCGGCAACGCGCTCCGGCTCAAGCGCTTCCGGGCACCGATGACGGTCGAAACCCGCACCGAGACCTCGGCAAACGGGGCGCCAGCAGCCAAGTCACGCCTGGTGATCGAACATTGATCCCGGGCAGCCGCGCTGCCTGACTGAACACCCACACAAGATGGAGGAGGCCGTCATGGCCAGCGCATCTCATCCCAAAAACAATCATCTACACGACACCGACCTGCCCTGACTGCTGGGCGCTGAAGGCTTGGCTGCACAGAGAGGGGATCACGTTCGAAGAACGCGACCTCTCCAACCCCGAGATCATGGCGCAAGCCAAGGCGCGCACAGGTGTGCGTGTCGCACCGATCAGCGTGGTGGGTGAGCAGGTCTTCTACGGCACGTTCCCGTCGCAGAAACCGGGCCTGACTGTGGCGCTCGGCCTATCCCAAACCGCCTGAGACAAAACCATGACAAAACATGTCGAGATACGCCAGGCTGCACGCACCCTCGCGGTGCCGGAGGGCGTCACCGTCCTGGAAGCGGCACTCACCGACGGCATCGCCTATCCGCACGGCTGCCGCTCCGGCCGGTGTGGGTCTTGCAAGTCGCGACTCGTCAGCGGCAAGGTCGATCTTCTCGATCACAGCCGCTTCGCACTCTCGGACGAGGAGAAGGCGAAGGGGCTGATCCTCGCCTGCCGCTCGATCCCGACAACGGATGTGATCGTCGCCTGGCTTGACGGCGACGAAGAGGCACCATCCCATCCGCACCGCCGTCTGAACTGCCGTGTGGCAGCGATAGCAAACGCTACACACGACATCAAGCGCCTCCAGCTCGTCGTCGATGGAGCCGATCCACTGGTCTTTACGGCGGGCCAATACGCTCGGCTCACGTTCCCGGGCGCTCCCCCCCGCGACTACTCGATGGCCAGCGGCTCGGGCGAACAAGAGGTCGAATTCCACATTCGCCGAGTGCCGGATGGAGCCGCGACCCCGCATATCCACGCGCTGTTGAAGATCGACGATCCGGTGTTGCTCGAAGGGCCGTTTGGCTCTTCCTACCTGCGAGAGCAGCATACCGGGCCGATCCTGTGCGTCGCCGGCGGCTCGGGCCTGGCGCCGATCAAAGGGATCGTCGAAGCGGCCATTGCACACGGCATGAAGCAGCCGATCCATGTCTATTTCGGAGCGCGCAGCGACCGCGATCTCTATCTCGTTGACCACTTCGAGGGTCTGGCGCAACGGCACCCCAACCTGAGCTTCACGCCCGTCCTCTCCGATGCGGCTTTTGGGACACGCTGGCGCGCCGGCTTCGTGACCGATGCCATCGCCAAGGACCTGCAGGATCTTGATGGCTGGAAGGCCTATGTCGCCGGGCCACCGCCGATGGTCGAAGCAGCCATGCAAATCAGCACGGCGCGCGGGCTGCGGCCTGAGGACCTGCATGCCGATGTCTTCTTTACGCCCCGCGAGGCATCGGCGCGTAACCAGCCCCCCGGTCTTTCGGCTGACGATTGACAAGTCTCTGAGGAGAAGAATGATGAATATCGGTCAGGCAGCCAAGTTCTCAGGTGTCTCGGCGAAGATGATTCGTTACTACGAACAGATCGGCCTGATCCCGCAAGCCATTCGTTCTGATGCCGGCTATCGACATTACAGCTCGCCGGACCTGCACACCCTTCGCTACATCCGTCGCGCGCGCGACCTTGGATTCTCTGTCGAACAGATCTCGGAGCTGCTTGTTTTGTGGCGCGACCGTGACCGCGCGAGCGCCCACGTCAAGGCAATGGCGCTTTCCCATGTTGCCGCACTGAAGGCGAAGATCGCCGAACTGCAAGCGATGGCGCAAACGCTTGAGCACCTGGCCGACAACTGCCACGGCGATGCCCGCACGGACTGCCCGATCATTGCGGATCTGGCAGCGCCGACTGCCGCAGCAGCGCCGGCGCAGCGTTCACAGGCTCCACATTGGACGCCTCGGTTTGGGGTCGACATAGCTGCCTCGTCACGCCATCGCGCCTCCAGGTGAACCCATCTTGAGCCGAGGTGAAAGGACTCAAGCTTTTTCGGCACTACTTTTTCCGGGACGCAGTCAGCATTCTTCTGATGGTGATCGCATCTCTGGTTCGCCCAAGTACGGACAACAGTTTCGCCGTTGCAGTCGAAGTTGAGTGTTTGCTGGAAAGTTGCTTGACTTTGCCACGCTGTCAAACACCACATTTGTCGGGCACATTAACCAACTGGAAAACTGAGATGCTTCGTTTTTACATTCCGAACATGACCTGCGGCGGCTGCGCCAAGTCCGTCACCAAGGCGCTGCTGAGCGTCGACCCGCAAGCCCGCATCGACACCGACCCGCCCGCGCGTGAAGTTCGAGTTGACAGCGCCTTGGACGAAGGCGCCTTCCTCGCGGTGCTTATCGAGGCCGGGTACCCGGACAAGCAGTGATCCGGAGCGACGACCTGCCAATCAGCGTCCCAACCCAGGCAATTTGAGGCTCGACACGCGCGAGTTGGGCCGGCGGCAGATTCTCAGCCGAACAGGTTCGGCTGCCTGGCGCTGGACGAACACCTACAGCGGCGATGAAGTCGGCTCAAGAAACATCATTGGCCATCCGTCGCTGTTGGAGCTTCGCTGCAGCCCCAACGGAGTACCAGTGATCGAGCCGGTGCAGATCACGCGCACCCCCTGCGGCTTTGGCGGAAGCAGGCCCTGGCTGCGCTGCCCACGCTGCGGCCGCCGGTCGGGTGTGCTGTACATGCGCGGCGGCCGATTCGTTTGCAGGCGCTGCGGCAACGTGGCGTACTGCAGCCAGTCAGAAGATGCACTGGCACCACCGCACGCGCGACAGAATCGTCGAACGCATCTTCAGCTGCGAACTCGCAAGAGAAGACGCTTTGGCGGCGTACATGGCGCGACACGGGCTGCTGGGGCTTCTAGCGGCAGGAATTCTGTTGCCGATTCCGTTGCCGGCGGCCCCACAAAGCCAAAAGGGCTAGCCCCTTGAGAGAGCTAACCCTTTGATTCGTAATGGTCGGGGCGGCGGGATTCGAACTCGCTACCCCTTGCACCCCATTCAACCCGGGATAGCTCCACACACCACCACTTGTAACTTCTAGTTTTTGTTATCGCTCACAAAATCAACCACTTAACAAACTTCTTGTTCCGCATAGGGTTACAAAGCTACATTTGAGTCCACCAGCGAACGGGCACCGAACGGGCACCAGGCGTCCCGAGGGTCGAATTCAAGGGGATCCAAGTGGCCAAAACGATCATCACGGACAAAGCAATGCAGGCCAGGCCGAAGGCTGAGGATGCATGGCTGATCGAGTCCGGAGCGCGCGGCGATGGCGTTCTGGTTGGGCGAATCTCCCCGGCCGGCGCACGCAGCTTCTACTACCGCTACACGGGGTCGACGGGTCAACGGGTCCGGCTGCCAATTGGTGGGTTTGATCCGAAGGGGGACGGCAACGTCACCTTCACCGTTGCCCAGGCACGAGACAAGGCGCGCGACCTGACAGCGCTCTACCGTGCCGGCACTCGCGACCTGCGCGAGCACTTCGTCCAGCAGCGCCGGGATGCCGAGCTGGCCGACGCAGACGCCCGACGGGCGGCCGAGACTGCCAGGCGCGAGGCAGAGGAACGCGAAGTCGCCGCCGCACTGCAACGCGAGCGCCGCATCAGCGTGCGCGCCCTGTTCGATCGCTGGGTCAAGGTGGAGCTACAAGCTCGGGTGGGCGCGGACGGCAAGCGCATTGGCCGCAAGGATGGGGGCAAGTACACATCGGAGCAGTTCGGCCGCTACGTCTTCCCTGCCCTCGGCGACCGCGCCATCACTGACGTCGCCAAGGCAGACCTGATGGTCATCCTGGACGGGGTCAAGGCCGCTGGCAAGCTGCGGACTGCAAATGTCCTGCTGGCCGACCTCAAGCAAATGTTCCGCTTCGCCCAGGCACGTGAAGTCGTGGAACGCAACCCGTTGGACACCGTCACCAAGCGCGACGCGGGTGGCACCGACACCCTGCGTGAGCGCGTGCTGACGGTCGACGAGATAGCCGCCCTGGCCAAGCTGATGCCCGCGGCCCGGCTCAACCCTCGCACGAACGCTGCGATCTGGCTGCTGCTGGCCACCGGTGCTCGTGTCGGCGAGCTGATGGGTGCCTCTTGGGCCGTCGACCGCGTCAGCACGAAGGTGCTGAGTGAGGCTCCGGGCGCCGCCGACGTGAAGATCGGCTTCGTCGACCTCGATGCGGCGACCTGGCATTTGCCCACGACCAAAAACGAGCGCGAGCACACCATCCACCTGAGCGATTTCGCCATCGCCCAACTGGAGACGCTGCGCGCGCTGCGCGAAGTCCGCACTGACGTGGACGGCAGCACGCACCAAGTGCCCTGGGTTTTCCCAAACAGCTCTCTCACCGGTCCGGTGTGCGTCAAGTCTTTCGGCAAGCAACTCTCCGATCGCCAGCGCGAACCCGAGAAGCGGATGAAGCGCCGCAGCAAGAACACGGCGTCGCTGCGCCTGGCCGGCGGCCGGTGGACCGCGCATGACCTGCGCCGCACGGCCGGCACGCTGATGGCCTCGATGGGCATCAGTGGCGACGTCATCGACGAGTGCCTGAACCACGTCATCGAGAGCCGCGTGCGCCGCACCTACATCCGCGACCGCAGGCCGGCCGAACAAGCCACCGCATTCGATGCGCTGGGGCTGAGGCTCGACGAGATCATCAGCGGCGAGAAAGCCGCGACCAACGTGGTTGAGCTGCGCGCAGCCTGACCCTTCCGCGGGCCGCGACGGTATCGCGGCGAGGCGGGCCCAGACACTGAAAGAGCAGCGCCCGGGCCCTACATCCACCGATCCCAAGGAGATCCTGTGAACGCTAACGGCACTTTACTCACCCCGGCTGAACCTGAGCCGTCCAGCCCCCTTGTCCAGCACGGCCTTGCCCATGCATTGCACGACGCATCGGCGCTGCTCGCTGCGGTCATGCAGGTCGTGGATCAACGAGAGAGGATCGAGCACTTGGTGTCTCACGAGCAACTGGAAGATCAGATTCACCGGCTGGTACGCATGGCTCAAGAACGCGTCGAGGCGGTAGCCGGCCTGGTTGACGACGCGGTCGAAGCCGCCGTGTCATGACCCTCCATGTGCATGAGGGCCGCACCTACACCGTGCTGGCCCAGTTCGTGGGCCCCGACCGCCAGGCCGGGGCCAGGGAGTACATGCGGACGCACCTTCACACCCGAGTGCTGTGCGAGACCGATAGCGTGGTCTACATGGCCTGGGATCGTGACTTTGGGCAGCCCGAAGATCTTTCGGACTGCGACTTCGGCAACGTCGGCTGGAAGAGCCTCTACACCGGGGACGACACATGAGTGGTCATCAAATCGAAGCCACCGTATTGGCGATCGCGCAGCAGCAAGGCGGCAGCGGCCTTCTCGACTTGGAAGTGGTCCGCGGGGCACGCCTCTACCGCGCCCAATCGCATCTCTGGTTCGAGACCATTCCGAAGGCTGCCATGGAGGACCTGGTGCCAACGCCCGGTGAGTCTGAGCCGGCCGGCGCATATGCGGAGCGTCTTCTACATGCAGAAGGAAGCTCACGGCTTCACAAGTTCGTTGGCGCGGCGATTCTTACGTTGGCGACGGCGATCCAAAGCGGCCGCGTTGCACGACCTATCGACGAGCTGGATCGCTCCGCGAGCAGGGCCGTTGCGTTCTGTGACCGCCTGGCCGGCATGGTGGACGGAGTTGCGGCGTACAAGCTTCAGGCAACAGGCCCTGCGGTTGCAGCGAATCAGGCAAAGAGAGGCAAGCGAGAGGAAAGGGCCCTCAAGTTTGCGAAGGAAAACCTGAAGAACTCAAAACGGCAGACGGCGATGGCCGCCTCCGAAGCCGCTTCCGACAGGGAGATGTCGGTCGGCTACCTGCAGAGGACTTTGTCGACGGTGTTCCCAGGCGGAACCTGGCCCCCAGAGGAATGGCCTACCTGAACACCAGACGGTGACCCGCTGTGTGTGTCGGGACGTTGATTCGGTATACCGGAACGTCAATGCGCGCATATCGCGAAGCGGTCGATGAGGGAACGATCTGGCCCCATGCCAACACATGGGACCCGACACGTGACCTCACTCCACAATCACCAACACACCGCTATCGCTGCGAGCCTGGCGACGGCCTACGGCAGCGGTTCGAACAAGCGTCCGAAACTGCGCCGCCCGCCACCTGAAGCATTCGGCGACGATGCTGTCGTTGATGCGACTTTCTGCGCCTCCGGTGGCAGCGTCAGCTTGAGCTGGTGGCACGCAAAGGTGGCCAGCGGCGAAGCGCCTGAGCCGGTTATTCGTGCACCGCGCTTCACGCGCTGGCGCCTGGGCGACGTCCGCAAGTTCTGGATTGACTTCGTGGCCAAGGCCGCGCTGCAAACTCAAGTGGGCCAGGACCTTCAGGACCGCGCCACCAAGGCCTCGGCCGCGGCCAAGGCGGTGCGCCAGGCTCGCGCCAAGGCCGCGACGCCGCCGCAGGCGTAGGGGTGGACACATGCACCACCACCACAACGGCGCCGAAGCGCCGCACATTGCCGCGCCCAACGCGGCCGAGCTGAACTCCACAGACGACAAGCACCTGAGCGAGCGCCTGGCGCACGTCGCGGCCAGCTTGGCGTCGAATCACTTCAAGCTGCTGCGCACGGCAGAGGGCCCGCTGCTGGTAGTGCGCTGGGGCCGCGCGCACGATCTGCGCGATGTAGACGCTGCCGAGGCTTTCGCTCGCCGCGTGGGAGCGATGGCATGAAGCGCCCGGACTTGTGGCTCTGGCGCCTGGCGTACATCGCTGAAGATGCCCGCGAACGCAACGCCCAGCAGCGCAGGTACCTGCGTTCGGCAGCGTGGTGCCTTGTGCTGGCGCTGCTGGCACTGGTGGGCGCGGCGTGAAGCGCCCATCGTTTCAGTTCTACCCGGCCGACTGGCGGAGTCAACGCCAAGTTGCGCCGCTGTTCCGATGCGGCACGCGGGGCATGGATGGACGTGCTCTGTGTGCTCCACGATGGTGACGAGTACGGCATCTGCCGCTGGGCTCTGGCCGACCTGGCCCGCGTCGCAGGCGCGCCGGTGAAGTTGCTCCAAGAGCTGATTGCGAAGGGCGTGCTGAAGGGCGCCGACAGCGAGATCACTGCCTTCATCTACACGCCGCGCCACGGTGGCAAAGACGGCGAACCAGTTACGTTGATCGCGGCCGGCGCAGGGCCATGCTGGTTCAGCTCACGCATGGTGCGCGACGAGTACGTGCGTCAACGCCGCGGCAACACTACTCGGTTCACGTCAGAAGATCAGCCACCGAAGCGGCAACCAAAGCCGGCACCAAAGCCCCCCATTGGTGAACGGCAGGGTGACGGCCCTTCATCTTCATCTTCATCTTCATCTTCAAAGAACACCCCCAAACCCCCTCGCGGGGGCGGTGATGGGGGACCTGAGTTCGCGCGCTTCTACGACGCCTACCCGCGAAAGGTGGGCAGACCCAGCGCCGTGAAGGCCTTCGTGAAGCTCGATCCCGACGCAGCGCTTGTCGACCAAATGATCGCCGCCATCGCACGTCAAGGCTTGGCGCAGCGATGCCAGCGGGGCGAGACCCGCTTCGTGCCACACCCGGCGACGTGGATCAACGATGAGAGATGGGTGAGCGATGAGGCCGAACAGCCACTCGACTCTGACCGGCCCGCCTGGGCCCTTGAAGCCGGCTTCAACACCCGGTTCGACGCCGAGAACGTGGACTGCACCGAGCGCAACTACAAGGCCTTCCGCGACGGGAAGCGGCTCCACTCAGGCGACAGCCAGGCCGAGAGTGGGGTCCGCGCATGAACGCCGCTGAACTGAGTTCCCGCCTGGCCGAGAGTGCGGCCGCGGTGGCAGAGCACCTGCTGCCCAAGGGCAAACGCGTTGCAGGCGAATGGAAAGCCGGCAGCGTCTCGGGCGAGGAAGGGCAGTCGTTGTCGGTGCGCATCGCCGGGGCCAAGCGGGGCCTGTGGCGCGACTTCGCGGCCGATCAAGGGGGTGACTTGCTTGACCTGTGGGCAGCATGCCGTGCGCAGTCCATTGGCCAGGCCATGGTCGACGCAAAGGCCTATCTGGGCATCCGCACTTCGATGCCGGTGCGTGAGCAGAAGGCGTACCGCCGGCCGCAGCGGCCGCAGTGCGCAACCCCCAAGGCCGGCGCCCGCGAGTGGCTTCTCGGCCGCGGGCTGACTGAGCAGACCGTATTGGACTTCCGCATCGGCGAGCAAGTGCGCGACGGCAAGACCTACTGCGTGTTCCCGTACCTGCGCGAAGGTGAGTTGATCAATGCGAAGACGCGCAACATCACCGACAAGAAGGACATGCGCCAGGAAGCCGGCGCCGAGCCTTGCCTTTACGGCTGGCACCTGATCGACCCCAAGCAGCGCAGGGTGGCCATCACCGAGGGCGAGATCGACGCCATGACGCTGCACCAGGCAGGCATACCCGCGCTGTCGGTGAACGCAGGCGCCGGCAATCATCAGTGGATAGAAAACGACTGGGAACGCCTGGAGCGCTTCAGCGAGATCTTGGTGTGCTTCGACGATGACGAGGTCGGCCGCAGGGGTGCCGCCGAAGTCGTGCAGCGCCTCGGGCCTGAGCGCTGCAAGGTGGTCAAGTTCGGGGCCAAGGATGCGAACCAATGGCTGCAAGACGGAGCCTGTGGCGAGGACTTTCACGGCGCCATCTCCGACGCCAAGCCAATGGACCCAGCCGAGCTGGTCAGCATGTCCGAAGTCATGGGTCAGGTGAAGGCGCTGTTCTACCCGGCCCACAGCGAATCAACGACGCCCTGCCTGATGTTGGGCGGCCGGCGTTTCGACTGGTTCGAGGCGCGCCCAGGCGAGTTGACGGTGTGGACCGGTTTCAATGGTCATGGCAAGAGCCTGATGCTCAACCAGGTGCTGCTGGGCCTGCTGCAGCAGGGCGAGCGGATGTGCGTCTTCAGCGGCGAGATGTCGCCTGCCCAGCAGGGCAAGCGCATGGTGAAGCAGGCCACGGGCCTGGATCGGCCGACGCCGGCGTACATCGACGCCGTGGGCGTCTGGCTGCAAGACCGAGCATGGTTGTTCAACGTGATGGGCAGCGCGACGATGGTCAGGCTGCTGGAGGTCTTCGCCTACGCGTGCCGCCGCTACGGGATTCGCCACTTCGTCATCGACAGTCTGATGATGACCGACGTACCCGAAGACGGGCCGGGCTCGATGACGGCCCAGAAGGCCGCCGTGCAGAAGCTGGCCGACTTCGCCAAGCGGCATGGTGCCCATGTGCACCTGGTGGCTCACCCGCGCAAGGGCCGCGATGAGAGCCAGGCGCCGGGCAAGCTCGACGTCGCCGGCAGCTCCAAGATCACCGACGGGGCGGACAACGTCTTCACCGTGTGGTCGGCGCGCAAGGAAGAAGGCGACGAGCCCGACGACAAGCCGGACGGCTGCCTGGAGTTGCAGAAGCAGCGCAACGGTGACGTGCAGCACAAGAAGCTGTGGCTCTTCTTCAACCGCAGCGCAATGCAGTACTGCCCATCTTCAGAGCGCCGCGCAGTTGCAGTGGTTCCGTTCCATGCGCCTGTGCATCCGCCCCCTGGACAGGCCGACGAGTCGCAGCGGGCTGCTGATTGACCCCCGCCCATTCCCCTCGCCGCAACCGCGGCTCAACCGAACAACAGACCCAATGACCCTCTTGCCGCCCAACATCAACCTGGAAGCCAAAAATGCGCAGCGCGAAGCCGCCGGCACCCCGGCGCAGATCATGGTCGCCTTGGGCATGATGAGCCTTTGCCCAGCCGTGCGTGGAGAGCACACCATCGCCACCAGCAGAGCTGGGTTCGCGTTTGAGGCGCTGCTTGATCTCGCGGTCAAGGCCGGTTTCCCAGAGCGCCGGCTGTTCATCGGCGGGCTGCGCACTGGCAAGCCAACCTCGAAGGTGATGGCACGCGCCGAAGAGTGCATTTCGCTCATCGGCCTGGCGGCGTTTCATGACGTTCTGGCTTGGCACGCCGCGGTGGATCAGTTCATGCGGACGGGCCACTGCCCGCCGGGTTGGCGGATCGTTTTGCCAGATGAACCGCCGCCGGTAAAGGCCGCCCGGCAACGCTGATGGCCGCCCCACAGTAGGCGCCAGCAAGCTTCAGCAGGCACCAGCGAGCACCAGTGAGCACCACCACAGCCACCTCAACCAACCGGGCAACGAGCCGAGCAAGACCAAGCCGGGCCACCGCGCAACCCATCACGGCCGCTTTCCTCCCCGAAGCGCTGCTGACTTGGGGCACTCTCGTTGCGCTGTCGGGGCTTAGCGAGAGCACTCTCCGGCGCCAGTTGGCCGCTGATCCAACGTTTCCGGCGCTGATTCGGGTAGGCGGGACCCCGCGCTTTCGCGCCGCCGACTTCCGGGCCTGGCTGGCAGCTCAACAGCCTGCGGCCGCGGTCAAGGCACCGACACCATGAGCGGCCCATTGGAGCTGCTGCCCAGCACCACCACAGCGTTGCCGCCCGCGGTGCTGCCGACCGCTGACAAGGCCTTCAAAACGCTCCAGGCGGTCCTTGCGCTGAAGGGCTGGACCCTGCACCACCTGGACGCCGCCCATGGCTGCCAGCGGTTCCTGGCTTCGCGCTGGGGCATGACCCGCGAGCTGAGCGACTTGGCAGCCGTTGAATCCTTCGCAACCTCGATCGGAGCCCCGGTGTGAGCCAGCCCACTCCACATCTGCGCCTGCCCACGGTCATCACCGAGCACTTGCCGGCGGTCCTGATCAGCGTGCACGTCACCGCAGCCGACGCCTTCTTGGCCGCCGGCTGCCCTCAGGACTTGGCGGCCCGATCGGCCGACGAAATCGAACGCCAGGGCGGCTGCACCGCGGTGGCGGCAACGGCCGTGGCGCTGGGCTACGTCCCATTCGTCGCTGTGCGCGTCGATCCCGATGGCCAGGAGCTGGCCGCGGTGATGAAGCTACCCACCGGCGACTTCGGGCTCTTCCTGGCAGCGCCCGCGCACGCCACCACCGACGCGGTGGCCGCGCTCGACCTGACGGCCGGCGCCGCACGCATGACGGGCCGGCGCTGGCTGGTGATCGAACGCGAGCGCATCGAAGGTTTTGGTCCGAAAGGATGGGAGCAATGACTGCCCGAATCTTGTCGTCCAAGTGGGGCGGGCTCTCGAAGAGCCTGCTCGTTTCCATTTTTCCAGTGAACGCTCAGGGCCGCCAGGAACCTGGCGCTGAGGTGCAGGCGCCTACCACCGAGGGAAGCATCGAGCTGACTGCCAACTGGCAGTCACCCTTCGAGCAGTCCGGCGCTGAGTCCAAGATCCCCGCGATCATGGCCATGCTCCAGACCGGCGTGCTCCAAAGCTACGCCCAACCGATGCTGGGCAAAGCCGACGACAAGGGCCTGGTCGCGCGCCTGGCGCAAGAGGTGGTCGACTTCAGCAAGGATGGCGCTGGCCGCAGCGGCATGACCAAGCTGAACAGCACGCAAGTGTTCACGGGCGCGGCGCCGATCAAGATCCCGCTGACGTTGCACTTCCGTGCCTACGATGACCCGGCCACTGAAGTGCAGGCGCCCCTTGACCAGCTTGCCAGGTGGACGCTGGCGAGGAAGCTCGCAGCCGACGGCAGCATCGTGACGGCCATCAAGAGCTTCAACCAAGGGCAGGGTTTCCTGAAGTCGCTTTTGCCATCGGAAGCGCCGCAGCTCATTGGCCTGCGCATCGAAGGCCACACCTTCGCGCCGCTGGTGATCGAGTCGATGAGTCGCCCCATAACCGGGCCCAAGGCGGCCAACGGCGCGCCGCTGAACGTGGCCGTGCAGTTACAACTTTCGTCACTTACAGCATTGGATGCTGACGATTGGTCGCGGGCGCGCAGGGGCGAGCCGACCCAGCTCTTCAACAACCGCTGATGTCCGGACTCCAAATGCAGGCACCCCAACACGGCGATCGTGAAGCACGCGCCCGAGACGATCAGCAGTCCGCCTTGATCGGCGCCAGGCTACGTGAAGCGCGACGCGTATCTGACCTGAGCGCTATCGAAGCGGCACACGAGCTTGGCGTTTCGCCTGAGCTCCTGGCGGAGCACGAGGCAGGGAGAGCGCACCGGCCGCGCCTGGCGCTGCTGATTGCCGCTGCAAAAGCCTACGGAACGAGCATGAACTACCTGACCGGGTTCACTGAGGACTCGGACCGCGACCCGGCCATCGCCGTGCAGGCGCTTCTGACGGCGCGCATCACCGCCGACCTGCAGACGTTGTCGCGGCGCATGGTGGCCGTCAACGTCGCCGCCGTGCGCGCGATGTTTCCAAGCACCGCAGATGGCGAGCGTCTGGCCGCAGCGGTGCTGGCCGCCAGCGGCGCGATCGACACCTTCCGTCGTTGCAACCCCTGGTTTGACCGCGACTTACGCGGGGGTGCTGACCTTGTAGCCAAGCTCGAAGATGCCCAGATGGCCGCAGTCCACTTCGCGGCAACGACCGCGCGCGCCAAGCGCCGCGCGCAGGCTGGCCTGAGTGAAGAGGCCCCCGACGCCGAGGGCGAGCCGGACGCAATGGCTGCCGAGTTCAACATGCTGCCGGCGCTCGACTTCATGGCCAACGGCTCACATGTCGACAGGAGGGCCGCCACATGCCACGCCGAAGCCGACTGACGCCAGAGCAATGGGCTCAGGCCCGCAGGCGCTGGGAGGGGGATCCACGCCCCGGCTTCCAGTGGCTGCTGTCCGAGGTCGAGCTGGCCTGGGGGGCGAACATTACCCGCCCAGGCCTGGGCATCACGGCCAAGCGCCAGGGGTGGGCGAAAGGCGGCAAGCCAGTCGAGCCCCTTGCCCGGGTTCCATCGGCGCACAGGAGCCATGCGGCGATTCGAGTGGTCGGCACAGGCGCCAAGGGCAGTACCGCAGACTTTGCCCAGCGGCTGCTGGCGTTCTTCGCGGTGCCCTTGGTTGCGGAAGATGGCAGCAAGGTGCTGCCGACCCTCCAGCGGTTTGCGCAGACGGCCGGGCTGACGGCCGCGGCGCTGCAAGCGCTTGCGCATGAGCAGGAAGTGCGCGGCCCGGCCCATCCCGAGCTGGCAGCCGCCCTGGCCAAGGCGCAGGACCTGCAGGTGGCGCTGCTGATCGAGGGCGCAGCCGTCGGGGACTTCGATCCCAACTTGGCCGCGCTGGCGCTGGGCTGGCTGAGCCCCTGAGGCGCCCTCTCGGCATCCTGATGGCGAAAGAAATTGCGGGCGCCAGGAGGGGAAGTTTGAGGTCTGCAACAGGGGCCGAAGTTTCGCCCTGAGGGTGGGCCAAAATTCCTCTATTGCCGCGCGTGTTGCCCACCTGCGTGTGGCGCCGAGCGGTCCGCCAGAGTGCGCCAGGAGGCACCAGGAGGCACCAGCGGCGCGGCACCGCACGGAATATTGCCGGGGAGTTTTCGAGCCCCTAACACGCGTGCGCGCGAGGCTGACGGGTGAGGTCAGGGTATGGTTTGTACAAGGTCCGCCCAAGGTTTCGCACGGTCTTGCCTGCCTTGGCGGTCATGCGGTACATGGGCCGCTGCTCGCCGTTTCGACCCTTGTAGGTGACGCCCTCAAAATTGAGGGCGACGAATTCTCGGATCTCGGGCTCTGCACTTGTGAGCATGGAATTGATGTCGCGCAGCACGTTGTCGTGCCGCCTCTTCCACAGCAGCGCCACGGAGCGTGAGTCGGTGACAAGCTCTTTGCGTTCCACGTCCTCGGTGATGAACAGGCTTAGGTCGGTGTCGGGCTTCAGTTCCATGGTCGCGGGCTTTCGAGTTGCAGCGGCAAATGGGCTTGCAGCGGTTGCGCGCGTCCTTGTACGTGATTGGCTCAAAATTGAGCCGATTGAATTTGGGCCCGGCATGTTGACGCAGGAGCCCAACGCAAGATTGCGCTGGGCAGGCGAAGCGATCCGCACTGATGCAGCGGGCCGCTACTGCCTGAACGACCTGCACCGCGCCGCTGACGGTGAAAAGCGGCACGGACCCAGCTACTGGCTTGGAAACGGTCAAACCCGGGAGTTGATCCACGAGCTTGGAACTGCCGGGAATCCGGTAGTTGCCCTGGAGGGCGCAGCCGGTGGCACCTTCGTCGCCAAAGAGCTGACCTACGGAGGGCCCACATTTCCGCCCGGGCGCGGCGCCACCAGGCTGGGATGGGCGCTGTGGCCAAGCTGAGCCACCCAAGCCACGACCTCGCTGGTGCGATACCGCCGACCATTCAGGCCAGGCACTTGAACCGGCGCCGGGAAGGTGCCGCGATGACTCAGGCGACCGATGGTGCGCGGCGAGAGCCCCACCAGCTTCGCTGTGGCACGGCGGGTCAGCAGCGCCGGCAGTGCGTCTTTGGGGCTGGGGGGTGTCGCGGTCATGGCAGCCGCGGGTGACCGGTTGACTGACGATGGCCATGGCGCATGGCGAAGCTCAGCTCCAGCACGCGAGTGCGCAGGCCCTCGGACATGGGCGCTAGGTCTCGCATGGGGTCGCTGAGGAATTCGTCCAATTCACTACGCTCGGACAGGACCAGGTCAAGGCGGCGGGTAACCTCTACCACAGCCGCCTGAGCCCGCGCGATCGTGCCGGCCAGCAGGCTGAGCTCGCCCCCGGTCACGTGAAGGTCCTTGGCCAGTGACTCCAGGCGGCGGACCTCGTCGCCCAGCCCCACGAGCTGGGCGCGGTGGTGATCCGCTTCCGCGAGGTGCCGGCACCGCATCGCTTCCAGCTCCGCGACCAGTTCCGGCGAAGGGGCGGCGCTGCGCCCCCGCAAACTGGCCAGCGTGCGGTCCATGTCGGCCGCGCGAGTCTCGGCCAGCACGATGGCATCACGCGCCTCCTGAATGCGCCATTGGTCGAGGCCCATCGTCGTGCGCGCGGCAGCCTTTTGTACGTCGTCGGCACTGAAGCCCTGGCGCCGGAGCAGCTCCTCCACCTGCTTCGCGGTGCGGGTGGCCATGTCGATCTGACTGCGGGCGTGCCTTGCGTCTTCTTCCAGCCTGCCGGCCAGTTCCATCGCCGCGGAGTCGTGCTGATGGCGTCCTGCTGCATCAGACTTGCGCACCGCGTCGCTCTGGTCACGATGCACGCGCTGTTGCTGCGCCTGGTCGGCGTACATGGACTCGACGCGCTGGAGCCACTCCAGCGGTGCTTCTTCGTTTGCTACGTGGCTGAGCAAGTCGCCAGCATCGACCGTTGCGGCCCACCGCTTGAGGGCGCCGGCAGCGCGGGCGGCCGCAGCGCGGATCTGGGTTTGACGGGTGAGGGTGAGATAGCGGCCCATGGAGTCGGATTGAAGCGGGAGGAGTCTGAGCATGTCGTGCTTTCGAAATGAGGCAGGCGGGGCCTGCGGAGGTCTGCCGGGGTCTGGCAGGTCCATGCTCCTCACGATTTGGCGGCCGCGGCCCCGGTCTTACCGGCCGCCGCTTCGCGTCACAATGCCCCCGAGCAGTGCCGCCAATGACCTGGCGCGCAACCGCCAGGGAGGGGATCAGGTGTCGGCATTGACGGGCAACAGCGGTACAGGCAGCTCAGGGGTTATCAGCGCCCAGGCGGCCCAGAAGTTCATCGCAAAATGGGGCCCGGGCGGGCCGGCGTTTGAACTTGGCGAGCGAGGCGGCGCGCAGACCCACTTCATCGACCTTTGCCAGCTCCTGGGCGTCCCCACGCCAGGCGAGCCGGACCGCTATTGCTTCGAGCGCGGGGTCACCCGCACGGGCACCGGGTCTGGACGCACCGACGGCTTCGCCGACGTGTGGCTGAAGGGGCACTTCGCCTGGGAATACAAGGCACCGGGCAAGAGCCTGGACGTGGCCCTGAGGCAGCTCATGATGTACGCGCTGCCGCTGGAGAACCCGCCGCTGCTGGTGGTCAGCGACCGCCTGCGGATCGAGGTGCACACTCATTTCACCGGCACCCCCAGCGAGCGCCACGTGTTCGCCCTGGAGGACATCGTCAGGCCCGAGGTTCAACAGCGGTTGCGCGCTCTGTGGGAAGCACCGGATTCGTTCAAGCCGCGGAAGACGAACCGCGAGATCACCGAAGAGGCGGCCAGCACCTTTGCCGGTACAGCCAAGCGGCTGCACGATGCCGGCGTGGCCCCGGCGGAGGCCAGCCACTTCCTGACGCAGTGCGTGTTCTGCTTCTTCGCTGAGGACGTGGGCCTGCTGCCGGGCAGACTCTTCGAGCGCCTGGTCGGCGTCAACGCCACACCCGAGCGGTTGCGCACGCACCTGCAATCGCTCTTCGCCACGATGCGCGATGGCGGCCTTTTCGGGGTCGACGATGTGCCGTGGTTCAACGGCGGCCTGTTCCAGCAGATCGAAGTGCCGGCGCTGACGGCCGCCGACCTGGCCGCACTGAAAGCCGCCAGTGCCCTCGACTGGAGCGCCATCGACCCCACCATTTTCGGCACGCTGTTCGAGCGCGGGCTCGACCCTGCCAAGCGCAGCCAGCTCGGCGCCAACTTCACCGACCCGGCCACCATCCTGCGGCTGGTGGAGCCCGTGGTGCAGCGCCCGTTGCTGGCAGAGTGGGCCGAGATGCGGAAGGGCATCGAAGCCGCGCTACACCGCCGCGATGCGTTGCGCGCTGAAGCCGCTACGGTGCCCAGCACTACCAAGGCCCTCAAGGACAAGTTCGCTCGCCTTCGCACCAAGGCGAACGACGAAGAGCGCGCGGCACAGCAGAGCTTCATCGGCTTCCTGGAGCGCCTGCGCAAGTTCCGCGTGCTCGACCCTGCGTGCGGCAGCGGCAACTTCCTGTACCTGGCCCTGCGCTGCTTGAAAGACATCGAGCACCAGGTGAACCTGGAGGCCGAAGCGCTGGGCCTGGAGCGCCAGCACGACGTGACCGGCCCGCACAACGTGCTGGGCATCGAGCTGAACGGCTACGCGGCCGAGCTGGCACGCGTGACGGTGTGGATCGGCGAGCTGCAGTGGCGCATCCAGCGCGGATACGCCTTCAAGCTGAACCCCGTGCTGGACCCGCTGGACAACATCGAGTGCCGCGATGCCGTACTGGCCGAGGATGGCCGCGAGGCAGCCTGGCCGGCCGCGGATGCAGCGGTGGGCAACCCTCCCTTTGTGGGCGACAAGAAGATGCGCGGCGAGCTGGGCGACGCCTACACCGAGCGGCTACGCGCGGCCTATAAGGGACGCGTGCCCGGTGGGGCGGACCTGGTCTGCTACTGGTTCGAGAAGGCGCGCGGGCAGATCGAAGTGGGCAAGCTGCAGCGGGCGGGGCTGGTGGCGACGAACTCAATCCGCGGTGGTTCGAATCGCGATGTGCTGGATCGAGTATGCAAGTCGACACGCATCTTCGAGGCCTGGAGCGATGAGCCGTGGGTGAACGACGGCGCGGCTGTGCGGGTGTCCCTGATCGCATTCGGAGACGGTGCGCCAACAACAACACTGAACGGCGCGGCTGTGACTGCCATTGGCGCCGACTTGGCCGACACCGGCGGTGCGGGTAAGGGAGTAGACCTCACCCTAGCGCAACCCTTGCGCCAGAACGAAGGGACTTCGTTCTCTGGAATTCAGAAGACCGGGCCGTTCGAGATCCCCGGAGAGGTTGCGCGCGCCTGGGTGCGCCAGCCGAACCCCCACGGCCGACCAAACAGCGATGTCGTGCGTCCTTGGTTCAACGGCCTCGATGTGACTCGCCGCGTCCGGGACATGTGGATCTGCGACTTTGGAGCCGACATGACGCGTGAGACCGCTGCTTTGTACGAGCAACCGTTCGCCTATGTCACGGAGCACGTCAAGCCCACACGAGTCGGCAAGCGCGAAGCGCGCACGAACGAGTGCTACTGGCTCTTCCAATGGTCGCGGCCTGTCATGCGGCGTGCGATTTCACGCCTCCCCCGGTTCATCGCGACACCGGAAGTCGCCAAGTACCGATCGTTCGTTTGGCTTCCCGCCAGCCACATTGCCGACAAGAACCTGATAGTCATGGCCCGCGCAGACGACGCCACACTGGGCTTGCTGCATAGCCGCTTTCACCAGCTCTGGTCGTTGCGCATGTGCACTTGGATGGGCGTCGGCAACGACCCCCGCTACACCCCGACGACCTGCTTTGAAACCTTCCCCTTCCCGGCCGGGCTCACGCCGGCGGATACGGCGCACCAGCGCACTCACACCCTGCCCGACGGCGCTGTGATCCCGGCTGACCTGCCCACGGACGTGCGTGCACGCGCTGAGCCCGTCGCCCGCGCGGCGCAGCGACTGGTGGCCCTTCGCGACGCCTGGCTCAACCCGCCAGAGTGGACCGACCGCGTGCCCGAGGTGATACCGCTTGGCATGGCCAGTTCGCCGTACCCTGATCGCATCGTCGCCAAGCCTGGGCACGAGAAGGAACTCGCCATGCGCACCCTGACGAACCTCTACAACGCCCGGCCAGCATGGTTGGCGCAGGCGCACGCAGCCTTGGATGTCGCGGTCGCGGCAGCGTATGGCTGGGCGGACTACTCGCCGACAATGCCGGAAAGCGAAGTTCTGCGTCGGCTGCTTGAGCTCAATCTGACCCAGACGGGCGGCCGAATGTAACCGTTCTGCTTGTGGCTGACCCCACTGACCGCTGAGCGCCGACGCGACGTTGAGCGAGGTGGTGAGCTGTGTGCCCTAGATGCCGTGGCTGCCGTGCGTGGCGAGTGGTCGCAACCCGCTACAGTCCAGCGCTATGTGCTACCGGATTCTGTCGCCTGAAGCCACAAATGGATGCCCCTAAAACGCTCTCCTGGAACGACCGCGACGATCCGGGCAACGTCTTTTGGCGCGCGCTTGATAAGTTCACGGCCAAGGTGCGAGTTGAGATGAGGCCTTGCAGGCCGATGCCTTTGTCTCGACCTGAAAAGCGCCGCAGGACAGCAGTCAGGAGCGTGGCCTCGCTACAAGTTCGAAACTGTAAGGACCTGATTTGCGGTGGCCACGACGAACTGGGCAATCTCCAGGGGTCAGCAAACGCCGCGTGGGGTCAACATCCGTATCGCTCCGTAGTGCTTCCATGGGCCCAGGCGTGAAGAAGCGTCGAAAAGGGCAGGATTCGCCCCCGCAAACCCGTGTAGCACAAGCATCGCAAACATGCGATATTCTGCCATGGCGGTTCAAGGCCTACGTCAGCCCCAACGGCCGCCCTGACGTGCAGAACTATCTGGATCGGATGGATGACTATGGCCAGGCTCACTTTCAACGCCAGGTGGTCTACTTGGCGGGCACCGCGCACAGGAGAGACTGGAGCGAGCCGCACGCGCTGAAGCTGTCGGGCTACGTCGACCTGTATGAGATTCGGTTCAAGCACGCAGACAAGGCCACGCGAGCCCTGGGGTTCTTCGGCCCCGAGCCCGGCGTGTTCACCATTACCTTGGTTGCCACCCACAAGCAAAATGACTACACCCCAAGAGACGCCCTCCGCACCGCAGACAGCCGACGCAAAGCCATCTGCGAAGGCCATGCGGGTGCGGTACCTCTCCAGTTCGATGGAGAAGACTTTCCGCCGCTTCCAGACTAGGCAGAGCGCCCGGCATGCCTTTGCCGAGGCCGAGGCCGTCACCTCGCTTGCCCATCAGATCCGTGTGCTGCGGTTGCAACGCGGCTGGTCTCAGAAAGATCTTGCACGCATGCTGGGCACTACTCAGGCGGCCGTATCACGCCTGGAAGACCCTTCCTACGGCCGCATCAGCTTCAAGACCATCGTGCAGCTAGCGAGGGTGTTCGACGTGGCGCCAATGGTGCGTTTCGTGTCCACCCTGCAACTGCTGCGCGAGCGCTGGGCGGTGCGGCCAGAAGACCTTGAGGTCGCCAGCTTCGAAGAAGAGGCCCCGCACGTGGTGATTCTGCCGCCCCATCATGCCAGCGAGTTCAGAACAGTCCGCGCCCAATGTCACTGGCAGAGTCACCAGGTACCCGGCGCCCAAGGTGCGCTCAGCCTGCCGGCCGCGCGCACCGTGACTGCATTCGCGTGGGGCAGCGTGCGCCAGATCGAACCCCAAACAACATGAGCCAGGATAAGCAAGACTACCCACCGCGAGCTCATGTGGTGTTCTGTGACGGCGTACGCCGCGAAGAAGGCGGCAAGGTGTCGCTGATGGGCGTCTATTCACAGGTGCTTGGCTTCAGGGAGCCCCGTGTGCTGATGCCGCAGTTCTGCGCCACTTTCCTCGTGGATCTGCCCAGCTCCGTCACCAAACCCACGACCATTAGGTTGAGCCTGTTGGACCGTGGCAAGCCCCTATTCGCCGCCGAGGTAGTTCTCGATCAGTTGCCCACCCCTATGACCGGCCGCATGAGTGCCGTGCTGCCGCTAGAGTCCTTCGGATTCACCGCTACAGACGGCATGGTGTTGCAGGGGCAAGCCGTCATAGAGGGTGTGCTGGACTACACCAGCGATCCGCTGGTGGTATTGAGCATGCCGGACGGTCCGAACGGAGCGCCCCGCCCGCAGTAGGCTGGCCGCTCATCGCGCAGCCCGCCACGTGCGGGCTTCTTCTATTCCTGGTTCAAAGCGCCCAGGTCAATGTCGTCAGTGCGGCAAGTCTCGCCTGTGTGTCCGTTCGGTGCCTGACTGGCGGCGAGAGCTCGCTGACGCCAGCCGGTGGCCCTGGTTCGTCATCAGTGCCCGGTGCCCGCTCCCAAGCGCTGCAGCCATGCGCAGGCCCGGAGCGCACCCGCGGCCCATGGCCCGACCTGCAAAGCGCCGCAGTTCCCTGGTAGACCGCCTCGAAGTGGTGGCAGTGCGAGCAGTGGTGAGGCTCGCCCCAGGGGTTGAAGGGTGGTGTGGCTGCATGCGGCCATGGTGCCAAGCAGGTGGATCAAAGGGTGAGCCTTTCGGGCGGGTCCGCCTCGACCTGCGGCTCATTCGCTGCCGGGGAGTAGATCAAGAGCGCCTCGCAGTCGATCAGTCTGCAGCCTGTGCACCTTGAGGAGCCACGGATAGGCCTTGGCCAGCGCGCCGCCGATGGCAAGTTCGAGGTCTCGGGTTTTGGGCATGAGTTGTAACGGCGGGGCTGGCAGCGCAGCCTCTTCGGCCGCGTTGCAGGCATGCGACAGGCCTTGTAGGAATCTCCCAACGGGCACCGAACGGGCACCACACCGAACAGCGGGCTCCCAAAAGCCAAAAGGGCTAGCCCCTTGAGAGAGCTAACCCTTTGATTCGTAATGGTCGGGGCGGCGGGATTCGAACTCGCGACCCCTTGCACCCCATGCAAGTGCGCTACCAGGCTGCGCTACGCCCCGACTGATCCTTGCATTATACGGTGCCTGAGTGGGTCTCAGGCGCTGAGCAGTTCCCGAATCGACAGCAACTCGGTGCGCAGTTGATGGCTGTCCAGGCGCGAGCCGTCGCCATGGGTGGCAGGCATGGCCACCGCTACGTCGACACGGTCGCTGGCCGGGTGCATCAGCAACAGCGCCGCGGCCGATTCGATGATCGAGCCACGTGTATCGGACACATCCGCCTCGTCATCGTCGTCCAGCACTGGCGCTGCCGCGCGGATGCTCATGGCCGCATCGGCCAGACGGTTGCGCGCGCCGCTGATCGTGAACCCCTGGTCGTACAGCAGTTCGCGGATGCGACGGATCAACAGCACTTCATGGTGCTGGTAATAACGCCGATTGCCGCGGCGCTTCATGGGCTTGAGTTGCGTGAACTCTTGTTCCCAGTAGCGCAGCACGTACGGCTTGACCCCGCACAGTTCGCTCACCTCACCGATGGTGAAGTAACGTTTGGCGGGGATGGCGGGAAGCGCTTTCTCCATTGAAATCAATGGGATCGATGGGGAAAGCTAGACTCTACTCGAAGTCTCCTTCAGGCGGGGTGTCGCCTTGCACGATCGACTTCAACTTGTGGCTGGCGTGAAAGGTGACCACGTTGCGGGCCTTGATCGGGATCGACTCGCCAGTGCGCGGATTGCGCCCCGGGCGCGGCGCCTTGCGCCGGATGTTGAAGTTGCCAAAGCCCGACAACTTGACGTCGCGGCCCTCGACCAGCGTGCCGTGCACGATCTCGAAAAAGGCCTCGACCATGTCCTTGGACTCGCGCTTGTTCAGGCCCAGGCGGTCGAACAGCAGCTCGGCGAGCTCGGCCTTGGTCAGCGTGGGGGTCTCCAGCGAGGGCAGGATCACGCGCTCGGGATTGGTGTCTTCGGTGGCCATCTTGTGCTCTTGTCCTGTATCCAGGCGTCAGCTGCGCAAACGCGCGCCGACGGCCTGCCCTGCCCTCGCCACGGCGGCTGCCTTGGCGCCCTCGATGCGATCTTCCGTCAGCGTGGTGTCGAAGTCGAGCAATTCCAGCCGCACCGCCAGGCTGCGTTCATTGCCGGCGATGCCCGCCGCCGCGGTAACCGGCTTGTAGACGTCGAACAAAGTGGCGCCGCGGATCAGGCCGGCCGGGTCGGCGAGCAAGGCCGCCACCAGCGAGTCGTGCGGAACATCGTCCTTCATCACCAGCGCCACGTCGCGCAACACCGCCTGCTGCCGCGACACCGCCTGGAACAGCGGCACCGGGCGGTCGAGCACGGCGTCCAGCTCCAGTTCAAACAGCACAGGCGCCTGGGGCAGCTCGTAGGCCTGCCGCCACTGCGGGTGCAACTCGCCCACGTGGCCGATCAAGCGATCTTCCAGCAGCACCGCCGCGCAGCGGCCCGGGTGCAGCGCCGCGTGCGTGGCAGCCACGAACCGGGGCTTCAGCGGTGCCAGCAGGGCCTGCACGTCGCCCTTGACGTCGAAGAAGTCGGCGCCCTGCTCCTTGCGTCCCCACTGGGGCGGGTCAGCGCTGCCGTACACCAGACCCGCCACCCGCATGGGCTGGCTGACCCCGGCCACACTGAGTTCACCTTCGCTCACGGCGGCGTCGCGCATGAAAACCCGGCCCAGCTCGAACACCCGCGCACGGGTGGCCTTGCGCGACAGGTTCGTGCGCAGCACGCCCACCAGGCTGCCAATCAGGCTGGACCGCATCACCGCCAGCGGCGCGGCAATCGGGTTCAGCACCTGGATGGGGTCCGGGTTGCCGGCCAGTTCGTGTTCCCACCGCGCTTCGACGAAGCTGAAGCTGATGGTTTCCTGGTAGCCCAGATCGGCCAGTTGGTGGCGCACCGCGTGTGTGCTGCGGCGAGCCTCGCGGCGCACACGCGCCGTGATCGGCGCCACAGGCACGGTGGTGGGCAGCTGGTCATAGCCGATGACACGCGCCACTTCTTCGATCAGGTCTTCTTCGATCGCCAGGTCGAAGCGCCAGCTGGGCGGAGTGACGCAAAGCGTGCCTTCACCCTGAGTCACCTGCAAGCCCAGGCGTTGAAAGACCTCGGCACATTGCGCCTGGCTCACCGGCAGGCCGATCACCTTGGCGGCGCGGGCCACACGCAGCGTGACCGGCCGCGCCTGGGGCAGGCTCAGCACGTGGTCGTCCATGGGGCCGCAGGCGGTGTCGGCAGCGCCGCAGATGTCGACGATGAGTTGCGTGATGCGCTCGATGTGCTCGACGGTCAGCGCCGGGTCCACACCGCGCTCGAAGCGGTGCCCGGCATCGGTGTTGAAGTTGAAGCGGCGCGAGCGCCCCTGCACGGCTTCCGGCCACCAGAACGCGGCCTCGACGTAGACGTTGCGGGTGTCGTCGCTCACGGCCGTGGCGTCGCCACCCATGATGCCGGCCAGCGATTCCACCCCATGGGCGTCGGCGATCACGCCCACCTGCGCATCGAGTTCGATGGTGTTGCCGTTCAAGAGCTTCAGCGTCTCGCCGGGGCGCGCCCAGCGCACCACCAGGCCTTCGTGAATCTTGTCCAGGTCGAAGATGTGCGAGGGCCGGCCGAATTCGAACATCACGTAGTTCGAGATGTCCACCAGCGCCGTGACGCTGCGCTGCCCGCAGCGCGCCAGCCGTTCGACCATCCAGGCCGGTGTTTTGGCACGTGTGTTCACGCCGCGCACGACGCGGCCTGAAAAGCGGCCGCACAAGTCGGGCGCATGCACCTGCACCGGCAGCCGCTGGTCGGTCGTCGGTTTCACCGCCGGCACGGGCGGTGTGCACAGCGCCGCGCCGGTCAGCGCCGAGACTTCGCGCGCGACGCCGTAGACGCTCAAGCCATGGGCCAGGTTGGGCGTGAGCTTCAGCGTAAAAACCGTGTCGTCCAGCTTCAGCCAATCGCGCAGATTGGCGCCCGGCGGGGCGTCGGCAGCCAGTTCAAGCAGGCCGCCATGGTCGTCGGCGATCTTCAGTTCACGCGACGAGCACAACATGCCGCGGCTTTCCACACCCCGCAGCTTGCCCAGGCCGATGTTGAAGGGCTTGCCATCTTCGCCCGGCGGCAGTTCGGCGCCCACCATGGCCAGCGGCACCTTGATGCCAACCCGTGCATTGGGCGCGCCGCACACGATTTGCAAGGGGCCGTCAGGCGAATGTGCGCCGGCGTCGACCATGCACACACGCAGGCGGTCGGCACTGGGATGCTGCTCGGCGCTGACGATTTCGGCCACCACGACGCCGGTGAAAGGCGGGGCCACGGGGCGCAGGTCTTCGACCTCCATGCCGCTCATCGTCAGCAGGTCGGCCAGGGCTTGGGTGGACAGCGGCGGGTTGCAGAACTCGCGCAGCCAGGATTCGGGAAATTGCATGGGGTGCTTGGAGCGGATGGCGGGGTGGGCTACTGGAACTGCGACAGGAAACGCAGGTCGCCGTCGAACATCAGGCGCAGGTCGTCGATGCCGTATCGCAGCATGGCCATGCGGTCGGCACCCATGCCAAAGGCAAAGCCGATGGCGGTTTCGGGGTCCAGGTTGTAGCTGCGCACCACGTTCGGGTGCACCTGGCCCGAGCCTGCCACTTCGAGCCAGCGGCCGGCCAGCGGGCCGCTGCCGAATCGGATGTCGATCTCGGCACTGGGCTCGGTGAAGGGGAAAAAGCTGGGCCGGAAGCGCACGTCGAAGTCATCGGTCTCGAAGAACTCGCGCACGAAGGCAGAGAAGGTGACCTTCAGGTCCTTGAAGCTGACGTTTTCGCCCAGCCACAGGCCCTCGATCTGGTGAAACATCGGCGAGTGGGTGGCGTCGCTGTCGACGCGGTAGACGCGGCCGGGGGCGATGACCCGCACTTCGGGCATCTGCCGTCCTTGCGACACCTCATCGGCGTAGCGTGCCGCGTGCATGCGCGCGTAGCGCACCTGCATCGGGCTGGTGTGCGGGCGCAGGTTGAGCCAGCGGCCTTCTGCGTCTTTCATGTCGACGTAGAAGGTGTCCTGCATCGACCGCGCGGGGTGGTTCTCCGGGTTGTTCAGCGCCGTGAAGCTCATCCAGTCGGTTTCGATCTCGGGGCCTTCGGCCACGTCGAAACCCATGCTGGCGAAGATCGCCTCGATGCGTTCGATGGTGCGGCTCACCGGGTGCAGGCCGCCCATGCCACGCTGGCGCCCGGGCAAGGTGACGTCCAACGCCTCGGCGCGCAACTGCGTTTCCAGTTCGGCCCTGGACAGGCGTTCGCGAGCCGCCGTCAGCAGCGCTTCGATGCCCGCCTTGGCCTGGTTGATCTCGGCACCACGGGTTTTTTTCTCTTCAGGCGGCAGCGCACCCAGGCCCTTGAGCAATTCGGTCAGGTGGCCGGTTCTGCCCAGGTAACGCGCCTTCGCGTTTTCCAGCTCAGCACCTTGCTGCGCGGCGGCGAAGTCGCTTTCGGCGGCAGCAAGCAGACTGTCGAGATCGTTCATGTGGGAATCACAAAAGACAAGAAAAAAGGCCGCCCCGAGGTGACGGCCTTCGAATGCTTGGCAATGACATCCAGGCGCTGTGCCCGGATGCCATGAATCAAGCCAATTGAGCCTTCACCTTGTCGACGATGCTCTTAAAGCCGGCCGGGTCGTGGATGGCCATGTCCGACAGCACCTTGCGGTCGATGTCGATCTGGGCCTTCTTCAAACCGGCCATGAACTTGCTGTAGGTGACGCCCAATTCACGGCTCGCAGCGTTGATGCGCGCGATCCAGAGTTGGCGGAACACCCGCTTGCGGGTGCGGCGGTCACGGTAGGCGTATTGGCCCGCCTTCATCACCGCCTGTTTGGCGATGCGGAAAACGTTCTTGCGGCGGCCGCGGAAACCCTTGGCCAGGGCCAGGATCTTCTTGTGACGTGCGTGGGCGATGACACCACGTTTGACGCGAGGCATGTGTGTGCTCCTTGATCAGTTTGGTGTTTACAGGCCGGCGAAAGGCAACATCTGGGCCATGTGGCCCATGTTGGTTTCGTGCACGTTCACGGTGCCGCGCAAGGCGCGCTTGCGGCTGGTGCTCTTCTTCGTGAGGATGTGGCGCTTGAACGCCTGACCGCGCTTGACGGTGCCGCCCGGGCGGACGCGGAAGCGCTTCTTGGCGCCGCTCTTGGTCTTCATCTTGGGCATTGCTGCTCCTTGCTATGTGTGCTGCTGCAGGCGACGCCGGGATTCCGATGTGCTTGTTGGCCTGCAACCGCTTCTGTGCGGTTGCATCGAAATGCCACCGCTTCTGTGCAGCGGCACCGAAGTGCCACCGCCTCTTCTTGCCGCCCCGACGTTGCCGCCACGGCCGCAAAACCCTTCAACTGCTTCTGCTACGACTTCCGCTTCGGTGCCAGCACCATGATCATCTGGCGCCCTTCGAGCTTGGGCATGTTCTCGACCACCGCCACGTCGGCCAGTTCGTCACGGATGCGTTCCAGCATGCGCATGCCGATGTCCTGGTGGGTGATCTCGCGGCCCCTGTAGCGCAGCGTGACCTTGCCCTTGTCACCGTCTTCGGCAATGAAACGACGCAGGTTGCGCATCTTGATGTTGTAGTCGCCGTCGTCCGTGCCCGGACGGAACTTGACTTCCTTGATCTCGATGACCTTCTGCTTGCTCTTGGCTTCAGCGGCCTTTTTCTGTTCCTGGTATTTGAACTTGCCGTAGTCCATCAACCGGCACACCGGGGGGTCAGCCGTCGCGGCGATCTCGACCAGATCGACGTCCAGTTCCCCAGCCATGCGCAACGCTTCCATCGTGCTGACGATGCCCAGCGGCTCGTTTTCGACCCCGTTCAGGCGCACATTGGGCGCCATGATTTCCCGGTTCAGACGGTGTTTGCGCTCCGCGTTGGGCACGCGGCGGTCCATGAAGGTAGCGATAGTTCCAGCTCCTGTAGCAACCCGCAGGCAAAGCGGGCCACAAAAAATTCTGACGCGCGCCCGGTGACCTACACCTTGGAGGCGATGTCACTGCTGATCTTCTGGAGGAAGTCTGCCAGCGGCATCACGCCGAGATCTTGGTTACCCCGGGCGCGCACGGCAACGGCCCCGTCTGCCTTCTCCTTGTCGCCAACAACAAGGATGAACGGAACCTTCTGCATCGAATGCTCGCGGATTTTATAGCCGATTTTCTCGTTGCGCAAATCCAGGGAGACTCTAACTCCTTGTTTTTCCAGCGTTTTGGCCACTTCCCCGGCCCAATCGGCCTGGTGTTCGGTGATGGCGGACACCACCACCTGCACCGGCGCCAGCCAGGCCGGCAGCGCGCCGGCGTGCTGTTCGATCAGGATGCCGATGAAACGCTCCAGGCTGCCGACGATGGCCCGGTGCAGCATCACCGGGTGTTTGCGTTCGCCCGACTCGGCCACGTAAACCGCGTCCAGCCGCTCGGCCATCGAAAAGTCGACCTGCATCGTGCCGCACTGCCACGGCCGGCCCAGCGCGTCCTTCAGCGTGTATTCGATCTTCGGGCCGTAGAAGGCGCCGTCGCCGGGCGCGATCTCGTAGTCGCAGTCAGAAGCCTTCAGGCTGTCGGTCAGCGCGGCCTCGGCCTTGTCCCAGATCTCGTCGGAGCCGATGCGCGCGGCCGGCCGCGTGGCCACCTTGTAGATGATGTCGCTGAAGCCAAAGTCCTTGTAGACCTTCTGCAGCAGCGCCGTGTAGGCCAGGCACTCGGGCAGGATCGAGTCTTCCGTGCAGAAGATGTGGCCGTCGTCCTGCGTGAAGGCTCGCACACGCATGATGCCGTGCAGGCCGCCTGACGGCTCGTTGCGGTGGCACTGGCCGAACTCGCCGTAACGCAGCGGCAGGTCGCGGTAGCTCTTGATGCCCTGCTTGAAGATCAGGATGTGGCCCGGGCAGTTCATCGGCTTCAGCGCGTATTCACGCTTTTCCGATTCCGTCGTGAACATGGCGTCGCGGTACTTTTCCCAGTGGCCCGACTTCTCCCACAGCACACGGTCGACGATCTGCGGGCCCTTCACTTCCTGGTAGCCGTTGTCGCGGTAGACACGGCGCATGTACTGCTCCACCTCTTGCCACACCGTCCAGCCCTTGGGGTGCCAGAACACCGTGCCCGGGCTGTGTTCGTCGATGTGGAACAGGTCCAACTCACGGCCCAGCTTGCGGTGGTCGCGTTTTTCGGCCTCTTCCAGCATCGTCAGGTACTGCTGCAGGGCCTCCTTGCTGGGCCAGGCCGTGCCGTAGATGCGCTGCAGCTGTTCGTTGGCCTGGTCGCCACGCCAATAGGCGCCCGCCACCTTCATCAGCTTGAAGTGCTTGAGCTTGCCCGTGCTGGGCACGTGCGGGCCGCGACACAGGTCTTCGAAGTTGCCTTCGCGGTACAGGCTCACGTCCTGGTCAGCCGGGATGCTGGCGATGATCTCGGCCTTGTAGTGCTCGCCCAGGCTCTTGAAGTGTTCAACAGCCTCGTCACGCGGCAGCACACGGCGCGTCACCGGCTCGTTTTTCGCGGCCAGCTCGCCCATGCGCTTTTCGATCGCGGCCAGGTCCTCTGGCGTGAAGGGTCGCTTGTAGGCGAAGTCGTAATAGAAGCCGTTTTCGATCGTCGGACCAATCGTCACCTGGGCTTCGGGGAAGAGCTCTTTCACCGCGTAGGCCAGCAAGTGCGCCGTGCTGTGGCGGATGAGCTCCAGACCGTCGGCATCCTTGTCCGTGACGATGGCCACTTGGGCGTCGGCTTCGATGCGGTGGCTCGTGTCCACCAGCTTGCCGTCGACCTTGCCGCCCAGCGCGGCCTTGGCCAGGCCAGAACCAATGGACGCGGCCACGTCGGCCACCGACACCGGGCCGGGAAACTCTCGCCGGGAGCCATCCGGCAGCGTGATGTTCAACATGGTGTGCAAACCTCGACAAACAAAAAAAGCGCGGGGTGAGCCGCGCTTTGTCTGGGGAAAAGGGGTGACGTGACAGCGCGACCGGGTCAGATCTCGGTAAAGAGGGGCCGGGTAGTCCGCGGTGTCATAACCAGGGTGCCTTTCTCGCTCTTGTGGATTTGATCGAGGTCGTGAGTTTAGCCCAGCCCCGGCGGATCAGGCCAGTGGCAATGCCTGGACTGGCCGGCCGCAAGCGGCCATTTCCGCAAACTCGTCGGCCAGGCGCTGGCTCTCCAGGTAGGCCCGCCGCCACACCCGCTGGCGGCCGGCATGGTCGTCGCCCCAGGTCTTGAAGTCACGCCGGTCGGGCAACTTGCCACCCGGCAGGCTGGCCACCCATTCAGGGCTGGGCGACAGCAGCACCAGGTTGTCCAGGAAGGCGCTGGCGCGGTGGCGGCGTTTCCAGGCCTTGTCCAGCCAGCCCGGCACCACCTGCGGAATGAAGTGCGGGTACAGCACCAGCCCGTCGGCCATGGCGGCGTAGTTCAGGTGCAAGTGGTAGTCGGTGATGCCACCGTCCCAGTAGCTGCCGGCGGGGCCGCCGGGCACGTCCTGCACGGCTTGCAGCACGAAGGGGATGGCACAGCTGGCCAGCACCGCGGGGCACAGGTTCTGCTCGGTCAAGGTGGCCTGGTGGCTGCGGAAATCGCTCAGCGGCAGCGGCAGCGCGTCGCGCGGGTCGCTGAACACCACCCGCTCCAACCAGCCGCCCAGGGACCGGCGCCGCAGCGCGTTGCTGGCATAGGCGCCGACCCAGCCCAGTGGCATGCCCAAACGCCCGGGCTTGTGCAGCAGGCCCCGGCCGCGGCTGGCAAACACGTGCAGCCGGTAGCGCGGGTGGTTCAGGATGTCCCGTGCCTGCGGCCCCAGTCGTTCCTGCAGCCGCTGCCCAAAAATCTGGCTGACCACCGCCGCCGTCGGCAGACGGCCTGGCGCATGCGGGTAAGACTGGGTGATGTAGTCCTCGGCCAGCGTCGCCAGGGCCGCGTCGGCGTCGGGCATGCAGGCTGCGGCCATGCGCCAGGCACCGATCGACGCGCCCAGCAGGTGCACGGTCTGCGTGCTTTGCGGCAGCCAGTGGCCAAACAGGTAGCGGTCCAGCGGCAACAGGGTCAGGCCCTTGGCGCCGCCGGCCGCCGCCGGCACGGCGCGCACGTCCTGCGGCTGCAGCCCGTGGGACAGCAGCCGGGCGCGGGCACGTGGGCCGGCAAACACTTGCAAGGCGGGCATATGGGCATGCTAAGGCAGGGCATGACCGCGCCCGGGACTGCCGACCCATCGCCCGCCGCTGCCACCTTCATGGGATGCCCATGTGCCGCGACGCCGCTGCACACTCCGAACCATGAACACGCGCCTGCCCTTGAGCCGAGCCCTGGCCGTGGCCGCCTTGCTGCTGGTGCTGGTGCTGGCGGCGGCGGCGGTCGGGCTGGGCCGCTGGTTTGGGCAGCCGCCGTCGCGCATGGGCGCCGCTTCCGAGCCCGCAGAAGCCCTGGCCCAGGCGCTGGACCGTGCCCTGCACCGCGGCACGGGCAATCGGTCCCCCGGCCTGGCCATCCGGCCGCTGGCCACCGACCCAACGCAGCGTGACGCCGCCAGCCTGGCGCTGGCGGTCTGCGACGCGCTGGCGCGCGGGCTGGGGCAACTGCCCGACCTGCGCGTGGCCTCATGTGCCTCCACCCGCATTGCCACCGCCGCGGCGCTGGACAACCCGCGGCTGGGCCGCCTGCTCGACGTGGGCTACCTGCTCGACGGGCGCCTGGACACCCTGCCCGACCAGCGGGTTCAGGTGCGCCTGGCGCTGCACGACGTGAAGCTGGGCACCACCCGCTGGCAGATCGACGAGACCCTGCCGCTGAGCGGCCTGCAGACACTGCCGCTGCGGGTGGCGCAAGAAACCGGCCAGGTGGTTGGCCAGGTGGCCAGCCCGAGCACCGAAACCACGCTCGACCCCGACAGCTACACCCGCTGGCTGCAGGCCTCACAGCTGGCCCGCCGCCCAGCCAATGCCGAACGGCTGCAGGCCCTGCAACTGGTTGAGCAGGTGCTGGCCGCTGCACCCGAACACCTGCCCGCGCAGTACCTGCGCCTGGGCTTGATGAGCACACTCAGCACACGCGCGGCGGGGCCGGCTGCCACCGGCAGTGCGCGACAGATCGAAACATCGCAGGCAGAACTGAATGCGCAGATCCTGGCGCTGGGCCAACACATGGTGGCCCAAGACCCGGCCGACTGGCGCGGCAACATCCTGCTGCTCAACGCGGCCTTCGGCCAGCGCCGCTGGGCCGATGCGCTGGACCGCGCCGACGCGCTGTGGCGCACCCGCCGGCACCCGGGCATGCTGCGCATCGCCGCCAACGTCTACCTGTCGGCGGGCTACCTGCAGCGCGCCCAGTCGCTGCTGGAAGACGCGGCGCGCATCGACGCGCTGGACCCCAGCATCCTGGCCCTTCTGGCCACCGTACACGGCATGCGCGGCGACAGCGCCGCCATGGCCGAGCTGCTGACCATCGCGCAGCAACTCGGCCACCGTCAGCTCGAACTGCCACTGGCCATGCAGGCCTTGCGGCGCACCGACGCCAACACCTTCGAGCGCGAGGCGCTGGCCTGGGCCGGCAGCGTGGAAAACCCCGCGCCCTGGGCCAGCGCCTGGGTGCGTGGTGTGCTCGACCCGGCGGCACGCCCAGCAGCCAGGCAGGCGCTGCAGCAGGCCGAAGCACCGGTGAAGGTGCAGCGCGCGCACTTCCTGCCGGAGTACGCCTTGCTGGGCGACACCCCACGCAGCCTGCAGGCGCTGACGGCACTGGCGCAGCAACCGTTGGCGCAGTGGGTCGACCACCTGTGGTGGCCCGAGATGGCCGGCGTGCGCAGCCAGCCCGGTTTTGGCCAGGCAATGGCCGAGCAGGGTCTGACCGCGCTGTGGCGCGTGCGCGGCGCGCCCGATCTCTGCAGCCAGGACGGCGCGGGCACCTGGACCTGCCGCTGAACCGGCGCGTCAGCCTGCAGCGGCACGGGCCATCAACTCAAGCTTGCAGCGGCAGCCACAGCGTGATGAGCGCGCCTTGGCCCGCAGCCGATTCGATGCCCAGTGTCGCTCCCACCTCCTGCGCGCGCCTGCGCATGTTCTTCAAGCCGCGCCCGCTGAAGCTGGCACCGGCGTCAAAACCCAGGCCGTCGTCCTGCAGCGCAATGCGCACACCACCGTCGGCTGCCACGGCGCCCAGCGTCAAGGTGCGCGCCTGGCCGTGGCGCAAGGCGTTGCTCACCCCTTCTTGCAGGATGCGCAGCACGTGCAGCACCCGAGCCGGCGACAGCCCGGGCACCGGCGGCAGCAGGTCGACCTGCCAGTGCAGCACCACGCCGGCCACACGCAGGCGCGGCGCCAGGCGGTCGTGCCACATGGCCAGCACGGCGTTCAGGTCGTCGTCCACCGGCTCCAACGAGTCGACCAGCAGGCGCATGTCGTCCAGCGCGTGGCGCACGACCTCGGCCAGTTCGCCGGGCCGGCGGCGGTCGTTTTCGATCATCGCCAGCACCGACACCAGGTGACCACCCACGCCGTCGTGCATGTCGCGCATCAGGCGTTCACGTTCGTCGGCAATGGCCTGCCGACGCTCCAGTTCTCGCACCCGTTCGAACTGCGACTGCAACTCGGCCGTGCGTGCCTGCACCAGGGCTTCGAGGTCGATGTTGAGCAGTTCCACCGCGTTCAGCGTCTGCACGAAGCGCAGCAACAGCAGCCAGCCTGCCGTGCCCAGCGTCAGCGCCGCAGCCACGCTGGGCACGGCCAAACCTTGCCCACCGGCGGGCAAGGCCGGCGCCACCACCAGCCACGTGCCCAGCACCGCCAGCACCAGGCCAGACACCAACAGGCGGCCATCGTCGCGCCGCCAACCAGCCCGCGCCAGCACCAGGCCGGCGGCCACCCAGGGCAGGAACAAGCCGCTGAGCGCGATGACCGGCAGCGAAGCCTGCAACAGCCACGCGGCTGCGGCGGCTGCTGCAGCCGCGGCCATGACGCCAGCCGCCGCATGGCGCAGATCCAGCGGCGGCGCGCCGGCCAGCCGCCACGCCAGGCCCAGCCAGGCCGCGCCGGCCAGGGCCGCGCTCAGCAGCAGCCAGCTGTCCCACCACGGCGCGGGCCAAGGCGGTTCAAGCACCAGCGAACTGAAGGCCCACATGGCCCAGGCCAGCGCAGCGGCGGCCAGCACCACGTAGTCGGCCTGCTGGCGGCGATAGAACCACAGCACGCCCATCACCAGGCCCAGCATCACCGCCGCGGTGGCCAGCACCTGCGGCAGGGTCACGGCCAGCAGCGTGTGCCAACGCTCCAGCGGCAACAAGGTGGCCTCGGCTGCCAGTGCAGGGGCAGGCATGCGGCCATCTTGTGCACGTTCGGCTTTCACCAGTACGTACAGGCGGTTGTCGCCCACGGTCCACAGCGCCACTGGCGCCGGCAACAGCAGCACACGGGCACCCAGCCGCGCCGCAGGGTCGGTGAAGCGCCCGCCGGAACCCAGCAGGCGGCCGTTCAGGTACACCGCCGCGTTGTCGCCCACGCCGGCCAGATAGACGGCCTGCGCCTCGCGCGGGGGCTCGGTCAGCGTGATGTCGAAGTGGTACCAGGCGGTGCGGCAGTCGCTGCAGTCGGCGTACCAGGCATGCGGCAGTTGCACCGGGCGCGCCTGGGCGTCGTCGAGGGTCTGGCCGAAGCGTGCTTCGCGCAGCAGCGTGGACGCCGGCGGCGCGGTCAGCGCCTGCAGCAGCAAAGGCAGCGCGGCCACGGCCAGCGCCAGCAGCACGAGCACGGCGGCCCGCGGCAGCTTCACGGACGCGGCGCGTTCAGCCAGCCCAGCTGCTGCGCTTCAAACACCGCCTCGCCGCGCGAGTTGACGGCCAGCTTGCGGTAGATCTGCTTGATGTGGCTGGTCACGGTGTTGGGCGACATCTGCAGCGCTTCGGCGATGCGGTTGTACGACAGGCCCTTGGCGATGAGCTGCAGCACCTCGCGTTCGCGCGGGGTCAGCGAAGACGCAGTGGCCGCCGGCTCGGGCTGCGGCTGAAAACGCCGCAGCAGGTGCCGTGCGATGGCCGAGCTGATTGGCGATTCACCCGCCACCAGGCGCAGGATGGCGCTGCGGATCTCGTCGGCGTCGGCGTCTTTCAGCAGGTAGCCGGTGGCACCGGCTTCGATGGCCGCCACGACATGCGCTTCGTCACCGAAGACGCTGATGACCATGCTCTCGGTCTGGGGCGAAACACGGCGCAGGTGCCGGATGACCTCGATGCCGCTGCCGTCGGGCAGTTGCAGGTCGCTCAACAGCACCTGCGGCGGCGGGTTCTGCGCCAGCCAGGCCAAGGTGCTCTGCACATCGCCAAAGGCGGCCAGCAGTTGCAGACCTTCGGCCGAACAGACGATGCCCTGCAGACGCTCGCGCGTGGCAGGGTCGTCTTCGAGCAGAAGCACGGTGTGGCTGACCATGGGGCATGTTCGGCGAAGCGGCGGCTGTGTGCAAGCCGCCGCCGCGCTGCCGATCAGGGCACGTTGCGGGTGGGTGCGGCTTCGCTGCCGGGCTTGACGCAGACATCGACGCCGTCGTGGCGCACCAGCTGGTAGCCCGGTCCGCCAGCGGCGCAGGTGGGGTCGACGACAACGACGTCCACGCCGTTGACCCGGCCCACGCACTTGTCGCGGTTGCCCGGCTGGTAGTCGCGCCGGATCGTGGTGCCCACCTGCGCACCCATGGCCGTGGCGGTGGGGCAGGCGTCATGGGCACGCGTCACGGCAGGACTGGTGCAGCGAACTTCGGAGTTGTTGCTGCGCCGCTCCATTTCGGGTGTGGCGGTGGGGCAGGCCCACCAGGCGTGGGCGCTGGTGGCCGGCAGCAGCGTCAGGCTGCCGACGGTGAGCAAGGCGGAAAGGGCCGTGCCGGCGGCAGCGGCGGCGCTGCCCAACAGGGCTTGCAGGGGAATCTGGCGACGGTTCATGGCAAAGCTCCTCAGGTGAAGGTTGGGCGTGCGGAACGGGGTGCGGTTCGATGACATGGTTGAACTCCCTGGGTTGGGTCATGGGACGGGCAAGGCTGCCCGCCGAAGCGGGCCGGGTTCCGGCCCCGGCGGGCCGAAAAGTGGTGCAGGCAGCGCTGCTGCGTCGCTGCCTTGCGTGTGGGGTGATCGCGCCGAGCGCGCGGCCAGGCATTCCACGCTGCGCAGCACCACGGCCTGCGAGAAGCGGCCCTGGCTGGGCTCGGTCTGGCCGCGCGCCAACTGCCGCGGCGCGGCGCCGTCGAAGGTCACGCGGATGTCGTGCGGGCCATCGTTGCGCACCAGCACCAGACGCGAAAGTTCGGGTCGCGCCACTTCGCCGATGCTGAGCTGGCGGCTGACTGTCTGCACAGGCGTACCGTGCTGCGCGAGGTAGCGGCACTCCTTGGCTGCCAGTGCCGCCGCCGAGGCGCTGGCCAGCAGCAGGCTCCACAGCAAGTGCAAGACAGACAAGGTGCGCATCGGGGGTTCCGTTGAAGGCCGCCGGATGCAGCCCGTGGAATGCAGTCTGGGCGCGGCCGCCGTAACCGGCCATGCCAGGAAATGGCTAACCAAAGTGCGCTACCGCATTCATGGCATGGCCGCGCGCCAGGCGCACTTCCAGACTGGCTGCCTGTGCATCAAGGAGTGCCCCATGAAGCCGCTGAACGCCGCGCCGCTGGCGCTCTTGCTGGTGAGCACCTGGCTCGCCGGCCCGGCCCAGGCGCAGCCGCAACTTGAGGTCAGCTTCGACCAGCAGTGGCAGCCTGCCGACGCCGCGCTGCGGCTGCGCCTTCAGTCGGGCACGCTGCCCGCCACGCCCGAGCTTCGTGTCTTCATCGGCACCCGCGACGTGAGTCCGCTGCTGCGCTGGACCGGCCCCGGCATGTTGGAGCTGGTGCCTGCGGGCCAGACCTGGCCGGCCGGTGAAAGCGAGCTGGTGCTTTACGACGCGCAGTGGACCGAGATCGCACGTTGGCCCTTGCGTGTGCTCAACGCCAGCGGGCTGGAGAGCAGCCAGTTCGAGAGCAAGCTCGACCTGCAAGCCGACCGCCGCGCCGCCAGCCGCCACGGCGAAGGCACACCGCTGACCCCCCGCAGCAGCCTGACCGAAGGCGGTGGCCTGGGCGGTTTCGGCTGGAAAGGGGCACGCGCAGGCTGGCAGTGGGAAGCCGCCGCGAATGTGTCGGGCCACAGCCAGCGCGCCAAGGCCCTGCGCTTTGGCGAACTGGCTGGCGATGCACCCAAGCTCGACCTGGCCGACTACCGCGTGGCCGCCGCATGGGGCCAGCACCGGCTTGAACTGGGCCACGTCAGCGCCGGCACGCACGCCCTGCTGGCCCAGGGCGTGGCCAGCCGCGGACTGGGCCTGAGCACCCGCGCCGGCGAACGTGCCGACCTGAGCCTGCACGTGGTCGGCGGCAGCGCCATCGTCGGTTGGGACGACCCGCTGGGCCTGCAGGAACAGGACCACCGCATGCAGGTCCTGACCCTGGGCCTGGAACTGCTGGACGGCCGCCCGGGCGGCTTGCGTGCCGAGCTGAGTGTGATCGACGCGTCGGTGCTGCCGCGCAGCGGTTTCAACACCGGCAGCGTGCCCGATGCGGAACAAAGCCGGGGCCTGGGCCTGCGCCTGCTGGCCAGCAGCGCCGGTGGCCGCCTGCGCGGTGAACTGGCCGTCGCCCGGTCGCGTTACACCAACCCCTTCGACGACACGCTGGCGCTGGACGGCGAACTGCGCGCCGTGCAGCCAGTGGCGCGCAATGCCCACAGCGCCGAGCTGCAGGCCGGCCTGCTGCAGCAGTGGCCCGTGGGTGCGCAGGCGCTGGACCTGACGCTGACACTGCGCCACGACCGGGCCGCGCCGCTGTACCGCAGCCTGGCGTCCTTCGTCACGTCGGACCTGGCGCAGACCCGGGTCGGCCTGCAAGCCGGCCTGGCCGGCGCCAGTGCCCAGCTGCAGGCCGTGCACAAGGTGGACAACCTGGCGCGGGTGGCCACGCTGCTGCGCACACGCACGCAGGAACTGCAGGCCGCGCTGAACCTGCCGCTGGCGCAGTGGCTGGGTGGCGACGGTGCATCGTTCTGGCCCACGCTGGCCTGGACCGCACAACAGGTGCACCAGCAGGCGGCCAACACCCCCGTGGCCGAGGACTCGGGCTTTGCCGATTCACAGCGCCCCGACCAGATGAGCACCAACCACCAGATCAACCTGAACTGGACGCTGTCGCAGGGTGCGCTGAGCTACGGCCTGAGCCGTGCTGTACAGGACAACCGCCAGCGCGGGCGCGAGCAAGCAGACTTCCACCAGCTGGGCCACGAGATCGGCTTGAGCTGGGCCTTCGGCGAAGCCCTGCGCACCAGCCTGAGCGTGACACGCAGCCGGCAGCTCAGCGTCGAAACCGCCGTCAAGAGCTGGACCACCAGCGGCAGCCTAACATTTGAATGGCAGGCCACGGAACGCTGGGGGCTGCAGGCCAGCGCGGCACACAACGGCAGCCGCCGCGGCACCGGCATCGCGCCCGACCTGGCACGCACCCGCAACACCTTGTTGCAGGCGCAAATCAGCTGGCGCTTTGCGGTGCCCGGCCTGGCCAAGCCATTGCCCGGCCAGGCCTTCCTGCGCCTGGCCAGCCAGACCGACCGCCAGCAGGACATTGCCTTTGGCCAGGACACACGGCTGCGCCACGGGTGGCTGGACCTGGGCTTGTCCTTCAGCTTTTTCTGACAACGCAGAGGCACACCATGAACATGAAGCAACTTCTGCTGGCCAGCCTGTGCGCAGTCGCTGCGCCCGCTTGCGCCGTGACTGCCGTCAACCCCTTCGGCGTCAACGTGCGCAGCAGCGGCCCGAGCACGGTGCTCTTGAGCTTCCAGAACCTGGACCCCGGCGAAACCGCTGCCGAGGCCTTCTGGTGCGGCGAGTTGCAGCCTTCGCTGATGGCCGCCAACCCGCAGCTGCAATTGCCGGTGCCGGTGCAGTCCAGCAACCCCTGCCTGCCCGGCACCCTCTATGGCCGCCTGCCCTTGAGGCTGGACCGCTCGCGCTCAAGCACCCGTGGCAGCTTCAGCAACCTGACCGATGTCATGACGATCCCGGCTTCAGTGGCGCGGCGCGCCTACCAGGACGCGCAGGCCGGGCTCAACTCCAGCTTTTTCTACGTGCGCCGTTTTGTCGGACCGGCGGGCGAACGTTTTGTCGTCGTCACCTGCCGCATGGGCGGCGGCGGTGCGCGCACGCCGCTGGCCCTGCTGGACGTGCGACTGGCCTTCGACACCGCCGGCCAGCGCCCCACGGTGCTGGCCCTGGAACGCGGCCAGACACCACCCCGCGCATCGGCCCGCCTGCTCTACAACGGCAGCGGCACGCTGCGCGGGCGCTGGGAAGTGGTGCAACCCGGCGACCCCGAACCCAGTGAAGACGACCTGCTGACCGCCGCCACGCTGCCGGTCGAGCAGCGTGCGCTGCAGCGCCGCTTCACGTTGCTCGAACGTTTCGACATCTTCCTGCCGCCCACCGGTGAAGTGACTCTGCCCGGCCCCGACCCGGCGCGCCTGCCGGTGGCGCTGGACGGCCCGTACAAGGTGCTGTTGCGGGTCGAGGCCAGCGACGACAAGGAAGGCCAGTCCAACACCGGCGGCGGCCGCGTGGCGCTGGGCGGTGGCGTGGCAGGCTTTGCGATGCCCGTGCTGCGGTACCACGTGGGCGCAGGCGCACTGCCAGGCACCGGTGTGCAGGGCAGCAGCCGCAGCATGGTGTTGCTGTCGCCCGACGCCGAAGCCAGCAACGAAGGCCGCTTGACCTTTGCGTGGGTCGACCCGGAAGGCGCCACCCTGCTGCAACTGGAAGTGCGAACCCAGCCCGCAGGCGCGGCGGCAGCGCCCGCGGTCGAGTTGCTGTCGGCATGGGTGCGGCCAGGCGTCGGCCGCTACGAAGCGCCGCCGTGGTTCGTGGCGGCGCAGAAGGGGCAACGGTTGTTGTGGCGCGTGCAGGCCATGGACCTGCAAGGAGCCGTCCTGTCGGCCAGCGACTGGCGTGCCGTCGAGTTGCGCTAGTGCAACTGTTCGGGCCAGCCAGGCCTACCGAGGTTTCTGCAGCTTGGAAAACGCGGCCGCCATGGCGCTGGTGCCCGCGGGTTCCGTTGCCCGTCGCGGCTGTTCGCCACGTGCCGCCGGCCTGAACTTGTTGTCGCCGCCCGGCTGGCGGGCCGCACCCACCGGCGCGTCCAACTTCATCGTCAGGCTGATGCGCTTGCGGGCCAGGTCCACCTCCAGCACACGCACCTTCACCACCTGGCCGGTTTTCACCACTTCGCGGGCGTCGCTGACGAACTTGTTGGCCAGCTGGCTGACGTGGATCAGGCCGTCCTGGTGCACGCCCAGGTCGACGAAGGCACCGAACTGCGCGACGTTGCTCACCGTGCCTTCCAGCGTCATGCCGGGCTGCAGGTCCTTCAGGTCGGTGACACCGTCGTTGAAGCGCGCCACCACGAAGTCGGGGCGCGGATCACGGCCGGGTTTTTCCAGCTCGCTCAGGATGTCCTTGATGGTGATGGCCCCGAACTTCTCGTCGGCAAAGGCCTCGGGTTTGAGCGTGCGAATGACATCGCTGCGGCCGACAAATTCGCTCACCGGCCGCTTCACGCTGGCCAGCATGCGTTCGACCACCGGGTAGGTCTCGGGGTGCACACCTGTCAGGTCCAGCGGGTTGTCGCCATCGCGGATGCGCAGAAAGCCCGCCGCTTGTTCGAAGGTCTTCGGCCCCAGGCCACCCACGTCCAGCAGCTGGCGGCGGTTCCTGAACGAGCCGTTGGCGTCGCGCCAGCGCACGATGCTGGCCGCCACCGCCGGGCTCAGGCCCGACACACGTGACAAGAGCGGCGCGCTGGCCGTGTTCAGGTCCACACCCACGGCGTTGACGCAGTCTTCCACCACCGCTTCGAGTGAACGTGCCAGGCCGCTCTGGTTCACGTCGTGCTGGTACTGGCCCACGCCAATGCTCTTGGGGTCGATCTTCACCAGCTCGGCCAGCGGGTCTTGCAGGCGGCGTGCGATGCTGACGGCGCCACGCAGGCTCACGTCCAGATCGGGCAGTTCCTTGCTGGCGAATTCGCTGGCGCTGTAGATCGACGCACCGGCTTCACTGACCACCACCTTGTCCAGCTTCACGTCGGGTGCGAGTGTGGCGATGCGCTTGATCAGGTCACCGGCCAGCTTGTCGGTCTCGCGGCTGGCAGTGCCGTTGCCGATGGCGATCAGGTTCACGCCATGCGTGGCCACCAGGCGGCCCAACGTGTGCAGCGAACCTTCCCAGTCCATGCGCGGTTCGTGCGGGTAGACGGTGTGGGTGTCCAGCACCTTGCCGGTGTCGCTGACCACGGCCACTTTCACGCCGGTGCGGATGCCGGGGTCCAGGCCCATCACCACGCGTTTGCCGGCGGGCGCGGCCAGCAGCAGGTCGCGCAGGTTGTCGGCGAAGACCTTGATGGCCACCGTTTCGGCTTCTTCGCGCAGCCGCGCGAAGAGGTCACGTTCCAGGCTCAGGCTGAGCTTGACCTTCCAGGTCCAGGCAATGGTCTTGCGGATCAGGTCATCGCTTTTGCGGTTGGCATGGCTCCAGCCCAGATGGCGTGCGATGCGGCCTTCGGCCACGGACACCGCAGGTGTCCCCTTGGGGGACACGGGTTTGCCGGGCGTGACTTCTTCTTCAAGCACCAGCTTCGCATCCAGCCACTCCAGCGTGCGGCCACGGAATACCGCCAGCGCACGGTGGCTGGGCACCGTGCGCAGTGGCTCGGCGTAGTCGAAGTAGTCGCGGAACTTGGCGGCGTCGGCGTGGTTGCCGTCCTTGCCATCGACCAGCTTGCTCTGGAACAGGCCCTCGGCCCACAGCCACTCACGCAGTTTGCCCACCAGCGCGGCGTCTTCGGCCCAGCGTTCGCTGAGCAGGTCGCGCACGCCGTCCAGCACTGCGGGCGCGTCGGCAAAACCGCCTTCGGCATTGATGAAGGCAGCGGCTTCGGGCAGCGGGTCCAGCGAGGGGTCGGCAAACAGCTTGTCGGCCAGCGGCTCCAGGCCGGCTTCGCGGGCGATCATGCCCTTGGTGCGGCGCCGGGGCTTGTAGGGCAGGTAGATGTCTTCCAGTTCCTGCTTCGTGGGCGCGGCTTCGACGGCAGCAAGCAGCTCGGGCGTGAGCTTGCCCTGATCTTCGATGCTCTTCAGCACCGCAGCGCGGCGGTCTTCCAATTCGCGCAGGTAGCTCAGGCGCGTTTCCAGTTCACGCAGCTGGATATCGTCCAGGCCGTCGGTGGCTTCCTTGCGGTAGCGCGCGATGAAGGGCACCGTGGCGCCGCCATCCAGCAGTTCAACGGCGGTATTGACCTGTGCGGGCCGAACCTTCAGTTCGGCCGCGATTTGCAGAACGATCTTGTCCAAGAAATCAGCAGAGCCAGCAAAGAGAAGCGGCGCAGTTTACTGAAGCGCAGTCACCCAATCGGCTGCGCCCTGCCCTGCGACACGGCCCGATGCGAAACCAGCGGTGAGCAGGTAACCGCCGGTCGGTGCTTCCCAGTCCAGCATCTCGCCGGCGCAGAACACGCCCGGCAAGGGGCGCAGCATCAGGCGTTCGTCGAGCCCTTCGAAGCGCACGCCGCCTGCGGTGCTGATGGCTTCGTCGATGGGCCGCGCCGCCGTCACGGTGACGGGCAGTGCCTTGATGAAGCCGGCAAAACGTGCCGGGTCGGCCTGCGCATCTTTGGGGACAAATTCCCACAGCAGGCCGGATTTCACCCCCGACAGGTTCAGACGTGTTTTCAGGTGCGTGGCCAGCGAACGTGGGCCTCGTGGGTGAGCCAGCTCAGCGCGCACCCAGTCCAGGCTGCGTGCCGGCAGCAGGTCCAGCTCGAAGGTGGCAGTGCCGCTGGCCGCGATGCGGTCCCGCAGTCGCGCCGACGCGGCGTAGATGAGACTGCCTTCCACGCCCGTGGCCGTGGCCACGAATTCACCCGCCTGGCGCCAATCGTCGAAGCCGATGGCCACCGACTTCAGCGGCTCGCCGGCAAAGCGTTGCCTGAAGTGGTCGCTCCACACCACGTCGAAGCCGCAGTTGGACGGCTGCAAGGGCGCCAGGTCAACACCCCGTTCGTGCAGCCACGGCCACCACGCACCGTCACTGCCCAGGCGCGACCAGCTGGCGCCGCCCAGGGCCAACACGGTGGCGCCGGCTGGCACCGCCGTTTCACCGCCTGGCGTTTGGAAGCGCAAGGCACCGTCGGCCGCCCAGCCCAGCCAGCGGTGGCGCATGTGAAAGCGCACACCCTGCTCACGCAGGCGGTGCAGCCACGCGCGCAACAAGGGCGCGGCCTTCATGTCCTTCGGGAACACACGACCTGAACTTCCGACGAAGGTTTCCACACCCAGGCCGGCCGCCCAGGCACGCAGGGCATCGGGCCCGAAGTCCTGCAGCCACGGGCCCAGCACATCCGCCCGCTCGGCGTACCGCGCCGCGAAGTCGGGCAAGGCCTCGCTGTGCGTCAGGTTCAAGCCACCCTTGCCGGCCAGCAAGAACTTGCGGCCCACCGAAGGCATGGCGTCGTACAGGTCCACCACCACACCGCGTGCGGCCAGTTGTTCGGCGGCCATCAGGCCGGCGGGGCCACCGCCGATGACGGCAACGGTGCGTGAAGGATCGGCAATCGAAGACAGGGACATCGTGGAAGACTGTACGTCAGCGCCCCGCCGACAATGGCCAGGTCTGCGCACCGATCGCCCCACACCTCACCTCTGCAGGACCCTGCCATGAAACTGCTTCCCTTGCTGATTGCACCCGCGGCCTGCCTGGGCGTCGCCGCGGCGTTTGCGCCAGCCGCTTCCGATTGGACCGTGAACGGCTCGACACCGATGTCGACACCCCGGGCGGCCCACCAGGCCACGCTGCTGTCCGCCCGGGAAGTGCTGTTTACTGGCGGCTGCAGTGGGCCGGGCTGCTCGCCGGTCGAGGCTTCGGCCGAGGTCCTGGACCTCGGCACCGGGCGGATGCTGGCCGCCCCGCCCATGCAGGAAAGGCGGGTGTCCCACGTCTCGGCCCTGCTGCCCGACCGCCGCGTGCTGGTGGCCGGCGGTTGGACCGGGTCTGCCGCCAGTCCCACGGCCGAGGTCTACGACCCGGCCAACCGCCGCTTCAAGGCGGTGGGCGCCATGGCCACGGCCCGGATGGACGCCACGGCAACGGTCCTGCAGGACGGCTCGGTGCTGGTGATCGGCGGCGCGTCGGCGACGAACCTGCCGGTGGCGCAGGCCGAACGTTTTGACCCCACCCTGGACCGATTTGTCCCTGCCTCCACCCTGGCCGAGGCCCGCGCGCACCATGCAGCGGTTCGCTTGCCCGACGGGCGGGTGCTGGTGATGGGTGGCCTGACATCCAGGAACACCGCCACGCGCACGGCCGAGATCCACGACCCGGCCAGCCAGCGCTTTCAGCCAACCGGCCCACTGCTGCAGCCGCGCTGCAAACACGCGGCGCTGCTGTTGAAGGACGGGCGGGTGATGGTGATCGGCGGCTCTGCCGACTGCAACGAGGGCCGGCGCCTGGCACAGACCGAAATCTACGACCCCGCGACCGCCACCTTCAGCGCTGGCCCCAGCCTGCTGAACCCGCGCTACAAGGTCGCCAGCGCGGCAGCGGTGCTGCCTGGCGGCGAGGTGGTGATGGCCGGCGGCGCAGACGACGTCGAAATCTGGATACCGGGCCAGCCCCACTTTGCGCGGGCCCGGGGCAGCATCGGCCTGGGCCTGGCCTTCAGCGTGGCCACGGTGCTGCCGGATGGTGACGTGCTGGTCTCCGGTGGCTACGACAACAACATCCAGGCAACGGCGCGGACCTGGCGCGTGCAACACCTGCCGGGCAAACCGGTCGCGCGCTGAACATGGATTCGACGTGGTGGGTGCTGATCGCCGGCGCGGCGGCGGCCGGCTTCGTGCAAGGCTTGTCGGGTTTTGCCTTCGGCCTGGTGGCCACCTCGATCTGGGCCTGGTGGCTGCCACCGCAGCTGGTGGCGCCGATGTCGGTGTTCGGTGCGCTCACGGGTCAGCTCGTCGCCTTTGTCACGCAGCGCCGCCCCATGCAATGGCCGCGCCTGGCGCCGCTGCTGCTGGGTGGCCTGTGCGGCTTGCCCTTGGGTGTGTGGCTGCTGCCGCGCCTGGACGCGGCCACTTTCCAGCTCGGCGTGGGGCTGATGCTGGCGGTGTGGTGCCCGGTGATGCTGCTGAGCAGCCGCATCCCGCACATCACGGGCGGCGGCCGGGCGGCAGACACCGCGGTCGGGCTGGCGGGCGGTGTCACCGGGGCCATCGGCGGATTCACCGGCCCGCTGCCCACGCTGTGGTGCACGCTGCGCGGCTGGGACAAGGACACGCTGCGGGGTGTGATCCAGAACTTCAACCTGGTGATGCTGGCCGTGACGTTCACCAGTTATGTGATCACCGGCATCGTCAAGCCGGCCATGGTGCCGCAACTGGCGGTGGTGGCGGCCGTGCTGCTGGTGCCGGTGCTGCTGGGCGCACGGCTGTACGCGGGCATCAGCCAGGAGGCCTTCAAGCGTGTCGTGCTGACGCTGCTGGCCTGCACGGGGGTGGCCTTGCTGGGGCGAGGGCTGCATCAACTGCTTTGAGAAACATCGGTTTGTCGTCGCGGAAGTGGCGATGAAAGATGCGGCGGCGTGGCACGACTGATGGCACTTGACAGTGCCCATGCACTGCACAAGCCTTCAGCAAACGGACCCGACCATGCCCGAGCATCCCCGCCGAACCGTGAGAGCTATCGTCATTGCCGTCCTTGCCGTCCTTGCCGTGCTGGCCGGCACCGCACACGCGTCCACCTGCCAGGCCAGCAGCGGCGCCATCGCCCCCACCGTCGTCGAGCTCTACACCAGCGAAGGTTGAAGTTCGTGTCCACCCGCCGACCGCTGGTTGTCCACCTTGAAGGGCCGCGCCGACGTGCTGCCGCTGGCCTTCCATGTCAACTACTGGGACCGCCTGGGCTGGCCCGACCGTTTTGCCTCGCCCGAGTTCACGGCACGCCAGCACGAGCTGGCACGCCTGGCGGGCAGCCGGCAGGTCTACACCCCGCAGGTGGTGGCGGCGGGTCGCGACTGGCGTGAGTGGCGTGAATGGCGCAACGGGCCCAAACTGCCGACGGCCAGCACGTCGACCGTCAGCCTGAGCCTGGCCCGCGACGGTGACAAGGTCACGGCGCGTGTGGCTGCCAGCCCCGACATCACAGGCCGCCTCGGCGGCTACTGGGCGGTGCTGGAAGACCAGCACGTCACCCAGGTGCGTGCCGGCGAAAACGCCGGTGAAACGCTGCGCCACGACCACGTCGTGCGCCTGTACAAACCCGTGCCGGCATGGACCGCGGCGCAGGGCGGCAGCAGCCAGATCAGCGTGAGCCGCGGCGTGCCCGAACACCCCCGGCGTGTGGTGTTTGTCGTCACCGACGGCAGCACGCAGCGGCCACTGCAGGCCTTGGCACTGGCCTGCTGAACGGCAACCAGCCGACGATCAATGCCCCGGCAGCCGGGGTGTGTGCCGGATGGTGTGCGAAGCCGCAGCAGCCAGCGCCAGCACACCGAACACCGCCGCAAAAAAGAGCAGCGTGACACCCGAGCCCGCGCGTTCGATCAACACACCGCACAGCACAGCACCGATCGGGTTGGGCAGGTGCGCGATGAACCTGAAGCCGGCGTTCACGCGCCCTTCCAGGCCAGGCGGAATCAGCGCGATGCGGTGGCTGAACTGCACCACGTTGTAAACCGGGCCCAGGAAGTGGATGAGCCCGTAGACCAGCCCCAGCCACAGGGGCGACGGGCTGGCCGCATACAGCGGAAACAGCAGTGCCTGCAGCACGGTGGTGCCGATGATCACCTGGCCGAAACTGAAGTAGCGCTGGATGCGACCGCCCACGATGGCGCCCAGCACTCCGCCCACCCCACCGGCGCTGAAGATCAGGCCGATCTGCGCCGCGCTGGCGCCCATCTCCTGCGCCAGCACGATCAGCAGCAGCGGCACCGAGGCTTCGACGAAGTTCATGCTGCCGGTCAGCATGGCCATCTGGCGCACGATCTTTTCGTGCCACAGCCAGCGCAGGCCGGTCATGATCTCGGCACGAATCTGGCGCGGGCCGGTGGCGGGTGCGGCTGAGAAGTCACCCTTCAAGCGCCACAGCGTGAAGGCCGACACCACGTAGCTCAGCGCGTCCATGCCAAAAGGCAAGGCACGGCTGATCTGGTACAGGCCCGTGCCCAGCGCCGGGCCGGCAATGCCGGCAGCCGCCCAGCCCGCCTGGTTGTAGGCGCTGGCCTGCGGCAGCAGGCCACGCGGCACCACCCGCGGCAGCGCGGCCACCTCGGCCAGGTTGTAGAAGACCATGAAGGTGCCTTCGACCACCGCCACCACGATGATGTGGGCCAGCGTCGGGTCGCCCCACCACATCGCCAGCGGCAGGCTGCCGACCACGAAGAAGCGGCCCACGTCGCAGATCAGCATCACACGCCGGCGGTCCCAGCGGTCGACCATGGCGCCCACCGGCAGGCACAGCAGCACGAAGGGCGTGACCCGCAGCGCGGTGACCCAGCCGACGATTTCGGGCGAACCGGTCAGCGCGAGCACCAGCAGCGGGTAGACGATGCCGGCCGCGTGCGAGCCCAGCGTGGACACGCACATGCCGGTCCACAGCCAACGGAAGTTGGGCAGGTCCCAGGGGCCGCGTGGGCTGGGTGGGCTGGGAGCTGCGGCGGGTGTCTCGGCAGCGCCGGGGGTGCTCATGGCCCCATTGTCGGGGCCGCTGCGGGCGGGTTGGTCGGCCTCAGCCGCCCTTCAGTTCAGCCCTGAGTTTGGCACCGAGCTCCGGCTTGGCGGCAAACGGGTCGCTGGGGTTGCGCAGCGTCATGATGTCTTCCAGCCGCACCTGCACGGTGGCCAGGCTCTTGGGGTGGCTGAAGATGTAGAAGCGGTTTTCGGCACAGGCATCGAAGACCCATTGCGCGACCTGTGCCGCGCTGACCTTGCCCTTCGTCACCGCCTGATCGCTCATGGCCTGTGCGATGCGCTGGCTGCGCGTGGGCGCGGCTGCGGGCATCTCGGACGGGCGGTTGCGTTCACTCAGGTGGATGCCGGTGGGCACGAAGAAGGGGCACAGCACGTGGGCGCGCACCTGCTCGGTCACCAGCGACAGGTCCTGGTACAGCGTCTCGCTCATCGAGACCACCGCGTGTTTGCTGACGTTGTAGACGCCCATATTGGGTGCGTTCAGCAGCCCGGCCATGCTGGCGGTGTTGACGATGTCGCCACGCCAGGCCGGGTTCTTTTGCGCTGCGGCCAACATCAGGGGCGTGAACACCCGCACACCATGCGCCACACCCATCAGGTTGACGCCGATGACCCACTCCCAGTCCTTGAGGGTGTGCTCCCAGATCAGGCCTCCGGCGCCGACGCCGGCGTTGTTGAACACGAAGTTGGGTGCGCCGAACCGTTGCACGGTGGCGGCGGCCAGGGCCTCGACTTCGGCGGCCTTGGACACGTCCAGCCGGAAGGGCAACACCTGCGCACCCAGGGCTTCGATTTCCTGCTGCGCGGTGGCCAGTGCATCGGCCTGCACGTCGGCCATCACGACCTTCATGCCCAGGCGGGCGGCGATGCGACTGGTCTCCAGGCCGAAGCCCGACGCGGCGCCGGTGATGACGGCGATGCCGCCTTGCAAGTGACTCATGTCTGCTCCCGTTTGATCTGGAATCCGGCACGCGGAAAGTGCACGTGCACGGTGCCCGCGCGGTCATCCTGGCGGCGCAGCACCACTTCGTCGTTGCACAGGCCCACCAGCGTGCCGGCCACCGGGTCCTGACCGTAGTCGGTGGGTGTGACGGTGACCGCCTGACCAGCTTCGAAGCCCAGCCCCGTGGCCACGCTGCAGCTTGCGTGTGAAGTCGAGGCGGCGGCCACCGCAAGCGCTTCTTCACTGCGCATCTTCTGCGGCGTGCCATGCCCCAGCGCCAGCACACGGTCGAGCCAGGCGCTGAAATGGCCGTGGGGCTTGAAGATGTCGGCCACCGGCCCGGCACGTCGCACGTACCAGGCGCAGTGGGCAACGGAGAAGTCGGCGATCGACAGGTCGGCGCCCATCAGCCAGTGGCGGCCGTCGGCCAGCTGGGCATCCAGCGCGGTGAGGTACGCACCCAGGTTGGCAGTGGCGTCGGCCGCGGTCTGCCGCTTCATGCCGGCTGTGAAGGGTGCGCGGTCGGCGGCAAAGGCTCTCAGCACCTCGGGCGGCACACCCTGGAAGATGTGGGCCACACCCGCCGGCTGCATGGCGCAGGGGATGACGGTCCAGAAGAGCGTGCTGTCGGCCCACTGCGCCACGATGGGCGCCAGTGGCGCGCTGGCCGGGTACAGGCTCGGCGTGGGCTGGTGGCAGTCGATCAGCCGGGCGATCAAGGCCGTGTCGCAGTACACGTCGGCGCCCACCTGCACGATGGGTGTCTTGCGGTAGCCGCCGGTCAGCGCCACCACGTCGGGCTTGGGCAGGATGACGGGGATCTTCACCGAGCTCCAACTCATGCCCTTGAAGCCGAAGATCAGGCGCAGCTTTTCGCTGAAAGGCGAGCCGTCGTAGTGGTGCAGGATGAAATTCGGCATCAGGCTTCCCAAGGCATCGCGCGGTGAATGATCGTGTCCATGTCGTGGCCCGCACCCAGCAGGCCGAAGACGTCGGCCGCGGCGTCCAGGCGTGTGTCGCAGAAGGCTGCAAAAACAGCGGGCGGCGACTGCCGATGCAACAGCGCGGCCTGCAGCATCAAAGCCACGTTGCGCGCCAGGGCTCGGGCTTGTGCTTCGGCGGTGTCGGCCCGTTCGATCTGGTGCAGAACCTCAGCGGCTGCACGGTCCAGCGCTGGGTGTGCGCCCCGGCTGGGTGTCAGTTCACGGTCCAGCGCGGCCGCCACATCGGCGCCACGCAGGGCCCGCAGCAGGTCCAGCGCCATGATGTTGGCCGCGCCTTCCCAGATGCTGTTCAGCGGCATCTCGCGGTAGATGCGGGCCATCACGCCCTGACCATCGGCTTCGACATAACCGTTGCCGCCCAGGCATTCCATGGCCTCTTGCGCAAAATGGCTGCCGCGCTTGCAGACCCAGAACTTGGCGATGGGCGTCAGCACTCGGCGCATGACCTGTTCGTGTGCTTCCTTGCCGTGTTCCGTGCGATCCACCGCCACGGACAGGCGCAGCGCCAGCGCGGTGGCAGCTTCACTTTCCAGCGCCAGGTCGGCGAGCACGTTTTTCATCAAGGGCTGGTCGATCAAGCGCTTGCCGAAGGCCTGCCGTTGTGCGCAGTGATGCAAGGCCAGCGACAGCGCCTGGCGCATCAGGCCGGCGGTGCCCAGCGCACAGTCCAGCCGCGTCAACGCGCCCATGGCCAGGATCTGCGGCACACCGCGGCCTTCGTCGCCCACCCGCCATGCGCTGGCGCCGTGAAACTCGACTTCCGAGCTGGCGTTGGCGTGGTTGCCCAGCTTGTGTTTCAGGCGCTGGACGTGGATGGCGTTCAAGCTGCCATCGGGACGCCAGCGGGGCAGGAAAAAGCAGCTCAAACCGGACGCCGTCTGTGCCAGCACCAGGAAGGCATCGCACATCGGTGCCGAGAAGAACCACTTGTGGCCGGTCAGGCGGTAACGCTCGCCCCAGGTGTCGCTGCCATCGCGTTCAGCGCGTGTCGTGTTGGCGCGCACGTCCGACCCGCCCTGCTTTTCCGTCATGCCCATGCCCATGGTGACGGCCGACTTGTGCGGCATGGGCATGAAGCGCGGGTCGTAGGCGGTGGCTGCCAGCTGCGGCCCCCAGGCTGCGTGCAGCGCAGCGTTGGCACGCAGCGCAGGCGTGACCGCGTAGCTCATCGACACGGGGCACAGCACCGACGGCTCGAGCTCGGTGAAGAGCATGAAGGCGGCAGCACGTTCGACATGCGACTGCGGGCCGCCGGTCCACGGTGTGCCGTGCAGCCCGTGGTGCAGTGCACGCGCCATCAGAGCGTGGTAGCTGGGGTGGAACTCGACCTCGTCGATGCGGCAGCCGACCCGGTCATGGGTGTGCAGCACAGGCGGGTGGGCGTTGGCCAGGCGCGCGTGCTGCTGCAGGGCTTCGCTGCCGGCTTCGGCGCCCAGGGCCTGCAGACGCGAAGTGTCCAGATCCGGCGCATGCACGGCCAGTGCGTCGCGCAGCGGCCGGTTGGCGTCGAACAGGTTCACGCCTTCGAACGGCCGGCTCTGGTTGAACACCTCGTGCGTGATCGTGTCCATGCTCGTGGTCAGGGTGAACCCGCCTTCGCCATTTCCAGGTGCGGGATGTTGTCCTCCAGGTAGGGCTCGCCCACCCGCACAAAACCATATGAAGCGTAGAGCCGCTCAAGGTGCGCTTGCGCGCTGATGCGGATGCCCGCCCCCGGCCACGTTGCTTCGCAGCGCTGCACACCGTGTGCAATCAGCGCGCGGCCGATGCCGGTGCCACGCACCTCGGGTGAGGTGATGACACGGCCGATCGACGGCTCGGTGTACTTCACGCCCGGGTCCACCACCCGCAGGTAGGCCTGCAGCGTGCCGGCATTGTCACGGCCCAACAGGTGCCAGGATTGTTTGTCGACACCGTCAGGATCCAGATACGGGCCCTGCTCCAGGATGAACACGCGGCAGCGCAATGCCAAGGCATCGTAGAGGTTGTCGACGCCCAGGTCTGGGAAACGTTGCCAGACCCAGTTCAAACGAGTTTCACCAGCTGTTTACCGAAGTTCTTGCCCTTCAGCAAGCCGAGGAAGGCCTCTGGCGCCGCGGCCAGACCCTGCGCGACACTTTCGCGGAACCTGATCTGGCCCGTGGCCACGCCCGTGCCCAGTTCCTTCAGCGCCGCCGGCCAGAGCGACATGTGTTCGCTGACGATGAACCCCTGCAGCTTCAGGCGCTGCGTCAGCAGCAGGCGGGCGTTGTCGATGGCCAGCGACTGGCCGTCATAACCGGAAATCATGCCGCACAGCGCGACACGACCGAAGGCGTTCATGCGCGACAGCACCACGTTCAGGATCAGGCCGCCGACGTTTTCGAAGTTGCCGTCCACGCCCTGCGGCGCAGCTTCGTCCAGCGCCTGGCCCAGTGCATCGAAGTCAGGGAAGCGGCGGTAGTCGATGCAGGCATCGAAGCCCAGTTCCTTCACGACGTAGCTGCACTTCTCGGCACCCCCGGCCAGGCCCACGACCCGGCAACCCTTGGCCTTGGCCAGTTGCCCCACCACGCTGCCCACGGCGCCGCTGGCCGCGCTGACGACGATGGTCTCGCCGGCCTTGGCTTCGATGATGTGGTTCACCCCCACCCACGCGGTGACCCCCGGCATGCCCACCGCGCCCAGGAAGGACGACAGCGGCAGCTTCGACGCATCCACCTTGCGCACCAAACCCGGCTGACGTGCATCCAGCACGGCCATTTCCTGCCAGCCACCCATGCAGACCACGGTGTCGCCAGGTGCAAAACCGGCCTGCTTCGACTCGACAATTTCACCCACCGTGCCACCCACCATCACGTCACCCAGTCCCACCGGTGCGGCGTAGCTCTTGGCGTCGTTCATGCGCATGCGCATGTAGGGGTCCAGGCTCAGGTAGTGCACCTTCACGAGCACATGGCCGTCAGGCACTGCGGGCGTGTCCACGGTTTCCAGCCGGAAATGTTGAAGACCGGCCTCGGCTTCAGGGCGGGCGGCAAGCACGATGCGCTGGTGTGTCATGGGGTCTGGGCTTTCGGGGGTCGAACGAATTTGAAGGTGCCCGTGGCATGGGCGTGAAGGTGTCCGGCGGCGTCGTAGATGCCACCTTCGGTGAAGGCAAAACTCTTGGTCTGGTGGAGCAGCTTGCCACGTGCGATGAGCACACCGCGGGTGGGGCGCATGAAGGTGGTCTTCATCTCCACGGTGACGACACCCGGGTCGTCGCCGGCTTCACCGCCCACGTAGGCGCTGCGCGCGGCATGTGCCATGGCCACGTCCAGCAGCGTCATCAGCACACCGCCGTGTGCGATGCCGTGGCTGTTCATCTGCGCGGGCTGAACCGGCAGTCGCAGTTCTGCGGTGCCGCCGCCGAACTGCCACAGCTGCACGCCCAGCGCTTCGACGAAGGGGATGTGGCGCGGAAAGGCAATCGGCTGCTCGGGCGCCATTCAGCCGCCGCCATGCACCGCGCTGACACCGCCGTCCACCGCCAGGATCTGCCCCGTGATGTGTTTGCCGGCCGCGCTGGCAAACAACAGCACCGCGCCTTTCAGGTCGTCGTCGTCGCCCAGGCGCTTCAGCGGCGCGCTGGCAGCCAGCTTCTCGGCACCGAAGTGTTCGAGCACACCCTTGGTCATCTTGCTGGGGAAAAAGCCCGGTGCAATGGCGTTGACCGTGATGCCGTACTTGCCCCACTCACCGGCCAGCGTGCGTGTGAAGTTGACCGCCGCGCCCTTGCTGGTGCCATAGGCGATGAACTGCACGTCCATGCTGCCGCTCAGGCCCGCGATGCTGGCCAGGTTGATGATGCGACCGCCCTGGTTCGGAATCATCCATGCCTTGCCCACGGCCTGCGCAAACAGGAAGAGGCTGCGGATGTTGAGGTTCATCACCTTGTCCCAGGCGTCCAGCGGGTAGTCCTCGGCCGGTGCGCCCCAGGTGGCGCCGGCGTTGTTGATGAGGATGTCGATGCGGCCCAGCCGGTGCATGGTCTCGGCCACGACGCGGTTGACGTCATCGGGCCGAGAAGCATCGGCGGCAATCCACCGTGCGTCGATGCCCTTGGCCGCCAGGTCGGCCGCGGCTTCTTCCAGGTCGGCAGCCTTGCGGCTGGTCAGCATGACCTTGGCGCCGGCTTCACCCAGCGCCTCGGCCATCTGCAGGCCCAGGCCACGCGAGCCGCCGGTGACCAGGGCCACCTGGCCACGCAGGTCGAAAAGTTGTTGGACGGGTGTGCTCATCGGGGTTTCCTGTTGAAGCGCTTCAGTGAAGCTCGAGCAGCACGACACGGTTGTCGGCGGCCGGCCAATTGCGCGCGGCCATCGTCTGGCCATTGAACGACGCCACCACGGCACGGATGGGGCCGGGTGGCAGCTTGATCTTCGATGTCGACAGCCCGGCCACGCCCCGCGGAATGCCGGGTGCGGGGTCTTGCCCGTCGAAGACCACGCGGTCACGTGGCAAGCCGAAGTAACCGCGCGGGCGGGTGAAGGTCAACACGCTGCCGGCGGTCTTGTCGGCCGTCAGCAGGCGGTCGGCACGCAGATGCACGATGTTCGAAGAACGTGGGAAAGGCTGGCGGTAGATGTGCGTGATGGCGTAACCCGGTGCGCTGACCACGAACTCGTAGCTGGCACGCCCGTCGGCCGGAAACGGCCCCCAACGGCCATCGGTGCCCACGGAGGTGCGCCACTTCGCGTCGCCCAGCCGTTCACCGGTGTTGGCGTCCACCGCAAACACCTCCACCGTGGCCCCGGCCAGCGGCAGGTTGCTGGCAAAGCTGCCGCTGGCCAGGTCGTTGTTCAGGCCCAGGCCGCTGACCTGCCCGTCCAGCACCACGCTGGCTTCGGGTGTGAAGCCCGTGGTGGCAGGCGCGCGGCCGGTGATGAATGCGAAGGCCGCGGCAAAAGCTTCAGGGCCGAAGGACGTTTCGCGGTGGTCGATGCCGGCCAGCACCACGTTTTTGGCGCCCCGCAGTTCAGGCCCGTCGAAGCTCACGCCCGTGGGTTTGCCGGGTGCACCCAGCCAGGTGCCTTCGGGTTGCGCGAACTTGTCGTTGTTGTCGGAGCGGATGGTCATCCAGGCCGGGCCGGGCGTGATCTCCACACCGGTTGCACCCTGGTTGTTCAGGGCTTGCAGGAAGGGCCCGGCGCCGTTGAATTCATTGCCGGGGTTGTTGTTGGCGTCGGCCCGCACGCCGTGATTGGGTGTGCCACCCAGGATGGCGTGCGAAACCTTGGCCGCACCGCCGCCTGCGATGAAGCTGCGCACGGCATTGCCACCACGCGAGTTGGCCATCAGCACCACCTGCCTTGCGCCGGTGGAGGCCAGCACCTTGTCCACCTCGGCGGCCAGCAGCTGCCGCTGATCTGCCGTCGAAGAACGGCCCGGTTGCTCCCGCTCGTCGCTGTCACGCGCCAGCGGGTAGGGCATGTGAACGGCATGCAGGCGCTCGCGTGGCCAGCCGTTGGATTCGAAGCGCCACAACGTGGTCAACCACAGCGCCGCGGTGTCCCCATTGCCATGCACGAAGACGATGGGCGGCAGCGGCTGGCCGGCCGGCGGGGTGCCGGTGGCACAGGCGGTGACCAAGGTGGCGGCAGCCACCATCAACGCGCGGCGGGACAGGTCGACATCGGACATTTCATTCCTTGCGCTTGGGCATGTTCTGCGAAGCGGTTTCTGGCAGCTTCGCGCGTTGGAAGATCAGCACCACGCCCAGGGCCGCCAGCACGACACCCAACATGACCAAAGCCCAGCCCAGGGCCAGCGAATCGCGCATCACAAACAGACCCATGCACAACAGCAACAGGCCGCCGTAGATCAGGATCCAGGTCCACTTTTCCAGGGCCTTCGCATCCATGCTCAGAACCAGTCGTCGTGCATCGTGCGGCACACGGCTTCGCGTGTGCTGACCACGCCGAGCCAGGCGTCGATCTTGGGCAGTTCGTAGGCGAAGAAGTAGCGCATGGCCGCCAGTTTGCCTTGTTGCAGGCTGCCTTCGACACGCTGCGCCGCCACGGCCACGTCCAGCCACAACCAGGCCAGCACCACATGGCCGAAGGCCTGCAGGTAGGGCGTGGCGTTGGCCAGGGCTTCTTCGGGCACGCCGGTGGACCAGGCCGCCTTGGTGGCGGCACCCAGGCGCTGCAGCGCGGCGGCCAGTTGATTGGCCGGTTCGGCCAGACCCTGCACCTGCCCGGCGCGTTCGATCGTCGCACTGACCCGCGTGGCCAGCAGCTTCAGACCCGCGCCACCGTTCATCACCACCTTGCGGCCCAGCAGATCCAGCGCCTGGATGCCGTGGGTGCCTTCGTGGATCATGTTCAGCCGGTTGTCGCGCCAGTGCTGTTCGACCGGGAAGTCGCGTGTGTAGCCATAGCCGCCCAGCACCTGGATGGCCAGCGAATTCGCTTCCAGGCACCACTCGCTGGGCCAGCTCTTGGCGATGGGGGTCAGCATCTCCAGCAGCGTGCCGGCCTCTTGCGCTGCAGCTGCGTCACCGGTGTGTTGTTCGTCGACCAGGCGGGCGCAGTACAGCTCCAGCGCCAGGCCACCTTCGACGTAGGCCTTCTGCGCCAGCAGCATGCGCTGCACGTCGGCATGTTGGATCAGCGGCACTTGCGGCTGCGTGGCGTCTTTGCCGGTGCCGGTGATCGGCCTGCCGTCCTTCGAAGCGGCCGCCAGTGGGCGGCCTTGGGGCCGCTGGCGTGCGTACTCCAGGCTGGTTTCGTATCCCGCATAGCCCAGCATCACCGCGCCCAGGCCGACACCGATGCGCGCTTCGTTCATCATGTGGAACATGCAGCGCAGGCCTTCACCGGGTTGACCTACCCGGTAGCCGATGGCACCGGCGCCGCCGCGCACCGGGAAGCTGCCTTCGCCAAAGTTCAGCAGTGTGTTGGTCGTGCCGCGGTAGCCCAGCTTGTGGTTCAGGCCGGCCAGCGCCACGTCGTTGCGTTCGCCGGTGAGTTCAGCCTTTTCATTGACCAGCTTCTTGGGCACGATGAACAGCGAAATGCCGCGGGTGCCCGCCACCAGTTTGCCGTCGGGCCCTGGGATCTTGGCCAGCACCAGGTGCACGATGTTTTCGGTGATTTCGTGTTCACCGCCGCTGATCCACATCTTGTTGCCACGCAGCCGATAGCGCGGACCCAGCGGGTCGGCTTCGAAGCCTTCGCCATCGGGTAGCGCACGCGTGGCCACGTCGCTCAGCGAAGAACCGGCCTGCGGTTCGCTCAGGCACATGGTGCCGAACCAGCGGCCGGAAAATTCATTCTTCGCAAACACCTCGCGCTGCATCGGCGTGCCATGGGCCAGCAACAGCCGTGCGTTGCCGCTGGTGAGCATGGCGTAACCGCCGATGGCGACGCTGGCCTTGCTGAAGAAGGCCTTGGCCGCCATCTCGATGACACAGGGCAGCTGCATGCCGCCCCACTCGTAGTCTTGCGCCGCGGCCAGCATGCCCGACCCGGCGTAGGCGGCCATCGCCTCGTGGGTTTCCTTGGGCAGGTGCACCCGCTCGCCGTCGAAGCTGGGCTCCTGCGTGTCGATGAGCCGGTTGAAGGGCGCGAATTTCTCGCGCGCGATGCGCTCGCAGGTGTCCAGCACCGATGCAAAGGTTTCCGCTGAATGGTCGGCAAAACGCGCCCGCTGCAGCAGCGAAGACACACCCAGCCAATCGTGCAAGAGAAAGTCAAGCGTGCTGCGCATGGTCAGGTCTTCAGTTCTTCTGCGGCTCGGGCTTCTGCGGCACCAGCGCCATCGTCGCGCTGGCCTTCATGACCAGCGTGCGCTGGCCGTCGTTTTCGGCAAACACCTCGGCTTCGGTGAAGCTGAGTGTGCGCCCGGCCTTGATGACCTTGGCTTCGCACACCAGCCGCTGGCCCTTGCCCGGCCGCAGCTGGCTGGTCTTCAACTCGGCGGTGATGGCCCACAGGCCGCTCGGCGCCTGCGTCTGCGCGGCGGCACCCATGCTGTGGTCGGCCATCGCGGCCATCACACCCGCATGCACCTGACCGGTGTGCTGCTGGTGGCGCAGGGCCAGCGGCAACACGGTGTTCACTGTGCCCTGCCCCACGGCCACCGGCTCCACCCCCAGGTCCTGCATGAACGGCGACTGCGCAAAAAACTCGCGCATCGCCTGCAGGTCGATCGTCACGTCGAAACGCTCACAGCACTTCGAAAACACCGGCCGCGCCCATGCCGCCGCCGATGCACATCGTGACCACCACGCGCTTGGCGCCGCGGCGTTTGCCTTCAATGAGCGCATGGCCGGTCAGGCGCTGGCCGCTGACGCCGTAAGGGTGGCCCACCGCGATGGCGCCGCCGTTGACGTTGAGCCGGTCCATCGGAATGCCCAGCGTGTCGGCGCAGTACAGCACCTGCACGGCAAAGGCTTCGTTCAGTTCCCACAGGTCGATGTCGGCCACCGTCAGGCCCAGGCGTTTCAGCACCTTGGGCACGGCAAACACCGGGCCGATGCCCATCTCGTCGGGTTCACAACCGGCGACGGCAAAACCCAGGAAACGGCCCAGGGGCTTCAGGCCCTTGCGCTCGGCCACGGTTTCGTTCATCACCACGCAGGCACCGGCGCCGTCGCTGAACTGGCTGGCGTTGCCGGCGCTGATCAGGCCGCCCGGCAAGGCCGAGCGCAGGTTGCAGATGCCTTCGTAGGTGGTGCCGGCGCGGATGCCTTCGTCGTTGGCCACGCTCACTTCCTTGCTGCGCAGGCCCATCACGGGGTCGGCCACACCGGCGGTCACGGTGATGGGCGCGATCTCGTCCTTGAAGAGGCCCGCTTCCAGCGCCGCGGTGGCCCGCTGCTGGCTGCCGGCACCGTAGTGGTCCATGCGCTCGCGGCTGATGTTGTAGCGCTTGGCCACCTGCTCAGCCGTCTGCAGCATGTTCCAGTAGATCTCGGGTTTGTTCTTCTGCAGCCAGGGGTCGGCCAGCATGTGTTTGTTGGCTTCTTGCTGCACGCAGCTGATGCTTTCGACACCACCGCCGATGTAGATGTCACCCTCGCCCGCGATGATGCGTTGCGCGGCCATCGCAATGGTCTGCAGGCCGCTGCTGCAGAAGCGGTTGACGGTGACACCGCTGGTCGTCACCGGCAAGCCAGCGCGCAGCAGCGCCTGGCGCGCGATGTTGCTGCCGGTGGCGCCTTCGGGTGTGGCGCAACCCATGATCACGTCGTCCACCTCGCCGCCTTCGATGCCCGCGCGCTGCACCGCGTGCTGGATGGCGTGGCCGCCCAGCGTGGCGCCGTGGGTCATGTTGAAAGCGCCCTTCCAGCTCTTGCAAAGCGGCGTGCGGGCGGTGGAGACGATGACGGCGTTGCTCATGGCGTGCGTCCTGAAGTGATGGTCACTGGGCTGCCTGCGACAGCAGGCGGTGATAGAAACGCACCATGTCGGCCAGCTGGTCGACACTGATGCGTTCGTCGGTGCCGTGCACCCGCTGCAGGTCGGCCGACTTGAAGCGGATGGGCATGAAGCGGTAGCTCTGGTCGGCCACCGCCTGGAAGTGGCGAGCGTCGGACGCCGCCAGCATCAGGCCCGGGGCCACCAGGCTGTCGGGGAACACTTCGCGGATGGTGCGTTCGATGACCCGGTAGCCTTCGGCTTGCGGTGAAGACACGCTGGACGGGTTGAATCCCTCGCCCAGCGGCGCCACTTCGATGCGTTTGTCGGCCACCACGCCTTTGACGTAGGCGGTGACGGATTCAATGGTGTCGCCCGGCAGGATGCGGAAATTCACCACCGCCTCGGCGCGACCCGGCAGCACGTTTTCCTTGTTGCCGGCATTCACCACCGTCAGCGCCGTGGTCGTGCGCATCATCGCGTTGGTGGCCGCGCCCTTGCCCAGCATGCCTTCCACCACCGGCCGCAGCAGCCACAGGTTGGACATGGCCAGGCGCTGGCCAAAAGGCAGCTCGGGTGCCACCGCCGCAAACAGCTCGGCCGCGGCACCCTGGATGCCACCGGGCAGCGGTTGGGCGTCCAAGCGCGCCAATGCGGCGCTGAGCATGCCGATGGCGCTGTTGCCCGGGCCGGGTGGCATGGACGAATGGCCCGGCGGCGCCTGCGCCGTGAGCTTCAGCGACACCGAGCCTTTTTCTGCCAGGCCGATCAGCGCCAGCGGCTGGTCCACACCCGGCAGGATGCCCTCGGTGACGGCCAGGCCTTCGTCCAGCACGAAGTCGAGTTGCACACCCCGTTGCTTGAACAGCGCCACAACAGCCACGGCGCCGCGCTGACCGCCGACTTCTTCGTCGTGGCCGAAGAAAAAGTGAACCGTGCGGCGCGGCTTGAAGCCGGCCTTCAGCAACAGTTCGACCGCTTCGAGCTGCGTGACGAGGTTGCTCTTGTTGTCCAGCGTGCCGCGGCCCCAGACCATGCCGCCTTCGACAACACCATCGAAGGGCGGCTGGGTCCACAGCTTGTCGGTGCCGGGTGCGATGGGCACGGTGTCCTGGTGCGCCAGCAGCGCGATGGGCTTGGCAGCCGCGTCGCTGCCGCGCCAGGTGAAGAGCAGGCTGTGTGCGCCCACCACTTCACGTTCCAGCGTGGTGTGCACCAGCGGGTAGCGGCTGCGCAGGTGCGTGTGCAGCTTGTCGAATTCCAGCGCCGTGCCGGCAGGGTCGAGCAGGCCACTCACGGTGCGGGCACGCACCGCTGCGGCCATCGATTCAGCCACCGCCAGCTTGTCCACTGCCAGTGGCTGCAGCGCCGGCACCACCACCTGGCGCGAACCCTGGCGCAGCGTGTTGGCCACCAGCACGGCGGCCAACAGCAGCAGCAAGGCCAGCAGGCCCAGGAGCAGGCGCTTGATCACAGCAAGGCCTGATCAAGCTTCCCGCCGTGGAACCGGCTTTGCCGGGCCACTGGCGGACGGCCCCCTTGGGGGGTAGCGAGCGAAAGCGAGCTTGGGGGCACCATTTCTAAGTAAAGGTCTTGCCTTCGGCGGCGAGCTTGGCCAGCAGCGGAGCCGGCTGCCAGAAACTGGCGTCGTCGTGCGGGTTGGCGGCGAACTTCTTCATCGTCTGCACGACGTTGAAGAGACCTTGCTGGTCGGCATAACACATCGGTCCGCCACGGTGCAGCGGGAAGCCGTAACCGGTGAGGTAGACCATGTCGATGTCGCTGGCCTTGCTGGCAATGCCTTCTTCCAGGATCTTGGCCGCTTCGTTGACCAGCGAATACACGAGCCGGTGCACGATCTCTTCGTCGCTGATCTTGCGCGGCGTGATGCCCAGGCTGGCGCTGTGTTTGGCGATCATTTCTTCCACCAACTTCGACGGGATGGCGTCGCGCTTGCCGGCCTGATAGTCGTACCAGCCCGCAGCCGTCTTCTGGCCGTAGCGGCCCAGTTCACACAGCAGGTCGGCCGTCTTGCTGTAGCGCATGTGCGGCTTTTCCTGGTAGCGCCGCTTGCGGATGGCCCAGCCGATGTCGTTGCCCGCCAGGTCGCCCATGCGGAAGGGGCCCATCGCGAAGCCGAACTTCTCGACCGCCTTGTCCACCTGAACCGGCGTGCAGCCTTCTTCCAGCAGGAAGCCGGCCTGGCGGCTGTACTGCTCGATCATGCGGTTGCCGATGAAGCCGTCGCAGACACCCGACACCACGCTGGTCTTGCGGATCTTCTTGCCCAGGGCCATCACGGTGGCCAGCACGTCCTTGCCGGTCTTTTCGCCGCGCACCACTTCCAGCAGCTTCATCACGTTGGCCGGGCTGAAGAAGTGGGTGCCGATCAAGTCCTGCGGGCGCTGGGTGAACGAGGCGATCTGGTTCACGTCCAGTGTGCTGGTGTTGCTGGCCAGGATGGCACCGGGCTTCATCACCTCGTCCAGCGTCTTGAAGACCTTTTCCTTGACGCCCATCTCTTCGAACACCGCTTCGATGACCAGGTCGGCGTCGGCGATGTCGCTGTAGTTCAGCGTGGTGCTGAGCAGCGCCATGCGGGCGTCGAGCTTGTCCTGCTTGAGCTTGCCCTTTTTCAGCTGCGACTCGTAATTCTTGCGGATCGTGGCCACGCCACGGTCCAGCGCTTCCTGCTTCATCTCCAGCATCGTCACCGGCAGGCCGGCGTTGAGGAAGTTCATGCTGATGCCACCGCCCATGGTGCCGGCGCCGATGACGGCCACCTTGTTGATCTTGCGCTGCGGTGTGTCCTCGGGCACGTCGGGGATCTTGCTGGCCGCACGTTCGCCAAAAAACGCGTGGCGAAGCGCCTTGCACTCGGGCGTCATCATCAGCGCGATGAAGATTTCGCGTTCGGTGACCATGCCCTCGTCGAACTTCTGCTTCACCGACGCTTCCACCGCGTCCACGCACTTGGCCGGCGCCGGGAAGTTCTTGGCCATGCCCTTGACCATGTTGCGCGCAAAGGCGAAGTAGGCGTCGGCGTTTTCGTGCTGCACCTTCATGTCGCGAACCCGCGGCAAGGGCGTGCCGTGCGACTGGTGCTCGGCGGCCTTCACGGCGGCAAAGGCACAGGCCGCGCCCATCAGGTCTTCGGGCACGATCTGGTCGAAGAGCTTCTGGCCGGGCAGCGAAGCCAGCAGTTCGCTCTTCACCGGGTCGCCGCTGACGATGATGTTCAGAGCGGTTTCAACACCCAGCACACGCGGCAGCCGCTGCGTGCCACCGGCGCCGGGGATGAGGCCGATCTTCACCTCGGGCAGCGCCACGTCCACACCCGGCGCTGCCAGGCGGTAGTGGCAGCCCAGGCTGAGTTCCAGCCCACCGCCCATGCACACGCCGTTGATGGCTGCCACCACCGGCTTGGGGCAGTTTTCCAGCAACCTGATCAGGCTGAGCAGATTGGGCTCGGCAATCGCCTTGGGCGAGCCGAACTCCTTGATGTCGGCACCGCCCGAAAAGGCACGGCCCGCGCCCGTGATGACGATGGCCGCAATGGCCGCGTCGGCCACCGCGCGGTCCACACCCTGGGCCAGTTGCACGCGGGTGTCGTAACCCAGGCCGTTGACCGGCGGGTTGTCGAGGGTGAGCACGGCCACATTGCCGCGAACTTCGTACTGGGCGCCCATGCTGGCTCCTTCCGGCTGAAATAGAACGGTCGTTCGATTCTAGGACTGACAAGCGACAAGCCCATGTCGCAGCAGCGACAAACCCCAGACCGTGGAAGCACGCGACCAAGGACTGGCGCGGAACCGGCTTCGCCGGGCCGCTGCCAGAGCCAGGCGCGAGACGCGCCTGGCCTTCATGCCGTCCAGGTCCGCGCAGGCGGACCTGGAGCCGCGGCATTCAGCCCCCTCGGGGGAGCCTAAACTTCCAACCACTCTTTGCGGATGTAGGCGTTGGCGCGCAGGTCGGCCGGCGTGCCGTCGAAGACGATCTGGCCGTGGCCCATCACCAGGCAGCGGTCGGCCACTTCCAGCGCAATCGTCAGCTTCTGTTCGACCAGCAGCACGCTGATGCTGCGGCGCTTCAGTTCGCGCAGGTACTCTGCCACCTGCTCGACGATCTTGGGCGCCAAGCCTTCTGTGGGCTCGTCGATCATGATCAGTTCAGGGTCGCCCATCAGCGTGCGGCACAGCGTCAGCATCTGCTGTTCACCGCCGCTGAGCACACCCGCTTCGGTGTGCTGGCGTTCCTTCAGGCGCGGAAACATCTTGTACATGTCGTCGAACTGCCACCTGGGGTTCTTCGCACCGCTCTTCTGCCCCAATTGCAGGTTCTGGTGCACCGTCAGCGTGGGAAAGATGTCGCGGTTCTCGGGCACATAACCCAGCCCGGCGTGCGCAATCTCGAAGGCCTTGCTGCCCAGGATCTCGCGGTCCTTCAGCTTGATGCTGCCGGTGCAATCCACCAAGCCCATGATGGCCTTGACGGTGGTGCTGCGGCCGGAACCGTTGCGGCCCAGCAGGGCCACGATCTCGCCGCTGCGCACGTTGAAATTCACGCCGTGCAGCACGTGGCTCTTGCCGTAGTAGGCGTGGACGTTGAGTAGGGTCAGCATGTTCAGTGCCCGGCCACTTGAGCGTCGGCCAACACCGAACCCAGGTAGGCTTCCTGCACACGCGGGTTGGCACGCACGGCCTCGGGCACGTCGAAGGCGATGACCTCGCCGTACACCAGCACGGCAATCTTGTCGGCCAGGCCAAAGACCACGCCCATGTCGTGTTCCACCGTCAGCAAGGTCTTGCCCACCGTCACCTCGCGGATCAGGTTGACGAAGCGCGAAGTCTCGCTCTTGCTCATGCCGGCCGTCGGCTCGTCGAGCAGGATCACACCCGCGCCGCCGGCGATGGTGATGCCGATTTCCAGGGCACGCTGCTCGGCGTAGGTCAGGTTCATGGCCAGCACGTCGCGCCGCTTGTGCAGCTTGATCATGTCCATGACCTCTTCGGCACGGTCGTTGGCGTCGTGGGCATCGGCCAGGAAGCGCCAGAAGGAATACTTGTAGCCCAGGCTCCACAGCACCGCGCAGCGCAGGTTCTCGAACACCGACAGGCGCGTGAACAGGTTGCTCACCTGGAAGCTGCGCGCCAGGCCGCGACGCGTGATCTCGAAGGGCTTCAGGCCGTCGATCTTCTGCCCGTGCAGCAGGATGTCGCCGCTGGTGCTGCCAAAGCGGCCGCTCATCAGGTTGAAGAGGGTGCTCTTGCCGGCGCCGTTGGGGCCGATGATGGCCACACGTTCACCCGGCCGCACCGCCAGGCTGGCGCCGCGAATGATTTCGGTCTTGCCGAAGCTCTTGCGCACGTCGCGCAGTTCGACGGCAAACTCTGCTGCAGGCTTGTTCACCGGGCGGACCTCATGCTGCCGCTTTCATTTCGACGCCTCATATTGCAGCCTCGCGCCGCTTGATTTCACGTTCGATCTCTTCCTGCGTCTGCCCCCACTGCTGCGCAAACTGCCGACGCGACAGTTCGAACAGTGCGATGCCCACCAAGAGCACAAAACCGGCGCCGAACCAGCTGTCGAAACTCTGGGCGTTGAGCGTGGCGCCCATGTAGCGCAGTTCGGGCCCCATGGCTTCGATCAGGCGCAGGTGGTAGACCATCTCGAGCATCGCGCCGGCACCGATCAGGATGGTGGCCGCGGTACCGGCCAGGGCCAGGTACGAAGCCAGCAAAGGTCGAAGCTTGCCGAAGGCCGCCACCCGCAGGTTCATCATGATCAGGCTGCTGATGCCACCCGGCGCGTACATGACCATGAACACAAACACCAGCCCCAGGTACAGCAGCCAGGCCTGCGTGAGTTCGGACAAGAGCACCAGCGCCACCACCATCAGGATGGCGCCGATGATGGGCCCGATGAAGAACATCGCGCCGCCCAGGAACACAAACAGCAGGTAGGCACCCGAGCGCCCCGCCCCCACCACCTCGGCGGTGACGAGTTCGAAGTTCACCGCTGCCAGACCGCCGGCAATGCCCGAGAAAAAGCCCGACACCATGAAGGCGATGTAACGCACCCGCTGCGTGCTGTAGCCAACGAATTCCACCCGCTCGGGGTTGTCGCGCACGGCGTTCAACATGCGACCCAGAGGCGTGCGGGTCAGCGCAAACATCAGCGCCGTGCAGATGAAACAGTAGATGGCGATCAGGTAGTAAACCTGGATCTGCGGGCCGAAGGTGATGCCGAAAAACGGCTCACCGACCACGCGGTTGCCCGAGATGCCACCCTCACCGCCGAAAAACTCCGGAATCATCAGCGACATCGACCACACCAGTTCGCCAATGCCCAGCGTGATCATTGCAAACGGGGTACCGGCCTTCTTGGTGGTGACGTAACCCAGCAGCGCGGCGAAAAACAGGCCGCCCAGCGCACCCGCCAGCGGCACCATGCTGACCGGCAGCCACAGCGTGCCCTTGGCTACCATGTTCAGCGTGTGAATGGCCAGGAAGCTGCCCAGACCGGTGTAGACAGCGTGGCCGAAGCTGAGCATGCCCCCTTGGCCCAGCAGGATGTTGTAGGCCAGGCAGGCAATGATGGCGATGCCCATCTGCGACAACATGGTCAGCGCAAAGCCGCTGGCCCAGATCATCGGCGCCACCACCAGCACGGCGGCAAACAGGCCCCACAGCACCCAGCGGCCGACGTTCCAGGGCTTGAAGCGGTACTGCGCCCGGCCCTCGTGTTTGCGTCCCATGCTTCCCATTGCCAAGTCAGCCTTCCCGTGTGCCCAAGAGGCCCTTGGGCCGGAAGATCAGGATCAGCACCAGCAGCAGGTAAGGCAGGATGGGTGCCGCCTGGGCCAGTGTGATCTTCAGGATCGGGTAGGCAAAGTTCGCATCGGTGACCGCCCAGCCCACGGCACGTGCCGCGTCGGCCAGCGACTTGTCCACGGTCAGCGGCAGCGTCTGCAGCAGGCCGATCAGGATGGACGCCACGAAGGCACCCGCCAGCGAACCCATGCCGCCCACCACCACCACCACGAAGATGATGCTGCCCACGATGGTGGCCATCGAAGGTTCGGTGACGAAGGTGACACCGCCGATGACACCCGCCAGTCCGGCCAGCCCGCAGCCACTGCCAAACACCAGCATGAAGACCCGCGGCACGTTGTGGCCCAGGGCCTCGACGGCTTCCGGGTGCGTCAGCGCGGCCTGGATCACCAGACCGATGCGTGTGCGTGTGAGCAGCAGCCACAGCGCCAGCAGCATCACCAGCGCCACCACCATCATGAAAAAGCGCGTGGCAGGGAAAGTCGAGCAGTGCGACTGCAGGCCGGCACTTTCGGCTGCACACAGCGCAGCGGGCGCCGCGCCCCACACCAGGCTCAGGCCATCCACCGGCGACTGCACCACCGTGAAGGCCGCGCCCTGCAGCAGGGCAGGCGGCACGAAGGGCATCGAAGACACACCCCACACCAGCTTGACCAGTTCCAGGATGACAAAGGACAGGCCGAAGGTGATCAGCAGTTCCGGCACATGGCCGAACTTGTGCACACGGCGCAGCGCCGTGCGTTCGAACAGCGCCCCCAGCCCCCCCACCAGCAGCGGCGCAAAGAACAGCGCCGGCCAGAAGCCCATCACCTGCGTCAGCGAATAGGCGATGTAGGCCCCCACCATGTAGAAGCTGGCGTGTGCGAAGTTGAGCACGCCCATCATGCTGAAGATCAGCGTCAAGCCCGAGCTCAACATGAACAGCAGCAGCCCGGCGCTGACGCCGTTCAAGACATTGATGAGTAACTGGTCCAAAGGCAATTCACCCGCTTCAGGCGCCCGAAAAAAGGGCCCTGTGGAGATGCCTCCCCAGGGCCTGGCCTAGGCCGAAGGCTGTCAGAGACCTGACGGACGCTTCATTTGGCACGACGTGGGCGTGCTGGCCACGTACGGTTCATAGGTCTTGATGGTGCGGAAGTTGTAGCCGGTGTTCTCGACACTGTAGTCGTAGGGCTTGGGGCCGGCCTTCTGCCATTGCGAGATGTAGACCGTCTGCTGCAGCTGGTGGTCGGTCTTGCGCATCGTGACGTTGCCGACGAAGCTGGGCACTTCGAGGCCGCTCATGGCCGCGGCCACCTTGATCGGTTCGGTGCTCTTGGCCTTGACGATGGCCGCCGTCAGCAGTTTGTAGGCGTTGTAGATCTGCGCCGTGTAGAAGTCGTCGTTGAACTTGGCCTTGTACTCGTCCATCAGCTTGCGAGCGGCCGGGTTCTCGGAGGGCATGACACCAACCACGTAGACCCGCCCAGCCGAGCCGGCACCCAATGCCGTGGGCGTGCCGCTGACGGGCGCGTAGTAGGTGTAGAACTTGGCCGTCAGGCCGGCGTCGTTGGCGGCCTTGACCAGCAGCGTCAGGTCGCTGGACCAGTTGCCGGTGATCACCGTGTCGGCGCCACTGGCCTTGATCTTGGCGATGTAGGGCGCAAAGTCGCGTGTCTGCGCCAGCGGTGTCAGGTCTTCACCGACGATCTGCACATCGGGCCGCTTGCGCGCCAGGTTTTCCTTGGCGTACTTCACCACCTGGTGGCCGTGCGCGTAGTTCTGGTTGATCAGGTAGACCTTCTTGACGTCCTTGTCGTCTTTCATGAAGGTGGTCAGCGCTTCCATCTTCATTGACGTGTCGGCGTCCAGGCGGAAATGCCAGAAGCTGCACTTTTCGTTGGTCAGCGACGGGTCGACCGCGGCGTAGTTCAGGAACACCACTTCCTTGCCGGGGTTGCGTTCGTTGTAGCGGTTCAGGAAGTCGATGATGGCGGTGGCCGGCCCGGTGCCGGTGCCTTGCGCCACGTAACGGATGCCGCGGTCGATGGCCGCCTGCAGTGCGTTGACGGTTTCCTGCGGGCTGAGCTTGTTGTCGAACGAGACGATCTCGTACTTCACGCCAGCGGCATTGTTTTTGCTGAACTGCTCGGCCAGGAACTGGAAGCCGCGCAGTTGGTTTTGCCCGGTGGCGGCCGTGAGGCCCGTGAGCGCGTCGATCCAGGCGATGCGGACCGTTTCGCCCTTCTGGGCGAAGGCAGCGGTGCTGCCGAGAACCAGGGCACTGCCCAGGGCCATGCTGAGTACGCTGCGGCGGAAGTTCATCGTTGTCTCCAGGGTTGTCGATCTAACCCGTAGAAGGTAGCTGAACTGAATGAGCTCACACCTCAGGGACTACCCCGAAGGGCTGTCGCAACCGTGACAGCGCCAGCGTCGCGCCGATGACCCTGGCGGGTGTCGGCTGAGCAGGAGGAAGGACAATCGGGGCAGGAATACCCTGGGCCAGGACGGCTCAACGACGAATCTGACGACCGAAGCACGCCGTCGGCTGCGGCACCTGGCCAGCTTCACACCACACCCATGAACGCCACGAACAAACCCCACGAGCACGACGACCCGCGTTACCCGGTCAAGAAGACTGACGAAGAATGGCGGTCACAGCTCGACCGCATGCAGTACGAGGTGGCGCGCCATGCCGCCACCGAGCGGGCCTTCAGCGGCAAGTACTGGGACCACTTCGACAACGGCCAGTACCGCTGCGTGGGCTGCGGCACGCCGCTGTTCGAGTCGGGCACCAAGTTCGACGCCGGCTGCGGCTGGCCCAGCTACTGGCAGCCCATCAACAGCGAGGTGGTCGAGCGGGTGGTGGACAGCAGCCACGGCATGGTGCGGGTCGAGGTGCGCTGCAACAACTGCGGCAGCCACCTGGGCCATGTCTTCGAGGACGGCCCCGAACCCACCGGCGAGCGCTTCTGCATCAACAGCGCCGCCATCGATTTCAAGCCCGACGCGACCTGAGGGCCTGCCCATGAATGCCGCCCAGATCGAAGAGCGCCTGCAACAGGCCCTGAGCCCCAGCCAACTGCAGGTGGACGACGACAGCCACCTGCATGCCGGCCACGCCGGTGCGCGCGAAGGCCGGCACTTCACGGTGCACATCAGCAGCGCGCGCTTTGCCGGCCTGAGCCGGGTTGCCATACACCGCCTTGTGTATGATTCTTTGGGTCCTCTGGGTGCACAGGGCGTGCATGCGTTGGCCATCGTGGCCCGCGTGCCGGACGAAGGCTGAACTTTCCGTCATCTGCCTTGCTCCACTGCCCTGCACCACCGCTTTGTCAGCCGGCCTTCGGGAGGCGACGTTGAGCCCCAAGTCGGCAGCCCCTTCCGGGCCAGCCATCTGCCCTTTGAAAGCCCCTGCCCCATGAAACAGAAGTCTCTTGCCTTGCGCGTGTCGAACACCACCCTGGCCGTCATCCTGACGCTGAGTGGGGGCGCATTGCTGGTGCCCCTGGCCGCGCAGGCGCAGAACATCGCCATCGTCAACGGCAAGGCGGTGCCCAAGTCGCGGGTCGACACGCTGGTGTCCCAGGCGCAGCGCGGTGGCCAGCAGGTCACGCCCGAGATGCAGCAGCAGGCCCGCGACCAGGTCGTGCTGCGCGAAATCTTTGCGCAGGAAGCCGAAAAGCGCGGCATCGCGGCATCGGCCGATTTCCGTGTGCAGATGGAACTGGCTCGCCAGAGCATCCTGATCCGCGAGCTCTTCGAGAGCCACCGCAAGAAAAACCCGGTCACCGACGAGTCGGCCAAGATCGAATACGACAAGTTCAAGGCCCAGGCGGTGGGCACCGAGTACCGCGCGCGCCACATCCTGGTGGAAAAGGAAGACGAGGCCAAGGGCCTGATCGCGCAGATCAAGGGCGGTGCCAAGTTCGAGGACCTGGCCAAGCAGCACAGCAAGGACCCGGGGTCCGGCGCCAACGGCGGCGACCTGGACTTTGCCAAGTCCGACAGCTACGTGCCGGAGTTTGGCAAGGCCATGTCCGAGCTGAAAAAGGGCGAGATGACACCGGTGCCGGTGAAAACCCAGTTCGGTTATCACATCATCCGTCTGGACGACACACGTGAAGCCTCGTTCCCGGCCTTCGACGACGTCAAGGACCAGATCAAGCAGCGCCTGGAACAGGTGCTGATGCAGCAGTACCAGGAAGACCTGCGGGCCAAGGCCAAAACGGATTACAAGTTCGGGAATTGACGACCCCCAAGCTCCCTTCGGTCGCTGCCCCCCCCGAGGGGGGTGCTGACCAGCCGCCAGGGAGACCCTGGCGGTGGTCCTGGCTTGATCTGCCGTCAGGGCATCAACACTGTTGAGCCGGTCGTCTTGCGGGCTTCCAGGTCGCGGTGCGCCTGGGCGGCATCGGCCAGGTCGTAGCGCTGGTCGATGCGGATCTTCACGGCACCGCTGCTCACCACCTCGAACAGGTCGTCGGCCATCAACTGCGTGGCTTCGCGGGTGTTGATGTGCGTGAACAGCGTCTGGCGGGTGACGTAGAGCGAACCCTTGGGGCCCAGCATGCCGGGCGCAAAGGGTGGCACCGGGCCCGAGGCATTGCCGAAGCTGGCCATCAGGCCAAAGGGCTGCAGGCAGTTCAGGCTGCCGTCCCAGGTGTCCTTGCCCACCGAGTCGTAGACGACCTTGACACCCCGGCCGCCGGTGATGTCCTTTACCCGGGCCACGAAGTCTTCGCGGGTGTAATCGATGACATGTGCCGCGCCGTGCTCCAGCGCCAGCGCACACTTGGCCGCGCCGCCGGCGGTGCCGATGAGCTGCAGGCCCAGCGCCTTGGCCCACTGGCAGGCGATCAGGCCGACACCGCCGGCGGCAGCGTGGAACAGCACGTGGTCACCCGCCTGCAGGCCTTGAACCGGCAGTGTTTTCTTCAGCAGGTACTGGGCGGTCAGGCCTTTCAACATCATGCCGGCGGCGGTGTCGAAGTCGATCGCATCGGGCAGCCGCACCACGGTCTTGGCCGGCATCACCCGCACCTCGCTGTAGCTGCCCGGCGGATTGCTGGCGTAGGCCGCGCGGTCACCCACCACCAGGTGCATCACACCCTCACCCACGGCTTCGATGATGCCGGCGCCTTCCATGCCCAGGGTCAGCGGCAAGGGGTTGGGGTAGAGGCCGGTGCGCTGGTAGACGTCGATGAAGTTCAGGCCGCAGGCCTGGTGACGGATGCGCACTTCACCCGGGCCGGGCTGCCCCACCTCGAGGTCCACCAGTTGCAGTTGTTCGGGGCCGCCGAAGGCGGTGATCTGGATGGCACGTGGCATGTCGGGTTCCTCGAGGTTTTTTTGCAGGTCCCGAGGGTAAGGCAAGCGGCCGCGGCGTGCAGGCCCGGGTTATCGGCCGTGGCACCATCGGGCATCCGATGAAACGACTCCTGCAAGCCCCCAACCTCGCCCTGGCCACGCTGTGGGCCGACATGCTGGCCGGGGTTGGCATCGAGGCCACCGTGCAGCGGGTGTACGCGGGCGGCATCGTCGGCGAACTGCCGCCCGACCAGGGCCTGCCCGAGGTCTGGGTGCAAGACGACGGCCAGCACGGTCGCGCCCGGCAGTTGCTCGACGAGTGGCAGCACGCGCCGCACCGCCACTGGGCCTGCCGCGGTTGCGGTGAAGTTGTCGACGGGCCTTTCGAACAATGCTGGAACTGCGGCCGTGACCGGCTGGAAGCTTCACCCGCATGAAGCTGACTCCGCGCCTGGCGCTGTTGATGACGCTGCCGCCGCTGCTGTGGGCCGGCAACGCCGTGGTCGGGCGCTGGGTGGCCGGTGGCCTGGCCGCCGGCCAGCCCGGTGCCGCGCTGGTGCCACCGCTGACGCTGAACCTGCTGCGCTGGGTGCTGACGGCGCTGATCCTGCTGCCTTTTGCCTGGCGCGCGCTGGTGCCGTTTTCTCGCATCAAGGCGCGCTGGCCCTATCTGCTCGCGGTGGGCTTGCTGGGTGTGGGTGCCTTCAATTCGCTGCAGTACATGGCGCTGGTCAGTTCATCCGCGCTGAACGTCACGCTGGTGGGCGCCAGCATGCCGGTGTGGATGCTGGCCGTGGGCGCGCTGTTCTACGGCGAACACCCGACCAAGCGGCAACTGCTGGGCGCGGCCTTTGGCCTGGCGGGTGTGTGTGTGGTGATCGGTCGCGGCTCGCTGCAGAACCTGCTGCAGGTGCAGTTCGTGCCGGGCGACTTCTTCGTGCTGCTGGCCGTGCTGGGCTGGGCCTTCTACAGCTGGCTGCTGGCACGGCCACCGGCACACATGCAAGGCAGCGCTCGGCCCGACTGGGACTGGTCGGGTTTTCTGCTCGTGCAGACGCTCTTCGGGCTGATGGCGGCCAGCGCTTTCACGGCCGGCGAACAGGCGCTGGGCGCACCGCCCGTGCAGTGGAGCTTTGGCGTGCTGGCGGCCCTGATCTACGTGGCATTGGGGGCGTCGATCCTGGCCTACCGCTGTTACGGCCTGGGCGTGGCGCAGGGCGGCCCGGCCTTGGCCGGCTTTTTCAACAACCTGACGCCACTGTTTGCGGCCCTGCTGTCGGCGCTGCTGCTGGGCGAAGCGCCGCGGCCGTACCACGCGCTGGCCTTTTTGCTCATCGTGGCCGGCATCGCGGTCAGCGTGGCGCGGCGGCCGGTTCAGAAACTGCCGGGGTAGGCGCCGCCGTCCATCAGCAGGTTCTGGCCGGTCACGTAACCGGCGTGCACGCTGCACAGGAAAGCGCAGTAGGCACCAAACTCGTCGGCACTGCCAAAACGGCGTGTCGGGTTCAGCGCACGTCGCTCGTCCAGCAGCACATCCATCGGCTTGCCGGTCTTGGCCGCCGCGCCGGCCATCGTGCCGCGCAGGCGGTCGGTGTCGAAGGGCCCCGGCAGCAGGTTGTTCAGCGTGACGTTGCGTCCGGCCAATTGCGGCTGCCGCGCCAGGCCGGCCACGAAGCCGGTCAGGCCAGAACGGGCGCCGTTGCTCAGGCCCAGGATGTCGATCGGTGCCTTCACGGCCGCCGAAGTGATGTTGACCACGCGCCCGAAACCCCGGGCGGCCATGCCGTCCACGGTGGCCTTGATCAGCTCGATGGGCGTCAGCATGTTGGCGTCCAGCGCCTTGATCCAGGTTTCGCGGTCCCAGTGGCGGAAGTCGCCTGGCGGCGGGCCGCCGGCGTTGTTGACCAGGATGTCGACCTGCGCGCCCGCAGGGAAAGCGGCCAACGCGCCTTCCCGGCCGGCTGCGGTGGTGATGTCACCGGCCACCGCCACCACCTGCACACCAGGCGCCAGCAACCGCAGCTCGGCCGCGGTGGCCTGCAGCGCGTCGTTGCCCCGCGCCGTGATGACCAGGTTCACGCCTTCCTGCACCAGCGCCTTCGCGCAGCCCTTGCCCAGCCCCTTGCTGGCGGCGCACACCAGCGCCCACTTGCCTTCGATGCCCAGGTCCATGTGCTTGTCGCTCCTGCGATGTTGTTGTCGAAGGTCTGGCGGCTTCAGTGCCGACGCCAGATGAAAAGGATGCGGCCTGGCTGCAGCGACGCGGGCTTGATTCGCAGGCCGGTCACCAGGCACTTGATCATGTGCTCGCAAGCCTTGTCGCTGAACTTCATTTCCTGCATGGAGGGCCTGATCCACGAACCTGCCACGCGGCGGTGGGCGACGTAACCCTTTTCAGGCTTCCAGCGCAGCCAGAAATTGTTGCTCTTTCGCGCATTCTTTTCGGGCCACAGGTAGCGGATACCGTCTTCGGTGAAACCCAGGCAGGCACCGTTGTTGGCCACCAGCGCCACCGGGAACATCGGCGTCAGACCCACAAAGTCGCCGACCTTGTTGACGTCTCGACGCAAGCGCAGCGCGGCCGGCAGCGCCTGGTTGCCGGCCTCCAGCCGGGCCCACAGGTCGGCGATGCGCGAAGCTGCCGTCTGGGGGCTGCTGTCGGGCTCGGACTCACCCTGGGTGCTGGCGCCGGACGCGGTTTCGCGGGCTTCGGACGTGCTTCTTCTCTTGAGTTCTTTTTCGACCCAGGACATGGTGTGGCTGGTGGTGCGGGGGCGGTGACCGGCATTCTCAGCCATGGCCGTGCCACCGGTTCATGCAGAACTTCATGCTGCGGGCCTGCCTGCATCCACCGTGCTGGCACGTGCCAGCAGCCAGACCCCGACCAGCACCAACAAGGTGCCGGCACCGACCCAGGCATTGAAAGGCTCGCCCAGCAGCCACACGCCCATCAGGATGGTGGACAGCGGGCCGATCATGCCGGTCTGCGCCGTCAGCGTGGCACCGATCCTTTCGATGGCCATCATCACCATCAGCACGGGCGCGAAGGTGCACAGCGTGGCGTTCAGCACCGACAGCCACACCACCTGCGGCGCGACCAGGGCCGCTTCCAGCGGACGCAGCAACAGGAACTGCACGATGCACAAGACACAGGCCACCGACGTGGCCCAGCCCGTGAGGCGCAGCGCGCCCAGGCGTTGCACCTCGGCCCCGCTGTAAACCAAGTAGATCGCATACGACACCGCGCTGCCGAACACCAGGCCGGCGCCCAGCAGCGTGTCGGCACCCGACAAACGCACCTCGTGCCCGAACACCAGCAGCACACCCACGTAACTGACCGCCAGCGCCAGCAGCTGAGCACGCCGCACGCGCCGCTTGAACAGCAAGGCACCCAGGAACAGCACGAGCGTCGGGTTGAGGTACAGGATCAGCCGCTCCAGGCTGGCGGTGATGTACTGCAGGCCCGCGAAGTCCAGGAAGCTGGCCAGGTAGTAGCCGCTGAAACCCAACCCGCCGACCACGAGCAGATCGCGCCGCGTCAACGGCGGTTTGCCGCGCCCCGCCCACCAGGCCAGGGCCACGAAGAGCGGCAGCGCGAACAGCATGCGGTACATGATCAGCGTGACCGCGTCCACACCATGCCGGTAGGCCAGCTTGACGATGATGGCCTTGCCGCTGAAGGCAATCGAGCCGGCGGCGGCCAGCAGCAGACCGCTGCGCAGTGCGCGCGACTCAAGCTTTGGCACCGCTGCTCCCGATCAAGGCCTTGCGCGGAACCGGCTTCGCCGGGCCGCAGCAAGAGCCCCCTCGGGGGGTGGCGACCGAAGGGAGCCTGGGTGCATCAATACCCGGCTGCCTGACCGTCGCGGCGCGGGTCGCTGGCGGCTGCGTAGCCCGTGACGGCCGGGTCGCCATGCCCTTCGTCCAGGCGCCAGATGAACTGGCCGGCGCCGTAGTCCTGGTAGCTGTCGGTGAAGGGGGCGATGCGGTGGCCCAGGTCGGCCAGGGTCTGGGCCGCCGCGGGGTTGAAGCCCGGTTCCAGGTTGACCATGCCGCCGAAGTAGCGCCAGCGCGGTGCGTCGCAAGCGGCCTGCGGCTGCTGCTTGTAATCGAGCATGCGCACGAGGGTCTGCATGTGGGCCTGGGGCTGCATGTCGCCACCCATGATGCCGAAGCTCATCACCGGGCGGCCCTGCTGCGTCAGGAAGGCCGGGATGATGGTGTGGAAGGGCCGCTTGCCCGGTGCGACCCGGTTTTCGCGCTCGCGGTCGAGCGTGAAACCGTGGCCGCGGTTCTGCAGGCTGACGCCGGTGCCCGGCACCACCACACCCGAGCCGAAGCCCATGTAGTTGCTCTGGATGAAGCTGACCATCATGCCGCTTTCGTCGGCTGTGCTCAGGTAGATCGTCCCTCCCTTGGGCCCGTGGCCGGCGCCGAAGTCCTGCGCGCGGCCGCTGTCGATCAGCTTCGCGCGACCGGCCAGGTAGGCCGGGTCGAGCATCTGCGCCGATGTCAGCGTCATCGCGCGTGAGTCGGCCACATGGCGGTAGACGTCGGCAAAGGCCAGTTTCATGGCTTCGATCTGCAGGTGCTGGCTGGCGGCACTGTCCACGGGCAGCGAAGCCATGTCGAAGTGCTTCAGGATGCCCAGCGCGATGAGCGCGGCGATGCCCTGGCCATTGGGCGGAATCTCGTGCAGCGTGTAGCCACGGTAGTCCTGCGCCACCGGCTTCACCCATTCCGGCTGGTAGCCGGCCATGTCGGCTGCTGTCAGTGAGCCGCCGTTGGCGCGGGCATGGGCTTCCAGCGCCGCGGCCACTTCGCCGCGGTAGAAGGCCTCGCCCTTCGTCTGCGCGATCAACCGCAGCGTGCGGGCCGCATCGGGGAACTGGAACAGCTCGCCCACCTGCGGCGCGCGGCCCTTGGGCAGAAAGGCCTGTGCAAAGCCGGGCTGCGTCGTGATCTCGGGCAGCGCAGCCGCACTGGCCCACTTCTGCTGCACGATCACGGGCACCGCATAACCGCGTTCGGCGGTTTCGATGGCCGGCGCCATCAGGTCGGCAAAGGGCAACTTGCCAAAACGTTGCGACAGCGCCGCCCAGGCCGACACCGCACCCGGCACCGTGACCGAGTCCCAGCCGCGTTTGGGCGGCGTCTGTTCGGCCTTGCCGTATTTGCCTTCGAAGTACTCGGGCGTCCAGGCCTGGGGTGAACAGCCGCTGGCGTTCAGGCCATGCAGTTCCTTGCCGTCCCACAGGATGCAGAAGGCATCCGAGCCCAGGCCGTTGCTGCAGGGCTCGACGATGGTCATGACGGCTGCCGTGGCAATGGCTGCGTCCACCGCGTTGCCCCCAGCCTGCAGCATGCGCAAACCGGCCTGGGCCGCCAGCGGGTGCGAAGTGGACACGACGTTGCGTGCAAAAACCGGTGAACGTTGGCTGGCGTAACCGGTGGTCCAGTCGAAGTTGTGGGTGCTGCTCATGCGACAGGCTCTTTCGGTGGAAAAAAGGGGCAGAGGAAGGGGAGAAGCGTTTTCGCCAGATTGTGCGCGGTCCAACTCGACCGTTTCGGCCCAATGTGGCCTGCAGCGGACTACAGCGGGGGCCCGGTGGGCGCCGCGTGTTCGTCGGCCACGTAGCGGCGCAACTCGGGTGGCTCCGGTCCCAGGTGGAAGGCCATGCGCTGTTCGCGAAGGCCGGCGTCGAAGGCGCTGAAACGTTCGAGCCGGCGCTGGTGTTCGAGCCAGTTTTCGTCGACGAAGTACTCGATGTAGCGCCCCGGCACGGCCACGTCGCGGAACAGGCCCCAGCTCAGCGCACCCTGACGCAGGCGGGCGCGGCGTGTGCGCTGCATGACCTCGGCAAACTCGGCGCTGCGCGCAGGGTCGATCTGGTAGGTGAGCGTGACCATCACCGGGCCTTCGTCGGGGCCCACGGCGGTGGACGGTTGCGGCGCGTCACGCGGCGGCACGGGCGAGAAGTCGATGTCGGCGCCCCCTTCCACGCTCTGCTTGCGCGTGAGCAGCATCGCCAGCACGCCAAAGGCTGCTGCAGCGATCACCGAGCCGTTGACACCCAGCCACACCGCCACCTGCCCCCACAGCAGAGAGCCCGCGGCGGCGCCGCCCATCAGCGCCATCTGGTAGATCGACATGCCCCGGGCGCGCACCCAGTCGGGCATGGCCATCTGTGCGGCGATGACCAGCGAATTGGCCACCGAAATCCAGGCCATGCCCACCAGCACCATGGCCGGCAGCGCCACCCACAGTTCAGGCACGCTGACGATCAGGCACGACAGCAAGGCATGCACCACGGTGCCGATCAACACGAACTGGTCGCGGTTGTAACGCGCTCGCCAGCGCGGAAACAGCAGCGCCGCGACGACGGCCCCCGCGCCCAGGCAGGACAACATCACCGTGAAGGTGCCGGCACCGCCACCATGCAGCCCACGTGCCACCAGCGGCAACAGCGCCACCAGCGCCGTGCTCTGCAGGAAGAACAGGAAGATGCGCAGCAGCACCACCTTGAGCCGCGGCGACTGCATCGCGAAGTTCAGGCCCGTGCGCATGGCGCCCAGGAAACGTTCACCCGGCAAAGCGCTGGCGCGGGGCGTGCTTTTCCAGCGCAGGATCAACACAAAAGCCACCGCCGCCAGCACGGTGTTCAGCACGAACACTGCCGCGGCGCTGAAGGCCGCCAGCATTGCGCCGGCCAGCACCGGGCCGATGACCCGCGACAGGTTCATCGCAATGCCGTTTAGCGCCAGCGCCACCGGCAGTTCGGGGCGTGTCACGACCTGCGGCACGATGGCGGCAAACACCGGCCAGCGCAGCGCCAGGCCGATGCCGTTGCTGAAGGTCAGCAGCAACAGCAGTTCCGCGGTCAGGTGGCCACTGAGCGACAGCCCGGCCAGGATCAGCGCGTTCACGCTCACCCACAGCTGCGTGGCTGCAAAGTAGCGCCGGCGGTCCAGGATGTCGGCCAGGGCGCCGCTGGGCAGGCCCAGCAGGAACACCGGCAGCGTGGATGCCGTCTGCACCAGCGCCACCATCACCGGGCTGGTGGTCAGCGAGGTCATCAGCCAGGCGGCCGCGACATCGTTCATCCACATCGTCATGTTGGCCGCCAGCCAGGCCAGCCACAGGCCGCGGAAGACGGGTTGCTTCAGCGGCGCAAGCGCAATGGGAGTCGGCATGCGGACAAGGCTAATGCAAAAGAGACGAGGGCCCCGCAGGGCCCTCGTCATTGACCGCGTCTTTCAATCCGCGTCTTGGAAGGCTTCGGCCCGCTTGTTCTTGATGCTCGGCATCATCACCACCACGATCATCAGCGCCGCAGCGATCAAGAGGCCGGCCGACAGCGGCCGTGTCATGAAGGTCGTCCAGTCACCGCGTGAGAGCAACAGCGCGCGGCGCAGGTTCTCTTCCATCATCGGCCCCAGGATGAAACCCAGCAGCAGCGGTGCCGGCTCGCAGCCCAGCTTGTAGAAGAGCACCCCCACCACACCGAAGGCCGCCGCCATGAAGACATCGAAGTTGTTGTTGTTCAGCGTGTACAGGCCGATGCTGCAGAACACCAGGATGGCCGGGTACAGGAAGCGGTAGGGCACCGTCAGCAGCTTGATCCAGATGCCGATGAGCGGCAGGTTCAGGATGATCAACATCGCGTTGCCGACCCACATGCTGGCGATCAGACCCCAGAACAGTTCCGGGTTGCTGGTCATCACCTGCGGGCCGGGCTGGATGCCCTTGATGGTCATCGCACCCACCATCAGCGCCATCACGGCGTTGGGCGGGATGCCCAGCGTCAGCATCGGGATGAAGCTGGTCTGCGCACCGGCGTTGTTGGCACTTTCGGGGCCGGCCACACCACGGATATTGCCCTGGCCGAAGGGCACTTCACCGACGCGACCGCGGCTCTTCTTTTCCAGCGTGTAAGCCGCAAACGAAGCCAGCAGCGCGCCGCCACCGGGCAGGATGCCCAGCACCGAACCCAGGGCGGTGCCACGCAGCACGGCCGGGAAGGCGTCCTTGAAGTCCTGCTTGGTGGGCCACAGGCCCTTCACGTCCTTGGTGAAGACCTCGCGCTGTTCTTCGGGCCGTGCCAGGTTGGCGATGATTTCGCCAAAGCCGAACACCCCCATGGCAATGGCCACGAAACCGATGCCGTCGGTCAGTTCGGGGATGTCGAAGCTGTAGCGCGGCACACCCGAGATGACGTCGGTGTTGATCTGGCCCAGCAGCAGGCCCAGCAGGATCATCGCGATGGCTTTCACCAGCGAACCCGATGCCAGCACCACGGCGCCGATGAGGCCCAGCACCATCAGGCTGAAGTACTCGGCCGGGCCAAACTTGAAGGCCACCTCGGTCAGCGGCGGCGCAAAGGCCGCGACGATGAGCGTGGCCACGCAGCCGGCAAAGAAACTGCCCAACCCAGCCGCCGCCAGGGCGGGCCCCGCCCTGCCCTTGCGGGCCATGGCATAGCCGTCGATGGCCGTGACCACCGACGCCGATTCACCCGGCACGTTGATCAGGATGGCGGTGGTGCTGCCACCGTACTGCGCACCATAGTAGATACCGGCCAACATGATGAGTGCGGGCGTGGCGTCCAATGCGTAGATGCTGGGCAGCAACATCGCGATGGTGGCCACCGGGCCCAGGCCGGGCAAGACGCCGATCAAGGTGCCCAGCAGCGCACCGCCAAAGGCGTACAGCAGGTTCTGGAAGGTGAAGGCAACGCCGAAGCCGAGCGCGAGGTTGTCGAGAAGTTCCATGTGGTTCTCCGGCTCAGCCCAGGAAAACAGGCCACAGTGGCAGCGTCAGCCCCAGGCCCTTGATGAAGATGGCCCACGAGCCCACTGTCAGGATGATGCTGTTGGCCAGCACCTCTTTCCAGCGGAATTCGCCACTGGCCAGGCTGCCGATGCCGATGAGCAGAGGCAGCGAAATCGCCATGCCGAGCCTGGGCAGCGCCAGGCCGAAGATGACGACAGCACCCAGGATGATGGCGGCCTTCTTCACGGGCCACGGGCCGATGGGGTCGCCCCCTTCCACTTCGAAAGTCAGCGCCTTGAAGACCAGGAAGGCGCCCAACACGGCCTGCAAGACGCCCAGGCCAAAGGGAAAATAAGCCGGGCCGGGTCGCGCCGAGGTGCCGAAGCTGTAGTTCAACGCTCCCCAGGCAAAGCCCACGCCGACGGCGATGAACATGAGTCCGGACCAGAAGTCCTTCTCGCTCTTGATCTTCAAGCTGTGTCTCCTCCGAAGCCCTCGGGCAGCGGGCATTCTAGGTAGACACCTCCAAACGACCGGTGTGGTTTCCACGTAAGGCAAAAAGACCACGACGGGCTTCTGCCGTGGCATGCACGGCACCGGCCCGCGGTTCTAGCCCAGGCTTGGCGTGCTGCGCAGCACCTCTTCCAGCGTCGTCTTGCCTTCGGCCACCTTCATCGCGCCGGCCAGGCGCAGAGGCCGCATGCCGGCTTTCACGGCATCGCGGCGCAGCGCTTCGGCGTCCAGGCTGGGGTGCACCAGGGCCCGCGCAGATTCGCTCATCAGCAGCAGTTCGTACAGACCCGCACGGCCACGGTAGCCGGTGTGGCGGCACTCCAGGCAGCCCACGGGCTTGTAGGGCCGCACACCGCCCGACAGGCGCCAGGGCTTGATCATGTCGTCCAGCGAATCGCGTGTGGTGCCTTCGTCTCGAACCTTGCAGGCCACACACAAGGTGCGTGTCAGCCTCTGCGCCAGCACACCGATGACGGTGGCCGCAATCAGGTAGCTGGGCACACCCAGGTCTGCCAGGCGCGTGACGGCACCCACGGCATCGTTGGTGTGCAGCGTGCTGAACACCAGGTGGCCGGTGAGCGCGGCCTGGATTGCCATCTCGGCCGTGGCCAGGTCGCGGATCTCGCCCACCATGATGATGTCCGGGTCCTGCCGCATCAGCGCACGCAGGCCTTCGGCAAAACCCATGTCCAGCGCCGGCTGCACCTGCGTCTGGTTGAAGCTGGGCTCGATCATCTCGATCGGGTCTTCGATGGTGCAGACGTTGACTTCGTCGGTGGCCAGCGCCTTCAGCGTGCTGTACAGCGTGGTGGTCTTGCCGCTGCCCGTGGGCCCGGTGACCAGGATGATGCCGTGCGGCCGGGCGATCAGTTCCTGCCAGACCTTGCTTTCGTGTTCACCGAAGCCCAAAGCGGGCAGGCCCTTGACCACGGTTTCGGGGTCGAAGATGCGCATCACCATCTTCTCGCCGAAGGCCGTGGGCAGCGTCGACAGGCGCATCTCGACTTCACCGCCAGCCTTTTCGATGCCACCTTCGGTGACGCTGGGGCGGCGGGTCTTGATGCGGCCGTCCAGCGGCCGGCGCTTTTCCACCACGTCCATGCGACCCAGCAGCTTGATGCGCGCGGTCATCGCGCTCAACACCGTCAAGGGCACCTGGTAGACGGTGTGCAGCACACCGTCGATGCGAAAACGGATGGCGCCCATGTCGCGCCGCGGTTCCAGGTGGATGTCGCTGGCACGCTGGTCGAAGGCATAGCCCCACAGCCAGTCCACCACCTGCACCACGCCCTGGTCGTTGGCGTCCAGCGTCTTGCTGGTCTTGCCCAGTTCCACCAGCTGCTCGAAGCTGGCCCCGCCGGCGTTTTCGCCGCTCTTGGCGGCGGCCCGCACGCTGCGCGCCAGGGCGTAGAACTCGGTGGTGTAGCGGCGCAGGTCGTCGGGGTTGGCCACCACCAGCTTGACGTGGCGGCGTGTGTGGGCCTCGATTTCACCAACCCACGAGGTGTCGTAGGGCTCGGCCGTGGCAATGACCACTTCCGTCGGCGACACCGACACCGGCAGCGCGTGGCGGCTTTGTGCGTACTGCACGCTCATCACATCGGCCACCCGGCCGACGTCCACCCGCAAGGGGTCGATGCGCAGGTAGGGCAGCTGGCAGCGGCCGGCCAGCCATTCAGTCAGGTGTTCAGTGTCCAACGATTGCGTGCCGCCCTTGCGCAGCAGCCCCGCGCCACCCAGCCGCACCAGCGCATGCAGGCTGGAGGCACCGGCACGGAAGCGCGCAGTCACACGCTGGGCGTCGTCGGACGTGATCCAGCCATCTTCGCGCAGCCAGCCCAGCAGCAGCGGCCATTCCAGCTTGCCCTTGGGCCGCGCCGCGGCGGCGGCCGATGCGGCCGATGCGGGCTGGGCGGGTTTGGCGGAAGTGGCGTTCATGGGTTCGGCGAGCGGGGCACGTCTGCGCCCGGTAGGTAAGGCCGCACCATGCGCAGCCACTTGCGCGCCGGCAGGTTCAGGTGGCCGAAGCGCTGTTCGATGGCAGCGGCACGCTGGTTCAGTTCTTCGCGCGACGGCACCACCACACCGCGCCCGGCGACGACCACGGTGTTGCCCTCGCGCGTGGGGCGCAGGCTCCAGACTGGGTCTTTGCCAAAAGCGGCAGCGATGCGGGCAATGCTGTCATGGAAGCTGGCGTGGCGGCCGAACAAATTGACGCTCATCAGCCCGCCTTCTTCCAGCACCGCGTGGCAGGCGCTGTAGAAGTCCACGTCGTCCAGCACCGGCGCGGCGGCCTCGTGGTCGTACAGGTCCACGTGCAGCAAACGCACGCTTCCCAACTCGGCCTGGCGCAGCCAGTCGGCGGCGTCGCCCCGCACCACCTCCACCTGTTCGGGCAGGTGGAACCAGGCGGCGTTGAGCGTGATGACCTGCGGGTTGATCTCGACCACCGTGGTGCTCATCTTCAGCTGCTTGGCGGTGAAACGGGTGATCGCGCCGGCACCCAGGCCCAGTTGCACCGCCTGCCCTTCGCCCAGCGTGGACGTGGGCAACCACAGCAGGCTGGCCAGCATGCGCTGCACGTAGTCGATCTCCACCACCTGCGGCTGCTTGATGCGCATGCCACCCTGGATCCAGATGGTGCCCAGGTGCAGGTAGCGCACGCCGTCCTCTTCGGACAAAGTGACCTCGGGCAGGTCGATGGGCACACGGGCCGCGGTTGGGGTTGGGGGTCGGGTGGAGGGTCGGGTCGGGGTTCGGCTCATCGTGTCAACACAGTCCGGCTTGTTCGAAGGCTGCCCGCCAGGCGGCCAGCTTGCGGTCGAAGGACCAGCTGGCGTTGGCCGGGCTGGACGAAGGCAGCTTCACCACCGGCAGGCCCAACGCCCGCATCGCGTGCATCACCCGGGCCGACTCGCCGCCGTTGTGAGCCACCAGCTGAAGGCCCGGCGCCCGATGCCGCAGCGTGTCGAGCGGGTTGAGCGCCGGCGCCAGGATCGCGCTGTCCAGGCTGCCCTGGCGCTGGCAACTGGCGTAGACGTCCCACAGACCCAGGCCGCGGCTTTGCACCTCGTGCAGGCGCTGGGGGTAGGGCAAGGCCAGAAGGTCCAGCCCCCAGATGGCGCCCAGCAGCGGCCAGAACTGGTTGCGCGGGTGGCCGTAGTACTGCTGCGCCAGCAGCGACGCCACGCCGGGAAAGCTGCCCAGGATGAGCAGCCGGCAATCGCGCGAGATCGCGGGTGGCAGGCCCTGCAGGCGGTCCGCATGCGCGTCGATGGGGGCCGCACTCATCGCCCACATGCCAGCGCTGCGAGTCGCGGCAGAACAAGCTGCGCATTGCTGTTGGTCTGCTGCGCCAGCGTCTCGACCGAAACCCTGCGCAGCCCAGCCAGCACGGCCGCAATCGCCGGCAATTCCGCCGGTTCATTGCGGCCCTGCCCGGCCTGCACCCCGCGTTCAGCTGCGGTGCGGTACAGCCAGTGCGGCGGGATGTCGGGTGCGTCGGTTTCCAGCACCAGCGCGGTGTCGGGCAGGTCGGCCGCCAGGCGGCGGATCTGCAGCGCGCGGTCGAAAGTCAAGGTGCCGCCAAAGCCCAGGCAAAAGCCCAGCGCCAGAAACTGGTCGGCCTGCTGCCGGCTGCCATTGAAGGCGTGGGCGATGCCACCGGCCACCCCGATGAGCCGCAAACCCTGCAACAGCGCGTCGGCCGAGCGTCGCACGTGCAGGATCACCGGCAGGCCGGCATCGCGGGCCAGCTTCAGCTGGGCCCGGTAGAAACGCTGCTGCCGGGCAAGGTCGAGCCCGGGCACGAAATGGTCGAGGCCGATTTCGCCCACCGCCACCAGGCGTGGATCATCGCGATGGCTTTGCAGCGCCTGCTGCAATTGGTCCAGGTCTTCTTCGCTTGCGTCCGCCAGCCACAGCGGATGCAGGCCCAGGGCGTAGGCCAGGCCGTGGGTGTGGGCCAACTCGCGCACGGTATCGAAGTGCGCGGCGGCAACGGCCGGCAAGACGATCTGCGACACACCCGCAGCACGCGCCCGCGACACCACGGCTGCGCGGTCGGCATCGAATTCAGGCGCATCCAGGTGGCAGTGTGTGTCGATCCACATGTGCACATGATGGCGCAGGGCCCGAAAGCGGCGGTCAGGGCACGTCAGATGCAAGGGCGGGCACAACGTGATACTGTACTTTCACACTGCCCGCCGCGAGAATGAAAAAGGCCCCCCTTTACAGCCGCTCGCCCCGTCGCGAACCGCCACCAGCGGCTGCTGCAGCTACAGCCGCACCCGATGCAGAAGCCGCGCCGGCCGCTGCACGGCGCCCTTGGCAGCAACGCATGGGGCCAGCCAGTTGGGCCTTGTTGGGCGCACTGCTGGCAGCGCTGGCCATGCTGGCCGTGCTGCGCTTCCACCCGGGCCAGCGCCCGGTGACACAAAACGACATCGATGCCGCCGTGCGCGAGTCGCTGGAAAAAGAACCGCTGCCTTCGCAGGCCACCAAGGCCTACCAGGCCATCCTGCCGTCGGTGGTGCGTGTCATTGGCCTGATGGACGAAGACGACAAGGGCGAAAACAACCCCGAGCAACGGGCCATGGAGCGCAGCCTGGGCACCGGCGTGGTGATCATCGACAACGGCACCATCCTGACCAATCTGCATGTCGTCTGGGGCAGCAAGAAGATCCGGGTGCGTTTTGCGAATGGCCACGAAAGCGAAGCCGTGATGATGGGCGCGCAGCCCGAAAACGACCTGGCCGTGCTGCGCGCGCTGAGCCTGCCCGACGACCTGGAAGCCGCCACGATGCGCTCCACTGGCGACCTGATGCCGGGCGACCACGTCATCGCCGTCGGCCACCCGTTTGGCATCGGCCCCAGCGTGAGCTACGGTGTGGTCTCGGGCCTGAAGCGCGAGTTCCGCAGCCCCGAAGGCGAAAAGACACTCACCAACCTGATCCAGTTCGACGCCGCCGCCAACCCCGGCAACAGCGGTGGCCCGCTGGTCACGATGGACGGCCAGGTGGTCGGCGTCGTCACGGCCATCCTGAACCCCAGCGAGCAGCGCACCTTCATCGGCATCGGTTTTGCGGTGCCCATCGAAAACGCCGCGGCCGCCGCCGGCATGCCGCCTTTCTGAACCCACGGACACCCACCACCATGCAGGAACCCGCACAGAACACCGCCGAGCTGATGGAGCGCATCCTCTACGAGGTGAAGCGCGTCGTCGTCGGTCAGGACCGTTTTCTCGAACGGGTGCTGGTCGGCATGCTGGCCCAGGGCCACTTGCTGGTCGAAGGGGTGCCGGGCCTGGCCAAGACACTGACCGTGAAGACACTGGCACGCACCGTGCGCGGCAGCTTCAAGCGCATCCAGTTCACACCCGACCTGGTGCCGGCCGACCTGGTGGGCACCCGCATCTACAACCAGAAGACCGGTGAGTTCGGCACCAGCCTGGGCCCGGTGTTTGCCAACCTGCTGCTGGCCGACGAAATCAACCGCGCGCCGGCCAAGGTGCAAAGTGCGCTGCTCGAAGTGATGCAGGAACGCCAGGTCACGATTGCCGGCGAAACCCACAAGGTGCCCGACCCTTTCGTGGTGATGGCCACGCAGAACCCGATCGAGACCGAAGGCACCTACCCGCTGCCCGAAGCGCAGGTGGACCGTTTCATGATGAAGGTGCTGGTGGACTACCCCAGCGAAGAAGAAGAGTTTGTGATTGCCGAAAGGGTCACCGGCACGCCAGTGGATGTGAACGCCGTGGCCGACACCTTCCAGTTGGCGGCGCTGCAGCGCGAATGCCGGGCCGTCTTCTGCGACCCCGCGCTGATGCAATACGCCGTGAAGCTGGTGGGCGCCACACGCCGCCCGGCCAAGTACGACATGGCCGACGCGGCCAGGTACATCACCTACGGCGCCAGCCCACGCGCGACCATCGGCCTCATCGAAGGTGGCAAGGCGCTGGCGATGCTGCGGGGCCGCCGCTACGTGCTGCCCGAGGACATCACCGACCTGGTGCCCGACGTGCTGCGCCACCGCGTGGTGCTGAGCTACGAAGCGCTGGCCGAAGGCATCACGCCCGAAAGCCTGATCGACCGTCTGCTGAAGAAGATCAGCGCGCCCGACAAGCCGCTGCAACACCCCGCCGGCTGAGCCCCGAGATGGCCGAAGCCGCCCCTGCCATCACCAGCCCGGACGTGCTGTTGCGCCGCCTGGAGTGGACGGTCATCCGCCGCCTGGACGGCCTGCTGCAGGGTGACTACCGCACGCTGTTCCGCGGCGGTGGTGTCGACCTGGCCGACCTGCGTGAATACCAGCACCACGACGACGTGCGCCACATCGACTGGAACGTCACCGCTCGCCTGCAGACACCCTATGTGCGGCAGTTCCTGGAAGACCGCGACCTCACGGCCTGGTTCCTGCTGGACCTGTCGGGCAGTGTCAACTTCGGTTCGGCCGACGTCACCAAGCTCAACGTCTCCACCGGTTTCGTGGCCACGCTCGCGCGGGTCATCACACGCCACGGCAACCGCGTGGGCGCGGTGCTGTATGGCCAGCAGGTGGACGCCGTGCTGCCCCCCAAGACCTCGCGCCTGCATGTGCTGAACCTCTTGCAGCGCATGAACCAGCCGCGTCCCAGGCCTGTACCGGCCAAGGGTAAAAGGGCCGGCAAAGGCACGGGTGCAGCGGACGCGGGCACCTCGCTGCTGGACCTGCTGCGCACCGCCGACGGCGTGATCAAGCGGCGTTCACTGGTGTTTGTCGTCAGCGACTTCATCAGCCAGCCCGGCTGGCAGGACGCGCTGGCCCGCCTGGCGCGGCGCCACGAGGTGGTGGCCGTGCGGCTGTGGGACCCGATGGAGATGGCCTTGCCCGATGTCGGCCTGGTGACTGTCGAAGACGCGGAAACCGGCGAGCAGGTGTTCATCGACGCTGCCGACCCGGCTTTCCGCGAACGCTACGCCAACATCGCCGAACAACAGGAAGCCGAACTGATGGACGGCCTGGGCCGCTCGGGCGCCGACGTCATCGAACTCGCCACCGACGACGACCTGCTGCAGGCCTTGTTGCGGCTGTCCGACCTGCGCCGCCAGCGCGCCCGTGTGAAAGCGCCGCTGCGTGCGCCCGCCCACCTGCAGCGGGCGCAGTCATGGCCCACCCCTGCACCCGAACCCCGCTCGAGACAAGCATGAGTTTCATCTGGCCTTCGATGCTCTGGCTGCTGGCACTGCTGCCGCTGCTGGTGCTGCTGTACGTGTGGCTGCTGCGCAAGAAGCGCAAGACGACGGTGCGACTGGCCAGCGTGCAGGTGGCCAAGCTGGCGCTGGGCAGCGGGCCAGGCTGGCGCCGCCATGTGCCGCCACTGCTGATGCTGCTGGCCATCGCGGCCGGCCTGCTGGCGGTGTCGCGCCCCACGGCCACGATCACGCTGCCACTGTCGGAACGCACCATCATGCTGGCCATCGACGTGTCGGGCAGCATGCGGGCCGAAGACGTCAAGCCCAACCGCCTGGTGGCGGCGCAGGAAGCGGCCAAGAGCTTCGTCAACAACCTGCCCCGTGAAGTGAAGGTGGGTGTGGTGTCGTTTGCCGGCACCGCCGCCGTGGTACAGGCGCCCACCACCAGCCGCGAAGACGTGATTGCCGCCATCGACCGCTTCCAGTTGCAGCGCGGCACGGCCACCGGCAGCGGCATCATCCTGAGCCTGGCCACGCTGTTTCCCGACCACGGCATCGAGATCCAGCACGTCACCGGTCAACGCAACTTCCCGGGCAGCGGCTCGCGCAGCATCCAGCAGCCCGACAAGCCCGAGTTCACGCCCGTGCCGCCGGGCAGCTACAACTCGGCGGCGATCATCATGCTCACTGACGGCCAGCGCACCACGGGGCCCGACCCGCTGGACGCCGCCAAGATGGCCGCCGATCGGGGCATCCGCGTCTACACCGTCGGCATCGGCACCACCAGCGGCGAGACCATCGGCTTCGAAGGCTGGAGCATGCGGGTGCGACTGGACGAAGAAACGCTGAAAAACGTCTCGGTGCTGACACATGGCGAGTACTTCTACGCCGGCACCGCCGAAGACCTGGTCAAGGTCTACAACTCGCTGTCCAGCCGCATGGTGGTGGAACGCAAGGAAACCGAAATCAGCGCGCTGTTTGCCGCGCTGGGGGTGATGCTGTCGGTTCTGGCCGCGGGCCTGTCGGTGTGGTGGTTCGGGCGAGTCGCCTGAGAACCCGCTGAAACGCGGCGCCTGGGCGGGCGCCGCCCAGGGCTCTCACTTGCCGCTGGCCGCCTTGCGCGCCGCGGTGGGCTTTTTGACTGCCGACCGCTTCACTGGCGTCTTCTTGACCGCCGACTTCTTCGCGGTGGTTTTTCTCGGAGCCGCCTTCTTCGGCACGGCTGTCTTCGCCGCCTTCTTCGCCGTGACTTTGCGAGCCGCCGCCTTCAGCCAAGCCTGGTCTTCAGCCGGCATCTCCGGCACCGGCAACACCGTCAGCGGCCCACCGCTGCGTGTGGCCGAGACAGCACGCCAGTCCTGACCCAGGAACATCGCCCGCTCGGCCTTGCGGCGACGGGTCAACCCGGCCAGCGCCTTCAGCACGCCGTTCACCCGGGCCTTGTCCCAGGCCAGGAACTGGTCGGCCGCACCCGCCATGTCGCCGGCATTCAGTTTGCGCAGCAAGGTCGAAGCCCCGAAGTTGCCCAGACCGACGTTGAACACCAGCGAGATCAGCGCGCCGAACTGCCCGTCATTCACCGCCACCTTCAGCAGCCGGGACACCGAAGCCGCGCGGGGCACCAGGTCACCGCGCAGCAAAGCTTCGGCCTGGTTGCGGGTGATGCCCCCCGGAAACAGCGCACGGGCGCGCGCTTTGTGCGCAGCGCCCTTCAACTGCACGCCGCCGTCCATGATGGCGTGGCCCCAGCCGATGGTCCACACATTGGCCGGGCACAGGTAGGCGTCGATGTTCACGGTGCTCGGGTCACCGTCGGGAATGCCCTCGAAGCTCTTGATCAGGTCAACGGCTTCCTGGGGCACATCGCGCAGCGGATCGGGCATGGGGCTCTCCTGGGTTGGGGCTGTGGCGCGCGAGTATCAGCCGCGCTCGGGCGCCTACCCATCCCCAGTTTTCAGCGCTGCAGCCGCAGCACCTGCCCTTCGCTGCCGTCGGTCAGCACGTACAGCCAGCCGTCGGGGCCCTGGCGCACGTCGCGGATGCGCGAACCCAGGTTCTCGAGCAGTCGCTCTTCGGCCGTCACGGTGTTGCCCTGCAAGGTCAGGCGGATCAGCGCCTGTCCACGCAGCGTGCCCATGAACAGGTTGCCCTGCCAGCCGGGGTAACGGTCGCTGCTCAGGAAGGCCAGGCCGCTGGGCGCCACCGAGGTCGGCACCCAATGCCGCAGCGGCTGTTCGAAGCCGTCTTTCGGCCCCGTTTCGCCGATGCGTGTGCCAATGCCGTAGTTGCGGCCGTAGGTGACGACCGGCCAGCCGTAGTTGCGACCGGCCTGCACGCGGTTCACCTCGTCGCCGCCTTGCGGACCATGTTCGGTGGCCCACAGCTCACCCGTCGCCGGGTTCAGCGCAGCACCCTGGATGTTGCGGTGGCCCAGGCTGAAGACCTCGGGTGCAGCACCGGCACGGCCGACAAAGGGGTTGTCGGCTGGTGCCTTGCCGTCGGCGTCGATGCGGATCACCTTGCCGATGTGGTTGGCCGGGTTCTGCGCTTCGTCCTTGCCGCTGAAGCGGTCGCCCAGGCCCACCAGCAGGTGGCCGCTGCGGTCGAACACGATGCGGCTGCCGCAGTGGTTGCGGCTGCTGATCTTGGGTTTCTGGCTGAAGATCGTGCGCACGTCTTCGAGCTTGTCGCCCACCAACCTGGCGCGACCGACAGCCGTGCCGTTGCCGGATTCGCCGCTGCCCGCCGGCTCGGCAAAGGTGAAAAAGATGCGCTGGTTGCTGGCGAAGGCCGGGTCGAGCACCACGTCGAGCAGGCCGCATTGACCGCCGGCAGAAATGGCCGGCAGGCCGGCCAATGGCGCCGACAGCTGACCGGCCGCATCGGCCAGGCGCAGCTGACCCGCCTTTTCGGTGATGAGCAGCCGGCCATCGGGCAGGAAGGCCATGGCCCAAGGGTCTTGCAGGCCTTTGACGACGGGAACGGTGCGCAGGGTCTGCGCCGTTGCAGCGCCGCCGACCAGCGAGGCGGAAGCCAGCAAGGAAACGGCCAGGAAGGAGCATGGTGTTTTCATGGTTCACAGCATGCCTGCAAACGTTGCGGCCCCATCGCCGCAGGGGCAAAGATCAGACGGCCGCCTCCACCACCATCTGCACCCGCTGTCGCCCGTTCCATTCGTCCAGGTTGATGCGGTAGGCCAATCTCACGGTGGCGGGCAGCGGCTCGGCGTGGCTGAACCAGATGGCGTCACGTTCCTGGCCGGCGTGGCGCAGGCGCAGTTTCAGATGCTTTTCGCCGACCAGCCGCTGCTGCAGCACCTGCACCTCGTCACAGAACACCGGGGCTTCAAAGCCCTGGCCCCACACCTGCGCGTCCAGCAGCGCCACGGTCTGCGGGTTGAACCACTCGGCGGCCAGCGGGCCGTCGGTGCGCAAGGTGCGGGTCAGCGTGGCGGCGTCCAGCCATTCGGCGGCGACCTGGCGCAGGGCTTCGTCGAAGCGCTCGAAGCCCTGCGCCGCGTCGGCCAGTGTGCAGCCGGCGGCCATGGCGTGGCCGCCAAAACGCAGCAGCAGGCCGGGCGCACGTTTGGCCATCAGGTCCAGCGCATCGCGCAGGTGGAAACCCGGGATGCTGCGGCCCGAGCCCTTCAGCTGCCCGTCGGCACCGCGCGCGAACACGAAGGTCGGCCGGTGCAGGCGGTCTTTCACGCGGCCGGCCACGATGCCCACCACCCCTTCGTGGAAGCTTTCGTCGAACAGGGCGACAGCCGACGGCGCAGTGGCCGCGTCGGGCATCAGGCGGTCCAGCGCCAGTTCAGCCAGGTCGCGCATGCCGGCTTCGACTTCGCGCCTTTCGCGGTTGATGGCGTCCAGCTGCGCCGCCAGTTCACCGGCACGGGCGGCGTCGTCGGTGACCAGGCACTCGATGCCCAAGGTCATGTCCGACAGCCGGCCCGCAGCATTGATGCGCGGCCCCAGCGCAAAGCCGAAGTCGAAGCCAGCTGCACGGGACGGCTCGCGCCCGGCGACGCTGAACAGCGCCTGCAAGCCCGGCTGCAAACGGCCGGCACGCACGCGCTTCAGGCCCTGCGCCACCAGGCGGCGGTTGTTGGCGTCGAGCTTCACCACGTCGGCCACCGTGCCCAGCGCCACCAGGTCGAGCAGCGTGTCCAGCTTGGGCTGTGCCGCCGCTTCGAAGGCACCCCGCTGGCGCAGTTCGGCGCGGGTGGCCAGCAGCACGTAGAACATGACACCGACACCGGCGATGGCCTTGCTTTCGAAGCTGCAGTCCGGCTGGTTCGGGTTGACGATGACGTCGGCGTCGGGCAGCGAAATGGCGCCGTCGATCAGCGCCGGCAGGTGGTGGTCGGTGACCAGCACCTGCAGCCCGCGGGCCCTGGCATGGGCCACGCCGGCGTGGCTGGCGATGCCGTTGTCCACCGTCACCAGCACCTGCGGCTGTTGCTGCATCGCCAGATCGACGATGGCCGGTGTCAGGCCGTAGCCGTGCACCGCGCGGTCGGGCACCACGTAGTTCACGGTGCCCCGCGCGGCGCCCAGCAGCGCCAGGCCACGCAGCGCCACGGCACAGGCGGTGGCGCCGTCGCAGTCGTAGTCGGCCACGATGCAGATGCGGCGCTGCGCCTGGATGGCATCGGCCAGCAGCCGGCCGGCTTCGGCTGCGCCTTTCATGGCCGACGGCGGCAACAGCCGGCCCAGGCTGTCGTCCAGTTCGTCGGCGCTGCGCACACCGCGCGCGGCCAGCAGGCGCGCCAGCAGCGGGTGCACACCCGACTGCTCGAGCGCAAAGCTCACGCGGGGTGGCACGTCGCGGGTGTGCAGGATCACAGGGTCTCCAAGATGCGCCGGGGGTCGGGCTGCGACCAGCGTGTGCGCAGCTTGTCCATCCAGGACCGGGGCGCTAGGGCCCAGGTGGCGCCGGACCTCTCGCCGCACAGCGTCAGCCGCACCGCCTGGCTCGCCTGAGCTGCAGCCAGCAGCGCCGACAGCGGCCCGCTGTCCAGCGTGTCCCAGGCCTTGCACCACGCGGCCCAGTCGTCGGCCAGTGCCGGGGCGCGCAGGCGGTCGTCCACAGTCACGTCGGTCGTGGCTTGTGCTTGCGCGACGCCGCAGCCACTGAGCCAGAAGCTGTTGACGGGCAGCAGGCCGCGTCTTTCGCGTTCATCGTTCAGCGGGTGGGTGTACAGCTGCATCTGCACTTCGCTCTGCAAGCGCCTCAGGCGCCGCACCGCCGGGTCGCTGCCCAGCCAGCGGTCGACGTTGCGGCCGATGACCCGGTCCAGCGAAGCACAGGGCAAGTCACTCAGGCTTTCGTGCGCGGCATACCAGCGCGATGCGCAGCCGTAGGCCAGCACAAAACCCTCGCTGGTGAAAAGTTCGCTCACGGCGTCGAAAAACTGGCGTGATGCCGTGTCGTCCAGCATCAGGCCCGCGGGGTCGACCAGGCTGATCTGATCGGTGCCCAGGTGCCAGTGCACGGGTGTCAGTTGGCCCCAGGCCAGGTCGCCCACGGCCACAGCGTCGGCAGCGGCCGCGCGGGCGGCCCAGGGCAAGGCGCCGTCGGCACCGGCCCAGCCCAGTTCGCGGGCCAGGGCCCTTTCGTGCGGCGGCGACAGACTCCATTCGTCGCCGTCGTCGCGGCCTTGCGGCTGCAGCGTGGCCAGCAACTTGGCCAGTTGGGGCAGCACCAGGCTCTGCGCCGCGCTGCGTCCGGCATCGGACAAGGGCGCGGCAAACGGGATCAGCAGGTGCATGCCCTCATTATCCGCAGGCGGGGCTTGCCGCGCCGCACCGACGCCGCTTGCCTGGTCCGGTAGCATCGCCGCCCCATGACCCGTGCGCATCCATGAACCTTCCCTTTGAATGGCAAGTCGGCTGGCGCTACACCCGCGCCGGACGCAGCGGCCGGCGCAACGGCTTCATCTCTTTCATCAGCGGTGTGTCGATGCTGGGCATCGCGCTGGGTGTGGCGGCGCTGATCATCGTGCTCAGCGTGATGAACGGCTTCCAGAAGGAAGTGCGCGACCGCATGCTCAGCGTCATCGCCCATGTCGAGGTTCGCGATGCCTCCGGCGGCGCGCTGCCCGACTGGCGCGCCACCGCAGCAGCGGCGCAGAAGGACAAACGTGTGGTTGGCGCTGCGCCGTTTGTCGTCGCACAGGCCCTGGTGGGCCGTGGCGACGAACTGCGGGGTGCCATCGTGCGCGGCATCGACCCTGCCGAAGAAGTTAAGGTCACCGACCTGGCACGCACCCAGGGCCCGCTGCTGGCGCAGTTGAAGCCGGGCGAATGGAACATCGTGCTGGGCATCGAGCTGGCCCGCCTGGTGGGCGCAAGGGTGGGCGACAAGGTCACCATCGTGGCGCCGGGTGGTCAGGTCACACCGGCAGGCGTGGTGCCGCGGCTGAAGCAGTTCACATTGGTGGGTGTGTTCGAGGCCGGCCACTACGAATACGACAGCGGCCTGGCGCTGATCCATGTCGACGACGCGGCGCGCCTGTTCCGCGTCGAGGGCCCCACCGGCGTGCAGCTTCGGCTGGCCGATGTGCACAGCGCACGCGCCGCCGGGCAAGAGCTGCAGATGAGCCTGGGCCCCGATGTCTTCGTGCGCGACTGGACCCGCACCAACGCCAACTGGTTCGACGCGGTGCAGATCGAAAAGCGGCTGATGTTCATCATCCTCACGCTGATCGTCGCGGTGGCCGCCTTCAACCTGGTCAGCACGCTGGTGATGACGGTGACCGACAAACGCGCCGACATCGCCATCCTGCGCACGCTCGGCGCCAGCCCGCGCTCGATCATGGGCATCTTCATGGTGCAGGGCGCGGCGGCGGGGGTGATGGGCACGATGGCCGGTTGCTTGCTGGGCCTCTCGATCGCCTTCAACGTCGACGTCATCGTGCCGGCCATCGAACGTGCGCTGGGTGTGGCCTTTCTGCCGGGCAGCATCTACGTCATCAGCCGCATGCCCAGCCAACCGCTGGCCAGCGACATCGTGCCGGTGGTCGTGATCTCGCTGGTGCTGGCTTTCGTGGCCACCATCTACCCCAGCTGGCGCGCCAGCCGCGTCAACCCGGCCGAGGCCCTGCGTTATGAGTGAAGCCGACAGCACGGTGCTGCGCGCCACCGAACTGCACAAGCGCTTCGTCGAAGGTCGTGGCGAACATGCGCTGAACGTCAGCGTGCTGCGTGGCGTGAGCCTTGCCGTGCAGCGCGGCCAGACGCTGGCCATCGTGGGCGCATCGGGCTCGGGCAAGAGCACGCTCTTGCACCTGCTGGGCGGGCTGGAGTCCCCCAGCTCGGGCCGGGTCGACCTGATGGGCCGCAACCTGGCCAGCATGGACGCAGCCGAACAGGGCCGCTGGCGCAACCAGCACCTGGGCTTCGTCTACCAGTTTCACCACCTGCTGCCCGAGTTCAGCGCGCTGGACAACGTGGCCATGCCGCTGCGCATCCGCCGCCTGCCGGTGCACGAAGCGCGTGAACAGGCCAGCCAGATCCTGGGCAAGGTGGGCCTGGCGTCGCGCCTGGCGCACCACCCCGCGCAACTGTCGGGTGGCGAACGGCAACGGGTGGCCATCGCCCGCGCGCTGGTCACACGGCCGGCCTGCGTGCTGGCCGACGAACCCACCGGCAACCTGGACCGCAACACCGCCGGCGCGGTGTTTGAACTGATGCTGGAACTGGCGCGCGAACACGGCACCGCGTTTGTCGTGGTCACCCACGACGAAACGCTGGCTGCGCGCTGCGGCAACATCTTGCGGCTGGACCGCTGACGGCGCAGGCGGGCCCCGAGGCTGCGGCGGGCGCGACAAAGTCCCACCTGGCCCCCCGGAATTGCGGGGTGACGTGTCACCTGACTCGTGCACCATCGGGCCTGACGATGACGGTCTCCAGACTCCGCCCCTCTGAAGCGCAGGTCCACGCCGGCCCGGATGCCCCAGCGGCCCAGGCGGCCGATGCGGCGGTCTGGCACGTGCGCCTCTTGGGTGCCTTCCAGATCAACGACGGCACGCAGCAGCTGACGCGCCTGCGCAGCCGCGCGGCGATGGCGCTGCTGGCCCGCGTGGCCATGGCGCCTGAGCGCGACCACTCACGCGAAGAACTGGCCACCCTGCTGTGGCCCGAAGCCGACGCCGCCACGGGCCGCAACCGCTTGCGTCAAACACTGTCGATGTTGAAGGCCGTGCTCGAGCCGCCCGGTGGCCCCACCGTGCTGGTGGCCGACCGGCGGGTTCTGCGTGCCGTGGGTGGTGTGTTGTGGTGCGACGTGGTGGCCTTCGAACAGGCCGCGCGCACGCGCCAGGCCAACGTGGCGCTGGCCCTGTACGGCGGTGAGCTGCTGCCCGGTTTCTACGACGAATGGGTGCTGGACGAGCGCAGCCGGCTGCAGGCCCTGCACGAACGCCTGCAAGGCGAAGCCGCGGCCACCTTGGCCCCTGCCGAAGAGCTTTTGCCGCAAGCGACCCCCACGCCACTGCCCTTGCCTCCCGCGCCGCCGGTGCACCCCAGCAGCCGCCTTCCGCAGTACCTGACGCGCCTGATCGGCGCCGACGTGCAGGGCGCGCGCCTGCAGAGCCTGGTGGCCGAGCAGCGCCTGGTGTCCGTGCTGGGCGCGGGTGGGTGTGGCAAGACGCGCCTGGCCATCGAAGTGGCGCGCGTGATGTGCGAAGCCCTGCCCGGCGGCCCCAGGCCCCGCTTCGAAAGGCCGGTTTTTGTGTCGCTGGTGGGTGTCAGCACGGCCACCGGGCTGCTGGACCGCCTGTGCGCCGCGCTGCGCATCGACGGCGGCAGCGACGCCCTGGGCCAGGTGCTGGGCGTGCTGGACCGGCGCGCGCTGTTGATGCTGCTGGACAACGCCGAACAGCTAGACGACACAGCAGCTGCCACCCTGGCGCAGTTGGCCGAACGGCTGCCGGACGCCCACTGGCTGGTCACCTCACGCCGCCCGCTGGGCCTGGACGGAGAGCAACATTTTTTGCTGGACACCTTGGAGCTGCCGGGCCCGGGCGCGCCCCTGCCCGACGTGGCCCTGAACCCGGCGGTGCTGCTGTTCGTGGACCGCGCACGCGCGCAGCGAGCCGATTTCCACGTCAGCGCCAGCAACCACCGCGCCCTGTCCGCGCTGGTGCACTGGCTGGACGGCCTGCCGCTGGCCATCGAGCTGGCCGCGTCGCACAGCCGCACGCTCGGCCCGGCCGAACTGCTGGCGGTGCTGCAAGCCGCACGTGCCGACCACCGAGCCGGTGCCGGCAGCCTGGCCTTCCTGGCCCGCCGCGGCACCCGAGCCGGCAACGACCCTCGCCACGCCTCGATGCTGGACGTGGTGGCCTGGACCTGGCAGCTGCTGGCGCCCGATCAACAGCGCCTGCTGCTGGCCCTTTGCCTGCTGCCCGCGGGCGCGACACTGCCCTGCGCTGCGGCACTGGCATCCGACACGGCAACACCCTGGTCGCTGGCCCAGGCGCAGGCGGCGCTGGACGACCTGCTCTCGCAATCGGTGCTGCGCGTGGGCCGCGGCCAGGACGGCCAGTGGCGTTACGCGCCGCAGGAACCGGTGCGCGAGTACGGCTTGACGATGCACGACGACGCGGCATTGCTGCCGCACCGGCACAACTTCCTGCAGTGGTTGCTGGACTGGACCGGCGCGATGCCCGCCACGCCGCCGCTGAGCAGCGTGCGCGACGAACTGCCCAACATCGCGCAGGCCCTGGCCCGCGCGCCGGCCGACGGCCGGGCCGACGACGCCGTGTTGCTGGTGCTGATGCTGCAGTCGTCCTGGGGCGAAATCGCCGTGCCGGCCGAGGTGCTGGACACCTTGCATCAGCTGCTGGCCGCCCCTGGCGTCGACAGCTCACGCAAGGCCTGCGGCCATGCCCTGGCCGCCACTTTCTGCCATGACGCGGGGCGCCTGGCCGACGTGCGCCGTCACATGCAGCAGGCACTGGCGCTGCCTTGCCCCGACCCGCTGCTGCGGGTGTCGCTGCTGTCACGCATGGCGCGTCTTTTCTGGCGGGTGGATCGCAACGCGGCCCAGGCACGCGAGCTGCTCGAAACCGCGCTGCCCTTGGCACGAATTCACCAGCGGCCCAACAGCGAAGCAGCTCTGCTCAGCCTGAAGGGCCACTTGCTGATGGTGGTGGACGGTGACCCGCAAGCCGGCCGTGTTTTCACGCAGCAGTCGCTGGCCTTGTGGCAGCAGTCGGGCAACCGCCACCTGGTCAACGCCGGCCGCTACAACATGGCCATGAGCACCGTGCGGTCGGGCCGCCCAGCAGACGTGCTGGTCGAGCTTTCAGCCCTGGCCAGCGAAGGGCGCGAACTGCAGGACTGGGACTTGGCCTCGGGCGCGCTGGAGGCACATGGCTCCGCGCTGCTGACGCTGCGCCGCTGGCCCGAAGCCTGGGCCAGCCTGCGCGAAGCCCTGGTCGTGGCCTGGGACGGCATGGAGGTGCAGGCCACGCTCTATGCGCTTTGGAACGTGGCCCCGGTGCTGGCCCGCCTGCGCCAGGGCGAACTGGCCGCGCAGACCATGGCCGCGGCACAAGCCCAGTGGCAGCAGCGCGTGGGTGCATTCGACGCCAGTGACCGCCGCGACCTGAAGCGCATGCGCCGCTTCGTGCACGTGCTGCTGGGCCCGCAGGCAGCTCAGGCTGCCTGGGTCACGGGCGCCGCACGGCCGCTGGGCGAGGCCGTGCAGGCCGTGCTGCAGGCCCGCTTCAGGCCTTGACCGAAGCCCGGGCCGGTTGCTGGCGCAGGCGTGCCATCAGGCCCAGGGCCAGCATCGACAGCGCCAGCGTGGCGGGTTCAGGCACCGGCGACGGGCCGGGCGGCGTGGCCGGCGTGTCTTCTTCGGTCAGGCCGCTGTAGCGCACACCCTGCTGCGAATAGTTGTAGAAGCCGAAGCGCCCGCTCTGGAAGGTGCCCGCGATGTCGAAGATGGTGGCGCCGGCGCCAAAGGCACCGCCCGCGATGTCGATCTTGATGCGGTTGTCCTGGTAGAGCATCGTGAAGTCGTACTCCACGTTGTCTTCCCAGCCCTTGTCGCTGCCATACAGCGTGGCCAGGTTGTCGTAGCCGTAGGTGGGGTTGTCGACGCGGTTCCAGAACACCGGATCGGCGGCGCTGTTGGGGATGTTGCCATTCACACGCGCCAGGGCGAAGCCTTCCGTGGCGGCACCCTGGTTGGACTGCTTCCAGTCGAACAGCAGGAAGTCCATGTCGGTGCCCGTGCTGGCCGGCCCGTTGAAACCGAAGACAAAGCCGATGTAGTCGTCGTCGCTGGTGGTCTCGACCTTGATCTTGCCGCGCAGCGTGGTGTTGATCTGGTCGGTGGGGCTGACGAAGAAGGTCGGGTTGCCGTTGATCGACTGGAACACCGAATTGCCGTCGGCGGCCACCGTCCAGTTGCCGTTGGCGGCCACCCCGCGCTTTTCCCAACTGCTCAAATTGATGGGCACCTCGGCAGCGCCGGCGCTCGCCGCTGCGGTAACGGTCATGGCCAGCAGACTGGCCCGGGTGATGGTGCGGAGCTTCAAGGTGTGTCCCTCATGCGTGGTTGAACGGTCTGCGGACCATCGCAGGCAAGCGTTCCGTCATCGTTTGCCGGCGCCGCGCCCTGTGCCCCGCAAGTCGGGGGGTGAGACCCTTCAGACCTGGGGAACGCCCGGGCACCCGACAATGTCGCCATGCACTTGCTGAATGCCGACCTGCACAGCCACAGCAATGTCTCCGACGGCACCCTTGCGCCCGAGACCCTGGCTGAACGGGCCCGCGCCAATGGTGTGGAGATCTGGGCCCTGACCGACCACGACGAGTTGAGTGGCCAGCGCCGTGCGCGTGATGCCGCGCTGGCGCTGGGCATGGGCTATCTGTGCGGCACCGAGATCTCGGTCACCTTCGCCGGCGAAACCGTGCACATCCTCGGTCTGGGGGTCGACCCGGACAACGCCGCGCTGCAAGCCGGCCTGGCCGTCACACGCGCCGGCCGACGCCAACGGGCCCGGGAAATGGCCGATGGCCTGGCGACTGTCGGCATCACCGGAGCCTTCGAAGGTGCACTGCGGTATGTCAGCAACCCCGACCTGATCTCGCGCACCCACTTCGCACGCTTTCTGGTCGACAGCGGCGTGTGCAGCGACACCCACAGCGTCTTCCGCCGTTACCTGACCCAGGGACATCCGGGCTACGTGGTGCACCGCTGGGCGGGGCTGGGCGACGCGGTGCGCTGGATCCGGGGCGCCGGTGGCATGGCGGTCATCGCCCACCCGGCACGCTACCGCTTCACGCCGACCGAGGAGTACGCGCTCTTCACCGAATTCATCGCCCACGGTGGCCGCGGGGTCGAGGTCATGACCGGCAGCCACAGCCACACCGAACAGTTGAAGTACGCCGACACGGCCTTGGAATTCGGGCTCTTTGCGTCGCGCGGCAGCGACTTCCATTCGCCCACCGAAAGTCGCGTCGAACTGGGTTCGCTGCCCGACCTGCCGGGCAAACTGCGGCCGGTGTGGGACGTGCTGCAAGACCGTATTCACCGCCCCGGCCCAGCCACCGACAGGACCCAATCGCAAGCCAGCGCGTGAAAACCCGAACTCGGGTTAGAATCTGAGGCTGACTTCCGAAAGGGAGTCAATATCGTTCATCCCCTTCGGCCTTGGCCACCCCGACACCTGTCAGGCGTGCGCATCTTTTTCGGGTCGGCGGCGATGCCGTCGCACGTCCAGACCCGGACACCCCCGCGACTTCACCCCACGTGGCCACACATCCCCGGCCGCGCAGGTGCGTTTGTTTGCGCGCCAAGATGCTTGAGAGAACGAAGATGAGCTTTGATACCCTGGGCTTGATCGAGCCCCTGACCCGCGCCCTGACGGCAGCCGGTTACACCGAACCCACTTCCGTGCAAGCGGAAGCCATTCCCGCGGCGCTGGCCGGCAAGGACCTGATGGTCAGCAGCCGCACCGGCAGCGGCAAGACCGCCAGCTTCATCTTGCCGGCGCTGACGCTGGTGATGAAGGCGCGTGAACAGCAACGTGCCGCCGCGCCGCAACAAGCACAGCAGCCGCGTGAAAACCGCGAACAGCGCAACGACGGCCCGCGCCAGTACACCAAGCCGCGCGGCCCGCGTGTGCTGGTGCTGTGCCCCACGCGTGAGCTGGCCATGCAGGTCAGCAAGGCCGCCATGGACTACGGCCGCTACGTGCCCGGTCTGAGCGTGGCCACCATCGTCGGTGGTGTGCCCTACCCGGCGCAGCTGAAGGCCCTGCGTGGCCCGCTGGACATCCTGATCGCCACCCCCGGCCGCCTGATCGACCACCTGGGCGCCGGCAAGGCGGTGCTGGAAAACATCGAGATGCTGGTGCTCGACGAAGCCGACCGCATGCTGGACATGGGTTTCATCGACGACATCCACCACATCGCCCAGTCCACGCCCGAAAAGCGCCAGACCGTGATGTTCAGCGCCACCTTCAGCGGTGCCACCGGCGGCCTGGCCAAGCAGTTGCTGCGCGAGCCGCAACGCATCGACGTGGCCAGCCACACCGACACCCACGCCGACATCGAACAGCGCCTGCACTGGGCTGACGACTTTGGTCACAAGAATGCGCTGCTCGACCACATCCTGACCGGCCGTGAAGTCGACCAGGCGCTGGTCTTCACCAGCACGCAGCGCGACGCCGAAGTGCTGGCCGACCGCCTGGCCGAGATGGGCCACGCCGTGGAGGCCCTGCACGGCGGCATGCCGCAAGGCCGCCGCAACCGCGTGCTGCAGAACCTGCGCAGCAAGCGCCTGCGGGTGCTGGTAGCCACCGACGTGGCCGCCCGTGGCATCGACGTGCCGACCATCAGCCACGTCATCAACTTCGGTCTGCCGATGAAGGAAGAAGACTACGTGCACCGCATCGGCCGCACCGGCCGTGCCGGTCGGACGGGCCTGGCGGTGACGCTGGCCGAGAAGCGTGACTTCGGCATGATCCAGCGCATCCAGCGTTTCACGACGCAGCGCATGCCGGTGGCCACCATCACCGGCCTGGAACCCAAGCGTGCAGAGCCGAAGCCGCTGACCCCGCGCCCGGGTTTTGGTGTCGGCAAGCCGGCGGGCAAGACCTTCGGTCCGCGCCCCTTCGGTGCCAAGCCCTTCAAGCCGGCGGGCAAGAGCTTCGCGAAGAAGCCGGGTCCGCGCCCGGAACGTTGAGCCCCCGGCTCACGACACAGAAAAACGGCGCCTCGGCGCCGTTTTTTCATGGGCTGAACGCGTGTCAGACGCCGAGCAGTTCGACCTCGAACACCAGCGTCGCATTCGGCGGAATGACGCCGCCTGCACCGCGTGCGCCGTAGCCCATCTCGGGTGGAATGGTCAACACGCGGGTGCCGCCCACCTTCATGCCCTGCACACCTTCGTCCCAGCCGCGGATGACCTCACCGCCGCCCAAGCCGAAGCTGAAAGGCTGGCCGCGGTCCTTGCTGCTGTCGAACTTCTTGCCGCGGTTGTTGCTGGCCGTGGGGTCGTAGAGCCAGCCGGTGTAGTGCACCTTCACGCGCTGGCCGACCTGGGCTTCGGCGCCGCTGCCAACGGTGGTGTCTTCGGACTGCAGGGTGGTCATTCGGTTTCTCCTGTTGGGGCAAAGCTGCGAATGATGCCAGGGACTGCCAACCCGCCCGAGCGGCGCCAAAGACGCACCCACCGCCGGTGTCCAGCGGCTGGACGCCGGGCGTACCGGTCAAGGGGTCGGGGTTGCAGTCATCGCCTCACGTTGTTCGTCGCATGGTTGGTGGCTTCGGACAAGCTGGCGCGGCGCAACCTGGGCTTCTGGCTCTTCCTGGCCAGCAATGTGATGTGGATCGCCTGGGGTTGGCACGTCGGCGGCACTGCGCTGGTGGCGCTGCAGGTCGGCCTGGCGGCCATGAACATCCGCGGTGCGATGGGCACAGGCACTTGCCGCCTGACCATCAGCACATTGCCTCGGCGTAGGTCTTGCGGTCCGAGGCATAACAACTGCACGAGGCCGCTTGCAGGCCCTTGCGGTCGAGCACCTTGATCTCGCCACGGTGGTACTCGATGAGACCCCCACGTTGCAGCCCGCTGGCTGCGCCAGTGATACCCACCCGCCTGACGCCCAGCATGTAGGCAATGAACTGCTGGGTGATGCGAAACTGGTCGGCATGCGCCCGGTCCTGGCTCATCAACAACCAACGCGCCAGCCGTGGGCCGATCGGGTGATGCCGCAGACAGGCAGCCCCGGTGGACTGCTGTGACATCAGCACACTCAGGTAGCGGTCCAGCCTTTGCTTGAGCGCCGGGCTGCGGCCGATCTCGCGCCGCAGATTGACGGCCGTGATGCGCCATGCCGAACCCGAACCTTGCACCAGGGCGCGCATGGGTGCGGTGGCGCCGCCCAGAACCAAGGCCGTGCCCACCATGCCTTCGCGGCCGACCATGCCCACCTCCACACCAGGCTCCCTGTCGATGCTGCAGATGAGCGACACAAACGCATCCACCGGGAAGTAGGCATGACGCGCCGTTTCCCCGCGTTCCTGGAGCACCTCGCCCAACGTCAACTGCACCGGCTCGCAGGCTTCCAGCAAAGAGCGGCGAGCCAACACGGGGAGCAATCTGATGAGTTGATTCTGTGCCTGGTTCATGTCGATGCCGGTTCGGAAGGGTGACGCTTCTGGTGAAGGGCACCAGAGCCGCTTGCAAGGCCTGCGTGGTGGGCAAGCCATCGGCGCGAGCACCAGTCTGCGCGTGTCTGCCGCCCCGGTCTGTTCACCAGCGAACACTGGGCGGGCACCGAGGCCAGCTGATCAAATTGCCGCGTCGAATCACCCTGATTCGGTTCGCGGGTGCGGTGAAGCACAGACCCAGGCGAGCACGGCGATTAACTTGTTATTTCAGTGGCCATTCCGGCCACCCATTTGGAAACTCAGGAGCAGTCTCATGAATGCAAGCAAGTTTTTCGTTTCGTCGATCGTGGCCGCCTCGGTCGTCAGCGTGATCGGCATCGCCTATGCCCAGACCAGCAGCACCACCAGCCCCACCGGACGGGCCACCGCACCCGAACTGCAGAACAGGACCACGACACAAGGTGCGCCGATGGACTCCAGCAACCGCAGCACCACGGGCACGATCAACACCCCGTCGACCGACACCACGCGTGACAGCGGCACCATCGGCACGACGCGTGACAACTCCACCAGCGGCTCGTCGAACAGCACGTCCGGCAGCGGCTCGACCATGTCACGCGACGGCAGCGGCATGGGCAGCGGCATGGACAGCGAGCGCGCCGCTCGCGCGGACCGCAACTGACCGTTTGCCTCGGGGTGGCGTCGAACCGAGGCCTTTGATGCCACCCCTGGCTTTACCGGAACCCGGCGTTCAGGGAGGACCCACCGCCAATCGGAGCGCAAAGCGCCAGGCTGCCACCCAGACCGCCAGCGCTTCGGCCACGGTCGGTGCTTCGCAGGCCGGCAAGCCCAGCACCTGTGCCGCCTGCTTCAAGGTTTGCAACGGCGAGCTCAGGTCCAGTGCCTGTGCGCCGTTCTGCTTGCTCAGCTTGTGGCCGTCGGCGGCCAGCACCAGCGGGGTGTGCAGGTAGGCCGGCGTGCAGACACCCAATGCACGCTGCAGCAGGACCTGGCGCGCCGTGTTGTCGGCCAGATCCTCCCCACGCACGACATGCGTGATGCCTTGCGCCGCATCGTCCACCACCACCGCCAGCTGGTAAGCCCACAGGCCATCGGCACGTTTCAGCACGAAGTCGCCGACCTGGACGCCCACGTCCTGTTGCTGCGGACCCAAACGACGGTCGGTCCAGTGCACCACCCCTTCGGCCCGCAGGCGCACGGCACGCGCCGGCTTGCCCTGCAGTCCCTGGCGGCAGGTGCCTGGGTAAACTCGTTCGCCGAAACGCTGGTGCGGCAAGCCGCGCGCGAGCAGCGCATCGTCGATGTCCTTGCGCGTGCAGGCGCAGGGGAAAGCGTGGCCCGACACCAGCAGCTTCTGCAGCGACTTTGCGTAGGCATCGCCACGCTGGCTCTGCCACATCGGTGCTTCGTCGGGCAGCAAGCCGCAACTGGCCAACTGCTGCAGGATGTGTTCGGCCGCACCCGGCACACAGCGTGGGGTGTCCACGTCTTCGATGCGCACGAGCCAGTCGCCGCTCTGAGCACGCACGTCCAGCCAGCTGGCCAGCGCGGCCACCAGCGAACCGGCATGCAGCGGCCCGGTGGGCGACGGTGCAAAACGGCCGCGGCAACGGCCAACGCTTCGGCTGTCGGTCGGACTCAAGGCCCCAGTCGCCCGGCGTGGCGGTCCAGCAGCGCCTGGCGCGTGGCCGGGCTTTCCAGCCGCGTCAGCCACCACTGCAGTGCCCGGCCCAGGCCCAGCGGCCCATGTTCAGCACGCCAGGCGTAGTGGATGCTGGCGCCGAAAGGCCCGCGTGCGGTGGCCTTGGCCACCAGGCGGCCGGCTTCCAGGTGCGGGCGTGCCAGCGGCTCGGGCACGTAGCCGCAGCCCAGGCAGCGCAGCAGCGCTTCGAGCTTGGTGCGCATGTCGGGCACGGTCAACACGTCCTGGCCGGGCAGCAAGTTCACCGTCATCGGCGTCAGGTGCTGCGCGCTGTCGGCCACGGCGACGGCGCGGTGGTGCACCAGTTGAGCATCGTTCAGCGGTTCGCTGGCCGATGCCAGCGGGTGGTGCGGCGCCATGCAATAGACAAAGGGCAGGTCACCCAAGGGCCGCAGTTCGATGCCACCCGGGTTGGCATGCTGCGCCGACACGCCGATGGCCAGGTCGACTTGCCGCGTGACCAGCGCTTCCCAGGTGCCGGTGAGCACGTCGGTGCGCAGCCGCAGGCGTGTGCCGTGTGCGGGCGGCGCGTTTTCGCCGGCGCTGCCGTCGCAGATGGCGCAGAAGTCCTGCACCAGGTCGAACAGGGTCGGCTGCGAGAGGACGTCTTCCACGCTGATGGCCAGCTGCGCTTCCCAGCCCTTGGCCACACGCCGCACGCGGTTGCTGACGGCGTCCATTTCCTGCAGCAGGCGCCGCCCTTCGTTCAGCAGTTCGGTGCCGGCGGCGGTCAGCTGCGCCTGGCGCGAGCTGCGGTCGAAGAGCAGCACGTCCAGCGCTTCTTCGAGCTGGCGCACGCTGTAGGTCAGTGCCGAAGGCACCTTGCCCAGTTCACGGGCGGCAGCGGCAAAGCTGCCCGTGCGGGCGATGGTGTCCATCATCACCAGGGCTTCGGGGGTCAGGGCGTTGATGCGGTCGGGCATGGCTTCATCTTATTTGAACGCGCTCGTCAAGCGTGGTCAGCCGCGCGGAAGGTTGCCCTGCCTACAGTGAAACCCACACAAGGAGCACCTCGATGATCACCCTGCGCAAATCAGCCGACCGCGGTTTTGCCGACCATGGCTGGCTCAAGAGTTTCCACAGCTTTTCCTTCGCCGACTACCACGATCCTCGCCACATGGGCGTGGGCAACCTGCGTGTCATCAACGAAGACCGCATCGCAGCCGGCACCGGCTTTGGCACGCATGGCCACCGCGACATGGAGATCGTCAGCTACGTGCTCGACGGCGCCCTGGCACACAAGGACGACATGGCCCCCAAGACGCCTTCGGCGTCGGCCCCCCAGGGGGGCGTGCCCGCCTTGGGGCGGCCCGGCGGCGGGCTGGGCAACGGCAATCACGGTGTCATCCGCCCCGGCGATGTGCAACGCATGAGCGCAGGCACCGGCGTGCGCCACAGCGAGTTCAACCACGACAGCGCCGGCGAAACGCACTTCCTGCAGATCTGGGTGCTGCCCGACCGTGCCGGCATCGAACCCGGCTACGAACAGAAGCACTTCAGCGCCGACAGCAAACGTGGCCAGCTGCGCCTGGTGGCTTCGAACGACGGCCGTGAAGGGTCGGTGACCATTCACGCCGACGCGGCGATTCACGCCGGCCTGTTCCACGGCGCAGAGCGTGCCGAGCTGTTGCTGGACCCGCAGCGCATCACCTACGTGCACCTGGTCCGCGGCAGCCTGCGTGTCAACGGCCAGCCACTGCGGGGCGGTGATGCCTTGCGCCTGGACCAGGAAAACCGGCTCGTCATCGAAGGTGGGGAAAACGCCGAAGTGCTGGTCTTCGACCTGATCCCTTGACCCTGCCACCCCGTTCTTTCAACCCCGTTCAATCCCGAGGAAGTTTTCCATGAGCAAGATCGTCATCGTCTTTCACAGCGGCTACGGCCACACCGCCAAGGTGGCACAAGCCGTGGCCGAAGGCAGCGGCGGCACGCTGCTGGCCATCGACGCCGAAGGCAATCTGCCAGCCGGCGGCTGGGAACAGCTGGCTGCGGCGGACACCATCGTCTTCGGCACGCCCACCTACATGGGCGGCCCCAGCTGGCAGTTCAAGAAGTTCGCCGACGCGTCGTCGAAGGTGTGGTTTGCGATGGGCTGGAAGGACAAGCTGGCTGCCGGCTTCACCAACAGCGCCACGCTCAACGGCGACAAGTTCTCGACCCTGCAGTACGAGTTCACCTTGAGCCAGCAGCACGGCATGTTGTGGGTGGGCATGGGCATGCAGGCGCCCAATTCCAAGGCCGCGACCCGCGACGACATCAACAACGTCGGCGGTTATGCGGGTCTGCTGACCGTGACCCCGTCTGACGCGTCGGCCGACGAAATGGTGCCGGGCGACATCGCCACCGCCAAGGTCTTCGGCCAACGGGTGGCCGCGGCCACGGCGCGGCTGGCCAAGTGAAGCCTGCGCCGCTCTTGCGGGCGGCACGGGCGGCACGGGCGGCGCGGGCGGCGGCTATACAGTCGCGGCCATGAACACCCTGACCATCGCCCTATCGCTGCTGCCCTGGCCCGACTGGCTGGCACTGGCGGTGTTTTTTGCCGGCTGGGCCGGTTACGCGATGTGGGCCAAACGGCGCGCCGAGGTGCGGCCGTCGGTGCTGGCCCTGAGCAACCGCGAACGCACCCGCTGGATGCGCCAGACCACCTGGCGCGACAACCGCGTGCTCGACGGCGTGGTGGTGCAGAACCTGTCCACCAGCCCTTCGTTTTTTGCCTCCACCACCATTCTCATCATCGGTGGTTTGCTGGCGGTGCTGTCGGCCACCGAAAGGGCCAGCGAACTGGTGCGCGAGATTCCGTTTGCGGTGCACACCTCGACGGTGGTCTTCGACCTGAAGCTGGTGCTGCTGGCGGCGATTTTTGTCTACGCGTTTTTCCGCTTCACCTGGAGCCTGCGCCAGTACAGCTTCGGCGCGCTGCTGGTGGCCGCCGCACCCGACCACCTGAGCTGGGTCGATGAAGCCCATCGCTCGGCTTTTGCCAGCCGCGCCGGCCGCGTCATGGGCCTGGCTGCCGAGACCTTCAACGACGGCCTGCGCGCTTACTACATGGCCTTTGCGGCCACCGCCTGGTTCTTTTCAGCCTGGGCCTTCATGGCTGGCACGGCCGGGGTGCTGTGGATCTTGTACCGGCGCGAGTTTCACTCCGAAGTGCTGGCCGTGCTGGCCGAGGAACCCGACATGCCGCTGCCCTGAACGGCCGACGGCGGCGGTTCGTCGCGCACCAGCAGCCACGCCGCCAGCAGGCCGAAGCCCACGTTCAGCAGCGCCACCCCGCCCACCAGCAGCAGCCCCACGGTGTTCAGCGGCAGCGTGTGCAGCGCCCAGGTGCACACCGACGACAGCACGTTGAACATCACCCACTGCCAGAACAGCAGGCGGCGGGGCTGCCACAGCCGAGACAGCTTCATGCGGCGCTGGCCGTCAGGCGCTGCGCGGGCAGCCGGGGCATGGGCCGGCTGCGGGCCATCGCGGTGTTGAACATGGTGGGTTCGCGGGTTCCAGCGTCAAGGCGCGCGCAGCTTAGCGCAGTCGCGGCTGGCACCCTGCGGCACTCTGTCGCCGCGCACAGGTGGCTGGTCAGCACGGGCACGGTCTCGTCGCAGCGCCACACCGCCGCCGCCGGGCCGCGTTACGCTTGCGCGCATGTCCCTTGCCCTGTCCGCGGCCGATGATGGCCCAAGCCTGCTGCAGCCTCTGAACCAGCCGCTGCCGGTGGAGCTGTCCGGCAGCGGCCACAACTGGTTCACGCGCTACCGCCGCTACCCGGTGTTCGGCCCGGCCTGGGCGAGGGCTCGCATGCGCGTCTGGCTGGCGGTGGCCCTGCCCTTGTTGTTGCTGATGCTGCTGCCGATGGGGCTGGACAGACCACGGCAGGACCTGCCCCTGGGTAGCCTGGTGCAGGTCGCCGTGCAACTGCTGCTGCCCATCGTGCTGGGGCCCTGGCTGTGTGCCTGGGTGCGGCAACGGGGCTGGGACCCGGCCCGCGAGTGGGGGGCCTTGCTGCTGGCCCTGGCCCTGACGATGGGCACGGTGCTGGGCTTTCACGCCTGGGCTGCCGAACCCATAAAACGATGGCTGGCCGAACAAGTGGGCCAGGTGGACGAAACCGGCAAGCGCCGACGCGTGGTGATGGCCATCGGCGTGACCGTGCTCAGCCCCGACGAAAGTGCTTCGCGCGTCGCCAGCGGTGGCCCCGGGCCGGTGCTCGAACCCAAGCCGACCGGCAGCATGACCAACACCGCCACCAGCGCCCTGGCCAGTTTCATGCTGGGCGGCGGCTTGGGATTGCTGGCCTGGCGACGCCAGCGTGCCGACCTGGCCACGCTGGCGCGCGAGCGTGAACTGGCACGAGCCCAGGCCCGGCGGCGCGAAGCCGAGATGCGCTTGAGCGTGCTGGCCGCGCAGGTCGAACCGCACTTCCTGTTCAACACCCTGGCCGGTGTGCGCAGCGCCATCCGCACCGACCCGGCACGGGCCAGCGAACTGGTCGACCGGCTGGTCGACTACCTGCGCGCGGCCATCCCGCGTTTGCGCAGCGACGGCGGCGCCGAGGCCACGCTGGGCGGGCAGCTGGACCTGGTGCGGACCTACCTGTCGCTGATGGTGGCGCGCATGCCACGCCTGTCCTTCGACATCGATGCACCGCCCGACCTGCTGGGCGCCAGTTGCCCGCCGCTGATGTTGATCTCGCTGGCGGAAAACGCGATCAAACACGGTGCGGAACCGAAGATCGGGCCGGTGCGGGTGACGCTGCAGGCGCGCCGCAGCGAAGACGGCCGGCTGGCCATCACGGTGGCCGACGACGGTGCCGGCTTTGACGCCGAAGGCCATGCCGGCGGCGGTGGCCTGGGCCTGAGCAACATCCGCGAAAGGCTGCTTCAGATGCACGGCGACCGTGCATCGCTGGCCCTGCGCGCCCTCGCTGGCGGCGGTGTGGCCGCGACCCTGACCGTACCGCTGGAGTAGCCCGCCATGTCCACCAAGCCCGTGCGCGCCCTGATCGCCGACGACGAAGACCTGCCGCGCGCCGAACTCCGGCACATGCTGCAACTGGCCTGGCCCGAACTGGATGTGGTGGCCGAATGTGAACACGGGCCGGCCGCCGTCGAGGCCATCGACGCACTGAAACCCGACCTCGCCTTTCTCGACATCCGCATGCCGGGCCGTTCCGGCCTGGACGTGGCCCGCGCGGCCAGCGGGCTTTGCCACATCGTCTTCACCACCGCCTACGACAGCCACGCCGTGGCCGCCTTCGAAGCCGGCGCGGTGGACTACCTGCTCAAGCCCATTGCCGCTCAAAGGCTGGCGCAGACCGTGCAGCGGCTGCAGCAGCAGCTGGCCTCACACAGCAGCGCACCCTTGCTGGAGCCGCTGGTGCAGCTTCTGGCCGCACAGCTGCAGGTGCCGCACACCAGCGCGCCGCGCCTGCGCTGGGTGAGTGCAGGCGTGGGCGACACCATCAAGCTCTTCAGCGTCGACGAGGTGCTGTTTTTCCAGAGCGACGAGAAGTACACCCGCGTCGTCACCACCCGCGACGAGGCCCACATCCGCAAGCCCTTGAAAGAGATTGCCGAGGGCCTGGACCCCGACGAGTTCTGGCAGGTGCACCGCGGCCTGCTGGTGCGTGCAAGCGCCATTGCCCGGGCGCAGCGCGACGAACTGGGCCGCATCACCTTGCAGTTGAAACAACATGCCGAGAAGCTGGCGGTCAGCCAGGCCTGGTCCTGGCGCTTCAAGCCCATGTAAGAAGCTCCCCGGCAAGCCGGCAAAGCCCGGCAGGTGGTCACACACGCGGCGACCCAGGCCCGGCCGCAGCGCCAGCCGGGCAGCGATACTTCAGGCCTTGTCCCCGGCCCAACCCTGCTGATGCCGCCACCACGGCCGCCCAATCCAAGCCCGCCCGATGAGCCAGCCCAGGCCTGGCTCAGTGCCGTTGCCGTGCCCCTGCTGCAGGTCTGCCCTGCGGGGCACGTTCTCTGGGCCAACGCGGCAGCGCTTGAGGCGCTGGATGTGCCGTTGGGTCAGACCCTGGCCTCGTGCTGGGCAGCCGGGCAGGAAACGTCCCAGCTGCTGTCGACACGCCCCACAGCGGCCGAGCTGCAGGCCGCCGGACCACCCCTGCACGCGCCACTGCGCCCAGCGCCCTGGTTCATGGCCCACAGCCAACCCCTGCCGGCCGGCGGCTGGCTCATCACACTGCAAGCCACCGATGCCTTGCGCACGGCGCAGAAAGAGGCCGCCGACCAGGCCGAGCGGCTGAACCTGGCCCGCGACTTCGGTCGTCTGGGCTTGTGGGAACGTGATGTGCGCACGCTCAAGGGCGAGTGGGACCGCGAAGTGTTGCGCTTCTGGGGCCTGGACCCGGACGACAAGACGCCGGATTTCGCCGCCGCGCTGAGCCACGTGGTCGAGGCCGACCGCCAGTCCCTGGACCGCGCTTTCACCGAATCACGCAAGCAGGCCGGCCGCTACAGCGCGCGCTACCGTGTGCGTGCCTTGGACGGCACGGTGCGCCGCATCCATTCGCAGTGGCTCGTGAAAGCCGGCGCCGACGGCCAGCCCGCGAGCATGTTGGGCCTGCTGATGGACGACAGCGAGCCCTACGCGCTGGCGCGCATGGCCAGCGAACTCGAGTCGCAACTGGCACTGGCCGTGGACCTGGGTGGCATCGCGATCTGGCGCCACGACCTGGCCAGCGGCCGCATGCACTACAGCCCCGAGGGCTGGCGCACGCTGGGCCGCGAACCGCGCCCCGACGGCCTGACGCTCGAAGAAGCCCGGGCCCTGGTGCACCCCGACGACCAGCCCCGTGTGCTGGCTTCTGCCGCCGCTTCGATGCGCAGCCCGCACCCGGTGGACGTGGAGGCGCGGTACCTGCATGCCGACGGCAGTTGGCGGCCGCAGATGCTGCGCCGCATCGTGCTGCGTGACGACGCCGGCCAGCCCACCGCCTTCCTGGGCGTGGCACTGGACCTGACCGAGCGCCAGGAAGAACGGCGCCGCGCTGGCGACATGGCACGCCGCTTCGAGACGGTGACACGTGCGGCCGGCATCGGCCACTGGATCCTGGAGCCCGGCCAGAAGCGGGCCGTGTGGAGCGATCAGCTGCGCGAGGTTTTTGGTCTGGCGGCCGACGCACCGGTGCCATCGCTCAGCGACTGGATGGCCAACTGCGTGCACCCCGACGACCTGGGCCTGCTGAAGCGCACGATGCAGCAATGGCTGCAAGGCGGTGCCGACAACATCGAGCTGTCATTCCGCGGCTTGCGCGCCGATGGCGAGGTGCGCGAACTCTTCAGCCACTCGCAGATGGAATCGGGCCAGGGCGGGCGCGTGGTGTTCGGCGTGCTGATCGACCTGACCGAACGGCGGCGCTCCGAGCAGGCGCTGAAAAACGCCGAAGAACGGGTGGCGCTGGCCGTCAGGGCTGCGGGACTGGGCACCTGGGAACTCGACCTGCGGACGCGGCAGGTGCATTGGGACGCCCAGATGTGGCGGCTGCGTGGCGTGGCGCCACGCGAACAGGCCATGAGCGACGCCGAGCGCGACGCCTGCTTGCACCCCCAAGACCGTGAACGCGCCAGCCGCACCGTGGACCAGGCCATTGCCAGTGGCGGCACCATCGAGCACGCGTTCCGCGTTGTCTGGCCCGATGGCCAGGTGCGCTGGCTGGCTTCACGCTCGATGGAGATCCAGATCCCTGGCAGCAGCGGCAAGCGGCGCATTGGCGTCAACTGGGACATCACCGACAGCCGCACCGCGGAAACCGTGCGCCAGGAACGTGAGATCGCGCTGCGCGAAAGTGCCAGCAAGTCCAAGTTCCTGGCCCGCATGAGCCACGAACTGCGCACGCCGCTGAACGCGGTGTTGGGCTTTTCGCAGCTGCTGCTGAACGACGAGCGTGGCAGCGACGAACTGGCCGGCTCGCGCCGGCGGCGGCTGGACCACATCCGGTCGGCTGGCGAGCACCTGCTGAAGCTGATCAACGACGTGCTCGACCTGTCCGGCCTGGAAGGCGGCGAAGTGCGCATCGCCTTGCAACCGGTGGCGCTGCAGCCCTTGGTCGAACACACACTGCCGATGCTGGGGCACCTGATGCAGCAGCACCAGGTGCAGATCGGGCTGGGGCCTCTGGACCTGCGCGTGATGGCCGATGCCACGCGACTGCGCCAGGTGCTGCTGAACTTGCTGTCCAACGCCGTCAAGTACAACCGGCCGGCGGGTAGCGTGCGTGTCGAGGCGCGGTCGCACGAAGGCCGCGTCTTGCTGCGTGTCAGCGACACCGGCCGCGGCATGAACGAAGCCCAGTTGCGCCAGCTGTTCGAGCCCTTCAACCGGCTGGGCGCCGACCGCGAAGCCATCGAAGGCAGCGGCATCGGCCTGGCCATCGTGAAGGCACTGATGGAGCGCATGGGTGGGTCGGTGCAGGTGCAAAGCCAGCCGGGCGAAGGCAGCGTGTTCGAACTGAATCTGGGCCCGGCAAGTGCGGCCGCTGCCGCGCTCACCGACACGGCTCTCGTGACGGCCATGCCCACCCCACTTGCGCAGGCACCCAGCCAACGCACCGTGCTTTACATCGAGGACAACCCGGTCAATGCCCTGATCATTGCCGAGCTGATGGCGCGCCGCCGCGACCTGGCCCTGCACGTGGCACCCGACGGCGCCAGCGGCGTGAGCCAGGCCCGCCACCTGCAACCCGACCTGATCCTGCTGGACATGCAACTGCCCGACTTCGACGGTTACGAAGTGCTGCGCCGACTGCGCGAGCAGCCGCAGACCGCAGCCATCCCTTGCATCGCGCTGTCAGCCAACGCCATGCCCGAGGACATCGAGCGCGCCTTGCGCAGCGGCGTGTCCGACTACTGGACCAAACCGCTGGACTTCAAGGCCTTCATGGCCTCGCTGGACACGCTGTTCGGCAAGTCGCCCTAGTTTGCCAACTGCGCCTTCAGGCCGGCTCCGCTGCGAGCAGCCCGCGCTTGCGCAGCAGCGGCTCCACGCGCGCCGGGCGGCCACGGAAGGCCTGGTAGGTCTGGCCCGGTTCGACGCTGTTGCCGGCGCTGTAGATGTGGCGCAGCAGACGTGCGGCCACAGTCTTGTCGAAGGGGCTGCCGGCTTCGGCGAAGGCGTCGTAGCCGTCGGCATCCAGCACCTCGGCCCACAGGTAGACGTAGTACCCGGCGGCATAGCCCGCACTCGCAAACAGGTGCTGGAAGTGCACCAGGCGGTGGTTCAGCCCCACGCCGTGCGGCAGGCCGTTTTGCTGCAGGAACTGCGCCTCGAAGGTACACAGGTCGGCCGGCGGTTCGGCGTCGCCCAGCGAGTGCACGGCCATGTCGACCATCGCGCTGGCCGTGTAGCGCACCGTCTCAAAGCCCTGGTTGAACTGGCGCGCGCGCTGCATGCGCTGCATCAGTTCTGCCGGCATCGGCTCGCCCGTCTGCCAGTGGCGGGCGTGGCGCTGCAGCACCTCGGGTTCGGTGATCCAGTGTTCGAAGATCTGCGAAGGCAACTCGACAAAGTCGCGCAGCACCTGGGTGCCCGACAGGCGCTTGAAGGTCACGTCCGACAGCAAGCCGTGCAGGCCGTGGCCGAACTCGTGGAACAGCGTTCGGGCGTCGTCCAGCGACAGCAGCGTGGGCTCGCCCGGTGAACCCTTGGCGAAATTGTTGTTGTTGACGATCACCGGCAACTCGGCCGCGTGCCCCGGCAGCACGTTGCGGCTTTGCCAGCGCAGCGCGCTCATCCAGGCGCCGCTGCGTTTGTTGGGGCGCGCGAAGTTGTCCTGCATGAACACACCCACGACCTGGCCTTGGGCGTTTTTCACTTCAAAGGCCCGCACGTCGGGGTGGTAGACGGGCAGGTCTTCGCGCCGCGTGAACTGCAGGCCGAACAGGCGGCCGGCGCAGTCGAACGCAGCTTCGACCACCCGCTGCAGCTCGAAAAACGGTTTGACTTCGGCGTCGTCGATGTTGAAGTGCTCGCGGCGCACCTTCTCGGCCCAGAAGCGCCAGTCCCAGGGTTCGATGTCGCCCTGCCCGGCACCGCAGGCCAGGCGCTGCGCCTGCAGCAGTTGCTGTTCGGCCTGCACGGCCTTCAAGGCCCGGGGCCACACCTCGGCCATCAAGCCCTGCACGGCAGCACGCGAACCGGCCATGGTGTCGGCCAGTGCGTGGTCGGCGTAACAGCCCTGGCCCATCAGGGCGGCTTGTTCGCGGCGCAGGCGCAGGATGTCGCGCGCCACTTCGCGGTTGTCGTGTTCCCCGGCGTGTTCACCACGGCCGGTCCAGGCCCGCCAGGCCTGTTCGCGCAGGTCGGCGCGTTCGGAAAAACTCAGGAAAGGCACCACCAGCGACCGCGACAGCGTGATCACGTGACCCTGCAGGTCGCGGTCGGCTGCAGCCTGGCGTGCAGCGGCCCGCACAAAGGCCGGCAGGCCGGCCAGATCGGCTTCGGTTTCCAGCGCCAGCCGCCAGGTGGACTCATCGTGCAGCACGTTCTGGGCGAAGCGTGTGGTCAGCTTGGCCAGTGTTTCCATGACCTGCGCATAACGCTGACGTTGTGCGTCAGGCAGTTGTGCGCCGGCACGCACGAAGTCCAGGTGAAGTCGCTGCAGCAGGCGCCGCTGTTCGGGCGCCAGGTCCAGGCTGTCGGCCTGTTCGTGCAAGACCTGGACGCGGTTGAACAAGGCGCGGTCGGTGAACACCGCGCTGTGGTGCGCCGCCACCGGGCCGGCCATTTCACGCTGCACGGCCTGCAGCGTGGGGCTGGTGGCCGACGCCGTGAGGCCGTAGAACACGGCCATCACGCGGTCCAGCTGGCGGCCGCAGCGGTCGAAGGCCGCCACGGTGTTGTCGAAGTCCGGCGGCGCGGTCTGTGCGCCCAGCGCCGCCAGTTCGTCGCGGTGCTGCTGCATCGCCTGGCGCAAGGCGGGTTCGAAGTGCGCGGGCTCGATCTGCGCGTAAGGCGGCAAGCCATAAGGCGCCGCCCAGGGCTTGAGCAGCGGGTTGTCTGTGCTGTGCATCACTTGCCGCGCCGGATGGCGATTTCGTCGTCTTCGCGGTAGCGGCGGTCGGCGCAGGTGCGGACCCAGGTCTTGCGCTCGTCTTCCAGCGCGGCCAGGCTTTCGTTCCATTTCGCATTGCGTTCGTTCCAGGCCGACACGCGGGCATCCAGTGCCACGGCCTTGAAGTTGTAGGCACGCACAGCGTCCTGCGCGCCGCTGGACATGCTGGTACGTTCGGCTTCCAGCGCCACCCGGTCCTTCTCGATTTCTTCGCGCTCGCGGTTCAGCGTGACCATGTTGCGCTCGTAGGCGGGGGTGCCCGACTTCTTGTCGGCGTTGTGCAGCGCAACGCGGTCGTTCCAGCCCTGCACCCGTTCGGCAAAAGCCTTCAGCTTGGCTGCCAGCTCTTCGACCTTGGCCTTGGTGGCGTCGATCGGCGCCCGGTCGGCACGCAGCTGTTGCTGCTCGGCGGCGATGGCGGCTTTTTCCTGGTCCAGCGGGCTGCGGGCGCCTTCCTGCTCGGCCATGCGGGTGCGGATGGACTCTTCTTCGTTCAGGCAGGCGCGCAGTTCTTCGCGCGACAGCAGCGGCCCGGCGCCGGTGCCGCCCGAGCCGCCACCGCCAATGGCCAGTGTCTTGCTCTCGGCGGCCTTGGCCGGGGGTTTGGCAGCGGGCTTGGCGGGTGTGTTCTGGGCCAGCACCACCGGCGCGGCGGCGCAGCAGGCCAGCGCCAACAGCAGGGAAATCACCTTCATCGTCATCCTCTGGCGTTACGGTGCCGGGCATGCCGGCAAGGGTGCGAATGATGCCACCTTGATTGCGGCGCCGGGCCAGCCGGCCCTGCTGCGCGCAGGGCGCGCGCCCCGGCCGGTGGCTCGCAAAGCGGCCGCGTGGCCGCCTGTGGCACAGTGGCGGGCTTGGCTGTTCAGCCGCCACTCACTCCATTGCACCACCGCCATGCGCCCTTCCCTGACCCCCTTGCGCCTGCCGGCGGCTCGCTGATGGCCATCAAGGCCACGATCTACAAAGCCAATCTGCAAGTGGCCGACATGGACCGCGGCGTCTATGGCGACCACGCCTTGACGCTGGCGCTGCACCCGTCCGAAACCGAAGAGCGGCTGATGATGCGGCTGCTGGCCTTTGTGCTGCAGGCGCCTGCCAACGACGACGAAGGTGCGCTGATGGCCGCCCGCGGCCTGGCCGAAAGCGACGAGCCCGACCTGTGGCAACACGACCTGACCGGTCAGTTGATGCACTGGGTGGAAGTGGGCCTGCCCGACGAGCGGCGCCTGTCCAAGGCCTGCGGCCGCGCCCGCCGTGTCACGCTGTACACCTACGCCAACAGCACACCGGTGTGGTGGGCGGCCATCCAGGGCAAGCTCACGCGCCTGAACAACCTGGCCGTGTGGCAGCTGCCCGCCGAACAGAGCCAGGCCCTGGCCGGCCTGGCGCAACGCTCGATGCAACTGCAGTTCACGGTGCAGGACGGCCAGCTGTGGGTGGGTGACGGCCGCCAGAGCGTGGAGCTGCAACCGCAGTGCCTGAAAGCGGCCAAGGCTTGAGGCGGCGACTGCACGCAACCCGCACCTGCCGCTTGCCTGCGTCTTCCTGTCTGCCATTCTTGCCACCAGCTGCGCGCTGGGCCCCGACATGCCGAACACTGCCACTGCACCCGCCTCCATGAGCGCAAGCGCCGAAGACCCCTACCTCTGGCTCGAAGACGTGCAAGGCGAACGTGCCCTGCAGTGGGTGCGCGAACGCAATGCCCAGACCGAAGCCGAGTTGCAGGCCGACCCTGCATTTGTCGCGCGCAAGCAGGCCATCCGCGAGGTGCTGGACTCGCGCGAACAGATTCCGTACGTCTCGCGCCGCGGCGAGTGGTTCTACAACCTGTGGCAGGACGCCGACAACCCGCGTGGCCTGTGGCGGCGCACCTCGCTGGCCGAGTACCGCAAGCCCGCACCGGCCTGGGAAACCGTCATCGACCTCGACGCCCTGGGCAAAGCCGAGGGCGAAAACTGGGTCTGGGGCGGCGCCACCTGCCTGGGACCCGAGCAGCGCCACTGCCTGGTGTCGCTGTCGCGTGGCGGCGCCGACGCACGGGTGGTGCGTGAGTTCGACACCGTGGACAAGCGGTTTGTCGAAGGTGGTTTCAGCGTTCCCGAAGCCAAGACCTCGGTGAGCTGGATCGACAAGGACACGCTCTACATCGGCAGCCACTTCGGTGAAGGCTCGCTGACCGATTCGGGCTACCCCCGGGTCGTCAAGCGCTGGCGGCGTGGCCAGCCACTCGGCGAAGCACAAATGGTGTTCGAGGTGGAGCAGCAGGACCTGGCCGCATCGGTGTCGGTGGACCACACCCCCGGCCATGAGCGAACCGTGTTCGTTCGGGTCGTGGATTTCTACAGCAGCCAAGTGATGCTGCTGCAAGGCGACAGACTGGTGCCCATCGACAAACCCGACGACGCGCAGCTGAGCTTCTGGCGCGAGCGGGTGCTGATCGAGTTGCGCAGCGACTGGGCCGTGGCCGGCACCACCTGGCCCCGGGGTTCGCTGCTGGTGGCCGACGCCGCGGGCTACTTGAAAGGCGAGCGCCGCTTCACCTCGCTGTTCACACCCACCGCGACCCGTTCACTCGACGGCTGGGACACCACCCGCAGCACCGTGCTCGTCAACGTGCTGGACCAGGTGGCCAGCCGGCTGGAAGCGTGGTCGCAGCCGACACCGGCATCGCCGTGGCAGCGCCGCGAGGTGCAGGCGCCCTTCCCCGGGAAGCTGTCGGCGACGGCCTTGCACGACCCGCTGCTGACCAGCGACCCGCTGGCCGAGGCCTACTTGCTGAACGCCAGCGACTTCCTCAGACCCGATGCCCTGCTGCTGGGCGACACGGGCAGCGACGAACGAGAGCTGCTGAAGTCCCGCCCCACCTTCTTCGATGCCGACGGCATGCAGGTCGAGCAGCGGTTTGCGACCAGCCAGGACGGCACCCCGGTGCCCTACTTCGTGATCTGGCCCCGTCAGGCCGAGCCCGGCAGGCAGCCATTGCCGACCTTGCTGTACGGCTACGGCGGCTTCGAGGTGTCGATGACGCCGTTTTACTCCGGCAGCGTCGGCCGCAGCTGGACGGGCGCGGGTGGTGTGTTTGTCTACGCCAACATCCGCGGCGGTGGCGAGTTCGGGCCCGGCTGGCACCAGGCCGCCATCCTGCAGCACAAGCAGAAGAGCTACGACGACCTGGCGGCGGTGGCCGAAGACCTGATCGCCACGAAGGTGACAACACCTGCGCAACTGGGCATCCAGGGTGGCAGCAACGGCGGGCTGCTGGTCGGCGCGGTGATGCTGCAGCGGCCCGAGCTCTTCAAGGCCGTGGTCTGCCAGGTGCCGCTGTTGGACATGAAGCGTTACCACCGCCTGCTGGCCGGCGCCAGTTGGATGGCCGAATACGGCGACCCCGACAAGCCCGAGGACTGGGCCTTCATCTCGCACTACAGCCCCTACCAGAACGTGAAGCCCGGACAGCAACTGCCCAAGGTGCTGTTCGTGACCAGCACCCGCGACGACCGCGTGCACCCCGGCCACGCACGCAAGATGGCCGCCCGCATGCTGGACCAGGGCCACGCGCTGCTGTACTGGGAAAACATCGAAGGTGGCCACGGCGGCGCGGCCGACAACGGCCAGCGTGCGCAGATGCAGGCACTGGAGTACACCTTTCTGTGGCAGCAGTTGGGCGGGCGCTGAATCGGCAGCCGGCATGAAGGCACGGTGAACCCAAGGGCCGCATGCTGAACTGGATCGACGACACGCTGCCCCTGCCCCCAGCGCACACCGCGCTGGGCGACGACAGCGACGTGCCGGGCCTGGTGGCCGCCGGTGGCCGTGTCACGCCGCAGCGGCTGGAAGAGGCCTACCGAAATGGCATCTTTCCCTGGTACAGCGCCGGCCAGCCGGTGCTGTGGTGGAGCCCCGACCCGCGCATGGTGCTGCCGGTGGACGGCTTCAAGCTGTCGCATTCGCTGCGCAAGACCTTGCGCCGCTTTTTGCGCACCCCGGGTTGCACCATCCGCTTCGACAGCCAGTTCCGCGCCGTCATGCAGGCCTGCGCACAGACCCCGCGCGATGGCCAGGACGGCACCTGGATCGTGCCGGCCATGGTGGACGCCTACACCGCCTGGCACGAAGCCGGTCGGGTGCACAGCGTCGAGACCTGGGTCGGCGACGAACTGGTCGGTGGCCTGTACTTCGTGGCCATCGGCCGCATGTGTTTTGGCGAGTCGATGTTTTCTCGGCGCACCGACGCGTCCAAGATCGCGCTGGCCGCGCTGGTGGCGGCCTGCCGCGCACGGGGTGTGCTGCTCATCGACTGCCAGCAGAACACCGGCCACCTGGCCAGCCTGGGTGCACACGAGATCGGCCGCCACGCATTCCTGCACCATGTGCAAGGCGCCGTGGCACAGCCGGCGCCGGCGGATTGGTCCTATGATGAAGCCGCTTGGGCTCTGCTGGGCCTGTAGCAGCCCGTTCCCCGCTGCCAGACGACGCGTGACACACCCCAAGGAATTGCCGCTGCGGTCCTTGCAGTTTTATGCAACGGCCCCCTACCCCTGCAGCTACCTGCCCGACCGGCAGGCGCGCTCGCAGGTGGCCACGCCCAGCCACCTGATCCACGCCGAAACCTATTCCGGCCTGGTGGCCAACGGCTTTCGGCGCAGCGGCATGTTCACCTACCGCCCGTATTGCGACGGCTGCCGGGCCTGTGTGCCCTTGCGTGTGCCGGTGGCCGGTTTCGAAGCCAACCGCAGCCAGCGCCGCGCACAGCGCCAGCACGGCCACCTGGTGTCACGGGTGCTGCGCCTGGGCTTTTCGCCCGAGCACTACCAGCTCTACCTGCGTTACCAGAGCGGCCGCCACAGTGGCGGGGGCATGGACCAGGACAGCGTCGACCAGTACACCCAGTTCCTGCTGCAAAGCCGCGTCAATTCACGGCTGGTGGAGTTCCGTGAACCGTCGGTGGACGTCCAGAGCGGCGCGCTGAAGATGGTCAGCATCCTGGACGTGCTGAGCGACGGCATCTCGGCCGTCTACACCTACTACGAGCCCGAGGACGGCGCCAGTTACGGCACCTACAGTGTGCTGTGGCAGATCGAGCAGACACGCCAGCTGAAGCTGCCGCACGTGTACCTGGGCTACTGGATCGAGAACAGCCCGAAGATGGCCTACAAGGCGCAGTTCAGGCCGCACCAGCTGCTGCTGGATGGGCAATGGCAGGCGGCACCGCCACCTTCAGCTTCCCCTTCGCCATCAGCGTCAGGCCGCTGACCAGGTTCCGCCGTCCAGCCGCGCCACGCCGTCCTGCTGCAGCTTCAGCAGGTGTGCCAGCAGCGAGCGTGCCGCCACCGGGTGCAAGGCGGCGGGCACGTCGTCGTACACCTGCGGCAGCAAGCCGGGCAAGGGTGACGGGCCGGCGGTCGACAAGGCGGCCTTCACCTTGGCTTCGCGGCGCAGGCGGTGGGCGATGAGTGCGCGCACGACCGCGCGCGGCTGCGCGACCAGAAAACCGTGGCCGGGCGCAAACCACTCGATGTCTTCTTCCAGCAGCGCCGTCAGCGCCACCAGGTAGGCCGACATGTCGCCATCGGGTGGGTTGATGACCACGGTGGAACCTTGCATCACGTGGTCGCCGGTGAACAGCGTCCTTTCTTCTTCGAGCAGAAAACACAGGTGGTTGGATGCGTGGCCGGGTGTGTGCAGCACACGCAGCGTGCAGCCTGCGCCGGCAGCCAGGCGTTCGTCGTGCTGCAGCTCGCGCTGGCAGGCGAAGTGCGGGTCCTGCCACATCGGGTGCGTGGCCGTGCGGCCCAGCACGGGCGCGCCGGTGGCCGCCGACAAGGCCCGTGCGGCCGGTGAATGGTCGCGGTGGGTGTGTGTCACCAGGATCTGCGTGATGCGCCCCGGCGCGGCCGCCAGCAGCGCCTGGATGTGGGCATCGCTGCTTGACGACGGCTCGGGCCCGGGGTCGATGGCGGTCCATTCGTCGCCCGCGCCCACCAGGTAGCTGTTGGTGCCGGGCCCGGTCATCGGGCCCGGGTTCGGCGCGGTGACGCGGATGATGCGCGGCGACAGTTGCACCGCGCGGCCCGGCAGCAGGTCGGCGTGCACGTCGCCGCGGCCTTCGGGGTCCAGGCGTGCGATTTCGGCATAGGGCAGTTCGTCGGGCAGCACCACCCGCAGCCCTTTGCTGCTGGCCGCGCGGCGCGGCATCACCAGCGGCACCGTGGTCTGCGCCCGTGCGGCCTGCAAGGCGGCTTCTGCGCTGGCGTGGCGACCCAGGTCCTGCAAGGTGCGGCGTGTCACCGGCAGCAGCTTCAGGCCGCGTTCGGGCGCCAGGGCTTGCGCCGGGCTCAGCCACATCAGTTCCACGGCCTCGCCCAGGTCGGCCTGTGCTGCCTGGTTCTGCGGCGCCAGCGCCATGAAAAAGCGGGTGTCGAAACGCTTGGGCACACCGGGGGGTGTGAGCCAGTGGCTGCAGTAGACCAGGCCCCGCAGGTCCAGCCGCAGACCGTGGTGGGCGCAGAAGTCGGCCACACCCACTTCGCTGCGGTTCAGGCGGTCACGCCAGGGCGACAAAGCGACGGGGTCGAATGGGCTGCCGTCGGTGGACTCGGCCAGCAGCAGGCCCACCTCTTCGAAGGTTTCCCGGACGGCCGCCACCCAGTAGTCCAAGCCGCCTTCTGCCAGGCCCAGCTGCGCACTGGCCGTGGCATCGTCGGGGCCCAGGCACCAGGCATGACCAGTGCGGTCGCGCACGTCGAGCACACCACCGGGGAACACCGCCGCGCCGCTGCGCAGGTCGCCATCACGTTCGGCGCGGCGCAGCATCAGCACCTCCAGCACCGGCGAACCGCTGGCATCGGTGCCGTCGCGCAAGAGCAGCAAGGACGCTGCCGCGCGGGCGTCGGCTGCCGGGATGTAGATGCCACTCACTTCGCCACCCCGCTTGTCCGCAGCGCCTGGATCTCGCTGGCACTGAAACCGGCTTCCTGCAGCACCTGCGTGGTGTGTTCGCCCACCTGCGGCGCGGGTCGCGGGTGGGCCGCCGGCGTGCGGTCGAAGCGCGGTGCGGCTGCGGGCTGCACCACACCGTCGACCGTGACAAAGGACGCGCGTGCGCGTGCATGGACGTGCTGCGGTGCTTCCTGGAATGACAGCACCGGCGCAAAACACACGTCGCTGCCTTCGAGCCGAAGGCACCACTCGTCGCGGGTGTGACGGCGCACCGCATCGGCGATAGCCGTACGCAAGGCCGGCCAGCTGCGGCGGTCGTACTGGCGCGCGACGAAGCTGTCGTCCAGGCCCAGGCGCTGCACCAGCTGGGCAAAAAACTTGGGCTCCAGCGCGGCCAGGCTGATGTGCTTGCCGTCGGCGGTTTCATAGGTCGCATAAAACGGCGACCCGCCATCGAGCAGGTTTTCCCCACGCGGTGCGCCCCAGGTGCCGGCCGCCTGCAGGCCGAAGAAGATGGACGCCAGCGAAGCCGCACCGTCCACCATCGCCGCGTCCACCACCTGGCCCAGGCCCGAGCGCTGCCGTTCGAAGATCGCGGCCATCACGCCAAAGGCCAGGTACAGCGCACCGCCGCCGTAGTCGCCCACCAGGTTCAGCGGCGGCACCGGTGCACCTCCGGCAGGTCCGATGGCCTGCAGCACACCGCTCAGCGCGATGTAGTTCAGGTCGTGCCCGGCGGCGCGGGCCAGCGGGCCGGTCTGGCCGAAGCCCGTGACACGGCCGTAAACCAGCCGCGGATTGGCAGCCTGGCAAGGTTCAGGCCCCAGACCCAGCTTTTCCATCACCCCCGGCCGCATGCCTTCGACCAGCACGTCGGCACCGGCCACCAGCCGCAGGACCGTGTCACGCCCGGCGGCCTGTTTGAGGTCCAGCGCCAGCGAGCGTCGGCCCCGTGCGTTGACATCGTGGCGGGGTGACATCGCCACACCCAGCCCGCTGGGTTCGAGCCGGTCGATGCGCACCACGTCGGCGCCCAGGTCGGCCATCAGCATGCAGGCCAGCGGGCCGGGGCCGATGCTGGCGATTTCGAGGACACGCAGTCCGTGCAGGGGTCCGTCCATGCACCGAGTTTGCCCGATGGCAGCCCGGCGCCCTGCACTCGCCGTGTGCCGCGCGAGGGTTCAGCCCTTGCTTGCGCCGCCGTGCCGCCGGACCCAGGTGGACTGGCGCCGGCGGTGGAACCTCGGCTGCCAGGCGCTCACCTCGCCCAGCTGTGCCAGCTCCGGCGTGAGTTTGCTCATGAAGCAGTGCCTCCGAACTGCATGGATGGCCCCGACGGCGCCAGCGGCGATCAGTGGGCGCTGAAGGGAAAGGTGTTCGACATCTTGTCTCTGTTGTTCTTGGCTGGGCGCTACTTTCGCTGCGTGGTTTCGGCGTCGCGGATGTGCTTGCGCGCACGGCGAACGGCCATCAGCGCGGCCACCGCCACCAGTGGCACGGCCGCGGCCGCCACCAGGTCGGCATCCAGGGGCACACCGCCGGCCTTCAGGCCCTTGGACAGGTAAGCCACCAGGCCGACGACGTAGTAGACGATGGCCGCCACCGACAGCCCTTCGACCGTCTGCTGCAGACGCAGTTGCAGCTTGGCCCGGCGGTCCATGCTGGACAGCAGCGCCTGGTTCTGCCGTTCGCGTGCAATGTCGACCCGGGTGGACAAGAGCGCACTGGCCTGCGCCACCCGTTCACTCAGGTCGTGCAGACGAGAAGACACGGTCAGGCAGGTGGCCACCGCAGGTTCGAAACGGCGCGCCATGAATGCACCGATGGTGGGGATGCCTTCCAGGCGCGTTTCGCGCAGTTCGGCGATGCGGGTGCGCACCAGTTCGGCGTAGGCCCGGCAGGCGCCAAAACGGAACTGGCTGGCGGCCAGGCCACTTTCCACTTCAGCCGCCAGGCGGGTGAGTTCGTGCAGCAGCTTTTCGTCGGCACCTTCGTCGCGGGCGATGCCGTCGGTCAGTTCGGCCAGCGCTTTTTCAATGGCCACGATGCGCGGGCTCTGCCGCCGCGCCATCGGCAAGGCCAGCAGCGCCATCATGCGGTAGGCCTCGATCTCGAACAGGCGCTGCACGATCTGCCCCGCCACCCGCGGCGTGAGGCCGCGGCCCAGCAGCAGGAAACGCGAACAGCCGTCGGCATGGATCTTGAAGTCGGTGTAGGCCAGCGCTTCACCGTCGGCCACTTCTGCCCCCACCACCAGGTGATCTTCGAAATGGCGGGACAACTCGGCTTCGTCGGGAGGTGTGGCCGGCGCTGCGGCGATGACCGCATGTGCGGCCACCAGCGTGCGGCCCGGCAGCTTGCGCAGCCAGCCGTCGGGCAGCAGCGAAGTTGCCGGCTCGGCAAACGGCGTCGACTCGGCGCCGGGCGCGATCAAGGTCCACGAAGAAAACTCGCCGTGGCGTTCCCACTTCAGGCGCAAGGGGCCCATGCGGGCGCTGAAGTGCGTGAGCTCGGGTGCCGGCGGCGGCACGGCGTAGCGTTCACACAGCTTGGCCAGGTGCGCCAGCTCGATGGCCCTTTGTTCGGAGTCGACCAGCACGGCCAGGTAGCTGGCGCGGGCCGGTGTGGGCAGCAGCTCGGGCGGCCGTGCGTGCACCTCTTCGGCGAGGGCAAAGCGTTCGGGATGGTCGCCCGGCAGCGTGATCACCGGCCACCCGCCGCCAACAGGACAAGGGCAGCCTCAAGGGTGGCCTCGAGGGCGAAGTTCAGCATGTTCGAACCTCCGACCGGGTTCGAATCAGTATACCGAGCGGCCCTCGGCCAAGAGGCTCGCACCGGCCACGGCCGTGGGTGCACCCGGCCGGCCAGCTTCAACGCGACAGAAAGCGCCGGATGCGCTGCGCAATGGCTTCCGGCAGCGAGGCCGCACGCGCCTGCGGCGTGTTGTCCGCCAACTGCGCGGCCTGGTTGTCGCGGCGCAGATGCTCGGCCACCACGCCCGACAGCTGGTCGGCCAGGTCAGGGCGCGCTTGCAGCAGTTCAGCCATCACCGCGTGCGGCACTTCGTACAGCACACAGGCGCTCAGGGCCTTCACCGTGGCCGTGCGCAGTGCGCCAGTCAGCAACGACATCTCGCCGAAAAACTGGCCGGGCGCCAAGGTGGCGATGCGATGCGCGGCTGCACCTTCCGTGTCAGGCATCAACACCTCCAGCACCCCGGCGGCCACGATGAACATCGTGCTGCCCGCTTCGCCAGACGTGACCACAGCGGTGCTTTCGGCCACACGGCACACACGCGAGGCGGCGGCCAGGCGCTCGAGCTCGGGCACCGTCAGCACCGACAGCAAGGGCACGTGTTCGATGGCCAGCAGCCGGTCTTCGGGCCGCTGGTGATCTCGCGGACGCTGGGGCGCTGCTTCGACCGGGCTGCCGGCGGTCTCTGCGTGCACCGGCCGCAAGCCGGCAAACCGCAGGTGTTGCTGCAGGCAACTCAGCAGCGTGTGGCGTGCCGGGCCCTTGGGTTTTTTGCGCGGGTCGATCAAGTAGACGATGCGGTAGGTGACACCCGCGCCGTCGAGCTTGCAGATACGGAACTTCGGCGGCTTGTCGCCACTGGTGGCGCCACGCACCCAGGCGTCGACCATGGCAGCAGTCAGCACAGGCTCGAGCACGGCGGGGTCCAGGTGCCAGTCCAGCACGACGTCCAGTTCGAGTTCAGAGACCGGCGACGGGAAGGACAGGTTTTCCACCGTCGACATCGCCACCAGGCTGTTGGGCACGCTGATCAGGTTGTCTTCGGGTGTCAACACGGTGGTGCTGCGCCAGTTGATCTCGCGCACGAAGCCGGCGACGGGTTCGCGTTTGCCGCGGATGTGGAACAGCACGAAGTCGTCGAGCCTGAAAGGGTGCTCCATGTTCAGCGCGATGCCGCTGAAGAAGTCGGCCAGCACATTGCGCAGCGCCAGCCCGGCGACGATGCCGATGGCCCCGGTGGTGGCCAGCACCGGCCCGACCGAAAGTTCCCAGACATGGCTCAGCACCACGGCCACCGCCAGCACGCTGACCACCACCGCCACCACCTGGCGCAGCAGGCGCGGCAGGCGCACACCCGCGTAACGGGGCAGCAGGCGGTCCCACAGCAGCACGTCGGCCACCCGCAGCAAGAGCCACAACACGGCCAACGAGGTCAGCGTGGCGACCAGCTGCGCGGCAGTCTGCGGTGACACCAGGCCGAAGGGCGGAAAGTACCCACTGCGGACCGCCCTTTGCAGCAGCACACAGGCCAGCACCAGCAGCGTCGGGGCAATCAGGTGAGCCAGCGGCAACACCGCACCGGCACCACCACGCGGGTGGGGCGATGCGCTTGTTTCGGACCGGGCAACGTTCATCGTGTGCAGGCCTTCCGAGGGTGACACGGTTCTGGATGCCCGCACCGGCGAACATCATCTGTCGTCTCACAAACGAGAAGCGCCACCCGAGGGTGGCGCATCGATGACGTGCCCCGAGGAGCATGACCTGGTGGGCGGTGCAGGGTTCGAACCTGCGACCCCTGCCGTGTGAAGGCAGTGCTCTACCGCTGAGCTAACCGCCCGGAATCTTGTGCTGCAGCACCGAATACGGCGCGCGTTCCGGCAAGCCCGGGATTATGCCATGGCATTCTGGGCCGGTTCTGGCGTGCGCCAGACCGTCTTGCCCTGGCTGACCTTGTCAAGGTCGCACAGCAGGGCATCGTGGGCTGCGGCTTCGTCTTCGCTGCAGGCCAGCACGGGCAGGTCCAGTGTCGACAGGTCCAGTCTGGCGGCCGCCACCGGGCCGCGCGAAGTCTCGGTGCTGTCGATGACCAGCGAGTCCTGCCCGCGGGTCATGTTCAGGTAGACCTGCGCCAGCAGGTCGGCGTCGATCAGCGCGCCGTGCAGGTCGCGCTTGCTGTTGTCGACTTCCAGGCGCCGGCACAGCGCGTCCAGCGAATTGCCTTTGCCGGGGAACATCTCGCGCGCCATCTGCAGGCTGTCGGTGATGCGGGCGGCGTGCTGGGTGAAAAGCGGCAGGCCCAGGCGAGCCAGTTCGGCGTTCAGGAAACCGACATCGAAGCTGGCGTTGTGGATGACCACGTCGGCGCCCTTGACGAAGTCCAGCAGCTCCGCCACGACGCTGGCAAAGGGCGGCTTGTCGGCCAGGAATTCGTCGCTGATGCCGTGCACCCGCACCGCGTCGGGGTGGCTGCTGCGACCGGGGTTCACATAATGGTGCAGGCGGCGGCCGGTGTCGCGGCGCCTGTCGTATTCGACGCAGGCGAACTCGATGATGCGGTCGCCTTGGTCGGGGTGCAGGCCGGTGGTCTCGGTGTCCAGAAAAACCTGCCTCATGCCTGGGCTCCTGCCTTCCGTCCACCGGCGCGCTGGCCCGACCACAACCACAGGCCGGCACCCAGCACGATCATGGGCAGGCACAGCCACTGGCCCATGCTCATGCCCAGCGCCAGCAGGCCCAGGAAGCTGTCGGGTTCGCGGAAGTACTCGGCCACGAAGCGCAGCACACCGTAGCCGAAGACGAAGGCTGCGGCCACCTGGCCCTGAGCCCGTTCGCGCCGGGCGTAGAGCCACAACAGCACAAAGAGCAACAGACCTTCCAGCGCCATCTGGTAAAGCTGCGACGGGTGCCGCGGCACCATGCTGCCGCTTTGCGGGAAGGCCATCGCCCAGGGCAGGCTGGCGTCTGCCGCCCTGCCCCACAGTTCACCGTTGATGTAGTTGGCCCCTCGCACGACGGCAATGCCGATGGGCACCGCCGGTGCCACCACGTCCATGACCTGCAGAAAGGGCCTGCCGCGCCGGCGCGCAAAAACCGCCATCGCTGTGATGACACCCAGCAGGCCGCCGTGGAAGGCCATGCCGCCTTGCCAGACCTTCAGGATGCCGATCGGGTCGGCCAGGTAGACATCGGGCTTGTAGAAGAGTGTGTAACCCAGTCGGCCGCCGATGATGACCCCCAGCACACCGTAGAACAGCATGTCTTCGACGTCGCGGCGCGTCCAGCCCACCTGGGCGAACCAGGGCTTTTGCACACGCCGGCCGGCCAGCCACAGGAAAAGGCCAAAGGCGGCGAGGTAGCTCAGCCCGTACCAGTGGATGGAAATGGGGCCCAGCGACAGGGCCACGGGGTTGAACTGGGGATGCACGAGCATCGGGGGCGTCTCCGGCAGGCAGCGATCAGGAACGGCCATTGTCCACGGCGCCGATAAACTCCCGGATTCAGCAAAGGAAGCCCCCCGATGAGCGCCAACCGCCGCAGCAAGAACATCACCGAAGGCGTGGCCCGCGCCCCGAACCGCTCCATGTACTACGGCATGGGCTACACCGAAGGCGACTTCGGCAAGCCGATGATCGGTGTGGCCAACGGCCACAGCACCATCACCCCCTGCAACAGCGGCTTGCAGAAGCTGGCCGACGCGGCGGTGAACGCACTGAAGGCCGCAGGCGCCAACCCGCAGACTTTCGGCACACCCACCATCAGCGACGGCATGGCCATGGGCACCGAGGGCATGAAGTACAGCCTGGTGTCACGCGAGGTCATCGCCGACTGCGTGGAAACCTGCGTCGGCGGCCAGTGGATGGACGGCGTGCTGGTCATCGGCGGCTGCGACAAGAACATGCCCGGCGGCATGATGGGCATGCTGCGCGCCAATGTGCCGGCCATCTACGTCTATGGCGGCACCATCCTGCCGGGCAGGTACAAGGGGCAAGACCTCAACATCGTCAGCGTCTTCGAAGCCGTGGGCCAGTTCAGCGCCGGCAACATGAGCGAAGAAGACTTCTGCCAGATCGAGCGCCGCGCCATTCCGGGCAGTGGTTCATGCGGCGGCATGTACACCGCCAACACCATGTCCTCAGCCTTCGAGGCACTGGGCATGAGCTTGCCCTTTGCGTCGACCATGGCCAACGTCGAAGACCCCATCCTGGCGCACACCGAAGCCGCTGCGCGCGCGCTGGTGGCCGCCGTGAAGGCCGACCTGAAGCCGCGCGACATCGTCACCAAAAAGGCGATCGAAAACGCCGTGGCCGTGATCATGGCCACCGGGGGCAGCACCAATGCCGTGCTGCACTTTCTGGCCATCGCGCATGCCGCCGAGGTCGACTGGACCATCGACGACTTCGAGCGCATGCGGCGCAAGGTGCCGGTGCTGTGTGACCTGAAGCCCAGCGGCCAGTACCTGGCCATCGACCTGCACCGTGCCGGTGGCATTCCAGCGGTGATGAAGGTGATGCTGGAAGCCGGCTTGCTGCATGGCGACTGCATGACCATCACCGGCAAGACGGTGGCAGAAAACCTGGCCGAGATTCCGCCGCTGCGGGCCGACCAGGATGTCATCCGCGCGGTCGCCCAGCCGATCTACGCCGAAGGCCACCTGGCCATCCTGAAGGGCAACCTCAGCCCCGAAGGCTGCGTGGCCAAGATCACCGGCCTGAAAAACCCGGTCATCACCGGCCCGGCGCGGGTGTTCGACGACGAGCAGAGTGCGCTGGCCGCCATCATGGCCAAGCAGATCGTGGCCGGCGACGTGATGGTGCTGCGTTACCTGGGCCCCAAGGGCGGACCGGGCATGCCCGAGATGCTGGCCCCCACTGGCGCACTGATCGGCCAGGGGCTGGGTGAAAGCGTGGGCCTGATCACCGACGGCCGCTTTTCGGGTGGCACCTGGGGCATGGTGGTGGGCCACGTGGCGCCGGAAGCTTATGCCGGCGGCGTGATTGCGCTGGTGCACGAAGGCGACACCATCACCATCGACGCGCACCGACTGCTGCTGCAGTTGAACGTGGACGACGCAGAAATCGCCCGCCGCCGCGCGCTGTGGAAGCAGCCGGCGCCGCGGTACACGCGGGGTGTGCTGGCCAAGTTTGCGAAGAATGCGTCCAGCGCCAGCACGGGCGCGGTGCTGGACGGAGATTGACCCAACTGGCGCCGCGCCTGGCAGATCAAGCTTGCCGCCACGGAACTGGCTCTGCCAGTCCGTCGGCGGAAACCCTCCTTGGGGGGCAGCCAGCGCCAGCGAGCTTGGGGGCTCTGCCTACAGCTTGGGTTCCCGGCGCGGGGGCTCGGCTTGGTCGATGGGTTTGCTGGGCGCGTCGCGGCCGGCGTGCGTGGGGTCGGAACTGATGGTCACGGCCTTGGCACGTTGTGCCTTGGTGATGACCTTGTCGCGGCGCTTGCCCATGCCCAGGGCTTCCATCTGCTGCTCGCGGCGATCGACCTTGCGCTTTTCCATCTTGTCCATCTCGCGCCGCTTGGTCCAGCCCGAGGAATCGGCAAAGTGCCACCACAGCACGGCCAAGGCAAAAGGCGACAGCACGACCCACCACGACCAGGTCGCAAACGGCCCCCACTCGGCCCACCTGGCGGCGAGCAACAGCACTCCGATGATGACCATGGGCATGGCGGGTTTCTCCTGAGGGCACTGTAGCTCAAGCAGGGACCGGCAGGCGCTTCAAAAAGCACAAGGGCCGGGCTCACGCCCGGCCCTTGTCGCTGGAAACCGGATCAGATCAGTTGGCCTGGCCCAACTGCTCCAGGATCGCGGGGTTCTCCAGCGTGCTGGTGTCCTGCGTGATGGCTTCGCCCTTGGCAATGCTGCGCAGCAGGCGGCGCATGATCTTGCCGCTGCGGGTCTTGGGCAGGTTTTCGCCGAAACGGATGTCCTTGGGCTTGGCGATGGGGCCGATCTCCTTGGCCACCCAGCTGCGCAGTTCGTTGGCGATCTTCTTGGCTTCGTCGCCCGTGGGGCGGCTGCGCTTCAAGACCACGAAGGCGCAGATGGCCTCGCCGGTGGTGTCGTCGGGGCGGCCCACCACGGCGGCTTCGGCCACCAGCTCGGTGTGGCTGACCAGCGCCGACTCGATCTCCATCGTGCCCATGCGGTGGCCTGACACGTTCAGCACATCGTCGATGCGGCCGGTGATGGTGAAGTAGCCGGTGTGCTTGTCGCGGATAGAACCGTCACCGGCCAGGTAGTAGCCCTTCAGCTCGGGCGGGTAGTAGCTCTTCACGAAGCGGTCGGGGTCGCCCCAGATGGTGCGGATCATGCTGGGCCAGGGCTTCTTGATGACCAGGATGCCGCCGCTGCCGTTGGGCACGTCGGCCCCGGTTTCGTCGACGATGGCCGCCGTGATGCCGGGGAACGGCAAGGTGCAGGAACCCGGCACCATGGGCGTGGCACCCGGCAGCGGCGTGATGACATGGCCGCCGGTTTCGGTTTGCCAGAAGGTGTCGACGATGGGGCAGCGGCCACCGCCCACGTGCAGGTAGTACCACTCCCAGGCGGCCGGGTTGATGGGTTCGCCCACGCTGCCCAGGATGCGCAGGCTGCTGAGGTCGCTTTTGTTCGGGTGCACCGCGGGGTTGCCTTCGGCTGCCTTGATCAGCGAGCGGATGGCCGTGGGGGCGGTGTAGAAGATGGTGACCTTGTGTTTTTCGACGGTCTTCCAGAAGCGTGCCGCATCGGGGAAGGTGGGCACCCCTTCGAACACGATCTCGGTGCCGCCCAGGGCCAGCGGGCCGTAGGTGATGTAGCTGTGGCCGGTGACCCATCCGATGTCGGCCGTGCACCAGAAGATGTCGTTGTCCTTCAGGTCGAAGGTCCAGGCCGTGGTCAGCGCTGCGTGCAGCAGGTAGCCGCCGCTGCTGTGCTGCACGCCCTTGGGCTTGCCGGTGCTGCCGCTGGTGTACAGCAGGAAGAGCGGATGTTCGGCCCCCACCCATTCGGGTTCGCAGGTGCTCGGCTGGCTGGCCAGTTCTTCGTGCAGCCAGCGGTCGCGAGCCGGGTTCCAGTGGATGGTGCCGCCGGTGCGTTTGTAGACGATGACGTTTTGGATGGTCTCGCAGCCACCCAGCGCCAGCGCCTCGTCGACGATGTTCTTCAGCGGCAGGCTCTTGCCGCCCCGCGCCTGTTCGTCGGCGGTGATGATCATCACCGCACCAGCGTCCTGCACGCGGTCGCGCACGCTCTGGGCGCTGAAGCCGCCAAAAACCACCGAATGGATGGCGCCGATGCGCGCGCAAGCCTGCATGGCGGCCACACCTTCGACCGACATGCTCATGTAGATGACGACCCGGTCACCCTTTTTCACCCCACGCGCCTTCAGCGCGTTGGCAAATTGGCACACCATGGCCAGCAGCTGGCTGTAGCTGACCTTTGTCACCGCGCCGTCGTCGGCCTCGAAGATGATGGCTGTCTTGTCACCCAGGCCCCGTTCGACGTTGCGGTCCAGGCAGTTGTAGGACACGTTCAGCGTGCCGTCTTCGAACCACTTGAAAAACGGCGCCTGGCTGCTGTCCAGCACCTTCGTGAAGGGTGTCTTCCAGCTCACGAATTCGCGCGCCAGGCGGGCCCAGTAGCCTTCGTAGTCGCGGTCGGCTTCGTCCACCAGCTTCTGGTAGGCGGCCATGCCCGAGACCCGGGCAGCGGCCACCAGGGCGGCTGGCGGCTGATGGGTTTTCAACTCGGTGGGCTGGGTGTCTGACATGCGTGTCTCCTGCGGCTTGAATGGGCTCTGATGGGTCTGGGGCTGCGCCCGGAAGCTAAGCGCCCGCTCTGACGGACACCTGACGGGCTCACCAGCGGTGGATGGTCATGAACCTACAATTTGCGGCAATCGGGTCACCCCCTGATCCACCGAGGCTTTGTACCCCATGTCCACACCCGTGCCGGAAGGCCCGCCCACTTCACCCAAGCCTCAGCGCATGCCGCCGCTGCCCAACCTGATTTTCGCCAGCCGCTGGCTTCAGCTGCCGCTGTACCTGGGCCTGATCGTTGCGCAGTGTGTGTACGTCTTCCACTTCTGGGTCGAACTGTCGCACCTGATCTCGGCCGTGTTCGGCGACAAGGACGCACTGAAGATGCTGGTCGACAGCATCGGCTACAAGGCCGACCCCGACTGGGTGCCCAAGCTCAACGAGACCGTGATCATGCTGGTGGTGCTGGGCCTGATCGACGTCGTGATGATCAGCAACCTGCTGATCATGGTCATCGTCGGGGGCTATGAAACCTTCGTTTCGCGCATGAACCTGGAAGGCCACCCCGACCAGCCCGAGTGGCTGAGCCACGTCAACGCCAGCGTGCTGAAGGTCAAGCTGGCCACGGCCATCATCGGCATCAGCAGCATCCACCTGCTGAAGACCTTCATCAACGCCGAGAACTACAGCGAGAAGGTCTTGCTGTGGCAGACGTTGATCCACCTGGCCTTCCTGTTTTCGGCCCTGGCCATCGCGCTGGCCGACCGCATGATGTCTTCGCCTTCGGGCAAGCACTGAACCCTTCACGGGAGCACCTGCCATGAGCACCACCACCATCCGCCAGGCCGACCTCATCGAATCGGTTGCCGCCGCGCTGCAGTACATCAGCTACTTCCACCCGGCCGACTACATCAGCCACCTGGCGCGTGCCTACGAACGTGAGCAGAGCGCCGCGGCCAAGGACGCCATCGCGCAGATCCTGACCAACAGCCGCATGTGCGCCGAAGGCCGCCGGCCCATCTGCCAGGACACCGGCATCGTCAACGTGTTCCTGAAGATCGGCATGGACGTGCGCTTCGAGGGTTTTGCCGGCAGCATCGAAGACGCCGTCAACGAAGGCGTGCGCCGCGCTTACCTGAACAGCGACAACAAGCTGCGCGGCTCGGTGCTGTCCGACCCCATCTTCGAGCGCAAGAACACCAAGGACAACACGCCGGCGGTTGTGCACATGACCGTGGTGCCCGGCCACACGCTGGACGTGACGGTGGCTGCCAAGGGCGGCGGCAGCGAGAACAAGAGCAAGTTCATCATGATGAACCCCAGCGACAACCTGGTGGACTGGGTCATGAAGACCGTGCCCACGATGGGCGCTGGCTGGTGCCCGCCGGGCATGCTGGGCATCGGCGTCGGTGGCACGGCCGAAAAGGCGATGCTGCTGGCCAAGGAAGTGTTGATGGAGCCCATCGACATGTTCGACCTGCTGGCCCGCGGGCCGCAGAACAAGCTGGAAGAGCTTCGCATCGAGCTCTACGAAAAAGTCAACGCGCTGGGCATCGGCGCCCAGGGCCTGGGTGGCCTGACGACGGTGCTGGACGTGAAGATCGCGACCTGGCCCACGCACGCCGCCAGCAAGCCGGTGGCGATGATTCCGAACTGCGCGGCCACCCGCCACGCCCACCTGGTGCTGGACGGCAGCGGCCCGGTCTACTTGGACCCACCCAGCCTGGACCTGTGGCCCGACGTGAAGTGGGCCCCCGACTACAACAAGAGCCAGCGGGTCGACCTGAACACGCTGACCCGTGAAACCGTGGCCAGCTGGAAACCCGGCGACACGCTGCTGCTGAGCGGCAAGATGCTGACCGGCCGCGACGCCGCGCACAAGCGCATCCAGGACATGCTGGCCAAGGGCGAGCCGCTGCCGGTGGACTTCACCAACCGCGTCATCTACTACGTCGGCCCGGTGGACCCGGTGCGCGACGAAGTGGTCGGCCCAGCCGGCCCCACCACCGCCACGCGCATGGACAAGTTCACCGAGATGATGCTGGCGCAAACCGGCCTCATCGGCATGATCGGCAAGGCCGAACGTGGGCCCGCCGGCATCGAGGCCATCAAAAAACACAAGAGCGCCTACCTGATGGCCGTGGGCGGAGCCGCCTACCTGGTGGCCAAGGCCATCAAGGGCTCGAAGGTGCTGGGTTTTGCCGACCTGGGCATGGAAGCCATCTACGAATTCGACGTCGTCGACATGCCGGTCACCGTGGCCGTGGACGCCACCGGCACGAGCGTGCACAACACGGCACCGAAAGAATGGCAGACGCGGATTGGCAAAATCCCGGTGATGGTCTTGTGAGCCCCCACGCTCGCTTGCGCTCGCTACCCCCCAAGGGGGCCGTCCGCCAGCGGCCCGGCGAAGCCGGTTCCGCGGCGGGAAGCTGGGTTGAACGAAACTGAACCTTGTCGCAACTTTTTGAAGTCCACCCGCAGAACCCGCAGCTGCGGCTGCTGAAGCAGGCGGCGCAGATCCTGCACGACGGTGGCATTGCCGCGGTGCCCACCGACAGCAGCTATGCGCTGGTGTGCCGCCTGGACGACAAGACGGCCGCAGAAAACCTGCGCCGCATCCGCCAGGTGGACGACAAACACCACCTGACACTGTTGTGCAAGGACCTGAGTGAACTGGCGCGTTTTGCACGTGTCGACAACCGGCAGTACCGGCTGCTGAAGCTGGGCACACCCGGGCCCTACACCTTCATCCTGGAAGCCACCAAGGAAGTGCCAAGGCGCCTGAGCCACCCCAGCCGCCGCACCATCGGGCTGCGTGTGCCCGACCACCAGGTGACGCAGGAACTGCTGGCGCTGTTTGGTGAACCGCTGCTGGCCACGACCTTGATCGCCCCCGGCGACAGCGAGCCGATGAACGACGCCAACGACATCCGCGACCGCTTCCAGAAGGCCCTGCAGGCGGTGGTGGACGCAGGCGCCTGCCCGATGGAGCCCACCACGGTGATCGACTTCAGCGCCGACGAACCGGTGCTGGTGCGGCAGGGCCGCGGCTCTTTGGCGCGCTTGGGGCTCTAGCCCAAGGCGGCGGCTTCGGCTTTTTCACGCCGCGCGGCCGCAGAACGGCGCCAGGCCAAACCGGCCAGGCCCATGGCCAGCAGCAGTGCCGGTGCCGGTTCGGGCACCACCTGCACCACCTTGCCGCCGAAGTCGACGATGTAGATCTCGCCGCCCGCGCCTTCGCCGAAAGAAGCGATGTTCCCCAGCACACCACCCGCACCGGCATCCAGCATCGCTGTCCACTCGGTGGCGTCGGCCATGGTCTTGGGGTTGCCGTCGGCCAGCACCGACCAGATGCGGCCGCTGACGAAGTCGCCGAAGAGGTACTGGCCGTACAGCGGCGAGCCGACCTCGCGCACCACGTAGCCGCCGGTGATGGAGCCACCGAAGCTGCGTGTGTAGACGAGCAGCGGGTCGTCCATGCCCGGCTGCAGCGGGCCGCCGACACCTGGCGTGGCGATGTCGCCTTCACGCACGCGCCAGCCGAAGTTTTCGCCGCCGGCGCTGCTGTCCAGCAGCAGGTTGACCTCTTCACGGGCGCTTTGGCCCACGTCGGCGATCCACAGGTCGCCGGTCAGGCGGTCGAAGCTGTTGCGCCAGGGGTTGCGCAGGCCGTAGGCGAAAATTTCGCCGCGGCTGCCGGCAACACCGGCAAAGGGGTTGTCGGCGGGAATGGCGTAGTTGATGTCCGGGCTGGCGAAGTCGTCGCCGTTGATGTCGATGCGCAGCATCTTGCCCAGCAGCGTGTTGGTGTTCTGGCCGTTGCTCGACGGGTCGTAACCACCGCCGCCGTCGCCGCTGGCGATGTACAGGTGGTCGGCGTCACCCGGCTTGAAACCCAGCCAGCCAGCCTTGTGGTTGGTCAGGCCATTGGGCTGGTCGAAGCGCATGATCTCGACCCGGCTGGCCGCGTCGGCCACCAGCGGGTTGTCGCTGGTGCGGTAGCTCGAGATCACGCTGTCCTGGTTGCTGGCGTCGATGGTGCTGACAAAAAAGCGGCGGTAGCCGGCCGACGCCGGGTTGGCGTAACCCGGGTCGAAAGCCAGGCCCAGCAGCCCCTGTTCACCGGCGGTGCTGACGCTCAGGCTCAGGAAGGTGCTGACCGAGCCCCCCTGCACGGTTTTGATCAGGCCGCCCTTTTCCACCACGAAGATCGGGCCGCCGGCCAGCGGCGAGGTGGCGTAGAGCGGTGCGTTGAAGCCGCTGGCCACCAAAACGGTGTCCAGCGTGGCAGCGCCGGCAAATGGCACGGCAAACGGCAAGGCAAACGGCGCGGCGCCGAACAACAGGGCCAGCCCCGCAGCTTTGAGTGGAAAACGGTGCATCGCCGGGCTCCTGGCATGTGTTGTTCGAACGGTAGGCGTCGGGCGCAGACGGCTCTGTGCGGTAAGCCACATAACTAATCTAGCGCACGACGGGCTGCAGCGCACCCTTCAAGTTAGCGGGCAGGAAACCCAGCTGAGGCCGACCGCGCACCACCATCACCGGCGTGCCGGCCGCGCCGGTGGCTTCGAAAGTGGCGCGGCAGACCGGGTCGCGTTCGATGCTGCATTCGCTGAAGGCCACCGTGTGTTGCTGGAGCCAGCGGCGGGCCACGGTGCAGATGGCGCAGTTGTCGGACGACAGCATGTGGATGTCACCCGGCTGCGCCAGCGCAGCCACTTCGCGGCCCAGCCGGCGGTCGTGCGAGCCGGCCCACCACTGGCTGGCCGCACTGACACCCAGCACCAACAGGGCCAGGCCGAACAAGGAGCCCTTGGACACACTCACGGCGGGCTCGGCAGCGTTTCAGCAGGCTTCACAAGGCGGCGGTGACCACCATCTCGACACGCCATTCCGGCTTGGCCAGGTCGGCCTTCACGGTGGCCCGTGGCGGCGCATGGCCGGCGGGCAGCCAGGCTTCCCAGGCGGCATTCATGGCCGGGAAGTCGGCCAGGTCCTTGATGAAGATCTGCACCATCAGCAGCTTGTGTTTGTCGGTGCCGGCACGCGCCAGCAACGCGTCGATGGCGGCCAGCACCTGTTGGGTCTGGCCGGTGATGTCCTGGCTGCCGTCGGCCGCCACCTGGCCTGCGAGGTAACAGACGCCGTTGTGAACGGCCATTTCGGACAGGCGGGTGCCGACGTCGAAGCGCTGAACCATTTCAATGACCCTTTTTGTGCTTGGTGTGCTGGTGCGTGTGGGCGTGCGCGCCGTGCGCCTTGTCGACGTTCTGCAAGGGCCCGGGCGGCGGGGGTTTCTGGCCGATCTTGTTCTCGGTGCCGGCCAGCAGCTTCTTGATGTTGCCTTCGTGGCGCCAGATCAGCAGCAGGCTCATCACCACCATGGCCAGAAAGGCGGGCTGCACGCCCCAGATCAAGGCCTGGTAGAACGGCGCAAAAGCCGCCGCCACGATGCTGGCAAGCGATGCGTAACGGGAGAAAACCACGATGATGGCAAAGCTCAGCAGCGTGGCCAGACCCAGCCAGGGGTTGATGGCCATCAACACACCGGCCGCCGTGGCCACGCCCTTGCCACCCCGGAAGCGGAAAAACACCGGCCACAGGTGGCCGACAAACGCCGCCAGGCCCACGAAGGCCGCCACCGACGGACCCAGGCCGAAGCGCGGCCCGTAGATCAGCACCAGCAGCACCGGGACGTAACCCTTCAGCGCATCGAAGGCCAAGGTCAGCAGCGCCGCCGCCTTGTTGCCCGAGCGCAGCACATTGGTGGCGCCCGGGTTTTTGCTGCCGTAACTGCGCGGGTCGGCCAGACCCATCACGCGGCTCACGATGACGGCAAAGGACAAAGAGCCGATCAGGTAGGCGCCAAGCAGCGCAACAGCAATCCACAGGGCATTCATGTGCGCCGGATTTTAGGCCCAGGGGCTATCAAGCCAGCGCACAGTGCACCGGCCGCGCGTCCAGCAAGCGCACCAACACCTGCGGGTCGATGCCCACCAGGTAACCACGCCGGCCGCCGTTGATGCAGATGCGCGGCAGCTCCAGCACCGTGGTTTCCACCCACACCGGCAGCGGCTTGCGCAGGCCAAAAGGCGAGGTGCCACCCACCAGGTAACCGCTGTGGCGCTGCGCCACCTCGGGTTTGCAGGGTTCAACGGACTTGACGCCGATCTCGCGTGCCAGGTTCTTGGTGCTGACCTGGCGGTCGCCATGCATCAGCACGACGAGGGGTTGCAACTTGTCGTCCTGCATCACCAGCGTCTTGATCACGGCATGTTCTGCCACGCCGAGCTGGCGCGCGCTCTCGGCGGTGCCGCCGTGTTCGACATAGTCGTAAGGGTGCTCGGTGAACACCACGCCGGCCGCGCGCAGCATCTGCGTGGCCGGCGTTTCGCTGACGTGTTTGTCCTTTTTCGCCACGCCAGGTGAACCTGTTTCAGGCGTGGGCGTACAGCAGCACGGCAAAGAAGTGGCAGGCGCTGCCACCCAGCACAAAGAGGTGCCAGACGAAGTGTGCGTAACGCACCCTGTTGTCGAACAGGAACACCAGCGCGCCCAGCGTGTAACTCACGCCGCCGGCCACGATCCAGGCCAGGCCAGCCGCCGGCAGGCGCTCCAGCAGCACCGGTGCGGCCAGCAGCGCCATCCAGCCCATGGCCAGGTACAGGCCCGTGCTCAGCCACGGGTGCTGCAGCCGGTTCAGCAGCTTGACGGTGACACCTAAAGCCGCCGCCGCCCACACGGCGCAGAACAAGGTGAAGCCCCAGCCACCCTGCAGCACACCCAGCGTGAACGGTGTGTAGCTGCCGGCGATGAACAGGTAGATGGCCGCATGGTCCAGCCGCTGCAGCCAGGTCTTGGCGCGGGCTGCGCGCCGGGCCGGCAGCGCGTGGTACAGCGTCGAGATGCCGTACAGCAGCATCATCGTGGCCGAAAACACGCTGGCCGCGGCGATGTCCACCGCACCCCCCAGCCGGTTGGCCTGCCACACCAGGATCGGCAGTGAAGCCACCGCCAGCACAAAACCCAGGCCGTGGCTGATGCTGTTGGCGATCTCTTCGCCCAGCGTCTGCGGGCGGTCTGGGGTCAGCACGCGGCTCACGGATTCAGTCCCCCTCGACCCACTCGATCTGCGCACCCAGCGTGCGGATGTTCTCGGCAAAGTGCGGGTGCGCACGCCGCACCGGCGCGGCATTCTTGATCGTGCTCTTGCCCGGGATGCTGCACGCCAGCATCAGCAGCGCGATGGCCACGCGGATGATGTAGGGGCTTTCCACCTCGGCCGGTGCCAGCGGCTTGCCGCCGAAGGTGATGATGCGGTGCGGGTCGCTCTGGAAAGCGTGGCCACCGAACTTGGACAGTTCGCTGGTCCAGCCCATCGCGCCTTCGTAGACCTTGTTCCAGTACATCATGCTGCCTTCGGCCCTGACGCCCAGGGCCACGAAGATGGGCAGCAGGTCCACCGGCAGGTAGGGCCAGGGCGCGGCTTCGACCTTGGGCAGGATGTTCTGCGTGAAAGGCTGCTTCACCCGCAGCGGGCCCTCGACCACCGTGTGGCTCCAGCCGCCTTCGTGCACCACCTGCACGCCGAACTTGGCGAAGGTGCGGTCGATCAGCGGGAACTGCTCGGGCGCACTGTTTTTCACCGTGATGCAACCGCCGGTGATGGCGCCCAGCGCCATGAAGGTGACAGCCTCGTGGAAGTCTTCGGCAAACGTGAACTCGGCCCCTTCGGGCTTGCCCAGCCGGGCCACGCCGTGCACGGTGAGGCGGCTGGTGCCGATGCCTTCGATCTGCGCCCCCAGCATGACCATGAAGTTGCAGAACTCCTGCACGTGCGGCTCGCTGGCCGCGTTCATCAGCGTGCTGGTGCCGTGCGCCAAGGCGGCGCAGAGCACGAAGTTTTCGGTGGTGGTGACGCTGGCGTAGTCCAGCCAGTGGTGGTTGGCTTTCAGGCCGCTGTCCACGCGCATGATCAGCGCTTCGCGGCGGCGTTCGACCGTGGCGCCAAAACGTTCCATCACTTCGACGTGCGGGTCGATCTCGCGCACACCCAGGGTGCAGCCCTGCACGTCGTTTTCGATGCGCGCGGCGCCGAAGCGGGCCAGCAGCGGCGGCACCAGCATGATCGAGCTGCGCATTTCTTCGGGCAGGTGGTGTGTGCCGGGGTCGAACTGGGTGTCCTTGTGGTGCAGGTCCAGCGTGCCCTGGGCATAGTCCACCGTCACCACGCTGCCCAGCTGGCGGAAGATGTCCAGGATCTTGCGCACATCGGTGATTTCCGGAATGCCCACCAGGCGCACCGGATCGTGGGTCAGCAGCGTGGCGCACAGGATGGGCAGCACCGCGTTTTTGTTGGCCGACGGCACGATGCGGCCGGTGAGCGGCGTGCCGCCGTGGACGATGAGGTTGGACATGCGGTGGGCTTCAGCCGAAAGGGTTCAGAACGCGATTGTCGCCTTCAGCGCCTTGTCACTGCGCCGGGTCGCGCAGGCGGGCCCGCACGCCGTCGATGGCCGCCAGCAACTCGGGCGACAGCACCGTGCCCCAGGCATCGAGACACTGGTCCAGCTGCGCCAAGGTGGTGACACCGACGATGGTGCTGGCCACCCGCCAGTTGCCATAGCAGAAAGCCAGCGCCATCTGCGTGGGCGTCAGGCCATGCGCTTGCGCCAGGCTGTTGTATTCACGTGCCGCCGCCAGCGCCTCGGGGCGGGCCCAGCGCCCGGTTTTCATCTGCGCAAAACGCGCCAGGCGGCCCAGCTCGGCCGGGGCATCCGCCAGATCGACCGCGTCGTACTTGCCGGTCAGCGTACCGAAGCCCAAGGGCGAATAAGCCAGCAGGCCCACACCGGTGCGGTGCAGGGCTTCGTCAAGGCCGTTGTCCACCGAGCGGTTGACCAGCGAATAGGCGTTTTGCACGCTGGCCACACGCGGCAGGCCGTGCAGGTCGGACAGGCGCAGGAACTCCATCAGGCCCCAGGATGATTCGTTGCTCAGGCCGATGGCGCGCACCTTGCCCGCTTTCACCAGCCCTGCCAGTGCCTGCAGTTGATCGTGGATGGGTGTCTGCGGCTGGTCTTTCGTGGGGTCGAAGTACAGACCGCCGAAGATGGGCGCGTTGCGGTTGGGCCAGTGGATCTGGTACAGGTCGATGACGTCGGTCTGCAGCCGCTTCAGGCTGCCGTCGCAGGCGGCGACGATCTGCGCCGGGTGCAGGTCGGCGCTGCCGCCGTGCACCCAGCTCAGGTTGCGCCCGGGGCCGGCGCACTTGCTGGCCAGCACCACTTTCTGCCGCATGCCCGGGTTGGCGGCAAACCACTGGCCGATGAGGGTTTCGGTGGCGCCGTAGGTTTCAGCGCGTGTGGGCACCGCGTACATCTCGGCGGTGTCGATGAAGTTGATGCCACGTTCGACGGCGTGGCTCAGGATGCGGTGGGCATCCGCGGTGTCCACCTGTTCACCGAAGGTCATGGTGCCCAGGCAGATGGGGGTCACTTGCAGGCCGCTGTGGCCCAGGTTCAGGGTTTTCATGGCGGCAGAGTGTGCCGCATGGGCCCTCAGCCTGCCGCTGCCGGGCTTGGTGGCCGGGCCCTGGCGCGTTCTTCTTCCTGCAGGCGCAACAGCCTTCGCTGCACCTTGCCGGTGGTGGTCATCGGCAGCGCCTCGATGAACTCGATCTCCTTCGGGTATTCGTAAGGCGCCAGCTGGCCGCGCACGTGCTGCTGCAGCGCATGCACCAGGCCGTCGTCAGCCGTGAAGCCCGGCGCCAGCACCACGTAGGCCTTGACCACCGCACCACGTTCGGCGTCGGGCTTGGGCACCACGGCGGCGTTCGCCACCGCCGGGTGCTTGACCAGGCAGTTCTCGATTTCGCTGGGGCCGATGCGGTAACCCGCGGCCTTGAAGACATCGTCGCTGCGGCCCTGGTACCACAGGTAACCGTCTTCATCCATGACTGCCGTGTCGCCGGTGCGGCACCAGCTGCTGGCGGGGTCGCCAGTGAACTTGCTTGCCGTGGCCCTTTCGTTGCGCCAGTAGCCGAGAAAAAACACCGGGTCGGGCTGGCCATGCACGTCCAGCCGGTGCAGTGCCACGTCGCCGGGTGTGCCACGTGGGCATTCCTGGCCCTGGTCGTCGATCACCGCCACGCGGTGGCCCGGGTAGGCCCGGCCCATGCTGCCGGGCCGCGCGGGCCAGGCCGGGCGGGCCACGCCGTCGGCACCCACGTGTCGGCCGCAGTTGCCGACGATGTAGTTGATCTCGGTCTGGCCGAACATCTCGTTGACGGTCACGCCCAGCGCCTGCTGGCACCAGTGGAACACCGTGTCGCCCACCGCCTCGCCCGCACTCATGATGGCGCGCAGCTGCAGCCGGTAGCGGGTGACCGGTTCGGGCACGGCTTTCATCATCGCCTTCAGCGCGGTGGGGAACAAAAAGGTGTGGGTGACCGCGTGCCGCTGCATCAGCTCGAAGGCCCGCTCGGGTGAAAAACGGCCCTGGAAGGCGACGATGCTGCGGCCGAAGTACAGGCTGGGCAGCAGCGCGTCCATCAGGCCGCCGGTCCAGGCCCAGTCGGCGGGGCTCCAGAAAACCTCGTCGCTTGTTTCTGGCGGGCCCAGGCCGAACCAGTTCTGGCTGCAGACAAACCCGCTCAGGTTGCCGATGAGTGCACGGTGCGGGATCAGCGCACCCTTCGGCGGGCCGGTGGTGCCGCTGGTGTAGATGAGCACGGCCGCGTCGTCGGCCCGGGTGTCCACGGGCACAAAGGGCTTGCGGCCGCGGCCCAGCGCGGTGGCCCAGTCCACATCACCCTGCCCTGCCGCTGCACCCACGGCCACCACGCTGTGCAGCGCCGGGCATTCGGCCCGCACAGCCAGCAGGTTGGCGATGGCACTTTCGTCGACCAATGCAGCCACCGCAGCGCTGTCCTGCAGGCGGTAAGCCAGCGCTTCGGGCCCGAACAGCATGGACAGCGGCATCGCCACCGCGCCCAGCTGGTACAGGGCGATGTGGGCCACTGCCGTTTCGGGCCGCTGCGGCATGACCACGGCCACGCGGTCACCGCTTTGCACACCCAGGCGCTGCAGAGCGTGGCTCAGCCGGTCGGCCTGCACTTGCAGGTCGGCATAACTCAGCACGCCATGGCGGCCGTCTTCATGTTCCCAGCTGATGGCCGTCAGCGCGGCTGTCCGGGGCGCCTGCGCCCAGCGGCCGCAGCAGGCCTGCGCGATGTTGAAATGTTCTGGCACCTGCCAGACAAAGCTGCCGTGCAGGTGGGCGTGGGCATCGGGCAGAGGTTTTCGGCGCTTCATGCCACGAGCTTAAGCCGCGCCGCAAGTACGCCGTCACGGGGCTTCCCGCAGTGGGGCCCAGACGTGGCGCCACGGCCGCGATGCAGTCAAGTTCACATGCGGGCAGCCGAAAAGCCAGCCATACCGAACATTCTTCGGGCCTTCACCAACTCACCTGCCAACATGCCGTTCGCCGAACTGTCCAGTGTCAAGCACCGCCTCGTGCCAGGGGCGCCTCTGCCCTTCAACGTGCGTGATGCCGACCGCACGCTGCTGCTGGCACGTGGGCAGATGGTGGAGTCGAACGAACAGCTCGAAGCCATCATGCGCCGCGGTGCGCTGGTGGACATGGCCGAGCTGCAAAGCCCGCGCGACCAGATCCTGCAAGCCCCGCGCGAACTGCTGCCGCAGATCTGGCAGCAAGCCATGGCCCAGCTGGGGCTGGCGCTGGCCGATGCCACCGCACCCAGCTTCCGCGAAGCGCTGGTCGAAGCCGCGGCGCCTGTGCAGACCCTGGTCGAACGCGACCCCGACCTGGCCATCTTCCAGGTGCTGCGTCAAGGAGCCAGCGCCGACCTGGCCTACGGCGCACAACGTTCGCTGCAGACGGCCATCACCAGCCTGCTGGTGGCCCAGCGCCTGAGCTGGGAGCCCGCTGAAGCCGAGCGTGCCTTCAAGGTGGCACTGACGATGAACCTGTCGATGCTGGAACTGCAAGGCCAGCTCGCGCGCCAGGCCACGCCGCCCACCCCGGACCAGCGCCTGGCCTTGCAGACCCACCCGATGCGCAGCGTGCGTTTGCTGGAAACCGCCGGCATCAGCGACCCGCTGTGGCTGCGAGCCGTGCTGCAGCACCACGAATGTGAAGACGGCAGCGGCTACCCCAGCGGCAGCGGTGACGTCTGCGACCTGGCTTCGCTGGTGCGCCGTTCGGACGTCTACACCTCGAAGCTGGCCTCGCGTTCAACGCGCGACGCCATGAGTGCGGACATCGCCGGCCGCCAGATGTTCATGCAGGACCCCGGCCACCCGATGACCGCGGCACTGGTGAAAGAGTTCGGCATCTACCCACCCGGCTGCCATGTGCGACTGGCCTCGGGTGAACTGGCGGTGGTGGTGGCACGCGGTGCCGCCATCACGGCGCCGGTGGTGGCCTGCCTCAGCAATGCCCGCGGTGCGCCGCTGTCGGCGCCAGTGCGGCGCGACACCAGCGACCGCAAGTACGCGGTGGCCGGTGTGGTGGGTGAAGCCAGCGTCTACCCGCGCCTGCCACTGGACCGCCTGATGGCGGCGCTGGTGGCCTGAGCTGGTGGCCTGAGCCCTACCGAACGAAGGCCTGCAGCCTATCGCCGGCGAGGCGGCAGATGCGCCAGTCGGGCATCACCGTGGCACCCATCTTTTCGTAGAAATCGATGGCCCGCTGGTTCCAGTCCAGCACGCTCCATTCGAAGCGCCCGCAGCCGCGTTCGACGGCCAGCGTGGCCAGGTGCGACAGCAGCGCCTTGCCCAGCCCCGTGCCGCGGTGGGCGGGCTGCACGTACAGGTCTTCCAGGTACAGCCCGGGCTTGCCCAGGAAGGTGCTGAAGTTGTGGAAGAAAAGCGCAAAGGCCACCACCTGGCCACCCACTTCGCCCACCACCGCTTCGGCCGCCGGGCGCGGGCCGAAGAGTTGCGGCAGCAGCGATTCGGGAGTCACCACCACCAGGTGTTCGAGCTTTTCGAACACCGCCAGTTCGGTGATCAGGCCCACGATGGCGGGCACGTCGGCGGGTGTGGCGGGGCGCAGGGCGTGGTTCGTGTTCATCGCCGGATTGTGGCCCGCCGCGTCACGTGCCTGACAGCGCGGGCGCCCGCCCTGCTCTACAGTCTTGGCATGTCGCCTGTCTACCAAGCGCGCCGTGTGGCGCAGTCCGTCTTCCTGCCGCTGCGCGGCCTTCGCTACCACGCCCACGTCTGGGGTGACGCCTCCCTGGTCACCGCCAACCGGCCACCGCTGCTGCTGCTGCACGGCTGGATGGACGTGGGCGCGTCCTTCCAGTTCCTGGTGGACGAACTGGCGCGTCGCGAAGGCTTCGACCGCTGGGTCATCGCACCCGACTGGCGCGGTTTTGGCCTGACCGAAACCCCCAAGGCCGACAGCTACTGGTTCCCCGACTACCTGGCCGACCTGGACGCGCTGCTGGACGTGCTGGTGCCGGCCGAGACCTTTCCCACCTTCGACCTGGTCGGCCACAGCATGGGCGGCAACGTGGTGATGAGCTACGCCGGTGTGCGCCCAGAGCGCATCCGCCGCCTCGTCAACCTGGAAGGCTTCGGCATGCCACAGACACAGCCCAGCCAGGCGCCCCGGCGCCTGAAGCAGTGGCTGGACGAGTTGAAGACGCCGCAAAGCCTGCGCACCTATGCCAGTGCCGACGAAGTGGCAACGCGCCTGATCAAGAACAACCCGCTGCTGTCGCCCGACAAGGCCAACTGGCTGGCGCCGCACTGGGCGCAGCCGCAGACGGCCGCCGACGGCACGGTGCAGTGGCACATCCTGGGCGACCCCGCGCACAAACGCGTCAACCCCGTGCTGTACCAGGTGGAAGAGATCCTGCAGACCTGGCGCCTGATCACGGCACCGGTGCTGTGGGCCGATGGCGACCAGACCGACACCGGCAAATGGTGGGGCAAGCGCTACCCGCGCAGCGAATTCGACGCCCGGCTGGCCGTGGTGCCGCAGGTGCAGCGTGTGCGCCTGTCGCCCTGCGGGCACATGCTGCACCACGACCAGCCGGCGGCGCTGGCAGCCCACATGGCCGCGTTTCTGACCTGAGCGCAGGCGCTGCCGCCAGCCCGGGTGGGCGGGCACCTGCATGAGAGAATCGTGGGCTCGAACCACCGGCCTGTTCCCACGGGCCACTGAAGAGAATCCATGGACGCCTTGCACATCAACTCCGTCGGCTCGCTGCTTTCCGACCTGAGCACCCGCACCCAGCAGCTCCGGGGGTATCTTTGACTACGACCGCAAAAGCCTGCGCCTGAACGAAGTCAACGCCGCGCTGGAAAACCCCGCGGTCTGGAACGACCCCAAACGCGCCCAGGAACTGGGCCGCGAAAAGAAGGCGCTGGAAACCGTGGTCGCCACCATCGACCACCTGGCCAGCAACCTGGCCGACAACACCGAACTGTTCGAGATGAGCAAGGATGAAGGCGACGAAGCCGGCATCCTGGCCATGGAAGCCGAAGCGAACAAGCTGCGCGAGTCGGTGGAACAGCTGGAATTCCGCCGCATGTTCAGCAACGAGGCCGACCCGCTGAACTGCTTCGTCGACATCCAGGCCGGTGCCGGGGGCACCGAAGCCTGCGACTGGGCCGGCATGCTGCTGCGCCAGTACCTGAAGTACGCCGAACGCAAGGGCTTCAAGGCCACGGTCGAAGACGAAACCGCGGGTGACGTGGCCGGCATCAAAAACGCCACCATCAAGATCGAAGGTGACTACGCCTTCGGCCACCTGCGCACCGAAACCGGCGTGCACCGGCTGGTGCGCAAGAGCCCCTTCGACAGCGCGGGCGGGCGCCACACCAGTTTTGCGTCGCTGTTCGTGTACCCGGAAATCGACGACAGCTTCGTCGTCGAAATCAACCCGTCCGACGTGCGCACCGACACCTTCCGCGCATCGGGCGCGGGCGGTCAGCACATCAACAAGACCGATTCGGCGGTGCGCTTGACGCACATCCCCACCGGCATCGTGGTGCAGTGCCAGGACGGCCGCAGCCAGCATGGCAACCGCGACATCGCCTGGCAGCGGCTGCGCTCACGCCTGTACGACTTCGAGATGCGCAAGCGCCAGGAAGAACAGCAGAAGCTGGAAGACACCAAGACCGATGTCGGCTGGGGCCACCAGATCCGCAGTTATGTGCTGGACCAGAGCCGCATCAAGGACCTGCGCACCAATGTTGAGCTCAGCAATACGCAGAAGGTGCTGGACGGTGATCTGGACCCCTTCATCGAAGCCAGCCTCAAACAGGGGCTGTGAGCCGGCGCGCCGCTTCAGCGGCGCCCGGCGAGACAACTGCGCCGCCACCCGCGCGCTGCAACAGGAAACCGCACACCATGCGTGAAGCCAGCAACACCCTCGTGCGCCGTGAGGCCTACCAGGCCCCGGCCTTTTTCATCCGCGCCGTCGAGCTGACGTTTGACCTGGAGCCGGCCAAGACCATCGTCGCCAGCCGATTGCAGATCGAACGCAACCCGGCACTGGAACGCCAGCCGCTGCGCCTGCACGGCGTGGACCTGACCTTGCTGCGTGTGCAGGCCAACGGCCAGAGCGTGTCCTTCCGCCACGAAGGTGGCGACCTGGTGATCGACAACCCGCCCGAAGGCGACAGCTTCACGCTGGACATCCGTAACACCTGTGCGCCCGACAAAAACACCGAGCTGTCGGGCCTGTACACCAGCGGTGGCGGTGGTGCGCCGATGATGTGCACCCAATGCGAAGCCGAAGGCTTTCGTCGCATCACCTACTTCCTGGACCGGCCCGACGTGATGGCGGTCTACACCGTCACGCTGCGCGCCGACAAAACGAAGTACCCGGTGCTGCTGAGCAACGGCAACCTGCTGGAACAGGGCGATCTGGACAACGGCCGCCACTTTGCCAAGTGGCACGACCCCTTCCCCAAGCCCAGCTACCTGTTTGCGCTGGTGGCCGGGCAACTGGTGGCGCGTGAGCAGCGCATCCGCACCCGTGCCGGGCGTGACCATCTGTTGCAGGTGTACGTGCGACGTGGCGACCTGGAAAAAACCGAACACGCGATGAACTCGCTGGTGGCCAGCGTGGTGTGGGACGAAGCGCGCTTCGGCCTGGCGCTGGACCTGGACCGTTTCATGGTGGTCGCCGTCGAGGACTACAACGGCGGCGCGATGGAAAACAAGGGCCTCAACGTCTTCAACACCAAATACGTGCTGGCCAGCCCCGCCACCGCCACCGATGAAGACTTCGCGGGCATCGAAAGTGTCATTGCCCACGAGTACTTCCACAACTGGACCGGCAACCGCATCACTTGCCGCGACTGGTTCCAGCTGTCGCTGAAAGAAGGCCTGACGGTTTTCCGCGACCAGGAATTCAGCATGGACATGGCCGGTTCGCCGTCGGCCCGCGCCGTCAAGCGCATCCAGGACGTGGTGCGGCTGCGGGCCATGCAGTTCCCCGAAGACGCCGGCCCCATGGCGCACCCGGTGCGACCCGACAGCTACCTGGAGATCAACAATTTCTACACCGCCACGGTGTACGAAAAGGGCGCCGAGGTCGTGCGCATGATGCACACGCTGGTGGGTCGCGAAGGTTTTGCCGCCGGCATGCAGCTGTACTTCCAGCGCCACGACGGCCAGGCCGTGACCTGCGACGACTTCGCGCAAGCGATTGCCGACGCCAACCCGGGCAGCGAACTCGCTGCAAAGCTGGACTCCTTCAAGCGCTGGTACGCACAGGCCGGCACACCACGTGTGGCCGCCGTGGGCCAGTACGACGCGGCGGCGCAGACCTACACGCTCACGCTGCGCCAGTCGGCCGATGCATCGCCAGGCCAGCCCACCAAGTTGCCCTTCGTGATGCCGGTGGCCATGGGCCTGATCGGCGCCGACGGGCAGCAACTGGCCGCGCCGCGCCTGCTTGTGCTGGAAGACGCGGAGCAGAGCTGGACCTTCGAGCACATCACCCAGCCGCCCGTGCATTCACTGCTGCGCGGTTTTTCGGCGCCGGTGCGTCTGAACGACGGCCTGTCGGACGAGCAGCGCCTGGTGCTGCTGGCCCACGACATCGACCCCTTCAACCGCTGGGAAGCCGGCCAGCAACTGGTGCTGAACCGCCTGCTGGACGCCGTGAATGCCGGGCAAGCCCCGGTGCTGGACGATGCCCTGGCCAGCGCCTTCAGCCGCACGCTGCAGGACCCGGCCCTGGACCCTGCCTTCAAGGCGCTGCTGCTGGTGGCACCCAGCGAAGCCTACGTGGCCGAACAGCTGGGCAGCGTCGACCCGCAGCGCATCCACACCGTGCGCGAACAGTGGCGCGCGCTGATGGCCGAAAGGCTGCACGCCGACTGGGCCGCCGCCTGGGAAGGCCACCAGGTGCACGAAGGTTACAGCCCCGGCACAGCCCAGTCCGGCCGCCGCGCGCTGGCCAACCTGGCGCTGCAGCACCTGTGCCTGCACGCCGTTCGAACCGGCGACGCGGTGTGGCAGGGCCGTGCCTACCAGCGCTTCAAGGACGCCAGCAACATGAGCGACCGCCTGGGTGCCTTGCAGGTCCTGGTGCATTCACACTCGCTGCTGGCCGACACCGCCATCGCCCGCTTCCACTCACTGGCTGTCGGCGACGCGCTGGTGCTGGACAAGTGGTTCCAGTTGCAGGCCACCGCACCCGAGCCCGTGCCCGGTGTGCATGTGGGTCAGCCGGGCAGCGCCTTTGCCCGCGCCAAGGCGCTGCTGAAGCACCCGGACTTTTCGCTGAAGAACCCCAACCGCGCGCGCAGCCTGCTGTCGGCGCTGTTCACGGCCAACCCGGCGGCCTTCCACCGCGCCGACGCCGCCGGTTATGTGTTGTGGGCCGACAAGCTGATCGAGATCGACGCCATCAACGGCCACGTGGCGGGCCGCATGGCCCGTGCGATGGACCGCTGGGCCAGCCTGGCCGAGCCCTACCGCAGCGCCGCGCGCGAAGCCATCGCCCGTGTGGCCGCCAAACCCGACCTGAGCAGCGACGTGCGCGAGGTCGTTGGCCGCGCGCTCGAATCCCACTGAAACCCTGCACCTGCCCATGCAAGCTGCCATGAAACGCATCAGCCTCACCCAGTACCTGGTCGAACAGCAGCGCGAACACGGCCGCATCCCGGCCCAGTTGCGCCTCTTGATCGAGGTCGTGGCCCGTGCCTGCAAACACATCGCCATCGCCGTCAACAAGGGCGCATTGGGCGACGTGCTGGGCAGCGCCCACAGCGAAAACGTGCAGGGCGAGATCCAGAAGAAACTGGACGTCATCAGCAACGAGGTGCTGATCGAGGCCAATGAATGGGGCGGCCACCTGGCGGCCATGGCCAGCGAAGAGATGGACAGCATCCACGTCGTGCCCAACCGCTACCCGCAAGGTGAATACCTGCTGCTCTTCGACCCGCTGGACGGCAGCAGCAACATCGATGTCAACGTCAGCATCGGCACCATCTTCAGCGTGCTGCGCAAGGTGGGCCACACCCGCGGTGTCAGCGAAGAAGACTTCCACCAGCCCGGCAAACACCAGGCCGCCGCCGGTTATTGCGTCTACGGCCCGCAGACCACGCTGGTGCTGACGCTGGGCGATGGCGTGGCCATGTTCACGCTGAACCGCGAGTCGGGTTCGTGGGTGCTGACCGACAGCGGTGTGCAGATTCCGGAAGACACGAAGGAGTTTGCGATCAACATGTCCAATATGCGGCACTGGGCGCCGCCGGTCACACGCTACATCGACGAATGCCTGGCCGGCAAGGAAGGCCCGCGTGGCAAGGACTTCAACATGCGCTGGGTGGCCAGCATGGTGGCCGACGTGCACCGCATCCTGACGCGCGGGGGTGTCTTCCTCTACCCCTGGGACAAACGCGAACCCGACAAACCCGGCAAGCTGCGCCTGATGTACGAGGCCAACCCGATGGCCTTCATCGTCGAACAGGCCGGCGGCGCGGCCACCAACGGCCACGAACGCATCCTGGACCTGGTGCCGACCAAGCTGCACGAACGGGTGAGTGTGGTGCTGGGTTCGAAAAACGAAGTGCAGCGCGTGACCGACTACCACCGGTCGGCGACCTGAGCCCCTCTGCCATGGCCACCGTCACGCTCTTCGGCATTCCCAACTGCGACACCGTCAAACGCGCCCGCACGTGGTTGACCGAGCAGGGTGTGACGCACGGTTTCCACGACTTCAAGAAGGCCGGTGTGCCGGCCGAGCACCTGGCAGCCTGGGTGGCCACACACGGCTGGGAAGTGGTGCTGAACCGCAAGGGCACGGCCTGGCGCGGCCTGGACGACGCGGCGAAGGCCGCGGTGGTGGACGCCTACAGCGCGCAAGCCGCGATGCGGGCCACGCCCAGCGTCATCAAGCGGCCGGTGGTGGAGTGGGCCGACGGCAGCATCACCATCGGCTTCGACGCCGACGACTGGACGCGGCGCACGCGCACTTGAAGCACATAGGCTGTTTCGGTCTTGCTCCCTCTCCCTCGGGGAGAGGGAGCCAGTCAAAGGCAAAGTCGGATCAGACCGCGCCGGCGCGCTCCAGCATCGCATGCAGCAACACGTTGCAGCCGGCCGTGATGTGCTCGGGCTTCGCGTCTTCGATCTCGTTGTGGCTGATGCCGTCCTTGCACGGGATGAAGATCATGCCGGCCGGCGCCAGCCGTGCCATGTAGACGGCGTCGTGCCCCGCGCCCGAGACGGCGCGCATGTTTGAATAACCCAGCCGCTCGGCCGCCTTGGCCACCGCTTCCACACACTCGGCGTGGAAGGGCTGTGCCGGGTAGGCGGACACCGGCGTGATTTCGATCGGCAAACCACTTTCGGCGCTGAGCCGCGCCGCTACCGCGCGGATGTCGGCGTCCATCGCATCACACAGCGCGTCGCTGGCATTGCGCACGTCGATGCTGAACTTCACCCGGCCCGGGATCACGTTGCGGCTGTTCGGGAACACCTGCACCATGCCCACGGTGCCGCGCCCATGCGGCGGGTGGCGGTGGGCGCAGGCCACCACTTCCTGCATCAACGCGGCGGCCACCTGCAGCGCGTCCTTGCGCAGCGCCATCGGCGTCGGGCCGGCATGGGCTTCCATGCCGGTCACGACGCAGTCGTACCAGCGGATGCCCAGCACACCGGTGACCACGCCGATGGTCTTGTCGTTGTCTTCCAGCACCGGGCCCTGTTCGATGTGGGTTTCGAAGTAACAGCCGATCGGGTGGTCGCCGGGTTCTTCGGGGCCGATGTAGCCAATGCGTTCCAGCTCGCCCTGCACCGTCTTGCCTTCGGTATCGGTGGCGGCGTAGGCGTGTTCCAAGGTGAAGGCCTTGGCGAACACCCCCGAGCCCATCATCACCGGCACAAAACGTGAACCTTCTTCGTTGGTCCAGAAAGCCACCTCGATGGGCGCTTCGGTCTGGATGCCGTGGTCGTTGAGCGTGCGCACCACCTCGATGCCCGCCAACACCCCGTAGTTGCCGTCGAACTTGCCGCCGGTGGGCTGTGTGTCGATGTGGCTGCCGGTCATGACCGGGGGCAGTGCCGGGTTGCGCCCGGGCCGGCGCATGAACACATTGCCGATCTTGTCGACCGTGACGCTCATGCCGGCTTCGCGCGCCCAGCGCGTCACCAGGTCGCGGCCCTGGCGGTCGAGATCGGTCAGCGCGAGGCGGCAAACGCCGCCCTTGGGCGTGGCGCCGATCTGCGCCAGCTCCATGAGCGAGGCCCACAGGCGCTCGCCATCGATGCGCAGGCCGGTGGTAGCGGTGGTGTATGAGGGTGTGGGTGTGGGTGTGAGGGTGTTCATGGCAGTTCGGGTTCTGGCTGTGGGGTGTCGCGGTAGGCGGCAAAGGCATCGCGCAGGCGCCGGCCACGCACCGGCGTGTCGACCAGCGAGCGCTCCAGCTCCACCAGGTGTTTGCGCATCTCGGCGGCGGCGGGCGCGCTGCCGCGCAGCAGGGCATCGATCAGGTCCACATGGCGGTGGGCCACGCAGACCTGCCCGCCATCGACCTTGAAGCGCGCCATCAGCAGCGAGGTGGTGGGCAGCAGGCCGTTGAGCAGGCGGCCGAACACCGGGTTGCCGTGCATGCGCGTGAGCGCGTGGTGAAACTCACCCGACATGCGGATGGCTTCGGCCCGGTCGCCGCGCTGGTCGGCGGCCTGTTCGGCCTGCGCCACTGCGCGCAGCTCGGCCAGCTGCTCAGGTGTCAGCCGGCCACCCAGGCGGCGTGCCACCTCGCATTCCACGATGCGCCGCGCCTCGAACACATGGACCGCGTCTTCCAGGCTGGGCAGCGGCACACGCGCGCCGCGGTTGTGGCGCAACTCGATCACCTGGTCTTGCGCGAGGCGCTGCAGGGCCTGGCGCACCACCGTGCGCGAGACCTTGAACTCGGTCGCCATCTCGGCTTCGCGCAGCCATTCGCCGGGCGCGAGGCGGTGCTCCAGCACGGCGCGGTAGATGGTCTCGTACACCCGGTCGGTGGCGGTGCCATCGGGGTCGGTGGACGGGGGCGAAATGGGCAACTCGGTGTTCATGGATCAACATTGGATCAGGCTTGGCCGACCGGTGCCTTGGGGGTCTATTTGCCGGTTCCCCGGGTGATGCGCTCGGCCAGGCGCACCAGGCTGCGGTCGCTGCCGCGCGGACCCAGCAGCGAAATGCCCAGCGGTGCTCCGGCGCGACGCACCAGCGGCAAGCTGAGTTGCGGAAACCCCGACAAACCGGCCACACACAGCAGGCGGATGGCGCGGTTGCGGTAGTCCTCCAGCGCGCTCTCCGGGTCGGCCACGCGGGGCGCGATGTCGGGCATGGTGGGCATGACGAGCACGCCGTCGTCGCCCAGCAGTTGCGTCAGGTGGTCGGTGAAGCGCTCGCGGAAGGCACGGCCCTCGGCGGCCTGCGCGTCGGTCACTTTTGAACTCCACTCAAAACGCTGCGCCACACCTGGGCCCAGCGGCGGCGCAAAGCGGCGAATGAAATCGCCGTCCACCTGCCACGACTCGTGGCCCTGGATGTGGCGGAAGTGCCAGTACATCGCGTCCAGGCTCTCCAGCACCACCTGCGCCTTGCCGGCCTTGCCGAGCACGGCCTCGATCTGGCTGCGCGCAGGCGCGAGCGCCTTGCGGGCTTCCGGTGTGGCCAGCGCCCACAGGTCGGCCGGGGCGAGCAGGCGCACGTTTTTCGGCAGGGGTTGGGCATCGTCACCGAGCAGCACCTTGGCCACGCGGGCGAAGGTGGGCACGTCGCGCGTGAACCAGCCGCAGGTGTCCAGGCTGGGCGCGAGGTCGAGCGCGTCCTGCAGGCTCACGCGGCCATGGCTGGGCCGCAGGCCGACCAGGCCGCAATGGCTGGCCGGGGCACGCACCGAACCGCCGGTGTCGGTGCCCAGCGCAAAGTCGCACAGGCTGTGCGACACCGCCGCCGCCGAGCCGCACGAAGAACCCCCGGCGATGCGGTCGGGCGCGGCGCCGTTGATGGGCGAACCGAAGTGCGCGTTCTGCCCGTTCATGGAAAACGCCAGCTCGTCGGTGATGGTCTTGCCCACGAAGCGCGCGCCCGCGTCCAGCAGGGTCTGCACCGTGGGCGCCGTGCGGGTCTGCACACCGAGCAGCGCCAGCAGCAAGGGCTGGCCACCGCTGGTGGGGTAACCCTGGATGTGAAAGAGGTCCTTGACCCCGAAGCCCAGGCCGGCGAGCGGCCCGGTGGCCGCGCGCGGCACCGGCACGGCGGGGTAAGGCATGAAGGCGCGGGCGGGATCGTGCAGAACGTCGGCGTGGGGTGTCATGGGATCTTGTTGTTGGAGTGAAGTCAGGCGGCTGTCTCGGCGACGCGCAGGCAGCGCACGCTGTGGCCGGCGGCGAGCCAGCTGATCTCGGGACGGGTGGTCTTGCAGGCGTCCTGCACCATGCGGCAGCGGTCGGAAAACGCGCAGCCGGCGGGCAAGGCGGTGAGGTCGGGCGGCGAGCCGGCAATGGTCTCCAGCCGCGTGCCCTTGGGCAGTGCACCGCTGGCGCGGCTCTTGAGCAGGGCCAGCGTGTAAGGGTGGCGCGGTGCACGCAGCAGGGTGGCTGCAGCGCCCTCTTCCACAATGCGCCCGGCGTACATCACCGCGATGCGGTCGGCCACCTCCACGGCGGCGCCGATGTCGTGGGTAACGAAGATGACCGAAAGGCCCAGTTCGCGCTGCAGCTCGCGCAGCAGCAGCAAGATCTGGATCTGCACCGTGGCGTCCAGTGCGGTGGTGGGCTCGTCGGCCAGCAACAGCTGGGGCCGGCAGGCCAGGGCCAGAGCGATCATGGCGCGCTGGCGCATGCCGCCCGACATCTCGTGCGGGTAGGCCTGCAGCCGCCGCTCGGGGCTGGGAATGCGCACGCGCTCGAACAGCTCCAGCGCACGTTGCTGCGCCTGCGCCGCGCTTACGTTTTCATGGCGACGGATCGCCTCGGTGATCTGCGCGCCCACCGAGTACACCGGGTCGAGCGCGAGCAGCGGCTCCTGGAAGATCATGGACGCGACCTTGCCGCGGTAGTCGGCCAGCGCTTGTGTACCGAGCGCGAGCACGTCCTGGTCGCCCACGCGCATGGCGCCTTCGATGCGGCTGCGTCCTGGCGGGTGCAGGCGCAGCAGGCTGCGCAGCGTGACGCTTTTGCCCGAGCCGGATTCGCCGATCAGCGCGACCACCTCGCCGCGTTTGACCTGCAGGTCCACGCCGTTGACGGCCTCCACCGGTTTCTTGCCGCCGGTGAAGGTGACGCGCAGGTTGCGCACGTCGACGAAAGGTTTGTCCTCGGTATCGGGGTTCATGCCGCTTCCTTCAACAACACAGGCGCTTCGGTGTGACCACTGTCGGCCACGTGCATCCAGCACGACGCGACCTGGCCCTG
>JAURZM010000013.1 GCA_030653385.1 Rubrivivax sp. | reverse complement strand
GTAGGCCTTGGCTTCACCGCCAAACTTGGCCGCCAGGATCGTCGTGATCGCCGCCGTCAGCGTCGTCTTGCCGTGGTCAACGTGTCCAATCGTGCCCACGTTCACGTGCGGCTTGGTGCGTTCGAATTTACCTTTTGCCATCTTGAAAGCTCCTGGCTGACAAATCAGATCGGATGAGACTGAAAACGCGTGGTGCCCATGGCGCGGATCGAACGCGCGACCTCCCCCTTACCAAGGGGGTGCTCTACCACTGAGCCACATGGGCATCGGTACGGGTCTGCCGGCTGGAAACCGGGCGGTCTTGCTGGCCATGAACCGGCAGACCCGTAACGACACTGATTCACCACCTACCGCAGAACCTGGCACCCTCTTGGAGCGGGAGACGGGAATCGAACCCGTGTCATTAGCTTGGAAGGCTAAGGTTCTGCCATTGAACTACTCCCGCCGGACTGCCCCGAAACCGCCTTGACTCCTTGCTTCAATGCAGGCTCCAAGGCTTGCTTGGGACTCTCTGGTGGAGGAGGCTGGATTCGAACCAGCGTAGGCGTAAGCCAACAGATTTACAGTCTGCCCCCTTTAGCCACTCGGGCACCCCTCCGGAGAGCCTGTGAGTATAGCACGGGCGGTGTTCAGGGCAGCTGCCACGCCACGGGCCCTCGGCCGCGTGCGCTGAGAAAGCGATCGGCCGCACTGAAGTGGCCACAGCCCACAAAAGGCACCGGTGGCCGGCTGGCCGACAGCGGCGACGGGTGGTTGCTCTGCAACACGAGATGCCGCCCCGAACAGGCTTCCTCGGGCACCCTTGCCTGGGCGTGAGCGCCCCACAACATGAAAACCTTTGGCGCTTCATCTTGCAGCAATGTCTTGAAAATCTCGTCAGTGAGCACATGCCAACCCAATTTCGCATGACTGCCTGCCTGGCCGTCTTCGACAGTCAAGGACGTGTTCAGCAGCAGCACACCCTGTGCCGTCCACGGCAACAAGGAGCCTTTGCCGGGTTGCACCAGCCCCAGGTCACGCTGCTGTTCCTTGAAGATGTTGCGCAGACTGGGCGGTACCTTCTGTCCCTTGGGCACCGAAAAGGCCAGTCCTTCGGCTTGTCCCGGTCCGTGATACGGATCCTGCCCCAGGATCACGACCCGTGTGGCGGCAATCGAAGTGAGCGACAGCGCGCGAAAGACCTGCGCCGGGTAGACCGTGGCGCCTGCGGCGACCCGCGCATCCACGGCGGCCAGCGTGGCCCGCCCGGCGGCGCTTGCCGCCCAGCGCTGCAGCAAGGGCGACCAGTCACCGAAGTCGGCCGCCAGCTGGTCGGCCAAGGGTCCTGTCAGGGGCTGGCTGTTGTGGCTCAAGCGAAGAGATCGGCCAGCGCAGCACCTGGGTCGGGCGCGCGCATGAAAGCTTCGCCGACCAGAAAGGCATGCACACCGGCCGCACGCATGCGCGCCACGTCGGCGCGGGCCAGGATGCCGGACTCGGTGATCAGCAGCCGGTCTGCCGGCACCCGGGGCAGCAAGGCCAGTGTGGTGTCCAGCGACACGTCGAAGGTCTTCAGGTTGCGGTTGTTGATGCCCAGCAGCGGTGTTTTCAGGCGCAGCGCACGGTCAAGCTCTTCGCCGTCGTGCACTTCCACCAGCACCGCCATGCCCAGGTCCAGCGCACAGGCTTCCAGGTCGGCCATCAGCGCATCGTCCAGGCAGGCGGCAATCAAGAGGATGCAGTCCGCCCCCAGCGCACGGGCCTCCACCACCTGGTAGGGGTCGACCATGAAGTCCTTGCGCAGCACCGGCAAAGGGCAAGCCGCGCGCGCCTGCTGCAGGTAGGCGGCGCTGCCCTGGAAAAAGTCCTTGTCGGTCAGCACGCTCAGGCAGGCAGCGCCGGCGCCGGCGTAGCTGGCGGCAATCTCGGCCGGCACGAAGTGTTCGCGCAGCACACCCTTGCTCGGGCTGGCCTTCTTGACCTCGGCGATGACTGCCGAACCGCCAGCGGCGATGCGGCTGCGCAGGGCCACCTCGAAGTTGCGCACGTCACCGCGGGCCTCGGCGGCTTCGCGCCAGCTGGCCAGGCTGCGGGCGGCCTTGCCCGCAGCCACCTCTTCGCGCTTGACGGCAACGATGCGCTGCAGGATGTCGCTCATCGCGTTCAAGCCACCTTGAAGCGGTTGCTGACGCTGACGAACTGGCTCAGCTTGGCCATGGCCTTGCCCGACGCCACCGCTTCGCGTGCACGCTTGACCCCATCGCTCACGCTGGCGGCCACCCCCGCGCAGTACAGCGCAGCTCCGGCGTTGAGCAGCACGACGTCGCGGATGGGCCCGTCTTCGTTGGCCAGCGCACGCTGGATGCACTGCACCGACTCTTCCTTGTTGGCCACCTTCAGCACGCGGCTGTCGTAGACCGGCAGGCCAAAGTCGCTGGGGTGCACAACGTATTCGCGCACATTGCCGTCCTTCAGCTCGCCCACCGCACTTTCGCCCGACAGCGACAGTTCGTCCATGCCGTTCATGCCGTAGACCACCATCACGTGTTCGCTGTTCAGGCGCTGCAGCACCCGCACCAGGATGCCCACCAGGTCGGGGTGGAACACCCCCAGCAACTGGTTGGGCGCACCGGCCGGGTTGGTCAGCGGGCCCAGGATGTTGAAGATGGTGCGCACACCCAGTTCCTTGCGCACCGGTGCCGCGTGTTTCATGGCCGCGTGGTGGTTGGGCGCAAACATGTAGGCCACGCCGGTTTCTTCCAGGCACAGCGCCACCTGTTCGGGCGTGAGCATGATGTTGGCGCCCAGCGCTTCCATCACGTCGGCCGAGCCGCTGGTGGACGACACGCTGCGCCCCGCGTGTTTGGCCACCCGCGCACCGGCCGCCGCAGCCACGAAAACCGATGCGGTGCTGATGTTGAAGGTGTGCGAGCTGTCACCGCCGGTGCCCACGATGTCCACCAGGTGCGTGCGGTCGCTCACCGCCACCGGCGTCGCGAACTCGCGCATCACCTGCGCAGCGGCGGCGATCTCGCCGACGGTTTCCTTCTTCACGCGCAGGCCCATCGACAGCGCGGCAATCATCACCGGCGACATCTCACCGCTCATGATGCGGCGCATCAGCGCCAGCATCTCGTCGTGGAAGATCTCGCGGTGTTCGATGACACGGGTCAAGGCTTCGGTGTTGGTGATGGGCATCGTTGTCTCCTAGAGCGTGGCGCGCAGCACGGTGACGGCACGCTGGATGTCGGCCGCCGACACGTCCAGATGGGTCACGAAGCGCAGCCGATACAGACCCGTGCACAACACGCCAGCGGCCCGCAGGCGGTCGACGACTCCGGCAGTTTTCTCGGCTGCCAGGTCGACAAACACGATGTTGCTCTGCGGCTTCTGCGCCGTCACACCGGGCAGACCCTGCAACCCTTCGGCCAGCGCGCGGGCGTTGGCGTGGTCTTCGGAGAGACGTTCGATGTGGTGGTCCAGCGCGTGCAAGGCCGCTGCGGCCAGCACACCCGCCTGGCGCATGCCGCCGCCCAGCATCTTGCGCACGCGGTGGGCGCGCGCGATGAAGTCCTTCGAGCCCACCAGCGCCGAACCCACCGGCGCGCCCAGCCCCTTGCTGAAGCACACCGACACGCTGTCGAAGTGCTGCGTGATCTGCTGCACCGGCGTGCCGCTGGCCACCACGGCGTTGAAGAGGCGCGCGCCGTCCAGGTGCGTGGCCAGGCCACGTTGGTGGGCCAGCGCGGTGGCGGCTTCGATGTAGTCCAGCGGCAGCACCTGGCCGCCCCAGGTGTTTTCCAGCGCCAGCAAACGGCTCTTCGCGAAGTGCGCGTCGTCGGGCTTGATGGCGGCTGCGATGTCTTCCAGCCGCATGCTGCCATCGGCCTGCTGCACCAGCGGCTGCGGCTGGATGCTGCCCAGCACGGCCGCACCACCCCCTTCCCAGCGGTAGGTGTGCGCCATCTGGCCGACGATGAACTCGTCGCCACGTTCGCAGTGCGCCATCAGGCCGCACAGATTGCTCTGCGTGCCGGTGGGCACAAAAAGCGCCGCTTCCTTGCCCAGCATCTGCGCGATGCGGGCCTGCAGCGCGTTCACGGTGGGGTCGTCGCCGAACACGTCGTCGCCCAGCTCGGCCGCGGCCATGGCCGCTTTCATGGCCGGCGTGGGCTGGGTGACGGTGTCGCTGCGCAGGTCGATGGGCTTCATTTCACTCTCTCCACAAAGTTCTTCAACATCGCATGTCCATGTTCGCTGAGGACGGATTCGGGGTGGAACTGCACACCTTCCACGGGCAGTGAGCGGTGACGCAGCCCCATGATCTCGCCATCTTCCGAGGTCGCGGTGACCCGCAGTTCTTCGGGCAAGGAAGCCCGCTCCACCGCCAGCGAGTGGTAGCGGATGACGCTGAACTGCTGCGGCAAGCCGTGGAACACCCCTTGCCCGTCGGTGGTGATGGTGCTGGCCTTGCCATGCATCTGCACCTGCGCCCGCACCACCTTGCCACCCAGCGCCGCGCCGATGGCCTGGTGGCCCAGGCACACACCCAGAAGCGGCAGCTTGCCGGCGAAGTGCCGGATGGCCTCGATGCAGATGCCGGCCTCGGCCGGCGAACAAGGCCCCGGCGACAGCACCAGGTGGTCGGGCTTCAGCTCGGCAATGCCGGCCAGCGTGATCTGGTCGTTGCGGAACACCCGCACGTGCTGGCCCAGTTCGCCGAAGTACTGCACCAGGTTGAAGGTGAAGCTGTCGTAGTTGTCGATCATCAGCAGCATGATCAGAACCCCTCTTCGACCAGCTCGGCCGCGCGGATCAGCGCCCGGGCCTTGTGCTCGGTCTCCTTCCACTCCATCTCGGGAATCGAGTCGGCCACCACACCCGCCGCGGCCTGCACGTACAGCGTGTTGTCCTTGACGATGCCGGTGCGGATGGCGATGGCCACGTCCATGTCGCCGGCAAAGCTCAGGTAGCCGCAGGCGCCGCCGTAGATGCCGCGTTTGACGGGTTCGAGCTCGTCGATCAGCTCCATCGCGCGGATCTTCGGCGCGCCGGTCAGCGTGCCGGCCGGGAAGGTGGCACGCAGCACATCCAGGTTGCTGGTGCCGGGTTTCAGCAGGCCTTCGACGTTGCTGACGATGTGCATCACGTGGCTGTAGCGTTCGATGACAAAGGCATCCGTCACCTTCACGCTGCCGGTCTGCGCGATGCGGCCGATGTCGTTGCGCGCCAGGTCGATCAGCATCAGGTGCTCGGCTCGTTCCTTCGGGTCGGCGGACAGTTCGGCTTCCAGCGCCTTGTCCTGTTCCGGCGTGGCACCCCGCGGGCGTGTGCCGGCCAGCGGGCGGATCGTCACCTTCGCACCCTCGGGCGTGTGCTCCTGGCGCACCAGGATCTCGGGCGAGGCGCCGACGATCTGGAAGTCGCCCATGTCGTAGAAGTACATGTACGGCGACGGGTTCAGCGAACGCAGCGCACGGTACAGGCTGAGCGGGCTTTCGGTGTAGCGCTTTTTCAGCCGCTGCCCGATCTGCACCTGCATCATGTCACCGGCAGCGATGTATTCCTTGCTCTTCACCACTGCGGCCAGGTAGGCCGCCTGGTCGAATTCACGCTCGACGGCGTAAGACGGCCCGCGCTTCACCGCCGGTGCGGTGACGCTGTAACGCAGCTTGTCGGCCAGTTCGGCCAGGCGTTTCTTGCCTTTGAAGTAGGCCTCGGGCTTGCTGGGGTCGGCATAGACGATGAGGTACAGGCGCCCCGACAGGTTGTCGATGACAGCGAGCTCTTCGCACTGCAGCAGCAGGATGTCGGGGGTGTCGATGCCGCCGCTCTTCCAGGTCTGGGCCAGCTTGGGTTCGATGTAGCGCACCGCGTCGTAGCCGAAGTAACCGGCCAGCCCGCCGCAGAAGCGCGGCATGCCGGGGCGCAGCGCCACCTTGAAACGCTGTTGGTAGGCCTCGACGAAGTCCAGCGGGTTGCCGTCGAAGCTTTCCACCACCAGCCCGTCGGTGACCACCTCGGTCTTGAAAGCCCGGGACCGCAGCAGCGTGCGCGCCGGCAGGCCGATGAAGGAATAGCGGCCGAAACGTTCGCCGCCCACCACGCTTTCCAGCAAAAAGCTGTGTTTGGCGCCACCGGCCAGCTTCAGGTACAGCGACAGCGGCGTTTCCAGGTCGGCAAAAGCTTCCGCGATGAGCGGGATGCGGTTGAAGCCTTGGCTGGCCAGGCTTTGAAATTCAAGTTCAGTGATCACGGTTCACACCTCTGCACTAGACGCCGGGACCTGCGGGTCACACGGCTTTGACATCTGGGTGGGGCCAAGGCCCCAGGCAAGGGCCGCCGGGCGCGGCCGGTCTCAGCCCTCACGCGCGAAATCTCGTGCGGGCTCAGTGCGGCGAGCGCCGCCAGGGCCAGGCTCCCACGCTCAGGTGAGCGGGCCGGCGGGCGGCAACAGGGGCTGCGGGGTGCATTGGTGAACGGTTCACGGGTGCAGTCTAGCAGGGCCCCTCTGGCGCCTGGAGCGCGTGCGTGCCAGACTTTGGGCTTGCTTTCCAAGCCCCGGAGCCCAGCTTGAACCGACGACAACTTCTTGTGGCCGCCTGCGCGGCAACAGCCCTGCTGAGCACCACCGCAGCAGCACAAGCTCAGGCCCCCGCCGCCCCAGTGGACGTGGCGGGCATCAAATACGCCCCCACCGTGCAAATGGCCGGCAGCACGCTGCAACTGAACGGCGCGGGACTGCGCACCCGCTTTGTGATCAAGGTCTACACCGCCGGTCTGTACATGGGCACAAAAGCCAGCACGCCCGAAGCCGCGCTGGCCACACCCGGCCCCAAACGCATGCACGTGGTGATGTTGCGCGACATCGACGCCAACGAACTGGGCCGCCTGTTCACGCGCGGCATGCAGGACAACGCCCCTCGCGAAGCGTTCAGCAAGTTCATTCCCGGCACGCTGGCCCTGGCCGACATCTTCTCGGCCAAGAAGAAGCTGCTGACCGGCGACAACTTTTCGATCGACTACGTGCCCGGCGTGGGCACCTCGGTGCTGGTCAACGGCAAGGCGCAAGGCGAACCCGTGAAAGAGCCCGAATTTTTCAACGCCTTGCTGCGCATCTGGCTGGGCCCCAAGCCCGCCGACGAAAGCCTGAAGGCCGCGCTGCTGGGCCGTGTGCTCAGCAACGCCGGCGGTTCACCGGGCCAGCAGTAGTTTCGGCAACAAGGCCGGCAACTCGGCCAGGCTGTCGACCACCGCGTCGGCATCCACGGCCGACACCGGCTCGCCGTGGTTGTACCCGTAGCTGACCAGCACCACGGGGCAGCCCGCGGCTCGCGCTGCGGCCGCGTCGTTGCTGCTGTCGCCCACCATCAAGGTGCGTGCAGGTGTGGTGCCCAGGGCCTTGCAGGTCTCCAGCAGCGGCAGCGGGTCGGGTTTCTTGCGCGCAAAAGCGTCGCCGCCGAAAACATGCTGGAAGTGGCCGCCCAGGCCTTTCATGTCCAGCAGCGGCCTGGCCATCACGGTGGGTTTGTTGGTCAGGCAGGCCAGGCGCAGGCCGGCGTCGCGCAGCGCCTGCAGGCCTTCGGGCACACCCGGGAACAGGGCCGAATGGCGGCCGTTGATGATTTCGTAGTGGTGCTGGTAACGCGCCCAGGCGCGGTCGAACAGCTCGGCCGGCGCGCCCACTTCGGCCAGCACACGCGTGATCAGGTGTTCGCTGCCCTTGCCGATGGTGCGCTGGATGAAGGCGCGGGCGATCGGGGGCTGCTGCAGGTCGGCCAGCGCCAGCAGCAAGGCGGCTTCGAAGTCGCCGACGGTGTCGATCATCGTGCCGTCCAGGTCGACGATGGCGGCGTCGAACGCCGTCTTCAAGGGTGCACTCATCAACCGATTATGCAAAGCGACCCGGGCCGCGCGCCGGGCTGCCCTTGCTGGCCTTCCCCGACTGGCGTGAACGTGGCGCGGCCCCATGGCGCGCCAGCCAGGCCAGGAACTCGCTGTACCAGAGCAGGCTGTTTTGCGGCTTCAGCACCCAGTGGTTTTCGTCGGGGAACCACAGCAGCCGTGCATCCACGCCACGGGCCTTCAGCGTGTTGTAGTAGGCCAGGCCGTTGCAGTCGGGCACGCGGAAGTCCTTGGCGCCGTGGATCACCAGCGTGGGTGTGTGCATCTGGCCGGCGAAGTTGTGCGGGCTTTGCGCCAGCACCTTCGGCATGTCCTGCCAGTAGTTGGCGGCCAGGTCCTTGGGGCGCACCGGGTAGCTGTCGGCACTGAAGGTGGCCACGCGGTCGAAGACCCCGGCGTGACAGACATAAGCCTTGTAGCGGCCCGGTGCCACGTGGCCGTTCATCCACGCCACCAGGAAACCGCCGTAGCTGCCGCCGGTGGCAAACACCCGCTGCCTGTCGGCCCAGGGCTGTTGCACCAGCCAGTCGGTGGCGGCTTCGATGTCCTGCAGTTCCAGTTCGCCCTGGCGGCCGATCAGGCTGTGGGCAAAGGCCCAGCCGAAGCTGCTGCTGCCGTGGAAGTTGACCTGCGCGATGACGTGGCCGGGCGCTGCAAACACATGCGGGTTCCAGCGCCAGCCGAAGGTGTCGCCGGCTGCGGCGTAGGGGCCGCCGTGGATGACGTGTGTCACCGGGTGTTTGCGCTTGGCGTCGAAACCGGGCGGGAAGGTCAGCCACATCTGCACAGCTTCACCGAGCGCGCCCTTGACGGTGACTTCCTTGACTTCGCCCAGCTTCACGCCACGCAGAACGTCGTCGTTGAAGTGTTCCAGCCGTCGTGGTGCTTCGCCTGCGCGCCAGGCGTGGATTTGCACCGGGTGCAACGCGGTGTCTTCGGCAATCGCCAACACGTCACCGGCCACGTCGAAGCCCTGCACGGTGCCACCGGCGTGCAGCACCTCGAAGCTGCCGGCGTCCAGATCGTGTCGCCACAAGGGGCAACGGCCACGGTCTTCGGCGGTGAAGAGCAGCGCGCCGCCCTCCGCCGTCCAGCGAATGGCCGAGCCCACGGAAAAGTCCCACCGCTTGCCCAGGGCGCGCCACTGGCCGCGGGTCAGGTCCAGCACCGCCGGCTGGTTCAGCGCGGTGTGCACCTTGCCGACGTTGGCCGCGCTGAAGGCCAGCTGTTGGCCGTTGGGGCTGTAGCTGGGTGAGCCGAAGTCCCAGGCCTTGTGCTGCATCAGTGGCTTGAAGCGCCGGCCACGCAGCGTGACTTCGGTGATGGCAAAGGCATTGCCCAGCCGCGCCACGGGCGCCGGGTCGTGGGCAAAGGCGATGCGGCCACCGCCGGGGTGAACGTCGTAGCTGCCGTTGCCGTCGTCGGCACGGCCCAGCTCGAAGGCCGTGCCTTCGAAGAGGTCGGTGACACGGCCACGGTTCGGTCCGTCCACGTCCAGCAGCAGCAGGTGCTGCACCCGGTCTTGCGCAACGTTGTGGTCCCAGTAGCGGTAGAAGGCCTCGCTGGTGGCGTAGCCGGTTTCCTTGCGGTCCGACCAGGCCCTGTGCTGTTTGTTCTGCGCCGCCGCACCTTTGAGCTTGGGCCAGACCCAGGCGGCAAAGACGATGCGTTGGCCGTCGGGCATCCACTTGAAGGACTCGATGCCCGGCGCGAAGTGGCTGATGCGCGTGGCTTCACCGCCGTCGGGCGAAATCACGTAAAGCTGCGCGCTGTTGTCCTTGTCGCCTTCTTGTTCACGCCGCGCGACGAAGGCGATGCGGTCGCCCTGCGGTGACCACGCGGCCTGCCCGTCCTTGTTGCCGCAACGGGTGAGCTGGCGCGGTTCGCCGCCCAAGGTGGACAAGAGCCACAGCGCGCTGCGGGTGGTGTTCTTGTCCATGTCGCAGCTGCTCACCGAACACACGGCACGGGTGCCGTCGGGCGCAAGCGCCAGGCCGCCGATGCGGCTGAGTTGCCACAGCGTGGCGGCGTCGAAGGGGCGGGTGAGTTTTTGCATCGCCAGAGGCTAACGCAGGCGCCACCCCTTTCAGACCGCTCAACGCCCTGTCAAGGTTTGGCAATTGCCTCCAGGTTGTTGCAAGACGGACCTTGCGCTGGCGCGGACAAGCGGTGGCGCGGCTACAGCGTCTCGGCCGGGTCGAAGTCGAGTTCCACCTTCGCGCCGTTGGGATCGAAGCTGAACAGCTGCCAGGTGCCGGCCCCGGCCTGCTGGCGCAGGTCGTACTTCAGGCCCACCGCATCGAAGCGCGCTTTCACGGCCTTCAGGTCACTGGCCGTGAAGGCCATGTGGTCGATGACACCCGTGCGGCCGCTGGGCATGGGGCGGTCCCAGTAGATGTGCAGCACGGCTTGTGGGTTGCCGTCGGCATAAAGCCAGGTGCCGGGGAAGCCCAGGTCGGGGCGGTGCCCTTCTTTCAGGCCCAGCAGGCCGCAGTAGAAACCCAGCGTGGCATCGCGGTTTTCGGCCGTGATGGTGAAGTGGTTCATGCCGTGGATCATCGGGCGGCTTTCGTGTTCGCGTCGTGGTCGAGCGGCCGTTTCAGGCCGGCCGTTTCATGTCATCAGCACCAGCGAGCCGACCGAGCGCCTCGACTCCAGCCGTGCATGGGCATCGCCCGCCGCGTCCAGCGTGTAACGCTCGATCAGTGGCTGGCCCAGGCTGCCGTCGGCCAGCGCGGCCCACAGGCGCTGCGTGCGGTCGGCCAGCGCATCGGGTGTGGCCACGTAGTCGAAGGCCACCGGGCGCGAAAAGGTGGCCGACTTCTGCACCAGCCAATCGGGGTCGATGGGTTTCAGGCCACCGCTGGCCTGGCCCAGGCTGATCCAGTGGCCGCAGGTGGCCAGTGCCTTGAAGTTCTGTTCGCGGGCCGACTCACCCAGGCCGTCGACGATGACTTCCGCGCCCTGCGGCCAGTGCCCGCGCACGGCGTCGGCAAACTGGTAGTCGGGCGTGACGATGACCTGCTCGCAGCCATGTTCCCGCGCCACACGTGCCTTGTCCTCGCTGGACACCGTGCCCAGCACACGCGCACCCAGGCGCCGGGCCCAGGCGCACAGCAGCACACCCACGCCGCCGGCCGCCGCATGCACCAGCAGGCGGGTGCCGGTGCGCACATGGCCCAGGTCACGCATCAGGTAGTCGGCGGTGATGCCCTTCAGCAGCAGCGCGGCGGCGGTGGCTTCTTCCACCGCAGGCGGCAGCCGCACCACCCAGGCCGCCGGCACGCTGCGCACGCTGCAATAAGCACCGGGCACCGGCCCGAGGTAAGCGACGCGGTCGCCGGGCACGAAACCGTGCACCCCTTCGCCCACGTCCAGCACCGTGCCGGCGGCCTCCATGCCCGGGGTGTCGCCGGGCGCCAGCATCGGCGGTATCCAGCCGCGGCGCAGGTAGATGTCGATGTAGTTCACGCCTATGGCCCGCTGGCGGATGCGCACTTCGCCCGGCCCGGGCGCCGGTGCCTGGTCTTCGATGGCCTGCAGCTGTTCGGCGCCGCCGTACTGCGCCACCACCACACGGCGCGTGGACACCGGCAGGGCCAGCGGCATGGCCTGGCCGCTGGAATCGGGCAGACGCAGGTCGCCGCCTTCGGCCAGGTGCCGGCGCAGGTTGGCAAAACCGGCTTCGTAAACACCTTGGGCCACCATGTCGCGCAGTTCGCGTTCCATGCCCGGCGGTGTGGCGAAGGTGGATTCCCAGTGCCAGAAGGTGCGGTTGCCGTCGGTCACCGGCTTCAAGGTCACGGTGGCCACGTAACGCTGCAAGGGCACGGTCGCATCGACGATGCAGTAGGTGCTTTTGTACAAACGGTCGTCCAGCGTCAGCAGCTGTTCGCGGATGTGGTTGCCGTCTTTCAGGGTGAAATTGCGCACGCAACCCACCTGGTCGCTGCGTTCACCGCCTTCGATGCGGCTCTGCTCGACCACGGTGTGCCACTGGTCGTGGCTGTTGAAGTCGCGCAGCACGGCCCAGACACGCGCGATGGGCGCGTCGATGACGGTCGAGCGGACAACCTTTTGCAGCACGGCCGCCTTACCTGCGACCGAAGTGGCGCTTCAGGGCGTCGAAACCACCCTGGAACACACCGCCGCCGATGGTGTCGGTCAGCTCACGTTCTCGGCCTTCGGCGCAGTCGAACTCCGCACTCCATTCGGCAAAACAGCGCCCACCGTCGGTGATGGGCGTGAGCTTCAGCGTGGCCACGTAGTTGTCCACGCCCATCGGGCTCTCGATGATCTCGTAGCTGCAGGTGAAGTCGTAGTCGCTCAGCGCCAGCAAGCGCTCGCGGATCATGCCGCCCTCGCGGGTGTGGAAGTGGCGGATGCAGCCCACGCGGTCGGCGGGTTCGTTGTTTTCGATGCGGCTGTCGGCAATGGCCGGGTGCCACAGCGGCAGGCCGTTGAAGTCGCGCACACGCGACCACACGGTGTCGGCGCTGGCGTCGATGACGCTGGAGACGTAGACGCGGATCACGCTGGCTTACTCCCCGGACTTCGGTGCCGCGGCCGGCGGCAGCGCGGCGGTGGCGCCACTGGCGCTGCCCACCAGGCGCTGGATGTCGCCACCTTCGATGCCGATCTCGCGCAGCAGCTGGTCCACCAGCGGCGCCTGGGCGCGGAAACGCAGCGCCGAGTTCACCACGCCATCGGCGAAGTTGCCGTGCCCGGCATCGCCGTTGGCACTGCCGCCGCCCGACCCACCGAGGCCATCCACCTGCAGGATCTTGATGCCTTCGATGCGCTCCATCGGCTTGACCGATTCGCGGATGATGCCCTCGGCCTTTTCCACCAGGCGCATGCGCAGCGCCGACATACGTGCTTCAGGCGTGAGCATGTTGTGCGCTTCGTTCATCAAACGCAGCGCCTCGGCTTCGATCTCGGCACGCACACGCATCGCCAGGCTGCGGATCTTGTCGGCGTCGGCGTCGGCTTCGGCTTGTGCACGCACGGCGTCGCCCCGGTCGGCACTGGCGCTCTTTTCTGCGCGGGCCGCCGATGTCAAGCGCAAGGCTTCGCGTTCGGCCGACTGCGCGGCACCGATCAGTTCGATGGCCTTCTTGCGTTCGGCCATCTCCACTTCACGCGCGGTGAACACCTTTTCCTCGGCCGACACCGCCTGGGCCCGCGCCACCTCGGCGTCGGCCTGCGCCACGCTCAGCGCTTCGCTTTCACGCGCCACCGCAATGGCCCGCTGCTGGTCGGCCAGTTCCAGCGACTGGCGGCGTGCGATCTCGGCCGCCTGGATGTTGCGTTCCTTGCTGATGCGTTCCTGTTCGATGCTCTGTTCAGACCGGATGCGCGCCGCTTCGATGGTCTGCTTGGCGGCGATCTGCGCACCTTCGGCGTCCTGTTCACGCTGCGCCCGTTCGGTGCTGACTTCGGCACGTTGGCGGGCGCGTGCAATCTCCACTTCGCGCTGCTGGCTCAGGCGTGCGTATTCACTCTCGCGGTCGATGTCCAGGCTCAGCTTTTCGGCTTCCAGGTTCTTGTTGCGGATGGCGATCAGCGTGTCCTGTTCGACGTCGTTGCGCTGTTTCTTGCGGTGTTCGATCTGCTCGGTCAGGCGGGTCAGACCTTCCGCGTCGAAGGCGTTGCTGGGGTTGAAAAATTCCATGCCGGTCTGGTCCAGCTGCGTCAACGACGCGGCTTCCAGTTCCAGGCCGTTTTTGGTCAGGTCTTCGGCCACCGTTTCGCGCACGCGCTTGACAAACGCACCGCGTTTTTCGTGCAGCTCTTCCATCGTCATCTCGGCCGCGGCGGTGCGCAGCGCGTCGACGAACTTGCCTTCCACCAGTTCTTTCAGCTGCTCGGGCTCCATCGTGCGCAGACCCAGGGTCTGCGCGGCAGCGGCCACGGCGTCGGGCTGCGCGGCCACACGCACGTAGAACTCGGCGATCACGTCCACGCGCATGCGGTCCTTGGTGATCAGCGCCTTGTCGCGGCCGCGGGTCACTTCCAGCCGCAACGTGTTCATGTTGACCGGGATCACGTCGTGCACGATGGGCAGCACAAACGCGCCGCCGTCCAGCACCACCTTCTGCCCGCCCAGACCGGTGCGCACGAAGGCGCGCTCTTTGCTGCTTCGAAGGTAGAGCCAGTGCAGCAACCACACCGCAATGGCCACGACGATGGCCACGACGATCAGGCCGAGAAGGAAGCTGCCAAATTCAGCGCCGGTCATGGGGGTCTCCAAACGGTCTAGGTCTTGCCGCTGCGCGCCGCAAGGCGCTTTGCATCGGCGGAATCGAAAACGGAACGCACATGCAGCGTGGCGTCTTGAGGCGAGCCCGAAAACGCCAGCCACAGGTCCAGCGTGGGGGCGTACAGCACAGTGGCCGACGCGGGGTACAAAGAAGCCAGTTCGCCCTGGCCCACCTTCACGAAGGCACGGCCGCCTTGAGTGCTGACGGCCAGTTGGCCCCAGCCGGGCGCGCTGTAAACACCGGCCCAGCGCGGCAGGTCCTTGCCGGCGAGGCGCACCGGCTCCTTCACCGGCTCGGGTGTGATGGCGCGGCCGGCCAGTGCATCAGCCAGATCGCGTGTCAGTGCCGCGCAGCGCCAGGCCGGCAGTGTGCTGTTGCTGACATAGGCCACCACCTCGCGGCGCGTGCGGTCCCAATGCACCTGAGCGAAGAAGCCGTTGTACGAACCCGTGTAGTGGCAGCGCTGCTGGCCCGCGTTGCAGTACCAGCTGAGTCGGTTGAGCCGGCTGTCCATGCCGCTGTTGACCAGCGGTTCGCGCAAACCGGCCTCCAGACGGTCGGCCGCCATCACGTGGCCACGGGCAAAGGCATCGCCCCAGCGCGCCCAGTCACGTGCGCTGGCGTGCACGTTCGATGCACCGATGAAACCTTCGCCTTCGAAACTGTCGTTGGGCAACCAGGCCTTGTTCTTCAGTTGGTAGCCCGGCGTGCGTGGCACCGGCCAGTCGGCAAAACGCGCCGGCCGTGCGAAGGTGCCCTGCATGCCCAAACGCTTGAAGTAACGCTCCTGCCACAGTGACGTGATCTTCTGGCCCGTGACCCGTTCGACCACCAGGGCAGCCAGGTCGAAGCCCAGGTTCGCGTACTCGACTTGCACGCCGGGCGCCAGAGCGGGCGCTGGCTTGCGCTTCACCAGCACCGCCAGCAAGTCGGCGGTGTCGCGCACCTGATCGGGCTTGAAGTCGGCGTCGAAAGCGCCGTAGTCGGGCAGGCCCGTGCGGTGCGAGACCAGGTCGCGCAGCGTGTGCTTGGCGTAGGGATAGGCGGGCAAGTGGCGCGTGACGGGGTCGTCCAGGTTCAGCCGGCCCTCGGCCGCCAGTTCGTGCACCAGCGCGGCGGTCAAGGTCTTGGCCAGCGATGCGCCGTCGCTGGGCGTGTCGATCGTGAAAGGGCGGTCCGGCTTGCGCTGCGCCAGGCCGATGGCCTGTTCGAAGATCACCTGCCCGTCACGCACCAGCACCACGGCGCCGTTGAAGTGCGCGTGTTGGGCGATGTCCTGCATCACACGGCCGGCCTGTTCGGCCACCTGCGTTGCCGGGGGCGTGTTGGCGACCGCAGCCGTGCACCAACCCAGCAGGGCCGAAACAACGGTGGCGGTGCGCAGCACGAAGAACATGGGGATTCGGCTCAGCGCGAAATCTGCGTGAAGCGCCGCGTGGTTTCGGTCAGCGCCACTTCGGTGGGCAGGCGCTCCATCGAACTGGCGCCGTAAAAACCGTGGCAGGCGGGGCATTGCTGCAGGATGAACTGCGCGTCTTCGGGGGTGGCAATGGGGCCGCCGTGGCACAGCACGATGACATCCGGGTTCACGGCCTTGGCGGCTGCGGCCCAGGCATTGATGGGTGCCACGCAGTCGGCCAGTTGCATGGCGGTTTCTGCGCCGATGTTGCCGCCGGTGGTCAGGCCCAGGTGGCAGACCACGATGTCGGCGCCGGCCGCAGCCATCTGGCGCGCGTCGGCTTCGCTGAAAACATAGGGCGTGGTCAGCAGGTCCAGTTCACGGGCGCGGGCGATCAGTTCGACCTCGAGCGCATAGCTCATGCCGGTTTCTTCCAGGTTGGCACGGAAGGTGCCGTCGATCAGGCCCACGGTGGGGAAGTTCTGGATGCCGCTGAAGCCCAGGTCGATGAGCCGGCGCAGGAACTGGTCGGGAATCATGAACGGGTCGGTGCCGTTGACACCCGCCAGCACGGGGGTGTGTTTGACCACCGGCAGCACCTCAGTGGCCATTTCGCAGACGATTTGATTGGCGTTGCCGTAGGCCAGCAGACCCGCCAGCGAACCGCGCCCGGCCATGCGGTAGCGGCCGGAGTTGTAGATCACGATGAGGTCGATGCCACCGGCTTCTTCGCATTTGGCCGACAAGCCGGTGCCCGCGCCACCGCCGATCAAGGGCTGGCCGGCCGCGATCTTGGTGCGGAAGCGGTCGAGCAGGGTCTGGCGGTGGATGCGTGGCATGGCGCGTTCTCTTTCCTGACTTGTTCGGTTTTGTTCGGTCGTGTTCTGCCAGCACGTCAGGCGCGGCGCGCGTTGCTGCCCGCGCTGGACACCTCGTGCCAGGCGGCCACCAGCGCTTCGGCAAACGCGTCGTCGTTGATGTGGTGCGGCACCCGCAGCAGCCGCCGGTCGGGGCCGCTGCGGAAGTGCTGTTCCAGCGTGGTGAACAGCATGCGGTCGGCTTCGGGGTCGTGGAAGGGCTGGCCGGGTTTGTCGATGGCCGAGACACCACCTTCGGGAATCAGGAAACGCACCGGCCCGAGCATGGCGTTCAACTTGGCGGCGAGAAACAAGCCAATGGCACGGTTTTCATCCACCGTGGTGCGCATCAGCGTCACCGTCGGGTTGTGGCGGTAGAGCTTGCGGCTGCGAAAGCGCTCGGGCACGGTGTCATAGGCGCCGAAGTTCACCATGTCCAGCGCGCCGCAGGAACCGACGTAGGGGATGCGGCGCTGCGCAAACACGTCCAGGCGCGTGGCGCCGGCCGACAACACTCCACCGCCGATTTCGTCGGCGATCTCGGTGGTGGAGACGTCGATCACGCCTTCCAGCAGGCCCGATTCGGCGAGCTTCTCCATGCTCTGCCCGCCCACGCCGGTGGCGTGGAAGACGAGGCAGTCGTAGTCGTCGCCCAGCAGCTTGGCCACCGTCTGCACGCAGGTGGTGGTGACACCGAACATGCTGAGGCCCAGCGCCGGCTTGGTGACGGCCGATTCGACCGGTGGATGCGCGATCATGCCGACCAGCGCGTGCGCGGCGTTGGCCAGCACCTTTTCGCTGATGCGGTTGATGCCCTGCACGTCGGTCACCGAATACATCATGCAGATGTCGCTGGGGCCCACGTAGGGACGCGTGTCGCCACTGGCCATCGTGCTGAGCATGACCTTGGGCACACCCACGGCCAGCGCGCGCATGCCCTGCGTGGCCAGCGTCGTGCCGCCCGAACCGCCGGCGGAAATGATGCCGCCCAGGTCGCGCCGGGTGCGGATGTACTGCTCGAAGGCCAGCGCCATGGCCTGCACGGCACGGCCGCGGTCGCCGTTGAACACCGCCGCTTCACCACCCGGGTGGTAACGCGCCACTTCGCGGGGGTGCACGCTGGCAGGGGACGGCTTGCCGGACGTCGACAGGTCCACCGTGACCACACGCAGACCCAGTTTTTCCAGGCACTGGCGCAGGAAAAACAGCTCGCGGCCCTTGGTGTCGAAAGTGCCGGCCACGTAGGCGGCGCGGCCGCTGCTGGCAGCGACGGGGAACTCCATCACCTTGGCACTGGCAGCCGGGCCCGAGGCTGCCGGCGCTGCGGCCACGAACTGGGGTGCGCGCGGAATGTCGGCCAGCGGTGCGGCCACGTCGCCCGCGTTCCAGCGGTTGAAACCCCGCACCGCACGCGGTGCCAGGTCGTTCATCGACGGCGCGCCGTCGCTGTGTGCGCGGCGCACGGTCAGCACTTGCTGTGGCGCGGCGGGAACTTCGGGCACATCGGCGGCCAGTGGAGCTGCCGGCTCGTCGTCACCCCCGCCCGAACGCACACCCAGCAGCCGTTCCTGCAATTCGCGATCGGCCGCCAGCGTGGTCGACGGCATTTCCTGCGTGATGCGGCCGTTGACCATGACCCCGATGCGGTCGGCCACCGAGATGGCCACGCCCAGGTTCTGCTCGATCAGCAGCACGGCGATGTCACCTTCGGACGCCAGGTCGCGCAGCGCCTGTGCCACCTGTTCCACGATCACCGGCGCCAGGCCCTCGGTGGGCTCGTCCATCACCAGCAGGCGGGGCTCGAGCAGCAGCGCACGGCCGATGGCCAGCATCTGCTGTTCACCACCCGACAGCTGCCCGCCGCCGTTGCCCTTGCGTTCGGCCAGGCGCGGGAACATCGTGTAGACGCGGTCGACCTCGCGCTTCTTGCGCGCAACCAGCTTCAGTGTCTCGTCGACCGACAGGCTGGGCCAGACGCGGCGGCCTTGCGGCACGTAGGCGATGCCGCGTTGGGTGATCTGGTTCGGGCTCAGGCCCAGGATCTCTTCACCGGCCAGCCGGATGCTGCCGCTGCCCGGCACCAGTCCGGTGATGGCGTTGCACAGCGTGGTCTTGCCCATGCCGTTGCGGCCGACGATGCCCAGCACACCGTGCGCCAGCGTCAGGCTCACACCCTGCAGCGCGTGCGCGCGGCCGTAGTAAACGTCCAGGCCTTCGACGACCAGCAACGGTGCGCTGGACTTCTTGCCCGCCTCTTCGGCACGTCCGAACCAGGCCATCAGTGTTTGCTTCCCATGTAGATGGCTTGCACCTGCGCGTCGTTTTCGATCTCGTCGGGCGTGCCGTGCCTGAGCACACGCCCGTTGTGCATCACCGTCACCCGTTCGACCACGCGCAGCGCGATGTCCAGGTCGTGCTCGATCAGCACGAAGCTCATGTGCGCCGGCAGCCCGCGCAGCAGTGCCACCAACTCCCGGCGTTCGACCGGCGACAGGCCCGCAGCAGGTTCGTCGAACAGGATCAGCCGCGGGGCGCCGGCCAGCGCCATGCCGATCTCGAGCTGCCGCTGCTGGCCGTGCGCCAGGTTGCCGACCAACTCGTGCTTGAGGTGGTCCAGCCGCACCCGTTGCAGGATGTCGTCGGTGGCCACCTGCGAAGCGTGCGTGGCCCCGGCGCGCCAGAAGCTGAAGCGGCCGTTGCCCACACCGCGCACGGCCAGGAAGAGGTTGTCGCGCACGCTCAGTTCCTTGAACAGCAGCGACGACTGGTAGGTGCGCCGCAGCCCCTTGCGGATGCGTTCGTAGGGCTGCAGCGTGGTGATGTCCTCACCGAAGAAGAGGATCCTTCCCGCGGTCGGCGGGAAGTCTCCAGTGATGGCGTTGAACAGCGTCGTCTTGCCGGCGCCGTTGCTGCCGAGCACCGCGTACTTCTGCCCCGCGGCCACGTTCAGCGAGACTTCGTCCACCGCGCGCAGCGCCCCGAAGGCGCGTGTGACGCCTTCGAGCACCAGCGCGTCGCCCGACATCAGCGGCTTGTTGGCCGCTGCTTGGGCGATGCGCGCCGGGGCGTGCCGCGGTTGCAGGTTGCTGATCGAAGCCAAGGTCGAAGTTACCTTTCAAGCAAACGCCGCGGAACCGGCGCTGCCGGGCCGCTGCGGGGGTGGTTCACGGACATGCCGGTTCGTCGCGCGAGCCCACCTTGAAGTCCTCGCGCTTCATGCCCAGCGTCTGCTCGACGTTGTCGACCTTGCGCGACACCTTCGTCGACAGGTTGCCTTGCGCGTCCTTGACCACCTCGGTGACGAAGGTGGTGCCGATGGCCTGGCGGTTGCTGTCCAGGCGCACATCGCCGGTGGGCGTCTTCAGCGTCATCGTCTGCAACGCCTGGCGGTACTTGGCATGGCCACCGGAAAGATCGCCGTTCACCGCAGCCAGGCCGTCCAATGCGGCCTTCATGTTGGTGTAGTAGACAAACGCGAAGAGGCTGGGGCTGGGGTAGCCGCCGGCCGACACCGGGTAGTTCTTCTGGTAGTCGGCGACGAAGGCCTTCCAGTCGGCACCGTCGAAGCTGTCGGCGATGGGGCCCGCGGAGATCGTGCCCACCAGCGAGTCACGGCGCTTGCCCTTGTAGTTCAGCACGTCCTGGCTGACGGTGATGCTGCCGCCCATCATCGGCTTGTCGCCACCGGCGTTTTCGTACTGGGTCAGGAAGTTCACCGCATCGGCGCCACCCAGCACCACCAGCAGCGCATCCACGTCCTTCGGGATGCGTGCGATCACCGACGAGTAGTCCTTGCCGCCCAGCGGCACCCAGGCTTTCAGCGGCACCTTGCCGCCCAGGCGGCAGTACTCGGCCATGAAGCCCTGCACCTGGCTGTACGGGAAGGCGTAGTCCTCCGCGATGATCATCGTGCGCTTGTAGCCCTTGTCCATCGCCGCCTTGCCCAGGCCGACCATCCACTGCGCACCCTCGGTGTTGAAGCGGAAGAAGTTGGGGCTGGGGTTGACCAGGGTCGTGGCCTGCGCGCCCGATCCGCCGTTGATGAAAGTGACCTGCGATTGGGTCTTGGAGTAGTCCTTGACCGCGATGCCTTCGCCGCCGGACAGCGGGCCGACCAGGATGTCGACCTTGTCCTGCTCGACCAGCTTGCGCGCCGCATTCACGGCCACGTCGGGCGTGGCATTGCTGCTGGCCTTGATGATCTCGATCTTGCGGCCAGCCACCGCGCCACCGCGCTGCTTGACGGCCAACTCGGCGCCTCGCATGCCGTCGGCACCGCCTGCCGCGAACGGCCCTTCCAGCGTGGCCAAGAGGCCGATCTTCACCGGGGCGCCCTGCGCCAAGGCGTTGCCAGTGACGGCAGCCAGGGCCGCAGCGGCCAACATCGAACGGACCCAGATGCGTTTGTTCAGATTCACGGTTGTCTCCTGGTGGTTGAAGTCACGACCTGTTGCGGGCCGAAGCGGGAGCGAAGCTTCGCCCACAGTCCGAGCAGGCCGTCGGGGGAAAACAGCACGATGGCGAGGAACACGCCGCCGATCACGAGGTTGAAGCGCTCGCGGTCGATGACGTCGATGGCGAAGGTCTGCAGCAGCACGAAGACGATGGCACCCAGGAAGGCGCCGATCGGGTGCTTCATGCCGCCCAGCACGGCGATCACGAGCAGGTTGATGAGCCAGCCGGTGCCCACGGACCCGGGGCTGATGAGGCCGTTGTACCAAACGAAGAGCACGCCGCCCACACCGGCCAGCAGGCCCGACAGGGCATAGGCCGCCACGCGGTGTGCGGTGACGTTGAAGCCCAGCGAGTTCATGCGCCGGGCGTTGTCGCGCGTGCCTTGCAAGGCAATGCCGAAGGGCGTGCGCACGACCCACTTGATGAACAGGTAGCCCGCCATGGCCCAGAACAGGGCCAGGAAGTAAAACGGCACCGGGTCCTGCCAGTTCACGCCCAGCACCTGGGGCGGGTAGACCTTCTGGAAACCCTGGAAGCCGTTGAACACGGTGTAGTTCTGCAGCACCAGGTAGTAAAAAGCCACGCCAATGGCCAGCGTGATCATGATCGTGTAGATGCCGTCGGTGCGAACCGACAGCCAGCCGATCAGCGTGCTGGCCAGCACCGCGATCAGCAGTGCGATCGGCACCACCACGCCCCAGGGCCAGCCCAGGCTGGTTTCGGTGCCGCTGGCGCCCAGCACGCTGACCGCATAACCCGCCATGCCGGCCACCGTCATCTGGGCCAGCGACACCATGCCACCGTAGCCGGCCAGGAACGACAGCGACAGCGCGATCAGGCCCAGTACCAGCGACTGCGCCGCGACCTGGTAGGTGAAAAACGGCGAAGCCACGAACGGCAGCAACAGCACGAAGGCCAGCACGAAGACATGGCGGGCCGCGAGGTGGCACCACAGCAACTTGAGCCAGCGTGGCGCGTCGCTGTCGGCGTGGGGGTCGGGGGCGGTGGCTGTGCGGGCGACCGAAGTCGAGCCATTCGGCATCGGCCGTGGGGTCGACGACAAGCCCGAGTTCATGGCGCGCCGCCACTGGGCGGCGCTCACGGGGCGGCCCTCCGCGCTGCAGGCTTGGCGTGACGGCCGCTCACGCCGGCCTCCCCATGATCCCGCGCGGCCGGAAGGCCAGCACCACGATCAGGATCAGGAATGTGAACACCACGCTGTAGGTCGGCGCGTAGGCCAGGCCGTAGGTTTCCGCCAGGCCGAGGATTGCCGCTCCGATGGCCGCGCCCGGCACGCTGCCCATGCCGCCGACGATGACGACGATCAACGACGCCAGCAGCAGCCGCGTGTCCTCACCCGGCACCATGCTGAGTTCCACCGCACCAATCACGCCGCCGAAGCCGGCCAGGCCGGCGCCGAGCATGAAGGTCACGGCAAACACCAGGTTCACGTTGACACCAGCTGCGGCGAGCATCGCGCGGTCGTCGACACCGGCGCGGATCATCGTGCCCACGCGCGTGCGGTTCAGCAGCCACCACAGGAACACGCCGATCGCGATGCCAAAACCCAGCAGGCTGAGCCGGTAGGCCGAATAGGCGTTGATGACCGGGATGCCGCGGATGGGGCCCTGCAGCCATTCGGGCGCCTCGATCTGGTAGACCTGCCCGGTGAAGATCCACAGCAGGATGTCGGCGATGACGATCGACAGGCCGATGGTGACCATCGTCTGGCGCAGGTCCTGACCCTGCATGCGGCGCAGGATCAGCACCTGGATCAGCAGGCCGGCCACCGCCGCAGCCGCAAAGCCCGCCGCCAGCGCGAGGATCCACCAGCCCGTTTCGCGCGCCACCACGTAGCCGACGTAGCCGCCCAGCAGGTACAGCGAGCCGTGCGCCAGGTTGACGTTGCGCATCAGCCCGAACACCAGCGTGAAGCCGCTGGCGACGATGAAGTACAGCGACGCCAGCGTCAGGCTGTTGAGCATCGTCACCAGGTACAGGCGCGGGTTGTCGAACAGCGCCCAGACCGAGAACACCGCGATCGGGCCGCCGACGGCGATCCACGTCGCCAGGCGCTGGCCGGCCGTCATGCGCTGACCTTCCGGCTCACATTCACGCGGCACGCTCCCAGGCGCGTTGCGACGCGATGGCAGGTGCCTTGGCGAACACCCCGTCCTTCATCACTGCCAGGATGCGCTTGGGGTCACGCAGGATGGACAGGTTGGCCAGCGGGTCGCCGTCCACCAGCAGCAGGTCGGCCAGGTAGCCTTCCTTGACCGCGCCCAGTTCGTGGCCACGCATCATGATCTGGCCGCCGTAGACGGTGGTGGCGCGGATGGCCTCCATCGGCGTCATGCCCAGGTACTTGACGAAAAACTCCAGGTCGCGTGCGTTCTGGCAATGCGGCGTGAAGGCAAAACCGTAGTCGCCGCCGGGCAGCACGCGGATGCCGCGTTTGTGCATCTTGCTCAGTGAATCCAGCGCCGCATCCCACTCTTCCTGGTAGCCCCAGCCCACTGCCATGTCATGCGTGATGCCGAAGGGCTCGCTTTCGTTGAGCAGCGCATACAGGATGGCGATGCCGGGTGCCACGAAGATGCGGTCGCGCGCCGCTTCCATCATGTCCAGCGTCTCGGTGTCGGTGAAACTGGCGTGGTAGATCAGGTTGATGCCGTGGCGCAGCGCCTGCTGCACGCTGGCCTTGGAACGTGCGTGAACGATGATGCGTTTGCCGCGCATCTTCACTTCTTCGGCGGCCACGGCCACCTCGGCATCGGTCATCCAGGTGGTGTGCGAATCGGCGCCGGGCACGAAGTTGTCGCCCGACAGGTTCAGCTTGATGCTGTCCACGCCGTACTTCAGGAACATGCGCACGACCTTGCGCATGTCCTCGGCACCATTGACGTTGACGCCGAAGCTGTACTCGGGGAAAGGCAGGTGGGGCAGCGTTTCGTCGCCCAGGCCACCGGGCACGGTGATTTCCTGACTGGCCGCCAGGTAACGTGGGCCGGGAATCTGCCCGCTGTTGATGGCGTTGCGGATGACCACGTCCAGCCGCGGCTTGGCGCAGGCCGCGCCCAGGCAGCTCGTGAAGCCGGCCTCCAGGTAACGCTTGGCCACCTTGGAGCACCACAGCACGTGTTCTTCCAGTGGCATGGTCTGGATGCCGGCCAGGGAGGCTGCGTCGTTCCAGCTGAAGTGGGTGTGCGCCTCGACCATGCCCGGCATCAGCGTGGCGCCGGCGCCGTCGATGACGGTGGCACCACCCGGTGTGATGGGCGCCGTGCTGCGGCCCACCTGCCGGATGCGGTTGCCGTCGACCAGCACGCTGCCCGCGTAGGGCTGCGTGCCGGTACCGTCGAGGATGCGCACGTTGGTGAAGAGCGTCTGCGTCATGGTCGTGTGCTCCTCAGGCAGCGGCCCAGCGCGTGACGGTGGCCGACGCCCCGCTGCGAACCGGCCGGCCGTGGCCCACCGGTGGCGCACGGTGGAACTCGCCGTCTTTCATCACCGACAAGATGCGGCTCTTGTCCTGCAGCACCGTGATGTCGGCCAGCGGGTCGCCGTCGATCAGCAGAATGTCGGCCAGGCAACCTTCGCGGATGTAGCCCAGCTGCTTGCCCAGCTTCATCATCGGCCCGCCCCAGGCGGTGGCCGACAGCAGCGCTTCCATCGTGCTCATGCCGACGTACTTGACGAAGTACTCCAGGTCCTTGGCGTTGGTGCCGTGCGGTGTCCAGGCAAAACCGTAGTCACCGCCGGGCATGATGCGGATGCCCCGTTTGCGCATCGCCTTCATGCTGTCGATGGCCGCTTCCAGCTCGCGGTGGTAGCCCATCTTCTTCGTCACTTCGGGTGTCAGGCCCCACTGGCTGGCGTGGTAGCTGGTGTTGATCAGCCAGGCCAGGCCGGGAGCCACGAAGTGCTCGAGCTTCTTGGCTTCCAACATGTCCAGCGCTTCTTCGTCCGAGAAGCTGGCGTGGTAGATGACCTCGATGCCCTGCTTCACGCACTGCTTGATGGCCCAGGTGCTGCGTGCGTGTGCCGCCACCCGTTTGCCCCAGGCCTTGGCCTCTTGCACGCAGACGGTGATTTCCTCTTCGGTGAACTGGCTCATCTCCGACGGCATGCCGGTGATGGATTCACCCGAGAGATTGATCTTGATGCTGTCGACACCGTACTTGGCAAACATGCGCACGCAGCGGCGCATTTCTTCGGCACCGCTGACGATGGCGCCAAAGGCAAATTCGTGCTGCGGCAGGTGCGGCGACGTGGTGTCGCCCAAGCCGCCAGGCAAGGTGATTTCCTGGCTCGCGGCCAGGTAACGCGGGCCGACGATGGTGCCGTCGTTGATGGCATTGCGCGTGACCACGTCCAGCCGGGGTTTGGCCGCGGCTGCGCCGACGCAGCTGGTCCAGCCCATGTCGAGGTACTTCCTGGCCACCTCGGCGCACCACAGGATGTGCTCTTCGGGTGGCATGCGCTGGATGGCATCCAGGCTGGGCTGGTCGTTCCAGCTGAAGTGCGTGTGCGCCTCGACCATGCCAGGCATCAGGAAAGCCCCCGCGCCGTCGATCACCTGCGCGCCCAGCACCGGCGGCGAACGTTGGCCGTAGCTGGTCTTGACGACGCGGCTGATGCGGTTGCCTTGCACCAGCACGTCGCCGGTGAAAGGCGCTTCACCGCCGCCGTCGAAGATGCGCACATTGGTGTACAGCACGTCAGCCATGGCGGGCAGTCTCCAGGCGGTCTTGGCGAAGGGTGGAAAGGAAGTCGCGCAGTTCGCCTTGGCATTCGGCGACCCGTTCGATGGGCGTCCAGTGGCCGCAGCGCGGCAGCACGACGACACGGGTGCTGCGAGCACCGTGCAGGCGCCCGGCCATGCTGCGCACGGCCTGCGGCGGTGCGACGCCGTCTTCGTCGCCGGTGACCAGCAGCACCGGGCAACGGATGTGGTCCACCGCTGCGGGCTGTGCGTCGGCCAGCGCTTCGCAGGTGCGGGCGTAGGGCTCGGCTTCCTGGCGCATCAGGCTTTCGCGCACAAAGGCCACGGCCAGCGGTTGGCGCTGGCGGGTGTCGGGCGACAGGGCCGCATTCAGCAGCGCTGTGGTGATGTCCTGCATGCCGGTGGCACCTTCGCTGCGCGCCTTGGCCGCCCGGGCACGGATGGCCACGCGGGCGGCATCGGGCGGCGCCATCAGCGGGCCGAACAGCGTGAGGCTGCGCACCAGCGCCGGTGCGGCCACCGCGATGTGCTGGCACACGATGGTGCCCAGCGAATGGCCCACCAGGTGCGCGCGGGTGATGCCCAGCCGGCCGCAGGCGCTTTGCACCGCGTCGGCGAAGCGGGCGATCGACAGCGGCCCTTCGGCATGCTGCGAGCGCCCGCTGCCCGGCAGGTCGACACGCAGCACACGGTGCCGCGCCAGCACCGGCATCAGCGGCGTGAAGGTGTTGGAACTGCCACCCAGGCCGTGCACGCAGACCACGGCGTCGCCCTCGCCTTCGTCTTCCACCACCATGCGGTCAAAGCTGTGCAATGTCATGACGCGCCTCAGTGAAAACGGTTTTCGATGGCACCGATGCCGTCGATCTCGATCTTCACCACGTCACCCGCCTTCAACCAGCGCGGCGGTGAAAAGCCCATGCCCACACCCGCCGGCGTGCCGGTGGCGATGACATCCCCCGGGTGCAGCGTGATGCCGCGAGAGCAGGTCTCGATGAGCGCGGGGATGTCGAAGGTCATGTCCTGCGTGCGGCCGTCCTGGCGCAGTTCGCCGTTCACCCAGCCGCGCACGCGCGTGTCGCGGCCATCCAGTTCGTCGGCGGTGGTGATCCACGGGCCCATGGGGCAGAAGGTGTCGAAGTTCTTGCCCAGGTCCCACTGCTGGTGGCGCACCTGCACGTCGCGCGCCGACACGTCGTTGACCACCGTGTAGCCGCAGACATGGTCCATCGCACGTGAACGCGGAATGTCGATGCCCCCGCGCCCGATGACCACGGCCAGTTCGCTTTCGTAGTCGATCTGCACCGAAGCCTGGCGCGCGGGCATCTTCACCGCATCGAAGGGGCCCACCACACACTCGGCAAACTTCATGAAGACCGGTGGCCAGGCGTCTTCTTTCGGCAGGCTGTCGCGGAACACGGTGCTGGCCAGTTCGGCTGCGTGCGAGCGGTAATTGCGCCCCACGCAGAACAGGCTGCGCAGCGGCCGAGGCAGCGGCGCGCACAACTCAACCGCTTCGACGGGCAGGCGCGGGCCGGCAGCACGAGGCAGCGCTTCACCCCGTGCCAGCAGCTGGATGAGACGCAGCACACCCCGCTCGGGCTGCGGCACGGCCAGGGGCGTCACCTCGCGGCCGCACGGTGAAACCGTGCCCGCATGATGGGTGCCGCCCCAGCGCCAGCTGGCCATTCGCATGGGTGTTTGTCTCCGGTTGCACGCGGATCGGGCGGCCTTGGGTGGCCTCCGTCCGCGTTGTCGTTTACCCCATGTGTTTGAGACTTGTGTCTCAAATCGGGATGGTCGCATCATAGAGGCCGGGTCGCCCGCCTTACAAGAAGGACTCCGGCTACAAAGCCTCAGGACATACCCGCATGCCCCGCCTCAAGCACAAGATCACCGAAGCCCCGCCACCCCCCGCGCGTGGCGTCAAGGCGTCCACCTTCAAGCTGCTGCTGGACACGGCCATGCAGCTCATCCAGGCCAAGGGCCACATCCCTTCGGTGGCCGAAGTGGCGGTGCAGTCGGCGGTGTCGCGTGCCACGGCCTACCGCTACTTCCCGACCCGCAGCGCACTCATCACGGCGGTCATCGATGCGTCGCTGGGGCCCGTGCGCACCATCGCATCCGACAAGGCCGGTGGTCGTGAGCGCGTGCGCGAACTGTTCGTGCGCACCTTCCCGCGTTTCATCGAATTCGAACCGCAGCTGCGTGCGGCCGCGCAGCTGTCGCTGGAGCAGAGTGCACTCGAACGGGCGGGTCTGCTGGAAGAAGAACCGTACCGGCGCGGCCACCGCATCCGCATCCTGGAACATGCCATCGCGCCTCTGGCGCCGCAGCTGTCGCCGGCCGTGCGCGACCGCTTGCACCGCGCGCTGTCGGTGGTCTACGGCATCGAGCCCTACATCATCCTGAAAGACATCTGGGGCCTGCCCGACCGCGAGGTGGAACGCATCGCGCTGTGGATGGCCGACGCGCTGATCGATGCCGCGCTGCGTGACTGCAACTCCAGTCGGAACACCAAGGACTGAATGGCCATGTCACGCCAACGCCTTCCCGCCTGGTTCGATGCGCAGTACGACGCACGTGCAGGCATCCCCGAGCAGGCCAGCATCCGCCAGGGCTGGATGGACCGGTCGGCCCACACCCGCGCCACGGTGCCCTGCCAGCTGGACCTGGCCTATGGCAGCGATGCGAGCGAGAAGCTGGACGTCTTTGCGCAGCCCCACGCGCAGCGCGCGCCGGTGCTCGTCTACATCCACGGCGGCTACTGGCGTGCGCTGGACAAGCAGGACCAGTCCTTCGTCGCCGCGCCCTTCGTCGACGCGGGTGCCGTGGTGGTGGTGCCCAACTACGCGCTGGCACCCGCCGTGACGGTGCGGCACATCGTGCTTCAGATGGTGCAGGCGGTGGCCTGGGTGCAGCGCCACATCCACCACCATGGCGGCGATCCGCAGCGCATCGTGGTGGCCGGCCATTCGGCGGGTGGGCACCTGGCCGCGATGATGCTGGCCTGCCGCTGGTCCGACGTGGGCGCTGACCTGCCGCCCCAGGTGGTGCAGGCTGCGCTGGCGCTGTCGGGTGTGTTTGACCTGCAGCCGCTGCGCCGCGCACCCTTCCTGGCGCCCGACCTGAAGCTCAGCGCAGCCGAAGCGCGGGCGCTCAGCCCGGCGCTGATGCCACCCCCGCCGCACGGCCAGTTGGCGGCCTTCGTGGGCGGCGACGAAAGCGCGGAATTCCAGCGCCAGAACCGGCTCATCCGCCAGGCCTGGGGACCGCAGCGGGTGCCCGTGTGCGAAACCGTGCCGGGCCGTCACCACATGAACGTGCTGCACGACCTGGCCGAGCCGGGGACGCGACTGCACACGGTGGCCCGCGACCTGCTGGGCGCCTAGACCGAGCTTCCCGCCACGGAACCGGCTCTGCCGGGCCGTCGGCGGACGGCCCCCCTGGGGGGTCGCGAGCGAACGCGAGCTTGGGGGCCTACGTTCACCCGATGCTCTCGACCTGCCGGCTTTGCTGGTAGGCCTTGCCAAAACGGTTGGCCAGGAAAGCCGGCAGCGCCACCTGTTCCTGTCGCACGAAGCCCTTTTGCGGCAGCTGGCCTTCGCGGAACAGGTCCACCGCCGCGCACACACCGGCCGCTGTGGTGATCTGGATCGCCGACAGCGGCGCGGCTTCGTTGCGGTCGGCGAAGATCTTGCGCGCAAACACTTCCTGCACCAGGTTGCCGTCGCGCAGGCCGCTGACGGTCACGAACACCAGCACCACGTCTTGCATCGTGCTGGGAATGCTCTTCCTCATGATGGACTTCAGCGTCTCGGTGTCCTGGTTCAGCTGCAGCTCTTCCAGCAGCAGCTTCATCAGGTCGCGGTGGCCGGGGTAACGCACGCTTTTGTAGTCCAGCGTCTGGACCCGGCCGGCCAGCGTTTCGCACAAGGTGCCCAGGCCGCCGCTGGTGTTGAAGGCCTCGTACTCGGTGCCGTCCAGGCTGAAGTGTTCCAGCCCTTCCAGCGCCAGCACCTCGATGTTGCGGCCACCACGGATGGCTTCGCAGGGGTGGCAGTACTCGTTGATGAGCCCGTCCACGCTCCACGTCAGGTTGTACTTCAGGCTGTTGGTGGGGAAGGCCGGCAGGGCACCCACGCGCATCTTCACTTCGTGCAGCGTGTCGAAGCTCTTGGCCAGGTGATGCGCCACGATGCCGATGAACCCCGGCGCCAAGCCGCATTGCGGCATGAAGGAGGTGGGTGCACCTTCAGCCAGGGCCTTGATGGTGCGGGTGGCGGACACGTCTTCGGTCAGGTCGAAGTAGTGCACGCCGGCTTCGCGGGCGGCGGTGGCGGCGCTGGTGGCCAGGTGATAGGGCAGCGCGTTGACCACCGCTTGCTGGCCCTTCAGCACCGCCAGCAGGGCGGCCGGGTCGGCGGTTTCGGCGACCCGGGTGGCCACCGGTTCGCCAGCCAGCTTGTCCAGCGCGGCCGCGCTGCGGTCGACCACCGTCACCTGGTAGTCGCCGCTGTGGCCCAGCAAGCGGGCGATGGTCTGGCCGATGTGACCGGCGCCAAGAAGGGTGATGCGCATGAGGTTCTTTCGTTGTGGCTGGCTTGCCCGCAGTCTAGGCAAGAAACACGTCGAAAGAAACCATCATTCCGTCATATCAACAGCCTAGATTGTCGAAACGACAAGATTGTTCGTCGAAATAATCAGGCTGCCTCTTCCTTCAACTTTTTCTTGTGGGCCCGGGCCTGCGCCCGTTTGTCGCGTGTGGCGGCCGCTTCGTAAGCCGCCACGGCCTCGGCCCGCATCTCCACAGCACGGGCCAGCGCGGCCTTGAAACGGGCCACGGTGTAGGTGTTCTCGGTGCCGATGTAGATGCTGCGGCGCTGCGGCTTGTCGCCGTAGCGCGGAATCAGCACCGCCAGGCTGCAGTCGCGCAACACGCTGCCGCGGCGCTGGCGCACGATGGGCCCGCTGATGCCCACCGGCAGGTTGTTGCTCTTGTTGGCGCTGGGCCCACGCTGCAGCAGCGACGGCGCGGGCAGCGACGCGATGCGCTTGAGCAGTTCCTTGGTGGCCAAGCGCAAAGACTCGGCCGCACCGCTGCCGTCGTTGCTGTGGTCGGAGAAGAGCTTGGTGCCGCCGTAGCGCAATTGCCAACCGTGGGTGGCACGGTGGTCGATGCGCTGCACGCTCTGCGGCACTTCAAAAACATGGCCGCTGAAGATGGTGACCGTTCGGAATTTCATGCGTCGCCTCTGCTGTGTCGGACGTCGCTCCCTTCAAGGCCCAGGCTCTGCGGCCGGGTGGCTGTCTTTTTTCTTGCCGCTGCGACTGTATGCCAAACGCGCGAGCCCCCCAAAAGGCACACCACAATGCAAAGCATGTTGCTCGATGAACTCGACCGCCGCCTGCTGGCCTTGCTGCAGGCCGATGCACGCACCAGTGCCGCCGACCTGGCGCGCCAGCTGGGCGTGGCCCGGACCACGGTGCTGGCACGCATCGCACGGCTGGAGAAGCAGTCCGTGATCGTGGGCTACACCGTGCGCCTGGGGCAGGACGAAGGCGAGCGCGGCGTCGAAGCCTACGTGGGCATCACCACCGAACCGAAGGCCGCGCGCCTGGTCACCGCACGCCTGGCCACACTGCCCGAACTGCGGCAGCTGTGTTCGGTGAGTGGCGAGTTCGACTACCTGGCCCTTTTGCACGCGGGGTCCACGACGCGGCTGGATGCCTTGCTGGACGAGATCGGCGCCTTTGAAGGTGTGCTGAAGACCACCACCAGCGTGGTGCTGGCGCGGCGCATCGACAGGACGTGATGGCCCCCAGGCTTGTCGCTTCGCGCCTTCGCCACCCCCCCAAGGGGGCTCTTGCAGTGGACCGGCAAAGCCGGTTCCACGCAAGGCCTTGAGCGGTCGGCGCGGCGCAGGGGTCAGCGTGCCAGCTCGCGCCGCATCGCGTCGATGACGAACTTGTAGTCGCTCTGCCCGAAGATGGCGCTGCCGGCCACGAAGGTGTCGGCACCCGCGTCGGCCACGCGGCGGATGTTGTCGACCTTGATGCCGCCGTCCACCTCAAGGCGGATGTCGCGGCCGCTGCTGTCGATGAGCTTGCGAGCCCGCTCGATCTTGCGCAACGCGCTGTCGATGAAACTCTGGCCGCCAAAACCGGGGTTGACACTCATGATGAGGATCAGGTCGACCCTGTCGATGACCCATTCCAGCACATCCAGCGGTTCTGCCGGGTTGAACACCAGGCCGGCCTGTTTGCCTTCGGCCTTGATGAGTTGCAGCGTGCGGTCGACATGGGTGCTGGCGTCGGGGTGGAAGCTCACCAGGTCGGCGCCGGCCTTGCAGAAGGCCTGCGCCAGCGCATCGACGGGCTGCACCATCAGGTGCACGTCGATGGGCACCGAGCTGTGCGAACGCAGCGCCTGGCAGACCATCGGCCCGAAGGTCAGGTTGGGCACGTAATGGTTGTCCATCACGTCGAAGTGGATCCAGTCGGCGCCGGCCTCGATGACGCTCTTCACTTCGTCACCCAGTCGGGCAAAGTCGGCCGACAGGATGCTGGGGGCGATGCGGTAGATGCTCATGCCACCGATTCTAGGAGCCGTGCCTAGAATGAAGTCATGGCCAAACCCCAGTTCACCTGCGAGGTGCGAGTGCAGTACCTGCCGGACCAGTCCCAGCCGCCGGAGGGGCCTTTTGCCTTTGCCTACACGGTCAGCATCCGCAACACCGGCGACATCACCGCGCAGCTGGTGGCCCGGCACTGGGTGGTCACCAATGCGCAGGGTGACCGGGAAGACGTGCGTGGCCTGGCGGTGGTGGGCCGTCAGCCCCTGCTCAAGCCCGGTGAACACTTCGAATACAGCAGCTGGACCCGCATCGACACACCGGTGGGCCAGATGGAAGGCACCTTCTTCTGCATGACCGAAGAAGCGCATCCCTTCGAGGCCGCGGTACCGGCTTTTGCCCTGGTCTATCCGGGCGCCCTGCACTGATTCATGGGCCCCCACCGGCCGTGCGGCAGCGTGCATCGGCATGCGAGCTGAGCGATGAGCAGTGCCTGGGACCTGACCGCGCTGGTGAATGCGGCCGACCCCAAAGCGGGTCAGGCCGAGCGCCACCTGTGGATGGTGCGGCTGATGGAATGGCTGCGGCACGCACCCAAAGCCGCCTTGCCGCCCATGCCGGGCGCTGCCGAAGACACCCGCACGCCGCTGCCCGCGGTGCGCCTGCGCCACCTGCTGAACCAGATCGAACGCCACGAGCCGCTGCGCCAGCGCGTGCAGGGCCTGGTGCAGGCCTTCTGGGCCGACATCGACGCCGCGTCGCTGTACGCCGACCTGGGCTTCAATTCCCGCCTGTCCTTCGGCAGCGAACTGTTGACACGCGTGCAAAAGCGCCTGCTGCCGGGCACACCCGACACCCGCGACCTGGCGGCCCTGTTCCGGCTGCTCTTCAAACCCGGCGACGAGCTCTGGCTCCAGGCCCTGGACCGCAACACCCTTGAACGTGCAGCGGCCCTGATGGGGCCAGGCCCTGCGGTCACGCGGGCCATCCTGCTGGACGCGATCACGATCCTGGTCAGCGCCGTGCACGCCGCCGGCTACACCCCGGCGCTGCGCCAGCGCATGGACACCACGCTGCTGCTGGCCGAGCCCTTCCGCCAGATCACACCGGCGGCTGCCGCGCTGCGCGAAGCCCTGCTGGAAGACCGGCAAGACGAAGCGCTGCGCCATGCCGCCTACCTGCGTGCATTGCTCGACGCCTGCCGCCGTGCCGCTGCCAGCGTGATGCCGCACCTGGAGTCCTACGGCGTTTCGGTCGACATCGTGTTCGACCTCGACCAGCTGCAGGGCCGCACCCAGCGCATCGAGGCCCTGGTGGACTGTGTGCTGGCCAAGGACCCCCTGGCCGAGCACCACCGCGTGGTGCTCGGTCTGGTGCAGCGGCTGCGCCATCTGCGCAGCGTGCGCGCACTGTTCGCACGCCACTATTCGCTGCTGGCACGCCAGGTGGCCGAGCGCAGCGCCGAAACCGGCTCACATTACATCACCCGCAACGCCGACGAGTACCGCGACATGTTGCGCCGCGCCTGCGGCGGCGGCGCGGTCATCGCCGGCACCGTGTTCGTCAAGTTCGCCCTCACGGCCTTGGGGCTGGGCGCGTTCTGGGGCGGTCTGTGGGCCGGCGTCAATTACGCCGTCAGCTTTGTCATCGTGATGCTGCTGCACTGGACCGTGGCCACCAAGCAGCCGGCCATGACCGCGCCCGCGCTGGCCGCCACCCTGCCCACCGGCAGGTCCAGCAGCGACGAAGAGGTGGAAGCTTTTGTCGACCGCGTCGCGCAGCTGATCCGCTCTCAGATGGCCGGCATTGCCGGCAACCTGGCCGTCTGTGCGCCTCTGGTGCTGGCGGTGCAGCTCTTGGCCAAGTTCGCCACCGGCTCACCGCTGGTGGGCACGAAGGAGGCCGAGTACGTGCTGCACAGCATCACGCTGCTGGGCCCGACAGCGCTGTTTGCAGCCTTCACCGGCGTGCTGCTGTTTGCCAGCAGCCTGATTGCCGGCTGGGCCGAAAACTGGTTTGTCTACCACCGGCTGGACAGCGCCATCGCGTGGAATCCGCGCATCGTCGAGCGACTGGGCGCAGCGCGTGCGCAGCGCTGGTCGACCTGGTGGCGGGCCAACATCTCGGGCGTGGCGGCCAATGTCTCGCTGGGCCTGTTGCTAGGCCTGGTGCCCGTGGTGATGCAGTTTTTCGGCCTGCCGCTGGACGTGCGACACGTCACGCTGGCCTCGGGCCAGCTGGGCGCCGCGGTCGGTGCACTGGGTTTCGGCCTGCTGGCCGAACCGGCCTTCTGGTGGTGCGTGGCCGGCATTGCCTGCACCGGCATCCTGAACCTGAGCGTCAGCTTCTGGCTGGCTTTCAAAGTGGCTTTGCGTTCGCGGGGCGTGCGGATGCAGGACCGCGCCCGCATCGGCCGGGCGGTTCGAAGCCGCATGCGCACCCAACCCTTGAGCTTTCTGCGGCCACCACCGCCTTGAAGCGAGCCTTCAGGGCGGGTCGTCGTCGCGGTCCTTGCGACGCCCGGAAAACATCGTCCACCAGACGATGAAGACCAGCAGGCCACCCGCGGCCAGCGCTTCCAGGATCAGCAGCCACATGCGCGAAGCACCCCTGACTGGTGTGCGCGGTCGGCAGCCAGGCGCCGCCAGATCATGGCGCCACGACCACGCGGTCGTAACCCTGCGACTTGGCTTCCTGCAGCGCGCGTTCCGCACGTTCCAGGGTCTGCGCCACGGATTCACCGGCGTGGTGTTCGGCCATGCCGGCCGACAGCGTGATGCCCACCGCCGCGGTGCCGTGCAGGATGCGCAAGGCGCCCACCTTCTGGTGCAGGCGTTCCAGACCGCCGCGGGCCAGCGCAGCACGGGTGTCGCTCATCATCAGCACAAACTCTTCGCCACCCCAGCGCGACAGCGTGTCGGACACACGCACGTGACGCAGCGCCTCTTGTGCCACCGCCCGCAGCACGGCGTCACCCACGGTGTAGCCATGCACTTCGTTGACGGGCTTGAAGCGGTCGATGTCCAGCACCGCCAGGCAGAAGCTCTGGCCGCTGCGCACACAACGCTGGTGCTCCTGGTCCATCAGTTGCTGCATGTGGCGCTTGTTGATGAGGCCGGTGAGTTCGTCGCGTGTGGTGTGCTCACGCAGGCGCGCCAGGGCCTGTGCCAGTTCAGCACGTTGCAGCCGGGACCGGTTGCGGATGCGTGACAGGCGTGCCGCCAGCATCGACATGGCCGGCATCATTGTGGCCACCAGCAGGAAGTGGCCGACCTCGATGACCACCGGGTAGGCGCGTGGGTGGGTCGCCGCCATCAGTGCCATCGTGCAGCCGAACAGCAGCACGGCATAGACGCTGAGCCAGCGCATCTGGCGCGGCGATACAACGAACATGCCGAACATCAGCACCACCATGACCACCGGAAACACCGCGCCCCGCCCCGCGCCCAGCAGGGTGTAGGCCACCGCGCCGCTGCTCAGCGCAAACAGCATCTGCGGCACGGTGAGCGTGGGGTCGGCCCAGCGGCGCGACCAGCCGCTGCGGATGAGCCCGTAGAACACCACCATGCCGGCCAGCGTGAGCGCAGACCACCACAGCACCGGCTCTTGCGCAGCCACACCGACCCACACGAAGTAGTGCATGGCGGCCACGCCGGTGCCCATCACCACCAGGGCCAGCCCGGCCTGCAAGAGGCGCGCACGTTGAAGGGGCTCGGCGGTCAGCAGCAGGTCCAGCAAGCGGCTCATGGCTCGGTCAGGCACGGAAGCGGGGGGCAGGCTGGCATGACGTGTGAGGGTATCGCAAGCCGGGGCTCCTGCCCGGCCTTCAAGCCCCACGCCCCAGGTGATTGAGCGGCAGCACACCTCCGGCCTTGACTTCGCCCAGCGAAAAGCTGGTGTGCAGGTCTTTCACGTTGGGCAGCTTGAACAGCACGTCCATGGCCAGGCGAGAAAAGGCATCCAGGTCGGTGGCCACCACCTGCAACTCGAAGGTGCCGGTGCCGCTGATGTAGTGGCAGGCCACCACCTCGGGCCGCGCGCGGATGGCGTCTTCCAGCGCGCGGGTGCTGTCGCTGTTGTTGCGCTCGGCGTCCAGCCGAACGAAGGCCAGCACGCCCAGGCCGATCTTGCGACGGTCGAGTTCGGCCCGGTAGCCGGTGATGTAGCCCTGCTCTTCGAGCCACTTCACGCGACGCCAGGTGGGTGCGGCACTCAGGCCGATGCGCGAAGCGAGTTCGGCATTGGACAGGCGCGCGTCGGCCTGCAATTCCCGCAGCAGCGCGAGGTCATACCGGTCCAGCGCCTTGCCTTGGGCCACGGTGGGCTCGCCAGGCTCGTGCGCGAGCCCGGGCGCCGAAGCAGGGGTTTTCTCTGATGTGGGCCTCTTCAGCGCCATTCGATGCTCTCTTCTCGTTCTTGAGCAAGAACCTTGCGCAGAGCATGCCTGAACGGGCATCAAAAGAAAAGACATGAAGCGCGGCTTTGCCTAAACTTCCGCGCAGCCTGAACCCCCCATTGAGCGCCGTGTCGCGCCAGGAGTTGCCCCGCATGAACGCCCCTCTGCCCGAGTCCATCCGCAAGGCCCTGGAAACCGCCACGCTGGACGACAAGTACAGCCTGGGTGCCGGCCGCGCTTTCATGAGCGGCGTTCAAGCGCTGGTGCGGCTGCCCATGCTGCAGCGTCAGCGCGACGCGCTGGCGGGGCTGAACACCGGCGGCTTCATCAGCGGTTACCGCGGCAGTCCGCTGGGGGGTTACGACCAGGCGCTATGGGCGGCCAAGAAACACCTGGCCGACAACCACATCGTCTTCCAGCCGGGCGTGAACGAAGAACTGGGCGCCACCGCGGTGTGGGGCACGCAGCAGCTCGACCTGTACCCGCAGAGCAAGAAGTACGACGGCGTGTTTGGCATCTGGTACGGCAAGGGCCCGGGCGTGGACCGCTGCAGCGATGTCTTCAAACACGCCAACATGGCGGGCACCAGCAAACACGGCGGTGTGATCGCCATTGCCGGCGACGACCACGTCAGCAAGAGCAGCACCGCCGCCCACCAGAGCGACCACATCTTCAAGGCCTGCGGCCTGCCGGTGTTTTTCCCGAGCAATGTGCAGGACATCCTGGACATGGGCCTGCACGCCTTTGCCATGAGTCGCTTCAGTGGCGTGTGGAGTGGCATGAAGACGATCCAGGAAGTGGTCGAGTCTTCGGCCTCGGTGTACATCGACCCCGACCGCGTGAAGATCGTGCTGCCCGAGGACTTCATCATGCCCAGTGGTGGCCTGCACATCCGCTGGCCCGACCAGCCACTGGAGCAGGAAGCGCGGCTGATGGACTACAAGTGGTACGCGGCGCTGGCCTACGTGCGGGCCAACAAGCTGAACCACAACGTCATTGCCACGCCGCAGGACCGCTTCGGCATCATCGCCAGCGGCAAGGCTTTCAACGACACACGCCAGGCGCTGAACGACCTGGGTCTGGACGATCACACCTGCCGTGAACTGGGCGTCCGCCTGCACAAGGTCAACGTGGTGTGGCCGCTGGAAGCCACCATCACCCGCGACTTCGCACAGGGGCTGCAGGAGATCCTGGTCGTCGAAGAAAAGCGCCAGGTCATCGAGTACCAGCTGAAGGACGAGCTCTACAACTGGCGCGCCGACGTGCGGCCCAATGTGCTGGGCAAGTTCGACGAACCCGAAGGCGACTTTTCCGGCGGCGAATGGGCCATGCCCAACCCCAGCGACAACTGGCTGCTGCGCGCCAAGGCCGACCTGACACCGGCCATCATCGCCAAGGCCATCGCCAAGCGGCTGAAAAAGCGAGGCGTCCCGCAGGACATCGTCGCGCGCATGGACCAGCGCCTGGCCGTGCTGGCCGCGCGTGAACAGCAGCTGATCGAACTGAAGACCGACACCGGCGAACGCGCGCCCTGGTTCTGCAGCGGCTGCCCGCACAACACCAGCACGCGGGTGCCCGAAGGCAGCCGCGCGCTGGCCGGCATCGGCTGCCACTACATGGCGGTGTGGATGGACCGCAGCACCACCACCTTCAGCCAGATGGGCGGCGAAGGGGTGGCGTGGGTCGGCCAGTCGCCGTTCACGACCGACACGCATGTGTTCGCCAATCTTGGCGACGGCACCTACTTCCACAGCGGCATCCTGGCCATCCGCCAGAGCATCGCGGCCGGCGTGAACATCACCTACAAGGTGCTCTACAACGACGCCGTGGCGATGACCGGTGGCCAGCAGGTGGGCGAAAGACCCGAAGGCCACAGCGTGATCCAGATCCACAAGAGCCTGCTGGCCGAAGGTGTGGCCAAGCTGATCATCGTGACCGACCAGCCCGAGAAGTACCAGGGTGTGACCCTGGAAGCCGGGGTCACCGTGCACCACCGCGACGAGCTGGACACTCTGCAGCGCCAGTTCCGCGAGATCAAGGGCACCACGGCCATCATCTATGACCAGACCTGCGCGACCGAAAAGCGCCGCCGCCGCAAGCGCGGCAAGATGGTCGACCCCGAAAAGCGCGTCGTCATCAACGAGCTGGTGTGCGAAGGCTGCGGCGACTGCAGCGTGCAGAGCAACTGCCTGTCGGTGGAACCCGTCGAGACCGAATTCGGCCGCAAGCGCCGCATCAACCAGAACAGCTGCAACAAGGACTACAGCTGCGTGAAGGGCTTCTGCCCCAGCTTCGTCACCGTCGAAGGTGGGCAGCTGAAGAAGCCGAAGAAGGCGGTCAAGGGCGACGTGAGCGGGCTGCCGCCCATTCCGGAACCCAGCCTGCCGCTGGCCGAAAAGGCCTGGGGCATCGTGGTCGGTGGCGTGGGTGGCACGGGTGTCATCACCATCGGGCAATTGCTGGGCATGGCCGCACACCTGGAAGGCAAAGGCGTGGTCACGCAAGACGCCGGCGGCCTGGCGCAGAAGGGCGGCGCCACCTGGAGCCACATCCAGATTGCCAACCGGCCCGAGGCCATCCACACCACCAAGGTCGACACCGCGCAGGCCGACCTGGTGATTGCCTGCGACAGCATCGTCGGTGCCGCGAAATACACGCTGACCGTGATGCAGCAGGGCCGCACCTTCGTGGCGCTGAACACCCACGGCACACCGACGGCGGCCTTCGTGAAAAACCCGGACTGGAAGTCGCCGGGTGGCAACTGTGAAACGGCCATTCGCGCCAGCGTGGGTGACGCGCTGGTCGGTGCCTTCGACGCAGAAACCGTGGCCGTGCAGATGCTGGGCGACAGCATCTACACCAACCCGCTGATGATGGGTTACGCGTGGCAGAAGGGTCGCATCCCGCTCAGCCTGGCAGCCATCACGCGCGCCATCGAACTCAACGGTGTGCAGATCGACAACAACAAGGCCGCCTTCGACTGGGGCCGGCGTTGTGCGCACGACCTGGCCGCCGTGCAGGCGCTGTTCAAGGCCGAGGGAGCGCTTGCGCGAGCGAGCGAAGGTTCTGCCGTGATCCAGTTCGTGAAGAAGCCCGCACTGGCCGAGATGGTGGCCACACGGGTGGACTTCCTCACCGGCTACCAGGACGCGGCCTACGCGGCGCGCTACAAGGCTTTTGTCGAGAAGGTGCAGGCGGCGGAAACCCGGGCCGTGGGTGAAAAGGGCGGCACCGCCCTGAGCGAAGCCGTGGCGCGTTACCTCTTCAAGCTGATGGCCTACAAGGACGAGTACGAGGTTGCGCGCCTGCACACCGACCCGGCCTTCACGGCCAAGATCGCCGGCATGTTCGAAGGTGACTACAAGCTGGTGCACCACCTGGCGCCGCCGCTGACTGCCAAGAAAAACGACAAGGGCGAACTGGTGAAGAAGCCTTTCGGCCCCTGGATGCGCAGCGCCTTTGGCGTGCTGGCCAAGATGAAGGGCCTGCGGGGCACAGCGCTGGACTTCTTCGGCCGCAGCGAAGAACGCCAGACCGAACGTGCGCTGATCGGCGAGTACCAGACCTGCATCGACGAGCTGCTGAAGACGCTGAACGCCGACAACCGCGCTCTGGCGGCAGAAATCGCACGCATCCCCGAAGAGATCCGCGGCTACGGCCACGTCAAGGAAAGGCACCTGGCGGCGGCGCGGCCGAAGTGGAACGCCTTGATGCAGCGCTGGCGCGCCGGGCCGCTGCAGCAGGCGGCTTGAGCCATTTGCACCCCAGCGGCGCATGAAGGGGGCCAGCGCCGTCTGGGCTTCAGTGCAAGCGGCGGCCCTGGCGCACGACCCGCTGGCCCGTGTGCCGTTTTTCATCGACGGGCGCGAGGTGGGCTCGGTGGCCCGCGCCCATCTGCAGGCCTTGCGCATCTGGCCGCAGTGGCTGGCGGTGCAGGCCTATTCGGTGTCCTTGACGGCCACCGACCGCAACGCCGCCCTGGCCAGCATCAACGCCGCGCTTCGCGATCAAGGACTCGTCCGGGCCTGGCGCGATGAACTGTTTGCCATCACCGACCCCGGCACAGGCGAACACCTGGCGTGCACCGAACGTGCGGCAGCGCGCTTCTGGGGCACGCTGACCCTGGGCGCGCATGCCAACGGCTATGTGGCCGACGCCCAAGGCCGCCCCACCCACCTGTGGATCGCCCACCGCTCGCCGACCAAGGCCACCGACCCGGGCCTGCTGGACAACCTGGTTGGTGGCGGCGTGCCGATGGGCCAGACACCACTTCAGGCCCTGGTGCGAGAAGGCTGGGAAGAAGCCGGCCTGAGCCCCGCGCAGATGGCTGCGGCGCGTGCCACCAGCGTCATCCGCCTGCACCGCGATATCGCCGAGGGCCTGCAGCTCGAAGACCTGCACGGCTTCGACTTGCCTTTGCCCGCCGGCACCGTCCCCGTCAACCAGGACGGTGAAGTGGCCCGTTTCGAGTGCCTGCCCGTGGCCCGGGCCCTGGCCCACGCGCTCAGCGGCGCGATGACGCTGGACGCGGCCCTGGTGACGCTGGACTTCGGACTGCGCCATGGCCTGACGCCCGAAGCGGATGCCATCGGTGGGTCAAGGTCATTCGGCTGCGGTGACGGCGTCGATCAAATGCCTTGAACGCGGCGTGGCGGGCGGGCCGGGATACTGCGATGCAACATGACCAGCCCAAGCCACGCCGTCGCCAAGTACCACCCCGTGAGCATCGCGCTGCACTGGCTGCTGGCGCTGATGATCCTGGGCTCGCTCGGCGTCGGCCTGTACATGACCGGCCTGCCCTTTTCACCCACCCGGCTGAAGCTCTACAACTGGCACAAGTGGGCCGGGGTGCTGATCCTGTTGCTGTCGGCTGCCCGCTTGCTCTGGCGCCTGACGCATCGCCCGCCGGCCGAACTGCCGATGCCGGCCTGGCAGAGCCGGGCGGCGCATGGCGCGCACCTGGCGCTGTACGTGCTGTTTTTTGCCGTGCCGCTGGCGGGCTGGGCCTACAGCTCGGCCGCCGGTTTTCCCATCGTCTTGTTCGGCGTCTTGCCGCTGCCCGACTGGGTGCCGGTGAACCGTGAACTGTCCGAGAGCCTGAAGCCCCTGCACCACTGGCTGGCCTATGCGCTGGGCGCGGTCATCGCATTGCACGTGGCCGGCGCACTCAAGCACCAGTTCATCGACCGCGACGGCCTGCTGCACCGCATGTGGCCCGGTCGCGCCTGATTTCCCCTGAAAACCTGCCATGACCAAGACATCCTTTTCCCTGTTCGCCGCCACGCTGGCTGTGGCCCTGTTGGGCGCGGCATGGCATCCCGCTCAGGCTCAGCCCAAGCCCGCACAACTGGTGCCCGTCGGCAGCGAAATTGCCTTCACCACACGCCAGATGGGTGTACCGGTGGAAGGCAGGTTCGGCAAGTTCAGCGCGCAGATCACGCTGGACCCCAAAAAGCCCGAAGCCGGCTCGGTGGCCTTCACCATCGACACCGGCAGCGCCCGTTTTGGCAGCGCCGAGCTCGACGCCGAAGTGCCCAAGGCCACGTGGTTGAACGCCGCGAAGTTTCCGCAGGCCACCTTCCAATCCAGCGCCATCAAGGCAGCAGGGGCAGGCAAGTTCGAGGTCACGGGCAAGCTGTCGATCAAGGGTTCCGTTCGTGACGTGACCGTGCCCGTGCAGGTGGTTCAGTCCGGCAACACCAGCACGGCCAGCGGCACCTTTGGCATCAAGCGGCTGGAGTTCAAGGTGGGCGAGGCCGAGTGGTCCGACACCTCGATGCTCGCCAATGACATCCAGGTGCGATTCAAGCTCGTGCTCAGCGGTCTGGCGCCGCTGTAGTGCGGCACACCAGGCACGTCCCTTCTCCTTCCAACCCCCCGGAGTTACCCATGAAGACTTTCGTCGCAGCCGCTGCATGCCTGCTGGCTTTTGGTGCCGCCCACGCCCAGACCGCCAGCTACGCCATCGACCCCACCCACACCTTCGTCAGCTTCGAGATCGGCCACTTCGGCACCAGCACCAACCGCGGCCGCTGGGACAAAAAAGAAGGCACGGTGCAGTTCGACCGCGCAGGCAAGACCGGGCGTGTGGAACTGACCATCGACATGAACTCCATCAACACCGGCGTGCCGCCCTTCGACGGCCACCTGAAGAGCAAGGACCTGTTCAACACCGCCGAACACCCCACGGCCAAGTTCGTCAGCAACAAGTTCGTGTTTGCCGGAGACAAGGTGACGGCCGTCGAAGGCACGCTCACGCTGATGGGCAAGAGCAACCCCGTCACGCTGAAGGCCAGCAACTTCAACTGCTACAACAACCCGATGTTCAAGCGCGAAGTGTGCGGCGGCGACTTCGAAACGACCATCCAGCGCAGCCAATGGGGCCTGGGCTACGGCCTGCCGGTGGTGGCGCCGGACAACGTGCGCCTGCTGATCCAGGTCGAGGCCATCAAGCAATAAGCCTGGAACGGCTGTTGGCGGCGCGGCTGCGCGTCGCTCGACTTTGCGGCAGCATCGGGTGATGCTCACCTCATCCTCCCGATGTGCCTGGCAGCTCGCAGCCGGGGCTGCGCTGTGGCTGTGCACCACTGCAGCCCATTCGCAAGCGGCAGCGCAAGCGCAAGCGGCCGTCTACCTGCTCGACCCGCATCACAGCTTCGTGCACTTCGAAGTGCTGCATTTCGGCACCTCGACGTCGCGCGGGCGTTTCGGGCCGGTCGCCGGCAGCGTGGTGCTGAACCGCACGGCAGGCAGCGGCGAAGTTGACATCCGCGTCAGCACGGCCAGCGTCGACACCGGCATTCCGGTGTTCAACGCACGCCTGCGCCAGGAAGACCTGCTGGCCAGCACCGAACACCCCGAGGCCTTTTTTGTCGCCCGCACGGTGCGCTTCGACGGTGACCGGGTGGCCGAGGTGCGCGGCGAATTCACGCTGCGTGGCGTGAGCCAGCCGCTGTCGCTGTTTGCGCGGCAGTTTGGCTGCCGACAAGATGGGCCCGACGAAGTCTGCGGCGGCGACTTCGAAGGTGAGGTGCTGCGCAGCAGCTTCGGCGCCACCTTCGGCCTGCCGCTGATCAGCGACCGCGTGCGCCTGGTGGTGCAGGTCGAAGGACGGCTCGTCCGCTGAATCGCATTACGCTGCCTGGGTCAAAACTGCTTCGCCCGCGCTGTGTGCCGGGCTTTCGGGTTAGACCGAGTTGCCGCCACGCAGGCACGGGTCAATAGTCAGTTTGTTTTCTGCGCCCAGTCCCGTTCGCTGTGTCTCTGTGGCGCCCACCAAACCAATCCGGAGACCGCTCATGACCGAAGCCCACCAAAAGCCACCCGCGCAGCGCCGCCGTTTCATCAAGACCGCTGCCGCCGGTGCCGTCGGCGCCGGCGCGCTGGCCACGCCCATGGTCTCGACGGCCCAGACCACGTCGCTGCGTTTCCAGAGCACCTGGCCATCGAAGGACATCTTCCACGAGTACGCCGTCGACTTCACCGAGAAGGTGAACAAAATGGCCGGTGGCCGACTGAAGATCGAGGTGCTCCCTGCCGGCGCCGTGGTGCCGGCCTTCCAGTTGCTGGAAGCCGTCGCCAAGGGCACCCTGGACGGCGGCCACGGTGTCGTGGCCTACCACTACGGCAAGAACAGCGCGCTGGCGCTGTGGGGCTCGGGGCCCTCGTTCGGCATGGACCCGAACATGCTGCTGTCCTGGCACAAGTACGGCGGCGGCAAGGAACTGCTGACCGAGATCTACAAGAGCCTGAATCTGGACGTCGTGTCCTACCTGTACGGCCCGATGCCCACCCAGCCCTTTGGCTGGTTCAAGAAGCCGATTGCCAACCTGAACGACCTCAAAGGCCAGAAGTTCCGTACCGTGGGCCTGGCGGTGGACATGTACACCGACATGGGCATGGCCGTGAACCCGCTGCCCGGTGGTGAGATCGTGCCAGCGCTGGACCGCGGCCTGATCGACGGCGCCGAGTTCAACAACGCCAGCTCCGATCGCCTGCTGGGCTTCCCCGACGTGGTGAAGAACTGCATGCTGCAGAGCTTCCATCAGAGCGGCGAGCAGTTCGAGATCCTCTTCAACAAGGGCAAGCTCGACGCGCTGCCGGCCGAGCTGAAAGCCATCATCGACAACGCTGTCGAGGCGGCCAGCGCCGACATGAGCTGGAAGGCGGCAGACAGAAATTCGAAGGACTACATCGAGCTGAAGAATGCCGGCGTGAAGTTCTACAAGACGCCCGACGCCATCCTGCGCGCTCAGCTGGCCTCCTGGGACAAGATCATCGCCAAGCGCAGCGGCGAAAACCCGCTGTTCAAGAAAGTCATCGACTCGCAAAAGGTCTTCGCCGGTCGCGCCGGCTCGTGGTGGAACGACTACACGGTCGACTTCAAGATGGCCTACAACCACTACTTCGGCCGCCGTTGAGCCCGAGTGCGCGGTGCTGTTGCGCCGCGCCCGAGCCACACGCAACCCTGCCGGGGGCGCCATACAGCGCCCCTTTTTTTGTGAGCATTCCCCCCCTCTAGCCCCGTCGAGGTAAGTCGATGCAGAAACTGCTGCTGGCGGTAGACCGCCTTTCCACTTTCGTCGGGCAGTTTTTTGCCTGGACGGTGGTGGCGCTCACCGCGCTGATCAGCTGGGAAGTGTTCAACCGCTATGTGTTGAACAACCCTCACGCCTGGGTGCTGGACGCCCAGATCATGTTGTACGGCACGCTGTTCATGTGCGCAGGTGCCTACACGCTGTCCAAGGGGGGGCATGTGCGAGGCGACGTGCTCTACGGCTTCTTTCGTCCACGCACGCAGGCGAGCATCGACCTGCTGCTCTACATCGTGTTTTTCCTGCCCGGCATCATCGCGCTGACCTGGGCTGGCTGGACCTACTTCAACGACTCGCTGGCGATGCGCGAGCAGACCTTCAACGCCGACCCCATCCCGCTGTACCCCTTCAAGTTCGTCATCCCCTTCGCCGGCGCGGTGCTGCTGTTGCAGGGGCTGGTGGAGATCGTGCGCTGCGTGATCTGCCTGCGTCAGGGCGCGTGGCCATCGCGTGAACACGACGTCGAGGAAGTCGACGTCGAGAAGCTCAAGGACATGGTGCACGTGAAGGACGCCGACATCGAGGAACTGGACGCCCTGGTGGTGAGCAAGGGTGCCAAGTCATGAAGCTGCGCAAGGAACTCTGGTTCGGCTTCACGCTGATGGCGCTCATCGGCGCCGCTGCGCTGTCGATGCTGCTCAGCGTCGACGAGATCACCAACGGCCACATCGGCCTGTTGATGCTGTCGCTGGTGGTGGTGGCCATCATGCTCGGCTTCCCGACGGCGTTCACCCTCATGGGCATGGGCATGATGTTCGCCTTCTTCGCCTACCACTCGGGCGGGCAGACCGCCGGTGGCGCCATCAACCAGACGCTGGACCTGATGGTGCAGCGTGCCTTCTCGGTGATGGCCAGCGACGTGCTGATCGCCATTCCGCTGTTTGTGTTCATGGGCTACCTGGTCGAACGTGCGAACCTGATCGCCAAGCTCTTCACCAGCCTGCACCTGGCGCTCTCGCGTGTGCCTGGCTCGCTGGCAGTGGCCACGCTGGTGACCTGCGCGGTGTTTGCCACCGCCACGGGCATCGTTGGCGCCGTGGTCACTCTGATGGGCTTGCTGGCGCTGCCACAGATGCTGCGCGCCGGCTACGACGTGCGGCTGTCGGCCGGTGCCATCACCGCGGGCGGCTGCCTGGGCATCCTGATCCCGCCCAGCGTGCTGCTCATCGTCTACGGCGCCACCGCCGGTGTTTCGGTGGTCAAGCTCTACGCCGGCGCCCTGTTCCCCGGGATCATGCTGGCGGGCCTGTACATCCTGTACGTGATCATCGTCGCCAAGCTCAAACCGGCGATGGCGCCACCGCTGTCGGCCGCCGCCGCCATTGTGCCGCTGCCGCCACTTCTGGAACGCGCCGGCGCCACCGGCGACAAACCGGCGCTGTCCGGCCTGCTGACGGCGCTGAAGGGCAAGAACAACCACGACGTGCCCACCGCCTACCTGCTCAAGCAGCTCTTTGTCGCGCTGCTGCCGCTGCTGATGTTCGCCGCCGTGGCCATCTACAGCTACCAGTCGGTGACCCGGGCGGCGGAAGTGCAGCCGGTCTTCGAGCTCGAACAGATGGGCGGCGGCGGGTCTTACGAGCGCTCGTCGAGCGGACTGGCCGAGCCCCCAGGCGCGGGCAGCGGCGGGTTGGCGGAACCGCCGGGGGCCGGTGGGCTGTCAGAGCCGCCGAGCGCGGGCGGTTTGTCGGAGCCCCCGGGCAGTGCCGTGGCCGAACCGCCCGGCGCGGCCGCCGGCGGGCTGGCCGAGCCAGGTGCAGCGACGGCCGGGGCTTCGGTGCCGGCCAGCAGCGCGGCGCCCGAGCGCCCGGCCGCGCCCACCAGTTTCTGGATCGGCGTCGGCGCCGGCGCACTGGCGCTGCTCGTCTACTACGGGCTGCTCAGCTATGCGCGGCTGGAGATCTTCAAGATGCTGCTCAGCAGTTTCTTCCCGCTGCTGGTGATGATCATGGGGGTGCTTGGCTCCATCGTCTTCGGCCTGGCCACGCCGACCGAGGCCGCGGCCATTGGGGCGCTCGGCGGTTTCCTGCTTGCGGCGGCCTACCGGCAGCTGACCTTCACCGTCGTCAAGGAAAGTGTGTTCCTGACCGCCAAGACCAGCGCCATGGTTTGCTGGCTCTTTGTCGGCTCGGCAATCTTCTCGGCCGCGTTTGCGCTGCTGGGCGGGCAGGATCTGGTCGAGCAGTGGGTGCTGTCGATGGACCTCACGACGACGCAGTTTCTCGTCCTCAGTCAGGTCATCATCTTCATCCTGGGCTGGCCGCTGGAGTGGACCGAGATCATCGTGATCTTCATGCCCATCTTCATTCCGCTGCTCGACAACTTCGGCGTCGACCCGCTGTTTTTCGGCCTGCTGGTGGCGCTGAACCTGCAGACCGCCTTCCTGAGCCCGCCGGTGGCGATGAGCGCGTTTTATCTGAAGGGCGTGGCACCCAAACACGTGACGCTGAACCAGATCTTCGCCGGCATGCTGCCCTTCATGGGCATCCAGGTCATCGCGATCATCCTGCTGTACCAGTTCCCGGCCATCGGGATGTGGCTGCCAGGGGTGCTCTACAAGTAGGGCACGCAGCAAAGGCTGCCGGGTTGCTGACCCCGGCAGCCGGTGCTGGCCTTGCAGCGGGTGGGCCTCTGCAAGGGTTCAAAGCCGGCCTGTTCAGCCGGCGAAAGAACGCCCGAAGGCAAACACCGAATTCGGCGCCGTGGTGCGCACCGGCTTGACCACCGGCTGCGGGGCGATCGCGCGGCGAGCCGGGCGCGCTTCCACGCTGATGCCCTTGTCCAGTTGTTCCTGAACCAGGCTGGCCAGCGAGATGGTGGACATGTGCTCCAGCATCACCGTGTTCAGGCGCTGCCACAGGGCCTTGGACATGCCCAGGCTGCGTTCATCGGCGCCCGCTTCGTCCAGCGGCTCGTCGACGGCACTGACGATGTGGGCCACCGTGATCTGGTCGGCCGGGCGGCCCAGCGTGTAACCACCGCCGGGGCCACGCGTGCTTTCGACCATGCCTTCGCGGCGCAGACGGCTGAACAGCTGCTCCAGGTAAGACAGGGAAATCTGCTGCCGCTGGCTGATGGAGGCCAGCGCGACCGGGCCTGCGGGCTCGCGCAGCGCGAGGTCGATCAGGGCGTTGACGGCGAAACGGCCTTTGGTGCTCATGCGCATGTGGATCTCCTTGCAATGAAAAACAGAAGGGAACACTCAATGTAGGGCTTCAAACACTTCGCGTAAATTCGATAATCAAACAAAAATACTTCGTAAAAAGCGCATCGTTCAAGGCAGCCAACAAATCACTCCCATGAACTTCAAGCACCTGCATTACTTCTGGGTTGCGGCCAAGGCCGGCGGTGTGGTGAAGGCTGGGGAACAGCTGCACACCACACCGCAGACGCTGTCGGCACAGATCAAGCTTCTGGAAGACCGCCTGGGACGCCACTTGTTCCGCAAAGCGGGCAGAAAGCTTGAATTGACCGATGACGGCCGGGTGGCGCTGCGTTATGCCGACGAGATCTTTGCCCTGGGCGGCGAGCTCGAAGCGGCGCTGCGCGAGAGGCGCGGCACCCGCCACCAGGTGCTGGAATTTCGCGTCGGTGTGGAAGACGCGGTGGCCAAGTCGGTGGCCTACCGGCTGCTGGAGCCGGCGCTTTCGCTGGCGGAACCGGTCAAGCTGATCTGCACCGAGGGCCAGTTTCCCGACCTCATGGCCCAGCTGGCCCTGCACCGCATGGACCTGGTGATTTCCGACGAACCGCTGACCAGCCGTTTCAGCGTCAAGGCCTTCAACCACAAACTGGGCAGCTCGGCCATGACCTTCTTTGCCGCACCGGCCCTGGCCGCCAAGCTGCAGGGGCCCTTCCCGCAGTGCCTGGACGGTGCGCCGATGCTGGTGCCGGGCGGTTCATCCACCGTGCGTCCGCAGTTCGAAGCCTGGGTGGCCCACCACCGCCTGCACCCGCGTGTGGTGGGTGAGTTCGACGACGGCGCACTGATGAAAGCCTTTGGCCGCCACGGCGACGGTGTTTTCCTGTCGCCCAGCGTGGTGGAAGACGAAACCGCGAACCAGTACGCGGTGCAGATCATCGGCCGCAGCGATGAGATGGTCGAGGACTTCTACGCCATCTCGGTGGAGCGCCGCATCACCCACCCCGGCGTGGCCGCCATCACGCAGGTGGCACGTGATGCGCTGTTCAGCGCCAAAAAATGACCCGGACGGCTAGACGGCGGGCCAAAGGCCCCGCCCATCAGACGCGGTGGGCTTCCAGCGCCTGGGCCGCGCCACCCAGCGCCACCAGCGTGTCGGTGATCAGCAAGGTCGGGATGTCACTCAGGTAGCCGTTGAAGCGGCCCTTGGCCTCGAAACGTTGGCGGAACTCGGAAGCGAAAAAGCGCTCACCCAGCCGCGGCACGATGCCGCCACCGATGTAGACACCGCCCCGGGCGCCCAGCATCAAGGCGACGCTGCCCGCAAAGCCGCCCAACAGCGCACAAAAGGCGTCCAGCGTGCGGGAACAGACCTCATCTTGTCTGCTCAGGCCGAGCAGCACGATGTCCTCGGCGGCCAGTGTCGGCGCCGTGTTTCCCAGCACGGCCGCCACCGCCTGGTGCAACACGGGCAACCCGATGCCTGACAACAGGCGTTCGGCTGAAACGTGGGCAAAGCCCCGCCGGGCGGCCGCCAGCAGCGCACTTTCGAAGTCGTCTGCTGGCGCCAGCGTGGCGTGGCCACCCTCACCCGGCACGGCGACCCAACCGTGTGCCGTGGGCACGATGCCGGCCACGCCCAAGCCGGTGCCCGGGCCGATGACGGCCAGCGTGGCGCGCGCCCGCGACGCCGACGGCACGGGCATGTCGCCGATCGGCTGCAGTTGATCGCGCGCCAGGTGCGGCAGTGCCAGCGCCAGGGCTTCGAAGTCGTTCAGCACCAACAGCGTGTCCAGCGCCAGCGTGTCGCGTGTGGCACTGGGCAGAAACCTCCAGCCGCTGTTGGTCAGGCTGACCCAGCCGTCGCCCACCGCGGTGGCCACGGCAAAAGCGCCGGCGCGGGGCGGCAGGTAGGCGCTGCCCAATTGCTGCGCCAGGCGGGCCAGGTAAGCCTGCGCCGCTGAGGCGGGGCCGTCGTGGTCGGCCGTGGGCAAGGTGTGCACATGGTCAACCCGCGACGCACCCGGCGCCAGCCAGCCGAACCGGGCATTGGTGCCGCCGATGTCTGCCACCAGCCAGGGCCGCAGCAAACGTGCCGTCATGGCCTTTTGCCCCGGCAAGGGAAATGATGCGTCATCGGATGCCTTTGCGTGACCCCAACGAGAGCTGCTTCAGCCGCCGAAGGGAATCGATTCTCTGACAACAACGGTAGCAAAACTACCTGCCAGCAGCAAGTCCGATGGCCGTTTGCGACCGCCAACTTCCATTCGGCACCTGAGGCACCAGGGAATGTCCGTAGTGAAGCTACATCTCGCAATCACAAAAGGGCCAAGCCGACCTTGCACCGTCGAGCAGAATCATCGGCGCCAGCCGCCCACGCCAGGATCCGCCATGACGTCTTTCGACAGCCCGCGCCTGCTTGCCGAGCTTGGCGGCACACGCGCCCGTTTCACGCTCGAAACCGCCGCCGGCCACTTCGAGCACACCGCGTCGCTGCGCTGCGAAGGCCACGCGGATTTTCACGCCGCGGTTTCCCACTTCCTGAACGGACTGCCCGCCAACCCGATCGGGCGCATCAAACATGCGGCCATGGCCATCGCCACCCCGGTTGAAGGTGACGAGGTGCACATGACCAACGGCCCCTGGCGGTTTGGCATCGAGCAGACACGGCAGCAGCTGGGCTTGCAGCGGCTGGTGGTGGTCAACGACTTCACGGCCCTGGCCATGTCGCTTCCGCAGCTGACCAGCAGCCAGCGGCGGCAGGTGGGTGGCGGCCGTGCACGAGAAAACAGTGTGCTGGGGCTGCTGGGCGCCGACACGGGCCTGGGGGTCAGTGGCCTGGTGCCGGCCAACGACGGCTGGGTGGCACTGGGCACCGAAGGCGGGCACGCCAGTTTTTCGCCGCGCGACGACCTGGAGATGGCCATCCTGCGCCACGGCCTGCAGCAGCACCCTCACCTGTCGCAGGAGCGGCTGCTGTCCGAGCCGGGCATCGAACTCATCCACCGCGCGCTGCGCGAACACGCCGGGCTGGCGCGGCAGACCTTGTCGGCCGCCGTCATCACACGCCACGCGCTGGACGGCAGCGACGCCGTCTGCGTCGACGTGATGAACTCCTTCTGCGCCATGCTGGGCACCGCCGCCGCCAACCTGGCCCTGACACTCGGCGCCCAGGGTGGCATCTGCATCGGCGGCGGCATCGTGCCGGGACTCGGCCGCTTTTTCGACCGCTCGCCCTTCCGCGCCCGCTTCGAGGACAAGGGCCGCTTCAGCGACTACCTGAAGGGCATCCCCACCTGGGTCATCACGGCAGAAGACGCCACCTTCATCGGCACCTCGGCCATCCTCGCTGCGCAACTGCGCATCCGGCGCGACGAAGAGGCATCGGCACTGCTGGCCCACATCCAGCGTTCGCGCCAGGGCCTGTCTCCGGCCGAACGGCGTGTGGCCGACCACGTGCTGGCCCACCCGCGATCGGCCCTGGGCGACCCGATCTCGCAAATCGCCCGGTCGGCCCAGGTCAGCCAGCCCACCGTGATCCGCTTCTGCCGCAGCCTGGGCTGCGACGGCTTGAGTGACTTCAAATTGCGTCTGGCCTCGGGCCTGTCGGGCTCGGTGCCGCTGGGCCACACGCAGGTGACGGACACAGACAACACGCTGGAACTGGGCGTCAAGGTGCTGGGCAACACCGCCAGTGCCGTGCTGCAACTGCGCGACCAGCTCAAGCACGAGACGCTGGGCCGTGCCGTCGACAGGCTGGCTGGCGCAGAACGCATCGAGCTCTGCGCACTGGGCCCTGACGGCGTGGTGGCCGACGACGCGCGGCTCAAGTTCCTGCGCCTGGGGCTGCCGTCGGCCAGTTGCAGCGATGAGCAGTTGCAGCCGCTGGTGGCCGCGCTGCTGAAGCCTTCTCATGTGCTCGTGCTCATCAGCAGCGGCGGCCCGGTCAACACGCTGTTGGCCCTGGCCGACACAGCGCGCCAGCGCGGCGCCACGGTGATGGCCATCTGCGGCAGTCAGAGCCTGCTGGTGCGCAAGGCCGACGTGGCGCTGACCTTGGACCATGACGAGAACCTCGCAACCCAATTGGCGATGGTCAGCCGCATCCTGCAGCTGTTGCTGATCGACATCCTGGCCGTTGGCGTCGCCCTGAAAAATGGCGGCCAGGCCCTGACCGCCCTGACAGCAGCCCACACCGCCGACCCGCCGGGCCGGGGCGGCGACAGCACCAAGCCCCCACCGGCCGCGGCCAAAGCGGCAGCATTGGGCACGCCCGACACGGGTGCCTCACACCGCCCTGGCTTGCCCAGCCGCTAGAATTTGCGGCTTCCCCGAGGAGCGTTGCGACAGCTGGCACCCATGGCCCAGCTGCCAGGCTCGGGGCGCCGCGTCGGCTCCGATGCGGCCGGCAACGGCGCTCAGTCCCCTTGCTGGAGCTGAGTCATGACCGCCGTCAAAGTCCCCGTGCAACCCATGCGCCTGTCGGGCCTTGAACCCGTGTTGATCGAGCCCGGGTCGCTGTTCGTCAACATCGGCGAACGCACCAACGTCACCGGCAGCAAGGCCTTCGCACGCATGATTCTCGAAGGCCGCTTCGAAGACGCCCTGGCGGTTGCCCGCCAGCAGGTGGAAAACGGCGCGCAGGTGATCGACATCAACATGGACGAGGCCATGCTGGACAGCGCTGCGGCCATGGAACGTTTCCTGAAACTGATTGCCGGTGAACCCGAGATCGCCCGGGTGCCGATCATGATCGACTCGTCGAAGTGGTCGGTCATCGAAACCGGCCTGAAGTGCATCCAGGGCAAGGGCATCGTCAACAGCATCTCGCTGAAGGAAGGCGAGGCCGAGTTCAAGCGCCAGGCCAATCTGGTGCGGCGTTACGGCGCCGCTGCCGTGGTCATGGCCTTCGACGAAAAGGGCCAGGCCGACACCTACGAACGCAAGACGCAGATCTGCGAACGCGCCTACCGCATCCTGGTGGACGAAGTGGGTTTCGACGCCGAAGACATCATCTTCGACCCCAACATCTTCGCCATTGCCACCGGCATCGAAGAACACAACAACTACGCGGTGGACTTCATCGAAGCCACACGCTGGATCAAGCAGAACCTGTCCGGCGCGAAGGTCAGCGGCGGTGTCTCCAACGTGTCCTTCAGCTTCCGCGGCAACGACCCGGTGCGCGAGGCCATCCACACCGTGTTCCTGTACCACGCCATCAAGGCCGGGCTGGACATGGGCATCGTCAACGCCGGCATGGTGGGCGTGTACGACGACCTCGAGCCGACGCTGCGCGAACGGGTCGAAGACGTGGTGCTGAACCGTCGCCCCGATGCCGGTGAACGCCTGATCGAAGTGGCCGAGACGGCCAAGGGCATGGCCAAGGACGACACCGCCAAGCTGGCCTGGCGTGCCCACGACGTGAACACGCGCCTGAGCCACGCGCTGGTGCACGGCATCACCGAGTTCATCACCGTCGACACCGAAGAAGCCTGGCAGGCCATCAGGGCCGGCGGCGGGCGGCCGCTGCACGTGATTGAAGGCCCGCTGATGGCCGGCATGAACGTGGTCGGCGACCTTTTCGGTCAGGGCAAGATGTTCCTGCCGCAGGTGGTGAAAAGCGCCCGTGTGATGAAGAGCGCCGTGGCGCACCTGCTGCCCTACATCGAAGAAGAAAAGTTGCAGCTGATTGCCGGCGGTGGCGAGGCCAAGCCCAAGGGCAAGATCGTCATCGCCACCGTGAAGGGAGACGTGCACGACATCGGCAAGAACATCGTCACCGTCGTGCTCCAGTGCAACAACTTCGAAGTCGTGAACATGGGGGTCATGGTGCCGTGCCAGGACATCCTGGCCAAGGCCAAGGTCGAAGGCGCCGACATCATCGGTCTGAGCGGCCTGATCACACCCAGCCTGGAAGAGATGCAGCACGTGGCCGGCGAAATGCAGCGCGACGACTACTTCCGCATCAGGAAGATTCCGCTGCTCATCGGCGGCGCGACCTGCAGCCGCGTGCACACCGCGGTGAAGATCGCGCCGCACTACGAAGGCCCGGTGGTTTACGTGCCCGACGCATCGCGCAGCGTGGGTGTGTGCTCGGATCTGATCTCCGACGAACGGGCCGCCAAGTTCATCGACGACCTGCGGCTGGACTACGAGCGTGTGCGCGAACAACACGCCAGCAAGAAGGCCACGCCGCTGGTCACGCTGGCGGCTGCACGCGCCAACAAGACGGCGCTGGACTGGGCCGCCTACACACCGCCCAAGCCACGGTTCACCGGCCGGCGGGTGTTCAAGAACTACGACCTGTCCGAACTGGCCACCTGCATCGACTGGGGCCCTTTTTTCCAGACCTGGGACCTGGCCGGCAAGTTCCCGGACATTTTGCGCGACGAGGTCGTGGGCCACGAAGCGCAACGGGTCTTCAGCGACGGCAAGCGCCTGCTGCAGCGGCTGATCGAGGGCCGCTGGCTGCAGGCCAACGGCGTGGTGGCGCTGCTGCCGGCCAACACGGTGGACGACGACACCGTCGAGATCTACACCGACGAATCGCGCAGCGAAGTGGCGCTGCGCTGGAACCCGTTGCGCCTGCAGACCGAACGCCCGGTGGTCGAAGGTGTGAAACGTGCCAACCGCAGCCTGGCCGACTTCATCGCGCCACGGGGCACGGCGGCCGACTACATCGGCCTCTTTGCGGTGACCGCCGGTGTCGGTGCCGAAAAGCGCGACAAGCAGTTCACCGACGACCACGACGACTACAGCGCCATCATGCTCAAGGCCCTGGCCGACCGCCTGGCCGAAGCCTTCGCCGAACGCCTGCACCAGCGGGTGCGCACCGAACTCTGGGCCTATGCGCCCGACGAAACGCTCAGCACCGAAGAGCTGATCGCCGAGAAGTACCGCGGCATCCGCCCTGCACCGGGTTATCCGGCCTGCCCAGACCACACCGTCAAGCGCGACATGTTCCGCGTGCTGGGTGCCGGTGAAGTGGGCTTGGCGTTGACCGAGAGCCTGGCCATGACCCCGGCAGCCAGCGTCAGTGGTTTTTTCCTGGCCCACCCCGAGGCGCAGTACTTCAATGTGGGCCGCATCGGCGAAGACCAGCTGGCCGACTGGGCACGTCGCCAGGGTCTGGCTGAAGCCGAGGCACGGCGCGCCTTGGCGCCGGCCCTGGGCTGAGCGGGCAAGGCAGCGACGGACGCCGGCGCGCACGGACTGGCCAAACGCATCCAAGCGTAAGCACCGTAAGACCTTCCAGAACTGAGGCGCCTTTGGCACCTGGCGCAACGCCGGCTGCCGAGAATGCGGGGTGCAAGGAATCCGCGCCATTGGCGGAAGCTCTTTTGCCTGCTTGCCGATGCCCCTGAAGTCTGGAGTTCTGCCGTGATGCCGCTACCCCCCGCTGCCCGACCTGCCCGACGCACCGGCCATGCCCTGGGAGCCCTGGTGCTGACCGTCTTCCTGACCGCCTGCGGCGGTGGCGGTGGCAATGCCGACACCACGTCGGCACCCGGTGCGCCCAGCCCTTCGCCTGCCGCACCGGCACCGCCCGCGGTGAGCGTGGAAAAACCGGCCACCCGCAGCGAAGCCTCGCGTTTCCTGACCCAGGCCACCTTCGGCCCCGTCGATGCCGACATCAACCGCCTGATGGACGTGGGCTATGCGGCCTGGATCGACGAACAACTGGCGCTGCCCGCCGACTCGCATCGCAGCCACGTCGAGGCCCGCGACGCGCAGATCAAGGCTGCCAACGCCAGCAGCAGCGCGGGTCAGGACCAGGTGTTCGAGACTTTCTGGAAGCAGGCCCTGACCAGCCGCGACCAGTTGCGCCAGCGCACGGTGTTTGCGCTGTCGCAGATCTTCGTCATCAGCATGGCCGACGACAACGTGGTGGGCAACCCGCGTGCCGTGGCGGCCTGGCTGGACATGCTGGGCGCTCAGGGCCTGGGCAACTACCGTGAGCTGCTCGAGTCGGTGTCGCGCCACCCGATGATGGGCATCTACCTGTCGCACCTGCGCAACCGCAAGGCCGACTACCGCACCGGCCGGGTGCCCGACGAAAACTACGCCCGCGAGGTGATGCAGCTGTTTTCGATCGGCCTGGTGGCGCTGAACGAAGACGGCAGCGCACGTGAGGTGGGCGGCCAGCCGCTGGACAGCTACACACCCGACGACATCTCGGGCATGGCACGGGTGTTCACGGGCTGGAGCTGGGCCTGCCCCGACTGGCCCGACAACAGCTGCTTCAGCAACGGTGCGGCCAACGGCGCATCCGACCCCGACCGCAGCTTCAAGGCCATGCTGGCCTACCCGCAGTACCACAGCACCGAAGAAAAGCGCTTCCTGGGCGCCACGGTGGCCGCGCAGGACACCAGCGACCCGGCGGCCAGTCTGCGCGTGGCACTGGACACGCTGGCCAACCACCCCAACGTGGGCCCCTTCATCGGCCGCCAGCTGATCCAGCGCCTGGTGACCAGCAACCCGAGCCCCACCTACGTGCGTGACGTGGCGCGGGTGTGGGCCGACAACGGGTCGGGTGTGCGCGGCGACATGAAAGCGGTGGTCAAGGCCGTGCTGATGCACCGCGAGGCCCGCACCGTGTCCGATACCTCGGGCAAGGTGCGGGAGCCCGTGCTCAAGCTCTCGGCCTTCTTGCGTGCCTTCCCGCACACCAGCGACACCGGCTTTTTCCGCGTCGGCAGCACCGACCCGGCGGGCACCGCGCTGGGCCAGTCGCCGATGCGTTCGCCGTCGGTCTTCAACTTCTACCGACCGGGTTACGTCGCACCGGGCACGGCAGCCGCAGCACGCAGTCTGCAGTCGCCCGAGATGCAAATCGCCCACGAAACGAGCGTGGCCGGTTACGTGAACTTCATGCGCGACAACATCGCCAGCGGTGTGGGACAGGTCAACGGCGTGGTCGACGGCGTGACACGCAACCGGCGCGACCTGCAGGGCGACTACAGCGCCGAACTGGCGCTGGCGGCCAATGCCACCGACCTGGTCGACCGCGTGCTGGCCAAGCTGGTGGTGGGCCCGGTGCCGACGGCACTGCGCACCGAGCTCATCGACACCGTCGGCCGCATCAACATCCCCACGCTCAACGCCACCTTCAGCAACCAGAGCTCGGTGGACAACGCCAAGCGTGCGCGGGTCAACAGCGCCATCCTGCTGACCGTGGTGTCGCCCGAATTCCAGGTGCAGCCTTGAAGGCCGCCGCCCCGCACCCGAGCACAAGACCATGAACAACTGCATCCGTCCCAAGCGCACCCACGACGCGGCCCGGCGCCTGTTCCTGCGCCACGCCGGCACCCTGGGCGCGCTGGCTGGCGCCGGCGCGCCGATGGCCATCAACCTGTTGGCCGCGGGCAATGCCGCGGCGCAGTCGGCCGGCGACTACAAGGCGCTGGTGTGCATCTTCCTGTTTGGAGGCAACGACACCTACAACATGGTGCTGCCCACCGATGGGCACAACGGGACCGGGGCCCCCACCCCAGGCAGCAGCTGGGCGGCCTACAGCAGCACCCGCAACCAGACGCCCGACTCGCTGGCCCTGATGGCACCCGGCACCGCGCCCGTGGCTTCTGCGGCGGCCGGCTCGCCGATGCGGCTGGGTGGCGTGCTGCCGATCAGCCCGCTCAACGCTCAGGGTCGCACACTTGCGCTGCACCCGGTGATGGGCGGCCTGCAGACGCTGTTCGATACCGACCGCCGGCTGGCCGTGTTGCCCAACATCGGCCCCCTGATCCTGCCCACCAGCAAGGCGCAGTACAGCCAGAACAGCCACCGCAAACCGGCCAGCCTGTTCAGCCACAACGACCAGCAGAACACCTGGCAGTCGCTGGGGCCCGAGGGCACCACGCAGGGCTGGGGCGGGCGCATGGGCGACATGGTGGCCGGCATGAATTCGAACGTGGCCTTCACGTCGGTGTCGGCATCGGGCAACGCGGTGTGGCTGTCCGGCCAGACGGTGCGGCAGTACCAGGTGGGGAGCAACGGTGCCATCCGCATGGGGGCCGACAGCGCCGGGCGCATCTACGGCTCCACCGACGTGGCCGCTGCGCTGGAGCGGGTGGTCTCGCGCAGCCGCGGCAGCCACGTCTTCGAAGCCGACCTGGCGGCCGTGTCAGCCCGCTCGCTCAACGCCGAGTTGACGCTGCGCACCGGGCTGCGCGCGGCCAGCGACCCGCTGTTCGGCACGCCCCCGGCAGGCACCAGCACCTACAGCGCCAACAACGACCCCAAGCTGCGCTACAACAACCCGCTGACCGGCTCGCCGGCGTCGAACCAGCTGGCGCAGCAACTGCAGGTGGTGGCACGGATGATCGACGCCGGCATCAGCGGTGTCACCGGTGTGCGGCGCCAGGTGTTTTTTGTCAGCATGGGCGGCTTCGACACCCACGACAACCAGAACCGCGGCCACGCCGACCTGATGGCGCGGCTGTCGCACGCCATGCAGTACTTCGACACCACGCTGGGCGGTCTGGGTGCGCGCAACAACGTCACCACCTTCACCGCCAGCGACTTCGGCCGCACCTTCACCAGCAACGGCGACGGCACCGACCACGGCTGGGGTGCACACCACTTCGTGATGGGCGGCGCGGTGCGCGGGGGCGACCTGTACGGCCGCTTCCCGACGCTGGCCGAAAAAAACCGCAGCAACAACAACTTCGACGGCAGCCCCGACCAGCTGGGCAACGGCAGTTTGCTGCCGGCCACGTCGGTGGACCAGCTGGGCGCGACGCTGGGGCGCTGGTTCGGATTGAGTGACGGGCAGGTTGCCGACATCTTTCCGAACCTGGCCAACTTCGACGCCGGCTCCCGCAATCTCGGATTCATGACGTGAGATTGAGCCCCCAAGCTCGTGGATTGAGCCCCCAAGCTCGCTAGCGCTCGCTGCCCCCCGAGGGGGGTGCACCCCAACGGACCGGCGGAGCCGGATCCGTGGGGTCGACTTGATCGCCTCGCTATGATCGCGGCCCCTATGAACGCTGCCGCACCTGCCACGCTGAACAATGCCCAGATGCAGGCAGTGCAGCACCTGGACGGGCCTTGTCTGGTGCTGGCCGGCGCCGGCTCGGGCAAGACACGGGTCATCGTGCACAAGATCGCGCGGCTGCTGCAGCATGGCTTGGGCCCGAAGCAGATCGCCGCCATCACCTTCACCAACAAGGCCGCGCAGGAAATGCGCGAACGGGCCAAGGCGCTGGTGGGGCCACGTGCAGCCAAGGACCTGGCGGTCAGCACCTTCCACAGCCTGGGGGTGCGCATGCTGCGCGCCGACGGCACGAAGGTGGGTCTGAAGCCCAACTTCAGCATCCTGGACAGCGACGACGTGCTGGGTGTGATCCGCGAAGCCGGTGGCTGCAGCGACAACAATCTGGCACGCCGCTGGCAGTGGACCATCAGCCTGTGGAAGAACCAGGGCCTGGATGCCGACGGCGCGGAAGCGGCTGCGGCCAACGACGAAGAGCGTGTCGGTGCGCGGGTCATGCGCCTGTACCAGGAACGCCTGCAGGCCTTCCAGGCCGTGGACTTCGACGACCTGATCAAGCTGCCGCTGGTGCTGCTGCAGCGCGACGAAGAAGCCCGCGCCAAGTGGCAGGAACAGTTCCACCACATCCTGGTCGACGAGGTGCAGGACACCAACGCCGTGCAGTACGAACTGCTGAAGGCGCTGACCGGCAACCGGCAGGCCTTCACCGCGGTGGGCGACGACGACCAGAGCATCTACGGCTGGCGCGGTGCCACCATCGAAAACCTGAAACAGCTGCCACAGGACTTCCCGGCGCTGAAGGTCATTGCGCTGGAACAGAACTACCGCAGCACCGGCCACATCCTGCGCGCGGCCAATGCGGTGATCGCCGGCAACCCGAAGATCTTCGAGAAGAAGCTGTGGTCCGACCTGGGCGACGGCGAACCCGTGCGCCTGCTGGAGTGCGACGGCGAAGAACACGAAGCCGAACGGGCCGTGGCACGCATCCAAAGCCTGCGCGGTGGCCAGGCGGGCGGCGTGACCAGCGGCGCGGCACTGAAGTTCAGCGACTTTGCGGTGCTCTACCGCGCCAACCACCAGGCCAAGGTCTTCGAGCAGAAGCTGCGTGCGGCGCAGATTCCCTACAAGGTCAGCGGCGGCCAGAGTTACTTCGACCGCGCAGAGATCAAGGACCTGTGCGCCTGGCTGCGCCTCTTGGTCAACAACAACGACGACCCGGCCTTCCTGCGCGCCGTGACCACGCCCAAACGCGGCATCGGCCACCAGACACTGGCTTCGCTGGGCGAGTTTGCCAACACCTGGAAGGTGAGCCTGTTCGAGGCGCTGTTTGCACCCAGCCTGGCCAGCGCGCTGAAGGGCAAGGCCATCGACGCGCTGCACGAGTTTGGTCGCGAGGTGAACGCCCTGCAAGACCGCGCAGCCCACACCACGGGGGCTGAAGATGCCAAGGCCTTGTTGCTGGGCTGGCTCAAGGACATCGGCTATGAACAGCACCTGCACGACGGCGAAGACAGCGAAAAGCTGGCCACCGCCCGCTGGGGCAATGTGCTGGACTTCGTGGACTGGATGTCGCGCCGCTGTGGCGGTGAGATCACGCAGGACGGCGGCACCTTCGAAAGCGAACGCCAGAGCGTGCTGCAGGTGGCGCAGACCATCAGCGTCATCATCAGCCTGGCCGAACGCGGCGAAGACCAGGACGTCGTCACGCTCAGCACGCTGCACGCCGCCAAGGGCCTGGAATGGCCGCACGTGGTGCTGGTGGGTGTGAACGAGGGCCTGCTGCCCTTTCGCAGCGGTGACGACGACATGACGGCCGAACGGCTGGAAGAAGAACGCCGGCTCATGTACGTGGGCATCACACGCGCCCGCCACACGCTGGCCGTCAGCACGTTGAAGCGCCGCAAGAAAGGCCGCGACACGGTGATGGGCGTGCCCAGCCGCTTCATCGCCGAGATGAAGCTGGACGAGGTCAAACTGAAGGAAGACCCACGCGAGCGGCTGAAAAAACTGCGCGACGCGATGGCCGCCAAAGTGGCTTCATCGGCCGCAGCGGGCAGCTGAACATGGGGCTGCCGCTGCGCACCCGCGCGCTGGCCGTCGCGCTCTTGGTGTGCGCCACGCTGGCCATCCTGTCTGCGCCGTGGGCACTGGCCCAGCCGGCGCTGAACTTCATCTTCAAGCCGCTGGCCACGCTGGTGGTCATCGCACATGCCTCGCCACGTGGGCGTGACCTGCCGCTGGTGCGGCGCTGGGTTCTGCTGGGCCTGGTGCTTTCGCTGGTGGGCGACATCTGCCTGATGTGGCCCAAGGAAGGCTTCCTGCCCGGGCTGGTGAGTTTTCTGCTGGCGCACCTGGCCTACCTGGTGGCTTTCACGCGTGTTGTGCGGCTGGCGGCCGTGCCCTGGGTATTCGTGGCCTACGCCGCCCTGGCGGCCGCGATCCTGTCGCAGCTGTGGCCCGGCGTGCCGGGTGCGCTGCGCGCACCGGTCGTGGCTTATGTGCTGTGCCTGGGTGCGATGGCGGCGCAAGCGGCGGTCTTGTGGCGCAGCGGCGCGGCACGGGGTGCCTTGCTGGCGGTCGGCGGCGCCCTCTTCATGGCCAGCGACACACTGCTGGCCATCAACAAGTTCGCCCAGCCGCTGCCGATGGCCAGTTTGTGGATCCTGGCCAGCTACTGGTTGGCGCAGTGGTGCATCGCGTCGTGGCTCGCGCCGGCGTCCGACGTCGCCCGCGACACCGGGCGTTAACGCACCAGCCGCACGCTGCGTGCAGGCCGCCGCAGCGTGACCTTGACCTGGCCCCGGGCCCCCGCCACCTGCACGTCGATGCGCTGGATGCGTTTGAAGGCCTCGAACAGGCCCAGGTCCAGCGTGCGCAGTTGCGCCGGCAGCGTGCAGCGGAATTCGTAGCTGGCCTCCAGGTCAGCATGGCCGCCCTTGGCGGTGGCACCGGCTTCGAGCACAGGCGCCTTCACCTCGGCCTTGCTCAGCGTGCACTGCGCCGAGGCGTCGCCATTGAACAACCCGGCGCCACTTTTCAGACGCGCCAGCACCTCGTCGGCGGCCTGGCGTTCCTTGTCGTTGCGCGGCGCACGCTCGAAGCCCACCAGACTGTCCAGCGGCGCGTCCAGGTTCACGGTCAGGCTTTCGCCCTGCACCGCCACGTCAAGCCGAACGACACCGTGTTCATGTGCGTGTGAGTGTTTGTGCTGGGCGGCGACCTGGGTCGACAGGCTCAGCATCAGGGACATCAGCCAGGTGGCGCTTGTGTGCATCGAAGGTGCCTCCAGTCAGGGTTGTCGGACTCAGCCGCTGAGGGCTTCACTCAGGGTGCGGGCGTTGTGCTCCACCATTTTCAGGTAGGTGGCGGCCGGCCCGCTGGCGTTGGACAGTGCGTCGGAATACAAGGTGCCGCCGATCCTGGCGCCGCCCTCTTGTGCAATGCGCTGCAGCAGCCGAGGGTCGCTGATGTTTTCGACAAAGAGGGCTTTCACATTCTGCTGGCGGATCTGGCGGATCAGCTTGCCCACCGCCGCAGCCGAGGCTTCGCTGTTCGTGGCCCAGCCTTGTGGAGCCAGGAAGTCGATGCCGTAGGCAGCACCGAAGTAGCCGAAGGCATCGTGCGAGGTGATGACCCTCCGTTGGGCGCGTGGAATGGCACCCAGCCAGTCGCGCACGCGGCGGTCGAGCGCATCGACACGCGCCAGGTAGTCGTGCCGGCGCGAGTTGATCTCGGCAACTTTCGTAGGCCAACGCTGCGCGAAGGCAGCACTCAGGTTGCCGATGTACCGGTGTGCATGGGCCAGGTCCTGCCAGGCGTGAGGGTCGACGGCCCCGTGCGCGTGCCGGTGGCCATGACCGTGGTGCGCGGGCGACGCGACGCGGGCCACCACCCCCTGGCTGGCCACCACCAGGCGGCCCTTGAAGCCCGACACCTTGACGAGCCGGTCGAGCCAGCCTTCGAAACCCAGGCCATTCACCAGCACCAGATCGGCCTGGGCCAAACGCCGGGCGTCGGCCGGACGGGGTTCGAAGACATGGGCGTCGGAGTCGGGGCCCACCAGGGCCAGCACCTCGGTGCCGGCAGGCGCCAGTTCGCGCGCCATGTCGGCCAGGATAGAGAAGCTGGCGACGACACCGGCTGCGGGCGCAGCGCCCGCCGTGGTGGTCTGGGCCCAGAGCGGCGTGCAGACCTTGCCGGCCAGCGCCAGCAGCAGGGCACGTCGCGGCCAGCCGGTGAGAGGGTGTGTCATGAGGGTCCCTTCAGGCCACCAGGTGATGACGGTCGCGCCAACGGCGCCAGGCGATGCCGTCGCGTCGGCCGAACAGCACCGACAACACGTAGGCCGAGCCGCAGCCCAACACGATGCAGGGCCCGGAGGGCAGTTCGGCATGGAAACTCAGCAGCAGGCCGGCGACACCCGAGACCGCCGCGATGGCGGCCGCCACGGCGGCCATCTTCAGCAGGTCGGCAACCCAGAAACGGGCTGCAGCGGCGGGCAGCATCATCAGGCCCACGGCCATCATCGTGCCCAGAGCCTGGAAGGCGCTGACCAGGTTGGCCACCAGCAGCACCAGCAAGAGCATGTGCGCGGCGCCGCCGGGCCCACCCACGCTGCGCAGGAATCCGGGGTCGAAGCTTTCCAGCACCAGCGGCCGGATCATCAGCGCCAGCGCAAACAGCGTCACGCTGGCCACCACGGCCATCTGCAGCAGCGCCGCGTCATCCACGGCCAGCACGCTGCCAAAGAGCATGTGCATCAGGTCGATCTGGCTGCCACGCAAGGACACCAGCAGCACACCGAGTGCCAGCGCTATCAGGTAGAAGGCGGCAAAGCTGGCGTCTTCGCGCTGCGGCGTGGCACGGGTCACGAAACCCGCCGCCAGCGCCACCAGCAGCGCGGCGACAAAACCGCCCAGGCTCATGGCCGGCAGTGAAAGACCAGCGAGCAGGAAGGCTGCCGCCGCGCCGGGCAGCACGGCGTGGGCCATCGCGTCGCCCACCAGGCTCATGCGGCGCAGCACCAGGATGCAGCCGATGGGCGCAGCCCCCAGCGACAGCGCCAGCGTGGCCACCAGCGCGCGGCGCATGAAGGCAAACTCGGCGAAGGGGCCGGCCAGGTCGGCCCACAGGCTGCTCAGCATGCGGCGCCTTTCATGCGACGGCGCGGCAGAGGGCCGCCTGTTCGTCCCAGGCTTCGGCCATCTGGCGCGCCTTGAACAGGTGCTGGGCTTGCAGCACCTGTGCCGTGGGGCCCCAGGCCACCCGTTCCCGCGCCAGCAGCAGCACCTGGTCGAAATGAGCGCGCACCTGCTCGATGTCGTGCAGCACCGCGATCACGGTGCGCGATTCGTGTTTCCAGCGCGCCAGCAAGGCCAGCAGGTCGGCCGTGGTGCGGCTGTCGATGGCGTTGAAGGGTTCGTCGAGCAGGATGATGGCGGCGTCCTGCAGCAAGACGCGCGCAAACAGCACCCGCTGCGCCTGACCGGCCGACAGTTCACCCAGCAGGCGCTGGTCGAAACCACTCAGGCCCACGGCCTGCAATGCGTCCTGCACACGTTGACGGTCAGTCGCGCGCACCGCGCCGAAGCTGCCGATGCGGTGCCACAGACCCATGGCCACCAGTTCGTGCACCCGCACCGGGAAACTGCGGTCCAGCTCAGAAGCCTGCGGCAGGTAGGCCACCCGCTGCGACGCATCACGCTCGATGCGGCCCTGGTAGCCACGGATGGTGCCGGCCAGCGCACCCAGCAGCGTGCTCTTGCCGGCGCCGTTGGGGCCCACCACGGCGTGCAGGGCACCCGGCGCAAATTCGCCGCTCAGGTGATGCACCGCGGGGTGGCCGCGGTAGGCCACCGTCAGGTCGCTCAGGGTGATGGCCGGCCCTGTCATGCCAGCGCCCAGGCCACCGCCAGCCACAGGGCCAACACCACCAAAGAAGCCAACCCCAGGCGAAGCCCGACGCCGGCGCTCAGCAGCCCGGGCGGGCCAGGCAGGGGTCGGCGCGTGGCGCGGTGAGGTGTTCCCTGCATGGTGATCAGAAGCTCCGGGTGAGCTCTAATAATAATGCAGACTCATTACCGGATGATTTTTGGGGCGGTGGGGGACAGGGATCCCCCGCTGCTGAAGGGCCCTGCCGGCGGGCCCGCGTTCAGCCCCGGTGCCGGTGTGTGTGTGCCAGGGGCCTGGCAACCTTGGCAGCCCTTGCAACTTTGCTCGGCGCGGACTTCGGTGCCGCACAGTCCTTGCACCGGCCGTACAGCGTGAGGTCGTGGTCGTCGACCGTGAAGCCCTGGGGCGCCAGGCGCGACAGGTCGCCCGGGCAGGCATGCACGTCGAACACCCGTTCGCATTGGCGGCACTGGAAGTGGTGGTGGTGCTGGTGGCCCACCAGTTCGAAGCGCGGGTTTTCGCCAGGCAGGTTGACGGCCTGCAGTTCACCTTCTTCGACCAGCACCTTCAGGTTGCGGTAGACGGTGGCCATGCCCAGGCCCGGGACTTCCTGCTGGGCAGCGTCCAGCACCTCTTGCGGCAGCAAGGGTCGGTCGGCTTGGGCGATGGCATCGCGGATGGCACTGCGCTGGCGGGTGTTGCGTTCCATGCGGCAAGGGTAGCGGAACTGCGGATGCCCCGGCTTGCGCCGACACACGGGCAGGCAGATGCGCAGACCCCGCTTTTATTGATAGTGCACTATCATTACTGATACCGAACCTTGTCCACGGCTCTCAGGCAAGCCCCGCGCCCCACTCCAAACCGCAGAAAGCCGAGCGATGAAACCGACCCCGCCCTATCCCCGGATCCGGATCACACGATGAGCCTGCAACACACCCTGATCGTTGCCAGTCTGCTGGCAACAAGCCTGGCTTCAAGCCTGGCCCAGGCGCAGTCCAACAGGGGCTGGGACTTCGGCGCCGTTTTCGACGTGACCGCCACCTCGCGCGCGCTGGCCATCGGCGCACGCGACAAGGGTCTGCAGCTGGGCCACAGCGACCTCACCGCCAGCGGGCCGCTGGGGCCGCACGTGCGTGCGCAGCTGACGGCCACCTTCGAAACCCACGAAGGTGAACTCGAACGTGGCATCGAAGAAGCCTGGCTCGAAACCACGTCGCTGCCGCTGGGGCTGCAGCTGCGTGGCGGCCGCTTTCCGTCGCAGATCGGCTACCTGAACCAGCAGCACTCCCACACCGACGACTTCATCGAACGGCCTTTGCTGTACCGCGCCTTTTTCGGCGGCCATTGGAACGACGACGGCCTGCGCCTGAACTGGACCGCGCCCACACCCTTCTACCTGATGGTGGGCGTGGAGGCCTTCCGCGGCAAACGCCTGGTGGAAGAAATCGCCAACGATGCCCGCACGCCCGGCGTGACAACCGCGGTGCTGAAGCTGGGTGCCGACCTGAACCGGTCACACAGCTGGCAGCTGGGCTTCTCGCACATCCACAACCGTCGCGAAGCCGCCTTGGAAGACGAGCACGATCACGAAGAAGAAGGTGGCGAGGAAGAACACGGACACGATGGCGCTCACGATCACCACCACGGTGCCCAGTTCAGCGGCCGCAAGACCTGGATGGTGGACGCGACCTGGAAGTGGGCGCCCGAGGGCAACAACCGCGGCCAGCAACTGCGTGTGAACATCGAGGCCGCCCGCATCACCGGCCTGAACCGTTTTGCCAGCCGCCGCGACAAGCAGGAAGCCAAGGCCCTGTCGGTGGTCTGGCGCTTCAACCCCAACTGGGAAGTCGGCGCACGCGCTGACTGGCTGCGTGTGCGTGTGCCGCATGGCGACCATTTCCACAGCGGCCTGCTGCGCGAACACGCGCTGATGCTGGCCTGGAAACCCACGCACCTGCAGTCGCTGCGGCTGCAGTTCACGCAACAGCGCGACGCGGTGGAGTTCGAAAACCCGTCGCGGCGCACGGTGCAGCTGCAGTACGTGCTGGCTTTCGGTGCCCACGGTGCCCATGCGTTCTAGGCTGCTGGCGGGGCTGCTCGCCACGCTGCTGTCGGCACCCGCCGCGGCCTTCACTGTGTTTGCCTGTGAACCCGAGTGGGCAGCCCTGACCCGAGTGCTGCTGCCCCAGGCGCGTGTGCACGTGGCCACGCATGCAGGGCAGGACCCGCACCACATCGAAGCCCGGCCGGCGCTGATTGCGCAGCTGCGCAGCGCCGACCTGGCGGTCTGCACCGGTGCATCGCTGGAAGCCGGCTGGCTGCCGGTGCTGCAGCAGCGCGCCGGCAAGGCCCGTGAACAGGACGTGTTTTTCGCCTCCGACCACGTGGTGCTGCTCGACCCGCGGGCCGGGGCCATCGGCACACCCTGGTCAGGCGACGTTCACGCCGAAGGCAACCCGCACCTGCACGCCGACCCGCGCAACTGGCTGGTGGTGGTGCAGATGCTGGCCGAGCGCCTGCAGCAAGACCTGCCGGCGCAGAAGACGCTCATCGAAACACGCCGCGTCGCCTTCGAGAAACAGCTGACAGCGCGCATCGCCGACTGGGAGCGCCGCGCTGCGCCGCTGCGCGGGCGCACGGTGGCGGCGCAGCACAGCACCTTCGGCTACCTGTGGCACTGGTTGGGCATCAAGCCGGTGGCCGACCTGGAACCCAAGCCCGGCATGGCGCCCACACCGGGTCACTTGCAAGGGCTGCTGAACCCGCTGAAGGGCCAGCCGCCGATGGCGGTGGTGGTGGCCAGTTACCAGGACCCACGACCCGGCCGCTGGCTCAGTGGCCAGCTGGGTGGCCAGGTGCCGCTGCTGGTGTTGCCGGCCACGGTGGCCGAAGACGCCGACGGCGAAGCGCTGCTGCGCTGGGTCGACGGCCTGCTGGCCAGCCTGCTGCAAACAAGACCGCGCTGATGCGCGACACCCGATGACCGAAGCCTGGTTCCTGGCACCGGTGGCGGCGCTGATTTGCGGCGTGCTGGCGCTGGCGCCGCTGGGCCACCAGGTGCTGGCGCGTGGGGTGGTGTTCATCGACCTGGCGGTGGCCCAGGCCGCAGCCGCCGCCGCGCTGTGGGCCGGTGCCTTGATGGACCACCCAGGCTGGATCAGCACACAAACACTCGCCGCAGCCGGCGCCCTGGCCTGTGCGGCGGCCGTGGCCTGGCTGTCGAAAAAATGGCCCGCCGAACGCGAAGCACGGATCGGCCTTTTGTACGTGATGGGCGCCAGCGCCGCGCTGCTGGGCGCCAGGCTCGACCCGCACGGCCGCGAACGGCTGGGTGAACTGCTGGCGGCTGATGTGCTGTGGGCTGGCTGGCCGCAAGTGGCCGTGCTGGCGGGCTGCGCCTTGGCTGTCGCCCTGGTCGGCCGGCGGCTGACGCGCGACGCCGTCTTCTACCCGGTCTTTGCGCTGGTCGCGAGCCTGGCGGTGCCTACGCTGGGCTTGTTCGTCGTCTTTGCTGCCCTCATCGCACCGGCGCTCTGGCAGAGGAGCGGAAGCCATCGCGTTGCCGCCTGGACAGCCGGGGTGCTGGCCTGTGGCGTGGGCCTGGGTGTGTCGTGGTGGCTGGACGCCCCCAGCGGCGCGTGTGTCGCCCTGGCCCTGTCGGTGATGGGCGCGGCCAGCATCTTGCGACGCCGGCCGCAGCCTGGCCCAGCCGGCCTATGAAGGCAGGAAGTCCACCGGCCAGGTGACGACCATCACCTCGACGTCCTTGGCACCGAAGTCGAAGCTGCGGATGCGCGCCAAGAGTCGCTTCTCCAGCTCTTCAGCCTTCAGCTCGCTGCTGACGATGCGCAGGCCGGTGACCTCGCCGCTGGGCGCGATCTTCAGTTCCAGCACCACCTTGCCCTGCAGCGCAGGGTCTTCACGCAAGGCCCGGTTGTAGATGGCGTAGATGGCGCCCTTGTTGCGTTCGAAGACCAGCTTGATGTCTTCGATGCTGCGGCTGCTCTTGCCGCTGCCGCTGCGTTGCAGCGTGCCGCCTTTGCCACCACCGACACCGCTGCCGTCGCCACTGCCACCGCCGGCACGGCCACCGCCGCCGCCCAGGCCGCCACCACCACCGCCGCCAGCCACACCCTCGACCAGCGTCGTGCCACGGCCGGCCAGGCCACCACCACCGGTGTCCTTGCTGTAGGCCGCGGTGTTGATGCCACCGCTGCCTTGGGTGGCGTTGCTGGTGATCATGGCGCGCACGGGAATGCCGGCCTCCTGGCCCGCACCCACACCCACGCCGGTGCCCGTGCCGACACCCAGGCCGGGTTTGATGTCCTGCTTCAGCTGCACTGCAGCCGGCGCGGCCACCATCTCGGACAGCTGGTCCTTCATCGCCAGCAGGCCCACCCCGCTGGCCTTGCGGCGTGCGTTGTCGATGGCCACTTCACCGGGCGGCTTGTTGGCCACCGGATTGCGGGCCTCGGGCACCGGTGCTTCCTTCGGTTTGCTGGACTTGATCGGGTCGGGTTTGTCGGGTGCCTTTTCGGGCTTGGCGACGGCAGGCTTGTCGTCATCCACCACCTGCGGCTTGGGCGGTGGGGCCGGCGGCGTGACCGGCCTTTCCAGCAGCAAGCGGGCCATCGGCGCGGGCAACGGTTGCGCTTCGATGCGCACTCGCTCGGGCAGCGGCACGTAGGGCATCACCACGCCCAGCACCAACACCACCATCAGCACGGTGCGGGCGATGCGCTGAAAGCGTTTTTCGTCGTCCGCTGCGTTGGACCACGGCAGTGAAGGGCGCCGAAACGACGCCATCGGGGACAGGGCCAAGGCACTCATCTCAGGTGTCCCGCCTGCGCACGGCAAAGGAGACATCGGCGAAGTTGGACTGCGCGCAGGTGCTCATGACCTTGCGCAGCAGGCTGTAGGGCATCTGCTTGTCGGCCATGATGGTCACGGCCTGCTGCTCGGCCTTGTTCTCTGCCCGCACCGCAGTGCGGGTGCCCAGCAGATCGAGTTCGGCCTTCAGCGCCGGGATGGTGGCTTCGGGTGCCGCCATCACCTGCGCCACCGACGCGATGCGGCGGCCGTCGACGATGATGTCGTCACCGGCCACCACCAGCAGCACGGTTTCCTTGGGCGTTTTTTCGGCCATCGCCAGCGGCAGGTCGACGGCCTTCGGGCTGACCAGGATGTCCACGCCGCTGGCGCTGGAGAGCAGGAAAAAGATCAGGATCGTGAAGACGTCGATCAGCGCCACCAGGTTCATGTCCAGTGCGCTCTTGTTGCGCGCCTTGCGTTCGGCGCGTTTTTCCAGGGGCGTCATCGCGGCCATCAGCTGGTCCCCTTCACGCCAGCCTTGGGCGTGGCACCCGCCTGCTTGCGCACCGGTGCGTCGCCGATGCTGATGTTGGGAAACAGCTCCGCGCGCTGCAGCTGCGCGCCGTTGGCGGTGACGCTGCTGCTCACGGTGTCCATCACCTGCACCAGGTCGTCGTAGGACGTGTCGGGTTCGGCCAGCACGCTGGATTCGGTCTTGTCGGGGAACTTGCCCTTGACCAGCACCATCAGCGTACCCAGGCTCTTGAAGTCGTGTGTGGCGCCCGTTCTTTCGATGCGCTGGATGAGGCCGCCGATGCGGTCACCGACCTCGATGGCGTCCTGGCGGATGACCACTTCCAGCTGCAGCTCGGGGCCCTTCAGCTGCTCGACGGCCGACTGCTGGGCCGGCAGGTTGAGGTCCATCACCGCCAGGCGCGAGAACACCGTGGTGGCCAGCAGAAAGGGCACCAGCACCACGATCAGGTTGATGAACGCGGTGATCTCGAGATGGGGCGCCTCTTTGCGAAGGCGACGGCGCTTCATGAGACGCGCTGTTCCTTGGTGGACAGCTGCTCACCGGCCAGGCGCTGCACCAGGTTCAGGAAGGTGATCTTGGCGGCTTCCAGGCTGTCGACGATCTCGCTGGCACGCGCCTGCAGGAAAGCGTGGATGAGCAAGAAGGGAATGGCCACCATCAGCGCAAAGGCGGTGTTGTTCATGGCCACAGAGATGCTGGCGCTCAGCATCTCGGCCTTCTCGGCCGGGTTCACCGAAGCCACCGCCGTGAAGCCCTTGATGAGGCCGATGATGGTGCCCAGCAGGCCCACCAGGGTGATGGTGTTGGCGAAGGTGGCGATGTAGTGCGTGCGCTTCTCCAGCCGCGGCACGATTTCCATCATGCCTTCTTCCATCGCGTTGTCGATGTCTTCGCGGCGGCGTGCACTCTGCATGCGCGTCAGGCCGTTGCTGACGATCTTGCCGATGGCCGATTCGGAACTGCTGGTGACGTGGTGCACTTCCTTCCACTTGCCACTTTGCAGCATCGGCAGCACCTGGTCCCAGAGCTTGCGGTTTTCGCTGCGCGCCCGGTTCAGGAACAGGAAACGCTCGATGGCGATGGCCAGGCCGATGGCCATCATCGCCAGGCTGGGGTAAAGGAAGGGGCCGCAGTCGACGAAGAACTTGACGACGGTGTTGAAGTTGCTCATGGGCGGGTGCTCCGGGGCGATCTGAAGGCGAATGAAGGGGCGGCCGAAAACGGATTCAGCGGGGTGGGGTGTTCGGTGCGGGCACGGCCACTGGCGAGGGTGCCGGGGCAGGCGTCGCGGCAGCGGCAGTTTCACGCGCCTGCACCTGGCTGGTGTAGACCACCTGGCGGCGGAACACGGTGCGGTCCACCGGCGCCAGTGCTTCGTCCAGCACGCTCTGCACCGGGCGGCCCGACAGCTGGCCGGGCAGCGGCTTTTTCCACGGCACGATGTACAGCACCTTGGGCAGTTCGCGGTTGCCGATGATCTGCGTGCGGTCGATGTCGGCACGGTCTTGCGCCAGCAGGGCTGTCGGGGCCGCTGCCGCCAGTGCCAAGGCGAGCAGGGAAAGTCGCTTCATGGTTTGTCCTTGCGGCTGGCCACCGAGGTGGTGTCCTGGGTTGGTGCGGCCGCTGCTGTGGCGGTGGATGTCGGGCTATTCGGCGCCGGCTTGCGCGCCTTGAGCTCGGCCAGCCAGCGATTCAGCTGCGTGGCATCGGCTGGTGACAGTTCCACACAACGTTGATACAGCGCTTGCGCCTTGGCAACATCGCCCAGGTACAAGTCGTACAGGATGGCCAGGTTCAGGTGCGGCAGCGGCGCGACGGGGTTGGCCGTGATGGCGGCTTCGTAGGCCTGCCGCGCTTCGTCGAAATGGCCTTGCTGGCGCTGCGCGATGCCCAGCTGGTTGAGCAGCGACGCCGAGCCGGGGTTCTGCTTCAGCGCAGCCTGCAGCGCGCCCACGTCGGCGGCCAGGCTGTTGTCGCCCCGCTCGGCCTTGCCGTAACGCACCGGCTTGAGCTTGGCCAGTTCGGCCAGGCTGTTTTTCACCCACGGGTCGTACAGGCCCTGTGTGGTGCGCCGGGCGTTGGTCTCGTGCAGTTCGATGGCCTTCTCTTCGAAAGGAAAGGCCTGCTCTTCGAGCAGCACGTTGTACTGCTCGAGTTCCATCTTGCTCAGGCGCTTAGGCCGCTGCGAAGCGATCAGCGACTTGCCGAAGTCCTGGTACAGCGCAGCGGTGTGGAAGGTGGCGGCGGTGGTGACCTCGGCCACGCCCACGTCGGCGGCCTGGGCGTAGGCCTTCAGCACTTCGTCCATGCGCAACTTCTTCAGCTTCAGCTGCCTTTGCAGCGGCTCGACCAGGCGCACCTGCTGGTAGGCGGCCAGCTCCGGCTCGGCCAGTTGCAGCGTGGCCTGGCCACCCAGCAGGCGCGTGCGTGGTGTGCGAGCGTCGCCTGCGTCGCGGTCGGCTGCCTGCACTGCGCGCACCCAAGCCAGGCTGCGCGGCAGCTGGCCGTCCTGGCGCGTCAGCTCGGCCAGCTTCCAGCGTGTTTCCACCGCGGGTTCCAGCGGCTGGGGGTGGGCCTGCAGATACCGTTCCCAGGCCTTGATGGCCGTGGCCAGCGCCAGTGACTTGGGCCGTGCACCTTCTGCCGCCTTGTGGTGCAGCTCGGCGGCTTGCCACGACGCGCCGCGTGCGATGGCGGGGTCGCTGCTGGTGGTGGCCACGCGTTCGAATTCGGCGGCAGCCTGCGTGTGGCGGCCCAGTTCCATGTAGGCCAGCGCCAGCTTGGGTGCCACGTCGGCTTGCAGCGGATGGGTCGGGTACTGGCGGCGGAAATCTTCCAGCGAGCGCGCGGCGTTGTCCCAGTCCTTCAACACGATCAGCGACGCGGCGGCGTCGACCATCGCGCTGGCACGCACCGCCGAACCGGCTGGCAGGGCACCCAGCGCAGCGATGCGCGCGAAGTGGCCCACGGCATCGCGGCTGTTGCCTGCGGTGCGGGCCAGTTCACCTTGTTTGTAGATGGCGGCGGCCTGGCGTTCGACCAGTTCGTCGCGGCCCGCGGCGCCGGCTGGCGTGAGTGCCAACACCTCGCCATAGGCAGCTTCGGCCTGCAGAAAGTCGACGCGGTCGAAGCTGTGGTGGGCGACCACGGTCCAGGCCACGCGGCGCAGCTCGGGCGCGGGTGGCGGTGTCAGCGCCAGGGACTGCCGGGCCACGGCAACGGCTTGTTCGCCGTCGCCCAGCAGCAGCAGTTTTTCCGACGCGTTGGTCAGCACCGCACCGGCACGTGGGTCGCTGGCAAACGACGTGGCAAAACGCAGCGCACTGTCCACCCCCTGGCGCTGCAAGGGCAGCTTGTCGCTGGCCTCTTTTTCGAGTGCGGCGTAACTCAGCAAGGCCGAATAACCGGCATCGGCCGCACGGGCAAACGGTGCGATCGCACCAGTCGCATAGGCCACACGCTCGAATTCCCGCGCGGCCACGGCATAACGCCGGTCTTCGTACAAGAGCTCGGCCATCAGGAAGCGGTTCTGCGCTTCGCCCGCATCACCCGGGAATTCGCTCAGGAGTGCCTGGTACCAGCGCACCGCTTCCTGCACGTCGGCAGGCAGCTTGTTCTTCTGCGCCAGCGCGTGGTGGTGGCGGGCCAGGTCGGTCAGGTTGTTTTTCACCAGCGGCTGCGCCCGTGCCCAGCCACTGGGGTTGGCACGCCGGAATTCGCTGTTGGCGCCGTAGCGCACGACATGGTCCTTCTTCGCCTCGAGCGCCAGCGTGTCGAAACCGGAACCGGCGTAGATCTCGATCACCCGCGCCTGCAGCAGCGGCGCCTGCGCGTGCAGCGGCTGGCGGCGCACGAAGGCGGCCAATGTGTCGGCGGCGTCCTTGATGCGGTCTTGCCGGATGTAGAGCTCGGCCAGCTGCTGGTAGACGCGGAACTGGTAGCCCTCGCGCACCGCGCTGTCGATCAGGCGCGGCACCGACTCGGCACCTTGCAAGGCACTCAAGCTGATGCTCAGCACACGGAAGGTGTCTTCCACCAGTTCGCGGTCGGCACGGGTGAGTGCCTGCAGGTCTTCGAGCTTCGCTTCGTCGCGCACCGCCGCGTTCAGGTCACCGAGCTTGAAGTCGAGCACGCCGAAGAAGGGCTTCAGCGCGTCGTCCAGCCGGCCCTGCTTGAAAAGGCTCCAGCCCTGCATGTACAACGCACGTTCGGTGAACGGAGTTTTGTTGCCGGCCTGCAGCACGGTGGCGTAGGCCCGTTCGGACTGTTTGTAGTCACGTGTGGCAAACAGCAGTTCACCGCGGCGGAAGTGCGCTTCGTCGGCATGCTGCGTGCCGGGGTGCTGGCCCACCAGTTGGGTCAGCGTCTTCAGCGACTCTTCGAGCTGACCAACCTGTTCCTGCGCGCGCGCCAATTGGTACAGCACACGGTCGTTGCGCGGGTCCCGCGGGTAGGCCTTCAGGAATTCCTGGTAGCGCGTGATCGCGGCCTTGTAGTCGGGCACGTCGCCGGCGGCCGAGGTGGATTCGGCGGCACGCCGGTCGGCGTTGTCCATCTCCAGGTCGCCCAGGCGGCGCATGGCCTCGGGGCGCTGGGGTGCGTTTGGCGCGGCCTCCAGGAACTGGAGGTAGGCTGCGATGGTCTGCTCTTCGGCCACCTTCAAGGCGTTTTCGGGCTTGTCGGCCACCACCGAGACGGTGCGGTCCCGCAAGCTGGCCAACGTGGGTTCGTTGTCGCCAGGCAGGCGCTTGTTGCTGGAACAGGCGCCGAGCAGGCACACCAGCGCGGCCGCGCTGGCGATGGCGTGGGTGCGCCGCGCCATCATGGTTTGGCCCCTGAGGCGGCGCCGACATCGGAACGCTGCGCCAGCTGTGCACGGTCCAGGATCTGCGCAATGGCCAGGCGGGCCTGCGCGGCGTACAGGTCCAGGCGCTGTTTCTGGTTTTCGAGCTCGGCCACCGCGATGTCCTGCAGTGCCACCTGTGTTTCCTGGTCCAGCGCAGCCACACGGGGCTGCAGGCCTTGCAGGCGCGTCGAGAGCTCGGCAATGCGGGTGGCAAACCGCTCGTGGCGGGCCGGTTCTTCGGTTTGTGCCTTCAGCAGCGCAGCGTCGCGCGCGCGTGCGGCCACCAGGCCCTGGTCGGTGTCGCGCAGCGCCTTGCGTGCCGCCCAGCTGCGTTCGCTGAACTGCTGCTGCAGTTGCCAGGTCAAGGCGCCCTGGGCGCGGCGCAGCCGCTCGGCCACATCGGCCAGCTCGGCGGCTTCGGGTGTGCCTTGAACACGTGCCAAAGTGGCCCGCGCACCTTCGATGCGGCCGAGCAGTTCACGCTCTTTCGGGTTGGCGAAGACCACCGCGTCGGTGGCTTCTTCTGCCTGTTTCAGGTCGGCCGCCAAGCCATCGCGGCGGGTCTGCAACGCGGCCATGTCCACCGCCCCGGCCTGCGCCCGCACCTGCGGCAGGCGCGTGGCAAAGGCGACCTTGCGTGTGTCCAGCATGTCGGTGAAGGTGCCCAGATTGCCCTGCCACTGCAACAGATTGCCGTGCAGGAACTGCAGGTCGCGCAGGTGCTTGAAGGTCTCCTGGAAAGGGTTGTCGGCCAGCAGCGGCACCAGGTGGGCGGTATGCGGCATCTCGGGCAACTGGTCCATGCGCGCAAAGGCGTCCAGACCGACATCGGCTTCGACCGGGTTCTGCGACAGCAGGCCCTTGACCAGCTTGCCGGCGCGGATGGCGGCAATCGATTCGTCGAGCCCCTGCTTTTCACGCTGGAACACATCGACCGCCGCCTGGTAGCGGTCGAGTGCACCGCTGTAGGAGCCGATCTCGGCCATCGCGTAGGGCACCGCGATGTGCGCTTCGAGCACCGCCGCGTCGGTGATGTTGCGGGTGGAAAGTTCCAGCCAGGGCACCAGCGCCAGCTTGGGGTCGGCCAGCTCGGAAGCCGCCCAGCCGTAACCCAGCAAGGCCTTGTTGGCCTGGGCGCCGTTCAGCCGCACACGTTGCAGCGCGCTGCGCGCTTCGCGGGGCTTTTGGCCTTGCAGCGCGGCGAACCCCAGCGCCACGTTGGCGCGGTCACGCAGGCTGCGTATCTCTTCGTTCGGGCCAGGGGCCTGGCCCACCTCGTCCAGCAGCTTGACGCCGCGCTCGACTTCATTGGGCCCGCCGGTCTTGATGAGCGCCACGCCCAGGTTGAAACGGGCATAAAGACCCGCTGTCGGACTGCCCTTGATCGCGTCCAGCACCGCGGCAGCGCCGGCGTAATCCTGCCGCGCCATCAAGAGCTGCGCACGCAGCAGTTGGTGGTCTTCTTCCAGCGCGCCTTGCAAGGGCGCGCTGATGGTGTCCAGCGCCTGCTGCGACTCATCCAGCAGACCCCGCTGGTGGCGGATGCGCGCCAGAAAGAACCACGCACGGTCGCGCACCGAGGCGGGTGCATTGCGGTCGATCAGGCGTGCAAACACCTCGCTGGCCTGTTCGTGCAGGCCGTAGGACAACAACATGCCACCACGCAGCACCTCGGCTTCGTCGGCATGCGGCGCGACACGGCCGAAGTGTTGCGACACCATCAGGCCGGTGATGGCGCCGAAAAAACGGTCTTGGTAGAAGTTGAAGAGTGTGTCGCCGTAATGCGGCGCGCTGACGATCACCGGCTTCGCACCGGGCTCGGCGGCCACCGCAGTCCGGGCGCCAATGCCACCCAGGCCACCAGAGGCCAGCAGCGCGACGGCGATCGCACGAAGAACCATCACCAGACCTTCACCTCAAACTCGGGCTGCAGCTTGGCCGTCGAATCCTTGATGCGCAATTCGATGTAGCGCGGCTCGGTGCCCTTGTCGAACTTCAGCGTCGTGCCACGTTTGTAGTCGCGCTCGTGCGGGCCGCGGCCGGTGAAAAAGGCGTCGATGGCGTGGGTGCCGGCGCGCAGATTGCCCAGAAAGACCCGCTGCACACCGCCTCGGTGCAGCGCCTGCACTTCCTGCGGCGTGTACAGGTGCTGGCTGATGACCTTGTCGTCGAGCTTGATCTGCACCGACTCCAGCTCGAACATCCTGCCCACGTCCATGCTCACGAACACCGCCACCTGCGTGCCGGCGGGGAACAGCAGTTCTTCTTCCAGCACCAGCAGGTCGCGGTTGAGGCGGATGACCTCGGCCTTGAGGTCCTGCACGCGGCTGTCGAGCGAACCTTGTGGCGCGGCCGGGGCGCTGGCGGCGGCCGCTGGAGCAACAGGCGCGGCAGCGGGCGCAGATGCTGCTGCTGAAGGCTCAGCCGTCTGCGCGCCGGCGGCTGCCGCCAGGGCAAACACGCTGATCGCGAGCAGGCCACGCAGCAAGTTCTGGAAAGTGATGTGGTTCATGGCACGGACTCGGGTGGTCAGAACGTGGCGGAGACGTACAACTGCACGACGTTGGCCTTGTACGAATAGGGTGTGTTGCTGCGCAGGTCGGTGAAGTCCGAGAAGCGGAACTGCTTGAGCTCGTAGACCCCGGTCAGCTTCACGTCGTAACCCGCCGGCAGACCCGGCCAGGTGTAGCTGAGCTTGGCCGACACCGAGGTGCTGCGGAAGGTGCTTAGCTGGCGGTTGCGCGACACGTACAGCGTTTCGGACTGCGCGTTGTCGCTGTAGAACAGCGCCTTGCCTTGTGAGTACCCGCGCAGCGACACGTCGAGCAGGAAACTCTGGCCCAGGTGTTTGGAACCGCCCAGTTCGTAGGTGTGGGCCTGGATGTCCCAGGTGTCCCAGTAGTAGCGGTACTCGGCGCGCAGCGAACTGCGCGAGACCAGCTTGCCGGTGTCGTTGATGCTGCGCAACTTGACGGCGCGACCGGTGCGGGTGCGCGGGTTGCGCTCGGGCACCGCGGCACCGAAGACCCGCGCTGCGCGGTAAGGGCTGCCCAGGTAACCGCTGTCGGAGATGGCCTCGAAGTTGGCGCTCATCAGCCACGTGGGCGACAGGATCTGCGTCAGGCCGGCGCGGTACTGCCAGTGCGAAGCGGTGTCGATCCAGCCCACGGTGCCCTTTTGCCCCACCAGGTCGCGCGCACGTGTGAAGCCCAGGCTGACGGTGCTCATGCCACCAAAAACTTCGTGCGCTGCGTCCAGGCTCACGGCTTCGGCGATGTAGTCGGGTTCGGTGCTGCGCGAGATGCCCAGCGACAGCGTGGTGTCGCGCACCACGGTGTCGGCGCCGAAGTCCCAGGCGGTGCGCGTTTCCTTGAAGGGGCTGGCGGTGGTGACCACGTCGATGCTGGCGTTGCTGACCGCGTCCACGTAGTACTGCGCCGACAGCGACACCCGGTCGGCCAGGCTCTTGCGCACCAGCAGCGCCGGGCCGGTGGCCTTGACACCGCCACCGTCGTAGACGTGATAGATGGTCTCGGCCTTGTCCTGGGGCAAGGCGGCGCCGCCGGCCTGCGTGGCCGCGCTGCCGGCCATGAAGCCGCCGAGCAACTGCTGCCAGCGGGCAAGCACTTGCCGCACCAACCAAGGCCATGCGCGGAACCGGCTTTGCCGGGCCGCTGCATGAGCCCCCTCGGGGGGCAGCGACCGAAGGGAGCGTGGGGGCATATCAGTTGCAACCACAGCCACCGCCCTGAACGCCCGTCGCGCCGCGGGCACCTTCACGCACGTTGTGGATGTGCTCGCGGTGTTTGTCGGCCAGCGCCGCACGCGAGAACTGCATGATCGGATCGGACAGCTTTTCGCGTTCGTAAGGCTTCACCCAGGGTTGGATGGCGCAGCCTTGCAGCAGCACGGCAGCGAGCAGCACCGCCGCACCCAGTGGCCGCCGCGGAACCGGCTTCGCCGGGCCGCTGGCGGCGCCCCCTTGAGGGGGTGCGCCGAAGGCGCTACGGGGGTCGGTGAACTTCATTCCTTCACCAGCTCGCGGATCTGCTTTTCGTAGGCCTCTTCGACACCCTCGCGGTAGCCGCGGTGCAGGAAGCGCACCTTGCCGTCGCGGTCGATCAACACGGTGGACGGCATCGCGCCCAGGTCGTAGAGCTTGGTGACCTGCTTGTCGGCGTCCAGCAGCACCGGAAACTTCAGGCCCCACTTGGCGGCAGTGGCCGCGCCGTGTTTGGCGTCGTCGTCGATGTTCACGCCCAACAGCGTGAAGCCGCTGGCGCGGTACTTGTCGTACAGGCGGTTCAGGTGCGGCATCTCCTGCCTGCAGGGGCCGCACCAGCTGGCCCAGAAGTTGACCAGCACGACCTGGCCGCGCTGTTCCTGCAGGCGCAGGTTGCGGCCTTCCGCGCTTTTCAGCGTGAAGTCGGGGGCCGGTCGCTGGGCCTGCACAACGGCGGCGGCGGGCAAGGCCAGCGCGGTGCAGGCCAGCAGGGTCAGGGTGCGCAGCAGGTGATGCATGTCGGGCCTTGAAGAGGAGGTCAGAAAAACAGCGTGAGGCCGGCGGTGACTTCGATGTTCTGGGTGCTCTGGCGCTTGCCCAGGATGTCGAGCGTGAAGACGTGGTCGCGCACATCGGCTTGCATCACGAACCAGTCGTTCACCAGCAGCCGCAAGCCGAAGCCGGCGTGCAGGGTCTGGCGCTTCTGGCCCGCGAAGTCGGTGCTGCCCACACCGGCCAGGATGTAGCCCTGCGTGGCCTTGGCGTAACGCTTGCCGAAAAACACCTCGCCCGGCAGCACGTTGTAGCCAGCGGACACCGCGTAGTAGCTCAGCGTTTCGGTGCGGTTGACGAAGATGCCGCCCGGCAGCACCTGGCGAAAGGCGTCGTCGCTGACCTTGCTGCGGCCCAGCGTGGCATCCACGAAAAAGTCTTCGGTGATGTGGTAACCCAGGCGCACGCCGCTGACCGTGGCGGCACCGAAGTTCTGCGTGGCGTAGGTGCCGGCGAAGAGACCGATCGCAAAGTCGTTGGACGCGTACTTCGGGCGTTTGACGTCACGCCGATCGACCTGGGGCACGATCACCTGCTCGGCGGCGGGCTTGGCGGTGGCATTGGCCGCCGGGGCGGTCTGCGCGGCAGCCGGCACGGCCGCACACAGCAGCAGTGCAGCCAGGGTGGCCGTTGCGGCGGGCGCCAAGGTTGCGACGCCAGATCGGTTCGGGGTTTGCTGCATGTGCGGGTTCGTCAGAAGAAAAAGGCCAGCCCGGCGGTGAAGGACCGGTACTCGATGCTGCGGTTATCGGCCACGAAGGCGGTGGTCAAAGAGCCGTCGATGCGCGCGACAAAACGTTCACCCAGGTACCAGCGCAAACCCACGGTGGCGTGTGCCAGCTTGGCATTGGTGGGCGCGGCGTCGACCAGGCTGGTGTTCGGGATGTTGCGGAACTGCCCCAGGCCGACGCTGAAGAAGGGTGACAGGCGCCGGTCGGACCAGGGCTCTGACGTCAGGCTCACGGCCCAGAAGTCGGTGCCGGAAAACACGCCCTGCACCTGGCCGACGCTGAGCTCGGCACCCACCGTGTCCGCCATGCGGAACTGTGTCCACAGCTTGAGCATCGGCTCGGCCTTGAAGCGACCCCAGGCGCCACCGAATTCAACCCGGCGGCGCAGGTAGTCGTCGACCAGCACGTCGCGGAAAGTCTTGCCGGCGCCGGATTCGGTGAGCGTGGCTTCGAGCTGCCGGCGCGGCACCCAGCCTACCTGGCCACCTTCGGCACGCACGCGGTACCAGTCGGTGCGGCGCATCTCCACCGTCACCCATTGCCGGCGTTCAACCACGTGGAACACCGGGTAGCCACGGCCGGGGCCGGTGTGCAGTTCAAGAAACGGGTCGGTGACCTGCAGGCGCTCGGCGCCAGTCATTGCCGGGGCCGGCACCGGCGTGGCAGCTGGCGCCGATGCCGGCTCGGCCACTGGCACAGGCTGCGCCTGCACACACCACACGGCGCTGCAGGCGAAGGCGCACGCCCATGCGCGAACGGACAAGTGCAAAGAAGGCATTGGCTTGGGAAACGCAGTCTGGGTCAAGTCAGTTCATTCGCTGTTGCAGGCCCCGGTGGCCGGGTCGGCAGGCGTGAACATGGTGTTGGCCGCTGTGCTGAACTCGTCCTGGCCTTGTGGCATGGGGCGATTGATCCAGTACCGGATGAGCTTGGCCGCGGGGTCGTCGGCGTTTTCGAAGATCAGGCCACCACCGTGCAGCACACCCCGCACCAGCGGCTTGTTCAGCATGCGGCTCTGGTCTGGGCTGCCGACCACCGATTCGCCCAGCGACGAGTAGTAGTTTTTGTACATGTCGCTGGCCCGCACGGCCTCGGGTGCCAAGGACAGATCCACGGCCGGCGCCGTGCCGAACAGGCGCAGCGCGCCACCGGTGCCGCTGGCGTTGTCGTGGCAACCCGCGGCGGCGCAGGTGTTGGTGGTGATGACACCGCCGATGTTCACCGGCAACGGCCTGTTCAGTTCCGGGTTGATGCAACGCTGGAAGTACACAAACGACAACTTCTGGCCGGTGGCGCCGGGCGGGTTGGCCACGTTCTGCGGGTTGTCAAGCGGGCTGCCGCCGCCGCACCCGCCCAGAAGGGCAAACACGGCGGCGGCGGCCAGCAGCTTCGGGCTGCAGGTGTGATGTCGTCGGGTCATCGTTTCATCGATCAGGAACCCGGGCAGCCACGCGAGATCCAGTTGGCGATCTGGTTGTAGCCGGTGCTGCCCACGGGCAGCAGAGCCGTGGTCTGCTCAAGGTCGCCACTGGGGTGCGGCACGGTGGACGGCCGCAGCAGCAGCGGGTTGTTGGTGGTGACACAGGTGTTGTTGACCATGCTCAGCGTGACGTTGAAGTCGCCCTCTTCGCTGCCCGTCAGCACGAAGCGGTTGCGCGGGTTGCCCAGGCCGGCCTGGTGGCAGCTGGCGCACTGCGCACGCAGGATGGGCTGCACCTGCGACAGGAAGGTTTCCTGGCTCAGTGCCGACACCGTGCGCACGCCGCTGCCAGCGTCGAAGGGGTCGTTGTAATACTGACCGCCCATGTCCATCCACTCGGCCAGCAGGCGCTTTTCGGCCTTGTTCAGCAGACTGGCATGGTTGGGCGCGGTGTCCGGCGGGTTCGGGTGTTCGGTGCGGGTGCCTGCGCCGGCCAGCAGGGTCTGGCCCCACAGGATCTCGGTCAGGCGGCTCTTGCGCGCCTGGCCTGCCGTGTTGGCCGCACCGGAACTGGTCTCGACCAGCGGTGAGCCGCGAACGACTTCAGGCACGCCCTGGCGCACACGGATCACCGGGCGGCCGGTGACCGTGTCGATGACGGGGTCGCCCATCAGCAACTCTTCGTACGAAACCAGGCGACCGGTGCCAGCCAGCGTGCCGCGCAGGTCGAGCCTGGCCGTGTCGGCGTGGCAGGCCACGCAGGTGTGGGCGCCGGCGGGGCCACGTGCACGGGTCCACAGCGGCTGGATGTGGTCGGGGTAGTTGATGACGCCGTTCACCGGCGCCGCCGTGGCCAGGTCGTCGGCGGGGTTGGTGTTGCCGGTGTACATCAAGCTCAGCGAAGCGCGCGCGGTGACGCCGGTTTTTGTGATGTCGGCCCAGATGTCGGTGAACACGGGGCTGGTGGCCAGCGCCAGCGCTGTCGGGTCGAGCCGGGTGCGCAGCGAAGCCAGCGTTTCACCACTCTGGTGTTGCGAAGACAACGCAGCCTTGATGCCGGCCGGCAGCGTGTTGACCACCGGGCCGCTGTTCAGCGCTGCGCCGCGGCGCGGGCTGTGGCAGCCGTCGCAGGTGCGGCGTTCGCCGGGGCGCACCTGGATCCAGTTGGTGTGGGTCTGGATCGCACGGCCGTCGGCGTCGATCACGGCCAGCGCCAGCGGCACGTCGGCCGGCACCTGCAGCTTGAAGCTGCCATCGGGTTCGATCGGGGCGTAGCCCAGGATCTGCATCTGTTCGAAGTCCGTCTCGCCGATGGCCTGGCGCACACCCATGCCGCCGCTGGGTGGTGGCACACCACGCGATGCGCGCACAAACCGCGCCGGTGCGCAGCCATAGGCCGGGTCGGCAGGGTTCTTCAGGCGCGCCAGGTCGGCCACCTGCGTGCGGGTGTCGGCGGCTTCGACCGGGGCACGCAGCGGAATGGCGCGGGCACAGCCGGCGGCGCGGTCGGCGTCGGTCAGCATCGCTTCGGCCATGCGGTTCAGGCCGTCGGTGTCGTAGACGCTTCGCACCTCGATCAGGGCCATGTTCTGTGCCGCCAGCACCGGGTCGACGGTGGTCGGCTCGACCACATTGGGTTCGGCACGTGATGTCAGTGCCACCGGGTCGGTGAACATGAAACCTTGCGGCGGCGCGGCCACGATCAACCAGGTCTGGTTGGCCGGGTCGAACATGTAGATGGCGTAGGCCGCCGGTGCGTTGTCCCGCACACCGTCGGCAGCACGCGCGGCCATGGTGCGGTTGTCGTCGCCCAGCGTGGCCAGTTCGGCGTCGGTCAGGGTGGTGCAGGACACCACCACGCCATTGCGCGTGACTTCACACGGGCGCCAGGCCACCAGCACCCGGTCGCTGCCGTCCCACAGCGGGTAGGGCGTCGTTGCACGGCCGTAGCGTGAAAGCCCACGGCCGTCGGACAGCGTGCGCTCGGTGGCCTGTTTCTGGCCACCTTCACGCGGCACGCTGCTGGACGCCGGGGTGTTGTATTCCGAGTAACGGGCAGCGTCGACCATCATGATCGAGCCCCCTTCCTGGGTGCCCGACAGCGGCATCAGAGAAGTCACCAGCTGGCCCGGGAACTTGCCCTTGGGGTCCATGTCGCGCGGGTGCAGGAAGCTGTTGCCCGGGCTCTGTGCGCCGTACAGCACGAACATGTCGGTGCCGTCGGGCTTGCTGCGGAAGACGGCAAAGCGGTTGCGGTCAGCGAAGTGTTCCCAGCGCGCGAACATGATGTCGCCGTTGGGGCGGATGACCGGGTTGCGCTCGTGGCTCTGGTTGAAGCTGATCTGCTGCACATGGCTGCCATCGGCAGCCATGCTGTGCAGGTTCATCACACGTTCACGTTCGTATTCGTCGGCGGCGAAGTAGGCGCGGCCCAGGGCCTGCATGCGGCTGGACTTTTCCTGCCGGTTGGACGAAAAGATGATGCCGCGGTTGGCCGGCAGATAGACCGGGTCGACATCGTCGTGCGCCGCGCTGCTGGTCAGGCGGCGAAAGGTGCCGCCGGTCAGGCTGGTGCCGGTGGTGTCGTACTCCCAGATGTTCCAGCGGCCGGTGCAGGCGCGGGCGCCGCCGGTGGTGCCGTCCACGGTGGCGGTGTTGGCCGTCGGGCAGCGCATCGAAAAGACGATCTTCTTGCCGTCGTAGCTGACCTCGGGGTCTGAAGCATCACCTGCACCGGCCGTGAAACGTGCCGTCAGGTTGTGTTCGGCCGCGCTGGGGCTGGACTTCTCGCGCAGCATCAGGTCACCGCCCGCAGCGAAGTTGGCGCCGTCGGTGGGGTTCAGGCCCACCGAGGTGGCGCGCTTCACATAGGCCAGTGGCACGTCGCCGTTCACGGTGACGGTGTCTTCGCTGCTGGTGCCGCTGCCCGAACAGGCGCCCAGCAGGGTCAGCAGCGACAGCACGGCCCATGTCGAAACCCGCCCCTGCGCTCGGGCCCGGCTGATGCTTGAAGTGATGTGAGCGTTCATCTGCGTGGACTCCGGTGAATCATTGGCAGGCCTGTTCGGCCACTTCATGGGCGTCGAGTTCGGCGCGCTGCGAATCCAGCACCTGCAATTCGGACAGCGGCGCGTGCCGGGAATCACCCGGGGCCGCGGCAGCTGACGTTTCGCTCAGGCCCTGCAGCAAGCCCGAACTGGCATGCAGCACACCCTGGGCATCGACGATCACGGCGTCGATGCCCGCCAGGCTCTCCACCAGCGCCAGGCCGCGAGCGACACCCAGCACGAAGACGGCCTTGGACAGTGCTTCGCTGGTGAGGCCGTCGCTGGCCAGGATGGTCACGCTGTGCACACCGGCCGGGCTGTGGCCGGTGGCGGGGTCGATCAGGTGGTGCACACGTTCGGCACCGTCGTCGAAAAACCGTTCGTAGTCGCCCGAGGTGGAGATGGACACGTCTTCCAGCGGCAGCACGGCCACCATCTCGCCGGCACGGCGCGGGTCGCGGATGGCCACGTTCCAGGGCCGGCCGCGGCGGTCACCCAGCACGCGGCTGTCGCCACCTGCGCTGACATGGGCGTGTTTGACGCCGCGCCGCGCCAGCAGCGCCACCGCGTTGTCGACCGCGTGGCCCTTGGCGAACCCGCCCAGGTCGATGCGCATGCCTTCACGGCCGAAGCGCAGCGTGCGTGCCTGCGGGTTCAGCTTCAGCTGCTGCCAGCCGACGTTGGCCTGTGCGGCCTTCAGTGCGTCTGCGCTGGGGCGCACACGCTGGCGGTAGTCGTAGAGCTGGCCCACGGCGGCATAGCTGATGTCGAAGGCACCGTCGCTCAGGCGAGAAAAAGCGATGGCACGTTCGACCAGCCGGTACATCTCTTCGCTCAGCACCACGGGCTGGCGCGCGGCTTCGCGGTTGATGCGACACAGCTCCGAGGTGGGCTTGTGCGGGCTCATCGCCCGGTCGATGCGGTGCATTTCGTCCATCACGGCAGCGGCGGCGGCTTCGCCGCTGCGGCGGTCGGGTGCCCACAGTTCGACGCGGATGGCGGTGCCCATGATGGCTTCTTCACGCACCACCCAGCCGGCCACGGCACGTTCGGTGCGGCGGGCGAAGTCGAAGTGGCGTTGAATGGGGTTGGCAGAAGAAAGCAACATGGCGCGGGTCCGGGGTGCTTGGAGTTCGGGGCCCTTGCCGTAGTCGGCACGCAGGCGTTCACCCATCAGGCGGAGCGGAAGGTAACGGGGCCGGGTCACGCTTGCAGTGACCGCTGGTGCAGGTGTGCGAGCAAATGATTCCGTGGCCCGGCCTTGTGCCGGTGCCGTTCGACAGGGCTGCCGTGTCAAGCGTGAATTGCTTCACGACCCGGGCTGGCTAACGGCGCAGAAGTGCGGTCCGGCTCGTGTGCGCCGAACTTGAGCACTGTTGCTTTCGCTCACCAGCGGCCGCAAGCCATGCCGGTCCCGGGCTCGAATCACATGCCCTTGAACAGCCCCGTGTAGCTGCGGCTCACCTCGAGCTTCTGCCCATGGCCCTTGACGCTGACGATCTGGCGGCCGCGGAAGTCCCGCGTGACACCGGCAATTGCCTTCACCGCCACCAGCGTGCTGCGGTGGATCTGCCAGAACAGCTGCGGGTCGACCTCGTCGACCAGCTCCTTGATCGGTTTCCTGATCAAGGCTTCCACTTGCGCCGTCTGCACCCGGGTGTACTTTTCGTCGCTGATGAAAAACAGCACCTCGTCGACCGGGATCATCTGGATCGCCTGGCCCACGGTGGCCTGAATCCACTGCAGGTACTGCGGCGCACCGCCGGGATTCAAACGTGCGGACAACTGGTGCAAGAGCTGCTGCAGGTGCGGCCCGGCCGGTGCGTCGCTGGCGCCTTCGCCGCCTGCACGCGCCGCCAGGCGCTTTTGGATGCGGTCCACGGTCAGCGCCAGCCGTTCGCGTTCGGCGGGCTTCAACACATAGTCGGCCACACCTTGTTCGAAGGCTTCGACCGCGTACTGGTCATAGGCGGTGATGAACACGATCTCGGGCAGCAGGTCGTGTTCTTCGTCTTCGCTGCCGTCGCTGTGCTCGGGCGCCGGCAGCTGCGCGATCTGGCGCGCGGCCTCCACCCCAGTGAGGCCGGGCATGCGGATGTCCAGGAAGACGATGTCCGGCCGGTGTTCCTGCACCAGCTGCACGGCTTCGAGACCGTTTTTGGCCTCGGCCACGATGTTCAGCTCGGGCCAGACTTCGAGCAGCCGCGCGCGCAACTGGTCGCGCATCAGGCGTTCGTCGTCGGCGATCACGGCGCGGGGCGCGGTGGCGGGGAATGCAGGTGTGTTCATGGGTGCGGGACGGGAACAGGGGCCTCGGGAAGCGGCGTCAAGGACCGGTGAATCTCGGCATGCTATCCCGGCCCACAAGCCCGACGGCAGGGCGAGTCCACGGGTTGCATCACTGCGCTCCCTGCTGTGCCGGCGGTCACTTGCGCAGCAACAGCCACAGCAGCAGTGCAAACCCCCACAGCGGCGACAGCACCAGTGCCAGCACCAGGAAGGCCGCGCCCAGACTGGACACGATGGCAACCGCCGCCGCCATGCCCGCCAGGCCGACAGCCAGTCCCACCGACAAGGTCACTGCACCGGCCACCAGCATCAACACCACCGGCAACACGACGACCAGCAGCAGCAGCGCCAGGCCGATGGCCAACACCGCTGCCCAGCCCCGTTCGCTGTCCAGCGCCACGATGGGCCAGTGTTGGCCGTTCACGGTGAGCTGGAATCCCTCGCGAGAGGCTTCGTCCAAGGTGTTCACCAGCACAGCGCCCATCAGGGCGGCCAGCAGCGTCACCGCGACAAGGATGCCCAGCAGCCACCAGCCCCAACTTCTCTTCGGAGCCACCAGTGGGGTGGCCACTGGGGCGGCAGTGGCCGCCGACGCTGGCCCGAAGGCATGGCTGCCCTCGCTGTTCGCTGATGCACTCATGCCGCACTCCCTTCCACGGTTTTGTAGGGCACGGTGACCGTCACGACGGTGCCGCTGGGTGTGTTCTCGGCCACCGTCAGGCTGGCCTTCGCGCCATACAACATCTGCAGGCGTTCGCGGATATTGGCCAGGCCCACACCCGTGCCGGCGGTGGCCGCCTTGCCAAAACCCAGGCCGGTGTCGGCCACCGTCATCTGCAGCTTGCCGTGCACGATTTCTGCCGTCACGCGCAGGTGACCGCCCTCGGGCTTGGGCTCCAGGCCGTGTTTGATGGCGTTTTCCACCAGCGTCTGGATCATCATGGGCGGGAACTCGGCGGACAGCAGGCCGTCGGGCACTGCGATGTCGGTGGTGAGCCGTTCTTCCATACGCACCTTCAGGATCTCCAGGTAGGGCCTGATGACCGCGATCTCGCGCCCCAGGTCGCGCACGCCGCTGCCGTTGCCACCTGCGGCTTCGCGCATCGTGGGCATGCTGGCACGCAGCAGCGCAATCAGGTTCTTCTGCATCACGCTGGCGCGGGCCGGGTCGGTTTCGATCAGGTGGTCGATGCTGGCCAGCGTGTTGAACAGGAAGTGCGGCTCCACCTGCGCCTGCATGGCGGCCATGCGGGCTTCCACGACCTGGCGTTTGAGTGACTCGGCCTCGGCCGTTTCGGTGGCTTGCGCGGCCTTCACTTCGGCCTGCTTCTGGCCCTTGTAGGTGAACTTGATGATCGCCGAGGCGATGATCCAGAACACGGTGAACTGCATCAGGAAGTCGCCGATGCCAAAGCGCGTGACGCGGCGTGAGGCGCGTGTCTGGCGCTCTTCGGCCCGTTCCATCTGGCGCATGGCTGCTTCGGCTTCGCGCTGCGCCGATTGGGCATCGCGCATCGCTTCTGCGGCGTCGCGCCTGGCTTCCTCGGCGGCCTCCTTGGCATCACGCATGGCCGATTCGACCTCGCGGCGGGCTTCTTCCAAGGCTTCTTTCACTTCCTGCCGGTTCAAAAGACCTGGCGGCACCGTGATGCGGATCGCCTGGTCGGCGGCCGATGCCGCCAGGTCGGCCGCCCGGCGGGCCTCTTCAGCGGCCACGCCCGCAGCCGACGCCGCCTGGGCCGAGGCGCGGGCCTTGGGCGTGATGCGGATGCCGTCCTTGCCGATGCTGATGTCCACGCCTTCGTCGGCCTTGCCCTCTTCGATGCGGATGCCGTCCTTGCCGATGCTGATGTTGGGCTTGGCCTTGCCGGCGCCAGGCTCTGCCGGTAGCGCCGGTGGCGCGGGCGGTGCGACGGGCGCGGCTGGCCGCGGGGCACGTTCGGTTCGTGCGGGCCGGCCTTCGAAATGTTCGGTGACCGTCCAGGTGAACGGTGGCAGGTCATGCAGGATGCCCACCACGATCAGCAACAGCACCGACAACACGATGAAGCGCCGCCAGCTGATGCTGAGCAACCAGTTGGCGTAGGCATGGAAAGCACGCAGCGCACGTGCCGAAAAGGTCTGCCAGCGTGCGTGCCACAAGGCGGCTGAAGAAGCGGGGGCGGTCATGAGGGGATGCACGTCACGGGGGGCTCGGATACTGTGCACTGTACGCAGCCGCGCTGGCGCCGCCAGGGGCAGGCGATGTGTGGCGCAGGCCGGCCGACAGGATGCACACCCCGCCGACAGGCTGGGCCGTGGAGTTTGCTTGGCAATGGGGCCGTGGTGTCAGCGGCGGGCAGTGCCGCTGGCAGCAGCCGGAGCCGGGGGCTGGCGCCCCGTGGGCAAGGGGCCCCGCCCGAACGGGCTTCGCGGACCGAACCGGCCGTTGGCTGGTTACACGGGTCGGGCAGGTTCAATGGCCGGCTTTACCGGCCAGGTGGCACAGCACCGGCTCCTTAGTACCAAGGGACGACTTTGCGCGGCCTGTTCAGGCCAGGCTGCTGACCAGCGCCAGCACCAAGGTGGCGGTCGCCACGCACATCACCAAACGCAGGAGATGGCTGTCGGCTGCGTCGGCCTGCGCCAACTGCTCGCGCTCGTCAATGGGCTCGAACCGGCTCGTACCGACCAATGTGAGCACCGACTCCGGCCCCAGGGCACGTGTGTCGGCAAAATCGTGACGGTGGTTTCGGCTGGCGAACATGCGGTGGACTCCCCTGATCATCTGCACACTGAAGGTGGCGCCCTTTCGGGATGCCATGGCGCAGTTGTAGGCAAGTGACCGTTAGGCGGCCGTTACGGCCCGGCCCGGGTCTGTCAGAACGGCATCAAGGACAGGTCCAGCACCCGTTCAGCCAACCACACCGACGCCAGCAGCGCGATGAGCAATGAGCCGAGCACCAGCACACCTTTGCGGTACAGCTGCGTGCTGCGCAGCGCAAAGGCCAGGGGCAGGAACGCCGCCACGATGGCCAACTGGCCCAGTTCCACACCGATGTTGAAACCCAGCAAGGCCAAGGCGAGCACACCTTGGGGCAGACCCAGGTCGGCCAGCACGCTGGCAAATCCAAAGCCGTGGATCAAGCCGAAGACAAAGGCCACCCACCAGCGCCGACCGTGGAACAGCGGCCACACGTTGTTCAGCGCCGCCAGCACCACCGACGCGGCGATGGCCGACTCCACCAGCCGCGAAGGCAGCGACACCCAGCCCAGCGTGGCCAGCGACAAGGTGATGGAGTGCGCCACGGTGAAGGCGGTGACCACACGCAGCACCTCCCACGCCGCCTGGCCAAGACGGTCGGCCGGCCGCCAGCGCCGGTCGACAAAAAAGCCCACGGCTGGAAACAGCAAGGCCAGCAGGAACAGGATGTGGTCGAAGCCGATCCAGATGTGCCAGACCCCTTCGCGCACATAGTCCACGAAGGCGCGCCAGCCCGAACCGGCCTCGGCCCCGGACAGCAAAAACTGCTGCACGCTGGCCTGCGGGCCCAACACCGCCGTGCGGGTGCCCTGGGCGGTGCGCAGGTTCAGCAGGCCGCGGTGTTGCGGGTCGATGTCGGCAAACAGCCGGTACTCCAGCTCGAGGGCAGAAAGCGGCCCGGCTTGCGCGCAGGCCAGCTGCAAGGGCAGCACGGTGTAGGCGCCGTCGGTGTGGCTGTCGACCTGCTGCGCGCCGACCTGCAGTTGGCAGGGTTGACCGTCGGCACGCACCACCAACCGCGCCGTGGCGAAGGCGGCGATGTCGGCATGCCGCGCGCGCAGTTCGCCCCATGTGATGGCGCCGTCACCGTCGGCGTCCAGGCCGATGGCGAAGTCCAGGTCACGCAGGGCGATGTCCCATTGGCCGCTGATGAGCTGCGCCTCGGTCGCCGTTGTTCCAGTCGCCTGGGCGTTGATCGTGAGGTAACTGTCCGAAGGTTTGTGGGCCCAGGCGCTGGCCGCTGCCATGGCCAGCAGCAAGCCGGCGAGCAGCCAGCGGGCGAGTCGAATCCAGCGGCAGCTCACGGCAGTGCTTTCACACGAGCAGCCAGGTCCTGCAGCGTGACGCTCGAAAATCCGCTGTCCGACAGCCACTGCAGCACGGACTGCGCGGCCTTGCGGTCGCGTGCCGCCAAGGCGGCTTCCAGCAGCGTACGGGCGTCGGCCGGTTCGCGCTGCTGGGCCCAGTTTTCGCTGGCCAGCTTCAAGGCCAGCGGCACGTCGCCGCGCAACACCAGCGCGTGGCGGGACTCTTCCTTGCGGTGGCTGGTATCGCCGCGCAGCCGGGCTGCGTCAAAGCGGGCCTGCAGCTCGCGGGTGGCTTGGGCAGACAACGTGTCGCCCGTCACCTTGGCGGCCAGCACCAGGCGCAGCAGCAACACATCGGCACGCGCACGGCCTTTCAGGCGCACCAGCACCTCGGCAGCGCGACCCTGGTCGAGCAGGAAATCGGCATGGGCCGCCTGCAGGTAGACGTCCTCGATGCCCAGTGCCAGCGCCTGGTCGAAGGCCACTTGCGCCGCAGCCGGGTGGCCACGGTGGATTTCGATCTCGGCCAGGCGCGTCAGGCTCCACAGCCGCTCGCCGGGGTCGCCACCGGTCTGTTGCTGCAGGGCACCGCGCAGGCTGGCCGCAGCCTTGTCCGCGCGGCCGGTGATGGCGTCCACCTGGGCGCGGCAGGCGGCAGCCACCAGCAGCGACACCAGCGGCTGCAAACGTTCACAACTGTCGCCTGCCGCGCGGTAGTCGGCGCGCACCATCTGGATGGCCAGCTGCCAGGCCAGCGCCTGGACATGGGTCGGGTGCCGATCCAGCACCGCTTTCAGGTCGACCAAGGCCTCGTCAAACCGATGATCAAACTGCAGCACCACGGCGCGCAGCACACGCACTTCAGGCGGCGGCTCGGGCAGCGCCCACCAGTTTTGCAGCGTGGCCTGAAGGTAGCCCATGTAACGCGGGTCGCCGGTTGCCGCCACCTCGGCCTGGTAGCGCCAGGCCAGCCGCATGGCGGCCGTCAGGTCGTTCGGCTGCGCGCGCCAGGCTTGGCGCAGGGCCTGCATCTCACGTGCTGCCGGGTCGCTGGCCCTTGCCGGCACCCGTTCCAGCACCTGGTTGTCGATCTCGGGCGTGTAAGGGGCGGCCAGGGCCTGCAGGCTGAAAGTCAGACTGGCTGGAACCAGCCACCAGAAACCGCGGGCAATGAGATTGGGCTGATGGCTTGGCAAGGTGGCCGCAATGGTAGCCGCCCGCAACAGCCCCGGTTCAGCGTGCCGTGCACCTGCAGATACAAGTCCCGTCAACCGTTTTTCGGTCGGCGCGTTGACCTCATGCCAGGTGTTGGCTTTCGCTTAGACCAGTCAACATCGGCCGCTCGTTATTGCCTGAGGACCTGGGGTTAACCAGGAATCTGGGGGAGACCGGGCAGACCGACATCATTCAATAGACCGAGAAAGATCGACATGAACAAGACCCTGACCGCCCTGATCCTGGCCGCCTTCGCCGTCACCGGCGCCCAAGCCGCATCGCACGCTGCCGCCGCCCCGGCCAAGGCCGAAGCTGCCAAGCCGGCTGCCAAGGCTGAAGCCGCCAAGCCGGCTGCCAAGGCCGAAGCCGCCAAGCCGGCTGCAAGCGCTGCCAAGGCCGAAGCCAAGAAGGAAATGAAGAAGGAAGAAGCGAAGAAGTAATTCCGCCGCTTCAAGTGAAAAGGGCAGGTGCTGCGGCGCCTGCCCTTTTTTCGTGGCGCAGCCGACGTCAGGGCCGGGCGTCTGGAACCGGCGCGACTTCCAGCCATTCAGCCATCTGCGCCAGCGGTTTTTTCACGCCGCCGTGCACCGGCACCTGGCAGCCTGGTTTGGGGTAGCCCACCACCAGCAGGATGACGGGCTTTTCTTGCACCGGCCGGTTGCAGATCTGGTTCAGGAAACCCATCGGGCTGGGGGTGTGGGTCAGCGTGGCCAGGCCGGCGTGGTGCAGCGCTGCGATCAGGAAACCGGTGGCGATGCCCACCGACTCGGGTACGTAGTAGTGGCTGAATCGGCTGCCGTCGGGCCGCACACCGTACTTCTGCGCAAAGATGGCAATCAGCAGCGGCGCCTCTTCCAGAAAGGGCTTGGCCGGGTCGGTGCCCAGCGGGGCGAGTGCGTCCAGCCATTCCCGCGGCGCCCGACCGCTGTAGAACTCGCGTTCTTCGGTTTCGGCCGCCAGGCGGATGCGCCGCTTGCGTGCCGGGTCGGTGATGACGCTGAAGAACCAGGGCTGCTGGTTGGCACCCGAGGGTGCGGTGCCAGCGGCCAGCAATGCCTGTTCGATCACGGCACGTGGCACGGCACGCGACTCGAAGTCGCGCACGCTGCGGCGGCGCGCCATGTCGCCACGGAAGTCCTGCGCCCGCCTTTGCATTTCCTCGGGCGGGTATTCGCGGTACCCGGGCAGGGGCTGCAGTTCAAAAGGCGGTGGCAAGTGTCTGTTCATGGAGGGGCAAGGCTTCGGACCGGCATCTGGCCCAGGGCCTCGAGTCTGCACGAGGCGCGGGTGGCAGCCCAGTTTCCTAGGGTTGGCGCACGCCCAAACTTCGTTCCATGATCCCGCCGCCGCACCCCAACAACCCGACACAACACCCGACACAGGAGAACCGCTCATGGCCACGTCCACCCTCAAAAAAGCCAATGCGATGTCGCTGCACCTGGGCCTGAACACCGTCAGCGCCGCGGCCTACGAAGGCTGGGAAGGCCCGCTGGCAGCGTGTGAGTTCGATGCCAAGGACATGGCCGCCATCGCCAGGAAACAGGGCATGAAAAGCACGACGCTGCTGACCAAGAAGGCCACCCGCGCAGCCGTGTTGGCTGCGCTGCGCGCGGCGGTCAAGGCGCTGAAGTCGGGCGACCTGTTTTTCCTGACGTTTTCCGGCCATGGCGGTCAGGTGCCCGACACCAACCGCGACGAAGCCGATCGCAAGGACGAAACCTGGTGCCTCTTCGACGGCCAGCTGATCGACGACGAGCTGTACTTCGAGCTCAGCCGCTTTGCCGCCGGTGTGCGGGTGCTGGTGCTCAGCGACAGCTGCCACAGCGGCACCGTCACACGCGCGCGCAAACCGCCGCCGCTGCCTGCCGGCCAGCGCCGGCGCCTGATGCCCGACGCCATCGGTGCCAAAGTCTATGCCGCGCACCGTGAGCTGTACGACCGCCTGCAGGCCGACGTGGCGCAGGCGGCGGCCGCCGAAAGGCGCCGTGCGCCGGTCGACCCCGACGCCGCCCTGGCGCAAGTGGCATTGGCAGGCCCGGCGGCGCAGGCCACCGTGCTGGTGGGGCGCTTCAAACCCTCGGTGGTGCTGATCTCGGGCTGCCAGGACAACCAGTACTCGATGGACGGAGACAACAACGGCGCTTTCACCGGTGAGCTGCTGGCGGTCTGGAACAAGGGCAAGTTCAGCGGCACCTACACGCAACTGCACGCTCAGGTGCGCAGCCGCATGCCGGCCAGCCAGTCGCCCAATCTCTTCACGCTGGGGCCTGCGGCGGCTTTCCTGCGGCAGCAGCCCTTCACGGTGTAGCCTTCAGGGCATCGAAGACCCCGGGTGGTCCGGGGCCGGCCGGGCAAGCTCCATGCCGGTGCATGGAGCAGTTGTTGGAAGCCTTTTTCATCTCAACCGGTGTTGTCGCCCTGGGCGAAATGGGCGACAAGACCCAGTTGCTGGCCATGTTGCTGGCCGCGCGTTTCAAGCGGCCGCTGCCCATCATCCTGGGCATCCTGGTGGCCACGGTGGCCAACCACGCACTGGCCGGTGCCGTGGGCGGTTGGGTGGCGCAGGTGCTGGGGCCCGACCTGCTGCGCTGGGTCATCGGGCTGTCATTCATCGCCATGGCAGCATGGATGCTGGTTCCCGACAAGGTCGACGACACCGGCATCGGCAGCCGCCAGCGCTTCGGCGTTTTTGGCACCACGGTGGTGGCGTTTTTCCTGGCCGAGATGGGTGACAAGACGCAGATTGCCACCGTGGCGCTGGCCGCGCGTTACCCCGACTTGCTTGCGGTGGTGGCCGGCTCCACGCTGGGGCTGATGTTGGCCAACGTGCCGGCGGTTTTTCTGGGCGACGCCCTCGCACGCAAGGTGTCGATGCGGCTGGTGCATGGCATCGCGGCCTTCATCTTTCTGGTGCTGGGGGTGCTGACGCTGTTCAACGTCGGACGCCTGTTCTGATCAGCGTTCCAGCGTCTCGCGCACCGCGGCCAGCAAGTCGGCCTTGGCAAAAGGTTTGTCCAGACTGGCGCAGCCCGACTCTTCCAGCACCTGCCGAGCCTGCTGCGACAGCGTGTCGCCCGTGACGAACAACAGGCGGCGCGCCAGGTGCGGCTGCTTCACGCACACCGCGCGCCACAGCGCGGCGCCGTCCAGGTCGGGCATGCGCACGTCGCTGACGATGGCATCGAAGCGGGCTTCGGCCAGCAGTTCCAGCGCCACCGCGCCCGACTCGGCGGTGGCGACGTCGAAGCCGGCGCCTTCGAGCACGGCGCGCATCAGGTCGGCGATCTCGGCTTCGTCGTCAACCACCAGCACACGCGAATGCAGTTCACCGCTGCCGGTGTCCAGCGGCACGGGCACGCTGCTGGGGCTGGCTTCGCCGCTGATCGGCAGGCTCAGGCGAAAGGAGGCGCCGACGGGATTTTCGGCTTCCGGCGCGCGCGCTTCGAGAATCAGTTCACCCCCGTGCTCGCGCACGATGGAACGCGAAACCGACAGGCCCAAGCCGGTGCCGAAGCCGGCGTCCTTGGTGGTGAAGAAGGGTTCGAAAAGCCGGCTGCGCACGTCTTGCGGCACACCAGGGCCGCTGTCGGCCACCCGCAGCCACACCCGCGGCTCGCGCGAGCCGGGGCCGGGCCGCTGCGCCTCGACACCGGTGGCCAAGGTCAGTGTCCTGGCGCCATGGGTGCTGTCCATGGCCTGCTGGGCATTGACCATCAGGTTGAGCACCACCTGACCCAGTTGGTCTGCGTCGGCCTGCACCTCGGGCATGCCGTCGGCCAGCGTCAGTTCAAGCTGCACACCGTGGCTGCGCAGCGTGTAGCCCAGCATGTCAGCCGCTGCGCGCACGATTTCGTTCAGCAGCACCGGGCTGCGTGAAGGCGGTTTCTGGCGCGCCATGTTCAGAAAGGTGCGCACGATGCGGCCACAGCGCTCGGCGGCTTCACGGATGCGACGTGCGTCGTCTTCGAGTCCGCTGCCTTCGGCTTTCTCTTCGAGCAGGCTGGATCGGCCCATGACGATGGCCAGCGGGTTGTTCAGTTCGTGCGCCACACCGGCCAGCAGCGTGCCCATGGCGCTGAGTTTTTCGCTCTGGCGCAGCGCGTCGCGCTGGCGGTCGATCTGCGACGCGGCTTCGCGCTGTGCCGACAGGTCGGTGATGAAGGCGGTGTCGAAGGGCTCGCCGTCGATCTGCACGCGGAAGGTCATCAGCTGCATCGGAAACTCACGTCCGCTGGCATGGTGGCCCTGGGTGGTGCCCGCGCTGTTGGCCACGCGGCGCGCTTCACCCTGGCGCGAGGGCGGCAGGATGACCTCGTCCAGCCGCCGGCCCAGCGCCTGGGCCGGCGGGATGCCGAACATGCCTTCGGCCGCCGGGTTGAAGTCGACGATGCGGCCGTCGCCGCCGGTGGTGATGATGGCGATGGGGGCGTGGTCGACCATCGCCGACTTGAAGATGTCGTGCGCGCGCTCGCGCCGCTGCAGCGTGCGTTGCACCTGGAAGGTTTCGGTCACCGCGTCGACCCAGCCCCGCCAACGTTCACCCAGCTGTGGCACTGGCGCCGCCGGGTCGGTGGACAGCTGCCGCAGATAACCCAGCACGGCCAGCGAAGGCGTGACGAACCAGCGCGCAAAGAGCCACTGACCAGCCACGAACACGGCCAGCAGTGCCAGCCCCAGCACCGCGTTGGGCACCAGCGTGGGCAGCACCTGGGCACGCAGTGCCGACTGCGGCACCGCCTGCACGTACAACCAGGGCGAACCTTCACGGCCGGCGGCGGCCAGCACCCAGCCGTCGGCATGGTGCAGCAGACGGCGGGCCGTTGGCAGTGCAACGCGTTCGGCGTCCGGCAGCGCCAAGGGCAGGCGGTCAAACAGCGGCACATGCACGCGGGTGTCGGCCAGGCCCTTGCCCTGGGGTGCGCGCAAGGGCTCGGTGGCGTCGGCCAGCACATTCAGCGCCCGGTCGACCACCCACACCCGGGCCGGCGCTTCCTGCCAGCCCACGGCGATGCGCTGCAGCGCGTCGAGGCGGAAGTCCAGGCTCACCTCACCCATGTAGCGGCCCGCCACGAGCACCATGGCGCCGTGGGACTGCACCAGTTCGCCGTTGAGCTGGCTCACATAGGGCGGCCCCCAGAAGGTGGTGTCTTTCGGGTCACGTGCCAGGTCGCGTTCGGCCCGTGCAACGCCTTCCTGGCGGCGCGGATCCAGCGCCTGCAGGCTGGGCACACCCATCGACTGCAACATGCGCGGCGTTTCCACCCAGGGGTAGCCGAAGCTGGTGTTGGCTTCGGCCGCCGCAAACCAGGTGGCCTCGAAACCCGGCGCACGCTGGTGCACCACCCGTGCCGCTTCGACAAACAACTGCGCGCGGCGCAGCCACAGGCTGTCGGGGCTGCTGCCGTCGGGTGCTGCCCACCACAACTGGCCAAAGCGCTGGCGCTGGGCCAGCGGTGCGTCGTCGAGCGACCAGCCATCGGGCACGCCGCCGGGCGTTCCGTCATGGGTGCGAAGACCCAGGGCGGCCATCAGTTCAGGGCCGCCATCGGGCGGGTCGTTCCAGCGCGACTCGAGTGTGCGGCGCAGGTCGTGCACATGGGCCATTGCCGGGTTGGCGATGGCTTCCAGCTCTTGCGCCCTTTCGTTGGCCATGCGCAGCAGGTCGCGTTCAGCGTCGTCGATGCGCTGCCCGTACTGCAGCAAAGACAGCACCGCCAGCAGCGCCATCACCGGCACCACCAGCCACCAGACAAAACGGCGCGCCGCACGCAGCGTACCGGCGCTGGCGCCCGCCTGGGACCGCACGCTCATCGCCGCTTCAGGCAGCCTGCAGCACGGTTGTCATGCCCCGGCCGGCGGCACGTACACGTAGCCCACGTTGCGCACCGTCTTCAGCACCTCGGGCTTGTCGGGGTTGCTTTCGATCTTGCGCCGCAGCCGCATCACACGCAGGTCGATGCTGCGGTCGAAGACGTCCCAGCCGCGGTTGTGGGCCTGCTCCATGATCTGGTCGCGGTTGAGCGGCCGGTTGGGGTGGCGCGCAAACAGCGCCAGCAGGTCGTACTCGGCGGCGGTGATCTCGATTTCACTGCCGTCGGCGGCCAGCAGGCGACGCTGGTCGAGGTCGAGCACACGGTCACCAAACAGCACGCGCCGGCTCGCTTCAGCCGCACCAGCCCCATCGTTTGTGCCGGCAGCCTTCGCCGCCGCGCCAGCCGTGGCCTGCAGGCGCCGCAGCACCGCACGCACGCGGGCCAGCAGTTCACGCAGTTCATAGGGTTTGCTGACGTAGTCATCGGCACCCAGTTCCAGGCCCACGATGCGGTCGACCGCTTCGCTGGCCGTGGTGAGCATCACGATGGCCACCTGCGGATGCACCTCGCGCAGCCAGCGCGCCAGCGACAAGCCGTTTTCGCCTGGCATGTTGATGTCCAGCACCGCCAGGTCGGGGCGCGCGGCGGCGATCTGCTCGCGCGCCTGCGCGGCGTCGGGCGCCACACGCACGGCAAAGCCGTGGCGGCCGAAGTACTCGGCCAGCAGACCGCGCAATTCGGGCTCGTCATCGACCACCAACAAGGTGGGCGCAGTGGCACTCACGGCCATGGGGAAACCGGGTGAAACAAGGTACGCCGGATCATATCGGCTCGATGCAGGCGAGGCAGGGGCGAAGCGGTGCGCATTGTCCATCCCCCCATGGTGGGATGCCGCGGTATCGGCTGTGCATCAGGACCGCGGGTGCTGCGTTGCAAATGTTGCGGCGGCTCTGTGCGCCAGCCAACAAAGCAAACACGGCGGCGCGGCCCGCGAAACCTTGGCGATACCTGCCGTGTGCACAGTTCATGGCATGCCGCAACCCAGCGGCCCCACCTCACAGGTCTGCCGCCATGAACAGCATTGCACCCCAGGACATCTGGCGAAGCGAAGCCTTCGCAGAAGACCTGTTTGAGGAGTCGTCCTTTGCCGCCGGCTCTGGCCAAGCGGCACGGCCGGCGCATCACCTGCCCATGCTCAGCAGCACGGTTTTGCTGGCGGTGCCCGTGGTGGTGGCGGTGCTGGGCGGCGTGGTGGCCTTTTTCAACACCATCGGCTGAAGCGCCAGCGCTTCAGCGGCATCTGCCCACAGGAAAAAGAGACGCCGTCACGGCGCGGGCATTGGCTCAGGGAAGTTGTCGGCGCGGCTCGGAACCCCGCCCATCGGGCGGGCCCGGCTGAACCGCAGGTGTTCAGGGCAGGTGTTCAGGGCAGTTGCACCTTGATGTCCGCAAAGCCCATCATGCGCAGCACCACGTAGTTCACCGCTGCCTCGCCCAGCCTGTCGGCAAGCAACACGATGCGTGCGTACCTGGGCAAGCCGGCCTTGGCCATCGCGGTCCAGATATCCTTCGCGGCCTTGGGCCCGCCGTCGGCATCCAGAAACTGCCCATGGGGCAGATGGATCACCGGCCCTGGAGGCTGGCGGGCCGGCAGGCTGGCACCCGAAGCGACATAGACGGTGGGCATCAGTCCCGGGGCGTTCGCTGCGTTCACGGCGTCGGACAGCAACACGTGTTCCCGCGGGCGCGGCGAATACACGAGCGATCGCGCCGGTGCTGCGCCAGCAGCCGCCGGCCGCGCCACGTCGAGCCCCCGGTCGACCCAGCGGTCCAGGCTGTCGAGATGGATCGACACCTTGTGCTGACCCACGCGTTCCAGCATCAGGAAAGCCAGCGCCGCACTTTCGTTGAGGCCACCGTCTGAAAACACCACGGCTTCGTGCGTGGCATCCAGACCCGCGGCGCCCAGCTGCGCCGCCAGTCGATCGGGCTGGTCGGCATGGGCCAGGAAACCCTGCACCGGCACGTTGACCGCCAGCGGCACATGGCCCAGCTTGAAGCTGTCGGCCGAACGCACGTCGACCACCGTCACCTGGGACAGGCCGAAGCTCTTCAACATGCGGCCGCCCCAGGCCTTGAGCCAGTCGGTTTCGCGGGTCAGGTGGGGGTTGGCATAGGTCCACAGCGGCAGGTCGCGGCTGTCCTGCAGCCAGCCCAGCTGCGATTCCTGGAACAGCCGCACACGCGGGTAGCCCAACATGAACTTCAGCGCAAAAAACGGCACTGCGGCGGCGCCACCGCCACCGCAATAGGTCAGCACCTCTTGATCGGGCCGGATGCCCAGGTGATCGAGCATGCGCTGGATCTCCTGCGGCGACTTGAAGGTCTTGTCGGCGTTGTAGAAGTCATCTGCGAGCATCAGCGTGGCATGCGGCACATGGCCGCCGCGGCTGAAAAAGGCGGCACCGCCGTAGAAGTACTCGGGGTCCAGTGCTTCCAGCATCACGTGGCGCTGGGGGTCGGCGGTGGCAGCCAGGAATTCCGGCAGCTTGACGCGCACATCGTGCACCTGCGCTGTCACCCGCACGGTGCCGGTGGGGCGTGGTGGCGTGGGCTGGTCGGTGACCGCACCACCGGCCGAGGTCCATCTGGCCATGCCCCCATCCAGGATGAACAGGCTCTGCGCCGGCAGCCCGTAGTGCAGCAGCTCCCAGAACAGGCGCGTGGCCATGTAGGTGCCGCCCTGGTCGACGATGACGACCTGCTGACCCGGGCTCAGACCCCAGCTGCGCATGCGGGCTTCCATCTGCGCGGGTGGCACCTCGCGCGGGCCGAAGGTGAAGATGTCGGCCACCACGGCGCCCGGGATGTGCTGCTTGCGGTGCAGGGGTGCGGGCGACGCGTCGAGCACCAGCACGTCAGCCCGCGCCAGGTTCTGCTTCAGCCAGTCGACGCTGACCAGCCGGCCCTGGCTGGCGGCAGCTGTCTGGGCCGCAGCGTGCTGCAACAAGGCACATGGCAAGAGCCCCGCCACGAACAGGATCCAGAACCGCCGAGCGATCACTTTTGCGACAAACATGCCAGCCTCCAGCCGAAGTGGCCAGACGGTAGCCGGCCGCTGCGCAGCAAGCCAAGCTCAGGCGACAGGCTGCAGATTGGCTGGTCCGAGGCGCGGCTCAGCCCGAAGCAGGCGGCCAGGCCACCAGCGGCAGGTGCACGCTGAACACCGAACCGGCCCCCGGCGAACTGCCGGCGTCGATGTCGCCGCCCACCAGCTGGACCAGCGCGCGTGGCGCGGCCGGGCGCGGCGGCCGGGGATGGTGCTGCCGGTGTTTCGCCCTCAGTGGGCAGCGTGGGCCTTTTCGCCGGCCTTCAGCCGGTAGACGGTGCCGCAATAAGGGCAGCGGCCTTCGCCGGTGCTGGCCACGTCGAGGAAGACCTTGGGGTGGTTGCTCCACAGCGCCATCTTGGGGTTGGGGCAGAAGGTCACGCCGGGGCCCAGCAGGTCGGCGGCGGCCAGTTCAACCACGGATTTCGGTTCGGTGCTCATCGTCGTGTCCTGTTCCTGATCACACCAGCGTCAGCCACTCGGCGTACTTCGGGTTGCGGCCGTTGACGATGTCGAAAAACGCGCTCTGGATCTTTTCCGTGATGGGCCCCCGGCTGCCGCTGCCGAGTTCGATGCGGTCGAGTTCGCGGATCGGTGTTACTTCAGCGGCTGTGCCGGTGAAAAAGGCCTCGTCGCAGATGTAGACCTCGTCGCGCGTGATGCGCTTTTCCACCACCTTCAGGCCCAGGTCCTGGCAGATGTGGAAGATGGTGTTGCGGGTGATGCCGTTCAGCGCGCCGGCCGACAGGTCTGGTGTGTAGACAACGCCGTTCTTGATGACAAACAGGTTTTCGCCCGCGCCTTCGCTGACGAAGCCGTTGGCGTCCAGCAGCATGGCTTCGTCGTAGCCGTCGTCGGTGGCTTCCATGTTCGCCAGGATGCTGTTGGTGTAGTTGCTCACCGCCTTGGCCTGCGTCATCGTGATGTTGACGTGGTGGCGGGTGTAGCTGCTGATCTTCACGCGGATGCCGCGCTTCAAGCCTTCTTCACCCAGGTAGGCGCCCCAGGACCAGGCCGCCACCATCAGGTGAATGGTGTTGCCCTTGGGGCTGACACCCAGTTTCTGGTCGCCGATCCAGGTCAGCGGGCGCAGATAGCAGCTTTCGAGCTTGTTTTCGCGCACCACCTGGCACTGCGCTTCAGCCACCTGCTCGTGCGTGAACGGGATCTTCATGCGCAGGATCTTGGCGCTGTTGAACAGCCGCTCGGTGTGTTCTTTCAGGCGAAAGATGGCGGTGCCCTTGTCGGTTTTGTACGCCCGCACGCCCTCGAAGGCACCGCAGCCGTAGTGCAGCGTGTGGCTCAGCACGTGGATCTTGGCGTCGCGCCAATCGACCAGCTGGCCGTCCATCCAGATCTTGCCGTCGCGGTCGGACATCGACATGGGAATTCCTCTTCGGGTGGGTGTGCGTGGGCCGCGATTTTAGGCGTCGGCGGGCGCGGGCTCTGGCGCGGCCCGCCGCAGCTGCCAGCTCACCAGCTTGCCGCCACGCAGTTCGAGCTGCACCTCGTCACCGGCGTCGTCGCGCCAGGCGTAGAACTCGGGGTCGGCGCCCTGGTCTTCGTGCAGGCGTGTGCCGAAGCTGCCGGTGAGCTTGAGCAGCTGGGCCAGCGTCATGCCCTTCGTCAGGCGCGACTGCAACATCACCGCACTCGGCACGTGGCCCACGGGGCGCATCGCCGCGGCTTTCATGACCCGCAGCGCGCGGCTGAACTGCAGCAGCATCCAGAACACCGTCACCGTGATGGCCAGCACCACACCCGGCCAGCCGTAGCCCACGTAACCGGCCGCCACGGCGGCCACGGCCAGCGCCCAGCCCGCCAGTGGGCTCAAGCGCGGGCTCAAACCAGCGCTCCGGTGCGGTCCTTGCCCCAGAATTGCAGCGATGAGTGGTGAGCCAAAAAATGAAAAACGGGGTTTGCAGACATGGGTGATCAACCTCGACCGGGCGCCTGACAGGCTGGCCCGCATCACAAGACAACTGCAGCGGCTGAAGCTGGACTTCCAGCGCATCGCTGCCGTTGATGCGCGGGCCTTGACGCCCGATCAGCGGGCGGCGCTGGATGAACCCGCCTACCGCCGCAAACATGGCATGACACCGGTGCTGGGCGAGCTGGGATGTTACCTGTCGCATGTCGAGGCCATGCACCGCTTCCTGGCCAGCGATGCGGCCTTTGCGCTGGTGCTGGAAGACGACGTGCTGCTGCACGACAGCCTGCCAGCCGTCTTGCAGGGCCTGATGGCACAGCCCACGCGCTGGGACGTGGCCAAGCTGTCGGCCGTGCACTCGGGCACGCCGGTGCCTTACGCCACCGTGGCGCCGGGTCACCGGCTGGCGGTGATGCTGAGCCGCTGCACCGGCTCCAGCGCCTACCTGATGAACCGCCGCGCCGCACAGGCCTATGCCAGCGGCCTGCTGCCGATGAGCCTGCCCTACGACCACGTTTTCGACCAGGGCTGGCGCTTCGGCCTGAAGTTCCGCCTGGTCACGCCCACACCGTGTGGGCACGACGAAACTGTGGCCTCCACCATCGTGGCGCCGCCCGGGGTGAGCCGCAAGTTCCGCTGGACGCAGCGGCTGCCGACCTATACCTATCGCCTGGGCAACGAGTGGCGACGGCTGACCCACGGGCTGGGCCAGGTGCTGGCCGAGCGCCTGCGCCCCGGGCCCTGATCAGGCGACCACGCGGCCTTCGATGTCGGCGCGCAGCTGCGCTGGCAGCCGCTTCAGGATGAAGCGGATCGCCAACGGCACCATCACCACGTCGTCCACCACACCCAAAAGGGGAATGAAGTCGGGGATGAAGTCCACCGGCGACAGCACGTAAAGCAGCATCAACGCCACGGCCGGCTTCAGCCAGCCAGGGGCCAGCGGGTGCTTGAGCGCCAGCCACAGCAGGCGCGCGTCACCGCGGATCACGGTCCACAACAGCGCCAGACGTTTCAACATGGCAGGTCTCCTCGGCAACAGGCCAGTCTTGAACGTGGGGCCGGCCGGGTGCGATGACAAGAGCAGGCGCATCGGGCAACCCCGGGCCGCAGCCTACAGCCCACGCACCACCTCGATGGCCTGTTCGATGCGTTCGACCGCATGGATGGTGAGGCCTTCGATCGCCTTCTTCGGCGCATTGGCCTTGGGCACCACGGCGACGCTGAAACCGAGCTTGGCGGCTTCTTTCAGCCGCTCCTGACCCCGTGGTGCGGGCCGCACTTCACCCGCCAGCCCCACTTCGCCAAAGGCCACGAAGCCTCGCGGCAGCGCCTTGCCCCGCAGGCTGCCCTGAATGGCCAGCAGCACTGCCAGGTCGGCCGCGGGTTCACCGATGCGCACTCCGCCTACCGCGTTCACGAACACGTCCTGGTCCATGCAGCTGACCCCCGCGTGGCGGTGCAACACCGCCAGCAGCATGGCCAGCCGGTCGCGGTCCAGGCCCACGCTGAGCCTTCGCGGGCTGGGCCCGCCGCTGTCCACCAGGGCCTGAATCTCCACCAGCATCGGCCGCGTGCCCTCCAAAGTGACGAGCACGCAGGTGCCGGGCACCGGTTCACCATGCGTGGACAGAAAGATGGCGCTGGGGTTGCTGACCCCCTTCAGGCCCTTTTCCGTCATCGCAAAAACACCGATCTCGTTGACCGCACCAAAGCGGTTCTTGATGGCGCGCACCAGGCGGAAGCTGCTGTGGGTGTCGCCTTCGAAGTACAGCACGGTGTCGACGATGTGTTCCAGCACACGCGGGCCGGCCAGTGCACCTTCCTTGGTGACATGGCCCACCAGCACCATCGTGCAGCCGCGCACCTTGGCCACGCGGGTCAGCTGCGCCGCACATTCACGCACCTGGGCCACGCTGCCGGGGGCGGAGGTGAGCTGGTCGGAATACACCGTCTGGATCGAGTCGATGACGCAGAAGGCCGGGTCTTCGTTGTCCACGGCGTGCAGGATCTTCTCGAGGTTGATCTCGGCCAGCACGCGCACCTGCTGCCCCGACAAACCCAGCCGGCGCGAACGCAGCGCAATCTGCGCGCCGCTTTCTTCGCCAGTGACGTACAGCACCTTCATCTGCGAGGACAGCGCGTCCACGGCCTGCAGCAGCAGCGTGCTTTTGCCGATGCCGGGGTCGCCACCGATCAGCACCACCGCCCCTTCGACGATGCCACCGCCCAGCACGCGGTCCAGCTCTTCCTGACCGGTGGGTGTGCGTGCCACTTCGGCGGCGTCGATTTCCGACAGCGTGGCCACCGGCTGGCTGCGTGCCAGCGCCTGGAAACGCGTGTTGCGCGTGGCCGGGCCGGCAGCTTCGGCCACCGTTTCGTCCAGCGTGTTCCAGGCCTTGCAATGCGGGCACTGGCCCAGCCACTTGGCGTTGCTGCCGCCACATTCGCGGCAGGTATAGATCGTTTTGGCCATGCGGCATTGTGTGCCGCACGGAGATCCTCAGCTCAAGCTCAGGCGGCCGTGAAGTTGCCGTGGAAGCCCGGCGGCAGCAAGTACGGCAGCACCGCCTGCGCGATGGGTCCGTCTTCGATGTGGGCCGCGTCCAGCAGGTTCAGCACAGTGGCCTGACGGCGGGCGTCGAAGGTGGTGCCCAGCAGCCAGGCGTCCAGCTCGCCGGTCTTGCCGGGTTTGGGCACAAAGACATGCTCTTCAACGATGGCATGTTCACCGTGGTCGAAACGGCGCTGGCGGCCGGTTTCGGTGTCCAGCAGCTGCACCCCATGCAGCAGCGCGTGATGTTGACGGCTGGCATGCACATCCCAGCCCGTGCCGGTGAGCAACCAACGGGTGCGTTGGCCCACGCGCCGCGGGTCGACACGCGGGAACTCGGCATCGTTGTCGAAGCGGTGTTGCTGCACACGCCCGCTGGCCATGTCCAGCGTCAGCAGCTGTGTGCTGCTCGCCGCGCCGTCCGCCTGTTCGCGGCCCTGCATCAGCGCCACGGCGCCTTCGTTCAGGAACCAGGCGTCGGGTACGCCGATGAAGCTGAGCACGATGCGGCCGTCACTCCGTTCGTGGGCATTGCCGACGTGAAAGACCATCTGCGGCGGCAGCTCGAACACCCGCCGCTTCGTGATGTCGTTTTTGTCCATCACCAGAACGCGCAAGGGCTGGCCGGCGTCCATCGCAAAGGGGCGCGGGCCGACACCGTTGCCGTCGGGCCCGAAAGGTTTGTTGAACTGCAGCTGGATGGGCGGCAGCGGCACCACCACCCAGCGCGCCGTGACAGCCATGTCGTGCACCATGCCACCCGGGTAGGGCGATTCGCCCACCTGCACCTTCACCAACTGCCCGGCGGGGTCGATGTGCCACACCACCATTGCCTTGCCGAAGGTGCCGATGTTCCACAGGTGCCCGGCAGCATCGACCTTGGGGTGGGCCGAAAACGGCACCTGCGCCAGGTCCTTGCCCCAGGTGACCGGGCCCTGGGTCGACAGGTCCTTGGGGTCCAGCGCCCAGGCCGAGCCCCCTTCCCACAGCGCCAGCACTCGGCCGGCGTGTTCCAGCGCATTGGTGTTGGCGGTGTTGAAGGCGTCGGGGCCACCCACCGGCGGTGTGCCGTCCACCTGGGTGCCGAAGGCGCTCATCAGGAAGCGGCCGGCGGCTAGTTCGGCGCGCAACTTGGTGGTTTGCACCAGGCGGCCGCGGTGCGTGACTTCGCCGTTGCCGATGGTGAACTGCTGCACCATGCCGTCGCCGTCGAACCAGTGGTGGTAACGCTCGCCACCGCGTTCGAACAGTGCCGGGCCGTTGCGGTAGAAGCGCCCGCGCAGTTCGGTGGGCCAACGGCCGCGCAGCAGCGCGCGGCCTTGCAGGTCGCCCGTGGCGTCGCCGACACCCTTGAAGGGGCGCAGCAGCGGCTGGGATTCGAAAGCGGCAGTGAACCTGTCGGCGCGTGCGGGCTTGGCGGTGGCGGTGCCGGAAGCGGTGGCCGCAGCCGCCGCCAGGACTTGCAGAAAGTGTCGGCGTTGCATGGCAGCACCCATCACATCGACAGGCGCACGACGATGGGCTTGCCGTCCAGCGCCACGCGGCCCGTTTCCCAGCGGGGGCCGAACATGCCGGGTGTGCCCGAGCCGCCCCAGGGTTCGCTGGGAATGCCCACGGCGTTGCGACCCATCTTGCCGTCGCCGTCCAGGTCCTGGTACAGCATCAAGGCCACCGCGCTGCCGGTGAGGCCGCAGAACTGCACTGTCATGGTGGCGTCGCCCGCCGGCACGCGCATCATCTTCAGCGGGTTCTTGCCGAAGGTCTCGGCGTCGGCGTAGGCCGCCAGCATCAGCTGGCCCTGCTGCGGGCGCACGTTGTGCACTTCGACGGTGGCGCAGTCCTGCGCGTGGGCAGCGGTGCACAGCAGCAAGATCGCAGACAAGGCAAGCGGGAATCGGTTCATGGCAGCACTCCGGTGAGGTGATGCTGCGCATTGTTCGAAGCCAGGCCCTCTGGCGCAGCCAGGCTGCGACGAATCGACGGCAGCCGGCGCGAAATGCATGCCACGCGCCGCCGCGTTGCCAGCGGCCGGCCCTTCAGTCGCCCACGCGCTGCCGCCCGGCCTTGATGGCGCCCCGGTGCGCCTTGCCTTCCAGCCGCCGCCGCTTGGCCGCGCGGCTGGGGCGTGTGGCCTTGCGCAGCACCTCGGGCTGTGCCACCTCGTCCACCAGCGCCTGCAGCCGCGCCAGCGCGTCGGCCTGGTTGCGTGGCAGGCTGCGGTGCGTTTGCGCCTTGATCACGACCACACCCCCTTCGGTGATGCGCTGGTCGGCCATCGTCATCAGCCGGGTCTTGATGTCGTCGGGCAGGCTGGACGCAGCAATGTCAAAACGCAGGTGCGCCGCGCTCGACACCTTGTTGACGTTCTGCCCCCCCGCACCCTGGGCACGGATGGCGGTGAATTCGACCTCGGCCGGGTCGACCTGGGGTGGCTTCAGGGCCGCCGCTTCAGCTGGATGAACCGCCGCGGAACTTGCCCACCACGAAGAGCAGCAGCACCGCACCCAGCACCGACGCGATCCAGCCCGCGCCCTGCCCGGCCTGGTACCAGCCCAGGGCCTGGCCGATGAAACCGGCCAGCACCGAGCCGCCGATGCCCAGCAGGCAGGTCAGGATCCAGCCCATCTTCTGGTCGCCTGGCATGACAAGACGTGCAAGTGCGCCGACGATCAATCCGACGACGATGGTTCCGATGATGCCCATGGCAAGGGTGTTCTCCGTGTGAGGTTCAATCGCCGACGTGCACCGGCACCCTGGGCGCCAGAGCGCACATCAACTCGTAGCCGATGGTAGCGGCCGAGCGTGCAACCTCATCGATCGAAAGGATGGTGCCGCCCGGCCCCTGGCCCCACAGCGTGACCTCGCTTCCCAAACCGGCTGCCGGCAGTGCCGCCAGGTCCACCGCCATCATGTCCATCGACACCCGGCCCACGGTGGTGCTGCGCACACCGTCCACCAGCACCGGTGTGCCGCTGGGGCAGTGGCGCGGGTAACCGTCGGCGTAACCACAGGCCACGATGCCGATGCGCTGCGTTGTGGTGGCGGTGTAGCTGCTGCCGTAACCCACCGTGTCACCGGGCTGCAGCGTCTGCGTGGCAATCAGTTTGGACCGCAAGGTCATCGTCGGCTGCAAGTTCCAGTGCACGATGTCGTGTTCCGGGAAATCGGGCGCGCTGCCGTAACTCACGATGCCGGCTCGCACCCAGTCATTCTTCAGCGTGTGCCGCAGCACGGCCGCGCTGTTGGACAGGCAACGTTCGCCCATCAGGTCTTGTGTGGCGGCTTCGAAGACAGCCACTTGATGCTTGACGCCACGCGCGCCATCGGCGTCGGAGAAGTGCGTCATCAAGGACACCTCGTCCACCTGCGGCAAGGCGTTCAGGCGGGTGTAGGCGCCGCGAAAGGCCTCGGGCCGGAAGCCCAGGCGGTTCATGCCGCTGTTCATCTTCAGGAAGACACGGTGCGGCTGCTGGGTCTTGTGGGCCGCCAGCCAGTTGATCTGTTCGTTGCAGTGCACCGCATGCCACAGGCCCAGGCGGCTGCACAGTTCCAGGTCACGCGGCTCGAAGCAGCCTTCCAGCAGCAGGATGGGGCCACGCCAGCCCAGCGCGCGCACCCGCTCGGCCTCGGCCAGGTCCAGCAGGGCAAACCCGTCGGCGCTGCGCAAGCCTTCGAAGGCGCGCTCGATGCCGTGGCCGTAGGCATTGGCCTTGACCACGGCCCACACCCGCGCGTCGCCGGCCATGGCCCGGGAACGGCCGATGTTGTGGGCCAGTGCGGCGGTGTGAATCAGGGCTTGGACGGGGCGCGGCATCGCGGGGGCTCCAGCGCCCGCAGGGACAAGGGGCGCCAAGGCACGCATGCTATAACCCGCCCGCCCCAGGTACGGAGGCCACCAAAACGGAGACCAGGCAGCGGCCGCACCGGGCCCGCTGCAGCGCTGCGCGCGACACGATGAAAAAAGGCTTCTCGACCATCATGTCGGCGCAGTTCTTCAGCTCGCTGGCGGACAACGCTCTGCTGGTGGCTGCCGTGGAGCTGTTGCGCATGAGCCAGGCCCCGGCGTGGCACACGCCGGCACTGGCGCCGATGTTTGCGCTGTTTTACGTCGTGCTGGCGCCTTTCGTGGGCGCCTTTGCCGACTCCATCCCCAAGGGCCGGGTCATGTTCATGGCGAACACGATCAAGGTGGTGGGCTGCCTGATGATGCTGTTCGGCAGCCATCCGCTGCTGGCCTATGCGGTGGTGGGGCTGGGGGCCGCTGCGTATTCACCCGCCAAGTACGGCATCCTGACCGAGTTGCTGCCGGCTTCGCAGCTGGTCAAAGGCAATGGCTGGATCGAAGGCCTGACGGTGGGTTCGATCATTCTGGGCATTCTGCTGGGCGGCCAGCTGGTGGGGCCGAAGCTGTCGCCCATGTTGCTGGGGCTGGACCTGCCCGTGCTGAGCACCGGCATCGACACCGCACCGGAGGCGGCGATCTCGGTCATCGTCTTCATCTACGTCATTGCCGCCATCTTCAACCTGAACATTCCGCGCACGGCGGCGCCGCTGCAGCCCATGACCGGTGGCCTGCCTGACATGGTGCGCGACTTCGCCCACTGCAACACACGGCTGTGGAACGACAAGCTGGGCCAGATCACGCTGGCCACCACCACGCTCTTGTGGGGCATCTTCGGCAACCTGCGGCTGATCGTCTTTGCCTGGGCCGCCGCGGCGCTGGGTTATGGCACCACGCAGGCTTCCAACCTGGCCGGTGTGGTGATCGTGGGTTCGGTGCTGGGCGCCGTGCTGGCGTCGATGACCATGAAGCTCGACAAGGCCACGCGTGTGTTGCCGATGGGCATCGTGGTGGGTTTCCTGATGATCGGACTGAACGTCATCACCAACGTGTGGGTGGCCGCGCCCTTCCTGATCGTGCTGGGCACGCTGTGCGGTTTCCTCATCGTGCCGATGAACGCGCTGCTGCAGCACCGCGGCCACAACCTGATGGGCGCCGGGCGGTCGATTGCCGTGCAGAACTTCAATGAACAGGCCTGCATCCTGGGCCTGGGCGCCTTTTACGCCGGCATGGTGAAGTTCGGCTTTTCGGCCTTCACCGCGATCGCCATCTTCGGCCTGATGGTGGCGGGCATCATGGAGCTGATCCGCCGCTGGTACATCAGCAACACCATCAAACACCACGAAGAAGTGGAGCGGCTGCTGGTCATCGCCCGTTCCGACGGACACTGATCGACAGCCCATGAGGTTCGAGCCCAGCAGTGCCTGGCTGCCTGCCCTGGCCTTGACCTTCAACGCCTTCACCTGGGGCGTGTCCTGGTGGCCCTTCCGGCAGCTCGAAGCCATCGGCCTGCATCCTTTGTGGGCCACGGCGCTGATCTACGGCGCGGCCGTCCTGGCCATCAGCGCGTGGCGGCCGGGTGCCTGGGGCGCGCTGTGGCGCACACCGTCACTGTGGCTGCTGGTGGCCGCCGCCGGCACCACCAACGCCACCTTCAACTGGGCAGTGACCATCGGCGACGTGGTGCGTGTGGTGCTGCTCTTCTACCTGATGCCGCTGTGGGCGGTGCTGCTGGCGCGCTGGCTGCTGCACGAACCCTTGACCGGTGGGGCGGTCTTTCGTGTTGTGCTGGCCCTGGCCGGTGCGGCCACCGTGTTGTGGCCCGCCGAGGGTGGGCTGCCGCTGCCACGCTCGCTGCCAGAATGGCTGGGTGTGCTGGGTGGCTTCAGCTTCGCGCTGAACAACGTGCTGTTGCGTCGCGAAGCCCACCGGCCCGAATCCGCGCGTGCGCTGGCCATGTTCCTGGGTGGTGCGCTGGTGGCCACGGTACTGGCAATTGCACTGTCTGCTCAGGGCAGTGTGCCGTTGCCACCGCCGCTGGCTGTCGGCTGGGTGGCCGCTTCGCTGGCATTGGCCGCGGCTTTCCTGCTGGGCAACCTGGCGCTGCAATACGGCGCGGCGCGCTTGCCGGCCAATGCCACCGCGGTGATCATGATCAGCGAGGTGCTTTTTGCCAGCGTCTCGGCCGTGCTGCTGGGCGCCGGCACGGCCAGCCTGCAACTGGCCGTGGGCGGCGCGTTGATCGTCGGCGCCACGCTGCTGTCGGCCCGCCACTGAAGGCACAGGACGGACTGGCACCGAACCGACGATGGCTGGCGGCTCGACCTCCCCCACCTCGCAGGCGCTGCCGCTGACGGCCTTTGCGACGCTGCTGCTCATCGCGCTGATGATGGGCGCCAACCACGTGGCCGCACGCCTGGCCTTCAACCACGGCGTGGACGTGGCCACCGCCGTGGCTTTTCGCAGCGTCGTGACGGCGCTGGTGGTCGGCGCGCTGGTCTGGCAGCAGGGCCTGCCGTGGGCGCTGAACACACGCCAGCGCAAGGCGATGCCGGCCATCGGCCTGCTGTTGGCCGTGCAGAGTTTCTGCCTGTATTCCGCCGTGGCGCGCCTGCCGGTGGCGCTGGCGCTGCTGGCCTTCAACACCTACCCGCTGTGGACCGCGCTGTGGGCGCGCGTGGTCTACGGCCACCGCGCCGAGCCGCGGGTGCTGCGGGCCATGCCGGTGATGCTGCTGGGCCTGGCATTGGCGCTGGACGTGTTGGGCGCCGCGTCCGGTCTGGGGGCCTTCGGCCACTGGGGCCGCATCGGCGCCGGCGTGGCCTTTGCACTGGCGGCTGCCGCCACCTTCGGCCTGGCGCTGGTCATCACGCAACACGAAGCGGCCGATGTCGATGGCCGGCTGCGCACAGCCCTGACGATGGCCATGGTGGGCGCGCTGGCGCTCGTGGCCGTGGCCGCACAGGGTGGTTTTGCGCTGCCGCAGGCGGCGCCCGGCTGGTGGGGCCTTGTGGCCCTGACCGCGCTCTATGGCACCGCTTTCACAATCATGTTCATGGTGCTGCCGCGCCTGGGCGTGGTGGGCAATTCAGCGATCATGAACGTCGAGCCGATCTTTGCGCTGGTGCTGGCCTGGGCGCTGCTGGGCCAGACGATTGCACCGCTGCAGGTGGCCGGCGGGCTGCTGGTGGTGGCCACCGTGGTCTGGCTGGGGCTGCGGCGGCGCTAGGAGCGGGGGCGGCAGAAGGCGTCGAAGCGAAACGGGGCCACCCGTGTCTCAGACCCGGCTTCAAACCTCAGGCGCCAGGTCAGCGCGGTGTTCGTCCTCGGCGGGTGCACGCCGCCGCAGGCCATGCCGCTGCATCAAGACTTGCAGTTCGCGGTCGTCCAGCGGCTTGGCCAGGTAGGCGTCGCAGCCGGCCAGGTTGCCTCGCACGCGGTCCGAGTGGCTGTGGTGTGCCGACACCAGGATGACCGAGGAAGCGAGCGCCAGGCGCGGTTGTTGCCGCTTGATGTGCTGGCACAGCGCCAGGCCGTCCAGCCTGGTGTGGGGGCCGAGATTGACGGCCAGGAAGACCAGGTCGAAGTGACCTTGGGCCAGCCGTTCGATCGCACGACCGCGGCCCAGCGCGCACTCGGTCACCAGACCGAAGGGCCGCAGCTGGGTTTCCAGGTCGAGCAGCGCGCTTTCGTTGTCGTCCACCAGCAACGCGCGCAGCGCCGGGTCGGCGGTGGCCTGCACTGCCGCCTGGCGCAGGCGCTTCGGGCCCTTCCACGGCGCGGCTGCCACGGCGCTCAGATGCGCGGCCGCCAGGCCCCGTGGCGCTGCCACCAGAAAGTCCAGTTCGCGCAGCAGATGTTCGGCTTCGATGGGGCGCGAGATGCACGCCACCGAACCGGGCGGCGGCGGGCCGCCGACAAACAGCGTGGCAGCGAGCTTGTCGGTGGCCAGCACCAGTTGCACCGAAGCCTTGTCGTTGGCGTCGGCCACCAGCACGTCGGCTTCGTCCATCAGTCCGGCCACGACATAACGCGCAGCTTCCGTGCGCTGCGTGGACAAGGCGGCCATGACCTGTTCGCGGTCGGGCGAACGCAGACCCAGCAGGGACACTCGGCGCAGGGCAGGCATGAAGAGGGCGATGGTGCGGTGCACAGTGCGGGCTGTCAACGCTTGCGGCGCTAACATCCGGGTCCGCAAGTCTGCACCTGCATCGGGAACTTTTGATGACCGCCACCAGCATCTACGACTTCGAGGCCTTGTCCATCACTGGCAAGCCTGCACACCTGTCCAGCCAGCGCGGCAAGGTGCTGCTCATCGTGAACACCGCCAGCGCCTGCGGTTTCACGCCCCAGTTCAAGGGCCTGGAGCAGCTCTGGAAGGACTACGGTGACCAGGGGCTCGTCATCGTGGGATTCCCCAGCAACGAGTTCGGTGCGCAGGAACCCGGCGCCAACGACGAGATCGCCACCTTCTGCGAGATGAACTACGGTGTGAGCTTCCCGATGATGGCCAAGGTGCAGGTCAACGGCGCCCAGGCTCACCCGCTGTGGCAGTGGCTGAAGGCGCAGGCGCCCGGGCTGCTGGGCACCGAAGGCGTGAAGTGGAACTTCACCAAGTTCCTGGTCGGCCGCAACGGCCAGGTGCTGAAGCGTTATGCACCCAACGACACCCCCGAGTCCTTGCGCAAAGACATCGAAAAAGCACTCAAGACATGAGCGTTTTTGCGCACCTGGAGCCCTACGCCGGCGACCCCATCCTGAGCCTGAACGAGGCCTTCCAGAAGGACCCACGCAGCGACAAGGTCAACCTGTCCATCGGCATCTACTTCGACGACGCCGGCCGCATCCCGGTGCTGGACTGTGTGCGCCGGGCCGAAGCCCAGATGCTGGCCGAAAGCGGCGCCAAGCCTTATCTGCCCATCGAAGGCTCGGCTGCGATGCGCCAGGCCGTGCAGCACCTGCTGTTCGGTGCCGACCACGAAGCCGTGCGCAGCGGGCGTGTGGCCACGCTGCAGACCGTGGGCAGCAGCGGCGGCCTGAAGGTGGGCGCCGATTTCATCAGGCGCTGGCTGCCCGACAGCCAGCTGTGGGTGAGCGACCCCACCTGGGACAACCACCGCGCGATGTTCGAAGGTGCCGGGGTGCAGGTGAACACCTACCCCTACTACGACGCGGCCACCGGCGGTGTGCGTTTTGCCAACATGCTGAAGGCCTTGCAAGCCCTGCCCGCACGCAGCGTGGTGCTGCTGCACGCCTGCTGCCACAACCCGACCGGTGTGGACCTGACACCGGCGCAATGGCAGGCATTGATCCCCGTGCTGAAGCGCCGCGAACTGCTGCCCTACCTGGACCTGGCTTACCAGGGTTACGGCGACAGCATCGAGCAGGACGCCTTTGCGGTGCGCGCGCTGGCGTCAGCAGGCTTGAGCTTCTTCGTCGCCAACAGCTTCAGCAAGAGCATGAGCGTCTACGGTGAACGGGCCGGCGCCCTGAGCGTGGTCTGCGCAAACGCCGCCGAAGCCGAACTGGTGCTGGGCCAGATGAAGGCCACCGTGCGCCGCAACTATTCCAGCCCCGCCATCCACGCCGCCGGCGTGGTCAGCCGGGTGCTGACCGACCCGGCGCTGCGCGCCAGCTGGGAGGCCGACGTGGCCGCGATGCGCAACCGCATCCTGGCCATGCGGCGAAGCCTGCACGGCGTGCTGACGACCCTGAAGCCCGGGCGCGACTTCGGCTACTTCCTGACGCAGCGTGGCATGTTCAGCTACACCGGCCTGTCGGCCGAGCAGGTGGACCGGCTGCGCGAAGAGTTCGGCGTCTACTTGGTGCGCTCGGGGCGCATCTGCGTGGCCGGGCTGAACACCGGCAATGTGCAGCGCACGGCAAAGGCCATGGCCGCGGTGATCTGAGCCCGGCTGGCTGGCCAACTAGCGGGCCAGCGAAGTGCCGCGGGCCGCGGCTTCCTGCAACAAGCCGCGCAGCCAGCGGTGGGCCGGGTCGGCGTCGTGGCGCAGGTGCCAGATCATCTCCACGTGCACCGGCTGCAGGGCCAGCGGCAGTTCGCGGATGACGAGTTCGTCGCTGTAGCCGGTGGCTTCGACAAAACCGTCGGGCAGCACGGTCAGCAAGTCGGACCGCGCCACCACACGACCGGCGGTGAAAAACTGGTTCACGGCCAGCACCACGCGCCGCTGGCGGCCCAGCGCCGCCAGCGCCTGGTCGACGTAGCCGTGCGGCCGGCCCGAAAAGCTGACCAGCAGGTGGTGGGCCTGGCAGTAGTCGTCCAGCGTCAGTTCACGCTGCGCCAGCGGGTTCTGTTTGCGCATCACGCACACATAACGTGACTCGTACAGGCGGGCGTGGTGCAGGTGGCTGTCCTGGCCCTGCGCGACGATGGTCGTCACCAGTTCCGGGAAAAAGCCCACGGCCAACTCGGCGTCGCCACTTTCCACCAGGCGGCGCGGGTCGCGGGTGGTCAGCGGCAGCACGCGCAGGTTGACGAGTGCCCGCTCTTGTTCGATATGCGCCACCAGCGGCGGTGCCAATAACGCCGCCGTGGCGTCGGCCATGGCCACGCGCAACTGCACCGCATCGCGCCGGGGGTCGAAGTCGCCCGGTGACAGCGCCTGGCGCAGCACAGCCAGCGCTGCCCGCACCTGGGGCCACAGCGCTTCAGCGTGGGGTGTGGGCTTCACGCCGTGGGCGACGCGCAGAAACAGGTCCGCGCCGACGGCTTCCCGCAAGCGGCGCAGGGCATGGCTCACCGCAGGCTGGGTCATGGCCAGGCCGGCAGCGGCCCGGGTCAGGCTGCCTTCTGCCATGACAGCGTCGAAAACACGCAGCAGGTTGAGGTCGAGTGTGCGGAAGTTCATGAAGTGGAGATCCCGATCCTGAGATACGTTTTGTTTATACCTTACGTGCAAACTATTCAGTATCAGACATTGGTGGTAACCCTTACATTCTGTCCATCGCCGCGACTTTTCGCGGCTCTGTGAGGACCAAGATGACCACCATGACCGTCAGCACCCCTGCCAAGGTTGCCGCACCGCGCGGTGCCGCCTGGGCCGCCAACGCCTTTGCCGCCTTCCTGGGCTGGCTTGAAACCGTGGGTGAAACCCAGGTCGAGCGACGTGCGCAAGCCGACCGCCTGGCCGAAGCCGCCCGTGTGCGCATCTACGCCCAGGACGTGATGGCGCAGGACCCGCGTTTTGCCGCCGACCTGATTGCCGCAGCCGACAGGCACGAGCGGGGTTGAGATCGCAGCGGCCTGCCGGCCGCTGCCAAGAAAAAAGGGCCACCGCAGGTGGCCCTTTTGCATCGCGGGGAACGGTGATCAAGCCGCCCGCCGCTGCTGTGCAAGGGGTGCCAGCAGCGAAAACAGGTCTCTCGGGTCGGACAGTTCGGGGATCAGGTCCAGCGGACGCCCCAGCCCCAGCCCTTGCGCCAGCTCGGCCATCAGCCGCAGGGCCGAAAAGTCTTCCAGCGCAAAACCGACCGAATCGAAGAGGGTGATCGCCGCGTCGTCGCGCCGGCCGGCGGCCTGCCCATGCAGCACCCGCCAAAGCTCGGTGACCTCGAAGTCGGCCGGCATCTGCTGCAGTTCACCTTCCACTCGGGTTTGCGGTTCGTACTCGACAAACACCTGCGCCGCCCGCAGCACCGCGGCTTCGAGTTCGGTTTTGCCCGGGCAGTCGCCGCCCACGGCATTCAGGTGCATGCCTGGCGCCAGCATGTCGGCGCTGACGATGACGGCATTGCACTTGTCGGCGGTCACCGTGGTGACGATGTCCGCGCCCCGTAGCGCATCAGCAGTGTTGGCACACACTTGCACTTCAAGCCCCGGCACGCCTTGCAGGTGACGCATCAGCTTGGCCGTGGCACTGCGGTCGGTGTCGAACAACTGCAGGCGTTTCACGCCCAGCAGGTGGTGAAAGGCCAGCGCCTGGAACTCGCTCTGCGCGCCATTGCCGATGAGCGCCATGGTGCGCGAAGCGGGCCGGGCCAGCAGCCGTGCCGCCATGACCGACGTGGCCGCCGTGCGCATCGCGGTGGTGATGGTCAGCTCGCTCAAAAGCGTGGGCAGGCCGGTGGCCACGTCGGCCAGCACACCGAAGGCCATCACCGTGGGCAAGCCCTGCAGGCCGTTGCCCGGGTGGCCGTTGACGTACTTGAAGCTGTACTGCTGCGCGTCGGCAACTGGCATCAGTTCGATGACACCGGCCTTCGAGTGACTGGCCACACGAGCGACCTTGTCGAAGTCGGCCCAGCGGCGAAAGTCGGCCGTGATCGCTTCTTCCAAGCGGCGCAGCACCTGGGGCAGCCCGTGGGCGGCAACGATGCGGGTGATGTCGTGGGTGGTGAGCAAGGTGGTCATGGGCGGCTTTCTGATCGGTCCATGAAGATTGTTCCGAAAGCCCCTGGCAGGTAGAAGCAGCAATCCTGCTCCGCAATCGGCAGCCTTCTGCCTTTTCGTCAGCCTGGACTGCCGAAATGCCAGAATGGGCGATGGACTCGACCGACCTGCAACTGATCGGCCTGCTGCGCCAGGACGCCCGCGCCAGCGTCGCCACGCTGGCGCACAAGCTGGGTGTGTCTCGCGGCACCGTCAGCAACCGCATCCGCAAGCTCGAAGACGAGGGTGTGCTGGTGGGCTACACGGTGCTGCTGCGGCCCGACGTGGAAACCCAGCGCATCACCGCGTGGATGAGCATCACGGTCGAAGGCAACCAGACCCGATCCGTCATCAGCACCCTGCTGGGCGAACCCGGCGTGGCCGCGCTGCACGACACCAACGGCCGCTGGGACCTGCTGGCCGAACTGCGCGCCGGCAACCTGGCCGAACTGGCCGAGGTGCTGGAACGCGTGCGCCTGATCAAGGGCATCGGCGCCACCGAAACCAGCATCCACCTGCAGACATACAAGATGAGTTGACCTGGACCAAGCTTCCCGCCACGGAACCGGCTTCGCCGGGCCGTCGGCGGACGGCCCCCTCGGGGGGTAGCGAGCGTCAGCGAGCTTGGGGGCTCGTCAGATGCACCGGCCCCCGTCGACCTCCATGCAAACGCCGGTGATCATCGAAGCCTCGTCGCTGCACAAAAAACAGGCGGCATTGCCCAGGTCTTCCGGCGTGGAAAAGCGGCCGATGGGGATGGTGGACAGGAACTTAGCGCGCATTTCGGGCGTGTCCTGGCCCATGAAGCTTTTCAGCAGCGGGGTTTCGCCGGCCACCGGGTTCAGCGCCACCACGCGGATGCCGCTGGGCGCCAGTTCCACCGCGTTGGCGCGGGTGGCGGTGATCACCCAACCCTTGCTGGCGTTGTACCAACTCAGGCGTGGCCGCGGGCTGACACCGGCCGTGCTGGCCATGTTCAGCACCACGCCGCGAATGCCCTGACGGCCCGGTGAATTGCCCTTCATGCGAGGCACCACTTCGCGCATCGCCAGGTAGATGGCCTTCATGTTGACGGCCACGATGCGGTCGAAGTCTTCTTCGCCCACCTCTTCCAGCGGCTGCGGCAAGTGCGTGACCCCGGCGTTGTTGACCAGGATGTCGATACGGCCGAAGTGCAGTTCGGCGGCTTCCATCATCAGAAGCACGTCGGCGGCCTGGGCCACGTCGACCCGCACGCCGCGGGCCGCCGGGCCCAGGCTGGCGGCCACGTCGAGTGCGGCCTGAAGGTTCAGGTCGGCGACCACCACCTGCGCCCCTTCGGCCACGAACTTGGCGCAGATGCCGGCGCCAAAACCCGAGCCGCCACCGGTGACGATGGCCACCTTGCCTTGCAGCCGGCCTTCACGCGGGGATGTGTTCATGGTGTCTCCAGCATCACGTTCTTGAAAGGTTTGCGGTTCTTCCAGCGGTAGGCGCCGAAGTCGCGCTCGTCGGTGGTGAGGATACGGCCGTGGCCCAGGTGTTCGGCCAGCAGCACCAGACTGGCGTCGGCCAGGTCCATGGGCAAGGTGGCGTACTTGCGCAGCAGAACAGGCAGTTGCTGGAACACATCCGGCGGGGGATTCCAGACCTGGATGTGGCCCTCGGCCACGTCGTGCATCAACACGGCCATCGGCTCGGCACCGATGCGACGCAAGAACAGGTGGCAAGTCTCCGCCAGCACGGGCCATGTGGTGACCCAACCCTCGGACGCCGTGCCGACCCTGGCCACGGCGCGTGTGTGCCAGGCATCCGTGGCGTCGGCCAGCGCAAACAAGAAGCCGCTGTCCACGGCAATCATGTGGCGCGGATGATCGGCAACCGTGCCACCGTGTTCAGCCGGCCCGCTTCTTCGACGCCGCGCGCTTCTTGACGGGCTGGTCTGCTGCGCCGCCTGACACCCTGTGCTGCGGAAACTTGGCTTGCAGCGCTTCGGTCAGGACGGCCTTGACGTTGGATGCGGTATCGATGTGCCCACTGCGCCACTGGCCCGCCATGGCCAGGAAGCGGCTGGGTGCACGCTGCCGGCGCACTTGTGCGTAGTACTGCGCCACGCTCTCGCGCACGACATGGCTGACGCTCTGGCCGGTGGCCTGGGTCAGGTATTCCAGCTGCTGCTGGGTGGCTTCATCAAGGCGGGCGTTGACGCGCATGGCGACTCTCCATCCAGATTGTCAGACAGTGTATGACAAACCACAGCCTGCCTCAATCGTGTTTGATGGCCACCGTCTTCAGCGTCGAAAACCCGTACAGCGCTTCGAAGCCCTTTTCACGACCGTGGCCCGAGTGTTTGACACCGCCGAAGGGCAACTCGATGCCACCACCCGCGCCGTAGTTGTTGATGAAGACCTGCCCACATTGCAACTTGCGCGCCATTCGCATGGCGCGGCTGCCGTCCCGGGTCCAGACACCCGCCACCAGGCCAAACGCCGTGCCGTTGGCGATCTGCAGCGCCTGGGCTTCGTCGTCGAAAGCGATCACCGCCTGCACCGGGCCGAAGATCTCTTCCTGCGCAATGCGGTGCGTGGCGCTGGCACCGGCCACCAGCGTGGGCGGCACGTAACAGCCGCCGGCCGGCAGCCCGGCAGGCAACGGCGTCTGCGCGACGATGCGCAGGCTGCTGCCCGCGCCACGGCCACCCTCGTCACGCAGCAGGGACAGATAACCCTGCACCAGCTCTTGCTGACGCCGGCTGATCAGCGGGCCGACGTCCGGGTCGTCCATCGCCGGCCCCACCCGCAGCGCGCGGTAGCGCTCGGCCATGCGCTCGGTCACTTGCTCAAGCACGCCGCGCTGCACCAGGATGCGCGACGCGGCAGAACAGGTCTGGCCAGCGTTCTGGATGCCGGCGTTGACCAGGAAAGGCAAGGCAGTGTCGAGTTCGGCGTCGTCGAAGACCAGCTGCGGGCTCTTGCCACCCAGTTCCAGCGTCACCGGCACGGCATTGCGCGCCGCCGCTGCCTGGATCAGCCCGCCCACCATGACCGAACCGGTGAACGAGATGTGGCGCACCCCCGGGTGCGATGCCAGCGCGGCACCGGCCTCTTCACCCAGGCCCGGCACGACGTTCAGCGCGCCGGCCGGCAACCCCGCCTGCTGCGCGATGTGCGCAAAGGCCAGCGCCGTCAGGCAGGCCTCTTCGGCCGGTTTCAGCACGCAGGCGTTGCCCATGGCCAGCGCGGCGCCGACGCTGCGGCCGATGATCTGCATGGGGTAGTTCCAGGGCACGATGTGCGCCGTCACACCGTGCGGTTCGCGCAGCGTGAGCGCGGTGTAGCCGTTGATGAAGGGAATGGTCTCGCCCAGCACCTTGTCGGCGGCGCCGCCGTAGAACTCCAGGTAACGCGCCAGCGCCACCGCGTCGGCCCGGCCCTGCTTCAGCGGCTTGCCCACGTCCAGGGCTTCCAGCCGCGCCAGTTCGTCGACCTGCAAGAGCACGGCCGCGCTCATCTTCATCAGCACCCGCCCGCGTTCGGTGGCGGTGAGCTGGCCCCAGGGCCCGTCCAGCGCGGTCTGCGCCGCCTGGACGGCGGCGTCGACGTCGGCGGCCTGGCCGCGGGCGATGTGGGTCAGCAGGCTGCCGTCACTGGGGTTGTGCAGCGGCAGCTGCTGGCCCGCGTCTGTGGCGCGCCAGACACCGCCAATGAAAACTTGTGTGGTGTCGAAGGGCATCGGGTGGTTCATGACGGGTCTCCTGCAGGCCTGGGTTCATGCGTGTGTCCACGCTTAGGGCATCATATTTCTCTGCATGTCGTCGATGGGACCCTTCCTCTTCAAACGCGTGGCCACGCTGCTGGCCACGCTGGCCGTGGCGTCGGTGCTGGTGTTTGCCGTGCTCGAACTCTTGCCCGGCAACGCCGCCGAGGTCATCCTGGGCGACACCGCCACCGCCGAGTCCTTGGCGGCGCTGAACGCCAAGCTCGGCCTGGACCGCCCGGCGCTGACGCGTTACACCGACTGGGTGGGCGGCCTGCTGCAAGGCCGCACGGCGCAGAGCATCAGTTACGACACGCCCACGGCCGAACTCATCGCGCAGCGGCTGCAGGTCACCGTGCCGCTGGCATTGATGGCCATGGCGCTGACGCTGGTGCTGGCGCTGGGCCTGGGCCTCTTTGCCGCGTCGCGCCACAATCGCATCGGTGACGTGGGTGTGATGGCGGCCAGCCAGCTGGGCATTGCGATTCCCAATTTCTGGTTCGCGATCCTGCTCATCATGCTGTTTGCGGTGCAGCTGCAGTGGGTCAGCGCCGGCGGTTTTCCGGGCTGGACCGAAGACGACGGTGGTGGGCTGTGGGAAGGCGTGCAGGCGCTGATCCTGCCTTCCATCGCGTTGGCGCTGGTGCAGGCCGCCATCCTGGCGCGGGTCACACGGTCTGCGGTGCTGGACGTGATGCGCGAAGACTTCGTGCGCACCGCCCGCGCCAAGGGCCTGTCGCGCCGCCAGGCGCTGTGGGGCCACGTGCTGCGCAACGCGATGATCCCGGTGCTGACGGTGGCCGGGCTGCAGTTTGCCAACCTCATCACCGGCACCATCGTGGTCGAAAACGTGTTTGTGCTGCCGGGTGTCGGCCGCCTGGTCTTTCAAGCCATCAGCAACCGCGACCTGATCGTCGTGCGCGACGTCGTCATGCTGCTGGCCGCCGTGGTGGTGGTGGTGAACTTCGTTGTCGACGTGCTGTACGCGGTGGTCGACCCGCGCCTGCGCCACTCATGAATGCCGCATGAACAACACATGAACGACAGGCTGCTGTCGCGCGCGCTGCGCCACAAGAGTTTCCTGATCGGCGCCGTGCTGACGCTGGCGCTGGGCCTGGCCGCCTTGCTGTCGCTGTGGTGGACACCCTATCCGGTGGCCGAGATCGACATTCCCGCCAAGCTGCAGCCGCCCAGCGCATCGCACTGGCTGGGCACCGACAGCCTGGGCCGCGACATCGTGTCGCTGCTGCTGGTGGGCGCGCAGAACAGCATCGTCGTGGGCCTCATCGCGGTGGGCATCGGCCTGGTGGTGGGTGTGGCGCTGGGCTGCGTGGCGTCGGCGCGGCGCGGCTGGGTGGAAGAGCTGATCATGCGCGCCAGCGACTTCACCTTCGCCTTCCCGGCGCTGCTGAGCGCCATCATGCTGACCGCCATCTACGGCCCGGGCCTGGTGATGAGCATCGTGGCCATCGGCATCTTCAACATCCCGGTGTTCGCGCGCATCACCCGCGGTGCGGCGAATGCCGTGTGGGCACGCGACTACATCACCGCCGCGCGCGCCGCCGGCAAGGGGCCGCTGGCCATCACGCTGGACCATGTGCTGCCCAACATCGCCAGCCAGCTCATCGTGCAGGCCAGCATCAGTTTTGCCACCGCCATCCTGGCCGAGGCCGCACTGTCCTACCTGGGCCTGGGCACCCAACCACCGCAGCCCAGCTGGGGCCGCATGCTCAACGAAGCGCAGACGCTGATGTTCCAGGCGCCGATGCTGGCGGTCTACCCGGGTGTGGCCATCGTGCTCAGCGTGCTGGGCCTGAACTTGATGGGCGACGGCCTGCGAGACCTGATGGACCCGAAGCTGGCGCGCCAGCGCTGAATTCCGCTGGCCGGTGAAAGCCCGGAAGAAGCCCGCGAGTCTTCGTAAACTGCGCGCCCGACACTCGCATTCAAGGGCAGGTAATCATGCGCATCGACTTTGTTTCCGACGTGGCCTGCCCCTGGTGTGCCGTGGGCCTGAACTCGCTGGAGCGAGCGCTCGAGAAGATCGGCCCCGACATCCCGGTCGAGATCCACTTCCAACCCTTCGAACTGAACCCCACGATGGGCGCCGAAGGGGCCAACGCGGCCGATTACCTGAAGGCCAAGTACGGCATGGGCGACGCCCAGTTGGCGCAAAACCGGGCGGTTATCCGGGAACGGGGCGCTGCCGTCGGTTTTGCCTTCGGCGAACGGGCCCACGTGTGGAACACCTTCGACGCGCACCGCCTGATCCACTGGGCAGGCCTTCAAGGTGCGTCGCAGCAAAGGGCGCTGAAACACGCGCTGCTGCAGGCCTACCACGGCGAAGGCCGCAACCCCGGTGCCACCGATGTGCTGCTCGACCTGGCCGCCCGGGTGGGCCTGGACACCAGCGAAGCCGCTGCCGTGCTGGCCGAGGGCCGCTACACCGACGAGGTGCGCGCCGCTGAACGGGAATGGCAGCAGGCCGGCATCCAGTCGGTGCCGGCCGTGGTGGTCGACCAGCGTCACCTGATCTCGGGCGGGCAGCCGCCCGAGGTCTTCGAGCAGGCGCTGCGGCAGATCGCGGCAGCGGCCGCATGAGTGCCTGACCCCGCCCGATGCCACGCAACATCGAGATCAAGGCCCGCATCAACAGCGTCGAGGCGCTGCTGACCGCAGCCCGCACGCTGGCCCGCAGTGAGCCCGCGGTGATCGAGCAGGACGACACCTTCTTCACCGTGCCACACGGCCGCCTGAAGTTGCGCGAATTTGCCGACGGCAGCGCTGAACTCATCCACTACCACCGGCCCGACAGCGGCGAAGCCAAGGCCAGCGACTACGTTCGCGTGGCCGTGCCCGATGCCGCGGCGCTGCGCGAAGCGCTGCAACGCGCCTGCGGCCTGCTGGGGCGTGTGCGCAAGACGCGGCTTCTGGTGTTGGTGGACGAAGCGGGCTTCAGCACCCGCATCCATATCGACCGTGTGCGGGGCCTCGGTGAATTCATGGAACTGGAAGTGGTGCTGAAGCCCGGCCAGTCCGACAGCGAGGGCACAGCCGTGGCCCAGGCCCTGATGTCCCGCCTGGACCTGGCCGACGCACCGCGGCTGGCCGGCAGTTACCTGGACCTGATGGGCCGCTGAGCCCGCTGCGGTTCAGCCGGCCTGTTCCGCCAGCTCGTGTGGGATGGCTTCGGCCAGGAAGTCGTAGACACGCCGCACGAGCGCGCTGCCGCGGATCTCGCGGTGCACCGCCAGCCAGCAGGGCAGCGGCGGCACCTTCAACATCGGCAGCACGGTCTGCACACCCGGCCAGTGGCGCAGGTTGTAGGCGGCCACGAAACCGATGCCCGCGCCGGCGGCCACCAGGCGGCCGTAAGCCAGCTGGTTGTCGGTGCGCAGCACGAAGGTTTCGCGTGGCAAGGGCAGGCCCATCTTTGCAAAGCCGCGTTCGATGGTCTCGTCGCGGTCGTAGCCGATCAGGCGGTGTTGCAGCAAGTCCAACCCCGTGCGCGGTGTACCCATGCGCTGCAGGTAGCTGCCGTGTGCACAGGCCACGATGGGAATCTCGGCCAGCTTGCGAGCCACCAGTGAACCCTGGGCCGGCCGCACCATGCGCACCGCGATGTCGGCCTCGCGGCGCAGCAGGTTGCTGATCTGGTTGGACGCCACCAGTTCCACCTGGATGCCCGGCTCGGCCTGCTGCAGCAGCGCCAGCACCGGCGGCAGCAGATAACAGGCCGCCACCTCGCTGGTGGTGATGCGCACCGTGCCGCTGGTCGCCTCGCGGCTGCGTTTGAGCGTGCGCGCCAGCGTGTCGGCGCCGGCTTCCATCTGGCGCGCGGCGTCGGCAATGGCCAGCGCCAGCGCGGTGGGCAGCACACCACGCCCGGTGCGTTCGAACAGCGGTGCACCCAGCTGCGATTCCAGTTCGGCCACGTGGCGGCTCAGCGTGGGCTGCTGTGCACCCAGGCGGCGCGCGGCGCCCATCAGGCTGCCGGCGTCCAGCACGGCCAGGAAGCTGCGCACCAGGGTCCAGTCGAAGCGCAGATCGGCAAGGTCCTCAGCCATGCACAAATGTATAGCTGGCTTGCATCGCTCATCAATTGTCGAATGTCGAACCGAAGCCGACACTGACTGCATTCCGAAGCCACTTGCGAGAAATCCCCATGCAAACCGTCCTCGTCCTCGGTGCCAACGGCCGCTTCGGCCAAGCCGCCACGCAGGCCTTTGCGGCCGCTGGCTGGCAGGTGCTGGCGCAGGTGCGTCGTGTGCCGGTCGCCCCCTGGCCGGCCCGAGCGCATGCGCTCACCTTGTCACTGGGCGACACCGACGCCCTGGTCGCCCAGGCCGCGGGCGCGCAGGTGGTGGTGCACGCCGTGAACCCGATCTACACCCGCTGGGAAGAAGAAGCGATGCCGGCCCTGGAGCAGGGCCTGGTGGTGGCGCAGCGGCTGAACGCGCTGTTCATGTTGCCGGGCAATGTCTACAACTACGGCTCGCAGATGCCGGCGCTGCTGCAGGAAGACACCCCGCAGCGGCCCGACAACAACAAGGGCCGCATGCGCGTGGCGATGGAGGACCTGATGCAATCGCAGGCCACGCAGGGCTTGCGCAGCGTGGTCATCCGGGCCGGCGACTTCTACGGCTGCGGCACCGGCTCGTGGCTGGACCTGGCGGTTGTCAAGGACATCCGTCGCGGCAAGCTCGTCTACCCCGGCCCGCTGGATCTGCCGCACGCCTGGGCCTACCTGCCCGACCTGGCGCGGGCCTTCGTGGCCGTGGCCGAGCTGCCGCCCCGGCCAGGTTTTCGAACGCTGCACTTCCAGGGCCACACCTTGACCGGGCGCGAACTGCTGGCCGCCGTGGCCACCGCAGCCGCTGAACTCGATCTGCGGCCCGCACTGGGCTTCAAGACCGGCTCCATGCCCTGGGCCCTGGTGCGTGCCGTGGGCCTGGTGCACCCGATGTGGCGCGAACTGGCGCGCATGAACTACCTGTGGCGCGTGCCGCATGCGCTGGACGGCAGCGCGCTGCAAAGAGTGGTGGGGACACGGCCCAGCACGCCTGTGCCACAGGCCCTGCGGCAGGCCCTGATCGACCTTGGGCTGGGCCGGCCTGAGGCCGCAGCGCCTGCTGCCGTGCACTGAACCGACACGCCGCACGGCGCACGCCTGCGCTGAAGCCCCTGTCCTTGCCGGCCACTTCCATCACCACCACACCAGGTTTGAGCTCAGGGGCTTCGTCCAACGCCCGTGCACACCCGCACACGGGCAAGGCCGCGACCTTGCTCCAGCGCCCGGCCCGGGGGCGGCGCTGCGCGCTGCTATCGTCGTGGCGTGCACCCCTTGCTCGAAGTCCGCGACCTCCGGGTCACCCTGCAAACCTCGCGTGGTGCCCACGATGCGCTGCGCGGTGTGTCCTTTGCGCTGGACCACGGCCAGTCGCTGGGCCTGATCGGCGAATCGGGCTGCGGCAAGAGCATCACCGCATTGGCGCTGATGGGCCTGCTGCCCGACGGCGCGCAGGTCAGCGGCAGCATCCAACTGCACGGCCAGGAGCTGACGACACTGAACGAAGCCGCGCTGTGCAAGCTGCGTGGCCACCGCATGGGCATGGTGTTCCAGGAACCGATGACGGCGTTGAACCCGTTGCACACCGTGGGCCGGCAGATTGCCGAACCGCTGCAACTGCACAAGGGCCTGTCGCGCAGCGCCGCGCGTGCCGAAGCGCTGCGCTTGCTGGAACGTGTGCAACTGCCGCAGGCTGCGCAGCGCTTGGACGCCTACCCGCATCAGCTGTCCGGTGGCCAGCGCCAGCGGGTGGTGATTGCCATTGCGCTTGCCTGCGGCCCCGACCTGCTGATCGCCGACGAGCCCACCACGGCGCTGGACGTGACGCTCCAGCGCGAGGTGCTCGACCTGATCCAGGAACTGGTGCGCGAAGAAGGCGAACAGGGCATGGCGCTGCTGCTGATCAGCCACGACCTGGGTGTGATGGCCGACACCGTGCAACGCATGCTGGTGATGTACGGCGGCACGGTGGTCGAAAGCGGGCCCACGGCCGATGTCTTCCGGCGCCTGGCACACCCCTACACACGCGGCCTCTTTGCCGCGCGGCCGCGCCTGGGGCTGCCACGCGGCACCCGGCTGGCCACCATCCCGGGCCGCGTGCCGGCGCTGGCCGACATGCCGGCCGGTTGCCCCTTCGCCGACCGCTGCGAACGTGTCACCGACGCATGCCGCCAGGCGCTGCCGCCGGCCTTTGCCGTGGGACCGGGGCACGAAGCCCGCTGTCTGCACCTGGACCCCCACCTGCTGGCCGCATGACACCCGCCCTTCTGAGCGTCGTCAACGTCAGCAAGCGCTACAGCCTGCCGCGCCAAAGCCTGCTGGCGGCCGCGCCGCAGGTGCAGGCGCTGGAAGGCGTGAGCTTCACCTTGCAGGCGGGCAAGAGCCTGGGGGTGGTGGGCGAATCGGGCTCGGGCAAAAGCACGCTGGCACGCCTGGTGATGGCCCTCGAAGCGCCCAGCAGTGGCCAGGTGCTGCTGGATGGCGTGGACCTGCACACGCTGGATGCCGCCGCGCTGCGCCAGACCCGGGCGAAGCTGCAGATGGTGTTCCAGGACCCCTTCGGCAGCCTGGACCCGCGTCGCACGGTGCTGCAGACCGTGGCCGAACCGCTGGCCGTGTTGCACGGCGCGGGCAAGGCCGAACAGCGCGAGCGCGCGGCCGAGGCGCTGGCGGCCGTGGGCCTGGGCAGCGGCGACCTGGCCAAGTACCCACACGAATTCAGCGGCGGCCAGCGCCAGCGCATCGCCATTGCGCGCGCGCTGATCACCCGCCCCCGGCTCATCGTGGCCGACGAACCGGTCAGCGCGCTGGACGTCAGCGTGCAGGCCCAGGTGCTGAACCTGATGCAGGACCTGCAGGACCAGTTCGGCGTCACCTACCTCTTCATCAGCCACGACCTGGCGGTGGTGGACCTGGTGTGTGACGAGGTCATCGTGCTGCAGCATGGCCGCATCGTCGAACAGGGCAGCCCTGACCAGCTCTTCACCGCGCCGCAGCACCCCTACACGCAGCGCTTGCTGGCTGCGGTGCCGGGCCTGAAACCCCGCCTTCCCGCTTGATTTTTCTGCTTGAGTGCGCTGGCCTGAAAGGGGCTTGGCGCAAAATCCATCCGATCAACCGACCCGCCGGAGAACACCGATGACGATCACCCGCCGCTCCATCAACACCCTGCTGGCAGGCGTGCCGCTGGCCGCCACGCTGCCTTCGGCACTGGCGCAATCGCGCAAGGACGCCGTCGTGCTGGGCATGGTGCTGGAACCGACCAGCCTGGACCCGACCACGGCCGCTGCCGCGGCCATCGGCGAAATCGTCCACTACAACGTGCTCGAAGGTTTGACCAAGATCGCGATGGACGGCGCTGTGACGCCGCTGCTGGCCGACGCCTGGTTCCACACGCCCGACGGCAAGACCTACACCTTCACGCTGAAAAAGGGCGTCAAGTTCTCTGACGGTTCACCCTTCGACGCCAATGCCGTCAAGTTCAGTTTCGACCGCGCACGTGCCGCAGGCAGCACCAACAAGGCCAAGAAGGCGGTGTTCGACAACATCAGCAGCGTGGTGGTGCAGGACACCCACACGGTGATCCTGGTGCTGAACAACGCCGAAGCGATGCTGCCCTTCCGCCTGGGTGAAAACACCGCCGTCATCCTGCACCCGAACAGCGCTGCCAACGCCGCCACCAAACCCGTGGGCACCGGGCCCTTTGTGGTGGACAGCTGGAACAAGGGTTCGTCGGTCACGCTCAGCAAATGGGACGGCCACCGCGACGCGGCCAAGGTGAAGCTGAAGAAGGTCACCTTCCGCTTCATCAACGACCCCGCTGCGCAGGTGGCCGCGCTGCTGGCCGGCGACATCGACGGCATGCCGCGTTTTGCCTCGCTGCAGTCGATCAAGCAGTTCCAGGGCGACAAGCGCTTCGTGGTCGAAGTGGGCAGCACCTCGGGCAAGGGCATCGTGGCCATCAACAACAAGAAAGCACCGCTGAACGACGTGCGTGTGCGCCGCGCCATCGGCCACGCCATCGACCGCAAGGCCTTCATCGACGGCGCGCAGGAAGGCCTGGGCCGGCCCATCGGCAGCCACTTCGCGCCCACCGACCTGGGCTACCTGGACCTGACCCAACAAAGCGCCTACGACCCCGAAAAAGCCAAGTTGCTGCTGAAGGAAGCCGGCATCACGACACCACTGAACCTGACGTTGACACTGCCGCCGCCACCCTATGCACGCAAGGGCGGCGAGATCATCGCGGCGCAACTGGCCAAGGTGGGCATCAACGCCAAGATCGAAAACGTCGAGTGGGCGCAGTGGCTGGCCGGGCCCTTCAAGGGCAACTTCGACCTCACCATCATCAACCACGTCGAGCCGCTGGACTACGCCACCGCCTACGCCAACCCCGACTACTACTACGGTTACGACAGCGCCAAGTTCCGCGGCCTGGTGGCCACGCTGGCGGCCACGTCCGACCAGAAGGAAAAGGCCCGCCTGTGGCGCGACATCCAGCGCCAGCTGGCCGACGATGCGGTCAATGCCTATGTCTGGAACCCGGCCCAGGTGGCGGTGTTCCGGCGCGGCCTGCGCGGCCTGTGGAACAGCAGCCCGATCTTTGCCAACGACATGGCGGCCGTCAGCTGGGGGCCTGCCGGCTGAACCGGCGGCAGCGTCGTGAGCCGGGCCACCATCGAAGCTTTCTACGCCCACTTCGCGCGGCTGGACGGCGCCGCGATGCAAGCCTGTTATGCCCCCGACGCCACCTTCGACGACGCGGTGTTTTCCTTGACGGGCGCGCCGCAGATCGGTGGCATGTGGCGCATGTTGTGTGATGCGACTAAAGGCACGCCCCAGAGCCTGGCGCACTGGAAACTGTTCACCCGCCAGATCACCGACCGCAGCGCCCATTGGGAAGCGCACTACCTGTTTTCGGCCACCGGCCGTTCGGTGATCAACCGCATCGATGCCGAATTCACCTTCGGCGCCGACGGCTTGATCACCCGGCACCACGACCGTTTCGACTTCTGGGCCTGGTCGCGGCAAGCGCTGGGCACACCGGGTCTGCTGCTGGGCTGGAGCCCTTTCCTGCGCAACAAGGTGCGCAAGACGGCCGCTGCCAACCTGCAGCGCTACCTGGTCAAGGGCGCGCGCACTTGAAGCCGCTGCACGCCATGGGCGTCAGCGAATTGCACCTGGCTTACCGCGCCGGCAGCGTGACGCCGGTGGACGTGGCGCAGTCCGTGCTGGCCCACGTCGAACGCTGGGAACCGCAACTGCAGGCCACCTGGGCGCGCGACGCCGACACCACGCTGTCGATGGCCCACGCATCCGCCGCGCGCTGGCAACAAGGCCGGCCGCTGGGTCTGCTGGACGGTGTGCCTTACACACTGAAGGAAAACATCGCCACCCGCGGCGTGCCGCTGCCGATGGGCACCGCCGCAACCGAACTGGTGCCGGCCACCGATGACGCGCCGCCCGCGGCACGGCTGCAGGAAGCCGGCGCGGTGTTCATCGGCAAGACCACGATGCCGGACTACGGCATGTTGTCCTCGGGCCTGTCCAGCTTTCATGCGCTGGAAGGCCGCCTGACCCGCAACCCCTGGGCCCTGGAGAAAAACCCTGGCGGCAGCAGCGCCGGTGCGGGCGCCGCAGCTGCCGCCGGCTACGGCCCGCTGCACCTGGGCACCGACATCGGCGGCAGCATCCGCCTGCCCGCCGCCTGGTGCGGCGTCGTCGGCTTCAAGCCCAGCAACGGCCGTGTGCCGATCAAGCCGCCTTACCTGGGGCGTGTGGCCGGGCCACTGACCCGCACCGTGGCCGACACGGCGGCGATGATGTCGGTGCTGAGCCTGCCCGACGACCGCGACGCCACGCGCCTGCCCTGGCAGGCCATCGACTGGCTGAACCTGCAAGATGCCGGCACCGTGCGCGGTCTGCGCATCGGCCTGATGCTGGACGCCGGCTGGGGCCTGCCGGTGGACGCCGACATCACTGCCGCAGTGCAAGAAGCCGCACGCCGCTTCGAAGCCGCCGGCGCCCACGTGCAGGCGCTGCCGGCTTTCACGACACGCGAGATGGCCGACGGCATCAACCTGTTCTGGCGCACACGTTCCTGGCTGGACATCCAGGCCCTGCCGCCCGCGCGGCGGGCAAAGGTGCTGCCTTTCATCCGCGCATGGGTGGCCGCAGCCGAGCACTGCAGCGCAGCGCAACTCTTCCATGGCTACAGCCAGTTCGCCGCGCTGCGCGACGCGGCCGTGACGGCATGCCACCGCTTCGACTTCGTGATTTCGCCGGTGGCCCCGGTGTCGGCCTTTGCCGCCGAATGGGCCATGCCCAGCAACGACCCACTGCGTGCGATGGAGCACATCAACTTCACGCTGCCTTTCAACATGAGCGAGCAGCCGGCCATCAGCGTGCCTTGTGCACACACCGCGGCTGGCCTGCCCATCGGGCTGCAGATCATCGGCAAGCGCCACGACGACCTGGGCGTGCTGCGCCTGGCCCATGCCTGGGAACAGCTGCGCGGCCCCTTGCTGCCCTGGCCCGCGGCGCCCACCTGAAGGTCGGCGCCGCGCCGGGCCTGTCATTCAGCCGCGCTACATTCCGCCCCATGGCCACCCCGGACATCCGCGGCAACCCCTGCAGCAGCGCCAGCGCCGCCGCGCGTGACGCGGCCGAGTTGGCGCTGTGGCGAATGATGTCCTTCTACGAGCCGCCGCTGGTCGACCTGGACACTGCCATGCTGGCCGACCCGGCCTGGGCGCTGCCGCACATCATGAAGGCCGGTTTTCTGCTGAGCCTGACCGAACCCGGCCTGCTGCACGAAGCCGACGCCCACCTGTCACACGCCCGCGCCTTGCAAGAGCACGCCACGCCGCGCGAGAAGTTGCACCTCGAAGCGACGCAGCTGGTGCTTGAAGGCCGCTGGCACCAGGCCTGCCGCGTCTGGGACGGCCTGCTGGTCGAGCACCCGCGCGACGCACTGGCGCTGCAATGGGCCCACCTGTGGGACTTCTACCGCGGCGATGCCACCGCGCTGCGGCAGCGCCCGGCGCGGGTGCTGCCCGAATGGGCCGAAGACGACCCGCTGTTTGCCCATGTGCTGTCCTTGCACGCCTTCGGCCTGGAAGAAACCAACCTCTACCCGCAGGCCGAAGAAGCCGGCCGCCGGGCCTTGGCCATCAACGCCCGTGCGCCCTGGGCGGTGCACGCCGTGGCCCACGTGATGGAGATGCAAGGCCGCTACGAAGACGGCGCCACGTGGCTGCGCCAGCACCAGCCGAACTGGGCCGAAGGCAACGGCTTTGCCTGCCACCTGTGGTGGCACAAGAGCCTGTTCCGCCTGGAGGCGATGGACACCGAAGGCACGCTGCGGCTGATCGACAACCACATCAGCGGTGACGCGCTGCAGGTCACGCTGAACCGTGTCGATGCGGCTTCGATGCTGTGGCGGCTGCACCTGCTGGACGTCGACGTGTCGGCCAGCTGCAGTGCCTTGCTGGCCAACTGGCAGCTGCCCGACGAACACGCCGGCCACTACGCCTTCAACGACGTGCACGTGGTGCTGGCGCTGCTGGGCGCCGGCGAAGTGCCGCGTGCCGAGGCGTGGGTGGCACGCTGCGCCGAACGGGCACTGTTGCCCACCGACGCCGGCCGCAGCAACCACCAGATGGCCCGCGAAGTGGGTCTGCCGCTGATGCGTGGCCTGCTCGCGCTGGCCAGGGGCGACGCCGACGGTGCGGTGGACCTGATCGCCCCGGCCCGTGGCCAGGCTGCACGCCTGGGCGGCAGCCACGCGCAGCGCGACCTGATCGACCAGACGCTGCTGGCCGCCGCCGCCCGCGGTGGTCGCCGCAGCCTGGGCCGCGCCCTGATCAACGAACGCACCATGGCCAAACCCGTGACGCCGCTGACGCGGCACTGGATCGAACGCCTGGCGCCGCCCACGGAGGAAAGAGCATGAACACAGAAGGCAGCAGCGCAGCGGAAAAGCGCGAGCAGCGACTGAAGTTGCTGGAAGACGACATCGGCCGCCAGCTGGCCGAAAGCCACCGCAGCGGCGAACTGCGCAGTGCGCCCAGTTACGGCAAACCCTTGAACCTGGGTGACGGCTACGACGAAACACCCGCCGAACTGCGCATGGGCATGAAGATCCTGAAGGACGCCGGTGTCGTGCCGCCCGAGGTGGAACTGATGCAGCAGATCGAAGCCCAACGCCAACGGGTCGAAGCCGCACCCGACGACACCGCAGCCAGGCAACAACTGGCCGACATGCGCCAGCGCCTGGCGCTGCGGCTGGAAAAACTGCGCGGCAGCGGGACGCTGTAGCGCCCCGTCAGAACATCGGCTCGCTGAGCTTTTCGGTTGCAATGGCGCGCTGCACGGCCGGGCGTCCCAGCATGCGCTGCAGGAAGCTGTGGATGTGCGGGAAGCTGCGGGCGGGCTGCGTGCTGAAACCGCGTGTCCAGCGCGACACCATCCACACGTACGGGTCGAGCACGGTGTACTGCGACCCCATCATCCAGGGCCCGCCGTGGCTGGCCAGGTGGGCGTCGATCTGCGCCAGGTGGCCGATCACCCGCGCCTGGGCATGGGCCTTGAGTTGCGCGGTGCCTTCGGCATTGCCGGCATCGAGCATGCGGTCGCCGTAGAAGTAGTGGATCAGCGTGGCCTGCACGGTGTTGGTCAGCCACATCAGCCACTTGTAGAAGTGCGCACGTTCGGCGCTGCCCAGCGGCGGCGCCAACTGTGCCGCCGGATGGGTGTCGGCCAGGTGCAGGCAGATGGCGGCAGTTTCGTAGAGCACCAGATCGCCGTCCACCAGCGCCGGAATCAGGCCGTTGGGGTTGAGCTTCAGGTACCCGGGCGCCTTGTGCGCATTCACGGTGCGGTCCACCAGGCTCAACTCGAATGGCACACCCAGTTCGTGCAGCACCACGTGTGGCGTGAAACTGGCGTTGCCGGGGTAGTAATGCAGCGTGATCATCGGTGGATGATCGCATGGCCCAAGGTGACTGTCAGTCATCGCACAATGGCGGCCATGCACAGTTACCTGGCCCAAGTGGAATGGCAACGCGGCGAAAACGAGGTTTTCACCGACAAGCGCTACAGCCGCCGACACTCCCTGCGTTTCGACGGTGGCGCGTTGTGGGCGGGCTCGTCCTCACCCCATGTCGTGCCGCTGCCCTTCAGCGACGCCAGCGCGGTCGACCCGGAAGAAAGTTTCGTCGCTTCCCTGGCCAGTTGCCACATGTTGTGGTTTCTGGGGTTGGCCGCTCACCAGGGCTTCTGTGTCGACCGTTACGTCGATGACGCGGTAGGCGTGATGGCCCGTAATGCTGCGGGCCAGATGGCCATGACCTTGGTCACCCTGAAACCGCTTGTGGTGTTCAGCGGCGAACACCGCCCCACGCCCGAGCAGTTGCATGCGCTGCACCACGAAGCCCATGACTCGTGTTACATCGCCAATTCGGTAAAAACCGAGGTGCGTTGCGAACCCCGCGAATGAAGGTCTGAGCCGCCGCGGGGCTTGAAACCCGGCCTGGCAGCGCCCAGATGCACAGGTGACTGCATTCACCACGGGCGCCTTCGCTGCCATCCTGCTGGCCACCATGGCATTGAGCGCTGCTGCCTGGCTGTGGGGCCCGCTGGCCTGGCGTTTGTGGCGGCGTGCAAACATCCGCCGCCAGCCCTTTCCGCCGCCTTGGCGTGAAACACTGCGGCGTCGCATGCCCGCCTTTGCTCGCTTGCCGGCTGACGTGCAATTGCGCCTGAAAAAACACGCCCAGGTCCTGCTGGCCGAAAAGCCTTTCATCGGCTGCGCCGGTTTGCAGGTGACTGACGAAATGCGGGTGCTGGTGGCGGTGCAGGCTTCGCTGCTGCTGCTGCGCCGACGGGGCCATTTCGATTCGCTGCGGCAGGTGCTGATCTACCCCGGCGCCTTTGTCGTGAACCGCCAGGCGCCCGACCCCGCTGGCCTGGTGCGCGAAGAACGCCAGGCGCTGGTGGGCGAATCGTGGCAGCAGGGCCAGGTCATCCTGTCATGGGACGACGTGCTGGCCGGCGCTGCCGACCCACACGACGGCCGCAACGTCGTGATCCACGAGTTTGCGCACCAGCTCGATCAGGAGAGTGGTGCCGCCAACGGTGCGCCGTGGCAGTCGGGCGCGGCAGCGCGTGCACGCTGGGCCCGTGTGATGGCCGCCGAGTTCCAGACCCTGCAGCAGCAACTGGGCCAGGGCGTGGAAGGTTTGATCGAACCTTATGCCGCCACCAACGCGGCCGAGTTTTTTGCCGTGCTCAGCGAACTGTTCTTCGAAAAGCCGCTTGAATTGGCTTCGGCACACGGCGCGCTTTATGCCGAGTTGCGCTCGCTGTATGGCGTCGACCCTTTGTCCTGGATGAACACCAGCGCAACTTCCAGCGCCCTGAAGCATTAGCGCAACACCAGGCTGGCATGCGGCTGCGCATGACAAACTGAAAAGCGGTTGGGCAGAAACTGCATGTTATGTTCCAGATTCTGATGGCGCCAACACAGATATTCAAATAGACGCCAAGGAGCAACCCCAAAGGGGGCTTCGAATCAGGGAGCATTTCACCGACTGGAAACCATGACCAAAACTTACGCACAGATCGTCAAGCAGATCGAAACGCTGAAACTCGAAGCCGAGAAGCTGCGCCGCAATGAAATCGACGGCGTCATCACGCGCATCCGCGACGCCATCAGCTTCTACAACCTGAGCGCGGCCGACCTGGGCTTGAGCACCAGGGGCAAACCCGGCCCCAAGGCCGCCGCTCCGACCACGCGCAAGAAGCGCAAGGGCGCCGCCAAGGCGCTGGCCGTGGTGAAGTTTGCCAATGGCAGCGGTGGCACCTGGGGCGGCCGTGGCAAGCGCCCGACCTGGTTGCGCGACGCGCTGGCCAACGGCAAACAGCTGTCGGACTTCGCAGTCAAGTAAGTCGCCGGATTGGGCGTTTGGGCGTTCGGTGCGCCCGAGCCGTCAATGTGCGGTGGTTTGTGCCACCGCGCGTTCCCAGCCCCGCATCAATTCAGCCGCCCTGTCTCGCAGCATCGTGGGTTCGAAGCGGCGGTCTTCGCGCCAGACAGTGCCCAGTTCGTCCAGGTTGCCGAACACGCCCGTGGCCAGGCCGGCCAGGCTGGCCGCACCCCAGGCCGTGGTTTCGACCACCTTCGGCCGCAGCACCGGCAGGCCCAGCAGGTCGGCCTGAAACTGCATCAGCGCGTCGTTGACGCTGGCGCCACCGTCCACTCTCAATTCGCTGACCGCCGCGGCGGCTTGCCCACCAGCCGCGTCGCGGTTCATGGCCTGCAACAAGGCCGCACTCTGGAAAGCGATGCTCTCGACGGCGGCGCGCGCGATGTGGGCCACGGTGCTGCCGCGTGTCAGGCCCAGGATGGCCCCCCGTGCATCGGCCTTCCAGTAGGGTGCGCCCAGGCCGGTGAAGGCGGGCACAAACACCACGCCGCCGCTGTCGGGCACGCTGTCGGCCAGGGTCTGCACCTCGCTGCTGCTCTGGATGGCACGCAGCCCGTCGCGAAGCCATTGCACGACCGCACCACCGATGAAAACACTGCCTTCCAGCGCAAACTGCGGCAGTGTGTTCACCTGGGCAGCTGCGGTGGTGATGAGGCCGTGGCCCGACTGCGCAAAACGGTCTCCCGTGTGCATCAACATGAAGCAGCCCGTGCCATAGGTGTTCTTGGCCAGCCCGGGCTTGAAGCAGGCCTGGCCGAACAAGGCGGCCTGCTGGTCACCGGCGATGCCGGCAATCGGGATGCTGCCGCCGAGCAGCGTGGTTTCGCCGAACACATGGCTTGAAGGGAACACCTGCGGCAGCAGGCTGTCGGGCACGTGCAGCAGCTTCAGCAGTTCGTGGTCCCACACCTGGTGGCGGATGTCGAACAGCATCGAACGTGCCGCGTTGCTGACATCAGTGGCGTGCACATGGCCCTGCGTCAGCTGCCACAGCAGCCAGCTGTCCACGGTGCCGAAGGCCAGTTCACCTTGCGCAGCAGCGATGTGCGCGCCGTTCACGTGGTCCAGCAACCAGCGGATCTTGGTGGCACTGAAGTAGGGGTCGATGACCAGGCCGGTGGAAGCCCGCACCTGTTCGGCCAGGCCCTGCGCGCGCAGCTGCGCACACAGCGGTTCGGTGCGCCGGTCTTGCCAGACGATGGCGTTGTGGATGGGCCGGCCGGTGCGGCGGTTCCACAGCACCGTGGTCTCGCGCTGGTTCGTGATGCCGATGCCGGCGATGTCGGCCGGCGCCAGGCCGGACGTGCCCAGCGCCTCTTGTGCCACCGCCAGTTGTGACGCCCAGATCTCCATCGGGTCGTGTTCGACCCAGCCCGGCTGCGGAAAGAACTGCGTGAATTCACGCTGCGCCTGCGCCACGATGCGGCCGCTGCGGTGAAAGACGATCGCACGCGAACTGCTGGTGCCCTGGTCCAGTGCCAGCAGGTGCTCTTTGGCCATGGCGGTCTCCGGTGGGGTGTGAAGCGGCGTTTGGCGCAGACGAACTCAGCCTGGGCCAGCCGCCGGCAGGGCCGCCTGTTGCGCGATCCACTCGTCGATCAGGCCGTCCAGCGTGGCCAGCGGCAGCGCACCGTTGTCCAGCACCGCGTTGTGGAACTTGCGGATGTCGAAGCGCGCGCCCAGCCTGGCCTTGGCGCGGTCGCGCAGTTCGTCGAACTTCAGCTTGCCGATCATGTAGGCCAGCGCCTGACCCGGCTGCGAGGTGTAGCGGTCGACTTCGCTGGCCACGAATTCGCGTTCGACGCCGGTGCGCTCGACCATGAAGTCGATGGCCTGCTGGCGCGTCCAGCCCAGGGCGTGCACCCCCGTATCGGCCACCAGGCGCGCGGCCCGGAAGGCCTGCCACTGAAGATGGCCGTAACGTGAATAGGGGTCGGTGTACAGGCCGAGTTCGAAGCCCAGTGTCTCGGCGTACAGCGCCCAGCCTTCGCTGAAGGCCGTGTAGCCAAAACCGCTGCGGCGGAAGTTGGGCAGGCCGCGCAATTCGGTCGCGCGGGCTATCTGCATGTGGTGGCCTGGCATGGCTTCGTGGGCCACCAGGGTCTCCATGCCCCAGATGGGCCGTTTGCGCCAGGCCAGGGTGTTGGCAAAGAAAAAGCCGGCGCGGCTGCCGTCGATGGCCGGGCCGTTGTAGTACTCGGCGCGGTTGGCGCCCATGTGCGCCGGCATCGGCTGCACGCCGTAAGGCGCACGCGGCAATTCGGCAAAGAGCTTGGGCATCTCGGCATCGAGACGCTTGGCAATGTCGCGGTAACCGGCCAGCAGGGCTTCGGGGCTGGTGTGGAAAAACTTCGGGTCGGTGTTCAGGTGCTCGACAAACTGCGCAAACGTGCCCTTGAAGGCCACCGTCTGCATCACGGCTTCCATCTCGCCGCGCAGCCGCGTCAGTTCGCGCAGGCCGATGGCATGGATCTGCTGCGGCGTCAGCGAGGTGGTGGTCTGCTGCCGCACGTACAGCGCGTACACCGCTTCGCCGCCGGGGTAGTTGCGCAGCGCGCCTTCCGCCGGCGCCTTGGGCCGCAGTTCGTCGACGATCATCGCGCGCAGGGCCGTCAGCGGTGGCACCACGTGCTGTTCGATGGCGGCGCGGCCGCGCTGCTGCAGCTGGGCCTGTTCTGCCGCCGGGATGTCGCGGCCCAGGCGCTGGAAGGGCCGGTAATGCGGCATGCCGTCGGCAGGCGTGGCCAGCTGGGTGTCGATCTGCGCCACCACCCGCTGCAACACGTCCCGCGCCGGCACCCATCCGGCGGCGGCGCTGCTGCGGATGAGCGCCATCTCCTGCGCCATGCGCAGCGGAAACGCCGCGATCCGGGCCAGCATCTGCTCGACCTGCGCCGCCGTGCGGGTGGGCATGATCTGCAGCAGTTCGGCGATCTGCGTCTGCGGCCCGCCCAGGGCCCGCAGGCTCATGCCGCGTGCGGCCGGGAAGGCCATCATCTCCACCTGGCGCTGCTGGGCGTTGATGAAAAGCTCCAGCGACACGCGCTCGGTGGCCGTCAGCCCTTCGCGAGGGATGGCACGTGCTTCGGCCAGGAAAGCCACCACTTCACGGTCGCGCCGGTTGATGGCTTCGGCCGAGGCATCGGACAGCCGGTCGCCAAAGCGGTGGTCGCCGCGGTAGCTGGCAAATTCGGGAAAGGTGCTGGCACTCCAGGCCCAGTGACGGTCCAGCAGCGTGTTCAGGTTTTGCCCGGCGGCCTGAACGGCAGCTGGCGACGCCGCGGGCTCGGCGGCCCAGGCCAGGGGTGTGCACGCCAGCAGCGCAGCGGCCAGGGTAGGCAGCAGCCGGGCGCGGCGCAGCGGGTTCAGGGTTCGGTGGTTCATCGCGGGTGCAGCGGTCAAAGCGGCATTCTGATCGGTGACATCATCCCGCCATGCGAGGTCTTGCCCTGAGCACCCCCCCCACGGCAAACCGGCGCCAGCCGGCTTCGTGCCTTCATGCCCGCGCATAAACGCGCGCTGCTCACCGGCACCCTCTACGCCCTGGCCGCCGGCCTGATGTGGGGCCTGGTGTTCGTGGCGCCCACGCTGCTGGCCGACTACCCGGCCGCGCTGCTGGTGGTGGGCCGCTACCTGGCCTTTGGCCTGATTGCACTGCCGCTGGCCTGGCTGGGCCGCCAACGGCTGGCCGAGCTGACACGCGCCGACTGGCTTGAAGCGCTGAAGCTCTCGGCCGTGGGCAACCTGCTGTACTACCTGTGCCTGGCCGCGGCCATCCAGCGTGCAGGCGGACCGCTGCCGACGATGATCATTGGCACGTTGCCGGTGGTGATTGCCGTGGCTTCCAACCTGCGTGGCTCGGCTGCGGTGCGCGCCCGCGACGGGCGTGTGCCCTGGCGGCGCATGCTGCCTTCGCTGTTGCTCATCGTCGGGGGCATCGCCTGCGTCAACCAGGCCGAACTGCAGCACCTGCAACTGGCTGGCGACGTGGACGTGGCGCGTTACGCCTGGGGCGCCCTGCTGGCCGTGGGCGCGGTGCTGTGCTGGACCTGGTACCCGATCCGCAATGCCGACTGGCTGCGCGCCCACGCCGACCGCTCGCCCACTGCCTGGGCCACCGCACAAGGCCTGGTGACGCTGCCGATGGCGCTGCTGGGTTATGCGCTGCTGTGGGCCTGGACGGCGGCCAGCGCTTCACCTTCTCAGCCCGCCTTCGACATGCCGCTGGGGCCACAACCCGGCCTCTTCCTGGGCCTGATGCTGGCCATCGGCCTGTTTGCTTCATGGCTGGGCACGCTGTGCTGGAACGAAGCCAGCCAGCGCCTGCCGCCGGCCTTGGCCGGGCAGCTGATCGTGTTCGAAACCCTGGCCGCGCTGAGCTACGCCTTCATGTTGCGAGCCCAGCTGCCGCAAGCGCTGACGCTGCTGGGTGTGGCCTTGCTGATGGCCGGCGTGCTGACCGCGCTGCGTGGCAGTCGCGCCATGCCAAACGCCCCGTAGCGCTGCACGGCCCGGGTGCACTGCGCGACCCCGCGCAAGCCCCGGCTCCGGACCTGGGCTGCGTGGCCGACGCCACCCAGGCCGACACCGCCAAAGTTCAAGACCCGCGCTGATCCAGGTCAAGTCCTGTGTCAGGCTCGGGGCCCATGATCGGGCCATGCTTCAGCGCACCATCCCGATCGTGACGGCCCGGCCGGCACTTGCCCCGTGGCTGCCCACGCAGCTGAGCGGTCAGCCCGATCGTGTGGAACGGGTACGTGTTGCCCTCGAATCTGCTGTCGCCCTGGCCCTGGGCCACACCCCACCTGGCTGGCTGCGCGAACTGCGGCTGGCCGACGGTGAAGCCTTTGTCGCCGTGGCGCCCAACCTGGGCCATGACAGCGTCGAGTCCGCCGAGATCGCCTTCGACACACTGCGCCATCTCCTGCCCGACACCGACATCTACGTCGGCGCTGCCCGGGCCTGAGCGCCAGGGCCGAGCGCGGCCCGTCAGTTCAGCGCTTCGTCCAGCACTTCGACCCAGTGTTTCACGGGGGTGGCCGTGCCACTCTGCAGGTGCTGGATGCAGCCGATGTTGGCGCTGACGATGGCCTGCGGGTTCAGCGGCTCCAGGTTCTGCAGCTTGCGGTCGCGCAGCTGGTAGGCCAGTTCGGGCTGCAGGACGCTGTAGGTACCGGCGCTGCCGCAACACAGGTGGCTTTCGTTGCTGGCCAGGCTCACCTCGAAGCCCAGTGCACCCAGATGGGTTTCCACACCGCCCCGCAGTTGCTGGCCGTGCTGCAGCGTGCAAGGCGGGTGGAAGGCCAGGCGCGTGGTCTTGGGGCCCCGCAACTGGCCTTTCAGGGCGTCCACCAGGCCGGGCAGCAGTTCGCTGAGGTCGCGGGTGAGTTCGCTGACACGGCGTGCCTTGTCAGCGTAGTCGGGGTCGCGGGCCAGCGCGTGGCCGTAGTCCTTGACGGTGACACCGCAGCCGCTGGCGTTCATCACGATGGCCTCGACCTTGCCCTGCGAGGTCAGGCCCTGCACCAGCGGCCACCAGGCGTCGATGTTGCGGCGCATGTCGGCCAGGCCGCCGGCCGCGTCGTTCAGGTGCGTGCGGATGGCGCCGCAGCAGCCGGCGTCGTCGGCCACCAGGGTCTGGATGCCGGCGGCATCGAGCACCCGCGCGGTGGCGCTGTTGATGTTGGGCATCATCGCCGGCTGCACGCAACCCAGCAGCAGCAGCACCTTGCGCTTGTGTTCACGCGTGGGCCACTGGTGGGCACGGGCACCGGCTGGCGCCGGCACCTTGTGCTTCAGCGCCGCCGGCAGCAGCGGGCGCGCCAGCTGGCCCAGCTTCATGGCGGGCGCAAACAAGGGCGAAGTCAGGCCTTCTTTCAGCAGCCAGCGCACGGCCTGTTCCTTGCGCGGCCGTTCGACACGGGCGTCGACGATCTGGCGCCCGATGTCCACCAGGTGGCCGTACTGCACGCCGCTGGGGCAGGTGGTCTCGCAGTTGCGGCAGGTCAGGCAGCGGTCCAGGTGCAGCTGTGTGCTGCGCGTCACGGGCGCTCCTTCGAGCACCTGCTTCATCAGGTAGATGCGGCCGCGTGGGCCGTCCAGCTCGTCACCCAGCAGCTGGTAGGTGGGGCAGGTGGCGGTGCAAAAACCGCAGTGCACACACTTGCGCAGGATGGCTTCGGCAGCCTGCCCTTCGGGGGTGTCCTTGAATTCCGGGGCGAGCTGGGTTTGCATGCAGGGCGTCAGGGTCAGATGGGGTATGCGGGCCGGCATCCGCGCAGGCCGCGCGTGCCGGGTCCGGTCAATTCAAAAGGTAGCTCAGCACCCAGTAGTGGCCATAGGCCGTCCACTGCGGGCTGTGTGCACGCGGCCCCAGCATCGCCAAGGCCTGTTCGCGGCTGGGAAAGTTCTTCAGCACTTCGTGTGCGCTGCCGTCGTCCAGCGTGCGCATCTGGTAGGTGTTGCCTTCGTCGTCCTGCCGCGTGATGGGCAGGTTGCTGGTCTGCACGAAGCTGTTGTCCAGCACGACCACCCGCGAGCCGGGCAGCAGCCGTGCATGCAGCAGCGCCAGCCAGCCCGGCAGGCGGGCCAGCGGCACGTGGCTCCACCAGCAGCCGGCGAAGGCGCCGTCGAAGCTCTGTCCTTCGATCTGCTGGAAACCGTAGGCGTCGACGGTGGCGAACTGCACGCAGGCCGGCAGCACTTTGCTGCGTGCCACGCCCATGGTCTCGGGGTTCAGGTCGGTGGCCAGCCACGACAGCGCGTCGCGGGCGCCATGCGGTGTCCACCAGCCGGTGCCGCAGGCCACTTCCAGCACCCGCCGGCCGGCAAACTGCGTCGGCAGCCAGGCTTCCATGGTGCGCAGATCGGTCTGGCGTTCGGGTTTGAAGTAGACCCGTTCGTAATACGCGGCACGCTGCGCGTAATAGGCGGCCATGTCGCGTTCGACGCTCATGCGTGGTGTGTCCAAAGCCCTGCGTTCAAAGCCCCGGCACCAGGCGTCCGGGGTTGAAGATGCGCTCGGGGTCGAAGGCCTGCTTGAGCTGCTGGTGCACCGCGGCCAGCGCGGGTTTCAGCGGCGCAAAGGTGGCAGCCGACTTGTCGCGGGCGCGGAACAGCACCGCGTGGCCCCCCACCGCTGCGGCCACGTCGCGCAGCGTCTGTGCCGGTGCGCTGGTGCAGATCCAGCGCTGCGCACCGCCCCACTCCAGCAATTGCTCGCCCGACAGCTTCAGCGGCCCGGCCGTGGCCGGCACCGACAAGCGCCACAGGCACGCGCCGCCATCCACCGCACGCGATGCGCCGACGAAAAACTCGTCGCTGTGGTCTCGCATGCCCTGCCAGAAAGGCAAGGCGGCAGCCGGCGCGATGAGCTCGCCACCGATCTTGTCCTGCGCCGCCTTCACCGCAGCCTCGGCACCCGACAGGCGCAGCACCAGCATGCCGTCCCACCAGGCACTGGCATTCAAGGGCAGCGGTTGGCCGCCCCATTCGTTGAGCCGGCGGATGGCGCTGCCGGCGTCCATTTCAAGCCGCAGCGTGACCGACGCGGGCGGGATCGGCAGCACCTTCAAGGACACCTCGCAGATGACCCCGAAGATGCCCATGCTGCCGGCCAGCACACGCGACACGTCGTAGCCGGCGACGTTTTTCATCACCTGGCCACCGAAGCTGAGCAGCTCGGCGCGGCCATTGATCATCGTGGCGCCCAGCACATAGTCGCGCACGCCACCGACCGCGGCGCGTGCGGGGCCGGCCATGCCGGCGGCGACCATGCCGCCGACGGTGCCCGACGCAGCAAACCGCGGTGGCTCGAAAGGCAGGCACTGGCCCTTTTCCGCCAGCACCGCTTCCAGATCCGACAGCTTGGTGCCGGCGCGCACGGTGACGACGAGTTCGCTGGGTTCGTAACTGCTGATGCCGGCCAGCGGCGTCACGTCCAGCGGCTCGCCCACCGGTTCACCGCCATAAAAGGACTTGCTGCCACCGCCGCGGATGTCCAGCGGCGCCCGGTCCGAAGCCGCCACCTGCACCTGGTTGATCAGCCGCGACAAAGCCGGGTCGGCCACCATCTAGAACCGCTCCAGTTCGGCGAAGGGGAGCAGGCCTTTTTTGACGTGCATCTTTCCGTATTCGGCACAGCGCTGCAGTGTGGGAATCACCTTGCCCGGGTTCAGCAGCTCGGCGCTGTCGAAGGCGCGTTTGATGGCAAACATCTGCTCGCGTTCGGCCGGGCTGAACTGCACGCACATGCTGGAGAGTTTTTCCACGCCCACGCCGTGTTCGCCGGTGACGGTGCCGCCCATGGCCACGCTGGTTTCCAGGATGTCGGCGCCGAACAGCTCGCAGCGGTGCATTTGGTCGGGGTCGTTGGCGTCGAACAGGATCAGCGGGTGCAGGTTGCCGTCACCGGCGTGAAAGACGTTGCAGCACTTCAGGCCGTACTTCTTTTCCATTTCTGCGATGGCCAGCAGGATGTCGGCCAGCCGCTTGCGCGGGATGGTGCTGTCCATGCACATGTAGTCGGGGCTGATGCGGCCGCTGGCGGGGAAGGCGTTTTTGCGGCCGCTCCAGAAGGTCAGGCGCTGCTGTTCGTCGCGGCTGACTTCCATGCGGGTGGCACCGCAGCCGCTCAGCACGTCCAGCATGCGGGCTATCTCTTCGGCCACTTCTTCGGGCGTGCCGTCGCTTTCGCACAGCAGGATGGCTTCGGCCGTCAGGTCGTAACCGGCGTGCACGTAGTCCTCGACCGCGGCGGTCATCGGTTTGTCCATCATCTCCAGGCCGGCCGGGATGATGCCGGCGGCAATGACGGCAGCCACCGCGTCGCCGGCTTTGCGGATGTCGTCGAAGCTGGCCATGATGCAGCGTGCCAGCTGCGGCTTGGGCACCAGTTTCACCGTGACTTCGGTGGTCACCGCCAGCATGCCTTCGCTGCCCACCACCAGCGGCAGCAGGTCCAGGCCCGGCACGTCCAGCGCTTCACTGCCAAACTCGATGGCCTCGCCGGCGGCCGTGAAACCGCGCACCCGCAGCACGTTGTGCAGCGTCAGCCCGTACTTCAAGCAGTGCACACCACCGGAGTTTTCAGCCACGTTGCCGCCGATGGTGCACGCAATCTGGCTGCTGGGGTCGGGTGCGTAATACAGGCCATAAGGCGCGGCAGCCTCACTGATGGCCAGGTTGCGCACGCCGCACTGCACGGTGGCCGTGCGCGCCAGGCGGTCGATCATGACGATCTTGTTGAACTTGGCCAGGCTGAGCGTCACGCCCAAAGGGTGCGGCATCGCCCCACCACTCAGGCCGGTGCCGGCGCCCCGCGCCACCACCGGCACCTGCAGCGCGTGGCAGGCCTTCAGCACGGCGGCCACCTGGACTTCGGTTTCGGGCAGGGCCACCAGCAGGGGCAGCTGGCGGTAGGCGGTGAGGCCGTCGCATTCGTAGGGCACGGTGTCTTCGCCATGCCACAGCAGCGCATGGCCAGGCAACAGCGGCGCCAGCGCGGCCACCACCTGGGCCTGGCGGGCGGCCCTTTCGGTGCTGCGGGCTTCGCTGGACGGTGCCGCCAGCAAGGTGGCAGCAGCAGGCGCGTTCATGGTGAATTCCTCAGGCGCCGCAGGCAAGTGGCGACGTGGGTCGGACTTTACGATGACCCGCTTCAAGCGGCATGGCCGGCGGTAAAGACCGTCAGCACGCCGGTGTAGCCATACAGGTGGTGCCGGGCAATCTCGCCGCCCGCGAAAAACCCGACCAGCGGCACGTCGCCCAGCGCGTGCTGCACGATCTTCAGCTCGGCCGACGGTCCGCCAAAATGCGGCCCGCCACGGCCCGAGCAGCTGACGTAGATGGCGCCCAGGATCTGCCCCGCCGCATCGCCCGTTGTGGCCGCCGCGGCCCCGGCGCCCGGCACGGCCGACTCGGCGTGTGACTCGACCTCGTCGCGGATTTCGCTGCAGATGCGCACCAGGTCGCGCCGCGCGGCCGCCACGTCGCGCTGGCAGAAGGCCAGCTTCATGCCAGGTTGCAACAGTTCCGACACCGCCACGGCCTGCTGCGCCGGGTCGACGCCGATCAGGTGGCGCACCCGGGTGTCGGGGCCGAACTGGCCGCCACGGGCCAGCGCGGTGTCATGTTCGTCGGTCAGGCCGACCAGCGTGGCACGCAGGCGCGACACCGCCTGGCGCGGGTCTTCCAGGTCTTGCAAGCCCAGGTCGGACAGCAGGGCCTGCAAAGCCGGCTGGCCGTCGAGTTGCGTGACCACGTTTCGTTCACAAGCTGTGATGGTGCGCGTGGGCCCGAGCGGCTGGCTGCCCTGGGTGACACGCGAGATCAACGCCACGTCGCGGGTGAAGGCCACCCCCGACAGGCCACCCTGCCAGACGCCGTCGGCGATGTGCGCGGTGGCGCCACGCGACGACGCCAGGCCGCCGAACAGGTAACCCGACGCCGTGCGGTCGCTCATTTCCACTATCAGCTCGGCCAGGTCGGGCGTGCCGGGGTCGGCATGCACCAGGGCGCTGAAAGCCTCGAAGGACTGCAGCTTGCGCGCGCCGGAAAAAACCTCGAAACGTCCGCGCGGCAGCGAGGTGAGCATCAGCACCAGCGCCGGTTCGTCGAAGTACTCGACACCCGAAGCCGCCACCCCCACACCCACGCTGCCCACCCACGACACCCCGGGCCACTGCTGGCGCAAGGCTTCGTACAGCGCCTGGGCGTGCGCGGCGTAATGGTCGCTGAAGTAGACGATGCCCAGCGTCAGCGGCCCGGCCGCGCTGGCTTCGTGCGCAGCGCCGGTGCTCTGCAACTGCGCTGCCGCCAGTGCCAGCGCCGCGCGCCAGTCCGGGTGCGTGGCATGGCCGACCAGAAAACCCTGCATGGCCCGGCAGCGTGGTGTCTAGCGGCTGCGCTTGCGCGCCGCTGGGGCCCTGGCCGGCTTGGCGGCACGGGTCGACTTGGCCGGTGCCGCCGTCGCTTTTTTCAGCGCGCCGGCTGCGCTGTCCATCGAACCCTTCACCAGGGCACCGGCTGCACTGTCCTTCACGGCCTGGGTGGCCAGTTCGGTGAACTGCTGCGTCAGGGCGCCCCACCACTGCATGGGGTCAACCGCCGGTGGCGCGGGGGTCGCCGGAGCGGGGGCCGAAGCTGCAGCCGCAGCGGGCGCAGGCGCGGGCGGCGGCGCGGGCGGCGGTACCACGGCCTCTTCGCGTGGCGCCAGCGTAGGCATGCGGATCTTGAGCGCTTCACCCAGGTCAGCCAGCGGCAGATTCATCGACTGCAGGGTCGACAGCGTCATGCGCTGGACCTCCAGGGCCTGGATCGTGGTGGCCAGCAGCTTGGCGTTCTGCTCCAGCCAGAAGTGCACGGTCTTCAGTTCCTGGATGCGCTTTTCCAGCTCTTCGGGGTTCAGCGTCGGCGCGATCCACTGGCCCATGCCAGGAATGCCGGCGCCGGCGTTTGTCATCAGGCCTTGCAGGAATTCGAAGCCGGGCACCATGCGCGCCAGGTCGTTGACAGCCGTCATTGCGGGTCTCCTCTTGTCGCGCCGACAGGGCTTGTCGGTGCTTGCGGTGCAGTTGCCTGCTGTGCGCCATTGTGCGCCCAGCCTGTGCCGGATTTCAGCGCCGGAAGACCACCCGCTCGACCTTGAATCCGCGCTGCGCCAGCAGCAGCGGCAGCGCCTGCGGGCCGGTCATGTGCAGCGCGCCGACAGCAGCAAAAACCCGCTTGCCCTGTTTGTGGTGGCTTTCGATGCGGTCGGCCAGCGGCCCGTTGCGTTCATCGTTGAGCTTGCGCAAGGAAACGCGGTCAGCCTCATCGGCGGCGCACTCGCACCAGTGGGCGTAGTCTTCCAACGCAGCCACGTCACCACGCTCCCAGGCCAGCGCCAGCTTGTCCAGCACCCGACGCGCACTGCGGTCTTCCAGTTGCAGCAGGCTCTGGTCCAGCAAGGTGCGGGCTTCGGCTTCGTCTTCGGGGACCAGGGCCCGAACCTGCGTCGCCGCCGATTCAAGCGCCACCACGCGGCGGCCCGTCTGGCGCACCTGCGCCGACAGCACCTGTTCCATGGCGTAGGTGGCGTCCATGCCCAGCCAGCGGGCTTCCATCACCGTCAGCGTGGTGGCCTGCAGAACCGGGTGCAGCGTGGCCAGTGCTTCGGTGGCCAGGCAGGCACGTTCGAAGGCGCGGTTCAAGCGCTGCTGCAGCGGCTCGGGCAAGGGCTGTGGCGGACGGGTGTCGGCCATGGCCTGCAACAGGTCGGGGTCATTCGGGTCGACCTCGAGCGCCAGCACGTCGCTGTTGCGAAGTGCCGCGCTGGTGATGGGCCCCAGCTTGCGCCAGTTCGGCTTGCCCACGTGCAGCGTGCCAAACAGGTAGACGGTGCGGCCGTCACGCGTGGCGCGCCACAGCAGGCCGCGGTCTCTGGGCGGGGCGCCGTTGTCGGCCTGCGTGGGCAAGGCTGGTGGGCAGACCGTGCGTTCGCCGCTGGCCAAGGGGGCAGCAGCTGGCGACGCGCCGGCCAAACCCACGCCCGTGGCCAGGCACAGCGCCAGGCACCTGCCTATCCAGTCTGTCGGCAGCTTCAAGGCCTGCTCCCCTGCAGTTCGATGCGCAGGACACCGGCGTCCTGCTGCCAGCGCAGGCGACCCAGCACGTCCATGCCCAGCAAAGGCGAAGACAGCTTGGGCAGCGCCGCCATGCGCAGGCGATCGACCTGCACACCACCGTCGAGTTGCAGGTCGCCGACCACCAGCTGGCCAGTCACCACGCCGCCCGCGGTGTTGGACTGCAGCGTGCCCACCACCGGCAGCCCCAGCTCACGCGCCAGCGCAGCCGGAATGGCGGTGCCGGTGGCGCCGGTGTCGACCAGGAACTCGATCTCACGGCCGCCGATGCGACCCGTCCAGTGGTAATGGCCGTCGCTGCTGCGGCGGATCTCCAGCGTCTGCCCGTCCACCACAAAACGCGTCGCCTGCTGTTGCGCCTGCCAGGACTGCACGCCGACAAACAAGCCCACGCCCAGCAACAGCCAGACGGTGGTGTGTTTCAGCCAGCCTGGCAGGTCGCCCATGTGCTTGGCAGGCAGCGGTCAGGCAGGGCCGACCGGACCGATCGAGGGCAAGGCTGCCACGCGCTGGTCGATGGCGCCGAAGATGCTTTGGCCGTCGGGGCCCAGCATCTCGATGCGGATGGTGTCGCCGAACTGCATGAAGGCGGTCTGCGGCTGGCCGCTCTCGATGGTTTCGATGGCCCGTTTTTCGGCCACGCACGAATAGCCTTGAGCCCAGTCCTTGTTGCTGACGGTGCCACTGCCCACAATGCTGCCGCTTCTGAGCCGCCGTGTCTTGGCCAGGTGCGCGATGAGCTGGCCGAAGTGGAAGTTCATCTCCGGGCCGGCGTTGGTCGAACCCACCTGGCGGCCGTTCCACACACTTTGCAGCGGCAGGTGCACACGGCCACCTTGCCAGGCGGCCCCCAGCTCGTCGGTCGTGACGGCCACGGGGCTGAAGGCGGTGGCGGGCTTGCTCTGCACAAATCCGAAGCCCTTGGCCAGTTCGGCGGGGATCAGGTTGCGCAGACTCCAGTCGTTGACCAGCATCAGCAAGCGAACCGATTCGAGCGCGGCCTCGGGCGCGGTGCCGATCTCGACGTCGCCGGTGACCACCGCCACTTCGCTTTCGAAGTCGATGCCCCAGTCGGTGCTGCCGAACACCGCAGCGTCGCAGGGGCCAAGGAAGTCGTCGCTGCCGCCCTGGTACATCAGCGGGTCTTCGTAGAAGCTGGCCGGCACCTCGGCACCACGCGCCTTGCGCACCAGTTCCACGTGGTTCAGGTAGGCCGAGCCGTCGGCCCACTGAAAAGCACGCGGCAGCGGCGCCATGCAGTGCCGGGGTTCGAAGTTGAAGGCGTGGCGTGCCTTGCCACCGTTGAGCGTGGCGTACAGGTCTTCGAGCTGCGGCGAGACGAAGTTCCAGTCGTCCAGCACCTGCTGCATCGTGGTGGCGATGCCGGTGGCGAAGTGGGCGCTGACCATGTCGCGCGAAACAACGGCCAGCAGGCCATCACGCGAGCCGTCCTTGAGGGTGGCAAGTTTCATTCGAGGCAAAGCCACGCCACGGCGCGGCACGGGGAACAGGGCGATGGCACTATTGTGGGGTGAGCGCCGCTGCACGTATGCCCTCTGCCTGGAGTAGGTTGGTGCCGCCGCGCCGGGGCGGCGCCCTGGCGGTGGCGGCGCTGGTGGTGGCGCTGCACCTGGCCCTGCTGCGCGGGCTGGCACCTGGCGCCGGGCCAGGCTGGCAGGCCGAGCCGATACATGCGGTTCAGGCGGTGCAGGTGCGGCAGATTGCCCACACACCCGCTGTGGCGGTTGCCGAGCCAGCGACGCCACCACGGCCAACCGAACGGCCGCCTTCGATCCGTTCAAGCCCCCAGCAGCCGACCGCGAAGAGCAGCCCCCGCACCGACGACAGCCCGCAGGCCGTCGCCACGGCCCCGCCGCCGTCCGATCTGGCCAGTGAAACACCTGCCGAAACCGGGGGCCAGGCGGTGCCCGTCTACGCCACCCGTCTGCCACCCGCCAGCACGCTGCACTTCGAGTTCCGGCGCGGTGCCGCGAGCGGTGAAGCGCAGCTCGACTGGCAGCCCGCAGGGGATCACTACCGCTTGAACTTGAAGAGCCAGACCGCGGGCGCGCCCGGCCTGGGCTGGACCAGCCAGGGCGGTTTCGACGCGGCCGGCCTCGCGCCTGTGCGCTACACCGAAAGCCGGCGCGGGCGCGAGGTGCGGGCAGCCAACTTCCAGCGCGACAGCGGCCGTGTCACCTTCAGTGGGCCCCGCACCGAACACACCCTGGTGCCCGGTGGCCAGGACCGCCTGAGCTGGATGGTGCAACTGGCCGCGGTGCTGTCGGCCAACCCCGGGCTGGCAGCGGCCGATGCCCAGGTTTCGATCTGGGTCGTGGGCACACGCGGCGACGCCGAGGTCTGGACCTTCGCCGTGCAGGGCATCGGCGCACTGGACCTGCCGGCGGGCCGTGTCGAGGGTGCCGTGCACTTGACACGTGAGCCGCGCCGCACCTACGACACCCAGGTCCAGGTGTGGCTGGACCCGTCGCGCCACCACCTGCCCGTGCAGGCCCTGCTGCGTGTGCGCGCCACGGGTGAAGGCAGCGAGTTCCGGCTGATGTCCTGGCAGAGTCCTTGAAGGCGGCCTTGAAATGACCGCACCAGCGCCCCAAGTTCAGGTTCTGGAGGTCCACCGATGCAGATGCTCTACAACTCGGACAGTTTTGTCGTCGTTCAGTTTCTCGCGCCCGCCGACCAGGCCGGTGGCACCGACACGCCCGCCGCACAAGGTGGCTTCGAAATCGTGGACAAGCTGGCTGGCAAAGAGATTTATCTGCAGGGCGCCGTGGCCGACCACTTCCAGCGCGGCGTGGAAGCCCTGGTGCAGGCAGGCCCCAGCGAAGAGAAGCTGGACGAGTTCATCGCCGGCTTCACGGTGCTGGCTCAGCAGCCGGTTGTTCTGCACTGATGCGGCATTGACAGCGCGCTGACGGGCAGTGCCCGCCAGCCGCAGCGGGGCTTGTCGGGTGTGCGATGCTGGGCCAAGATCAACGCCATCCCAGCAAGGAAGGCCCATGACCCGAGCGTTTGCCGATTCGCGCTGTCTGCTGTCGCCCGGCCTGGCCGAAGCCCCGGTGATGGACACGCTGTGCTCGCACTTCGTGCTCACGCTCACCTTGCACCAAGCCGGCCGCTTCAACCTGCGGCGCGACTGGAACAGCCTGTTGTCGCTGGTCGGCCGGCACCTGGTGTGGCCGGTGCCGGTGCTGGCGCGGGTGCGTGGTTTTCTGCTTCAGCGCTGCAAGGGCAACCCGCAGTGGAAGGGGCACGAAGCGCTGTCCGACCAGGCCTTTCTGGACAAACACGGCCCCTGGCGCGGCCCCTACGAAGAAGGCACGCTGTTCTTCTACATCGACGAATACATCAAGGATGCGCCGAAAGACCTGCTCACCGTGCTGGCCACCACCTGCGACTGGCTGGCGCGGCGGCTGAAAAAAGAAGGCACGCTGGTCCAGAAGAACATCGATTCACTGGCCGGCCTGCTGCAGCTGAACCCCGCTGAACGGGCGCTGCTGCTGTACGGCACGCTGGCGCGTTACCAGCGTGACCTGCGTGGCCTGCTGGTCGAGTTCAAGGTCAGCAACGCCCAGGAAGCCTATGCCGCGCTGGCCGCCGTGGCCGGCGTCGAAGCCGGTGAAGTGGCCGAGGCGATGCGTGCCGGTTCGCGCCTGGAACGCATCGGCATGATCGAAAACCTGATCTCCGAGCAGAACATCACCGACCTGGCCGACCTGATGAAGGTCAGCGAACAGCTGCCGCCGGTGTTGATGCGCGAATACCGCGCACCCGGCGAGCTGATGGCGGTGTTCACCCGCCCGGTGCCCAAGAGCGAGCTTCAGCCCGGCGACTTCGCGTTTGTCGACGACGACGTGCAGGTCATGACCTCGCTGCTGCGCAATGCCACGCAGCGCAAGGAAGCCGGGGTCAACGTGCTGCTGTACGGCCCGCCGGGCACCGGCAAGACCGAGCTGGCCAAGGTCTGCGCTGCGGCCGCCGGCCTGAACCTGTACGAAGTGGAAAACGCCGACCGCGACGGCAACAGCCTGTCGGGCCGCGACCGTTACCGCAGCCTGCAGATCAGCCAGGTGTTCCTGAAAGGCAGCCCCGACGTGGCGCTGCTCTTTGACGAAGTCGAAGACGTGTTCCCGCCCATCAGCAGCGAAGCCGCGCAGCTGATGGCGCGGCTGGACAGCAGCGACGCCGGTGCCGGCGGTCTGAGCAGCAGCGTCAGTGGCAAGGCCTGGGTCAACCAGATCCTGGAAACGAATCCGGTGCCGGTGATCTGGGTCACCAACCGCATCGAGCAGATCGACCCGGCCTTCCGCCGCCGTTTCCAGTACCACCTGCTGTTGAAGAGCCCGCCGCCTGGCGCCCGCGAGGGCCTGGTCACGCGTGCACTGGCTGGCGCCACGGTGAGCGAAGGTTTTGCGGCCAAGCTGGCCGAACGGCGTTCGCTGACCCCGGCGCAGATCCGCACGGCCGTGCGGTTTGCCCGTCTGGCGCAGCCCGAAGCAGCGGATGCGCACCGCTTCGAAGCCCTGATCGAAAGGCAGCTGGGCAATGCCGACAAGGCGCTGGGCGCCACACGCAGCGAGCGTGGTGCGCGGGTGGTGGTCACCGACTACGACCTGTCGCTGCTGAACATCGAGTCGCGCTTCGAGGTGCCGCGCATCGTGCAGGCACTGCAGCGGCGTGGCGACCTTCAAAAAGGCAGCACCTTGTGTTTCCACGGCGCGCCCGGCACCGGCAAAACCGCGCTGGCCGAACACATCGCCAGCGCCCTGCGGCGGCCGTTGATGGTGCGCCAGACCAGCGACATCGCCAGCAAGTACGTGGGTGAAACCGAGCAGAACATGGCCCGCATGTTTGAAGAAGCCGGCAACGAAAGCGCCGTTCTGCTGCTCGACGAAGCCGACAGCTTCCTGCGCAGCCGCCGCCTGGCCGAACGCAACTACGAAGTCACCGAAGTCAACGAGATGCTGCAGGGCATGGAGCGTTTTGCCGGCATCTTCATCTGCACCACCAACCTCTTTGATGAACTGGACGAAGCCGCGCTGCGCCGCTTCACCTTCAAGATCCGCTTCCACCCGCTGACGGCCGCGCAGCGTGTGACCATGTTCACGACTGAAGCGCTGGGCGGCGACACCACGCAGCTGACAGCCGAAAGGGCAGCGCGACTGGCGGCGCTGGACCAGCTGGTGCCGGGCGACTTCGCCGCGGTGCAGCGGCAGGTCGAGATACTGGGCGAAACCTTCGATCCGGACGCATTCCTGTCCCAGCTGGAAGGTGAACACCGCGTCAAGCCCGAGGTGCGGCAGCGACGCGGCATCGGTTTCAAGACCTGAGCCTGGCTGCTGCCCCGACATGGGGCGATTCAAGGGCCCGGCAACAAAGCCGATATCTCCCGCATGGGGTCATCTGGATCAGAAAGCGGGGCGCTTGTCGTGGGCGATCCGCTGGTGTGGGCCTTGCTGGTGTGCATTGCCGCGCTGGCGGTGGCCTCGGTGCATCTGCTGCGCCTGGCCCGCAGCCGCCAGCGCCTGCGTTTGCAATTGCACGCGGCCAGTGTCCAGATCTCGGACATGCAGATCCACGATCCGCTGACAGGGCTGGTGTCGCGCGCCGAATTCGAGGCCCTGCTGGAATCCGAAGTGGCCCGTGTCGATCAGTGCCAGGGTCAGCTGTCTTTGCTGTACGTGGGTCTGGACAGCTTCCGCAGCATCAACGAGTCCTATGGCTTGCGTGTGGGCGACGGGCTGCTCGTTGCCGCAGCCAAGCGGCTGGCCGGCCACGTGGCCCAGGGCCACGACGTCGCGCGTGTTTCTAGCGACGAGTTCGTGTTGCTGCTGCGGGCCGACCAACAGGCGGCCATGGCGCAGGCCCTCGCGGTGCAGACCGCCCTGTCGCAGGCCTTCCAGATCGAGGCGCTGACGCTGCAGTTGAGCGCATCCATCGGCATTGCCTGTTACCCGGACCACGGATCGCGCCCCCGGCTGCTGGGCAACGCGGCGCTGGCGATGCGCGCCGTCAAACACGGAGGCGGCGGTGGCCACGCCCTGTATGACCCGGCGATGGGCGTGAACTCGCGCGAGCAGGCCGACCTGCTGCAGGACCTGCGCCAGGCCCTGGTCCGGCACGAACTGCAGCTGTACTACCAGCCCAAGATCGACGCCAAGACACTGCAGATCACCGCTGCCGAGGCGCTGCTGCGCTGGCAGCACCCCAAGCGCGGCATGATCAGCCCGATGGTCTTCGTGCCCTTGGCCGAAAGGCACGGCCTGATCGTCGACATCGGCCTTTGGGTCATGGAAGAAGCCTGTCGGCAGGCCGCTCAGTGGCGCGAAGCCGGCTTGCGCATGCGCATTGCGGTCAATATCTCGGGCCACCAATTGCGCCGCGAAGACCTGGTGAAGCAGATCGAGGCCTCGCTGCTGCGCCACCACATCCCGCCCAGCCGCCTGACCTGCGAAATCACCGAATCGGTGGCCATGGAAGACACCGCCCTCACACGCCAGGCCTTCGAGCGCCTGCGCAGGGCCGGCCTGCACGTGTCCATCGACGACTTCGGCACCGGCCACTCCAGCCTGGCCACGCTGCGTCGCCTGCCAGCAGCCGAACTGAAGATCGACCGTGCTTTCGTGGCCGACCTGGACAACGAGGCCTCGGGCGCTGGCGGCAGCAACAGCATCGTGCGTGCCATCGTGCAGATGGCGCACTCGCTGCACCTGCGCGTGGTGGCCGAAGGCGTGGAAACCGAGGCCCAGCGCGACGAACTGCTGCGCCTGGGCTGCGACGAATTGCAGGGCTACCTGTTTGCCAGGCCCGTGACGGCCGCGTCGCTGGCCTTGTGGGCCGAAGGTGACGGCGACGTGGCCGGATCGGCCTTCAGCCCTTCTCTCTTCCAAGCCACGGCCTCGATACCGCTGGACCCCGCCGCCCCCGGCTGATTCACCCGTCTGCCCCAAATTAGGGGCCGTTGCAGCGACTTTTTCCCCTATTGGAACGAGGCAGGCTCCCCTGAATACGGGGTCTTCGGATGAGATGATCCGTCTTCCGTGATACCGACCGTCCACCACTTTTCATGACGCCCACCGGGGACTCTTCGCTGCTGCTGTGGGCGATGGCTGCCGTCGTGGTGCTGCTGGCCACCCACCTTTTTGTGGCGTGGGTTCGGCGCGCCCAGGGCAACCAGGGCTGGCGCCAGAACGTCGGGCCGGTGCTCGTGGCGGGCAGTGCCTTGGGCCTGGGCATGTCCAGTGCCATGGTGCTGGCCCTGTCTGCCGAAGCCCTGCCCTTTGCGCTGGGCTACCGCTGGCTCATGTTGCCGGGCCTGGTGTTGTTGCCGCCGCTGCTGTGCCTCTTGCCCGCCTGGTGGTTGGTCAAACGCCAGAATTGGCTGGCGCTGCTGGGCGCCGGGCTTGTGCTGACGCTGGTGGCACTGGCGGTGCAGGTGGGCTGGATCCTGGCCGCGGGGCTGCGCCCGGGCATCCGCTGGAACTTTCCGCTGCTGGGTGCCGCCGGCGCGCTGCAACTGCTGGGTTTCGTGGCTTCCTTGTGGCTGGCCTATTCCGATGCCAGCAGCGACGGTGCGCGCAAGACCCTGTGGCGCGTGGGCGCGGCGGCCTTGTTCACGGTCACGCTGCTGACGGGCCAGGAAGTGGTGGTCGGGGCGATCGGTCTGCATGGGCAGGTGGGCTCGATCTACCAGCGTGAAGCCAGCGCCACCTGGCTGTGCCTGGTGGCCGGCGCGCTGGTGCCCACGCTGATGGCCGTGATGTCGCTGGATGTCTTCTTGCGCAACAGCGGCGAACGCCACCGCAGCCGGCGCGGTGCCGTCGAGCTGAACATGCCCAAGCGCCGCAAGCGGCGGCGCAAGTACCGCGCGTTGTAGGAGCCCCCGAGCTCACTCCGTTCGCTGCCCCCCAAGGGGGTGCGTTTCGAACCGGGGGACCCGGATTCGAAACAGGCCCCCGAGCTCACTCCGTTCGCTACCCCCCACGGGGGTGCGTTTCGAACCGGGGG
>JAURZM010000046.1 GCA_030653385.1 Rubrivivax sp. | reverse complement strand
ATCTGGGCCAAGTGCAGTACCTGTTCAACCGCCGGTTCGATCTGCGCAAGATTCTGGAACGCTTGGCGCGGGGAGCCGCTCAGACTCTGCCTTGCCCGCTTCGCACCGTTCGCGCGGCTGAACCATCTTGCTGATCAGGACGCCCTATGTGCTGGTCGCGCACCTCTCGGTCGCAGCGAACACGGCGCTGGAACTGATCGCGCTGGCCAAGGCAAACCCAGGCAAGCTGAGTTACGCATCACCCGGCAACGGCACCGGCAGTCATCTGTCGATGGAATCGTTCAAGGCATCGACGAAGACGGACATCAAGCACATCCCGTACAAAGGCAGTTCACCAGCCGTCGCGGACCTGCTGGCCGGACATGTGCAACTGCTCTTCGAGCCCGTCGCGTCGGTCGGATCTCACGTGAAATCGGGCAAGCTGAAGGCCTTGGCCGTCGGCAGCGACAAGCGAATCGGCAACTTGCCCGACGTACCCACCTTTGTCGAATCAGGTGTGCCGGAATTCGAGCCCGTGTTCGGCTGGTTCGGCGCTGCGGTTCCCACGCGCACACCACCCGAAATAATCGCCAAACTGAACGCCGCATTCGTGACCGCGCTCAACACGGTCAAAGCGCGTCTGACAGAGGAACACGGGATCGTGGTCATGCCCACGACACCGGAGAACTTCGGCGCGTTCATCCGCAGCGAAATCCCCCGGTTCGGCAAGATCATCGCGGTCTCTGGAACCAAGATCGATTGAAATTGACACGGTGCGCGTCGAGCGCGCCGCCCGGGCCCTGATTCAGGCCGCCGCTTGTCTGCTCAGCGCAGCGATCTGCTGCGGCGTATACCCCGCCGCGCCAAGAACGGCGGCGTTGTCTTGTCCGAGGCGATGCGGCGCGTCGTGGCGGGCGGCGTCGACGCCTTCCATTGGGACGGGGTAGTTCACGTAACGAATGCCGTCGCCCTGCAGGATCATGCCGCGCTCTGCGAGTTGCGGGTCGTCGAAGACCGTGTCCAGCGTCGTCACCGTCGTCACGGGTACATCGTGTCGAGTGAGGACATCGATCCATTCGTCGTGGCTGCGCTCCCGGACCTTGGCGCGGATCAACGGGTCCAGGAGGTCGTAGGCCTGCCAGCGTTGCGACGACTTGGCGTATTGCGCATCCGCCAGCAATGCGATGCCGAGCACCTTCACGAGGCGCGCCCAGAAATGGTCTTCAATCGCGCCCAGCGCGATATAGCGCTTGTCCCCGGTCTCGTAGATGCCGTAGCCGGTGCGGCACAGCACATCCTTCTTGCCGAAGCCCGGCGAGTCCTGCAGGCTGCCCAGCCGCGGCCCGACCATCGTGAACACCGCGTCGGTGATGGAAACGTCGAGGTACTGGCCCTTGCCCGTCTTCTGGCGCAGCATCAGCGCTGCCAGGATCGAGGTCACGGTGTAGAGGCTGCCGCTCAAATCGGCGACCGGCACGCCCACGGCCTGTTCGGGCGGCCCATCGGCGCTGCCGCACAAGGCCAGCACACCGGCCACGGCGTTGTAGTTGAGATCGTGGCCCGGAACGTCGCGCAACGGGCCGGTCTGTCCGAAGCCCGAGATCGATGCATAGATGAGGCCCGGGGCAACGGCCGCCAGCGTGGCGTAGTCGACGCCCAGACGCTTCATCACGCCGGGCCGATAACCCTCGACCAGGATGTCGGCATCCTTCACCAGGCGCAACAAGGCCTCGCGCCCGTCGGCGCTCTTGAGATCGAGCGTCACGCTGCGCTTGCCGCGGTTGACCATGCGGTAGGTGCTGGGCAGCATGCTTCGCGCGCTGTCGCCGACACCGGGCCGTTCGATCTTGATGATCTCGGCACCCATGTCAGCAAGCATCTGGGTGGCAAACGGGCCCGGAAGCAGCTCGGTCAGATCGAGGACACGAATACCGGCAAGGGCAAGAGGGGCGGTCATGAAGGCTCCGGACAGGGAAATGGAAAGGCGGTGGGCGCCGTGTGGGTCGGGCGTGGCGCCTCAGGCGCCGGGGGTGGGGATGCCGGCGGGCGATGTCAGAGCGGGCCAGAACGCGGCCGGCCCTTGCGCTGCGATCCAGTGACCGAGGTAGCCTGCCCACTCGATTTCGTCACCGAACTCGTCGCGCCAACTCCACAAACGGCGCGTGCTGTGATTCAGCGTGTGCTCGTGGGTCACGCCGATGGCGCCATGAATTTGGTGCGCCAGGGCTGCGACGGCGCCGGCGGCCTCGCCGACGCGCACCTTGGCACATGCGGTTTCTGCCAGCCCGTGGCCGCGATCGACGGCCTGGCCGGCGGCATCGGTGGCCACGCAGGCTGCCGCTACCTCGGCCGACATCACCGCCAATTGCTGCTGCACGGCCTGGAACTTGCCGATTGGCTTGCCGAACTGCACGCGCTCGTTGGCGTAGCGCAGCGTCAGGGCGATGACTTTCTCCAACGCGCCCGTCATCAGCGCAACGCGGGTCAAGGCCCCGCGCTGCCAGAGGCTGCCCTCGGACACGCCGGCCGGCGCCGGCGCGAGGTCGGCGTGGTTCACCGTGACGCCGGCGAAGTCGACGTCGTCACGCGCTTCGCCGGCCAGGTTGCGGTCACGTTCCACCTGGCACCGCGAAGTCTCCACCAGCGCGACGACGCTCTCGGCGCCGGCACGGCCGACCAGCACCAGATGGCCCGCCGCAGCCCCCCACGGCACGCGGCGGGCCATGCCGGAAAACTGCCAGCCGCCGGCCGTCTTGCGCAACTCAAGCGGCGTTTGCACGCCCATCGGCACGACGCTCAAGGGCCCGTCGGGGATGCGCAAATGCGCCGCCTCCAGCAGCCATCCCGCCAGCAAGGTGTCGGCCAAGGGCACGGGTGCCGCATGACGGCCGGCCGCGCGCAGCATGGCCAGCACGTCGCCCACATCGACCGCTGAGCCGCCCACCGCCTCGCTCAGCCAGGCCCGGTGCATGCCCGCCTCTTCAAGGGCCTGCCACAAGCGGCCGGGCCAGACGCCCTTCTCCGCGTCATTGACGGTCTCGGGCAAGCAAAACTTCTGCAGCAGGCGTTCCGCCGTGTTGGCCAGTGGGGCCCTGAGTTCACTCATCGCAGGCCCAGGCTCCTGGCGATGACGTTGCGCAGAATTTCGTTCGTGCCGCCGCGCAAGGTGAAGGCCGGGGCGGCCAGCAGGCACTTCGCGAGCAGGACATCGAACTCGCTCGCGGGCCCATCGGCACGCCGGGTTGGCACCAGCCCGCGCACGATCTCGACCGTGTCGCGCTCGAAGCACGTGCCCAGATCCTTGACCAGCGCGGCCTCGACTTCCGGCGACTGCCCCTTCGCCAACAGCGTCAGCAACGCGATCGACATGCGTCGCAGGGTCCACAGCCGGGCGGTCAACTGGCCCAGCGCAACGACTCGACGCGAGTCGCAGTCGGCCGCCGCCATGCGAACCAGCCCGATCAGCACCGGGAAGGTGCTCATGAAACGCTCCGGCCCGCTGCGTTCATAGCCCAGCTCGCTGACCACCTGCGACCAGCCTTCGCCGGGCTTGCCGATCAACCTGTCCTCGGGGACGAACACGTCGTCGAAGATGGTCTCGTTGAAGTGATGGGCCCCGCTCATCATGTAGATCGGCCGGATCGTGATACCGGGGGCCTTCAGGTCGACGATCAACTGGCTGAAGCCGGCGCGGCGGTCGCCATCGGCATCCGTGCCGGTGCGGCAGAACACGACCATGTAGTCGGCGCGATGGGCGCCGCTGGACCAGATCTTGCGGCCGTTGATGACCCACCCTCCCTCGCACCGGCGGGCCCGCGTGCGAACTTGCGCCAGGTCCGAACCGGCGTCCGGCTCGCTCATGCCGATGGCGAAGAAGAGTTCCGCACGCGCCATGCGGTGCAGGAAAAGGTCCTTGATCGAATCGTTGCCGTAGCGCATGAACAAGGGGCCGGTCTGGCGCACACCGGCCCAGTGCGCGGCGACCGGCGCGCCAGCCGCCAGCAGCTCCTCGTTGACGACGAAATTCTCGAAGGCGCTGCGCTCGTGGCCGCCGTACTGCTTCGGCCAGGTCATGGCGATCCAGCCGCGCCGCGCCAGCTTGCGCGAAAACTCGGGGGCGTAGCCGTCCATCCACGCATTGCAGACGGGCTCGAAGCCGCCGGCCTTCAATTCGTCGTCAAGGAAGGCCCGCGCTTCGCTGCGCAAGGCTTCGACGTCTGCGGGCAATTCCGGCAACTCGAAGCCGGGGTCCTGGAATATCACCGCCGGGCGCCCTTCGGCCAGCGGCGCCGCAGCGATGCAACCCAGCCCGTCATTGCAGCTCTTGCGCTTCGAGCAAGCGCCCGCACGGCGCGCCGAGCACGGTGAGGCGGTGCATGTGGCGACTGTGGACGTGGCTGTAGTCGGCCAGGGCCAGGTGCATCGTGCAGCGGTTGTCCCACATCAGCATGTCGCTCACGTTCCAGTTGTGGCGGTAAGTGAACTCCGGCTTCACCGAGTGTGCGAACAGGAACTGCAGCAGGCCGTGGCTCTCTTCCCGGCTCATGCCGACGAAACGCTCGGTCTGCCCTTCGCTGACGTACAGCGCCTTGCGCCCGGTCTCCGGGTGCGTGCGCACGACGGGCTGTGCCACCGGCGGCGACAGTTCGTGCATCTTGGCGATCTGCGCCGGGTCTCGGACGCTGAAGTACGGGTTGTGCGAGGTGTAGTGCTCCAGGCTGTGCACCGCCTCGAGCTTGTCGAGCAACGCGCGCAGACCCGGTGAAAGCGTTTCGTAGGCCAGGTACATGTTGGCGAACATCGTGGTGCCGCCCACCGGCGGGATCTCGCGGCAATACAGCATCGTCGCCGTCGTCGGGTGCGTGGTGAACGAATGATCCGAGTGCCACAGCCGGCCGGTGTCCTTGGTCTGCGATTCCTTGCCGCCGATCTTCTTGTTCGTGATCAAGTAGATCTCCGGGTGCTCCGGGTGGCGGTAAAACGGCACCGCCTTGTGATCGTCGAGTTCGCCGAACATGCGTCCGAACGCGATCTGCCGCTGCGGCGTCAGGTCCTGACCGCGAAAGACGATCACCAGATGCTCCAGCCAGGCCTTGTGGATCTCGGCGCGAGTCGCCTCGTCGACGGGCCGGCTCAAATCCACGCCGGACAGTTCAGCGCCGATCGCGTGGGACAACGGGCGAATCTTGATAGCCATTGCTCAACTCCTCAGGGACCTAGCGAGCCCCATGACAAACAAACATCAGAAACATCAGCCGCACACAAACAATCGTTGGGCCGGGCCGTGAAAAGAACGACGACATGCTGGAACACGGCGGGCGCTCAGGCCGCCAGCCGCTGCGGCACGATTCGTACGCGCTGCTCGGCTATCACCGTGTCGAGCAACTTGGCGCAGGCGTAGACCGCCTCGATCGATGGCACCGCCGTATCGGTCAGGCGGGCCAGTTCGACGATGACGCCCAGCAGCGCGTCGATCTCCAGCGGCCTGCCGGCCTGCGTGTCCTGCAGCATCGACGGCCGGACAGGGCCGATGTCGAGGGCTCTTGCCAAGCGCGCCTGCGGCGTGCCCGGGATGCTGATGCCCAACTTGGCGGCGACCGTGCGCGCCTCGAGCATCAGGGTCACACCGAGTTCCTGCGCGATCGGCGTCTGATACAGGCCCAGCGCGGTGGCGTGGGTCAAGGCACAGATGGGGTTCCAGACCACGTTGCCCCAGAGCTTGAACCACTTCTCGGTGCGTATGTCGGTGGTCACGGGAGCGGCCACGCCCGCGCCTTCCAGCATGGCCGAGATGGCCTCGATGCGCTCGCTGCGGCGGCCATCGGGTTCGCCCAGCGGGAAGCGGTCGACCGCCGTGACGGTATGGCGCACGACGCCCGGCGCACTGACCTCGGCGCCCATGTGGGCGACATTGCCGATCACGCGCTCGACCGGCAGATGCTGCGCAATGCGGCCGCCCGGGTCCACCGACTCCAGCCGGCGGCCGTCGAAGGGCCCGCCATGCTGATGGAAGTACCACCAGGGCAGACCGTTCTGCAGCGCAACCACCGGCGTGGCTGCGCCCAGCAGGGTCCCCAGGCGCGGGGCGAGGTCGGCAATCTGGTGCGCCTTCAGGGCCAGGAACACCAGCTCTTGCTCGCCGAGCTCGGCCAACGCGCCGGCGTCGGCCGCGCGCACGCCAGCCACCCGCTGCGTGCCGCCGTGCTGGTCGATCAGCGTCAGGCCCTCGCGGCGGATCGCTTCGAGATGGGCGCCGCGTGCCAGCACCGACACTTCATGGCCGGCCAGCGCCAGCTTGCATGCTAGAAAGCCGCCGATGGCGCCGGCACCGACGACGCAGATCTTCACTGCGCGTAATCCGAACCTTCACGCTCGAGCTTGCGCAGCATGGCCGCCCATTCGCGGTGCCCCTCGCCCGCGAAACCGCTCTTCGAGAAGATGGTGCGGCCACATTCGATGCTCTTGTCGATCACCGCTTGCGGCAGCGGGTTGAGTTCCTGGCCGCCCGATTGCGCGGCGATCTGCATGCGGCAGGCGCGCTCGATGCGATACATCAGAACGAATGCCTCCCCGATGGTGCGCCCGGCGGTGAGCGTGCCGTGGTTGCGCAGGATCATGATGCGCTTGTCGCCGAGGTCTGCCACCAGACGCGACTGCTCGTCGGGGTCGAGCGCGGGGCCCTCGAAGTCGTGATAGGTCACTTGGTCGTAGATCACCAGCGCATGCTGGGTGGCCGGCAACAGGCCGCACTTTTGCGTCGCCACGGCATTGCCATCGCGCGTGTGCAGGTGCATCACGCAGTCGATGTCGGGACGGGCAACGTGAATGCAACTGTGGATCACGAACCCAGCGGGGTTGATGATGTAGTCGGTGTCGCTGAGGACGCGCCCCTGCTCGTCGACCTTGACCAGGCTGGACGCCGTGATCTCCTCGAACAGCATGCCGTAGGGGTTGATCAGGAAGTGTTCGCGCTCGTCCGGGACGCGCGCCGAGATGTGGGTGGCCAGGAGATCGCCCCAGCCGTGCAGCGCCGCCAGTCGGTACAGCGCGGCCAGGTCGCAACGCGTGCGCCACTCGGCTTCGGAAATACCCTTGGACCGCGCAGGGCGCGCAGCAGCGGGAGTCAGCACTGCATTCATGGCATGTCCTTCGGACCGGTTGCGATGGCCAGGCATTTTGCAGACAAAACAGCATCCAGTCCAGTCAAGCGCGCGTCTCGTTCGTTCCCATATTCGAACGCTTTTCTTGAATGCGCACGCGCTCCTATACTCGCAAGCCACCGCCAACGAACCGACAGGGCCGCCTCATGGATTTCGAATTCAGCCCCGAACAGACGCAATTGCGCGAGGCCATCTTCAGCCTGTGCAGTCGCTTCGACGATGCCTACTGGTTGCGCAAGGACCGCGAAGGCGGCTTCCCGGAAGACTTCCACCGCGCTGTCGCCGACGCCGGCTGGCTCGGCATCGCGATGCCCGAGGCCTATGGCGGCTCGGGCCTGGGCATCACCGAGGCGGCGGTGATGATGCAGGCGATCACCGAGTCCGGCGGCGGGCTGTCGGCGGGCTCGTCGGTGCACATGAACATCTTCGGTCTCAACCCGGTGGTCGTGTTCGGCACTGAAGAGCAGAAACAGCGCGCGCTGCCGCCGCTGATCCGCGGCGATTCGAAAGCCTGCTTCGCCGTCACCGAACCCGACGCCGGCCTCAACACCACCAAGCTGAAGACGCGCGCGGTGCGCGAGGGTGATCGCTACATCGTCAACGGTCGCAAGGTGTGGATCTCGACCGCGCAGGTGGCCGACCGCATGCTGTTGCTGGCGCGCACGACGCCTGCGGACGAAGTCAAGAAGCCGACCGAAGGCCTGAGCCTTTTTTACACCAAGCTCGACCGCAACTACATCGATGTGCGCGAGATCGACAAGATGGGTCGCAAGGCGGTCGACTCGAACGAGTTGTTCATCGACGGCCTGCCGGTGCCGGTGGCCGACCGCATCGGCGAGGAAGGCCAGGGCTTCCGCTACATCCTGCACGGCATGAACCCCGAGCGCGTGCTGGTTGCCGCCGAGGCCGTGGGCATCGGCCGCGCGGCGCTGGCGCGCGCCGCCAAGTACGCCAGGGAGCGCGTTGTCTTCGATCGCCCGATCGGCCAGAACCAGGGCATCCAGCATCCCTTGGCCGAATCCTGGGCCGAACTCGAAGCCGCGCACCTGATGGCATTTCGCGCCGCGAGCCTGTATGACCGCAAGCTGCCCTGTGGGCCGCAAGCGAATGCGGCGAAATACCTGGCCGCCGAAGCCGCGATCAAGTGCTGCCAGACCGCCATGCTGACCCATGGCGGCTTTGGCTACGCCAAGGAATTCCACGTCGAACGCTACCTGCGCGAGGCCCTGGTGCTGCGCATCGCGCCGGTCAGCCCGCAACTGATCCTGTCGAACATCGCCGAGAACGTGCTCGGCATGCCCAAGTCCTATTGAAGAAACCTGACCTGCCGTTCAATCGCGGCCAAGGGCAAACATGAAACCCATCCGTTCCTTCCTGTTCGTCCCGGGCAGCCGTGAGTCGTGGCTCGACAGGGTTGCGAGCGCCGGTGCCGATGCCCTGATCCTCGATCTTGAGGACAGCGTGCCGCACGATGCCAAGAGCGCCGCCCGCGCGCTGGTGGCGCGCAAGATCGCCGGCCTGGCCGGTGCCGGCCAGCGTGTCTATGTGCGCATCAACCGCAGCCCGTTCATGTACAGCATGGAAGACCTGCTGGCCGTGGCGGTGCTGGGGCTCGAAGGCATCGTCCTGTCCAAGCCCAATGGCCCCGAGGACATCGACATGGCCTCGATGATGGTGGCCGAGGCCGAACTGCGCAACGGCCTGGCCGCCGGCAGCATCGGCCTGGTGCCGACGCTGGAGACAGCCCGCTCGATCCACTTTGCCCACGACATCGCCCTGCGCCCGCGGGTCACCGCCATCGCCGTCGCGGCGGCGAGGAACGGCGATGTCGCGCGTTCGGTCGGCTTTCAATGGACGCGCGACGGCCTGGAAAGCCTGCCATTCAAGGTGGCCGCGCTGGTCGCGGCACGCGCCGCCGGCAAGATGCCGATCACGGGCCTGTGGCAAGAGGTGCACGACATCGAAGGCCTCAAGCTCGCCGCCGCCGCGCACCGCCGGCTCGGCTTCGTCGGCGAGATGCTGCTGCACCCATCCAACGTGGCACCGGTCAATGCCATCTACAGCCCCTCGGACGAAGACGTGGCCTACTACAGCGGCATGATCGAAGCCTTCGAGCGCGCCCAGGCCGACGGCCGCGCAGCGGTGATTTACGACGGCGAGCACATCGATTACGCGCATGTGAAAACGGCGCGCGAGATCGTCGAGCAGGCACGCCAGTTCCGCGCGGCTTCATGAAACTGCGAATGGTGATGAGCCGAACCCGTGCGTGATCTGCCGCGCGGCGCCATGGACCATGGCGTGCGGATGCCGTTCGACACCGGGATGCAACGCCACCGCAAGCTCATGCGCCGCGACGTCTGCACTGCCCCCCTGGGGCGATGGCGATGCGGCGGCGATCTCGTCGTCACTCTTGCCCCCCTGCCCTAAACGTGCCGCGCAATCGGCTCGTACTGCCCGGACCTCCTCCTGATCTTCCGGCCGATACCTCAGCGCCTCCTCAGCCCGATTGCCCCCGACCCTTCCATGAGCACAGATACCGCTGCCCCTCTACCCTTCGCCCCCCTAGCCGGCATCCGCGTGCTCGACATGAGCAAGGTGCTCGCCGGCCCGATGTGCGGACAGTACCTGGCCGATCTGGGCGCCAGCGTCATCAAGGTGGAGCCCTGCGACGGCGGCGATGACACCCGCGGCTGGCCGCCGATCATCGGCGAGGACGGCGCGGTGTTCCTGAGTGCCAACCGCAACAAGCGCAGCATCGCGGTCGACCTCAAAACGGAGGCCGGGCGCGAGGTGGTGATGCGGCTGCTCGACGACAGCGACGTGCTGCTCGAAAGCTACCGCAAGGGCGCGATGGAGCGCCTGGGCCTGGGCCACGAGGCGCTGCGCGCGCGCTACCCGCGCCTGATCTACGCCAGCATCTCGGGCTTCGGCCGCACCGGGCCGCTGTCGCCGCTGCCCGGCTACGACGTGATGACGCAGGCCTTCAGCGGCATCATGGGCGTGACCGGCGAGAAGGGCGGCCCCCCGGTGCGCGCAGCCTTCTCGCCGCTGGACCAGACCACCGGCATCTGGGCCGCGCTGGGCATCCTGGCCGCGCTTCGCGAACGCGACGCCACCGGCCAAGGCCGCTATCTGGAAGTCTCGTTATACGAAACCGCGATGGCCTTCATGGGCTATACCGCCCAGATCTATTGGGAGACGGGCCGCCGCCCGCAGCGTTGCGGCAGCGGCCACGAATCGCTGTGCCCTTACCAGGTTTTCCCGGCGGCAGACGGCGACATCCTGATCGCGGTCGGCAACGACAGGCTGTGGCGCAGCTTCTGCGACGTGGCCGGGCTGGCGCAGATCAAGGACGACCCGCGCTTTCGCACCAATGCCGACCGCGTGGCGCATTTCGACGAGACGGTGGCGCGGGTTGCCGCCTGCACGCGCAACAAGCCGGTGGCCGAATGGACGCGCCTGCTCGGCGCGGCCGGGGTGCCGAACTCGCCTATCCACTCGCTCGACGAGGTGCTGGCCATGCCGCACACGGCCGAGCGCGGCATCGTGATGGACTACGAACACGCCGCCTACGGCCCGATGAAGACGATGGCGATGCCGGTGACTTTCGACGCCGCGCCGCGCCGCGTCGGCCTGCCGCCGCCGCAACTCGGCGAGCACACCGCGGAAATCCTGGCCGGGCTGGGTTACGAAGCGACCGAGGTCGAGCGCCTGAACCGCGAGGGCGTGGTGCGCATTCACGCCGGTGCCGTCGAACCCCGCAACGTGTGCCAACGCGGCCCCGTGACACCCACGACGGTTGGCGCCGTCGCGGCCGATCCCGAGGAGCCATGAAGCATGGACTTTCAGCTCAGCGCGCAACAGCGCGAATTCCAGCAGGCCGCGCGCCGCTTCGCGCAGGAAGAACTGGTCGAGGTAGCCAAGGCCTGCGAACGGACCAGCGAACCGGTGCCCGACGCCGTGCGCCAGCGCATGGGTGAACTTGGTTTCCTCGGCATCAACATCCCGCAGACCTATGGCGGCGTCGGCGCGGGCAAGGTCGATGCGCTGATCGTGCTCGAGGAACTGGCCAAGGTCTCGGCCGCGGTCGCCTTCCCGGTCTTCGAGGCCAACTGCGGTCCGGCACAGACGCTGCTGTACTTCGCCCCCGAGTGGTTGAAGCAGCGCGTGCTGCCCAAGGTGTGTTCGGGCGAGATGATGGTCTCGGTGTCGATGTCGGAGCCCGATGTCGGCACCGCGATGACCGAGCTGAAGACGCGCGCCGTGATCAAGGGTGACCGCATCGTCATCAATGGCGTCAAACGCTGGTGCAGCGGCGCCGGCCATGCGCAGGGTTACGTGCTGTACTGCCGGCTGGCCGACAAGCCGGGTGCGGCCGGCGTCGGTGCGGTGTACCTCGAGAAAGGCACGCCCGGCCTGTCGTTCGGCAAGCCCGAGCAGTTCATGGGCGCACGCGGTTTTCACAACGCGGAGATCTACCTCGACAACGTGGAGGTGCCGGTCGAGAACATCGTCGTGCCGGCGGGCGGCGTGAAGGACCTGATGCGTTCGTTCAACATGGAGCGCCTGGGCAACTCGACCTGCGCGCTGGGCATCGCGGCCAGCGCGCTCGAGGTGGCGCTGGCCTACACCCAGGAACGCCAGCAGTTCGGCAAGCCGCTGGTCGATTTCCAGGCCGTGCAATTGCGCCTGGCCGAGATGAAGATCGATGTCGAGGCCGCACGCCTGCTGATCCACCGCGCCGCGCAGGGCGCCGAGGACGGCCTGCCCTCGCTCCTCGACACCAGCGTTGCCAAGTGCTTCGCCAACGAAGCGGTGCGGCGCGTCGTCACGCATGGCGTGCAGGTGATGGGCGCCTACGGCTACTCGAGCGACTACCCGATGGAGCAGAAGATGCGCGATGCCTGGCTGTGGGGCATTGGCGGCGGCCATATCGACCTGCAGAAGGTCAACATCGCCGGAGAACTGGTCGGGCGGCGCTTCTCGCAGCGCTGAGATCGGCTCGCGACAGCGAGCCGTCGCTCGAACACTGGTGAAGATGCTGAGGCCGGCGGGCGCCATCGAAGGCATACTCGCCATCGTTTGATTCCGAACGTCGTTCGGATATGAGAACAACCCACTCTCCTCCTCCATGAGCGGCCCGCTGTCCCACCTCCGCGTTCTCGATCTCTCCCGCATCCTCGCCGGCCCCTGGTGTACCCAGATGCTGGCCGACCTGGGCGCCGATGTCATCAAGGTCGAGCGCCCCGACGTTGGCGACGACTCGCGCCACTGGGGCCCGCCCTTCGTGCCGGGACACGACAGGCCGACGGCGGATGCGAGTTACTTCACCTCGGCCAACCGCAACAAGCGCTCGCTCGCGCTGGACATCGCCACGCCGGCGGCGCAGGCATTGCTGCGCGACCTGGCGCGGCAATGCGACGTGTTCGTCGAGAACTTCAAGGTCGGCGACCTCGACCGCTACGGCCTGGGCTACGACGACATACGCGCCATCAACCCGCGCATCGTCTACTGCTCGATCACCGGCTATGGCCTGGACGGCCCCTACGCCAAGCGACCTGGCTACGACTTCATGGCGCAGGGCGAGGGCGGGCTGATGAGCATCAACGGCCACCGCGACGACGGCCCCGGCGGCGGCCCGGTGAAGGTGGCGATCGCGGTCACGGATGTGCTCACGGGCATGAACGCGACCGTGGCGATCCTGGCCGCCGTGGAACACCGCCACCTCAGCGGCCAGGGGCAGCGCATCGACCTGGCACTGCTGGACAGCATCGTCCACTTCGGTTCCAACCAGATCGTCGGCATGTTCGCCAGCGGCGAGGTGCCGGGCCGCTGGGGCAACGAGCATCCCAACCTGGCACCGTACCAGGTGTTCCGCTCGGCTGACGGCCACTTCATTGTCGGCGCCGGCAACGACGGGCAGTTCAGGCGCCTGTGCAGCGTCATCGGCCGCGAGGCGCTGGGCACCGACCCCCGCTTTCGCACCGTGGCCGACCGCAACCTCAACCGGCCGGCGCTGATCGACGAACTGCAGAGCGTGATGGCCACCCGAAACACCGCACATTGGGTCGAACGGTTGGCCGAGGTCAACGTGCCCAGCGCGCCGATCAATGATTACAAGCAGGTGTTCGAGCACCCGCAGGTCAAGCACCGCCAACTGCGCATCGACCAGGCGCATGGCGGCGGCGGCGTCGCGTCGACCGTGGCCAACCCGATCCGCTTGTCGGCCACGCCGATCGAGTACCGCATCGCACCGCCGCTGCTTGGCGAACACAGCGTCGCGGTGCTCACCGATCTGCTCGGCAAGACACCCGCCGAGATCGACCGACTGGTGAGTGACGGCGTGGTCGGTCGCCCGCCAACGTCAAGCGCCGGCCACGGCTGAGCGCAGCGGCTTCCGCCAGACACGACCCCATCGCCACGCACAGGAGATCCCGAGATGCAAAGCACGCTGGCCCGCCGCGCCCTCCGCACCACCAGTCCCGTCTCCGATGCGGAGCGCCAAGCGCGCCGCGAACTCGCCGCCTGCTACCGACTGGCCGACCAGATGGGATGGTCGGACCTGATCTCGGCCCACATCTCGCATCGTGTGCCGGGCGAGCCCGATCACTATCTGATCAACCCCTACGGCATGCTGTTCGGCGAGATCACCGCCTCGTCGCTGGTCAAGACCGATGCGCAGGGCACGATCCTCAGCGAGACCGACTACCCGGTGAACCCCGCGGTGCTGGTGATCCACGCCGCGATCCTTCAGGCGCGGCCCGACCTGGCCTGCGTGATGCACCTGCACACGCGCGACGGCACGGCAGTATCGATGCAGGAACACGGCCTGCTGCCGGCTTCGCAGCACGCGCTGGTGGTCTGGGACAAGCTCTGCTATCACGAGTTCGAAGGCCTCGCGCTCGACGACGAGGAAAAGCGCAGCCTGGTGCGCGACCTCGGGCCCGAGAAGAAGCTGATGCTGCTGCGCAACCACGGGACCATCAGCTGCGGCGCGACGATGGGCGAGACCTTCATGCTGATGTACCAGCTCGAACGCGCCTGCCGCATGCAGGTGGCCGCGCTCGGAGGCGGTGCGAAGCTGTACCCGATCGCGCCGGCCGTGATCGCCAAGAGCGCCGCGCAGGGCACGGAAATCTTCGGCAAGGACGGTTTTGTGCCGCTGGGCCAGAAGGAATGGGCGGCACTGCTGCGCAAGCTCGACCGCGAAGACCCCGGCTACCGCGACTGAACGCGCTATGACGCAACGGATTTGCCTTTGACCAAGACCTTGCTTTCGGGCATGCGGGTGATCGACCTCACCCGCATCCTGGCTGGGCCGCTGGCCTGCCAGACGCTGGCCGACTACGGCGCCGAGGTGATCAAGATCGAACGTCCCGGCGTCGGCGACGACACGCGCACGATGGGCGGGCCTTCCCTGAAGGCCCGCGACGGCAGCCCGACCAGCGAGTCCACGACCTATCTCGCGTTCAACCGCAACAAGAAGTCAGTGACGCTCGACATTTCCAAACCCGAAGGGCAGCGTTTGCTGCGCCGCCTGGTCGAGCAGGCGGACGTGCTGGTCGAGAACTACAAGTTCGGCACGCTGAAGCGCTACGGCCTGGACTACGAGGCCCTGCACCAGATCAATCCGCGGCTGGTGTATTGCTCGATCACCGGCTTCGGCCAGACCGGCCCCTACCGCCAGCGGGCCGGCTACGACCCGATCTTCCAGGCCATGGGCGGCTTGATGAGCATCAACGGCGAGCGCGACGGCCGCCCTGGCGCCGGGCCGATGCGTGTCGGGCTGCCGATCGTCGACATCACGACCGGGCTGCACGCCACCGCAGCCATCCTGGCCGCGCTGCACTACCGCGACCGCGTCTCGGGCGAGGGGCAGTTCATCGACGCCGCGCTGTTCGATGTCGAGACCGCGATGATGTCGCATCTGCACCTGAACTACCTGGTGACTGGCCAGGTACCGCGGCGCTGGGGCAATGACAACCCCACGCTGGCACCCTACGAAGTGCTGGCCTGCCAGGGTGGCCAAGTGATGGTTTCCGTCGGCAACGACGGCCAGTTCCGCAAGTTCTGCGCTGTGCTCGGCCAGCCCGAATTGGCCACCGACCCGCGCTTTGCCACCAACGCACAGCGCGTGGCCAACCGGGCAGGGCTTGTCCCGGCGCTCGAAAGGCTGCTCGCGGCACACGACGGCGCGTACTGGGCCGAGGCCATGGAGAGCGCCGGCGTCGGGTGCGGGCCGATCAACGACCTGGCCCAGGTGCTGGCAGACCCGCAGGTGCGGCATCGCCAACTGCGCATCGACGTGCCCCATGCCCTGGCCGGCAGCATGCCGATGATCGTCAACCCGATGCGCTTTTCCGAAGCTGAAGTGCCGCACGCCGCGCCGCCCACGCTCGGCCAGCACACCCGCGAGGTCTTGCAGGGCTTGCTCGGTGTCAGCGACGCCGAACTCGACGCGCTCGCGTCGGGCGAAGTCACTTAGCTCAACCACTTTCACCACCTGAGGAGTCACGTACCATGGCTGTCATCAAATGGGTCGGCGCCGCGCTTTCAGCCGCCATGCTGGCAGCGCTGCCGCCGAGCGCCGGCGCGCAGGCCTACCCCGACAAGCCGATCCGGCTGATCGTGCCGTATCCCGCGGGGGGCGGCTCCGATGTGATGGCGCGTGCCATCGCGGAAAAGCTGACCACCGCGCTGGCCGTGCAGATCGTGGTCGAGAACCGCGTAGGCGCCGGCGGCAACATCGCGGCCAGCGTTGCGGCCAAGGCGCCGGCCGACGGCTACACGCTGTTCTTCGGTGCCGCCGGGCCGCTGGCCGTCAACCCGGCGCTGTACGAGAAGCTGCCATTCGACCCGGTGAAAGACTTCATGCCGATCGGGCTGGTCGGCAAGATGCCACTGTTCCTGACGGTACCGGTGTCGCTCCCGGTGCAGTCCTTGAAGGAACTGATCGAACTGGCCAAGGCCAGGCCCGGCCAACTCAATTACGCCTCCTCGGGCATTGGCGGCACCACGCATCTGGCGATGGAGGTCCTGAAGAGCCAGACCGGCGCCGGCATCACGCATGTGCCTTACAAAGGCACGGCCGCAGGTGTCGCCGACATGCTCGGCGGCAGCATCCAGGCCATCTTCGATGCCTGGGCCACCACCGGCCCCCATGTGCAGGCCGGCAAGCTGAGGTTCCTGGCCGTCAGCACGGCGGGCCGCTCGGCGCTCGAGCCGCAGTTGCCGACGGTTGCCGAGTCGGGTTTTCCGGGCTTCGACCTCTACGTCTGGTACGGCCTGATGGCGCCGGCCGGCACGCCACCCGAGGTGATCGCCAAGCTCAGCAGCGAGACCGCCAAGGTCATGGCGCAGGCCGATCTGAAAGAGCGCTTTGCGCGCCTGGGCATGGAGCCGATGACGAGCACGCCTGAGCAGTTCGCCACCCACCTGCGCGCCGAGACGGCCAAGTGGGCCAAGATCGTTCGCGACTCGGGTGCCCGCGCCGAGTAGACCCCCTTCAAGCAGGAGCATCCGAACATGGGAATCACCGTCAAGCGCCTTTCTTACGGCATCGGGGCCGAAGTCCTGGGAGCCGACCTGACGCGGCCGATGAGCGACGAAGCCATCGCGCAGATCCGCAAAGCCTGGATCGACAATGGCATCGTGCTGATCCGCGACCAGGACATCACACCCGAGCAGCACATCGCGTTCAGCCGCCGTTTCGGTGTACTCGACGACCATTCGGCGCTGTTCAAGTACCGCCACCCCGAGCACGCCGAGATCTTCATCGTCACCACGCGCCCGAATGCCGACGGCAGCCCGTCGAACACCCGCGAGACCGGCGTTAACTGGCACTCGGACATGTCCTACACATTGCGTCCCGCCATGGGCTCGCTGCTGTACTGCCTGGAGATCCCGGAAGTTGGCGGCGACACCCAGTTCGCCAACATGTACCTGGCCTACGACACCTTGTCCAACGGCTTCAAGCGCCTGATCGAGCCGCTGCAGGCGGTGCACACCTACGCCTGGGCGATCCACGACACGGAAAAGGGCCGCAACCCCGAATTCGCCAAGGCGCACATCGCGGTCAACCCGCCGGTGACGCAGCCCATGGTGCGCGTGCACCCTGAAACCGGACGCAAGACGCTGTATGTCAGCGAAGGCGTCACGACCCACATTGCCGGCATGACGCATGCCGAGAGCCAGGCCATCCTGCAGCCGCTGTTTGCGCACGCGGTGCGCCCCGAATTCACCTACCGGCACCACTGGCGCCTGCACGACCTGATCATGTGGGACAACCGCTGCGCCATGCACAAGGCACTGCGCGACCGCCTGCCCGGCACCCACCGCCACATGCACCGCACGACCATCCTCGGCGAGCCGTCGGGCGCGCTGTACCAGGAAGCGCAATGACTTCACGCGAAAGGCAAACCCCATGATCCGCATGCGCACGCTCATCCGCCTGGCCGGCCTGCTGACGCTGTTCGCAGCGGTCACTACGGCATCTGCACAGCAATACCCGGACAAGCCGGTCAAGATCATCGTGCCCTACGCCGCCGGGGGCTTTTCCGATGCGCTGGGCCGCGCGCTCGCACAGTGGTTCACACAGAACCTCGGCCAGTCCTTCGTCGTCGACAACAAGCCGGGCGCGGCCACCATCATCGGCGTCGATGCAGCCGCGAAGTCCCCGCCCGACGGCTATACGCTCTTGCTCGCCACCGGTGCGCTGACCATCAATCCGCACTTGTTCAGCAAGCTGCCCTACAACGCCGAACGCGACTTCGCACCGATCAGCCGCGTCGCCGAACTGCCCTACGTGCTGGTGGCGAATCCGTCGCTGCCTGTCGGCAGCTTCAAGGAACTGATCGGCTACGCCAAGGCGAACCCGGGCAAGCTGAACTTCGGCACGCCGGGCAACGGCACCGCGCCGCACCTGGCGGTGAAGCTGCTGGAAGAAGCCGCCGGCATCTCGGCGCAGGGCGTCCACTACAAGGGCAACGGCCCCGCGCTCAACGACCTGCTCGGAGGCCAGATCCACCTGCTGTTCGACGGCCTGCAGCAGCCCCAGCCCTTCGTCAACAACGGCAGGCTCAAGCTGCTGGCCGTGGCCTCGCTCAAGCGCATGCCCGGCTTGCCCGACGTGCCGGCGATCAGCGAGTTCTATACCGGCTTCGAGGCCTCGACCTGGTACCAGTTGCTGGCACCGGCCGGCACGCCGGCGCCCATCGTCGCCCGGCTGAATGGGTTGATCCAGAAGTTCGTCGACGACCCCGCGACGCGTGACAAGCTGCTTTCGCAGGGCGCCATCCTGGGCGGCGGCACACCGGCGCAACTGGCCGAGTATTCGAAGTCCGAAACCCTGCGCTGGGGCGCGTTGATCGCCAAGAGCGGTATCAAGTTGGACTGATCTGATACCGCAAACCGGTGGCCGCCGCTGCGCAGCGGCGGCCCCGCCTCAGCCCGGCAATTCCAGCATCGCCTTGGCCAGCACATTGCGCTGGATCTCGCTTGAGCCGCCGTAGATGGAGGCCGGTCGTGACGCGAAGTACTGGTTCGCCACATGCACCTGGCTGCCGTCGGCCAGCGCCGTCGATTCGTCGAGCGTCGCCGTCTCCGCACCGACCTCGATCAGCATGTCGGTCACGCGCTGCATCGTCTCGCTGATCCAGAGCTTCAGCATCGAGACCTCGGGCCCGAGCTCGCCGCCGCGGCGCAGCACATCGGCCATGCGCACGTAGGAAGCGCCCAGGTCCTCGACGTCGAGCCGCAGCTCGTCGAAGCGCGCGCGCAGCACCGGCTCGTCGAGCAGGCCGCGCGACTTCAGCAAGGCGTGCAGCGACTGCAGCGGCACCTTGGCCAGCCGCGGGTGGCCGATCATGATGCGCTCGTTGCCGAGCAGCGACTTGGCCATCGTCCAGCCCTTGTTCAGGCCACCGACGAGGTTGGTCCTGGGCACGCGCACGTTGTCGAAGAAGACCTCGCAGAACTCCGAGCTGCCGGTCAGGTTCTTGATGCGACGCACCGTGATGCCCGGGCTCGTCATGTCGGCCAGCAGGAAGCTGATGCCGTCCTGCTTCTTGGCCTGCGGGTCGGTGCGGACCAGCATGAAGATCATGTGCGCCTCGTGCGCGAACGAAGTCCAGATCTTCTGTCCGTTGACGACGAACGTGTCGCCGTCGAGCACGGCCTTGGTCTGCACACCCGCGAGATCGGAGCCGGCGCCGGGCTCCGAATAGCCTTGGCACCAACGCTGATCGCCGGCCAGGATGCGCGGCAGGTACTCGCGCTTCTGCGCCTCGGTGCCGTAGCGGATGAGCAGCTCGCCGAGCATGACGACACCCATGTTGGTCATGACCATCACGCCGTGGCGGTCGAACTCTTCGGCCATCTTCAACTGCTCGAACGGCGGCAGCCCCATGCCGCCGTACTCGACCGGCCAGCCCGGTGCGGCCCAGCCCTTTTCGGCCAGCTTGCGCTGCCACGGCTCGCTGTCCTTCAGGCTCATGCGGTGCGGCGGGAAACGCCACTCGGGCGGAAAATTCGCGGCCAGGAAGTCCCGCACCTCACGGCGCAGCGGGTCGGTGGTTTGTGTGTTGGCGTCCTGCCCCAACGGCCCGGCCAGCTCGCCGTAACGTCGGCGGTGCGTGCCTGCATCGCCGAGCCAGGCCGAGAGCACCATGGCGCGCTTGAGGAACAGGCCGATGTTGCACTCGTCGGTGTAGCCGATGCCGCCGTGCAGCTGGATGCAGCCCTTGGCCACCTTCAGCGCGGCGTCGGAGCAGCGCGCCTTGGCTTGGCTCACGGCCAGGGCGCGCGCAGCGGGGTCGATGCCGGCTTCGTCGAGGCGCTGCGCGGTTTGTCGCAAGACCCCGCGAGACAGTTCGACCAGCACGAACAGGTCCACCGCGCGATGCTGCAGGGCCTGGAAACTGCCGATCTTCTTGCCGAACTGCTCGCGCACCTTGATGTACTCGACGGACAGCTCGAGCGAGCGAGCCATCAGACCGAGCAACTCAGCACTCAGCGCAAAGCGGCCTTCGTCCAACACGCGCTCCAGCGTGCTGGAGGCCACGGCCGGGCTGGCCACCAGATCACCGACGCCGACCGCCACGCCCTTCAACGCCAGCTCACTCCAGGTACCACCGTCGACGCGCTTGCGTGTCGTGACCGTCAGGCCCGGCGCATCGCTGCGCACGAGGTACAGGCCCAGGCCGCCCGGGCCCTGTGCCGAGACGATGAAGGCATTGGCGCTGTCGCCTGCAGCGACCACGCACTTGCCGCCGTCGAGCACCCAGCCGCCATCACGCGCAGTGGCTCGCGTGGTGTGCGTACCCGCTGGCTGGATCGCCTGCGAACCCGCGCTCTCCTGCCAGGCCAGCGCAGGCAGCCATTCGCCGGCCGCCAGGCGCGGCAGCCAGCGGTCTTTCAGCGCCGCGTTGTCGCCGCCAAGCAGGGCCCCTGCGGCGAGTACGGCCGTGGCCGTCAAGGGTTCGGGCGCCAGCGAGCGGCCGAACTGCTCCAGCAGCAGGGCCCATTGGGCGTTCGTGAGCGCCATGCCGCCGAGGTTTTCGGGCAGGCGCGCGCCGAGCCAGCCCATGCCGGCCAGCTCCTTCCAGGCCTGGAGGTCGTGGCTCGGCGTCATGCCGCGCAGGGCGCGCACGCGTCGCAAGTCGGCGTCGCGCGAGCAGTAGCTGCCGGCGGCATCGCGCACCATGCGCTCGTCGTCGCTGAAAGCGTCGATGCGAAGACTCAGGTCGATCATTCAGGTGTCTCCTTCAGTGTTGCGATCTTCACCGGCCAGACGATTCCAGTCGAATCGCAGCGCCTGCTTCGAGAAGAAACGTTCGACCGCCTCTTGGTGGGCTTGGGAAGGGACTTCACGCTCGCTGCGGCGAAGCGTTCGAGTTCTCCCGTCAGGCCATCGTCGCTCTGGTCGGCACTCGTTCGGTCGCTCACGGCTGGTGCCCTCAGGCCGCGTGGCGGTCGATCTTCTTCCAGCCCAGCTCGTCCAAACCGAGCAGATTCTTCTGGATGTTGGCCGAACCTTCGCCGGTGCGCAGCACGCGCGCGCAGGTGAAGTAGCGAAAGACCGGGAACTCGCGCGCGAAACCGAAGCCGCCATGAATCTCGAGGCACTTCTCGGTGATGTTCATCACCGCCTCGCCGGCAAAGTACTTGGCGATCGAGGCCTCGCGGCCGAAGCTCTCGCCGCGTTCGGCCCGGTCGGCCGCGCGGTAGATGAGCCAGCGTGCGGCCTCGGTCTGCGCCAGCATGTCGGCAATGGTGTGCTGCACGGCCTGGAACTCGCCGATCTTCTTGCCGAAAGCGACGCGGTCGTTGGCGTACTGCACCGCCATGTCCAGGCAGGCCTGCGCGATGCCCAGGCCACGCGCGGGCACGCAGACACGGCCGTAGTGCAGCGTGCTCATCGCCAGCTTGAAGCCCTGGCCTTCGCCGCCCAGCAGGCTGTCCACCGGAATCTCGACATCCTGGAACGACAGCTCGGCGGTCGGGATGCAGCGGGTGCCGATATCGGCCTCGATCGGCTTCGCCGAGAAGCCCTTGAGGTCTTTGGTGTCGACCAGGAAGGCTGACACGCCGGCATGCCCGGCATCGGGGTCGGTCTTGGCGAACAGCAAGATGAGGTCGGCCACCGAGCCCAGCGTGATCCACATCTTGCTGCCGTTGATGACGTAGCGGTCGCCGCGGCGCACCGCCCGCGTGCGCATGGCGGCGGCATCGGAGCCGCCGCCGGGCTCCGTCAGTCCGAAACAGCCGATCGTGCGGCCTGCCACCAGCTCGGGCACGTACCGGCGCTTCTGCGCCGGCGTGCCGTGGCGGTAGATCGCCATCGGCACGTTGACGCCCTGGTTGTTGAAGGGCATGCCCGTCTCGATCGACGCGCGCATCATCTCCTCCATCACCAGCACCTGGGCCACGAAGCCCATGCCGTTGCCGCCGAACTCTTCGGGAAACAGGCAGCCGAACATGCCTGCGGCGCCCATCTTTTCGATCAGGTCGCGCTGGAAGCCGCCCTCCGCCTCGCGCCGGCGCCAGTGGGGTGCGACTTCCTTGCGCGCAAAGTCGATCGCCATCTCCCGGGCGGCGGCCTGGTCCGGGCTGAGCCTGGAGTCCATCGTCAGTCGACCTTGAAGCCGGTGTCCTTGACGACCTTGGCCCAGTCAGCCGTCTCGCCGACCATCACGCTGGCCAGGTGATCGGGCGTGCTGCCAATGCTGGCGTAGTTCATCGTCAGCAGCCGCTCGCGCACGTCGGGCATGGCCATCACCTCAGCCACGGCCCGGTGCACCTGGGCGATGATCGGCTTGGGAGTGCCGCCAGGCGCGAACAGGGCGAGCCAGGAGTTCAATTCGACGCCGGGGAAGCCGGCTTCGGCAATGCTCGGCACGTCTGGCAGGTTCGGGAAACGGTTGGCCGTCATCACCGCCAAGGCGCGCAGCTTGCCCGCCTTGACATGCTGCACCGCTGTGAACGGATCGATCGTCATCGAGACCTCGCCGCCCAGCACGGCCGACAACTGCGGGCCGGTGCCCTTGTACGGGATGACCGCGATGTCTGTGCCGGTGGCGGCCTTGAACTTCTCCAGCAGCAGGTGCAGCCCGCTGGTACCGGCCGCCGCGTTGAGCTTGCCGGGCTGGGCCTTGGCCAGCATCACCAATTCCTTCACCGTCGTGGCCGGGACCGACGGATGCACAACGAGCATGCCGGTGGCATTGATCATCATGCTGATAGGCGCCAGATCCTTCAGCGGGTCATACCGCATCTTGTACAGACTCGGGTTCAGCGTCATCGCGCTGGCCACCGTCAGCAGCAGCGTGTAGCCGTCCGGCGCCGCCCTGGCGGCCAATTCGCCGCCCAGCATGCCGTTGGCGCCGGGCCGCGAGTCGATGACGATCGGCTGCTTCAGCAGCACCTGCAGCTTCTCGGCCACGATGCGCGCCAGCACATCGGTCGTGCCGCCGGGCGCGTAGGGCACGATCAGGCGGATGGGCTTGCTCGGGTAGTCCTGCGCTCGTGCAGCACCCGGCAGCCACGCGGCAAGAGCAAGCGCAGCGACGTCGCGGCGGGAAGGCCCGCCACGGGCATAGCCTGGCTGCGGAAGTTTCGGGTTCTTCACCATCGTCTGCTCCTCGCTGTTGGCAACGCCTGCGGCCGCGATCGGTCCGGGCGTGCCAGGGTGTTCCATGTCGACGCGCACTCGCCGCCATACGGCTGCGGGCCCGGGGCATTCTAGGGCGCGAGCGGGTGTCAGAATAGCGTTCACATTGACGAACGAAGCAGTGCCCGTGAACAGACGTACCCCTCCTGCCGCCCCAGCGACGCATCGGCATGACGCCGCCTCGGCCTCGGCCTCGGCCGCGGCCACCGGTCCGCGTTCGCTGATCCGCATCCTGCGCATCGTCGAATACCTCGCGGCCGCACCGCAGGGTCTCACGCTCGCCGCGCTGAGCGCCGACCTGCAGTGCCCGAAAAGCAGCCTGCTCGGCCTGCTGCGCCCGATGTGCAACTACGGCTACACCGTCCATGGCGACGGCCGCTATGTGCTGGGGCCGGCGGCTTACAGGCTGGGTGTGTCGATCATGCCCACGCTGTCGATCGCGCGCATCGCAGCGCCGATCATGCGCGAACTGGTCACCCGCAGCGGCGAGACCGTGCTAGTGGCCACTCTCGATCAGGATGCAGGCAGCGCGGTCTATGTGGAGAAGATAGAAAGCCCGCGCTCGATCCGCTACTCCGTGGCGCTGGGCACCTCGCGCCCGCTGTACTGCTCGGCAGCAGGCCGCGTGTTGCTCGCCTTTGCCGATCCGGCCTACATCAGCCGCTACCTCAAACGCGCACCGTTCGCCCCGCTGACAAAGCAGACCCTGACGCGCAGCGCCGACATTCGCCGCCTGCTGCCGCAGATCCGCGAACAAAGACTGGCCATCACGGTCGGGGAGGTGTCCAGCGACGTGGCGGGTTTCGCGGCACCCATCTTCGACCGTGAGGGCCGAGTCATCGCGGCGCTGACCATGGCCGCCCCGGTCAGCCGAACCCTGGACGACCCCGAGGGCTTCGCGACCCTCATTCGCGAAGCCGCCGAGAGCATTTCGTTTGGCCTGGGCCATGCCGATGCGGAGCTGCACACGGCGCTGCCCGTCAACGCCAAACCGGCCACCGCAACCACGCCGCGCAAGACCCGCGGCGCGCGGGCCAAGCCGCGCTGACGGCCAGGCTGCGGCGGCTCATCCCAGCAAGCGATCGAGCCGCTCCTTGGCCTCGGCCAATTCGCCCAGCATGTCCTGCACCACCTGGCGCACCGAGGTCTCTTCGCGCATGTCGGCCACGATCTGCCCGACAGGGTAGGTCAGGAACTCCTTGGCCCGCACCCGTTCGACCCGCGTGCGGCCCTGCCCCCACCACAGGATTGCCTGCAGCGGCGCGGGCAGCGGATCGGGCGCGCCGGGCGTGTCCCAGGCATCGGTGAAGGCGCTGCGCAAGGTGCGGCAGGGCTTGCCGGTGACGCTGCGCGTCAGCACCGCGTCGTCGGGGCCGGCCTCGAACATGCGTGCCTTGATCTCGGGCGTGACCTCGCTCTGCACCGTCTTCAGCCAGACCGAGCCGCACCAGGCGCCTTCGCAGCCGAGCGCCAGCGCCGCCGCGAGCTGGCGTCCGCGGCCGATGCCGCCGGCGCCGAGCACGGGCAAGGGCGCGACCGCGTCGACGATGCGCGGCCACAGCACCATCGAGGTGGTGCTGCCGGTGTGGCCGCCGGCCTCGGTGCCGACGGCGATGACGAAATCACAGCCGGCATCGCGGTGCTTGATCGCGTGTTTGGGCGCGCCTGCCATGGCCGCCACCTTGATGCCGCGCGCATGGGCGCGCTGCACCAGTTCGGCCGGCGGCGAGCCCAGCGCATTGACGATCAGCTTGATCGGGTGGCGCAGCGCGATCTCGATCATCGCGGCGCTTTCGCCCGGGGTGAAGTTGAAGGTGGACACCAGGTCGCGCTCAATCTGCGCTGCTTCGGCCGCAGGCAGCGCGGGCACACCGGCGCGGTCGAGCATGCCGCGCACGAACGCCAGGTGCTCGGACGGAAACAGCCGGTCGGCGTCGTACTTGGCCTCGCCCTCGGCCGCGTCCTGGTAGGTCGTGGGCATCAGGATGTCGACGCCGTAGGGCCGGCCGCCGATGTGGTCGTCGATCCATTGCAGCTCGGCGTCGACGCGCTGCGGGCTCATGCGGGCCAGGCCGAGCACACCCAGACCACCGGCCTTCGAGACCTCGACGACCACATCGCGGCAATGCGAGAAGGCGAAGATCGGCGCCTCGATCCCGAACATTTCACACAAGCGGTCCTGATCAGCAAGATGGTTCAGCCGCGCGAACGGTGCGAAGCGGGCAAGGCAGAGTCTGAGCGGCTCCCCGCGCCAAGCGTTCCAGAATCTTGCGCAGATCGAACCGGCGGTTGAACAGGTACTGCACTTGGCCCAGAT
>JAURZM010000074.1 GCA_030653385.1 Rubrivivax sp. | reverse complement strand
GCAGCCCACGGTAGAACGCCTGGGGCTGACGCGTCGGGTCGGCCATCGGCAGGCAGCAAGCGCGGATCAGGTCGCGCAGCGGTGCTGAGCCGGTGCGGGTGCGCAGCGCGCTGATGCTGGACTTGGACACGGGCTGCGGTTGGCTGGCGCCACCTGCCCAGGCCAAGCCTTGCGCAACCACCGAGAAAACCTCCTCGTACGCGGCTTCCGGGTACAAGGTAAGAGTCCGACCAGCACCGTCATTGACGATCAGTATTCCGAGGGACTCAGTCTTACGTTGACGTCCTCGACATCGAAGGCCGCGGGATCGAAGGCGCCGCCGATCCATGCCGTGAGGTGCTCGTGTTCCGGATGGCTGGGATCGCGCAGCGCTTCGAGGAACTCTTCGTAGCCGGGCGCGCCGCCGACATCCTCCGGCGGGCAGGCGTTCTCACCGCCGATGCACACGCTCCGGTCGATCGGCGTGTCCAGCGCCACGACCTTCTCGACCTTGATCTTGTGGCGCCAGTTGTCGCCGTAGTCGTAGACGTAGATGAACGTCTTGCGGCCGCCGAGAGCCTCGCGCAGCGATACACCCGCTTCGTCCATGACGTCCTCGAAGTCGGGCTCGAAGGGCGGGTCCTTGCAGCCGTAGCTGTCGTGCCCGAAGAAGAACTCGTGGATATGGCCGCCTTGCCAGCCCATGCCGAACAGGATGGTCGTGTGCACCGACGGCAATTCGACCGTCACAGGCACCAGGAATCGCCGCCACACCGTCGGGCGAACATCTTCGAGCTCGATGTAGAGCTGGTAGGCCTGCGCCGACGCGCCGGGCTTCTTGGGCGAAGTCTTGCTCATGGCAGCCACTCTACCGAACCCGACCGCGTCGGGCGACTGCGACCGCTCAGGCGGCCATCGGCAGCACTTGCGCGTCGGTGGTCTTGCTCAGTTTGTCGGCCACGGCCCAAGGCAGCAACTCGTCGATGCGGTGGCTCGGATGCTCGGCGATGCGCTCCAGGACGTAGTGCAGGTAGCGCTGCGGGTTGATGCCGTTGAGCCTGGCCGTGCCCAGCAGCGTGTAGATCACCGCAGCCGTATTCCCGCCGGCGTCGGAGCCGACGTGCAGGTAGTTCTTCCTTCCGATGGCTACGCCGCGCAGGGCACGCTCGGCCGTGTTGTTGTGGGCGTCGATGCGGCCGTCGTCCACGAAGTTAGTCAGCGCCGTCCAGTTGCTCAACGAATAGCCGATCGCCAGCGCCATGGGCGACTTCGCCGACACCTGCGCCAGGGTCTGGGTCATCCAATCCTTCAACTCCTTGAGCACCGGGGCCGTTCGGGTCTGGCGCATACGCCTTCGTCGCAGCGCCGATCGTCCGTTGACCTCGGCTTCCACCTTGAACACCTCGCCGATGCGTACCAAGGCCTGGTGCGCCAGCGTGCCGGGCAGGCCGTGCTGCTTGATGTGGATGTCCCACACCTTGCGGCGCGCGTGGCTCCAGCATCCAGCCTCGGTGATGCGACCACCCTCGTACAGGGCGTTGTAGCCCGCGTACGCATCGGCCTGCAGGATGCCTGTGAAGTTCTTCAGGTGCCGCACCGGGTGCTCGCCCTTGCGGTCGGCCGAGTATTGGAACCACACCGCTGGCGGCGACTTGTCGCCACTGGGTCGGTCGTCGCGAACGTAGACCCACAGCCTGCCCGTGTGCGCCTTCTTGCCCTTGCCGCCCAGCGAGCGGATCGGTGTGTCGTCGCCGTGGATCTTGGCGGCCTTCAAGACGTAGCGCCCGATGGCCTGCGCCAGCGGCGTCAGCAGCCAGCCGGCCTGGCCGACCCAGTCCGTGATGGTCGAGCGTCCCAGCTCGATGTCCTCGCGGCCGAAGATCTGGCACAGCCGGTACAGCGGCGTGTGGTCGGCGAACTTGCTCACCAGGATGTGCGTGAGCAGTCCGGCACCGGCCATGCACCGGTCCACCGGCCGGCTCGGCGCCAGCGCCTGGCTGATCGTGTGGCAGCCCGCACAGGCCAGCTTCGGCCGAACGTGGCGCACGACGTGGAAGGTGCCGGGCTCGTAGTCCAACACCTCCGAGACGTCCTGGCCGATCTCGCGCAGGCCGGCGCCGCAGGCCTGGCAATCGCAGCCACCCAGCGGGGTATGAACGACGGTGCGCCTGGGCAGGTGCTCGGGCATTTCTCGCAGACCGGGCCGCTGGCGCTTCGCACGCGCCTTCTCGAGCGAGCTCACGTTGGACTTCTGCCCGTCATCCCCACCCGGCTCGGCCTGCGTGCTGGGCATGCCGGCCAGCGGAGCGGCCTGACCGCCCACGAGTTCAAGCTGCGGTTGCGGCTGTTCGAGCCTCTCGCTGGATCGGCCGTACTTCATGCGTCGCAGGTACGCCAGTTCGACCTTCATCTTGTCGATGGTCAGCTGCGCGATCTTCAAGGCCTCGTGGGAGCGCCGGACTTCGCCGCTCAATGCAGCGTTGCTGGCTAGGAGTTCGTCCCACGTCATGCACATGACTTTGCCCGGCGCGAACGAAACCCGCAACGGGACATCTCCCGTCAACCATCGACGCCTTGGACTACACCGCTACGCGCGGTTGCCACGTCCGTTCAGGGTGCCGCCAGTCGATCCCTTCGAGCAGCATCGACAGCTGCGCCGAGCTCAGCGCGACGCTGCCGGACTCGGCCTGCGGCCACACGAATCGGCCTCGCTCCAGTCGCTTGGTCAACAAGCACATGCCGTCGCCGTCGCTCCACAGGAGTTTGACCAGGTCACCGCGACGGCCCCGGAAGGCGAAGACGTGGCCGGCGTAGGGATCCGAGGCCAAGACGGTCTGCACCTTGACCGCCAGGCTGTCGATGCCGCAGCGCATGTCGGTGACGCCGGCGGCCAGCCACACACGCGTGCCTGCACGCGGGCCGATCATGGGCTGTTCCGCAGCGCGCGCAACACGCTGCGCAGGCTGGCCTCATCGACCGGGCCGCGCAGACGCAATTGGACGCCGGCGATGTCGAATTCAATGACGCCAACGTTGCGCGTCGCGCTCGAGGCGGGCACTACTGTCGCGGGCGCGGCCGGCGGCAGCAACTGCGAGCCGCTGTCCATGTCCGGCGCGACTTGCACGGGAACCAATACGGCCGACGACGACGTCACGCCGCTCCCGCGCATCGCGCGCAGATGATCGCGTCGCCACTTGAACAGCAAGTTGGCGTTGACGCCGCCGGCCAATGCGACGGCCGCCACCGACGCGCCCGGCACCAGGCACTGCGCGACCAACTCCGCCTTGAACGACCGCTCGTGCTGGCGCCGTGGCGTCCCAGGGATCCCTGTCACTGTCTTCATCGTGTGCACCATCTCCTGTTGGTGCACACCATCAAGGATCTGCACTCTTCAGGTCAGATGCTGGCCACCGGATCTGCGCGACGCAAGAACGGGGTTCGTCGGACTATTACAGGTCAGTGATGTGCTTCTCGTACTTCTTCTTCGCCTCTGCGTCTCCGCCCTGCAGAGCTTGAACGCTAAGGTACTGCTCTTGGGGGAGCAGTTCGGAGAGGTTCGCTTTGGTGTCGCGTGTGAGCTCGTGCCGCAGTCGCTCGCAGTAGTCCGTTGCGGCCTTTGTCGCCTGCTTAGAGATGGCCGCCGAAATCTTCTCAACATGTGCCGCTTGAATAGTGATCGATTTCAACGCGGCGGTGGCAACGCTGTTCTTAGCGAAGGATGCCACGAGGATGTTGAACCAGGCGTCCCGTGTCCAGGCGGCTCCAAAGTTCACGCGCTCGTTCTTCCAAAGAACACGCTGGCCATACTTGCGCGAAGGAGCCAAATACTCCTTGGTAGGGGAAAGCGCAAGCGCTTCCAGTCCGGCAACAGCCGCGGTTGCGGCGTCCTGCGCGGAGATTCCATAGGCGCCTAGGACGCCGCAAAGACGGATCCATGTACGGATCAGACCTTGCTGGAAGGCATGCAGGAAATAGATTTGGTCCTTCTCGCTCACCTGCACCCAGGACATGAACTCCTTGAGAACAGCCTTGACGGGATTCTCGATCACCTCCTCTTCTGAGTATTTGAATTTCTGGAAATACTCTTCGAGAGAAGCGAACGACGCGTTGTGGCCGGAGATCTCCTTCTTTAGCCGCTCGAACGCGAGGCGAACATCGTCTTGCAGTCGACGATACGGGCTTGGGGTCAAGAAGAGCACACTGAGTGCTGGAATGATATGCGCGCCGATTTGCTTCGCTACGACGGAGTCGATCGCGTGCCCATCTGTCTGATCCGTCAGATTGGAGTAGTTGAAGTTGGAGTCTGCAGCCTCGAAGTCTGCTGCTACGTCGTCTAGACGGAGGACGGAGCTGGCAAGTTTCGCGTCAAAAAGGTGATCCTTCAATGCATCGTGAATGATTCCGATGGTCGTGAGCGAGAACGGCCGAGTCCGTTTGCGGGTCTGCTCCTCGATGCGTTGGTTCCACTCCAGCAAGTGCAGGAGGCTGTATCCCTGCGCCGTGTTCAGACGCCATGATTCGGCGAGTCCCCGCACCGAGATGGCTGTGTAGCTTTCGTCTTGAAGGAGAATTAGGAAGTGGCCGCTGACACGCTTCGCCTCTTCGTTGACACGCACGAAGAGCTCGCGGAAGTCTTCGATCATGTCCTCGGATGAGCCTTTTACCGCCTTTGGCGTAAAGATCAGGCAGACAGGAACCTCAACGCCTTGAAGCATGGCATGGTGTGGTCCATTCTTGACTAGGCGGAGTGCTTCAAGTCGATGCTGTCCGTCGAGCACCACGAGCTTGGCCCGCTTCGGGTTAAGACGGATTTGACCCGCATCGTGAAACCACTCGTCCGAGCCTCCTTGAAGCGAGATCTTTCGATCAGCGTCGAGTTTGGTGCCCAGTGCGAGGTTTAGCTCGAATCCGTCCTTGTCCCAAACCGCCTTGAGGATCCGAGAGCCCCCAGTCGTGTCGACTGTTTCCGAATAGTCATCGTAACGTCGCTGCATTCCCCCCGAGGGGTCCATTAAAACAATGCAAGCAAGCAACGGCGGGAAGAAGACTATCTTGTTGGTGGAGCCGACCAAGTAGTCGTTCGCAATTTTGACTACTCGCGTTTGATCGATGTCGCGCTGGATGAGCTCATCAAACTTGATGGCGTCTTTAGTGAATAGCGTCGAGGCCGTCGACAGCTCAGACAGCTCGTCGATTGGGATGCTTGTCAGCAGATAGTGGACGTCGTGGCTGGCCGACGTCTTAAAGCGGCCGAACGTCCCTCGGAGCGTTTGCGTAAAAGGATCCTTGCTGATGATCTTGGGTCCAATGCTCACTTGGCGTTCCCACTTGATTGTTTGTTAGGCATTGATGAGGCAAGCATTGATTCTTGTCTCGAGACGAGGTAAGACAGTCCACGGTGGACATGCTGCGTTAGCGAGCGACGTACGGCTGCAGCGGACGCATCCCCGTCATCTGCGAGAGATCGCATGATCAGCAGATTGAGGTAGGTTGCGTCCGCATCACCGGCAAACGTCTTCCAGTCGATCTCGAGGCCGTTGGCGAACTGGAGATGCTCGTCCGGCGCCGGCGCTGGGTTGGCGAGCGATAGGCAAAGAGCGTGACGGCAGAGGACGTTGTAGTGTTCGATCCCTGTCCGGCGCTTGAGCGTGATCAGTTGCTGCTTTGCGCCGGCAGTAAGGCGGAGGCGATCGATCATGTACGTTGCTCCGCAATGTCGAAGAGGGGACCCGCGACGGTATTGCGGCCTTCATCGCAGAAGGTGAGGGAGTAGGCAGCGGAGGTGAGCCGCGCCATCTCGGTGTACGTGCTGCCCTCGACCTCTTCGTCGGTAGATAGCACCAAGACCTGGTGCGAGATCTTTGCGAAGAATCTGCGAATGAGTGCCTGACGATGGGTCCCATCAAGCCTTGCTAGAGGGGTGTCGACCGCGACTGGGAAGTGCCCCTTCCGCTCCCTGATCAGGGCGCTCAGAACCGAAACTGCCAACAGCTGCCGCTCTCCGGCGGACAACCGCTCAAGTGGCAGTTCGTGTCCATCCCCGCCAACGATAGTGACCTCGTAGGTGACGGGATCCACGCGAACTCGTGAGACCAGGCGCTGCTTCCGCATGAGGCCCTTGAATTCGCTGGTGATCATGTCTGAAAGCCAAGTGGCTTTGGAGGCGAGCAACTGGTCCTTGAAGACAGCCAGCACGGAGCGTGCGCGCTGGCCGGCCGCGATGGCCTTTGCGTCTTGGGCTTGTCCCCGGAAGTCCTTGCTCATGCGAAGCCGTGCGGCGGCAAGGCGGGTCTCCAGGTGTAGCTTGTTCGACTGGCTCTCTGCCAACTGTCGCTTGATGGCTTCGAGCTTGCCCTCAGCCTCTGCCATGCGCGTCGCGTGATCCTGGAGCCCCTTGAGCAGCTCCGCGACGTGCTCTCCCTGGGGTATGGCTGCTACGCGTCGTTGGGCGTCCACCAAGCGCGCCCTGGCGGACTCAAGGTTGTCGACGCAATGTTGGTAGCGAGCGGCGGCTTCGTCGATACGTGACTCAAGCGAAACCGGGTCCGGCGATGCGACTAGCACCTGCGCGCGCTTACCAGCCTGCCGATAGTCCCGCGTCTCGGACGCTAGAACCTCGCGCAGGGCCTCGAGCGCGGACTTCGGGACCCGTGTGTCGAGTGCGCGCAGTACGCGCTTGTCACGCTTTACGATCTCCTGAAGCAAGGACTGAGCAGAGCGAGACTGCTCTTCGTCGGCCCACTGTGACTTGTAGGCATCCCAGAGATTGCTGAGGGAAGCGAGTGGTGCCCATGGATCTGCCAGAGCTTCACGCACGGCATCTTCCGACTCAGCGACGCGAGCGAGAGCCTGCTGTTCTGCGGCCCGGATCTCTGCTGCACGCTCGTACGCTGCAAGACCGGAACGCTGGCCTTCGCTGGCATAGCGCTCGTAGTTCTTGCGTGTCATGTCCGCGAGCGTCTGGGCGCTGCCGACAGATTGGGCGAGAACCTCAATGGCTACAGTCACCGACGAATGCTGGCGCTCAAGCTCGACAAGATCTCGTCTTGCTGCCTCGTACTCGCCCGATGCGTCCTTGGTACGCAGGAGGGCGCGACGTTCGACAGCGACCAGATCCTTGGACAGCGAGTCGATTCCTCCAATGCCAAGAAAGACCTCAGTCGCACGACGAAGCATCTCAGGCAGGGTCTTCGGATTGGCTAGCGACTCGATCTTCTCGCCGTCGAAGAGGAAGAGCTGGATTAGCTCTGCCGGCAGGATCGAGTCGAGATAGTCATCCCATTCATCCGTCAGGACATGGTCCTGCGTGCCCTTGCGGCAAACCATGAGCCGCTCTACGAGCCTGCCGCTCACGATCGACCATTCTCTGGACACCGTCAGGTCGTCAGCTTCGCCGTGTGCTTCCACTCGAAGATCCAGATCGACGCGAGCGTGTCCACGTGCGTCGGCGCGCTGAAGTCCGCGAAGCAGTTGCTCGTACTCGGCATTGCGGGAGCCGAATGCCTTCGTGCCGTAGAGGGCGATCTGCAGACAGGTGAGTAGGGTGGTCTTCCCGCTTCCGTTGAGTGCCTTGACGAGAATGACTGGACGCCCCGATCGCACCCTCAGGTCCAGATACTGCCGCTCGCGGAAGGGGCCGAGATCCTGGATCCCGATGCCCTTGAAGGTGATCTTGGCCATGGCGAGTCAGGAGAGAGGCGACATGTCGCTGGCGATCGGAATGATCTTCCTCGCTGACCCCGACTCCTCGCCCAGAAGGTCGATTACCTCGGCGACATCGATCGTGCTCGCGGCACCGTTGTCGCTCGACAGGTGCTCCTCGGCAAACTTCAACGCGTCCTGCTCATCGACGAAGGCGAATGCGCTCAACACGCTCTCGATCTCGTCGAGCTGCTTTGATCGCTTCCGACTCTGAAGGCCCTTGAAACTTGCGGCGAGCAAGGTACGAGTGAGCTTGTACAGCTCGGAAGAGCGTTCATCAGCAACCACTTCGGGGCCGGAGCCGCTGAAGGGTAGGTTCTCCGCAGTCCACCCGCCAACGACCTGGCGCAGGAGAGTGAGGTCGTTGTGGTCGAGTGGCATCGGATCCAACTCCTTGCCGGGATATGTCGTGCCGTGGACCTCTTCATAGATGGCGGGCAGAAGATCTTCAATCTCGCCCTTTTCCTCAACCCAGATTCGCCGAATCTCTTGCAGCTCGTCGAGCGGAATGAGTTCCACTTGTCCCGCGCCTTGGTCTGCCCCGCGGCGCTGGACAGTTTGCTGGGTCCTAAGGAGTTCGCGAAGCAACTCTGCTCGGCGCTCTTGCGAATACGGCCCATGGACAAGGCGCCCATTCATGAGTATGAGCTGACCATTCATTCGACGGAAGTCTCGGTGGTGCCTGTCGTCCATGACGAGCATCCGGTCCCGAAAGTCCATGATGGGCTGCATCCAGGCCTTCTCTTCGTCGTTCTGGATCATCGCCTTCATCGATTTGTCCTGGCTCACCATCGTGCACACGTAGCAGCCGAAGCGGCTGTCGCCGCAGCTGGGCGTGGACTTGTCCACCACGATGGGGCACTCCGAGTCGGGCGTGGCACCGCGATAAATATTGAACAGGTCTTGGTTGCTCACGCCCCAGGGATTGGGGGTCTCTACGATGTACTCCCACACGTCGTCGCTTGACCACGTCTCAATCGGCAAGTAGACCCAGACGCGAGACAACTTTGGGTCCTTGTTCCGGCTCAGCTTCTGCCGCGTGCTGGAGCCGTACTGATCCATGACCTTGTCGCGTGCCTGACTTTCACCACGGCGTTGGCCGAGGACCAGAATGGCCTCGCCGTTTGCCTCCGACAGGTCCTGGATGTACTTGGTAGACGCGCTGATTTTCAAACGATCGGTGCACCACCGGAACTTCGGCCGTGGAGCCGGGTAGCCCTTGCCGATCAGGTTCACCCAGAAGCGGTTCTCAAGGCTTGGTGTCAGGCGTTCGGGCCTGATCGGCAGCCGCTGCGCCATCGCCTGGATCCTCATTTGTCCGAGCGATACCTCGACCCAAGCCGCGATGACCGGGTTCTCCACCAAGGTGTCTGTGCTGATGACATGAACCGTCTTCGTTCGCTTCTCTTCGGGAAGGGCTTCAAGGGCTTTCCAGATGAGCTGCAGGCTGGCCGTCGAGTCCTTGCCTCCGCTGTACCCCACGACCCACGGGAGGTTGTCCTCGAGGTAGAGGGCCTGGATTTCCTTGATGATGATCGCCGGTGCGAGAGGCATTACTTGCTCTTGGCTTTTCGAGTTTTCGTGGGAAGCGGCGGGCGGGCCGCCTGCAAGGCAGATTCCGCAATCTGTTCGTCTGGTGTGAGCCTTAGCCCGAGAACCCGCTTGAGCTCATTGCAGGTCAGCGTCACGTTTTGGCCTGACTTCGACATCTTCCCGCCGACCATCGCGCGGCCTTCCCAGGTCTGCGCGTTGCGTCTCGACCAGTCGATGCCCTTGAGACGCTGGATCCGCTTCTGGATGTCATTCGGGTAGGCGTCGTACAGGGAGCGACCAGCCCGGCCTAGCGCCTGCAGAAGGATCGCGTGGCAGTGAATGAATTCGCGCCGAATTTCCCCGGCGCTTACCTTGCCATCCCGAACGAGCAGCCATTCAGGGATCTGCGCGCCAACCGCTTCCCAGAACTCCTGGCAACGACTTGATGCCCGCTGGAAGTCTTCGATGTCCTTCTCCGGCAGCAGTTCAAGCGTGGCGAAGTGCAGCGCGCTGAGCGTGAACAACTTGCGTGACCGCGGGGCAAGATTGGAGCGCTCCGTCTCGACCAGGTCACGAAAAATCGGCGAGGTGATGCTGAGGTGTTTGGCGACCTTGGCGGCCGCGTTCCGGTGGTCGTACAAGATGCCAAGCGAAGCCGAAGGCCGCACCGCGTGACGGTTGAGGTCTGCGAACATCTGCTGGCACCGCTGAAGCCCGCGGTCCGCGAAGAACACCACGGCGATGGTCTCGTCGCAGAGCTCAGGTGCGGTCGGGAGCGCAGCCTCGATCGCCGCGCGCCGATGCTGTCCATCGTTGACTATGAACTTGGCGTCCATGGACACCGTCATCGTGCCCATGCGGAACGCCGCGCTGCTGTCCTGTCCGATCGGGGTGAACAGGATCTCGCCATCGATGGAGGCGGTGATCGCGGAGAATGTGTACGTCGACTTGTTGTCGACGATGTAGCGCGCGATCTCCGGGATGCGGACCCTGTTGAGGGTTCGTTGCGCCCGAAGCTCGGGCAACATCTCCTCGTCGTCGAACTGGAACAGCTTGGGCAGCAGGCGCAGCGGGCACATGGACACGTAGTACTCTCGTCCTGCCTGGACTCCGCGAATCGCCGGGAAGACGTACGAGAAGTTGGGGTTCGGTCCCGTGTTTGCGTGCTTTGCCTCCATACGTTTGCATTTTTATATGCAAACGTATAGGTGTCAACCTCGCCGGCACTTGTCCGTTCAGGCGTGAGGCTGCCAGCCTACATCGCGCTCTTCCGCTGACTGCCAGGTCCGTTTCGAAGCTCAAGGGGCCTTGGCATCAGGGTGCCGCGACTGGTCTCCCGCATCTCGTACGCCAAAGCCGAACGTTGCGGCCCGAAGCTCACGTGGATCGGCCGCGACGGGCCGTAGTAGTACAGGCGGTCAAAGGGCAGGTTCTCGATGATCCATTCGGCGACCTCGCGCATGTCTTCGTCGTCAACAAGGAAATCGCAGGCGGCGCCGCCTCGACCGCAAATCGGGTCGCCCCGAGGCCCGACCTCGCAGGCGGCGTGTTGGTCCAGCTCCGGAGCGATGCGCCGGGCGATCAGCCGGCTGAGCCCCCTGGAGCAGAAGCCGTAGGTCAAACGGATGGGACCGTAGTAGTCGATGACCGGATCCAGTATGTTCGTGGCCAGGTCGTACAGCGCGTTGTAGGTGTCCGCTTGCAGGGGGATGTTTGGTACGCCCTGGTCGATCTGCGTCTCTCCACACTCGACGAAAGCCCTGAAGGTGAAGTTCGCTCCGCACTTTTGATCGAGGTGGGGGACAGCGTCGCTGCGTGCCAGGCGCATCCCACGCACTGCGAGTCGGCGCTCCTCCAGCTGTGCCCGCAGGTCAGCGGAAGGCGGACCGTACTCCGTGGTTCCGAGGATGCCGGTTGCCTCAAGAGCGTCGTCGAACGCGAGCTGCTCAGCGTATCCGGGGACGTCCTCGTGGAGGTAGCGGGACTTTCGATACAGCAGGGGCTTCGGGTACTCGGAAGACCCGTACTCGAACACGTCACACTGCTGGCGTCGGATGTTCACCTTGATCCGACGACGGAGCGGTGGCAAAGGGTCCGTGTCGAAGTCGTCGAACTCGAGCAGCGTGAGCTTGCCCGAAGAGATATGAATCTTGACGAGCTGCACTTCGCTGCCTGCATCCCACAGGATCAGTCCGCACGCGACATACGCTCGAAGGATCACAGGGAGCCGATCCACCAGAGCCATGTGCAGCTGCAGTGACTGTTCGGCGCCCAGCCAGCCGAGTCCTTGCGTCGCGGCCTCGTGGCATGCAGCTAGTAGCCGGCCGGCATCAGCTGCTTCAGTCAGAAGGCGAAGCCCCGCCGACTGCGCTCCACGGTAGTCGCCGAAGAAGGCCTTGATATCGCCGCGAAGCCGAGGCTCGAGCTGCTTGTAAGGTGGTCGCTTGCGAAACTGCTGCGTCGCGAAGTACAGGAGAAGATCGTCTGTGCGAGCCGCCGCAGCAGCAGCCAGGGGCGATTGATCGTAGTGTCTGCGCAGCATGAGGAGTGCCCTGCCAAGACTTCCCAGCTCGCTGTTGATCTCGTCCAAGTTGTTCACTTCGGCGCTGTCAGGGGTGCGGCCGAGATCCAGGCAGGTCCTCCACAACGCATCGAGGTGGGGACGGACCCGCGCAAGGGCTGCCTCGCTGCGGGTAGGAGCTGACGGCCTGCGGACGGCCTCCCGGGGAGGTCGGAAGATCTTTGGTGGGCGTCTGGCGAGCAGGCGCTCCGAGAGGTCGCGCCGTCGATACCGGCCCGCGCTGAAGCGCTGCTCCGCGTCCTTGTCCGCGAAGACGAAAGCAACGCCAGGTCCCACCATGAAGGCCTCGTGTTGCAAGGTCGTCTCAAGGTAGTCCTTAAACTCAGACTGGGAGAAGTATTTCTGAAAGGTGCGTCTGGTAGTCAGGACACCATCCGCGAACGGAGTGCCGGGCGAGTCGTACCCGCCGAGCATCACGGCAACGGATAGCACCTTGTTGGCAAGGCTGAACGCGCGGCATAGGGCCTCGACACGCTCGGCTGGATCCTCGATGACATTGATTACGAAGCCGAGATTGATTGCATCCGCCTGAGCCAGAGGTCTATCGGGAGCAAAGTGTGGATCCCACCCCTGGGCCATGTAGCCGTCAGCGCGAAGCGCCGCAAGATCATCCCCGCGGCCACAGCCGTAGTCGAAGAACGGCGTGTCCGCGGCGAGGAGGCCATGGCGAACCAGCAGCTGGACCGGCGCTGACAAGCTGCTGCGGCTCAACGCCGTCAAGTGCCGTTGCACGCCTCGCACGGACGTGGCTGACGAAGCGTCAATCTCTCCTGATGATGCGTTGGCCAATGGGTGCAGTTCATGTCCAACAATGGCGTAGCCCTTGCTCGAGACCAATCTCTCCCAGTTCAACCGGAAGCCGATAGTCCTCGTGTCGTCGAAGAGACCGAGGTCCTCCGCAGCGCTCGTCAATGCTGTCCAAATGCTGCGATCAGGATGATCCGCCGCTACCAACAGTTCTTTGCGATGAAGGATTGGGGGATTGAGCGAATCCCCATAGGTTCGCAACCGAGGTGGTGCGTCGCCTTCCGCCTCGAAAGTCCAACTCGCCTGTAGCTCCGGAAAGGCCGCTGCGCCGAACTCCTCGTATGCGAGTAGGGAGACGCGTCCGTTCGAGACGTTGAGCTTCGCTACGTTGGGCCTGTGGACAGGCTGCGGTCCAAGTCTCCCTAAAGCACTCTCGACGGCGAGACGGTCTTGCGGCCTGTCCAGGTGCTCTAGAGCGGAGAGGTGCAGATACAGGTCGTCGAGGATGCGCTTTCCAACTTTCGCCATGTAGGGGCCTCAAGGTGGACAAGGTTCTTCCTGATTAGCGATGAAGCTCAGCAGGCTCACTCCGTGAGCCACTGAACGCCGAAGATGGGCGCATTCCACCAGGAGATGCGCCATGCCGATGAACCGAGTCCAGTTCCAGAAGGGGTTGTCGTTGCCGGAGTTCATGAGCCGCTACGGAACCGAGGAGCAGTGCGAGCAGGCTCTGGTCGCCGCGCGCTGGCCCGGCGGCTTCGTCTGCCCGGTCTGCGGCGTGATGCAGTCGCGCACCTCGTTCCGGCGCGAAGGCCGCCTGTACTGGCAGTGCGCCGGCTGCCAGTACCAGTGCAGCGTGACCAGCGGCACCGTCTTCGAGGCCACCAAGCTGCCGCTGACGCGCTGGTTCCTGACCATGCAGTTGCTGACGCAGGCCAAGAACAACGTCTCGGCGCTGGAGTTGACCCGCCAGCTGGGCGTGAGCTACCGCACCGCCTGGCTCATCAAGCACAAGCTGCTGCAGGCCATGGCGCTGGCCGAGTCCGAGAGGCAACTCACCGGCCGCGTCGAGGTCGACGACGCCTATCTCGGCGGTGAACGCAGCGGCGGCAAGGCCGGTCGCGGTTCGGAGAACAAGGTGCCCTTCGTCGTGGCGGTGCAGACCACCGAGGACGGCCGCGCGCACCTGGCCTGCCTGTCGGCGCGTCCGTTCACCAAGGCAGCGATGCAGGACTTCATCGCCTCCAGCATGGGCTTGCCGCTGACCGTCGTCTCCGACGGCCTGGGCTGCTTCACGGTGGCCGCCTCGATGGGCGCTGTCCACGACCGCGAGGTCACCGGCGGCGGCAAGGCCAGCGTGCTCAACGAGAAGTTCAGCGCCGTCAACACGCTCATCGGCAACGTGAAGACCGCGCTGACCGGCACGTACCACGCCATCAAGTTCGCCAAATACGGCTACCGCTACCTCGCAGAGGTGCAGTTCCGCTTCAACCGGCGCTACGACATGCGCGCCATGCTCGGCAGCCTGCTGCAAGCGCTGGCCAAGACCCCCAGACAGCCCGAGCGAGGAATCAGGGTTGCTGAGGTTCATAGCTAATCAGGAGGTTCTTTGCTGGCTACAGAGCGCGCAACAGGGGCGGGAGTCGTAGCTTCGGGACGCCCCTTGAACTTTGCGCGTCTAGTTCGGCCTCGCCGCTTCTTTGAAGACCTCGTCGCGATGCCAATGAACGAACTCGGGACGGGGGTGGTGCTCCTGCCGAATGGGTGCGCTCATCTGCTTGCCATGGTGCTGGAGGAGCACCTGCTCAAAGGGACCGGTACCGCTGACACGTTCCGACACGAGAATCCTTCCCAGTGGCTCGAACGTGAAGGCACCCAGGTCGAACAGTTTGTGGTGCATGGAACAAAGCGCTACGCCATTCTCGATGGCATCTGGGCCACTCGCCTGATGCCATCGAATGTGCGCCGCCTCCAATCCGATCGTCACGTTGTTGATGCGTAGGTCCAGGCCGCACAGCGCGCAGCGGTACTGGTAGGCGACGAGGACGCCTTCACGAAAGTTGGGGTCCCGCCGCCTCGCGCTCGAGGAACCTTCTGCCAACGAAAGACCCACCGCGTCCAAGATGTCCTGATGGAGGCTCTCTGGAAAATGAGCGTCCAGCAGCAACCTCGCGACCCGCCCGATCAGGCGCGGGTCGCTGTCGAATGCTGTTCGCAAGGGCTCAGGGAAGCGGCCGGCCGCTCCGGTCTTACGGAGGTCGGCAATCGTGTCGCCACCCGGGATCGACGCGTGCTGGCGTATGACTTCCCAGACCCCGTCATTGCGTAGTCTTAGGAACGGGTACTCCGGGTGCTGCGTTCGTCGACTAGGCCCGAACTCCCGAAGGAGATCGGCGAGCTTGTGCTCATACTCCACAAACGGCACCAGCGTTGTCCCGCGGCTCAAAAGTCCCAGTGCAAGCAGCAACAAGAGCGGCTTGTGCGGAGCGCGCTCTCCTGCGCGCTGCCAAATGGTGAGGGCTTCGAAGCGCTTGGTGATGGATGCGGAGGCTGGCATGTTGGTCGCATTGTGCGACACCCCCTCCCAGACGTTGTCACGATGCCTCTGGTCCAGCCCGCCCGGGAGTCTCCCGGTTCCGCATTCAGGGACCACTGGCTGGGCGGGACGGATCGACCTTCGTCCCGCAGAGACTCCGTCGCCGCTCTCGGAGTCCTGCGGCCTGGCACCAACAAGGTTGACGTTTTCACTTTCGGCGGGAACCTGCACTTGTGCCGCATATGGGACGCGGCGCCGAACTCGTTGCAAGGACCCCCCATGAAATTCAACTTGGCAAACTCCCATGGCCTTCGTGAGCACGCGCACGATGCCGAAATTGCGGTCCTGGTGTTCACGAGAACGGAGATCGAGCTTCAACAGGTGGACGTTGCTGTCGATAGGCTGCGGGCACTGAGCGAAGACGGAGCAAAAGTGCGCCGGCTCGCGGGAAAGACATTGCTGATGTTTGAAGGGTATGACACTGATACGCGTAGCCTCGTGGAGATCCCTGCCTGCGTGCGGTTCTTCCGAGCTATCGATCGGGAGTGGAGCTATTGGCTGCACTTTCTGGTTCCGGCACCGGACGTCATCAGCTTGGCGCTGCTCATGCTGCTAGATGTCAAAGTCGGGGCGCGCGACAAGGACCGTAGTGCCTTCGAAGTCGAAGCTCTCGCTGACTTGGAAGCGCTGATGACCCGCCTGTTCGACAAAATGAACGCTCTTCATGACGAGTTCAATATTCCCGAGCAATTGAACCGTGAGATTACGGAGGCTGTGATGACGGCCTTGTCAGACGCAACAAGTCGCCGCGAGGGTGGGTGCTGAACGCGCTGCAACTACCTCATTTTCTGATAGGTGAGTTTCAAACTGCAGGAATGGTTGGGGCTGGTGGTGAACGATCACCTGGATGCGGTCAGCGCCTGGCTCCACTGCGTTTGAACCTGGCGCGGAAGGTGAGTTGAACAGGGACGACGCGGCGGTTGGCTACACGCCCAGGCGCAGGTCCAGGAACCAGTGACCACATCGCGACGCAACGCACTGTGGAGAGGCGAGGGGCTGGATCTCCTCCGGTGGGGTCGCGCACTCCATCGCCCGATGGTCACCCAAGGTCTTCGTCGACTGGGCACGAGCGGCGGTGACACTGGCCGCGTTGGCCGCGGTCCGCTGACAGCCGATTGCGACAGGCTCGTAATGCGCATTGACCGTGCAGGACTGCCAAGCTGCAGGAAACTGCGCTCGGGCGTCATCGGCGCGGCGAAGCCTGCCGAAGTCAGTCGCCGGGGTGCTGCGCGCGTTGGCAATGAGCAGGACCGAGGGCTGGCTTGTGGCCGGCCCCGCATACAGCCACCGCTGGCCAACGGTGAAGGCAATGGAGCAGGTGGACGGCGACAGCGCCTCGACAGTCGTTGTCGTTCCGGGCGAGCCGTTGATGGCGTGGTGGACTGCAAAGGTGACGCGCAGTCCCGACACGGACGTGACGGTGCCGATGAAGGCCAGCGGTGCATCGGCGAGACGCTGAGAGTAAGGGCGCAGGTCCTGTGGCACTGTGCATGCGAAGGTGCAGGGTGCCCAGAACGCGGTGAGCAAGGACAGGAGCCAGATGTGGGTGCGCATCGGAACCTCCGTTGAAGTGGCCGAGCATCAGTGTTGCAAAGTGGGTGCAGGGCGTCCAATCGAAACAACGGTCGCTGACCTCTCGAAAAACGTGGGTCGGCAGAGCTGAGGACGATCAAGCGCGAGGCGGCATCGCGCGCGGGCGCGATGCCGTCCAGTGCGTGTAGGCCTGGGGAGACGGGCCGCGGGCTATTGGCGTAACAAGGAATCCGGTCCCGATGAACCGAGATCGGCGTCCAAGGAGAACGGAAAGGCTTGCGACGGCTGCGGGGAGGCCTCCGTATTCGGGCCCAGTGCTGTAGCGCCGAGCAGGGACGCAGCCGGACTCAGCGTGGACAAGACTTTGCCTGCGACGCCTCCTGTCGCTTCTGGTTGCTCCGAGATCCACCATGGATGTTGAGCAAAGTCGGCGCTGATCGGGAAAATGTGGAATGACGCCGGCGTTGGCTGCGTCGACCATGACTCCGAGGTCGAACTTGATCCAGTGCCGGCGGTCGCGGGAGTCACCCCGGAGAGTATGAGCGGATGCCGCTCTGGCTTGGCTTCACCGATCGCAGCGCTGCCGCAGTCCAGATAGGAAGTCGGTCCCCAGATCGTGCCGGACTGGCGCTGCGCCGAAGGGAGGCGCTTCTTCGAGAAGAAGGCGGCCTTCAGGCGAGTGGACGAGGGCGGTGGGGGCTGTTGAGCCGGCAGCCGGGCTTCCTGGCCAGTGCCGGATCGATCTGAGCACTGTCGCTGGCTAGTGGGTTCGATCTCGGTGCGGCGCTGAGGAGCATCCCCGGCATGGGCGTGAGCTGAGTGCCGGCCGCCCTCCGACGGGGGCGCCTCGCTCACTGGCCGGCCAAGCTCGCGAAGCCTGCGCCGCAGGCGTTCCAGCAGAGAGTTCACCAACCGTCTCCTGACCTCGAGGTGGGCATCGGCGAGCCAGCGCAACGTCGCGGTGCCGACCCGGTGACTATGCAAGGGCGGCCGAGGTTCGTCCAACCGAAACGACCCGCCCGGCCCCCGCCGAAACCAGCCGCCGTCGCCGGGCACCGGATGCAACGGATTGGAGTGGCTGGGTGCCCTGGCTCTGCCTGCGTCGGGATCGCGCCTGCCGACCTTGAAGGCGCAGGACCCCTTCGTATCGTGATCAGGTAGCAACAGCGAAATGGAGACCGCGATGAGCAGCGACCTGCACGACGACGACACCGAGGTGACGGAGGCCTGTGAAGCACCGGCCACGCCAGCCCGCGAGGTTCCCGACATCTCCTTTGGTGTGACGCGCGGCATGAGCAACGAGGACTACCACGGCGACCGCAGTGCCGTCTCCTCGACCCAGCTCAAGCGCATGCTGATCAGCCCCGCGCACTTCCTCAGCGGCATCACCGATCCGGAGGAATCCACCGAGGCGCTGCTGTTCGGCTCGGTGCTGCACGGCCGGCTGCTGGAGCCCGACACCTTCGAGTCGCGGTTCTTCGCGATGCCCAAGGTCAACCGCGCCAGGAAGGAAGGCAAGCAGCGCTATGCCGAGTGCATGGTGCAGGCGGCCGGGCGCACCGTGTACCCCGAGGCCTGGAAGGAGCCCATCGAGCGGATCATCGACAACGCGATGACCCACCGCAAGGCGCGCGAACTGCTGGCCAAGGGCGAGGCCGAGGTGGCGCTGGTCTGGCTGGACCCCGACACCGGGATCAAGTGCAAGATCAAGATCGACTGGTGGCACGACGCCCGCATGCTCGCCGACGTGAAGTCCGGCGAGGACGTCACCTTCGAAGGCTTCCGCCGTTCCTGCGCCAGGCTCGGCTACGCGCTGTCCGCGGCGATGTACTGCGAGGGCGTCTACCAGCTCACCGGCGAGGAACCCGAATGGGCCTTCATCGCCTGCGAGAAGGGCCGGCCGAACACCGTCGCCGTCTACCGCGCGATGCGCCCGTTCCTGGAGCGTGGCCGCAGCGACTTCCGGCGGGCATTGCATCGGCTGGCCGAGTGCCGAGCGCGGGGGCACTTTCCGATGCTGCAGGCCGACGGCGAGTGGGAGGACATCGACCTGCCGCGGTGGGCGTGACCAAAGGGGCCTCCATGCCCCATGCCGGCGCCCAGCCGCTGGCGGCCAGCTTCAGCCTGCTCGGCTGGTGCAACGGGACTGCAGCCCCGCGCCGGAAGAGCCCGCCATCGCCTGGGTGCCCGACAAGGGGCGCCGGCACATTCAGTTGACGGCGAAGTCCGTGAGTTGCTTGCCTTCTTCGAGCCGAGCGACCAGCCACCGGGGCTTGTTGCCGCGGCCGGTCCAGGTGTTGTCGCCGTCGCGGTACTTGATCGCCACGGGCTTGCCCTTCGCGGCCGACTTGCGCGCCGGCGCCTTCTTGGCCGCGGCCCGGCCAGTCGAGGCCTTCTTGGCCTTGCCGAACAACTGGTCGGGCGTGATGCCGTAGTGCTCGATGGCCGTGCGGATCCGCGCGATGACGCCCTCGACCTCCTTTGCCTTGAGCGCCTCTGCCTCGGCCTGGAGTTTCTGAATCTGGGCCTGAAGCTGGCCGTACGACTTTGCCAAATCGTTCTCCTGTAACGCCGCAAGTCTACGTTGGCGAAGCCCAGTTTCAATTGCGTGATCGAGAGCCTGCCAAAGCGCCGCGAGGGCATTGAACTCGACGGTGTCCGGCTCGCTCTGTAAGGATCATGTCGAACGTTGCACATGGTGGCCCCCGTCACGCAGCCGGAGGCGCGATGGCCTCGTCGCCTGCCACCGGCGCGGTGGCCCGCGCATGGGCCTGGCTCTTGCCCAAGTACGCATCCGAAATCGCGATGCGCCCGTGACCCAACTCAGAGGCGATGGCCAGGCGTGCGGTGGCATCGTCGCCGCCGTCACCGGCGCCGCCGCGCACCGGCGACGGCTCGCCGGTCAACTCCTCGTAGCGGTCGTTTGCGTGCTGGTGGCGCAGGCCGTGCGCGGTGACTCCCAGGGCCGCCTTCGTGATGCCGAAGCGGCGCAGGACGTTGTAGAAGCGGTTGGCGTTCTGCGTCGCGGTGCGGCCGGGAGCGCCCACGTACTGGCCCGGGGCCACCGACTGCAGGGCACGCTGGAGCAGGGCCTCCTGCTCGGGCGTCTGCACGGGGATGTCGCGCGGGCGGCCGCCTTTGGTGCCGTAGCGCACCCGCAGGAACCGCTCGCAGTCCGGGAAGTGCTGGGCGTCGCGCGGGTTGGCCTCGTCGCGGGTGATCACCGCCATGTGCGGCCGAAAGTGCCGGGCTTCCTTCGCGCGCAGACCGAAGTGGTAGCAGAGCTCGAGCTGGATGCCGATCCACGGGTCGTAGGCCGTGACCTCGGCGATCTTGGCTTCGACCTCCACGCTGCGGGCGATCCAGCTGCGGTCGAAGTTGGCCGTGCGGTCGCGGTGCACATAGTGCGAGTCGTCGCCGAAGTAGGTGGCGACGTCGCGGACCATGCCCGGCCGGCCGATCCAGGCCGCGTAGGTGCGCAGGAAGCTCAGGTAGTTGTGGACCGTGGCCACCGAGAGCTTGCGCTCGGCCCACAGCCGCGCGACGGCCTGCACCTGGCGGTTCGTGAGGATGCGCGGGTCGGCCTCGCGGAACGTGGTGTTGAAGCGCAGGTCGTCCCAGAACTTGAAGTAGAAGCGCTCGCGGTCGAGCATGGTCTTCTGGGAGACGGTCTTGATGAGCTTGGAGTGCTCCTGGTTGTGGATCACGAGCACGCAATGGAGTACGCGCTTCCAGTCGCGCGTGCCCTGCGGCGCCGTGTCGAGGACGTTCTGCGGGTTCCTCGGTGCGCCCGTCGGCGACCGCCGCGCATAGACCAGCTTCTTCGGCGGGGCCTTCTGTTTCTTCGACGACATCTCTTGCTCCGTTGACGGCCGGCGAGCCACTTCAGCCGCGTCAAAGGGGGCGGACGCGAAAGTCCAGCTCGCACGTGCGTCCAGGGTCGCGCGAGCAGGTCGAAGGTCAAGGGCACGGCCGCACCGCCGACCTTCGGGCGCGGTGCGTTGTTTCAAGCGTTCGGCCGCGCGGAGCGGCCAGGCAGGCGTTAAAAAATCTCTGTTCCCCGCAGCTCGCCGCCGTGCTTCCACGGCGGTGAACGACATGACGCTCACACCTCGAGGGATGCGACGCGCGCACCTCGGTCCATGCCGAGGCGTTTCTGGGAGTTCGTGGGGTACCGTCTTTCGCCGCTTGAAACGCACTCCTGCCATCGGAGCGCACGGGGCCACGCCTGGAATCGGTCGCACCACCTCAGACGGGCAGTGATGACCGAGAACCCTCAAGGGGTTGACGACGTTGGCGACGGTGTTGTCGCGAGCAGCACGACGGCTGCTCAGCGGATGGCCTCAGCCGCGGCGTTGCCGCCAACGAAGGCCACTCAGGCAGATCCGATTGACGGATCGAGATGGGGAGATAGGGGCACCGCGACTGGCGCGGCAGGGCCTCGAAGGGCCAGGGCTTGAAGTGCAGGTCACGACTGCGAACGGCGGGTTCTCGGAGTCCGCAACACCGGCCTGCTTGCATTGAGAGCTGTGGCAGGCAGCACAGGCTCGGAGAGAAGTTGAACCCAGGCGAGGCCTGCTTGTCAACATCGGGAGGGCTTGAACAATGGCGCTGCTCTGGCGGTGGTTAGTGTGTCGCCGGCCTTGCCGAATCCAATCTCCTCTGGGCCTTGACTTCCTTGCTCCCCCGTCTAGATCTCGAAGGCCCGAAAAAGGGCAAGCGCGAGAGCCATGGTCCACCACCGAACCACGACGAAAACCGTGGCCAGGCCGCTGCGCCGAACTGCTGATGCCACCATGTATCTGGGACATCGGCGCCGGGGAGATGGCGGCGCCTCAGTGGATGTCCGTCACAAGTGCCGCGTCGAGAACGCGCGGCGCTTCGCGGGGTGCGAAAACAAGGGGGCTACGACCGGCCTTTCCGGGTTGGCGGCGCGCGGACTCTTGGCGATGCTGTCGCCATCGGTCAACGCAACGTGGAGAGCGCCGTCCATGGAAGCAATCGTCAGAGCCATCGATGTGGGATTCGGGAATACCAAGTACGTGCTGGCTGCGCAAGGTGGAAGGGTCGAATGCGCGCACTTCGCCTCGATCGCCTATGACAGTGCGCACGACAACTCAAACGATGCACTCGGCAGCAAGCGCAAGACGGTCTGCGTGCCGGTGGGTGGCATGTGGTACGAGGTGGGGCCCGACGTTGCGCTTGCGGCCGACGGCTTCGTGGGCCGGAACCATCACGACGACTACATACGCACCCCCGAGTACCGGGCGTTCACGGCGGGGGCCCTTCACTTCATGAAGGTCGACAGGGTCGACCTGCTGGTGCTCGGACTGCCGGTGGTCGACTACATGCGCCGCAGGGCGGAACTGCAGAAAGCGATGACGGGCAAATTCGAGGTCGGCCGCAATCGCACGGTCGAGGTCAAACAGGTGTTGGTCGTGGCGCAACCCCAGGGCGCCATGTATGCCGTCTTCGGGGATCAGGCGAACGCAAAGCTCCGGCATGGCAGAACCTTGGTCATCGACGCTGGCTCGCGCACCTTCGACTGGCTGGTGACGCTGGACAGCAAGGTGGTTGGCAAGATGAGCGACTCGGTCAACCGTGGGGTGCACGACATACTGCTCAAGATTGCCGCCGCGATCGCGAGCGAGACTGGCAGGGGCTACCTGAACCTGGAGGCGATCGACAGGGCACTGAGGAGCCGCAAGCCCCTGCGCGCCTACAAGCGGAGCGTCGACCTCAAGAAAGTTCGACAACACGATCGAGAAGATCGCCGACCAGGCCGTCGCGATGCTCCATGGCAAGTTGGGCGCGACAGACGACCTGGAGCACATCGTGGTGGTGGGTGGCGGGATGCACCTGTACCGCGCATCGATTCGGCGAAAGTTCCCCGAGATCGCCATCAGCGAGGTGGACGAACCCCTCTATGCGAACGTGAAGGGCTTCCAGCTCATGGGCGAGCAGTACGTGCGTGAGAACCCACAGTTGTTCGCCACGGCGCCTGCCCGCGCCGAGGTGGCCCCGGTCGGAGCGTAGCCAGCCATGGGAGCCCAGCCGAAAATCGTGATGCAGGTGACCATCAGCGCGGAAGAGTGCCCCGAGCTCCATCGCGAACTCATCGGGATGACCGCTGCTCGAAGGCGCGTGAAGCGGCTGCTTGGCCTGGCCGGCGTCGGGTTGCTGGTCGAACAGGGGCGCCTTGGTGGCGTGGCGACTTCGAGCCGGGGCCACGCAGCGCCGCCGATCTCGATGTCGCTGAGGCCGCTGGGGCGGGTCGGCGCCGCACCGATGGCGGAGACCCACGGTGCCATCGCCGGCCAGAGCATCGCCGAGATGACCGATGCGTTCGGGGAAGTGGATGAGAAGGACTGATCGAGATCTGGTGAGCGCCAGCGAGCTGGCGCAGCTCGGCTACTGTGAACGCGTGGCGCACTTCGACTGGCGCTACGGTGCGAAGCGATCGCCGGAGCAACTCGTGGCGCAGGATCGGGGGAACGCGGCGCACGACCAGTTCTACCAGGACGGCTTGGCCATCGCGCGAGCGAGCGAGCGGAAGGGCCGGTGCTTCGTCGCGACCCTGGCGCTTGGCGAGTGTGCCGAGACCAGTGCGCTGCGGGCGTTCCGGGACCTCTACCTGCGCCGCACAGCCCCAGGCCGCCAGTTCATCGCGACGTACTACCACCTCGGGCCCGCGGCGTGTGACCTGCTGAGCCGCCATCCGCGGCTGCTCTCGGCCGTGAGGCTCGGACTCGTCCTGGCAGGCCGGATGGCCGCACGGGCGGTCGCGCGAAGGCTTGCACGATGAGCGACGCCGGCGCAGGTGCGCTGCTCTTGCTGGGGCTGCTGCTCTTCGCAGCGGCATACTGCTGGCTCAAGAGTCAGGGGGAACGGCCGGACGAGGGCTGGTTGCCGCGCGAGATCTCCAATGGTGAGCTGGTCTTCGCTGAAAGGCGGTTCGAGTCCAAGCGCCTTGGCCTGGTGGCCCGGCTCGACCGCGCGTATCGCCAAGGCGGCGAACTCCACCTGGTGGAACTGAAGACCCGCGGCTACTTCGCGGCGCACGCCTCGGATGCCATCGAGCTCTCGGCGCAACGCTTGGTCCTGCAAGAGGAGACCGGCGAGCGAGTTTCCTCGGTGGCCTACGTGGCGGTCAAACAGCATGGCCAGGGACAACCTCGGGCGATCCGCGTGGACTTGTTCGACGAGGACGAGGTCCTGGCGATGCGCCGCAGGCTGCTCGAGCTGAGGCGCGGACAGGGCCATGCGCCATCGCCGGCGGCGCGCCGGAAGGCGTGCGACAAGTGCGGGCATCGGGCCGTCTGCCAAAGCACCTTCGGAGACCGGGAGTAGCGCCCAGGCGCTTGGCGGCCGCACGGCGGCGTGGTGAGGGCAGGTCCCGAATCGCATACACCGCCAAGGCCGGTCTGGCCCTGAGTGCCAAGGCAGAGGTAAGCGACCACTGGGCTGGCTAGACTTGGCGCACTTCCGAGCCTTCGATGTTCATCACCGACCTCACACACGTCCTCGATGAGTCCGGCGCAATTGCGCCGATCAAGGGCGCGGCGCGCGCGATGGCCCAGTTCGTCGTCGAGGTCGTTGCTCACGCCACGGACGAATCGGAAACCGCACCGGCGGCGCCGACGTGCTTCAAATGCAAGAAGGGTGCGGTCACCGCGGTGCGGGCTGCGGACAACGCCGTTGTTTGGAAGTGCCCGAAGTGCGAGGCAGAGGGCAGGATCTCGAAGTGGCAGGGGACGCTCTGGGACCTGACGGCACGACCTCAGTCGTCGGACTGACGATCGGACGAACTGGCGGTCCTACTGAACCGCGGGGCCGCTCAGCGCGAGCCGCTTGACCACGCTGGTAATGGCGTCCTGCAGAGAGCGCGTCAGGAATGGTGACGAGTCGGCACTCGGCCCGTAGTCGTAGGTCTTCATGCCCCAGTGCGTGGCCACGAAGTCATCAACCGTGGCCACGCCGTCGACCAGACCCAGTTCCTTGGCCTCGGGGCCTGGCCAGACCTCACCAGTGCCGAAGTCGACACCCGACTTCAGGGCTTGGCCCCGGCGGGCCTTCACCTCGGCCAGGAAGAAGCCCCCCATTTGATCGACGAGTTGCTGGGCCTTCCGGTCGACCTCGGGACTGACCGGGGTGAACGGGTTGAGGAAGGCCTTGAGCTTGCCGGAGGCGTAGACCCGCTGCGCGACGTCGACCTTGGCGATCGCTTTGTCCAACTGCCACGGGGCCATGATGGCGCCGATCGATCCGACGAACGAATACTTCGCGGCGATGATCTTGTCCGCGTTCAGCGCGACCATGTAGGCAGCGCTGGCGCCCAGGTTGTTGATCACCGCGACCACTTCCTTTCGGTGTTTTGCCTTGAGCCCGTTGATGGCTGTCGAGATGCGCTCGGCCTCGACGGGCGCTCCGCCGGGGCTGTCGATGTGCAGCACGACGCCCTTCACGTTCGGGTTGCCGAATGCCTTTTCGAGGATCGGAATGATGTTCTCGGCCGAGGCCCGCTCCGTGGCGCCGATGGGGCCCTCGATGCGGACGATGCCCACTACGTTCCCGAATGGCCCCCAGCGAAAGCCGGTGGAGTTCAGGAAGAACAGGAAGTACAGCAGACCGAGCAGCACCGGCGCACCGAAGAACATGGCCTGGAACAGGTTGCGCCAGCGGCGCTCGGCCTTTCGTTCCTTGGCGGCCAATTCAGCCGAGCGCTCGAAGGACTGGCGCTGCTCCCGCATCTCTCGGAGCACCTCGAGCACGACCGAAGGGAACGTGGTGGGCTCGCCGTTCCGCGCGGTCGGGACCGTGGGCTCGGTGGGGGTTGGGGTGGACATCGCGCTCTCCTTGCCGGACGGCCTGTGCCGAGGACAAGAAGATAGAACGACGAGCCCGAGGCTTCCACTCGAAAGGCGGGTGCTAGTCCCCCCCGAAAGTTGCCGGTGAAACTGCGATTTGGAGTGGAGCGGGTCCTGAGCGCACGAGCGCTATTTGCAGGAGCCGCCCTGAAGGATCGACGACAAGGTCATCTTGTCGCAGTCCTTCTTGGCTTGGGAACCGGAGTCTGACTTCGAGGGACCTCGATCAGCCTGCTGTGCCGCTGCGGCCAGTCGCGCCTTGAGCGCATCCATGGGATCGGCGCGTTCAATCTCATTGAGCCTTGCGACAAGCTCGTCGTGTTTGAGGATCGTGCACCGTAGTTCGAAGCCCGCCTGGGTCACATCGCCAAGCGGGAGCCTGACTTCGGTTCGGGCAACGGCTGCCACTGCACACGCGGAGTTGGCGACCTCGGTTAACGACTGGACATCGACGCTGCTTGCAGTTGCGCCCTGCAGTATGAGAGCTTGCCCGTTTTTGCACTTGCTCGCGACAAAGGTCGCGGCAAGCCGAAAGAAGGCATCAACCTGGTCCTTCTTCGTGGCGACGGAAGGGACCAGGACCTTGGACCCGAGGAAGAGGTTCGTGTCGTGTGCGAGATCGCAGACTGACTCGTCCGTAGCCTTGTTCGGACGCAGCGACACTGCGAACGATGACGTCGTCATCACCACAGTCGCCAGCGCTGCGGCGGTCCTGAGCACGATGGGTTTACAGGCGGTCATGACTGCTCCCTTGACGGAGGGCTGAGGACAGTATATGAATCAAGCCTTCGGTCTTGCAGGCTCGATGTGGCTGATTGTTTCTATCTAGGCGAGCGTTGATGTCCAGGCTCAAAGTTGCGTTGATTGCGTTCTGGTGCGTGGGTGGCTTGGCAGCCGTCTCGGTGTCGGATCGCGGTGCGTTTGTCGTTGGCTTCGTCGGGCTCATGTTCGGCGGAATCGCGGCTGCAGTGGCGATCGTCGCAAGCCCACGCGGCGAGGTGACAGTTCCGGAGTTGGTGTCACCAGACCCCTTCACTGATGAACTCGGCGTCCAACGCTATCCGGGTGACGTGTTTGACATGGAGAACCACCCGCGCCCAGGAGCGAACGGCCGCTTCTAGACGGGGCAGGGGCCCACAGTGCGGCTATTGACGTCGGCCTCCCTTGGGAAGCATTGCGGGCACCTCTCGCGTTGCTTCTATCGCCTGAACGCGTTCGGACCCGGCCTGCCGCTCTGTTGCCTTGGCAGCGGCGCGTACTGCCGAGTCAGCTCCACCGTCCAAAAGGGCCTTGGCATTCTGTGCTAGCGCCGCCGCATCCTCACGCAACTGCCGAGCGTTGCCGACCATCTGCGATCGTCGTGTCGAGATGGTTCCATCGGGATTGCGGACGATCTCATTGCGCGCGTCAAAGGTCGCTGCCTGTGTTGGACGTTCGCTTGCGCCACCGAGCCGCCTCCCGACGTCCTCCCGTACTTGTTCGAGCGGTGCACCTGGCAAGGGTGCCTTCAGGTCGGCAGTACCGATCCGTGTCCCAACAGCCCGATCGTTCGCAGAATCGGCACCACCGATTCGAGTCTTCGAGAAGATTGGATCGGCATTGTTGGCGCGGCTGAGATCGCGAATGTCGGCGAACGCGCTTGGAAGCGCAGATCCGGAAACCGTCTTTGTCGGTGGCAGCGCTCGTGACGCTAGTTCGCTTGCCATGGCGGCCTGAAGCGCCAAGCTGTCAGATCCATACTCAGCCGCCAGGCGGTTGTAGCGATTGATGAAGTCGGAGTTCGCAGGCAGCTGGGCAAGATCGATCGAGAGTACCTCGCCGGTCTCATATGCCTTCGACAAGCGCTCGGCAACTGTCGTTCGGTCAGCAAACGTGGATTGGGCAGTCTCCGCGCGACTCACGGCTGTTGATAGGCGTGAAGCGAGTTCGGTGCCTTCGCGCTGATCACTTCCCAGTGCACGGACAAGTGACTGGTCGCGCGTTGCTCGTTCGGCGAACGACTTGAACTCCCGGAGCTGATCGGCGGATAGTTCATTCGCCACTTTGGTCTCGGCGTCATTCAGCGTGTTGGTGTAGGTCTTGCCAACACTCCCGCCGGCACTTGCCTTGAGGGGGCTTATGCCCGGGGTACCGACGCCACCAGAGAGTTGGAACGCGATGTTCGCGACCTGTTGGGCGCTGAGGCCGGTCGTTCGCGCAACGGCCTCGCTGGTCACACGCAAACGGTCAGCTGTAGCGCCGAGCTCGCTGCTGGAGCTAGTTGTCTGGCCATCGTTCCTGGCTGTGGACCGGAAGCGACTAGAGCCCCGCGACATGGTGTCCACGAGCACAGAAGAGAGGTCATTGGAAGCAGAGACAGCCTCGCTTCGCGCTGCTTCGGCTGACCTCGATGCCTCTTGGACAGACGACTGTGTGACGCGCGACGACACGACCCGCGATGTAGCGCTCTCATTGCGCAGGTAGGAGGTGGCCTGTGCGCCGCTGGCCGTTGTCGTGACCCAGTTGCCGTCCAGATCCTGCTGGCGACTGACCCATGGGTTTGAGGTGGAGGGGCTGATGGTGCGCTGATCCATCGAGACGTTGCCCATGCTGGTATTGCCCGTGGCCGCGGCCGCAGAGGCGTTCCCCGACATCGAGGCTGCTTGGAGGCCCTGCAGCCCACCCATGACGGCACTGCCGAAGTTGACCATCCGGTTGGCCAGTGACCAGGCGAGCATCGGGATGCCGATGATCAGGTACGACACGACCGCCTGCGAGGAGATCGAGTTCGAATAGATGGGAGACGCTGTCTGCAGCGAGAGTGCCTTCACGCCCCCGCCGATCTCGGCAGCCGCAGCCTGATCGATTTGGCCATACAGCGTCGCCATGTAGTTGAGGATCGCGAACAGCGGCGGCCAGAGCTGGATCGAGACCAGTGCGATCGCATAGCCGGAGAGGATCATGATCGTGGTCCGCCCGCTCGACACGAACAGCAGAAGCACGACGAGGGGGAAGACCGCGTAGCACATCGCCTCCGCCACGTTGCGCACCACTGGAAGCGCCTGCGACGAGATCTTGGCGCCGTTGATCCAGGACGCGTTCTGCGCCGCGACGGATTGCGCGCGCCCGGTGGCCAGCATCATGCAGGCAGGGTCGTTGATGCGCTGGCAGCCCATCTCGCCGGCGTCGTTGATCGCGTTGACGATGGCGTTCTGGCGGATCAGATCAGCTGCGGTGGCAGCTGCGCCCGCGATCTGGGATCGGATGTAGGCCTGGGGAATCTGATTCAGGACGGCCGCCTGCGCGGCCGCTGCGGGGAGGTCGGGATTCAGCTTCTGCCCGAGGCGCGCCGTCAACGCGTTGACCTGTGCGGGCAGGCGCCCCGCGATGGATGCGTACGCAGCGTCGCAGGTCGTCGTGGTCACCCCTGCGCCGGCAGTGATCACGGTGAACCTCGCCGGATTGGTGGCAGCCATCGCGGCCCACAGGTTGTCCGATGTCGAGAAGGCGGCGGCGGCGATCGTGCCGTCCGCGATGTCGTAGGCGGTGCAGTTGTTGGCGAAGTTGATGATGTCGTTCAAGACCCCGGGATCCGGGATCGAGATGCTTCGCGTCTCCTGAATCAGGCGGCTGCCGAACATCAGGCCGTTCTGCTGGTAGGACAGTTCACCGGGCAGGGAGGCGGGTCCTGGCAAGGTCTGGAATGCCGTCTCGAAGAGCTCGGTGATCGTGTTGCCGATGGTGCTGGTCAGACCACCGAGCGCCGCCATGCCGAACGGCACGTTCGCGATGACGCGGTTGGGGGTGCCACCGGTCTTGTCCACCACGGCGACTGTCACGCGGGGGACGAAGAGCACGCCGTAGATCAGCACTACGGACACGAGCCAGCGCCAGCCGACCAGCTTCTCGGGCTGGAACATGTAGGCCACCATCGCAACGGCGAAGCCGCAGAAGGCAACGGCCGCGATGGCACTCACGTAGGTGCCCGAGGCCATGATCGCGGCGATGGCGTTGAAGATGCCTGCCAGCGCTTCGCTGTTGTGGTACGCGAAGACTTCCCACATGACTGTGCCTCGGTTGCCTGCGCAGGGCTTACTTGGTGCTGCGGCTGGAATAGCCGAGCATGTCCAGTGCGTGCAGCGACATGCTCGAGCGGAGGTTGCGCTCCAGGCGTTCCATGTCGGTGGCTACGGTGGAGACGGCGGTGACCTTGCGGTACAGGGTGGCCTGCTCTTGCTGGAGCAGGCTCATGAACTTCTGAACGTCTTCGCGCTGCTGATGAGCAAGGCTACGTTGCCTCTCGTTCAGCCGATGCTGCTTGGTGAGGGCCGAGATCGCGACGTTGGCGAACTGATTGAGGAACGTGAACGCGTAGTCGGCAGCGATGACCTCCCGGTAGTTGCCGATCATCATGTCGGCGAGGCCCGAGCCCGGGATGGTGTTGCCGATCGACAGCATGCGCCACACAGGGATGCTGGTGCTGTTCACGAAGCCGACGGCCGCGGAGTTGTTCGGGATCGCCGTGCGGGTGCGGATGTTGTCCGAGATCAGCTGCATGATGTCGGACACCTTCTTGGTGAGCGGCTGGTGTACGTAGGTGTTGTCGCGCGTCACCGTGTCGCAGTCGGTGTAGTTGTTGCAGCGCAGCAGTTGGAGGTTGATGTTGCCGCCGGCGGCGTCGGACTGGCCGTACAGCAGCTGGGCAACGGTCGTGATGCTCGGGCCGATGTACTCGGGATCTCGGTTGGCTGTCTCAGCCGGGAAGATCACGGCGCCCACGATGCTCATCACGAGTTCGCGGGCCGGATCGTCAAGCGTGTCGATCGACTTGAGGGCACGCCAGGTGAAGTTGCCGACAAAGGGCGCTTGTGCGGCGATGTTCGCATCGGCACTTGACCGTGCGGAGCCGAGGATCGAGGGGCTGTCCGACGCGCAGCGGCGCATGGCGGCGTCGATGTCGCTCTCCATGCCCATCTGCATCGCCAGCTTTGCGCAGGCACGCTGCGAGTCGTAGCCGACCGCCTCGGCCGCGGAGGACACGAGCGCGGTCGCGGTTTCGCAGGAGTTGATTCGCGCGTTGTTAATCCATGTCTCCAGGCCCTTGGCCCACTTGGTGAGCCCGCCGAGCAGCGGCGAGACAGCCTCCAGCGCAAGCTGAAACGCGATCCCGGGCAGGGCCGAGGTGATGTTCCGCAGCATGTTGCGGAACTCGTTGGCGGAGATGTGCGAGAACGATCCGCCGAAGAGGTCGATGCCGCCGCATCCGCCCTTGGCCGTGGGGAACTGAATCGCGGCGAGCTGGTAGGTCTTGTTGGGCGAGCGAAGGTAGAGGTTGCCGCCGGTGTAGGTGTTGAATGTCTGGCCCTTGAACGCACCAGGCGCGGTGTAGTTGCCGATGGCGCCCAGGTTGTTGAACATGGTGTTCACTTCGGCGTTGAGATCCCCGGCGTAGCTCAGCGGGGCCGCAAGTGCCACGGCGGACGCGACGGTGAATGCGACCAGCTTGCGGATTAGGATTCGTGCGGACATGGGCGCCTCCCTATTCCAGGTTGACCCGCCGGGTGATGGACGGCGCGTAGGCGTCGGCGCCCGGAGCGCTGACGGTCGTGATGCGCTCGATGAGCTGCGACTCGGACAGCACGCCGAAGCCGATCGGCGTGATCTTTCCGGTGTAGGGCTCGGCCAGGTAGATGGCCGGCACCTGGGTGACCTGCAGCGTGCGTGCAATGCCGTTGTCGCGCCGGAACGTGGGGAAACTCGGCAGGCCCTTACCGTCCACGCTGATCGGGACGACCTGGATGCCGAAGCGGGCGCTGAAGGCCTCCAGCGTCGGCGAGAAGGCGTGGCAGTACGGGCAGTCCGAGCGGAAGAAGAAGAACAGGACGTGCGTGCGCGCCAGGTCGGTCAGCGACTGAGCGCGGCTGGTGGCCTGCTCGCGATCGAAGACTTCGATGGCGCGCGAGTTCACCGGCCGTCCCTGCAGCGTCATGTCCAGGTCTGGCGTCGCCCAGGCCACCCGCTGTGCCACATCCGAGAAGTAGCTGGCCTGGCGCACCACCTGCGCCTCGAGCTGCATGTAACGCCGGACGTTGTCCTCGCTCGGCCGGATGATCGCGATGTTGCGGTACTCCTCCAGGCGCTTCTGCAGCTGTTCGAACTCGATGAGCTCGGGCGCACGCGTGTCCCGGCGCTTGGCCTCCGGCTTGGGCGCGGCGGGCCTCGTCGGCATCGGCGGTAGGACCTCGGGTTCCGGCGGCTCCTCGTAGAAGTGCCAGCCTCGCCGAAAGTCATCCCAGAAGAGGGCCCTGGAGGTGGCTGGAACTTGGGTAGGTGCGACCGCTACCGCGGCGTCGGTCTGGGCGTGTGACAGCGCTGGCAGGAGGAGGCCAAGAAGGGCTGCAAGCGCGGCGAGGCAACGGGTCGTGGACACGGGAGGCTCCTCACGTGAGTGACTTGGGCGGCTGGCCGTCGCGGCAGTAGTTGATGCCGAAGTCGACGGTATTTCGCCGGGGCGCGGCCTGGCCGGGCAACTGCACGCCGTCCTGGGCGAAGGACAGCTTGAGACGGGCGCACCCCGCCTGGGCGTAGCGCTTGACTGTCGAGACGTCGATCAAGATCGGCCCGGTCGCCTTGAAGTGCTTGGTGATGCTCTCGGCGTCCTTGCTGGTGAGGACCCCTTGCGCGGTCCCCATCGGCGAGTCGAGTGCGGCGATCATCAGCACGCGGACGTCAGTGACCGGCACGCGGCCGCCGTCGGCCAACTGGGCAGTGGCCACCGACGCAACGGCCAAGGCGAAGAGCGGTGCAAAGCGGTTGAGCTTCATGGTCAGCACTTCCCCTGGCCGAAGTAGCAGCTCGGCACCCGGGCCCCGTTGTTGGTCTGGATCGCCGAGAGGTTGGGACTCTTCGCGACGAGCGAGGCGTAGAACTCGCTCAGGTCCATGCGGGCGAAGTCGAGCGATTGAAGCTGCGCGATGCTGAAGCCTGAGCAGTCGGGGTTGCGCGCATCGCCCCACCCCTTGCTGATCTGGCCGCGGCCCTGCTCGTTGACGATGCGGGCGAGCATCGAGTTGAAGCAGCACTTGCCGGTCGTGTGCTCGATGCAGGAGACGCAGGAGCCGAGGATCCGGATGCAGGACGAGCAGTAGCTGCCGATGCTGTGACACAGGCCGGCGCCCTCCTTGAGGGCAAGGACCGCCTCGTTCTCGTTGCAGGAGGTCAGCGAGAGAACGATGTAGATGATCGCGGCGATCACCAGCGTCCATGGGTCGAATGCGACGACGAAGCCCTCGCCGGCGACCGTGCTGGAGGAGTACAGGACGGTCGACCCGGCGGGCAGTGCCGTGCCGTTCACGGCGATCGTCACGCCGTAGCTGGTGAACGAGCCGCTGAAGCCCGCGCCCGTCAGCAGCGCGCTGAGTCCCTGGTAGACGAACTGCCGGTTCTCGGAGTTCATCAGGATGTCGTAGACGAGGCGGGAGCCGGCGCCGAAGACGCTCTGGTTCGTCATGCCGCGGCCGGACGCATCGGAGTTGCAGCAGTTGGTGAGGAGACGGTCGCGGCAGCTGTTGGCTTCGCCCTTGAACACCTGCATGCGGTCGCTGTCGAGGTAGACACCGGCCTCGCGTCCCGCCTCGAGCATCGACATCGTGCGCGCGAAGTCGGCGTCGTTGGTGTACGCCGTGTTGAAGCAGCTGGTTCCCAGGCAGAAGACGTTGGCAGGGCAGTTGGTGGCTTGCGTGACCGTCTCGTTCGGCACGGTGCAGCTGTACTGGTCCTGATACGCCTCGCAGACGCCCGTTACCGGGTTGGTGCGGGAACAGGTCGACGACACCGGCGTGCAGCCGGCGGCGATCAGCGGTGTGCACTGGTCGGCGGTGTAGGTGCCGCCGCAGCTCATCGTGCTCTGGTACTGCCAGCAGTCCCGGGTGATGGAGACGCCGTCGATGACCTTGGTGGCGGGTCCGTCGACGCACACCGGTGCGCTTGCCACCGAGCACCGGCTGTCGCCGGCGAGGCTGGGACATTGGTTGTTCCAGGTGTCGGCGGCCGTGAACGTGGTCGCCGGCCGGGTGTACGAGAGCCGCATCTGCGGAATCGGCCCGTACGCCGGGTTCGGCGCCCAGCCCACCACCGCGCGGGTCGAGCTGGCGCGCCAGTAGGGGGACGAGAAGGTGCCGGTGATGTCGCTCGCCTGGATGTCGCTTGCCGACGCGCTGGGGCTGTAGCAGGTGGTGGTGCTGAGCGGCGAGTTGGTGCACTCCATGCCGTCACCGCCGTACGAGCAGGTGGTGACCAGCAGGTTGTCACCGCTCTGGGTTCCGGCAGGGCAAGCGGCATAGACGTCGATGAACGGATGGATGGTCGTGCAGGTCATCGAGTCCCAACCACCGGTGCAGGACTCGACGGGGTCGTCGGCGATCATGGCGGTCAGGCTGCAGGTGCTGCCGGTGCACGACTTGTCTGCGACGTAGACGCCTCTCTCCGAGGGCGTGAAGCTGGGCCAGTTGTAGGTCGTGCCGATCACCGCGACCCGCTGGGGTGTGATGACCGGTGTCGTCATGTCGACATCGAAAAACGCCAGCGGCGTGCCCGAGTTGGTGACCCTGAAGTGCTGGCTCGAGTCCGGCCGGTCGGGCAGGCATTGCGCGGCCACGGCGGTCGATCCTGCGCTTGCCTGCGCGAACCAGTCGCCGGGCGAGCAACTGGTCGACCGAGCGACGGCGACGTTGAGCGAGTTCGAGCAGCTGTAGCTGCCGGCGGTCACGTAGCGGGCGCAGGCCCGGGTCTCGGTGTGGGTCGCGATGGTGGCATCGGTGGTCGTGCAGCCGCTGTAGTACGAGGCGAGGCTGCCCAGATCGAGCGAGGGGTTGCGGGCGATGCGCGAAGCGGCTGCGACCGCCGGATCGCTGGGGGAGATCGTGGGGCGGGCGGTGTTCGCCGAGGTGATGGCGGTGCGCAGCGCCTGGCAGCTGGGGTCGTTGGGCGTCGCCGCGCAGGCGGCGAGCTTCGCGCTGACCTCGGGGCCAAGTGCCGGGCGGCCGGCCAGCGCGGCCTCCGGTGGTGTGGTGGTGTACCCGGGGACGACGCCCGTTGCCGACGGCTGGTTGACCATGCCCCGGATCGTGGTGTTGGCGGCACGACCCGCGGCCACGCCCTGGTCGTGCGAAGTCTGTGCGATCGCGGTGGTCTGAACGAGGACCAGGGCCTGGGTCATTACCCAGACGGTCAGGCGCTTGAACATCACGGCTCAGCCCCCCTTCATCTTCGCGAGAAAGGCCTGCGCTTCGCGCGAGAACTTCGGCGCCGTCTTCTGGATGAAGCGCAGCGCGTAGTCGATGCTCACGTCGCCGGCGGCCAGCGCGTAGCTGTCCGCCGCGAAGCAGGTGCCCGCGGCGCAGGGCGTCGGAACGGACCGGTCCTTGATGAGGACGAAGGACGGCGTGGCGGTGATCGTGAAGCGGTCGAACGCTTGCGGGTCGATCTGGAAGCCGACCTTGCGCTGGCCGATGACCCGCTGCACGCGGGCCACGGTCTTCTGCAGTGAGTCGTCCACGAGACCGCGCAGCAACAGAGTGGCCCCGCTGCGTGCGGCCTGATCGACCAAGCGCTCCAGGGCCGGGTCGGGCATCGAGAAGCTCACGAAGACCAGCAGCGTCGGGCCCACGGCCATGCCCGACTTGGCGGGGTCGGGAGCGCCCATGGCATCGAAGCCACCGGCGATCGCGCCGAGGTCGATCTTTCCTTGGGACTGCGGCTGAGGCAGCGCGTCGATGCGTGGGGCCGCGGGAACCGGCACCCGGGCGAGTTCATCATCGCTGGGCATGCGGTGCTTGCGCCGCGCCGCCTCGATGTCCTTGTCGGTGATCGTGGGCTGGCTGCGGGTGGCGCGAGCGACGTCGGCCTCGGTCACGGGGCTCTTGCCGGACGGAGCCTGGCCCTGGGCCTGCGCCACGGCGGCAGGCAGCGCGACCAGCGCGACCACGATCGATGTAACGAAGCGGGCCACGAGGCGGTCAGTAGCCCACACAGCAGTTCCTCTTGCGGAAGAGCATGAAGGCGAAGTCCTCGCCCAGGACCGGGTACTCCTTGCCCGCGCCCCAGAGCACGGTCGTGCGGCCGAACGGCTGGCAGCACTTGCCGTCGAGCTTGTCGGTCGACGGAATGGGGTAGGTGAGGTTGGTCTTGTAGGAGGACTTGTCCATGATCGGCTCGAAGTAGGGGCCGCAGAGCCCGCGCGAGCCGTGCCAGCCCCAGGCGATGAGTTCGCGGTGCATCTTGGCGGTGAGGCGCTGGGCCAACAGCGCGGCGGTGCGAACGCCGCCCATGTGGTACTGGACGTGGCCGTCCATTGGGTAGAGGCCGCCCTGACAGCCCGCACACCAGAAAAGCGTGTTCAACCCGAAGCCCACGGTGGCTGCGACGCAGTCGGCCGCACAGGCGGCGATGGCGATCGGATTGGCGAACAGCACCGCGTCCGGGTTGAGGATCAGCGTCAGCTCGTCGTCGTTCCACAGCGGATCGACTTCGGTGAGGTAGGCGAGGTCGAAGCTGCCACGCTCCAGGCAGGGGAAGTCGGTCACGACCTCGAGCCAGTAGAGGACCGGGTTGGTGTAGAAGTGCGCTTGGTAGAAGGAGCCGCCGTCACCGTCGCCCTCCGGGCGTGTGAACCTCGCGGCTTCCGGCGCGGCGATGCCGGGATCCAGGTTCAGGCCGCCGAGTGACGGCAGGCAGAACGGCTTGCGGGTCGCTTCGACGTGGCGCGCCGGCTCCCAGAACCCGATCGACAGGCCGATCGTCGGATTCACGCCGCAACTGCAGACCGGATTGCCCGGGTTGTCGCCGTTGTCCTCCTGTCCACCGAAGTTGGCGATCGTGGCGCTGCCGATGGTGATGGGCAGCAGGCACGACCAGCAGATGTCGGTCAGCGGATTGGGGAACTTGCCCGTGCAGGTCGCCATGCCTGCCGCGGTGGCCAGCGAGGACGCAGCCAGCAGGCACAGCGCCGCGAAGAGTCGGTGGACGATGTTCATCGCACGGGCACCTCATCGATGCGAAGGCGTTGTCCCTCCTGCGAGACGATTGCCGGGACCGCCGCGATCCCGAACTTGCGCACGAGGGTTCCGTCCTGGTCGTAGAACACCGGCTTGTTCCAGCGCTTCATCAGGTCCAGGTAGCTGCCGCCCACGAGGATCGGCTTGACCTTGCCCTGGTAGTGCTCGATGAGCTCTCGCGCACGAGCCACCTGGCCCGGGTCGCGCGCATCGAAGAACAGCAGGTGCTTCGATAGCGAGACGACTTCGAGCGGGTTCTTGTGTGTTCCGGCCGGGAACAGGACCGCGCCCGTGCCATCGACGACGTTGGACTGCAGCGTGAAGGTCGGATCGAAGTAGAAGGTGCGCGCGGCCTGGGCCCGGCGCAATCCGTCGACCGGCCGGGGGTTGTTGACCGCATAGGCGGCACGGTCCCGTGCCTCCTGCTCGTGGCGCTTCAACTCGCCGCTCGCCTCCTTGGCGCGCAGCCGGGCCATGATCACGTCGAGCAGGTTCTTCTCGGCCACCGGATAGGTCGGCCCGATGGTCCCCAGGTTCGTTGCCTGCGCGCCCAGCGCCCAGCAGGTCGCTGCTGCGATGAGCCAGGGAGACAGGCGGGCGCGCATGTCACTTGCTCGGGCAGGCGATGGAGGCGCCCAGGCGCTGCAGGGCGGCGGTGTCGCGCTCGTGGGAAGCGCGGACCATGTTCATCAGGACCGGATCACCGTTGCCTTGCGCAAAGGCGCGGCGCAGCTCGATCGTGCGCAGCGCACGTCCGCAGCGGCTGCGAAACGCCGCCATGTAGGCCTCGGCGCCGTCGCGCGCGGGTGGCGCCACCTGGGCCAGCAAGGCGAGGTAGGTGTCGATGGGCACGTCGTCCTGGAGGTCCAGGCGCTCGCCTTGGGCGGCCACCGTGCCCGCCAGGCACAACATCGACAGGATGAGTGTTCGCTGCATGCGGCCCTCACAGCAGTGGGATGACGCGCGACTTGACGTCCTGCACGCGCACGAGCCCGCTCAGGCTGTAGCGGGAGTCGAAGCTGTCAGGGCTGGTCCCCTGCACGTACAGGTGGCCTGGGGGGATGACCGTCGGGTCGATGGGCTCGAGGGGTCGCCGGTCGAAGGTGTGGGTCTTGGCCAGGCCCACCGGCTCGCCATTGACGAACACCTCGCGTCCCCGCACCGTCACGACATCGCCGGCGACGCCCGCGACGCGCTTGAACAGCGCCTGGTGGCGCAACCCGGGATAGGCCTGCAGGCCAGCCGGCCCCTCGAACGCGTAGACCACCAGGTCACCGCGGACGATCGTGCCCGATCGGTAGTCGACGAACGCGACCTTGTAGGGCAGGCTGGGTGTCCAGTTGAACAGCAGCGGCAGGACCGGGACGTGGTGGGCGAAGAGGCGGATCAGCGCGAGCATCCAGACGCCGGCGACGAGCGCGAACACCACCCGGTGCCGCCGCAGGTCGCGCAGCATCAGACGGCTGCCATGCAGCAGCCAGGGGCCCAGACCAACGCGATGGCTCGTCATGGCGGCGGCTACGACTTGGCGCCGACCTTCGCCTTGAGGGCGGCGGTGAGGTCGATGGCGTTGGACCAGCCCCCTGCCACGGCGGACTTGACCACCACCAGGCAGCGGCACTCGACGGGGATCTCGCGCAGGGCGCGGTCGAGGCGATCGCCGAAAGCCTGCGCCTGCGCGAGGGCGCGCTGGCGATCGTCGTCGGTCCTGCTGGCGCTGAGCAGCGCCGCGAACTCGGACTCCTTGGCGCGGTAGACCTCGGCGATGTCGACGATGCCGATGACCTGAGCCGGCTTCACGACCAGCCGGTCATAGGCGAGCAGTGCCCCGGCGGTCACGAACACCGAGATCAGCGCATGGGTGGCGAACGAGCTCATACCGCATACCCCCGGCGGCGAAGCAGTTCGGTGATGGCGTCGTCGATGGACAGACCCTGTCGCAGGAGCGCATCCAGCGGGGCGTTGTCGTCCAGCTTGTTGCTGAAGAGCAGGTGCGAGAAGGGGTCGAGGATGATGCGCGCGACACCCTCGCCGATGGGCGAGGTGATGTAGCACTCGGAGAACACGCCCGGCTCCATGCGCAGCGAGTTCAGCAGCCGCTTCTTCGGCTCATCCATCGAGAAGCGGCCCGTGCGCGCGAGCAGTTCGATCGACTCGGGCTTCTGGCGCAGCAGGAAGGTCCAGTCCGAGCACTTCAGTGCGGACTCCATCTGTGCCGAGGTGAAGTAGTCGTCGCCGTTCTGGGTCGCCGTCACAAGGCTGCCGCCGTACTTGCGGGCGCGCCGCGCCGCCTCGTCGATCGCCGCGGCCATCACCACGTCGTTCTCGCTCGAGTCGCCCAACTGCTGCTTGAGCTCGTCGATGAACCAGACCTTCTTGCGGTTGCGCGTCAGGTACATCTCGCGGGTGATCGCGTGGAACAGGATGATGTTGACCACCGCCTGCAGGTCGGGCTTGCGCTTGAGCTCCTCGCTCTCGATGACCACGAAGTCGTTGGAGAAGTCGATCGTGTTGCGGCCGCTGAAGAAGCGCGCGTACTGGCCGCCCTTGGCGTAGGGGTTGAGCATCACGGCCAGGTCGCGCACGCGCTGGTCCTCCTTGATGCCCAGCTCCTCGATCGTCCCGGGGACGAAGGCGTCGCGCAGGATCGTCATGTCCAGGTCCTGGCCGTACCTGGCCCAGAGCTTGAGCAACATCGCCGAGATCGCCTTCATCTGGACCTCGTCGAGCTGCTTCATCGAGGCCATCTTGGCGATGGCCGGCAGCAGCATGTCGATGTCCTCGTTGATGTCGGTGACCAGCGGGAACGGGTTCAGCGAGATTTCGACGTCGGGCCGGAACTCGATGAAGGTGCCTTCCGCCTTGCGGCAGAGCTTCTCGAACGAGCGCCCCAGGTCCTGCATCCAGATCTTGGCGCCGATGGCCCGGTAGGACCAGGCCAGCTCGTTGAGCAGGACCGACTTGCCCGAGCCCGGCGAGCCGATGACGGCGGCGTTGTAGTTGCCGTCGTTGTCGTAGAGGTCGAGCGTGAGCAACTGGCCGCGGCGCCCGGCGAACATCAGGGTCGGCGTCTTGCTGCCCCGCCACTCGGCCAGGACCGGTGCGAGGTGGATGGCGTTGGCCATCGTCTTGCGGGTGACCCGCTTCATCTTGCGCAAGTCGCCGTGGAAGGCCGGCGACAGCGTCATCGGCAGGCTGGCCAGCAGCGCCTGGCGATGCTTGTAGACGTCGGCGTTGAGCTCGAAGCCGCGCGCACGCCAGATGGACTTGGCCGTCTCCTGCGTCTGCGCGACCTTGGACGGATGGCAGAACAGGCCGAGCTGGTGGTACATGCTCACCAGCGCGCCGCCGGTGTCGATCGCGTCCGCGGCGGCCGACCAGTCGCGCGCCTTCTTGGCGACGTCGGGCATGACGACGGCCATCTTGCTGCCCGCGTTCTGCGTGGCCCGCACGTGGTTGGCCGTGACCACGGTCTTGGTCGAGTTGGGGTCCAGGATGTAGACGCCCATCGTCAGCAGGAAGGGCGAGCTGTACTGCAGGGCCGGCTGCATCAGGTCGCCGACCAGGGCACCCATCTGCCACAGGCCGAAGCGCTCGGGGAAGGACTTGATGGAGAAGAAGCGCACGTCCAGGCCTTCGCCTGCGCCTTCCTTCCACAGGTGAAGGCCGTTGGAGCGCGCATCCTGGATCGTGTCGTGGTCGACGATCTGGTCGCGCAGTTCGCGCCCGTCGTCGTAGTGCAGGTCGGGCGCGGTGGCCGCGTCGATGCGATCCGGGTTCACGAACAGCGAACACCAGTTGATCAGGTCGGCCGCATCGCAGACGCGGTTGGGCAACGACGCCGAGCGCAGCGTGGTCGCCATGCCGTCGCGCAGGCCGACGATGCGCTCGCGGTCGGACAGGTTGGCGGGATCGGCCTTGACCGAGACGCTGACCATCAGGCGGAAGTCGCGGATCGTGTAGTGGAAGCCCTGGGTCAGGCTGTGGTGAGCGCCGTGAGACAGGTGCGCGTAGCGGCGCCGGGCCAGCTTGCGGTAAAGGTTGTCGTTGCGCGCTGGCCGGCCGAACGCCTGGGCCTTCTGGATCTGGTCGCGGTCTTCCATGCGCAGGTTGGCGTACCGGCGCAGCGGTGGGCAGACATGGGGCGAGGCGAAGAGGTGGAACTGGATGCCGGTGTCGGGTGGGCAGTTCGAGTAGAGCGACACCAGCACGTCGACCATGCGGTCGTCGGCGCCGCTCTGCGGCATGACCTCCAGGAGGAAGCCCATGCCATCCTTGTTGACGAACAGTTGTTCCTCGTCGAGGTAGGAGATGTAGGGCAGCCAGCTGGCGAACTGGTCGGCGGGCGATTCGTCCTTGTGCCCGAACGAGAACAGGCCGGGACCGGACTTGTCGCTGGACCCCGCCGGCGACGCATCGCCGAAGAGGTTGAGGCGTAGGGACTCGAGCATGGAGGTGCCCTCTCAGGTCATTGGTCGGCGGCGGGCGCGCGGTTCTGCAGTGCGCGCAGGGCTTGCGTGAGCGAGGGCGCGTCTTCGGTCGGCGTGGTGGACGGGCCGTTGGGGCCCGCCGCCGCACCGGCCGACTTGGTGGCGGCCGGCGGCCGCGGCGCGCGGATCGGCACGAAGGGCTCGCGCTGCTGGCGCTGCACGTGGTCGACCAGCCAGCGGCCGTTGTCGACCTGGACGTAGACGAGGCTCTCGCCAACGAGATCGCGATCGGCGTCCTCCCAGGCCTTGATCCAGAGCCGGAGAACACGCGGAGCGGCCCGCAGCGGCGCGGCGACATAGGCGGCGCCTTCGTCGCCCGTGGCTGGGCGCGTGGAGGCGTTGAGCATCGTCGCCGCGGCACGCGGCGCGCTGCCCGCGGGAGCGGCCTGGGGAGACGTGTCCACGGGAGGCGCAGCGGAGCGGCGCTGCGACGGCAGGTTGTTCTGCAGCGCGTTGTAGTAGGTGCCCGACACCGAGTCGCACCGGACGCCCTCGGGGGCCTTGCACGCGTACTTGGACCCGCCGTCCAAGCCGGTGATCGCGCAGCCCGGGAGCACGGCCGCGATGACGATCGCGCCGCCGGCCACGATGAGGAACCTGCTCATGGCGCCTTCTCCTGGGTGATGGCCTTGGAGGTCGCGACGGGTGAGCCAACGGCAGCCGCCGCGGCGATGCGCCGCTCGACCTCGGTCCCGGGGACGTAGCCGGTGGTCCGGGTGCCATCGGCGTAGAACATCGTGGGCGTGCCGTTGACGCCGAGTTGCCGCGCCAGCTGGAGGTTGCGATCGAGCGAGGTTGGGCAGTCGGCCTGGCTGTTCAGACCGCTGGTGTCGGCGTTGAGCATCACCGCCTGCCAGCTCTTCGCTGGATCGGTGGAGCAGAGGATCGCCTGCGGCAGCTGCCGGCCCTGGAAGGGCAGCAGGAAGGTATAGACCGTGACGTCCCGGAGCTTGGCCAGCTCCGGCTCGAGCCGCCGGCAGAACGAGCAGGAAGGGTCGCTGAAGGCGTACAGCGTGCGCGCGCCGCTGCCGTGCACGACCTTCAGGGCGTCCTGCAGCGGCAGCTTCGCGAGGTCAATCGGCCGGTCGGTGCTGTCGGCCGTGTCGACGGCCGGGCGGGCGGCCTGTGCCCGCGCGAGCTTCGGTCCGGTGATGTCGGTCGCCGTCTTCGCGTCCAGCAGGCGACCCATGATGAAGTACCGAGGGTTCTTCGGCGACACGAAGGCCACGTTCGGACCCATCCAGACCTCGTAGATCCCGGGGACCTCGCTGGCCGCGACCGACGTGAAGGTGGTCGCCGGGTACGCTCGCTTGAGGGCGGCGAGCAGCCGGGCTTCGTCGGCCGACGGGCCGGCCACGGCGGACTGCACGGCCAGCGCCAGGATGGCGCCGGCCAGGAGGCGTTCATTCTTCATCGGTGGTCACCTTCAGGTAGCGCTCGGAGGGGTCCGCGCGGCCAGGGAGCGAGGTGGGTGCGTTGGACGCCGTGCTGGCGTCGGAGCCCTCGATGCGCACGCCCTTGGTCAGGACGACATCGATCTCCCGGCCGGCATCGACTTCAATGATCGGAAAGGTCTGCTCGGCCAGCTTGATGTAGTACTGCGCCAGCCGGTCCAGGGCTTTGCCGACACCCGAGCCGATGCCGGCGCGGTAGGCGTCGGCGCCCGTGGCCGTCGCGACCGAACCCAGCGGCGAGGTGCTGTAGGTCGTGTTGGCTTGCGAGAACCCCTGGCCGATCCCGCTGACCACGCCGGCGAGCAGCGCGTTGGCCAGCATCTGGCCCTGTTTGGTGACCAGGCGGCCGCGCATTCCGACCTTGCCGTCTTCGCCGAAGACCGAGCCCTGGATCTTCACTTCCAGCGGATCGCCGTTGGGCCGAACGCAGGACAGCAGTTCGGTGCGCAGGTAGGCGCGCTCCGAGCTGATGTCGCCGTAGCCCGCGGCGATGACGAAGCACTCGCGGTACTCAGCCCGGTAGCGGTTGGGCAGGACCGAGTTGTCCGACAGGCGGATCAGCACCGGATGCGGATTGCTCTGGGCCTGTCCGCCGGTGGGAGCGTCCAGGCCGCCGAGCAGTTGACCCTTGGTGAAGCTGATGGGCAGGAAGCTGTCGAGCGTCTCGCGCTTCTTGCCGCCGCCCTCGGCGGGGTCGCTGGCGCGCACTGGCGCGGCCAGCGTGACGCGCATGAGCTGAGGCTGCGCCGGCGCCGCCGCGACGTCGATGCCACTGGGGGACGCGCTGTTGGGCAGGCCAGGCGGCATCGCGCCGCGCTGGTAGGCCACGGGCGGGGGCGGCGCAGGCGGCAGGGTGGCCGCCGCGCGCGGCAGCGTCGACTCGGGCGGATTGGCCAGGGGCGGATTGGCGGGGGCAGCCGCCATCCCGGGCGCAGAAGCCGCGCGTGCCGCATCGAGGGGACGCGACTTGAGCCGCTCCTCCATCTCTCCGAGACGGCGAAGGAGGTCCTGCTGCTTGTCGTTGAGGTCGCGGTTGACCCTGCGTTGCTCGTCGCGTTCGGCCTTGTAGCTCTCGAGTTCCTTGCCGGCCTTGCCGATCCAGACCTCGGAGTCCTTCACCTGCGAACCCGGCGCCATGAGATCGACGTTGGTCGGTCGCACGTCGCTCTTGGCCGCGGCGGCCGCGGCGCGCTGAGCGCTGTCGCCCGAGCCCGCGGAGAACACGGCCCACAGCAGGCCCACCCCGCAACCTGAGATCAGGGCGGCCATGGTCCATTGACGCGCGCGCGGCGACATGCGCTCGGCAACGCCTGTCCAGCGCACGCGAAGGTTGTCGACGAAGCTGGGCATGGTCAGCTCCCCTGGCGGATGACGTAGACGGACGTGCTCTCACCGGGGCGCAGGTTGTGGTTCTCGATCGAGACGGCCAGCACGCCGCCGCGCTCGCGATCGAACTCCTGTTCGGCGAGGACCATGTCCTGGGTCGACACGTTGGTGAGCACGTAGCGCTCGCCGACCAGTCCGCGTCCCTCGTACAGGCGCACCAGGGCGAACTTCGCTTCCTGCCAGAGCTGGATCGGGCGGTTCACCTCGTCCACCCGGATGTCCGTCGGTGGCCGGTCCGCCGCCATGGCCACCAACATGCCCTTCAAGGCGCGCACGTGCTGCGGCGTGCGGGCGGAAGCCGTTGCGCCGCCGGGCTCAGCGCGAGACAGTCGGGCTGTCTTGTCGCGGATGACGATCGTGTCTGCCGGCGTGTCGGACCGCCGCAGCAGCAGCGTGTAGGTCGCGTGCTGCGTCGACACGAAGAGGTTGACCGGCTTGCCCGGGCCGCCCACCGGGCGCACGTAGATCTCGCCCTTGTCGACGTCGCACTCGAGAACGATCTCGCCCGCGGGATTCACCATGCCCGTGGCAGGCGCCGGCGACGCGCCGGGTTGCGGCGGCACGGCGGTCGTGATCGTGGCGCCGCAGTTGGTCGAGTAAATGTTGCCGAAAACGTTCGTGATCGGCGCGCCGTCGACGCGGATGCGGGTGGCCTCCTTGATCGACAGAACGGCATCGACGGAGACCCCGTCGCTGCCCTCGACGACCTGCAGCGCGAGCGCGGGCGACGCGCTAGCGAGCAGGAGCGCCGTTGGGATCAGCAGCGCCGACGCGAACTTGCTGGCCAGCTTGCGCATACGGGATCTCCTTGAACGACTGGATGTGGACGCGCCCGCCGACGTACTGGAACTGCGCCAGGTACGAACGCGTTTCGGGATCGGTGACGTCGGCGCCGTTGATCTGCCTGCGAAGGCGGCCGGTGACGACCACGGACTGCTTCGCCTCGTCGGCAGCGAGTTGCTGCACCAGGAAGAAGGTCGCGGCGTTGTTGCTGCGCAGCCGCTCGGCCTCGATGTCCATCTTGGTCTTCATGGCCGCGTGCTGATCCGGCGCGACCCAGTTCAGCAGCACGTTCTTCTTCCAGTCGACGGTCGTCGGCGTGACGTCCAGGACCAGCCAGGCGACGTAGCTGGCCATCTCCTCGAGGTACTCGCGGCTGGCCTTCTCCTTGGTGACCCAGAAGGTCCGGTCGATGTTGGGCGGCACGATGACCGTCCGGTCCGAGCCGACGATGCTGACGATCACCACGAGGCACAGGAGCACGCTGAGCGACAGCGCACCCACGATGGCGCTGAGGACTCGATTGGCCCGGCGTTGCGCGCGCAGGTCGTTCTGGTGCTGGGCAAAGTCCATGGCGTGGTCCTGCGGGTTTCAGCCGACCATGCGTCGGATGTGCGACGGCGGGGTCGCGCGCATGGCGGTGGCGGGGTTGGTGGGCAGGGCCCAGTACGCCCAATGCATCGCGAAGGCCGGGTGCTTGTCGGCCTTGGTGCGAGAGATCCACCGGCTCAGGAAGAAGCCGGCGCCGGCGCAGAGCACGAAGCCCCACTTGGTGCCGGACATCCAGCCGAGGAACAGAAAGAAGACGAAGGGGAAGGCGACGTCGGCGTCCCAGAAGCCGAGCTTCCACTGGTCGTCCAGGCGTCGAGGGATGTAGGTGTCCGACTGCATGGCGCTTCCCCCTTCTCCGTCGTGCTGCAGACCGGCTCAGATGACCGCACCCAGGATCGCGCCGGCGATGGTCAGCCCGACCGCGCCGAAGATCGCCATGCCCAGGTAGAACAGGACGGGCCCGAAGTTGCGCAGGGCGGCCAGGCTGATGAAGGCGACCACGAAGCCGACGAAGCCGACGAGCGCCTTGACGCCCGGAGCCAACGCGGCCAACTGCGCCAGCGCGGCCGCGAGCGGACCGGCGATGCCGGTGAAGGCCACCAGGTCCAGCGCATGGCTGGGGGCCACGGCCATGAGGCCGGTGATGAAGGTGAGGAACAGGCCGATGCCCAGCATCACCTTGCGCGAAGGGAGGGCCAGGGTCGGTGCGGCGGTTGCATGCATTGCGTTCTCCAAGAGAAGGTGGTGAGTTCAGGGAGTCGGGCGGACGCTGCCGAAAGAGGCAATGGCCCGTTGCACGATTCGCTCGGCGCCGAGCTCGAGTGCCAGCTCGACGCACGCGTCGGCGAGATAGCTGAGATCGATGACCGGATCCCTCGTGGATTTCTGGATGCGCCGCAGTTCGGCAAAGCTCTCGCTCCGGACGATGGTTGCCTTCCATCCAGGTCGGGGCTTGCGCCGTTGCTGCGGGGATGCGGCCGACGAGGCGTCCGCGGCCGGGTCAGCGGCTGCGAGCGCAGGGTCGGCGGGAGGGGTGCGCGCGGGTCGTGCGACGGGTCGATCCATCACATCACTCCCATGCTCGAGAAGACGACTTCGACCCGGCGGTTTCGGCTGCGGCCGCTCTCGTCGTCGTTGGACGCGACGAAACAGCACCGGCCCTTCGCGTCGATGGCAATCACGTTCGGCAGGTCGGGCACAGCGTCGCGGATGAAGTTGCGCACCGCAAGGGCACGGGCCAGCGCGAGCTGCTGGTTGACCTCGTCGGGACCGACGCTGTCAGTGCGACCGGAGATGACGATGCGGTCGGACTCGCGCGCCAGACGCAGCGATCGGCGAAGCGTTTTCCGCGACTCCGCCGTGAGGGCAGCGGACCCGAACGGAAAGGTCAGCAGGATGTGCGTGTCCGCCGGGTCGGCCCGTGGCGCGCTCGCCGGCGCCGCCGCCGCGCGTGGTGGGGCCAACGGCGATGGCTCGACCGCTGCGCCGACAGCCACTCCACGGCTGGACAGGTCAGTGGCCGTGGCAGCAACCGGCAGTGCTGCGGGACCGGGCAGGGTCTTGGGCGTGAGCGCGGGGCAAGCCGGCTCCGCGCACGCGGCGAAGTAGGCGTTCTGGCCAAAGCTCAGCTGCACGATGCGAAGCGGCGCAGGTCGCGCCGGCGCTGTCGCTGCCTGTGCCTGGGCCTCGTGCGCGCGTGGCGAGAAAGAGCACGACGCGGTGGCGGCCACGAGCGCGACGGCGAAGCCGCACGCCACCGCGATTCGGGTGAGGCGCGGGTTCATGGCGTGACCCTTGCAGAGAGAATGAGCGGCGCTTGCTTGGGCGTCGCGACCGCGCTGGCGGATCGGGGTGGGGCCGGAGGCTGCGCGCGATGACTGGCAGCTTGACCTGGAAGGCGCCGGAACACCCGCCAGGCGTACGTCGATCGCGCCGCACGGCAGGCGTTGTCCTTGAGCTGGGTGCAGGCGGCGTTGTAGGCGCCGACGGAGTCCCAGCTCACGCCCTGGCGCGAGAACTGTTCGGCCAGCAGCCAGGCGCCAACCATGATGTTCGTGCAGGGCTCGTAGAGGTCGCGCTCGCTGATGCCGAAGCGCGCCAGGGTGGGCAGGTGCGAGCTGTTGATCTGCATGAGCCCGATGTCGTAGCTCTTCGTGCGCGCCCGGTGCGTCAGGTTCACGGCCGCGGGGTTGAGATCCGACTCGGCCCGGGCCACGGCGAAGAGCAATTGCGGCGCGACGCCGTAGCGGGCCCCGGCGTCCTCCCAGCAGGCATGCCCGACTCCGTGAACGAGGAGGGCCATCAGGCCCACCGCGAGTTCGAGCGTGTGCGAGCGCCGCATGGTTCAGCCCCGCTGATCCGCATCCGCCGCGGCGCGGGCCGCACAGTTGAGGCGCGCCTGGGTCAGGACCCGCCGAACGGGGTCGTGCTCCGCACGCACAACCGCAACGCAGCCTGTCGCGATCGCGTCGAGCTCGAACTTGGGATTCGGGTGAGAGTTCCAGGCGGCCCGGTGCTCTCGCAGCAGTTCGTCGAACTGGCGACGCCAGACGTGGCACGAGCGGCGCGGGGCCTTGGGATCGCGGGCTCCGAGTTCGGTCCCGAGAAACAGCTGGAGTCGGGCCAGACTTTCGGTGCTGGAAAGGACCAGCTCGATGCAGGCGGAGAGCAGGTCGGGGAAGCGGAAGGTCGGTGACTGGTTGGCGTGACTCGCGTAGACGCTGTGCAACCAGTCGTGCTCGTGCATCCACACACGCGTCATCACGATGGCCGGAGGCTGTGCGGCGACAAGGGTGTGCGGCATCGATGAACCTCGTTGATGAGCGACTTCGGTGTGCATGTGCAGGACCCTGATGAGGTCCACGACATGCGAAACCTCTGGTCGACAGCGTAGAAAGCAAATCGATGTCGCTCAACTCGAAACGCGGCACCAAGTCCCCCGACTTTTCGACCGTCGAATCCGCCTCTCGCCACCCAATGTGCGCAAACGAAGCGGCCCGCGCGAGGGCGGGCCGCTGTGTTCGGATCGCTATGCGCGATTCAGCGAATCAGGTGGTAATTCGCGATCGCGCGGCTCAGCATGAAGAGCATGAGCAGGAGCGCGCCGATCGTGTACAGCGGACTCACGGTGAACGGCAGAAACAGGGCAACGAGCACGAGCGAGAGCAAGGCGATCCCCGTCGTGGCGCTCAAGGTATAGAGCTCGGCGCTGTGGTCCGCGAACTCGCGGGCCCGAACGCTGCGCACCGCGAAGCCGTCGATGGCGCACACGCCCATGAACGCCAGCAGCAGCGGCATCACGTGCAGCAGTGTTGCGGCGCGCAGCGTGGCCAGTGTGAAGAGGGCGTCGACGGATTTGAAGTAGGGCGATGCGAACAGGCGCGTGCTCATCTGTCCGAATTCGGTGGCCATGGCGGTGTTGATTCCGGGGCCGGCTACCTGCACCGTTTCGGGTGGCGGAGAAGAGACGTTCACGCCATTCGCCTGGAATGACAACATGCGCTCGAGGATCCGGTCTGCGGCCGCACTGCCCCAGAGCGTCGTGTTGAGTTCATGCTCGGCCCTGACGGTCTGCATCAGGCGATCCGGCGGTACCGCCGAAGGGATGTAGAGCACCAGTGCGAGCACGCAGCCCAGGGCCGCGATCCAGACGATGCGGATCATGGCCGCGCCCCTGTGTTGCGCGCAGCGGCGCGGTCGAAGTCGGGGTTCAGGATCGGGAAGCGGCCTTTGATGAGCCGGCCGCCCGACACCTGGGCGAAGTACTGCAGGTTGGGCAGCTTGCCCAGCATGTCGGCCGGGATGCGTTCTTCCATCGCGTCGGTGATCTGGACCGAACGACCGCTGCTCCAGTCACCAAGGTGCGTGTCGGCACCGAGGTTGCGGCCCACACGCATGGTGTGGATGCCGGTCTTGCCGAAGGTCTCGACCACGAAGTCCTGTGTCGGCCGATCCTTCGTGCGCAGGGCAAAGAGGTTGTTGAGGTTGCCCAGCGCCATGCGGGCAGCATCCTCCGAGCCCAGGCGGTTGGCCAGGTCGGCCAGCGTCTGCATCGCGCAGATCGAGTGGATGCCGCCTTCGGCACCCTTGTTGAGGATCTCGATCAGGGGTTTGTTGATGACGTTGGAGACCTCGTCGACCACCAGCGTGATGCGGCCCTGAATGTCCAGGTTGTAGCGCATGCCGGCCCGCGCGGCCATGTCCGCCAGGGCCAGGGCGCCGATCGCGGACGCCACGGACGGATCGGGCAGCGAATCCAGGCACATGTACAGCACATGGCGGCCGCGCTCGATCTTCTCGAAGTTCATGATCGGCCGCGTGTCATCGAGGTCGAAGGGATCCGGGGACAGGCTCTTTCCGAGATCGCCCGAGGTGAGCATGGACAGGATGGGAAGCAGGCTGGCCGTGATCTTCTGGTAGTGCTCGCGGTTGTGGCGGAACACGCGGATCTGGTCGTCGATCACGCGCTCGTGCTGGTTCTGCGGGACCTGCTGCTCGTAGTAGGTGACGTAGGCGATCAGTTGCGTGCTGGTGACCTCGGAGGGCCGTCGAATCTGCCCGCGGCTCGCCTCCTGCAGCAGCTTTCGCATCTCGACCGAGTCGCGCCAGCCCCGCGGCAGGATGCGATCGAAGAAGTGCGAGAGGGAGGCCTCCAGCACGGGCTCCACGCCGCCGGCGACGTACTTGATGAGCTTGACCAGGTTGGGCCGGTCTTCCAGGCTGACCAGCCCCTGGACGACGACGTTGACGGCGTCCCACCCAAAGGCGCTGAAGGTCCCGTCCTTGTCGGCCGGCATGATCGATTGAAGGCGGCTCGCGATCTCGGTGGGCTTCTGCCAGTTGAAGGTGAAGTCGAGGCGAACACCGACTTCCGGGAAGGCCGGGTGGAACTCGAGGAAGGTGTCGGGCTGGCGGTAGTCCTCGCACGCGCGCTGGACGACGCGCTTGAGGCGGCGGCTGTTCTTGGGGTCGATGAACACGACGACGTCGCCGCGCTTGATGGCCTGGGTCAGCAGCGTGGCCAGTGCGACGCCCTTGCCGGCCTGGGTGGTGCCCACCAGCAGGGTCCCACCTTCGAAGTTCTGCAGCGGCCGGTACAGCGGCTGTTCCCTGGGCTCCACGCCGTGGATGAAGGGCATGCCGATCTCCGCATCGGGCTGCGGATCCACGGTGTAGCCCAGCAGCGAGAGCAGCGAGGGCGGCAGCGTGTAATCCTTGTAGTCGATCTTGGCCAGCTCGTAGAGGCGCTGGGAGTGCAGCGGCTGCCACTCGAAGCCGAAGCCGAGAAACACCATGCCCGGATCGGGCGTGAGTTGGCCGAGGCGTCGTGTGGTGATGACCTGCATCGCCCGTCCGGACAGCGAGGCCCGCACCGTCAGGACCCGCGTTGCCTGACGGGCACGCACGATCATCATCAGCATCGCGAAGGCCGAGAGCGTCAGAGCGAACGGTGTGAACAGCGCCCGTGAGCCAGTGATGTAGACGAAGTACAGAAGGCCGAGCAGCCAGGCGGCGGCAGCCCAGGCCTCGTAGGCGGGCCGCCACGGCATCTCATAGGGCCGGACAAGCATGGCGTCACCTCAGGTGGGTGTGTGGAAGTCGGTCGGGTTGAGGCCCTCGATGTGAGCTGGCTTCACGATCACGCCCGCCTGCTCCTGGCCGCCGATGTCGTGCTGGTAGGTCCTGGGCCGACGGTCCTTGGTGCCGACGAGCATGTCCACGTCGACCAGGGCGCGCAGGGCAACGCTCACGTCGATGCTGTTGGCCTTGAAGTGCGACAGCGGCACGAAGACGCCCGAAGCGACGGTGACCGCGATCGCCGTCCTCGCGTCGGCGTTCATCGTCGCGATCGCGTCCTGCAGCGCCTGGCGGACCTGGGGGACCAGGCGCAGCGGTGCCTTCAGGGCGAACCGCCGCGACGGCGCGACCGACGCGGGTTGTGCCGGGATGGGCTCCGGCGCGGCGGCCGCCTCGCTCGGCGGCGCGGGCGACGGCTCGAAGTCGAGTGCGCCTTGCGCGTCCGGTGGCGGCATGGGTGGTTCAGCCTGCCCGGCGACGTCCTCAGGCGCCGGCCGTGGCGTCGCCAACGCGGGGGTCGTTGGCGGCGGGACAGCCGCGATGTTGGCGTTCGTGGCGCCCGCGGTGCGGGATGGGGCAGTGGCCACGCGCGCAATCAACGGCTGTGCGAGGGCATCGACAGGCCTCGTCTGCCCCGTCAGGAGGATGTCGGGCGACACCAGGCGGATCGCTTCGAGCGGCGCCGAGCTCCCGGGGGGCAGGATGCTCCAGCACGCCTGACCTTCGGGCGGTGCGATGAGCACCCCGGCAGCGGTGAGGATCTCGACGATCGTCTCCGGCGCCTTGGGGATGCCCCGAAGCTCGTCGTCTTCGAGCACCTTGCGGATCTCGGCGGCAGCGTTGGGCCAGACGATGAAGAGCCCCTCAGCGCCGAGCCAGACCCGCGAGCGCTCGGTGTTGGGCGACCAGGCTGGATGGGCCGCAACGAGGTGGCGCATCGCATCCAGCAGGTAGCGCTCGATGTGCGCGCCAAGGATCGGCCTGCCGTATCGATGCGCACTGGCCGCGAGGTCGCGGTCGATGACGAGCGCTGCCGACCGCTTGACGAGTTCGATCAGGATGCTCTGCTCGTGCAGCAGCGGAATGCCGGTCATCGAGGCGAGCATCTGCGGCACCACGACATGGTTGGCTTCGGCGAGATGCTGCATCGCCTCCGGCGACACGATGTGGGGGAGTGCGAACAGGCCCAGGCCACGGCTATCCGGCGCATTGGCGATCCAGCGCACGAAGAAGCGACGCGCCTTGCGGCGCTCGAGCCATACCGTCAGAGGCACCAGGTAGGCGGGCCATTCGTTGCCCTGCTCATCGGTGACTGCGGCATGGCTGAGCGTGCGGTGCAATTCGCTGCACAGCCCGGCGAGGAAGGTCGCCTGTCGCCACCGCGGCTCGAGTTCCTTGCGCACGGTGATGGTGGCCCGGCCGGAGACGATGTGCGCGTCGGTGCCTTGCAGTGCGAAGAAGGCCACCTCCAGGCCAAGCCGAAAGAGCCCGCCGGCGGAGCAGAAGAAGTTGTCGGCTGTCGCGGGCAGCAGGTTGACGTACGAGGCGTAGCGGCGGATCGGCGCGACGATGTCGCGGTCGAAGGTCTCGGCGTCGCAGCCGTAGCAGTACTTGAAGCGCTGGAGGAATTCGCTCTCGGACGCAATCAACTCGTCGACCGTTGACGCGCCGATGCCGGGATCCACAGACGGGTGTCCCGCGCCTGCAAGTGGGGCGGCGAGGCCGCCGGGTTCGGTCCGCGGCAAGGGGCTGCCGCGAGGCCGCTGGCGGCTTTGAAGGAGATCGAGCAGGCCCATGGTGCACGCCACGTCATGTGTTGCGGCGATCATCGGGCGGGAGGTGCGGGCGCTTCAACTCGAAAGGCCGGTCGTGCTCCCCCCGGAAACACGCCGCCGGTCGGCGCCTCGCGCGGATCGGTTTCTCAGGTCACGCGGCCATCGCAGGCAGCAGGGTCCGGTGTCGCCGGATGAGCATGCAGAAGGGACAGCCGACCGGGTGCGGCTCTGCCTTGCTCACCAGGTAGTGCGAGCCACATGATGCGCACTGCAGGAGTTCGAGCTGTTGCGCCGGCACGCCCCAGATGGCGTCGAGCAACGCGGCGACCTCGAAGCAGCGGTCGAAGGTCACGGGCTTCGGGTAGTCGCGGCAGGCGCGGCGCGCCGTTTCGAAGGCCGAGCACATGGCTTCGGTGGGCGTGACGTCCAGCCGAACGAGCCGCCTGAAGTGGGATGCGAAGACGGCGTACTGCACACGGTGCGTGACCTCGGTCTTCGCGGACCAGGCGGCCAGCGGCATCGGCCGGGAGATGTAGGCGCTCGTGACGGTGGGCCTACCGCGCGGAGCGCGGAACAGCTGGGCGCGCGGCTCCTCCGCCAGCACCGCGCAGATCCTGTCCCCGGCGCCCAACTGCTGCAGCCGGCCCAACAGGCGGACGTGCGCGATGTCCAGGTCCAGTTGCCATGGCACGTCTTGCCTGGACCGTTTCGGCTTTGGCGGATCGGCTGCCAGCGCAGGCGGGGTGGACGTGCGGACGCGGGCACGAGCACGAGACTTCAGCCGCCAGTCGGTTCGACAGACCGGGCAACTGTCGCGCTGGGGCATCCCATGGGGTGCGAGGTAGGGGCTGCGGCAGTTCAGGCACTCGACGAACGACAGACCACTCTTCGTCGCCGCCCAGATACCGTCGAGGCGGGAGATCAGGAAGAAGGCCTGGTCGAAGCCGAGGGTGGACTCGGGCTGTGTGGCGCGGTGGTGCCGAAACGCGGCGATCAGCGCGTCGGCCTGCAGGAAGCCTTCACTGGTCAGGCGGCGGTAGTGGGTGGCGAGGAAGCAGGCCTCGGCCTGCAGTCGCCTGGTGGTCTTGAAGAAGAAGTCCTCGGAGTACTGCGGTCGTCCGATCGGGGCCGGGTAGCGCTCGCAGTAAACGGCTCGCAAGATGTACCCCGGCGTGAGGCCGGTGATGTGGGCGATCGTGCGCAGTCGCGCGCCCAGCATCACGCACTGGCGCGCCGTCTCCAGCGCGCGCAGGCTGTACGCCGAAGGGCTGCCCACGCGTCACCGCCGGGACGCACTCAGGCGTCGGCGACTCGCGTGGCCCGCGCGGTGGCCGAACGGGCCGAGGCGATGGCCGGGGCGATCGCAGGGGGGAGCGCGAGCAGCGAGGAGAGGTCGCTTCGAGGCAGGAAAAGCGCCTGGTCGCCGATACCGCAGACGAAGCTGAGCAACTCGTCCGGCGCGCGGCTCACGATGGCGGCGAAGTCCTGTCGCGCGAGCCCGAAGCTGCAGACGGCGTCGCCCATGTCTCGCATCGCGGCATCGCGCATGAGCAGGAGAAGGTTCAGGTTCGCTCGCTGAACCTGCGAGAGCGAAGTTGCATGGTCCATGGTTACGTCCCGGTCTGCCTTGTGGCTGGTCGACGCGGGACGGCATGCAACCCGGCGTCAAGTCGAGGCGGCGGTGCCGCGGCGACTTGAGCGAAAGATTACCGATTCTTGGCGCGTGGTGTCAACGCATATTAGCGTTACATGTACTTTCTGAACAGACTAGACGGCACTGGAAGTAAATTAGTTAGTGCGTATTGCGTCAGTATCAGTTTGTGAGTGTGCGGAATACGCCAAATGAATCGCCCATTTGTGGTGGGCCAGGAACCGACGGTTGCCGATGCGGGCCGCTCGTCGCCAGCGCCTGACGAATTCCAACTGCAGCGCCTTCAAGCGGCTGGCGCTTCGGGGGTGAACCCCACCTGCAGGGCGTTGAAGATCGTCAGCGGTCGCGTGGGCTTCTCGAAGAGCAAGGCACGGTAGGAGGCGCCCACCATGGCGAGTTCCTCCTCGGTGGCAATGCCCGTCGCGATCTGGCCGGTGAGGATGACCACCGGCCCCGACGGAACGCGGGCGCGAATCTTCGACAGCAGATCCTTGGCGGTGGTGTCACCCAACAGCCAGTCCACGACGAAGCCCTCGAAGGGCTCGGACTCCATCGCGGCCAGCAATTCGACGGCGCAGTTGAACGGCTGTGCGTCCATCCCCTTGGCACCGAGGAAGTCGACGATCGACTGGGCCGAGTCGCTGTCGTCATCGAGGACGGCCACCCGCCTGGGCGGCGAGCGCTCGAACAGCAGTCGTGCGAGTTCGTAGCTGGGGCTGTCGGCGACCTCGGACGCCGACGCGACGGTCCATTGATCCGTGGTCTCGTCGTGCATCGCGACCATCGGTCCGATGCGTCCCGCAAGCGGCTCGCCGACGGGCCAGATCGTGCACGGCAGGGCGGCGCCGGCGAAGGGCAGCGTGGCTGGGATCCCGGGTACATCGGCCAGGGCCGACATGATCGGGATCAGCGGTTCGTGGAAGTGACTGGCGAGCTTCCTGATCTCCTCGATGGACCAGGGGGCCTCGCCCAGCATGCGCCGGCGCACCTGCGTGTACGACATGCCAAGGGCTGCTTCGAGAGCGCGAAAACGCTGGCGCTCGGGCACTCCGTGCCGGTCCAGCATCGTCTCGATGAAGGCAGCGAGGGCTCGGTGCCGATCTTCTTCTGGATGTTCGGCTGCCATACCTAGCCCAACTGGATGAGCGGGAAACTTGCGTGCGGAGTCATCATTCATCGCCGCCAAGTGCAAACGAAGGCCAAATAAATTGGCATTCGCCGATCCTTGTTCTTGTCCCTCCCCGCAACCGTCGGATGCTACTGGATTTCGCGGAGGTCGTCGCCTATGGCGAGCACGGGACACGGAGCGATGCTGTGGGTGGTCGGCATGCCGACGAACCTACCCCGAACTCGGAAGCTTATGTCCCTGCGCGCGGTTGTGCACGGGGGAAAGTCGCAAGCAGGCGAAAAAAAGGGCGCCGCGGTTGCGGCGCCCCTTCAGGGTGATGACGACCGCGAGGGTCGTTCGATTCAGCTCAGGCGGCTTCGGCCAGTTCGCTCCACTCCTTCGCGCCCTGCTCGAGCATGCGGCCGCCGATGGCCTCCAATTCGGTCGAGCGGTCGTACAGGTCGAGTTCCTGCGCGTAGCCGGTGACGGCATTGACCAGGCCGAAGCCGGTCAGGTCGCCGTCCTTGATGAGGGCGCGCAGCACCCCGACCTTCTCGTGCTCCTGCAGCAGGTACTTCACCGCCAGGCGCTCGACGCTCTTGACCGGGTCGCCCACCAGCTTGATGCCCATCGTCTTGCGCATGCGCTCGGCGATCAGCGAGAAGGTGGCCTGCGACACCGCCGCTTGCACGGTGTCGCGGACCTTCAGGAAGAACGCGGCGTCGTCGGCGGCGAGCGTGTCGTCCTTGAAGATGGTGACCTCGTCGGGCGAGGTCTCGCTCATGCGCCCGATGTGGGTCTTGCGCATGGACTGGTCGGCCGCGATGAGGCCATTGCGGCACAGCAGCCGGAAGATCAGCGGGCTCACCGAGAGCGAGCCCTGGCCGGTCTCGGAGTTGCTGATGACCACGCCGGCGTGCACCACGTCACCCGGAGCCAGTTCGAACTGGACGCGGGAGGTCACGACCTTCAGGTACATGCGGCTGTCGGTGACCTCGCAGGATTCGACGCGGGCGCCGGGCAGTTCACGCAGCATCGGGTAGACGTGCGCCAGCAGGTCGTAGTTGTCCAGCCGGCGGTAGCGGTCCGACAGGAACGCTCTCGCGTTGCCGTCGAGCGTGCGCACCATGCGCTGCTCGGGCTGCGCGTGGAGCCATGTGTCGATGTTGCGATCCAGCAGCGCGGGCTGGTCAGTGCGCATGCGCTCGAAGTAGGCGAACGGGATCTTCAGGCGGTCGGCGAGCTGCCGGCGGCAGTTCTCGGTCGTCCTGAAGGTGCGCACGCCGTCGTGCGTTTCGATGTTGAGGACCGAGGTGCCGTTCTCGCTGGTGATGTGGTGCATCAGCGGGGTCGGAACGATCATGTCCTGCTTCGTCGCGAGCTGCCGCTCGAGTTCGGTGGCGAGATCGACGAGGGAACGTCCGTACTTCATGGAGATCTCCAAATGAAATACGGGGACGGCTCTACCCCTGCAGCGGGGAAGCGCGTCCCCGCGGGGGTGTGGGCTCAGCGTGGCTGAGCGGCGATGCGGCACGAACGGTGACCGTCGTGCACTGGGATTGAAGGGCTACCTTCGCTGGAGTTCAGCGTGGCCTGGCAGCTGCCACTTGGGAAACCTCTGTCGCTGTGCCCGCACGGGGCACACGGAAAGAGTGGGTGGCATTGCTGCCACCCCTGAAAGCCTACGCCGCGCGCTTGTCCTTGGCAAGCGAGGCGAGCCAGATGTCGGCCCAGTCCGTGCCCGCTTGGCGGGGCACGAAGACTTCGACCGCGCGATGGAAGCCGGCCTTCTTCGCTTCGCGCACGAGGCGCTGGGCGAGGATGTAGGCCGAGGCCTGGCCAGCGAACTCGGCGTCCGCGTCGTTGTCCGCGTAGATGCACACCCGCCGCACCTGCTCGGGGATCCAGATCCTCTCGAGGTTGCCGCAGTTGATGGCCGCCCAGGTCGGCTTGCCGGTTCGCAGGCGCACCGCCAGCGCGGTCTCGATCCCTTCGGTGAGCGCCAGTTCGTCCGTGGCCTCGTCGAGTCGCACCGCCGCGCCGTTGATGCCGGCGGACAGCAGCTTCTTGGACTGGTCGCCGAGTGCCTTGTGACCCTCCTTGAGGTACGTCCGGTGCAGGGTGACGGCGTGGCCGTCCGGCCCCTGCACACAGGCGACCATCGCGGCGTAGCTGGCGATCAGCTTCGAGCGCTTTTGCCCGGGCTGCTTCTCGTAGTAGCCCAGGGCCGGATGAAACCGCAGCGACCTGGGGTAGGCGCCCTGGTTGATGCCGCGGCCGCGCAGGTAGCGGTCGACTTCGTCGCCGATGGTGACCGGCTTGGCCTCGGTCCAGGTCTGGTGGCACAGCCGCTTCATCCGCTCCAGCGACGGGCCGGCCAGGCCGGGTGATGACGCCGGCCGCACCGTTCCCACCAGCGACTCGATGTCGTCGAGCAGTTCACTGAACCGCCCACCCCGTACCGCGTGCGCGAGCTTCAGGCCGCCACCGGCGCCGCACGAGCGGCAGTGGTAGTTGCCTTCGCCGAACTTGTCGGTGTACTGGAAGCGGTCGGTGCCGCCACAGCCGTCGATCGGGCAGGGCAGGTTCTTGCCCTTGAGGATGTCTTCGTCGACGCCCAGCGACCGCAGGATGCCCGTCCAATGCCCGTGCGCGCGGGACTTCACGTCGCTCACGCGCGCTTCAAAGTCATGGTTCATGGTCTTGTCCAATGGATTGAGGCTGGGTTGCCGGAGCCCCGCCACGAGGGCGGAACTGCGTGCACTCCCCAGGTCCCCGATGGAAGATTCAGCCGCAGCTGCCGACGTGGTTGCACTCGGTGCAGCGTTCGCAGCCATCCACGCGTCGCAGCGCGCGCGCCCCGCACTCCGGGCACTGGCGGCCACGGGTCACGAAGCTCGTGGTCTCAGGCTGCGTGTCGTGCCGGTCGATAGGGACCGAGTCATCGTCTCCGCCCAACTGCAGTTCGAGCTGGCGAGACAGCCTTGCGGACATCTCGAGCACAGGCACCTGGTGGCCGTCGGCATCCAGGAACCCGCGCTTGGCCAGCATCTGCTGCAGCCAGTAGCCGATCGCGGCGACCTCGGAGTCATGCCAGCGCCGCGCGGTGTGGCCATCGCCACGCAGGACGACGCCACATTGCACGGGCCCCTTGTCCCAGACCACCTCGCGCATGTTCTGCAGTGCCTTCTCGATCGACCCGCCGGAGCGGCCTACCATCGAGAGCATCCGCATGTTCGACGCGATCCATTGCTGGCCCTCGTCGCGCTGTCCGGCCGGCATGAAGAACTCGACCGGCCGTTCGATGACGACCTGGCGGCCGTCGACGGTCCCCGCAACGCGCATGAAGTTGACGGTCAGGTAGACCGACTTCTTGCCTTCGCTCGTGCAGTACTCGACCTTCGAGGTGACCCCTTCGAGATCCCCCGGCGGCCGGCTGTCGAACTGCCTGCGCAGCGGGTCATCGTCTTCCGATGCGTGCGAGGCGGCCGCTGGGGCGTCTTCGACGCTCAGCACAGACCCCGTCACGGGGTTGGGCCGGAAGGTCGCCAGTCCCTTGATGCCGGCCTGCCAGGCCTGCAGGTACAGGTCCTTGAAGTCCGCGTAGGGATAGTCCGCCGGGACGTTGACCGTCTTGGAGATGGCGGTGTCGATGCACGGCGCCACGGCGGCCACCATGGCCACGTGGTCGGTCGCGCTGAGCTCCAGCGCGGTGATGAACGCCGGTGTCAGCGTCGCCTGCTCGCCCTTCAGATGCCGATACAGCCGCCAGGCATGATCCTCGACGGCGTACTCCTTCGTGCTGCCGTCCGGCATGCGCTTCTTGCGCTGGTAGCTCCAGCTGAAGGCGGGCTCGATGCCATTGCTGGCGTTGTCCGCGAAAGCCAGGCTGATCGTGCCCGTGGGCGCGATCGACAGCAGGTGCGAGTTGCGGATGCCGTGCTGCCGGATCTGCTCGCGCAGGTGCGCAGGCAGACGCGAGGCGAAAGTGCCACGCGACAGGTAGAGCTCGGCATCGAACGCCGGGAAGGCGCCCCGCTCGCGCGCGAGTTCCACCGATGCCGCGTAGGCCGCGTCGCGCATCAACTCGGCGATGCGCCGGGCCTGCGCGCGCGCTTCGGACGTGCCGTAGGCAAGGCCTAGCATCACGAGGGCATCGCCCAGGCCGGTGAAGCCCAGACCCACCCGGCGCTTGTCGATCGCCTGCCGCTGCTGTTGCGCCAGCGGCCACACCGTCGTGTCGAGCACGTTGTCCAGCATGCGCACCGCGACGCCGGCCACTTGCGTGAACCGTTGGTCGTCGAAGCGCGCCGCCGGCTCGAACGGATCGAGCACGAACCGTGTCAGGTCGATGGAGCCCAGGCAGCAGCAGCCATAGGCCGGCAGCGACTGCTCGCTACAGGGGTTGCAGCTCTCGATCGTCTCGCAATACGACAGGTTGTTGTCGCGGTTGATCGTGTCGATGAAGAGCACGCCGGGTTCGGCGTGGTCGTAGGTGGACCGCATGATCTGGTCCCACAGGTCGCGGGCCTTCACGGTGCGGTAGATCCAGGCGCGCTCGCTGCCTTCGCGCCGGCGCGCGCCAGTGGCCTTCTGTGCTTCGCCCGGCTCGGCTCGGTGAACCAGGTCCACCTCGCCATCGGCCAGGACGGCCTGCATGAACGCATCGGTCACGGCGATGGAGAGGTTGAAGTTCTTCAGGCCACCGTCGTCCTTGGCGTGGATGAACTCCTCGATGTCCGGGTGATCGCAGCGCAGGACGCCCATCTGGGCGCCGCGCCGCGCGCCGGCGCTTTCCACGGTTTCGCACGAGCGGTCGAAGATCTGCATGTAGCTCACCGGGCCCGAAGCGTGGCTGCGTGTGCTGCCCACCCAAGCGCCGCGCGGGCGGATGCGCGAAAAGTCGTAGCCTACGCCGCCGCCGCGCCGCATGGTTTCGGCGGCTTCGGTCAGCGCGGTGTAGATGCCGGGATAGCCATCGTCGACTTGCGCGATGGAGTCGCCCACCGGCTGCACGAAGCAGTTGATGAGCGTGGCCGCGAGGGGCGTGCCTGCGGCGGACTGAATGCGACCGGCCGGCAGGAAGCCCTGCTGCAGTGCCCACAGAAAGGCTTCACGGTGCTGGTCTCGACGTTCGGGCTCGACGTCCGCGAGCGCGTTGGCGACGCGCGCGTTGACGTCCTCGATCGACGTCTCGTTGTCCTTGCAGTACTTCTCGCGCAGGACATCGAGGCTGATCGCTTGCGGCTTCAGGGCCGCGGCGGAGGGGACAAGGTCTCTGAGGTTCATGAAAACTCCTCGGGAACGGGGTACCCACGCGGCAAGGCGCTGCCAGGCTGCTCGCGGTGTTGCGAGGCAACCGGCAACGCTCGGATGCGCTTTGTGGGCGGGAGGGCGGCGGATGGCCTTTGCAGGCCGATCGGTGTGCCGCCCGACGGGGATGGCCCGGACAAGACGGGGTCTGGTCCGGTGTGTGGCCACTGCTGGGCAGGGCCCGCGATTGAAGGGCTGACTTCGCGCCGGAGGGCGCCAGGCCTGTCAGCTGCCTGCTGGGAAGGCGATGCTTTCCGAAGGGTTGCACTCCCTCGGGAAAGAACCGCCAGCACCTCGCGCGGCCTTCGCGGACGGCGTTCCAGCCGGACGCGACCTTCGACGACAGCGGGCCACCGTGGTCAGCCGCGCCGCCGGGGGGCGATGCGACTGACCACGGTGGTGCTCAGGATCTTCAGCGTCCGCGCCGTGGTGGCACGAACTGCGGGTCCTTGATGCGCCAGGTCGGCGAGACCGCGTAGCCGGTTGGCATGCGCCGGCCGGTGTCCTCGAAGAGGCCGGTGGCGAGCAGGGGCTCGATCAGCGGCTCGTTCTCGGACCACGACTTCACGCAGAACTCGTCGTCGGCCAGCGTGACACCCGAGGGCGCCAGGTTGCAGCTCAGCATGGCCAGCGGCTCCGGCATCTCGTCGTCGGCCGTGTAGAGCTCGACGAACAGGGCGCCGCCGACGGGATAGCGGCCCACGTGGATGCTGGCCAGGCCGTAGGGGGTCTGTGCGGAGCCGATGGAGGGAAGGTTCATCGACATGATGGTGTTCTCCTTGAAAGGACCGACCTGCGAAGGCTGGTCGTTCGAGTTGCGCTACTGCGGCAACGGCTCCGTGTAGAGCAGGCCGCACGCCATGGCGCTTCCTATGGGGTGGCTGGCCAGTTCGCGTGCCGTGGCCAGCACTTCGTGCGGCATGGCGCCGTCGAGCCGGGCGATCTGGAATCCAGCGACATCGGCATGCACCTGGTAGGCGGGCCGATCGGCGCCGGCGACCACGAACGTGCGGCCGGGCGCGCCGGTGAGGACTTCGCTTTCCTTCACGAGATGCTCGAACTCGTCGAGCGATCGCACCGGCAGCAGGCGCTGCATGGGCAGCGCGCGGATGGACAGGTTGAGGTGGTTCACGGGGTCTCCTGTTCGTCGGTGACGACGCACGTCAGACGGCGGCTTGTTGCGGCGTGGCGGCCCGCCAACCCAGGTGGGGTCGGCGAGTACGCCGTGAGGACGGGCGTGGGGGCCTGGCGCAGGGAGTCCGGCCCGGCTTCCTCCACGACACACAGCAGGTGCAGCGGCTGCGCGGTCGGGCCGCCCTCGGTTGCGGCGGCCTCGGCCTGCACGGGCTCCAGGTCGAAGCCCTCGAGAGGCTCGTCCAGCTTCCCGGCGATGCCCCAGAGCACGAAGACGATCAGCAGCAGCACTTCGGGACGCATCAGTTGAGCGGGCATGCGGCCTCCTGCGCTTCGTCACCGATGTGCGATGCCAGCGCGAACAGATCTCGCTGGGCGGCCTGCGACGATGTCGATGCCTCGTGCCGCCGAATCTGCTCATTGAGCCACTGGGGATTCGCCGTCAGCTGTGCTGCGGCGAAGTGGGGGTCGCTGTAGAACAGCTCCTGGGCCCACTGCGGGTAGCGCGCGATGGATTCGCGAAGCCAGCGCCGCGCGTTGACGAGCAGCCATTGGCGCAACTCGTCGACGTCGACCCGGCCGAAGTACGCCGTGGGCGACATGGGGCTGGTGCCGACGACCCGGACGCACGATGCGAACGAGAAGGGGAGGTGATCGTTCGACGGACTGGTCAATGCCCAGTCGAGCGTCTCGATCTTCTCTTCCAGAGGCGTCTCGGGATCGGTGAGCTTTCTCAGCTCCTGCAGCAGCACCCAGTGCAGTTGCACCACGGCGGCCTCGCTCCACTCGGGAGCGTCTTCGATCGCGATCAACTGCTGCAGCGCGTCCTGGGTCTGCAGCGGCAACTGGTGCAGCGGCAGGGTGTGGACGGCTTCGGCACGGCCGGGGATGGATGGGGGTTCGTCGAGGTCAAACAGCGAACCTCGGATGCAAGCGTTGGCGACACTCATGTTGAGCATTGCTGCCTCCATGGGAACGCGAAGCAACGCCCATCCCCGAAGGGGCAGCAGTTGCCCCGCGGGGGTTGAGTGGGTGGCCGGTCATGAACCGGCGTATAGGGCTGGCTTGGGCGGCGAGAGCCGCTGGATCGGTGTGCCAGCTACCGATCGGGAGAGACCTTTCGGCGCACGACGAAACGGGTCGCGCCTCGAAAGGCTGATCGGCGGATGCGGATGTGCCCGGGGGGCCGGGCGGTGCGTCGATTCGACGCTCTGGAGGGCTTGCCTGATTTGAAGTGCAGGGCCAGCTACTGCACAGGCGTGAACCTTAGCGCCCGGCGCCGTGCGCTGTCAACGGCGAGGCGACGGTCGATTTGGAGGGGGGCTTCGACCCGCCTTTCCGGTGGCGCGCGCCGACGGTGGTCGGGATGATTGCGGTACCCGCCCAACCTCACTTGGACAACGGAGCGTGCCATGACCTCAACCCGACTCGCCGTCATCGACACCGGCCAGGTGAACGAACGCATTCTGAACAAGGACGAGTACCGGGCGGACTTTCGCAAGGTCGAAGGCGCCTCGCTGAAGCGGACCACGCACCTCTCCAGCCCGCATGCCAAACGCATGTTCGCGCGCTGCTTCTACAGCTTCCAGGCGTCGATGTACTTCATCAGCCAGCTCGGCCGTGCCAAGCTCGATCACGAGGTGGTGGAGCGCATCGAGCAGAACATCCGCGAGGCGCTGGACGCGGCGACCGATGAGATCAACAAAGCCATCGACCAGGCCGAGGCGCTGCTCAAGCATCACAACATCGAGACGCTGGCGTCCTACGACACGGTGCCTCTGCAGGAAGAGATCGGCATCACTTCCTCGTTCGGCCGGCGCTACTTCGACCTGATGCACAAACTCGACATCATCATGCCGATGATGGAGACGCTGGCCATCGAGGAGATCATCAGTGAACGCGAGCTCGAGACGCGCCGGTCCCTGTACAAGCGGGTCGTGCTGAGCATCTCGACCAAGGCGCGCAACCTCTGGATGGGCGTGCGACGTCGCATGAACGAACGTGACGCGAGGCTTGCAGCGGAAGCCGCCAAGCCGCGGCCGCAGGCCCCACGACCGGCGCCCTCGACCAACCCCGACCAGGACGGGCCCCTCGCGGGCGAGGTTGCAGCCGACCAGCGCGTCGATGAACCGCCTCCAGTCTCGGGTGAGCAGACGGCCACGCCGATCCCGCAAGCCGCGGGTCAGGAGACCGAGTCGATGGCCGCCGGCGCTTAGCTGCCGAGGCCGAGCCGACCGACGATCCAGCGGCGAAGCGCGGCGCTGCCCTCCGCGTCGGCCACCAGTTCCTTCGGCGTTCTGCCTGCCAGCTCTGCGATGGGCAGCGACACCCAAACCGAATAGCCGAGCGCAGCCGGGACGATCTGCTCCGGCGCTTCCTCCATGCCGAGTTCCAGCAGCAGCCTGCGGACGTGGGCGATGGCCATCAGGTCGGCGGGCATGGGGGCTCGTGCGGCAGGATCCAGTGCCAGCCGCTGTCAGTCCGGGCGTTCGCTCGAGTAGTCGACGCGCCGGTAGCGGTCCATCACCCGCATCTCGACCACCCCGAGCCACTTGGCCACCAGGTCCGGTGACTTGCCGCGGCGCAACTGGCGCAGCGCGAAGGTGTGGCGCAGGCGGTAGGCACCGCCTTCGACCAGGCTCTTGTCGATGCCGGAGGCTTCGAGGACCGCCTTCACCGCGTCGTAGTGGGTCACCTTGCCCCATGGCTTGCCAGTACGCGTCGCGGGAAAGAGGAAGTCGCCAGCGAGCTTCTGTTCCTTGCGCACCTGCAGCCAATAGGCCAGCACGCGGCCTGCCCACTTGATCACCGGTGCTTCACGTTCCGGGCTGTCGCCGTAGGCGGGCACGTGGACGGTGCCCGGCACGCCTTTCTCTTCGCCCGTGCGCAGCACGGGGGATGTCAGGCGAAGCATGCGGACGTCCGCGGGGGTCAGCCCGGAGCCCAGGTGCAGCGCGACGGCAGAGCGATTGCGCAGTTCCTGCCAGGTGATGTCGGCGCCGCGACGCCCCGAACGGGGCAGCCCGGCGGAGAGGTAGTTGACGAGGATGCGGGCCTCGGCAGGGGCCAGGTAGTCGGGCAGCGCGTCACGCCGATTGGCGTTGGCATAGAGCCAATCCTCACGGGATTGAAGCAGGGTGGCCGCCGCTCGGTTCGGGGCGGCGGACCCAGTGGCCTGTGCGCGGATCTCCAGCACGCTGTCGATGAGCTTCAGCAAGCGCCACGCGTGCCGAGGCGTGAACTTCCCGGCCTCCTTGAGCCGGCTGGGCTTTGCACGAGACGCGTTGGCGGGTTCGAGCCGGCTGTTGATGAACGCGCCGAGGTCCGCTTCGGAGATGCCATCCAGGCCGATCACGGGTGACTGACTCAGGCACCACTCGGCAAAAGCCTGCCACAGCACCGTGTACGCGCGGATGGAGGACGTCAATGTGATCTTGCGCGAGGCTGCCGTGCGCTGGTGATCGAGCCATTGATCGAAGGCCTCCTGGTACGCCCGCACCTGGTCGGCCGGGTCGCCGTCGTCGAACAGGTCAAGGTTCTGGGTGGCCATAGGGAGGGATCATAAAACCGAACCAACGGCGCGGGGCGTTGCTTCCCCAGACCCCCTGTCTAAGCCTGTTCGCCAAGCCCCAAAAAGCAAGCCAGGAGGGGAAGCCGAGCGGCGGCGCCGTTGGTTCGGATTTGAGACGCCCGGCGCCCGGCAGTGCACGCGACCAAGCACCGCCCGCCAGGCCCTCGTGCTGGTGCACCGCGAAGTTGGCCCCCATTGGGGGGTACCCATCAACTCGCTCGTAGGGGCGATCGGTGAGTTCGCCGACCGGCGGGAAGATCGGTGGCAGCGCGCCCGCGGTCGCGCCGCGCTACAGACGATTTGCAGGGCCTGTTTCGATCGGTCGGGCCGCATTGCAGAAGGAACGTGGAAACTCTGCGTTCACGTCAGTGCGTTTGGATGCAGGTCGAGACGATCTGCGTACCTCTTGCAGGCGGGGTTGACGGCGCGCAGACGCCGAGCACCCTGGGGCATGGACAACAGAACCGGTCGACGAACCGTTGGAGCAGGCAGACGGGCCAATTTCAGGGCGAACAGAGACATGAGTGAGCAGGGCAGGGCCGCGGAGGGACCGCAGGTCGAAGTCGCGGGCAAGGCTGCTGGCGGGGACTACTCGCCCGACGCCGGTGAGACGGCGCGCGCGATGACTGCCAACGCCGTCGTCTCCGCCGTGGCCAACGTACCGCTGCTACTGGCCGCGGTCGCCCTGGTCGTGTACATGGCGTTCGAGGCCGGGCTGAGCACGCCGGGAACGATCTTCGGCGCACTCGGCCTCGCAGCGTCGGGCTGGCGCTGGTCGATGAGCAAGCGCTACCGTTTGCGCGAACCCTTCGACGAGGCGATGGCGCGGGCAGCGCGACGCGAGGTCGAGCTCAACGCGGGCCTGTCCGGTCTCATGTGGGGCTATGGTGCGCTGGCGATCTACCCGCACCTCAAGGAGGTCGCGCAGATCGCCTACCCGATGCTGCTGGCGGGCTCGGCCGGGGTGGCGGCCCTGTATGCCCCGTTGGCAGGGCGTGCCTACCTCTACATGATCGTGCCGCAGGTGGCGTCGCTGGTCATCGCCCATCTGGCCTTCGACGGCCTGCGTTCGATCGGACTGGCCGCCATCGTGGCTGGATTCGGCTTCACGATGCACCGGTCCGCGCAACTGTCGAAGGCAGCGGGCGAGCGGCTCGCGAGAGCACTGCTCGAACGCGATCGCCTGAGAGCCGACCACGCGCGCCTCGCGGAGCTGGAACTCACCGAAGCCAAGCTGGCGGCCGAGTCCGCGCGCAACGAAGCGGCGGCCACACGGGACCTGTTCATCGCCAAGGTCTCGCACGAGTTCCGCACGCCCCTGCAGACGATCGTCGCCCTGGCCGACCTGCTCGCGCTCAAGACCGCTGACGAGAGGTCCAAAGGCCTTCAGGAGCCGGTCCAGCGGCTGTCACGAGCGGCTGACCAACTGATGCACCAGGCGAACGACCTTGCCGCCTTCGTGCGGGCCAATCAGGCCGCAGGCTACGAGATCCGCGAGCGCCCGGTGCGGCTGGACGAAGTGGTGGCTTCGTCGATCACCGAACTCCGGGAGTTGGCCAACCGAAAGGGGGTCGACGTGCGCGTCACGGTCCCGGCCATCTCGCTGCATGCCGACGACATGCGCCTGCAGCAGATCATCGGGAACCTGGTGAGCAACGCGGTCAAGTACACGAACCATGGCCACATCGAGATCCACGCGGACGTGGATGGCGACGGGCCCCACACCATGACCTTGTGGGTGAGCGACACGGGCAGCGGCATCGCCGAAGAGGTTCTGCCGAATGTCTTCGACCCGTGGTTTCGAGGCACCCGCGAAGCGCGCGGCCTGGGGCTCGGACTGTCGATCGTGCGATCCCTGGTCGCGCAACTCGGCGGAACTGCGGAGATCAAGTCGGAGAAGGGGCGCGGCACCAGGGCCACCGTGCACATCCCGGTGAAGGTGCTGGACCAGCAGCCACACCGCCCGCTCTCTGGCTCGGCCAGCCTGTCAGGCCTGCACGTGCTTGTCGTCGACGACGAGGACTCCGTTCGCAGCGCCGTGGCGGATCTCCTGCGCGCCAGGGGCGCGGACTGTGTGGAGGCGCCTGGTACGGACGAGGCGCTGCAAGAGCTCGGTTCGAGGGCATTCGAGGTAGCGCTGGTCGACATCCAGATGCCTGGTGCGGACGGCTACGAACTTGCGCGGCGGCTCAGGTCTCGCTACCCGGATTGCGACACGAGGCTGATCGCCATGAGCGCCTTCGGGCTGGCCGAGGAGCACGGCCATCTCTTCAACGCCTACGTCGCCAAGCCCTCGAAGGCCGACAAGATGGTCGGCACGATCATCCAGACCTTGGAGCGAGATCGCGCCACCGCGGCCAATGCGGCCCCTGTGAGCAACTCGAGCGGCGCATCGAACACAGCGTGAATCGGCGCCGGCGCTGCATCGCGGCGCGGGTCGCGGACGGGTTCGTCAACGGCCTCTGAAAGCTGGCAGCACTTCGTTGACGGACACGGCGCGCAGATCGCCGACCAGTCGGCCCTGGACGTCGGTGATCACCAGGCCCCTTCGCGCCGCCTCTCGGCAGAGCGCATCGAGCCGCGGGTCCGCAAAGCTTGCCGGCGGATCGTAGGCCTGCAGTTGAAGCCCGGCGACCGCGAGCAGGCCGTCGGCGCTGGGCCGATCCCGTTGTCCAGAAGGACCACACAGGCCGGCGAGCGCGGTTCGCAACGGTGATGTCCGGGGGTTCATGGCGAAGCAGGTGCAGGGCGCCCCATCGTGCGGCTGACCGCGGGGGCGCGCAACTCGAAACCCCGGTCCAACCCCCCGCCGAAATCGGCCGTCGATTTCAGATGGTCAGCCGTTCCGTCGGCTGTGCGCACGCGCCTGTGCGAGCTTCACGGCGTTTGCTGCGCCACGTGCTTGACGCGAAGGATCTCGACGGTGCGAGAGGTGTCGATCACCCGATAGAAGGCGATGTAGTTGGCGTGCAGCACGAATTCGCGAACGTCGGCTGGCAGCCCGGGCCGGCCCTCATGGCCGAGCCTCGGATGCTGGGCCAGCGGCTGGACCTTCTCGCGCAGCTTCTTGCCGAAGGTGCGTGCACGGATAGGACTGTCCTGGGCGATGTAGCGGACGATGCTGCGCAGGTCTTCCAGAGCCTTGGGGCGCCAGGCGATGCTGTAGTCGGCCCCCGGCATCAGTCCCCGAGCTCCGGCCTCCAGGCCTGCACGATGGCCTTGAACTCGGCCTCGTAGCCCAGGCTGTCGGGGTAGCGGTGCACGCGGCCGATCAGGCCGAACACGGTCGTCATGTCGGCCACGATGTCGGTGTCCAGTGCCCACAGCGAGGTCAGGTCGAAGGCACCGCAGCTGCCTGTGTTCCACCAAGCCAGCAGAAAGTCTGCGACTCGCCGGCTCTGCCCGGAATCTCGCCTGGCATGCGCGAGCAGGCGCTCGAGTGCCGCCACTTCCTCGGAGGTGATCGCAGGGGGCGGCGCTTCAGCGGCGGTGGCCAGCATCGCCTGCGCAATGACCTGATCGGGTTGGCGCGGCGTCGTGCTCATGCGCCTTTCCTTCGTGCGGAGCCGGCACGCTGGAGCTCGATCGCATCGATTTCGGCGTCCATGGCCGCCATGGCCTCGTCGTGCGGGACGCTCGGGCGCGGATCGTGGAGCGATTCCTGGATCTCGGCGGCGAGCCACCGGTTGTGCGCCGCAGCCTGGTGGGCCGTGCGCATCGCTTCGGCCTGGCTGGAGCGGCTGCGGCTCATGTCCTTCTCGTCGGGGTTCCAGTCGGTGGCGTCGAGTTGCGCCACGGCGATGCCAACCTCGCGCAGCAGGATCATGGCTGAGGCTGGATTGCCAAAGCGGCGCGGCTCGGTGCTGCGGGCCTTGGCCAGCACGGCGTCCTGACCGCTGCGGGTGGCGATGCGCAGCATGAAGGCGCCGCCCTGGCCCTTGAGCGTGACGCCGGCGACGCCGCCGGCGGCCGCGGTGGCGCGCAGTTGTTCCAAGGTCATGCTGTGCATACGATCCACCGCATCAGAGATGGAATCATTGTGCACGGTTGACAGAAGTCTTGCAACGACCGCCGGCCCAAGCGCGAGATTCGATGAGCGTGCGGAAGCACCGCGCCACCAGGGCGACGAGGTCCCTGGCCAAGCCAGCGCTGGCGGGAGCAGCGCTCATCTCGTATGCTTCTGGCGCGATTGTCGCCCAAACCGCTAATGCGCGACAATAATGTTTATGTCAACTCTGGTGGACCACCACCAAGTCCGGACGCATTCATTTCCTAGTGAATGTTCCTAGATTTTCTAACGAATGTTCCAGGGCATTCTTGGCGGCCTCCAGCCGCCTGGCTGAGGTGCCAAGCAAAGCCTGCGTGTCCGCATTACAATAGCACGAAATGTAAGGACTGACGCCATGGCTGAATCGACCATCACCGCGAAGGGCCAGACCACTGTGCCCGCCGACATCCGGGCGCTCGTCGATGCCAAGCCCGGCACGCGGCTGGTCTGGTCGGCGATGCCCGACGGTACCATCATCGTCCGGGCCAAAACCAAGTCCATCCTCGACATGGCCGGCATGCTCAAGGCGCCCAAGGGCAAGCACGTGAGCGTCGACGACATGAACCCGTGGCGCTGAATTCGGCGGGTAGATGCCAGCGCTCGACACCAACGTGCTGGTGCGCTACATCGTCCAGGACGACACAGCGCAGCTCGCTGCAGCCAAGCGCCTCATCAGCCGCTGCGTCGCCGAAGGCGCGACGCTTTTCGTGCCAGTGACCGTCGTGCTGGAGCTCGAGTGGGTGCTGTGGTCCAGCTTCGAGTTCGGCAAGGAGGACGTGCTGATGACGCTGGCCAGCCTCTTCTCAGCAGCCGAGCTGACCTTCGAGTCCGAGCGCGCGCTCGAGGTCGCACTGCAGTTGTTCCGCAAGGGTTCGGCAGACTTCGCAGATTGCCTGCACGTCGCGTTGGCCACGCAGGCCGGCGAGCAGCCGCTGTGGACCTTCGACAAGGGCGCCGCAAAAGTCAGCGGCGCTCAACTGCTGGCCAAGACATGAGTCGGTGTGGTATCCCGGGACAGTCGACTCCGATCGGCCGCTGACTCCTTTGCCATCGGCGTCACGCCGGGACATGCGCCGCTGGCGGCCAAGCTCAGCGCTATCGATCGCCGACCAGTTCAACGCGGCGTGCCAGAAACTCGAAAGCACGCATGCGCGCATGACAGTCTGCGTCGCGTCGCGAAGGAACTGCTGTCCAAGCGCGCCCGAAACGCGATGGCCTGTGGCCAGCTGCTCATCAACGGTCTGAGCGCGGCGCCAGGTATCTCACCCATGCGTCGTAGCCGCCCGCGAGCGGGCGAACCAACGTGTAGCCCAACATCGTCAGACTGCGTGCCGCCCGCACGGCAGTGGCATCTTCCGGACAGGCGCACAAGGTCACGATGTCGTGGTGCTTCGGCCAATCACCAACTGCCCGAGCCACGCTGTCAAGATCGGCCTGCCTGGCGTCTGTGATCGGCCCGGTCTCGGCGACCATGGCACGGCCGCGGAAATCGAGCAGCAGGGGGCGGTGCGCGCGAATCCAGGGCCGCCTGCAACTCCGACGGCGTGAAGTGAGGGATAGAGCGGCCAGTTGTCCAAAACGGCGCCGTTGCCACAGCTTCCAACCGAGCCAGGCAGCCAATCCGGGCGTGATCGCGACGACGGTCGTGGTGGCGTGCCGGCTCATGAACTCCAGGGCAGTCTGCACCTCGGCGCGCAACGGATGGCCGGCAAGCAGGGCAGCGCCCGCCCAGGGGTCATCGATGGTCGCGAGATCTCCTGGGACGAACTCGGCCGCATGGTGGCGGCTTTCGAGGACTGGCAATTCAAGCTGGAGTTTCGCGACTTGAGCGAAGAGGTCTGACCTACCCTCGCTCCAGTGCCACACCGCATGTGACGGTCAACGACCTCGATGGACTTGTGCGCCAACGGCATCCGCCGCGCCAGGCAGATGGCAGCGGCCTTCGGGTGCAGAACCATGGGGCCACTGGGGCCGAAGCGCACCATGCACGATAAGCACGACTACCTCTGTCGGCAAGCCCGTGCCCACCACTTCGGCGCAGCTGCTTGGTCAAAAGCGGTGGCGTATGCCCAATCCGGTGAGGCTGTCCTTTACGCGTGCGCTGCGAACGGTGGTGCCGGTGGTGGGAATGTTGTCGTCGCGGTTGCTGCGGTGGCCCACGTAGACATCGGTGCGCTTGGAGAGCGCGTAGCGCACCACCAGGCCCAGGCCGCTGGCCTTGTTTTCGACACCCTTGATGCGGCCTTCGGCGATCATGGCATCGACGCTCCACAGACCCAGCGGCACCGTGACGCCGGCCGCCCACTCGGTGGCCTTGTCCTTGGTGCCGTTGACCGCCACGAACTCGTCCTGGTTGACGAACGCCGCCACGCGCACGACGCCGAAGTCGTAGCCCAGACCCAGCGCCGTCACCGTCTTCTCGGCGCGGCCCTGGGCCACGCCCGCCGTGGTGATGCTGGTGCGGTACTTCTCCGACTGCATCGCCAGCGACACGCGCCACTTCTCGCCGCGAAGGTTGAGCGTGGCGCTCACGGCGCTGGTGCCGCTGCCCTGCGTGCCGGCCACGATACGGCGGTCTTCCGGCACCACCACGCCCACGGCCAGCTGCGCCGGGCCGAAACGCGGCGACTCGTAGTGCACGTAGTTGTCGTAGCGCGAGGTGTAGTCGCCCGGCGCCGAGGCCGAGCTGCCGTCGATGGCGGTGTTGCTGATGCTCGTGCTGCCCGAGGTGCCCGAAGTGCGCACACCGCCGCTGGTGCTGACGTTGCCGGGGTTGGTCTCGCCGAACACCGCGCCCACGGGGTCGAAGGCGGCGGTGGTGATGATGGCGACGAAACCGTTGCGGAAGTCGTAGTACGCACTCTCGCGGCGGCCGAGGTCGAGGCTGCCGAACGGCCCGCTGACGCCGATGGTGGATTGGCGGCCCCAGGCGCGGCCGCCCTGGCCCAGCGTGCCATTGTCGAGGTTGATGCCCTGTTCCAGCGCAAAGCGCGCTCGCCAGCCGTCGGCGATGACCTCGCTGCCGCGCACGCCCAGTCGCGAGCCCGACAGGCCGCCCGAGTTGGCAACCTTCGACTCGCTCCCGTTGGAGGCACCATCGTTCTCGGTCTCCTGGCCGACGTACATGTCGACGCGACCGTACAGCGTGACGCCGTCGCCGCCGCCTTGCTGCGCGAGCGCGGCCAGCGGCGTCAGCAGCAGGGCGGTGGCCCGGGCGGTGGTGTGCAGCCGGAGTCGGCGGTTGAGGTTCATCTTGTTCCTTTCGGTGCAGGTCCGGTTTCGGGGTCGTGGTAGATCGCCAGGCTCGGGGCCTCGGCGGCAAGGGACCAGTGGCCGCGGTACAGGCCGTGGCCGTTGAAGCGGAACACGGGCACGCCGTCGCGGCCCAGCACGATGGCGCCGCCGCTGCCGCCGAGCGCGGCCACCTCGTCGAGCGCACGGCCGGCGGCTTCGGCCAGGCCGAGGCCGCCGAGCTCGGCCAGGCAGGCCACGCGGTGTGCGAACACGGTGCGCAGGAAGTACTCGCCGCGACCCGTGGCACTAACGGCGCAGACGCCGTCGTCGGCGTAGGTGCCGGCGCCGGGGATGGGCGAATCGCCGATGCGGCCGGGCAGCTTGTTCGTCAGGCCACCGGTGGAGGTGGCGGCGGCCAGGTGACCGGCGGCGTCCAGCGCCACCGCACCCACGGTGCCGTGGCGGGCCTCTTCGCTGAGCCCCGACTCGCTGAGGCGCCGCGCCTCGGCCAGCGCGGCCAGCCGGCGTGGCGTGACGAAGGCCTCGGGTGCCAGGAAGGCGAGCCCGCGCTCGTGCGCCAGCGCCTCGGCCGTGGGCCCGGCCACGAAGACATGCGGCCCGTCATCGAGCAGCGTGCGCGCCAGCTGCACCGGGTGCCGCACCCGGCGCGTGCCGGTGCAGGCGCCGGCGCGGCGGCTGGCGCCGCACATCACGGCGGCGTCGTGCTCGGCATGGCCCTCGCGCGTCAGGGCCGCGCCGATGCCGGCGTTGAAGGCGGGGTCGTCTTCCAGCACGCTGACCGCCGCCACCACGGCGTCGACCGCGCGGCCACCGTCACGCAGGCAGTCGCGGCCGGCAGCCAGCGCGGCGTGCAGCCCGGCGCACACGGCGGCGCGCTGCGCCGGCGCCAGGCGCCCCGGCGCAGGCACGCCGGCACCGCCGTGCACGGCGATGATCGGGCGCACGCGGCCCGGGGGCGGCGCTGCCGTCATGCCACCACGCCGCGACGCACGAGCTGCATCGCCACCGGCGCCATGCCGCGGTCGGAGTGGCCGACGCCGGGCACCGTCTGCACGCGCCAGCGCAGCGGCACACCCAGCTCGGCGGCCACCGAACGCGCCGTGGCGTGGAAGTTCTGCCCCCGCGCCAGCCGATGCGGGCCCTGCGCCTTGGCCTCGGGGTCGGAGGGCAGGCTGGCGTGCATCGGGTCGTTGTCGTTCTCGCCCAGCAGCAGCACCACCGGCCGCGCGAAGGCGCGCTTCAGGTCGTCGGCCGTCACGGCGGCGTTGGCCAGGCCCCAGGGGAAGTTGCCGTCGCGGTTGGGCAGCGTGTACGAGCCCGCGTTGGCGCTGATGATCAGCTCGGCGCGCGAGGCCTCGGCCATCAGCAGGTAGCGATGCACGAACTGCGCGCCGGCCGAGTGGCCGTACAGCGCGAAGCGTTCGCGGCGCGCGCCGAAGGCCGTGCGCGCGGCGGCGAAGGCGTCGTCGACGACCCGGAACGACCACTGCTCGCGCGGCCGCAGGCGCATCTCCTCGTCGACGACGTTGCCGAAGTTGTAGAAGCTGCGCTTGGGGAACTTGGCCTGCGTGAACTCGGGCACCAGCACCAGGATGCCGGCGTCCTCGGCCGGCTCCACCCAGTTGCGCAGGTAGCGGTCGGCGTCGCGGTTGGTGCCGTGCAGGACCACGGCCACCGGATCGTCGGGCTGCCAGCGCGCCGGCCGGTGGGCGTGCACGCGGATGTCGTCGGGCGTGGCACCGAGGCCCGGCGCCGCGAAGCCGAGCACGTGCGATCCGGCGGGCAACGCGGCGGCGGCCGGGGGTGCGGCAGCCGGTGGTGCGGCGGCCGGTGACGGCATCGGTGCCGGCGCGTTGGCGTAGCCCAGCAGCGGCCAGCCGGCGGCCAACGCCAGCAGGTGGCGGCGCGTGGCCAGGTCGGAAGCAGGGTGGGTCATCTCGTTCCTCGGGTATTGCCCCGGGTTCGAGCCCCGGGCGTGGCGCGGGCCGCGGGGACGGAGACCGCAGGGGCGGCGGCCAGCGACGGCAGCGCCTCGAACAGCCGCACGGCGCGGCGGTGGGTCAGGTCGAGCCGGCGCCAGGCGCACACCTCCACCGGCACATGCAAGCCCTCTGCGCCGACCAGGCGCAGCGCGCCGGCGGCCAGCTCGTCGGCCACGCTGCTGCGCGGCAACCAGGCCACGCCCAGGCCCTGCAGGCACAGCGCCTTCAGCGTCTCGGCCAGCGGCGACTCGGCGCGCAGCACCAGGCGCGTGCCGATCTGCGCGAACAGCCGATCCAGCAACGCCGCCGAGAAGGTGAACGGCGAGTAGCCCAGCAGCGGCACCTCGCGCGATCGCTGCAGGTCGCAGCGGCCGTCGTCGTCGACGAAGCCGCGCGAAGCCACCGGCAACAGCGCGTCGTGGGCGACGATGCGGCGGTCGTAGTCCTTCAGCCGCGCCTCGGGCTTGAGCTGCGAGTAGCCCACCAGCACCTGCACGCCGCCGCCGTCGAGCGCATCGAAGTGCGACTCCACGCCCTGCACGCTGGGCACGATCTCCACCGTCAGCGCCGGGTCGGCAATCATCATCGGTGCGATCAGCTCCGGCACCGTGCGCGTGGCCAGCGTGTGCAGCGTCAGCACGCGCACCTGCTGGCCGTCGGCACCCGAGGCCTGACGCAGGTCGGCGCGGATGGCCTGCATCGAGGCCACGGTCTCGCGCGCCAGCACCACGAACTCCTGGCCGTAGGGCGTGAGCTGCACCGGGTAGACGGCGCGGTTGATGAGCGGCGCGCCCACCCACTGCTCCAGCGCGCGGATGCGGCGGCTGAGCGCCGGCTGCGTGACATGCCGGTCCACGGCTGCCGCCGAGAAGCTGCCGCTGTGCGCCAGCGCGATGAGATCTTCGAGCCACTTCATTTCCATGTCGTCACCTCCGGGTGCGGCATGGTGAGGGCAGCGGCAGGCCCGGCCTGCAGCACGTCCGGTGCCAGGTGGCAGGCGACACGGAAACCCGGCCCGCTGCGCAGCGGCGGCTCGCTGCGGCAGCTTTCGATGGCCTGCGGGCAGCGCGGCGCGAAGGCGCAGCCCTGGCGCGGCGCGGTCGGGTCGGCGCGGCCGGGCTTCATCTGCGGCGGCGGCACGCCGGCGCCGGGCGCCACCGGCAGCGCTGCGGCCACCAGCGCGCGCGTGTAGGGGTGGCGCGGCGACTCGAAGATCTGCGCCACCGGGCCTTCTTCGACCACCCTGCCGAGGTACATGACGAGCACGCGCTCGGCCATGTGGCGCACCACCCCGAGGTCGTGCGTGATGAGCAGCAGCGACAGCCCGCGCTCGGCGCGCAGGTCGGCCAGCAGGTTGAGGATCTGCGCCTGCACCGAGACGTCCAGCGCCGAAGTCGGCTCGTCGCACAGCAGCACCTGAGGCTCCAGCGCCAACGCCCGCGCGATGGCCACGCGCTGGCGCTGCCCGCCCGAGAGCTGCCCCGGGAAGGCATGGAACAGCCGCAGCGGCAGGCCCACCTGCTGCATCAGCGCCAGCACGCGCTCGCGGCGGCCGGCGGCGTCGAGCAGGCCATGCACCTCGAGCGGCCGGGCGATGGCCTCGGCCACCGAGCGGCGCGGGTTCAGCGACGCCATCGGATCCTGGAACACGGGCTGGATGTAGCGCGCGCGGGCCCGGGCGTCGGTGGCCTCCAGGCCCAGGCGCACGCTGCCGTCGTCGGGCTGCTCCAGGCCCAGCAGCAGCCGCGCCAGCGTGCTCTTGCCGCAGCCCGACTCGCCCACCACCGCCAGCACCTCGCCGCGCTGGAGCGCCAGGCTCACGCCGTCGAGCGCGCGCAACTGCGCCGGCTTGGCGAAGAAGCCGCGGCTGACGCGGTAGCGGCGCACCAGGCCGTCGCCCTGCAGCGCCGCGCCGGGGTCGGCCGGCTCGCCGGGGTCGCGCGGTGCCGCGTCGGCGTCGGCGCGGATCGATTGGGGCAGCACCACCGGCGGCAGCAGGCAACGCACGCCGTGCATCACGCCGCGGCCCACCCACGGCGGCGCGGTGTCGTGGCAGGCCGGCTGCGCCTGATGGCAGCGCGGCGCGAAGGCGCAGCCCTGCGGTGGCGACATCAGCGACGGCACGGTGCCGGCGATGGCACCCAGCCGCGTACCGTGAACCTGGCCCTCGGGGACGGCAGCCAGCAGGCCGCGGGTGTAGGGGTGCTGCGGCCGGCCGAAGAGGGCCTGCACGGGGGCCTGCTCCACCACCTGGCCGGCGTACATCACGGCCACGTCGTCGCACACGCGCGAGACCAGGCCGAGGTTGTGGCTCACCAGGATCATCGCCATGCGCATCTCGCGGCGCAGGCTGTCGAGCAGCGACAGGATCTCGGCCTGCACCGTGACGTCCAGCGCCGTGGTGGGCTCGTCGGCGATGAGCAGCTCGGGCTCGGCCATCAGCGCCATCGCGATCATGATGCGCTGGCGTTGCCCGCCGCTGAACTGGTGCGGAAACTGCGCCAGCCGCGCAGCCGCGTTGGCGATGCCCACGCGCTCGAGCAGTTCCACCGCGCGCCGCGTGGCCGCGGCCGGGCTGGCCAGGCCGTGCACGGTGAGCGCCTCGGTAATCTGCGCGCCCACCGGCAGCACCGGGTTGAGCGAGGTCATCGGCTCCTGGAAGATCATCGCCGCGACACGGCCGCGCAACTCGCGCGAGAGCGTGGCCTCGTCGCTGGCGAGCAGCTCGTGTCCGCCCACGCGCAGCGCCGCCGCAGTCACCGTGGCCGCCTGCGGCTGCAGGCCCAGCAGCGTGTGCACGGTGAGCGACTTGCCGCAGCCCGACTCACCCACCAGTCCCAGCGTATGGCCGGCATGCAGCGTGAAGTCCACGCCGCGCAGCGCGTGCAACCGCCCGCCGGGCACCGGCAGGCTGAGCTGCAGGTTGCGCACCTCCACCAGGGGGGAACTCATGAACGCCCCCCCGTGGCCGTGGCGTCGCGCAGCCCGTCGCCCAGCAGGTTGATGCCCACCACCAGCGTGAACAGCGCCAGGCCCGGCAGCAGCACGAGTTCGGGGCGCAGGAACATGAAGTTGCGGCCCTCGGCGATCATCAGCCCCCACGACGGCGTGGGCGAAGGCACGCCGACACCCAGGAACGACAGCGAGGCCTCGGCCACGATGGCCAGCCCCACCTCGAGTGTGAAGACCACGATGAGCTGGCTGCGCAGGTTGGGCAGGATCTCGTGCCACAGCAGCTGCAGCGGGCTAGCCCCGGCGGCGCGCGCTGCGGCCACGAAATCCTGGCTGCGCAACTGCTGCGTGGTGCTGCGCGCCACGACGAGGAAATAGGTCCAGTGCAAGAGGCCGATGACGACGATCACCACCCAGGTGGACGGCCCGATCAGGAACACCAGCGCCATCGCCAGCAGCAGCCCCGGCAGCGCGAGCTGGCAGGTGAGCAGGTAGTTGACGACGCGGTCGGCCAGGCCGCCGAAGAAGCCAGCCACCACGCCCAGCGTGGTGCCGATGACGGCGCCGATGCTGGCCGCGGACACGCCGATGACCAGCGAGATGCGCGCACCGTGCAGCAGTCGCGTGAGGTAGTCGCGCCCGAGGTGGTCGGTGCCCAGCGGGTAGGCCCAACTGCCGCGTTCGGCATCCCAGACCGGCGGCAGCAGGCGGCGCAGCAAGTCCTGCTCGTAGGGGTCGTGCGGGCTCAGCCAGGGCGCCAGCAGCGCCGCCAGCACCAGCAGCGCCACGCAGGCAAAGCCGATCTGCGCGCCGCGGTGGCGCACGAGCTTGCAGCGCGCCACGCGCCAGGGGCTGAGGGCGAGTTGGTCTTCCAACTCCTGCGCTGCCGCAGTGGCGGGCATGGGTAGCGTATGCATGAAATCGGGCAAGAGGAACTTCAGGCGATGCGCACGCGCGGGTCGAGCGCGGCATTCAGCAGGTCGGCGACCATGTTCAGCACGATGAAGATCAGCGCGAACACGAACACCAGCATCTGCACCGTGGGCAGGTCGGCCGCCAGCACCGACTGCAGCGCCAGGCGCCCGAGCCCGTTGATGGCGAATACGCTCTCGGTGACCACCGAGCCGCCGAGCTTGTTGCCCAACTGCACCGCCAACACCGCCACCACCGGCAGCACGGCGTTGCGCAGCGCGTGGCGCAGCATCACCACCAGCGGCGGCACGCCCTTGGCGCGTGCGGTGCGCACATAGTCGGACGCCATGGCCTCCAGCAGCCCGGTGCGTGTGAGCCGCATCACTGCCGGCACCGACACCAGGCCCAGCACCACGGCCGGCAGCACGTAGTGCTGCCAGGTGGTGTCGCCCGAGACCGGCAGCCAGGCCAACTGCAGCGCGAACACGACGATCAGCACCAGGCCGAGCCAGAAGGTGGGCAGAGCCTGCGCCGCCACGGCAAAGGCCAGGGCCAGGCGGTCGATCCAGCTGTTGGGCCGCAGCGCCGCGGCCACGCCCAGCGGCAGCGCCACCAGCACCGTGACGGCCACCGCCGCCAGCGACAGCAGCACCGTCGGCCAGGCGTGTGCCGCGAGCAGTTCCTGCACCGGCTGCTTCCAGTACCAGCTGGTGCCGAGATCGCCCTGCGCCACGTCGGCCAGCCAGCTGCCGTATTGCACGGCCAGTGGGCGGTCGAGCCCGAGCTCGGCGCGCACCTGCGCCACGCGCTCGGCGCTGGCGTCGGCGCCGGCGATCGCCGAGGCCGGATCGGTGGCGCGAAATAGCAGCACGAAGGTGACGACGGACAGCGTCAGCGTCACCGCCAGTGCGGTGGCCAGGCGGCCGATCAGGTAACGCAGCATGTCAGCAGGCTCTTTGCGTGCGGCTCAGACGCCTTCGCGCCAGCGCGCGGCGAACAGGCGCGGCATGCCGTCGGTGGGCTGCGTGAACTGCAGGTCCGGATGGAGCAGGAAGTTCTGCGAGTCCACGTACAGCGGCACCCAGTAGGCCTGCTCGCCGATGCGCTTGAGCGCCGCCGCGAAGTGGCGGCGGCGTTCCTGCGCGTCGAAAGTGCTCTGCGCGGCGATAAGGGACTTGCCCAGTGCCTCGTCGCCCGAAAAGTTGCGGTTGCTGCCGGCGCCCAGGCGGTCGGGCAGCAGCGCGCCCACGTCGGGGATGCCGAAGCTGCCCGACGAGGCCATCTCCACCGCCACGCGGCCTTCGCGCCTGGCCTGCGCCAGCGTGGGGCCGGGCACGTAGCGCAACTGCGCGCGCACGCCGGCCATGCGCAGGTTGGCCACCAGCACCTCGGCGATGGGGCGGTCGCGCGAAGCCCACAACTCGATGTCCAGGCCGTTGGGGTAACCGGCCTGCGCCAGCAGCGTCTTGGCGCGCGCAGTGTCGTAGGCATAGCGCGGCACGGCCTGCGCCTCGCAGCCGAACTGCACGGGGTCGCAGGCGGCGTGGATGGCGCGGCCGGTGCCGCCGATGAGGTTCTTGACGATGCCTTCGCGGTTGATGGCGTGGTTGAACGCGCGCCGCACGTCCAGCTTGGTCAGGGCCTCGGCACCGGCGCTCTTGCCGGTGGCATCGAGCGACAGGTAGAACACCCGCATCGACGGGCCGGTGAGCAAACGCGCGCGCCGCGTGCTCGCCGCGCCTTCGGCAATCTCCTGCGGCATGCCGAAGGTCCAGTGCACGCCGCCGCTCATCACCTCGGCGGCCTGCGTGCTCCAGTCGGGGATGATGCGGATGGTGATTTCGCGCCACGGCGAGCCGGCCTTGGGGCCGCGGTCGACGTAGCCTTCCACGCGCTGCAGGCGCACGCGTTCGCCGGGGCGGAACTCCACCACGCGGTAGGGGCCGGTGCCGTTGAGCTGGCGCGCCTGGGCCTGCGCGTCGATGCCGTCGGGAGCGCCGGGCCTGTGATAGCTGCCCTTGCGCCGCAACTTCACGTACATCGCCAGGTCATGCTGCACCATGGCGTAGGTGTTGTGCAGCGTGAGCGCTACCGTGTCGGGCGCGGTGGCCTCGGCGCCCTTGAGCCAGCGCGACAGGCGCGCGAAGTGCGTGTGCTTGGCCTTGGGGTCGACGGCGTGCTGCAGCGTGTAGACCACATCCTCGGCGGCGAGCGGTGCGCCGTCGTGGAAGCGCACGTCGGGGCGCAGCTTGATCAGCACGCGCGTCGGGCCATCCGCTCGCATCTCGGCGGCGGCCAGCGGCTGCGGCTGGCCCGTGGTGGGGTGCAGCGCGAACAGTGCGTCGTCGGTCAGCAGGTTGAGGATGTCGTTCTCGCGCAGGTCGACGTAGTTGCCGTCGAGCGTGATCACGGGCCGCGGGAAGGCCACCGTCAACTCGTCGCGGCGGCGAGTCTGCGCGCTGGCAGTCGGGGCCAGCGTGAACGCGGCCAGCGTGGCGTGCAGGGCTTGCAGGAGATGGCGTCGGCTGATCATGGCGGCGGTTCCTCAACGGATGGAAACACTGTAGCCATCGGCTGCGTTGGGGCTATACCGATCCGGAATACAACTGCGCCGCGAACGTACGGGCAAACCCTGGCCCGGTTGATTGCGGCGGCCGGGCGGCCCGGCCAGCTGTCATGCGCTCATCCCACGTCATCAACGCTCATGAAGGCGGCAGCGGCGCGCCGAGCCTCATCTGCGCTGCCACGCCGAGCAGGAGGGCGAAGGTGCGGGCCCTGATCGGCAAGCCGCACACGCCTTCTGCTCCAGTGGGTGGCGCTGGCAGGCATGTCGCGCCGTGCGGCGTGCACGATCAGCGACTCCACCTCAGCCGTGACCGAGGCGGGCCGACCCATGCGAGGCGCGTCCTTGTGAATTGCATCGATGCCGCCGCCCAGGAAGCGCTGGCGCCACGGCGCCACTCGGCGGCGATCGGGCATGTCGGGTCAGATGGGTGCCTTGACTTCACGCGCACTGCAACTGGGTGCGCCTCGATTCGATTCCGCCGTATCCGCTTCCCGTTTCACTGCGATCCGTTGCGCAGATCGCACCGCACGGCTCAGGCTACCAGCCGCTCGAAGCGCGCCCGCCGGCGCAGCGACATGCCCACGCTGACCATGCGCAGCACGTCTTCGGCCGCGCGCACCAGCAGCTTGCCGGCGTTGGTGATCGCGTCTTCGAGCGTGCAGGGTCGGGTCAGGATGCTGGCGAAGGCATCGATGCCATGCTCGAAGTTGATGCGCACGCCCTTGCCGATCGTGCCCGCCAGCGCGATGACCGGCAGGCCGTGGCGCTTGGCGCGTTGCGCCACTTCGGCTGGAATCTTGCCAAAAGGCGTCTGGCCGTCGAGGCTGCCCTCGGCTGTGATCACCAGGTCCGCCTGTTCAATCAGGCGATCGAGTTCGAGGTACTGCATCACGACCTCGTAACGTGGGTGCAGGCGCCCGCCGAGCAGGCCGGCGAAGCCGGCACCGAGGCCGCCGGAGGCGCCGGCGCCCGGCAAGGTGGCGACATCCACGCCGGTGGCGCCGGCAATCGTCCTTGCGTAGCGCAGCAAGGCGCCCTCGAGCACCAGCACCTGCTCCGGCGTGGCGCCCTTCTGCGGCCCGAAGACGCGCGCGACACCGCGCTTGCCCAGCAGCACGTTGTGCCAGTTGACGGCGGCGTCGAGTTGCACGCGCTTCAAGCGCGGATCCGGGCGCGAGAGGTCGATGCGTGCCAGGCGGCTCAGCTCGCCGCCGCCGTGGCCGATCGGCCAGCCTTTGTCGTCGAGCAGGCGCGCGCCGAGCGCTTGCGCCATGCCCGCGCCGCCGTCGTTGACGCCGGAGTCGCCGCAGCCGAGCAGGATGCGCTCGGCTCCGGCGTCGAGTGCGGCGCGGATCAACTCGCCCACGCCGTAGCTGGTGGTCAACATCGGGTTGCGGCGGTCGCGCGGCACCAGGCGCAGACCGGCCGCAGCGGCCATCTCGATCACCGCTGTCTTGCGCGCCCGGCCGCCGAGAAAGCCGAAGAAGGAATCCACCGGCTCGCCGACCGGACCGGTGACGCGCACGGCGTGCATCGTGCCGCCGGTGGCTTCGACCAGGGCTTCGGTAAAACCTTCGCCGCCATCGACCATCGGCGCCTTGAGCACTCGGGCCTCGGGCATCACGCGCAGCACGCCGGTGGCGATGTGCTCGGCAACTTCGCGTGCACTCAAGCTTTCCTTGAAGCCCGAGGGCGCCACCAGGACGGTAAAGGCCTTCGACTGGCGGTCTTGGCGTGCGTGCTCGAGCTTCAACATGTTCATCTCCGATGCGTGGGGTGGATGCGATGTCACACAGAGCGCGCGGCGGTGACGGCGATACGTCGGCGCGATGACAAGCTGTAAGCGTTCAGGCGCGCAGAGGCAGGCCTTGCAGCGGCCAGACGAAGGCCGCGAACAGCCACAGCAGCAGAGCCATCACCGGCAACAGGACCAGGGCGAGGCGCAGCAGCGCGCCGTCGATCGGTGTCTGCGCCTGCGACAACTCGGGCGGCCATTCGGTACGCGCGAACAGCGCCACCGGCTTGGCGCTGACCGCCAGGGTCTGGCAGAAGCCGCTGCCGAGCACGCAGACGAAGACCAGCAGCGCCGGGTTGAGGCCGCCCGCCGCCAGCGGCAGCGCCACCGTCGGCAGCAGGACCAGTGCGCGCGCGGTGCGCGAAGTGATCAGCACGTGCGACAGCAGCGAGATCAGGATCGCCAGCATCAACACGCCACCGGTGCCGAAGCGTTGCAACGGTACGGCGTCCAGCAGCGCATCGGCCAGCGCAGCGGCGGCGCCGCTGCGCAGCAGCGTCTCGCCGAGCACCAGTGTCGCGGCCAGGAACAGCACCAGGTTCCATTCGACCTTCTTCAGCGCTGCCTTCATGTCCACGCCGGTGAGCGGCTTGCAGGTGATGGCCAGTGCGCCGAGCAGCGCCACCAGCGTGGCATCCAGACCATGCAGCCCGGCGCTGGCCCAGGCGGCGACGGTCAGGCCCGTGACGATCACCACGCGGCGCTGTGATGCGCTCAACGGGCTGCGGTCGGGCACCGGCAGCGACAAGGGCCGTGCGCGGGCGTCGCGGTCGAGGAACAGCGCCGAGATCAGCGCTGTGGCGGCAAAGCTGGACAAGAGCGCGAAGGGCGTGGCCCACCAGGCCCACAGCGCGAAGGACGGTGCCGGGTGACCGAGCCGGCGCATGAAGTCCGCGGCCACCAGATGCGCGCCGGCGCCGAGCAAGGAAGCGCAAGCCGACAGCAGGATCACGCTGGGAAACAGCAGAGCCATCGCGCGCACGATTCGCACATCGCCGACCGCGCGCGCGAGCACGATGAAGACCGGCAGCAGCAACGCCGCGCGACCCGAGGTCGAGGGCACGACGAAAGCCGTCGCGGCGATGACCCAAGTCAGGCGCATCAGCAATCGTGGCGCAGTGCGTGCGCCGGCCACCGCCTGCAGCGCCCAGCGTTCGGCCAGGCCACTTTGCTGCAGCACGGCGGCGATCACGAAGGCGCCGATCAACAACCAGATCAGGCTGTCGCCCAGGCTCGCATAGAGCGCTTCGGGCGTGGTCACGCCGAGCGCGATCAGCGCCAGGCAGGCCGCCAGCGCCACCGGCGTATCGGCCAGGCGCAGCACGGTCCAGGCGATGACGGCGAAGGCGAACACGCCGACGGCGATGCGCGCCGACGCGGGCCAGGGCAGCGCGTCACTCGTCAACGCCAGCAGCGTTGCAGCGGCCAGCACCGCCGCAACTACGCCGCGCGTGGCCGCCGCTCGGGGCACGACAGGTTTCGGCGGGCTGTCGTGAAGCGCGGGCGGCGCGCTGGCGGCGACGAGGCTCATTCGGTTCTCCAGGTTGACATGGGCAGGTGCAGGGCGTGTGAACGGCGGCTCGTCACAGAGCCGTCACATCGCTTCCAAGTACAGCGCCCGCGCCGCTCTTACTTGCCCTTACCTCGCAGGCCGTACTGCCGCGCCCGCGCCGCCCTCTGTGCGTCGGATCGCGGCAGCGGCATGTCGTTGCTGCGGTCCGGCTTGGCTCGCCTCGCGCGCCAGGTTGCCTGTCAACCTCTAGGAGTGAATGTCATGCGAAGCAATCGACTTGTGATGAGCACCGTCGCGATCAGCGCGGTGCTGGCCAGCGCACCGGCGCTGGCCGAAGAGTTCAGCTGCAGCGGCGCCGTCGGCGCGGTCGCACTGGACAACCTGTTCGTGCCCGACGGCGCGACCTGCGTGCTCGATCGCACGCGCTTGAACGGCAGCGTGGTCGTCGGCCGCGGCGCCACGCTGCGCGCGACCAGCGTGTCGATCAACGGCAACCTGCAGGCCGAGGGCGCCGCCTTCGTCGGCGTGGCCGGCTATTCGACCGTCGGCGGCTCGGTGCAGATCGTGCAAGGCGGCGGCGCGGCCATCGAGCGCGCACGCATCAAGGGCGACCTGCAGTTCGAGTCGAACAACAGCGCGATCAGCGCCAGCGCCAACATCGTCGGCGGCAGCCTGCAGGCCTTCCAGAACATCGGCGGTGCGGCCTTCAACCACAACCGCATGAACGGCAACATGCAGTGCAAGGAGAACGTGCCGGCGCCCACCGGCGGCGGCAACCGCTCGCCGAGCAAGGAAGACCAGTGCACGCGGCTGTGAGCGCGTTCTGAGCGTGTACCGCGGCCGGCGAGCTTCGGCCGCGGCCAGGGCGCCCGCCGTCAGGCCGGGCGCCCGTTCCCGTTGGTGCGGTCGCGCCGCCCACGCGCGCGTCGGCGGCACCGACGTCTTCAAAGGAATACTGCCATGAGAACACTGAGCTGGATCGCATCGGCCGCGCTGCTCGCCGCTTGCACTTCGCCACCGCTGGAGACCGGCGGGACGCAAACCGCGCAAACCGCGCGAACCGAGAGCTGCCGGCCCATCAGCGAAGCCGAGGTCGCGGTGCTGTTCGAGCGCTGGAACCGCGCGCTGGCCACAGGCGACCCGCGCCAGGTGGTTGCGCTGTACGCCGAGCGTTCGATCCTGTTGCCCACGCTGTCCAACCAACCGCGCCTCAACGCGGCCGAGAAGGAGGACTACTTCCACCACTTCCTCGAGAACCAGCCCGCCGGAAGGATCGATCTGCGCCGTGTCGAGATCGGCTGCAACTCGCTGGTGGACGCCGGCCTCTACACCTTCACGTTCACCAAGACCGGCGCCGTGGTCAACGGCCGCTACAGCTTCACCTATCGCTGGAACGGCTCGGACTGGCTGATCACCAGCCACCACTCGTCGGCGATGCCCGAGAAGCGGTAGCCGCCAATTCAGGAGAAGAAACGGCGTGCCAAGGGCACGCCGTCCGGGGCCGCTTCGGCGCGACGCCGCGCTCAGGGACAGGGCGGTTCGGGCGCCTGGGTGTCGGTCGTTGCCGCGGCGGCGTCGATCCTGCGGAAGCTGCTGCCGCACAGCGGCGCGCTGCGCGCGAGCAGGCGCTGCGCAATGTCCAGCGGCAGCACGCTGCGCGGGTCGGGCAAGGTCGCGAGCACCAGAGCCGCGGTGCCGGCAGCCAGCGGGGTGGCCATCGAGGTGCCGCTCCAGGCGGCATAGCCGCCGCCGGGGAAGGTACTGATGATGGCTTCGCCCGGCGCCGCGATCTCGACCCAGGCGCCGCGGTTGGCGAAGGGCGCGAGCGTGCGCTGCTGCGTGTGTGCCGTCACAGACAGCGAGCCCGGCACGGCCTCGGCCGCAGGGAACTGCAGTTGCGTGTCGCTGCCGTCGTTGCCGGCCGCGGCGATCACGACGGCGCCGAACTTGTTGGCGCAACGCGCCTTGTCGTCGTCGAAACCGGGGTCGGCGAATTCGTCGTCGTCGTCATCGAAGTCGCAGTCGGCCAGGGCCACGGCGGTGCGCAGCAGGTTGGTCGGCTGCGTCGTTCCCAGGCTCAGGTTGATGACATGCGCGCCGTCGTCGGTGGCCGGATTGCCATCAGGATCCACCGCCCAGGCGAGCGCTTCGGACAGCACCCAAACGTTGCCGCGGCCGCTGCGGTCGAGCACGCGCGCGGGCATCAGCGTGGCCTGCGGCGCGACCAGACTGACCAGGCCGGCGACATGGGTGCCGTGGCCGAAGGCGATGTCGCCGATGTTGCCGACCTCGCTCGGGTCGACGTCGTCGTCGACGAAGTCGCGGCCGAGCAGCGCCCCGCCCCCCGTGCGCGCCAAGCGTGCGGCAAGCGCGGGATGCGCGAGGTCGATCCCGGTGTCGAGCACCGCCACGCGGATGCCGCTGCCGACGCTGTGTGCATGAGCTTCGGGCAGCCGCACGCTGGCCGGGGCCCATTGCGCGACAAAGCTGCCGGCGTCGCCGCCGACGGCCCAGCCGGAGCGGCGCCGCCCCTCGGGCGTCTCGTGTTCGAAGTTGGGCTCGGCAAAGCGTATGCGCGCGTCGCTGCGCAGTGCGCTGATCACGCTGTCGGTACTGGTCCCGGTGGCCACGCGCAGACGCCAGATCGGGCGCTTGCCGAACTGCTCGATCACGCCGAGCGGGTAGGCCGCCACCAGCGCGTTCACGTCCGCGCCGACGTTGAGTTGCACCAGCACCTCGCCGGGGAGGCTGGCGTTGGGGCCGGGCGGAGGTGGCGGTGGCAGTGGCGGCGCCGGGTCGCCACCACCACCACAGGCAGTCAGCACGGCAGCGAACGCGGTGGCCAGGGCGGCATGGCGGGTCGGGGTCATGGCATCTCCGGAGTCGGGGGAGCAGTCGGAAGGGTGGTCGGTGGTGTCTGGATCGTCACCGTCGCCGCGATCGACAGCGCGGCTCGGCGCCGCGCCCAGTGCTTGCGCGATGCGCGGCGCATCGGCTCCGGCCGCCATCAGTTTGGACGGTTCATCGCCGCCGCCGCAGGCCGCGAGCGTCACCGCCGCGGCCCAGGGCAACAGCCGGCGTGCGGTGGCGGGCCAGGGTGCCGACAAGCAGCGGGTCAGGTGATCCATGGCGTGTTCCTATGGCCTTCGGTACCAACAGAGCGGCCAAGCTGTCCAGGAATACACGGCGCCGACGAATCCGGCACGCCGGCATGGAATCGCTTCGCGATCAACCCCGCTCATGCAGGGCAAATGCAGCCCAATGGTAGGGATGCGGCCGCTCGCGCACCAGGTCGCGCTGGGCTGCACGCAGCGCGGCGGCAGGCCGCGCGCCGGCCAGCAGGGCCGCGTAGAACTGCGCCATCAGTTGCGCCGTGCCGGCGTCGTCCACCGTCCAGCCAGTCGACAGCACACGCGGCGCACCGGCCAGCAGGAAGCCGCGCAGCAGGCCGAGCAACTCGTCACCCGGCGCCACCTTGCTGAGCCCGGTCTCGCAGGCCGACAGGGTGACCAGCTGTGCCCGCAGCGGCAGGTCGGCCGCGTCGCGCACCGTCAGTGGGCCGTCGGCCAGGTGCAAGGCCGAGAAGAACGGGCTGTCGGCGCGGAACTGGCCGTGGCATGCCAGGTGCAGCACGTCGGTGCCGGCCAGTGCCTGGCGCAGCGCCGGCTGCGTGGCTGCGGCGTCGAGCAGCACCTGTGCCGAGCCTCCCGGCTGCGACTCGAAGGCCGCCGCCACCGCGCGCACCTCGGCGGCCACATGCGGCAATGCGTCGCCGCCGACGCCCAGCGCGGCGACGCGCCGCGGCGGCGACGCAGCGCCGTGGTGGCCGGCCAGCCAAAGCGCGAGGCTGGGGGTCAGGCTGACCTCGTGCCGCTCGAGCAGGCTCGCCTGCCCATCGTGCAGCGCCGCGAAAGGCACGTAGTGCAGGCTGCGCTGCGGCACGACGACGATGCGTTCGCAGCCGGCCACCAGCGCCGCCACCGGTTGCCAGACCAGTGCGTGCAGCGCCTGAAGGTGGGCGCGGCAGCGTTGCGCCATCTGAAGCGCGTGCGCGCGCAGCGCCGGCGCGCCGAAGCGCAGCGAGTCGATCTGGAAACGCAGTTGCTCGATGCGATCGGCCAGGCCGGCCGCGGAGGTGACGGCGCGTTGCACGCCGCGACGCGTGACCACGCAGGCGGCCAGCCGGTCGGCCACCAGCGCGTAGACCACGATGGCCAGGTCGTCGGGCAACTGCTCGCACAGCGTCGCGGCGTCGGCCGGCAGTGACCAGGCGTCGGGTGCGCTCGGCGGGCGCTCGGCGGCCATCGCCACGCCGACGCCGCCGCCTGCCGCTTGGGCGCGGCGGTACTGCTCGAGCCACTCCTGTTCGAGGCGGCGCGCCCGCGACTGCAATTGCGCCGCGCGCGGCAACTCGCCGTCGGCAATGGCCTGCTGCCACCGGCCGTGCAGCCAGCGCAGTTGCTCACGACGGGCCGGGTCCACGCCGCCCGCGCCGTCGCCGCGCTGCAATGCGGAGCGCAGCGCCGGAGCGCGCGCCTGTTCGATGGCCCGCAGCGTGCGCCACACTGCGGCCGGTTCGTCGCGCTCGTCGAGCGCCAGCTCGATGAGCGCGTCGTACGGCCGCTGCTTGTCGGCTCCGTAGGCGGCACGGAATTCGTCGCCCGGCAGCGCCGCACGCTGCAGCTCGGTGCTGCGCACCGCGAGCTCGAACTGCACGCGTGCGGCGGCGGCGGCGCCCTGGCGCTGCAGCAAGTCGCCGAGCCCGCTGCGGGCGGCCGCGCGCAGCTCGGGCAGGTCGTACGCGTCGTCGAGCGCGTGCCGGTAGCGCAGGTGGGCCGGACCGTGCTGGCCGAGTGCCGCCAGGGCCGCGGCGGCGACCAGGTCCGCCTCGCACCGCCAGCCGTCGACACCTGCCTCGCGCAGCGCGCCGGCGGCCGCCTCGGCGCGCGCCAGCGCCGCGGCCGCGTCGCCCGCGCGCAGCGCCAGCAGCGCACGGCGCAGGTCCGCCAGCGCCATCCCGACGCGGTTGTCGTCGGCCTCGAACAGGGTGCGCGCGAGCGCCAGGCCCCGCGCTGCGCCTGCGCTGTCGCCCAGGCGCACCAGCGCCATCGAGCGCTGCACCTCGGCCCAGGCGCGCTCGACAGGGGCGTCCAGCTCGCGGCAGCTCTGGATCGTGCGCTCGTACAGCGCGATCGCCTCGGGCAGCAGGTTCAGCGCCAGATAGGCATCGCCCAGGTCGCGCCGCGCTTCGGCCACGTCCTGCGGCATGCCGTCGGCCTCGGCCTCGCGCAGCGCGGCCTCGAGCGAGCGCAGCGCTGCGTGCAAGTGGCCGCGGTGCAGTTCGAGCCGGCCGCGGTTGGTGTCGATGATGCCCTGTACCGGCGAGAGGCCGCGCGCGCGGGCGCGCATTGCCGAGCGCTCGTACAGGCGCAGCGCCTCCTCGAACTCGAATCGCCAGGTCAACGCGCTGGCGAGCCCCACGTCGGCGAGGATCGAATGCGTGGCATCGCCCGCGCGCGCGAAGCGCACCGCGGCGCGCCGGAAGTGCTGCGACGCAGCGTCGTAGCGATCGCGCCGCATCAGCATCCAACCCAGGTTGAGCTCGACCTTGCCGGCACCGACCACGTCGCCCACCTCGAGCAACTGCGCGTGGTTGGCTTCGCCGCAGGCCAGCGCGTCGTCGTGGCGCCCGAGCATCGACAGCGCGATCACTTTGGGGATCTGCGATTGTGCGGCGCGCTGCGCCTGGCCGAGCGAGCGCAGCGCCCGGCCCGCATCGTCGAGCCGCACCAGCGCGTCGCCCATCCGGCCCTGGGCCAGCAGGGCCAGGCCATCGCACCAGGCCGCGGCAGCGGCGATCTCGGGGTGCGGATGCTGCTGCTGCAGTTGCGCCAGCACCTGGGCGCAACGCTGGGTGCGGGGCGGCTCCTCGGTCCATGCGGCCTGGCACTCGTCCTTGACGGCCCAGGCCAGCGCGATGCAATCGTCGAGCGGGCGCGCGAGCGCTTCGCTCGCCGGGCCGGCGCTGTCGGCTTGCGTCAGGCGCCGCGCCCAGTCGTGCGCCGGGTCGGCCCGGGCCAAGGCTCAGGTCTCCTGCGGCACCAGGATCGACGGCAACACGATCTCGCTTATGCCCAGGCGCAGCGTCACGGTGTACTGACCCGGGGTGATGGCGGGCAGGCGAAACTCGCCCAACTCGTCGAGCGTGGTCTCCCCGACCGTCTCACCCAGCGCATCCGTCAACGCCACCGCACCGCGCGCCTCGGGCCCAAGCACCTGGCCGCTCAGCAGCCAATGGTCAGCCTGCGGCCCGCCGGCCGGGCTGACGCGCAGGTCGACGTCGTGGCCCTGGGCCGAGAACAACATCTGGCGCGTGGTGCCGCCGGCCGAACGCGTGCCGAATGCCAGTGGCGAGGCGGCACCGCTGTCGAAGGTGAGCACCGCCAGCAGGCGTGCGACCGGGCCCGGGGCCGCGGCGGCCTGGTGCCGCGGCATCCAGGTCGCGATGGCGCGCTGGATCACATGCTCGGGCGCGCCTTCGAGCCGCCGGCTGCTGCGCAGGCTAAGCTCGATGTCGGAATCGGTCGGGTCGGCGGGTGTACGGACGGTGGTCATGGCGGGCTCGCTGGGGGCGAAAGCACGTGGGGTGCGCGACAGATGGTTCTGCAGGCGGCGAAATACATCTTTCGTCACAACTTCCGCAAAATGGTGCGCAACTTGTCCAGGCAGCGCGCGCGCGTCGGGCCGATGCTGCCCTCGGCGATGCCCAGGCGCTTGGCGATCTCGCTGTAGGGCAGCGGCTCGTCCTGCAGGAACAGCAGTTCCAGCAGTTGCCGTGCCCGGGGTTCGAGTCGGTCCATCGCGCGCCGCAGCCGGTCGTGCTCCTGCAAGTCGGCCAGCAGCGCCTCGGGCAGTGGGTTCGGGTCGGCGAAGCGGTCGAGCGGGTCGGTCGCCTCGGCCTCCTCGTCGTCGTGCGCGGTACCGGCGAGGTCCACCACGCGCCGGCCCTGCTCGAGCAGGCGCAGCGTCTCGCGCCGCGCGGTGGTGACGAGCCAGGCATGCACGCGAGTGGTGTCCTCGATGCGATCGAGCTGCCGGTGGAGCTTCTCGAAGCAGGACTGGAACACGTCGGCCGCCTGCTCCTCGGACAGCCCGGCGCGGCGCGGCACCGTGTAGACGAGGCGCTGGAAACGCCGCACCAAGGTGCTCCATGCCGCCTGATGGCCCTCGCGGCAGCGGGCGAGCAGTTCGGCATCGGACAGGTCTTGAATGGACGACAAAGGACCCCCGGAGTGAGGGCGCGATGATGCCACTGTCGCAAGACCGGTCGGCAGCAGGCGCGCCGCTTCTGCGTTCACGCCGATGGCAGCCCAACACGGCTGTCGCGACAGATTCGTGACGCCGGCATGTATCGGGCGGCCACGCGACCGCTCTGTGTGACAGACGCGTGACAGCACGCACCGGCATCCACCGGCCGTCCGCGGGGCACAAGGAGACACCTGTATGAATTCGATCGACGCCGCACACCTCGTCCTCCTGCAGCGCTTCGCGCTCAACGTCGTCGCCTGTGCGGTGCTGCTGTTCCTGATCTTCTACGCGCGCTACCGCGACAAGGAACTGGCGATCTCAGGGGCCTTGTTCAACCTGTTCATCTTCGCGGTGCTGACAGTGCTGAACCAGGTGCAGTTCTCGCTGGCTGCCGGCTTCGGCCTGTTCGCGATTCTGGCGATGTTCACGCTTCGTTCGGAGCCGCTGACCAAGATCGAGATCAGCTACTTCTTCGGCGCCGTGGCCATTGCCGTCATCTGCTCGGTGCAGGGCACCCCGCTGGCGCTGGTGTCGGTGATCGTGGCGGCGGTCGTGGCCGGCACCTGGTTGATCGACCATCCGCGCGTGCTGCGCGCGGTGGACCACATGCGCGTGACGCTCGACAAGATCGAACCCGAAACGCTTGCCGACGAACTCAAGATGCGGGCCGCACTGACCGATCGCCTGGGCGTGCAGGTGATGTCGTACCAGGTGACCAACGTGGACTACATCGCCGACTCGGCTCGCGTCAACGTCTTCTACCGGAGGACCAGCCATGGACATGCCTGAACGACCGATCGACTGGCTGGTGGCGCCGTTCGCGCCGATCGGCCTGGAGGCGCTCAACGACAAGGCCGCGATGCTCGAACGCCTGGACAACAAGTACGTCGTGCCGGCGCCGGCGCTCGCGCTGGCGATGTCCGGATTCGCGCAGTACTTCGACGTACTGGAGATCGGCGGCCGGCGCGCCTTCACCTACGACACCTGCTACTTCGACGACGCAGGCCGCGGCTGCTACCACGATCACCACCAGGGCCGTCGACGGCGCATCAAGGTGCGCCAGCGGCGCTATATCGACGCACGGCTGTGCTACGTCGAGGTCAAGCTCAAGGACCGGCGCGGCATCACGGTCAAGAAGCGCTTGCGCACGGACTACGAGCAGTACGGCCGCCTCGACGCAGCGGCACTCGCGCATGTGGAGCACTCGCACCGGGAACTCTACGGTGAATCCTTCGGCCGAGTGTTGCAGCCCGTGCTCGAGATGCGCTACCGGCGTGTCACGCTGGTGGCCCGCGAGGGCGGCGAACGCATGACCATCGACCACGGCATCTGCTTCCTGCGCGACGATGGCCGCTACGACACCGATCCCGACATGTTCGTGGTCGAGACCAAGTCGGCCAACGGCAACGGCCTGGCCGACGCCGTGCTGCGCGCCTTGCACCAACATCCCACCGCGGGTTGCTCCAAGTACTGCGTCGGCATGGGCGCCACCGGAGCGGTGACGCGCATCAACCGCTTCCGTCCGGCGCTGCGCAAGCTGGGCGCGCTCCCGCGCGCGGCGTGAGGATCGGCCATGCCGGTGCCACCGAACCTCGACCTGGAGCCGATCCGCCAGGCCCTGCTGCGCGAGGCCCAGGGCCGCGCGAACATGCAGCAGATCGACCGCGTGCTGCAGGATCTTTTGGAGCGCGAGTTCGGCGACGTGCGCGTCCCGACCTTCGTGCCGATCTTCCTGCTGCGCGCCGCGCGCGACAGCCTGCGCGAACGGCCATGAGACGGCGGCTCGCCTGCCTCGCGGCCGCGCTGGCCGCGGCCGCCGCCAGCGCGCAGCCACTGCCGCGCGCCGACGTGCTCGACGTGGTCGCGTTCGTGCGCGGCGCCGAGGGCGCCGCGGCACACCTGCGAGAGCTGTCCGGCCTCGACTGGGACGCGCGGAGCGAGCGGCTGGTTGCGGTGACCGACCGCGGCCGCATGCTGAGCTTCGCGATCGATGCGCGCAACCGGCGCCTGGACCGACTGCGGCTGGTCGATGCGGTGCAGATCCGGATCGAGCCGCGCGCCAATGCCGAGTCGGTGGTCGTGCGGGGCGAGCAGCGCTGGGTGGCCGACGAGTCGCGCCAGCGCGTGCTCGAGGTCGACGGTCAGGGCCGGGTCTTGGGCGAGCACGCCCTGCCCGGCGCGCTGTCGGACGGCGCGGCGCTGCGCAGCAGCAACAGCGGCGTCGAAGCGCTGGCGCACCACGAACGATACGGCCTCGTCGCCGTGACCCAGCGACCGCGCGCGGACGATCCGCCCGGCATGCATGTCGTGCACGCCGGCGACGCGACCCGGCGGCACATCGCCATGCAGCCGGGTGGCCGCTCCACCCTGAAGGCCGCCGACTTGCGCGGCAACCGGCTGCGGCTGCTCGAGAAGCTCGATCCCGACGTCCCCGGCGCGCCCCTTCGCTTCGTGCTGCGCGAACTCGACCTGGCGCGCGCCTGTGACGCTGCCGCGCCTTGCCCCGGTCCGGCTTGGGAACTGGACGATCCGCGCCTGGCGGGGCACAACCTCGAGGGCTTGGCCTGCCTGGACGACGAGTACTGCGTGCTCGTCAGCGACAGCGCAGGCCCCTCGGCCGCACGCCCGACCTTGTTCGTGCTCGTGCGCCTGCCGGCCGTGCCCCGGCGCTGAGCTTGTATCTCGGCGGCTCGTGGATGCTCTGTGCGATACCCATCATCCTGTCGGAGTCCAGCATGAACCGGTTCCTGTCAATCTTGCGCCGCTTGGCGCACTGGCTGCCGCGGCCGCGCGTGCCGTTGCCGGCGCACTGGCTGCGCACCTGGGCTGCCACCGGAGACTGAGCGCAAGCAAGCAGTGCGGGTTTGACCGGATGCAATCGATCGTGCAAAGACGACGACAATGCACGCATGCTTGCAACTGCGATCGCCAACCTACTGGAGCAGCACCGTGACCAGCTGACGGAGAACGAGCAGCGCCTGGTGCAGGTGCTGAGCGCCGACCCTGGAGGCGCGATCTTCCTGTCGGGCCGCGAGGTGGCGCAACGCGCCGGCGTGCACGAGTCCAGCGCCGTGCGGCTGGCGCAGAAGCTCGGTTTCAACGGCTATCCGGCGCTCCGGCGCGCCTTGCGCGATCACCAGCAGGCTGTGGCTGGCCCGTCGCTGCGGGTCGCGCGCACGCTGGCCGCGGCGCCCGGCGGCGACATCTGGCGCACGCTGCTGGGCCGCGATGTGGAATCGCTGCTGGCCTGCGAGAGCCATGTCGATCAGGCCCAGCTCGACCGGGCGGCGGCAATGCTGGCCGACGCGCGCCAGATCCACATTTGGGCCGCTGGCAACGCCAAGGTGCTCGCCGACCTGCTCGACCGTCGCCTGCGCAGCGCGGGCCTGCCCGCACGCAACATCGCGCACGAGGGGCGTGAACTGGCCGAGCGGCTGATCACGTTGGCCAAGGGCGACGTCGTGGTCGCCTTCGCGTTTCGGCGCGCACCGCGCGCGCTGACGCCTATCTTCGCCCACGCGCGAGCGGTCAAGGCCAAGACGCTGCTGATCGCGGACATGGTGGGACACACGCTGACCGACCGGCCCGACCACCTGCTGGCCGCGCCGCGCGGCGACGACGAAAAGTTCCTGACCTTGAGCGTACCGATGCTGATCGCCAACGCGCTGGTGCTGACGGTCGCGCAGCGCGACCACGGCCGCTCGATCGCCGGATTGCAGACGCTGGAGCAGTTGCGGCGCGACCTGGGTGCCGTCGACTGACCGCATCGCCCTACACACGAGGAGACATCATGTTCCAGACACCCCACATCGCCCGTCGCACCGTCGTCGCTGCCGCCTGGTTGGCGTTGGTCGGTGCAGCGTCGGCGCAGAGCCTCGACTCGCTGTCGCCGGCCGAACTGGTGGCGCGCGCCGAGGCCGAAGGCAAGGTGGTGGTCTACTCGTTCACCAGCCGCATCGCGCGCATCGAGAAGGCGTTCGAGGCCAAGTACCCGAAGATCGACCTCGTGCCCTTCGACATCAACTCGACGCAGCAGATCGCGCGCCTGAAGTCGGAGGCCGCGGCGCGGATCGGCAACGCCGACGTGGCCTATATCAGCGACATCCCGGTGGTGTACGAGGATCTCGTCAAGACCGGCATCCTGACGCGCTACGTGCCTTCGCAGTTCGCCACCAAGGTTCCAGCCGACCTGCAGCAGCCACTGCTGGCCAATCGCATGTCGACCAAGGTGCTGATGTACAGCGAGCAGGCCTACCCGAACGGTTCGCCCGTCAAGAACCTGTGGGACCTGACCAGGCCGGAGTGGAGGGGCCGCGTGATTTCGGTCGACCCGACCGTGCGCGGCGACTACCTCGACCTGTTCACCGAGATCGTGCTGCGCGGCGACGAGATGGCGCGCGCCTACCAAGTGGCGTTCGGCAAGCCGATCGCACTGCAGGGCACGGAGAGCGCGGGCGAGAAGTGGCTCAAGGACTGGCTCGCCAACCGCCCGGTGTTCGTTGCCAACACCGACGCCGCCGCCGACGCGATCGGCAAGCTCGGCCAGACCCATCCGCCGGTGGGATTCGCGACCTACAGCGACCGCCGCGACAACAAGGAGCGCGGCCGCGCGCTGCAGGTGGCCCAGGGCGTGCAGCCGGCCACCGGTATCCTGTTTCCGGCCTCGTTGGGCCTGGTGCAAGGCGGCAAGAACCCGGCCGCCGCGCGCCTGCTGATCCAGTTCATGATGGGCGACGACACGCCCAGCGGCGGCCCGGGCTACGCGCCGTTCTATGTGGCCGGCGACTACGCGGCGCGCACCGACATCGCCTCGCACCCCGACGCCGCCCCGCTGGCTCAGCTCGGCGCCTGGCGCATCGACCCGGTCAAGACGATCACGATGCGCAAGAAGGTGGCCGACCTGATCCTGGCGCGCCAGTAAGGACGCGCGCGCCGTGAACACCGCCGCCTGGGCTGCGCCTGCGCGCAGCGACGCCTTCGCGCGCCTGCTCGGGCGCCGGAACTTATTGCCGCTTGCGCTGGCCATCCTGCTCGCGCTGGGGGTGCTCGCACCGCTTGGCCGCATCGCCTGGCTCACGGTGGCCGACGACGGCCTGACGGTCTGGCAGGAGGTGATCGCCAGCGACATCTCGCGCAGCCTCCTGTGGAAGCCGCTCTGGCACACCGTCGTGATCGGCGTGGCCACGGTCGCCGGCACGCTGGCCATCGGCGGCGTGCTCGCGTGGCTGGTGGTAATGACCAACGTGCCGTGGCGACGCCTGATCGCTCTGCTCGCGGCGCTGCCCTTCGTGATCCCGAGCTTCGCCTCGGCGTTCGCCTGGGGTGTGGTGTTCCGCAACGAGCGCGTGGGCGGCAGCGTGGGCTGGCTCGAGCAGTGGGGTCTGGACGTGCCGGACTGGCTCGCCTGGGGCCTGACGCCGGCCACCGTCGTGCTGGTGCTGCACTACTCGAGCCTGGTCTTCATGCTGGTGGCCGCGGCGCTTGCGTCGGTGCATGCCGACATGGTCGAGGCCGCGCAGATGACCGGCGCCAGCCGCGCGCGCGTCCTGTCGGGGATCGTGCTGCCGGTGGTCACGCCAGCGCTGATCAGTTCGTCGTCGCTGGTGTTTGCCGGCGCGGTGTCCAACTTCGCGGCGCCGGCGCTTCTGGGTCTGCCGGTCAACACGCACACTTTGTCCACGCGCCTGTACGGCATGATCTCAACCGGCAGCGTCGAGCGCGGCTACGTGCTGTCGTTGATCCTGATCGTGATCTCGGCGCTGGTGCTGTGGTACGCGACGAAGGCCATCACGGGTCGCAAGTCCTTCGCCACCGTGACTGGCAAGGGCGGACGCACGCAGCGCTTCGAGCTGCGCACCTGGCGCTGGCCGCTGGCCGCGCTCGGCCTGGGCCTGGGCACGTTGGCCACCGTGGCCCCGATGGCGGTACTGGTGCTGTCCAGCCTCACCCAGGAGGCGGGCAACCTCGGCGCCGGGTTCACGCTGCACTACTGGTTCGGCGCCGCGGGCAGCGCGGTGTCGCAGGGCGTCGGCGGCGTGCTGCGCGACGCGCAGATCCTGCACGCGCTGGGCGTCACGCTCGCGCTTGGCCTGGCGGTGGCGTTGTTCGCGCTGCTGATCGGGCTGCTCACCGCGTATGTGACGGCGCGGCGCAAAGACAGCTGGCTGGCGTCGCCGCTGGCCACCATCGCCTTCATACCGTCGATGGTGCCGGGCATCGCCTTCGGCGCCGGTTTCATCGCGCTGTACGGTCAGAGCTGGGGGCCGATTCCGGCGCTGTACGGCACCTTCACGCTGCTCGTCGTCGCCGGCACCGCCTACACGCTGCCCTTCGCGGTGCAGTCGGCGCGCGCGGCGATGGCCCAGGTTTCGGGCGACATCGAGGACGCGGCGACGATCGCCGGCGCCTCGCTGGCGCGGCGCCTGGTCGCGATCTACCTGCCGCTGACGCTGCGCACCCTGCTCGCCGGTGGCGTGCTGGTGGTGGTCAAGATGATCCGCGACCTCTCGCTCGTGGTGCTGCTGTTCACGCCGGCGATGCCGGTGCTGTCGGTGGTGGCCTACCGCTACGCGAGCGAGGGCTTCCTGCAGCACGCCAACGCGATCACGACCGTGATCACGCTGATATCCGTCCTCGCCACGCTGGCCGCCGAGCGCCTGCAGGGCGCGTCGCAGCCCTGGATGAAGGACTGATGCGGTGGGCGCCAACGACCTTTCCAGACTGGTCCAAACGATGAACCACCCCCTCGTACCGCCGGCTATCGAGCTGCGCGGCGTGCACAAGAGATTCGGAGCCTCGCATGTCGTCAAGGGCATCGACCTGGCGCTCGAGCCGCGCGCCTTCCTGGTCCTGCTCGGGCCCTCGGGCTGCGGCAAGTCGACGCTGCTGCGCATGCTCTCGGGGCTGGAGGCGCCCAGCGAAGGCTCGCTGCACATCCTCGGCCGCGAGGTGGCCAACGGCGCGCGCGGCATCGTGGTGCCGCCGGGCGAGCGCGGTCTGGGGTTGGTGTTCCAGTCCTACGCCCTGTGGCCGCACATGACGGTACGCGCCAACGTCGAGTGGCCGCTGAAGGTGGCGCGCCAAGGCGCGGCCCAGCGCACGCGCCGCGTCGACGAGGTGCTGGCTCTGCTGGGCATCGGCGCGCTGGGCGAGCGCTACCCGAGCGAGATCTCCGGCGGACAGCAGCAGCGCGTGGCGATCGCACGCATGCTCTCGCCGGCGCCGGGCCTGCTGCTGTTCGACGAGCCGCTGTCGAACCTGGACGCGCAGTTGCGCCTGGAGATGCGCAGCGAGTTGCTGCGCGTGCACCGCGAAGCCGGCGCCACCAGCGTCTACGTCACTCACGACCAGGTCGAGGCGATGACGATGGCCACCCATGTGGCGGTGATGAACGAAGGCGTGGTCGAGCAGTTCGGCACACCGCGCGATCTGCTCGACGACCCGGCGAGCGCCTTCGTCGCCACCTTCGTCGGCACGCCGGCGGCCAACGTGCTGCCGGTGCGCGCCGAGGGCGGGCGCTATGCGATCGGCGGCCATGTTCTGTGCGACGCCAGTGGTGGCTCCGACAGCGCACGGTTGCTGTACCGCGCCACCGATCTGTCGTTCGCGGCGCCAGAAGCGACACCGGGCGATGGGCCCCGTGCGCCGGCCACGCTGATCGAAGTGGCGCCGATGGCCGGCGCCTTCGTCTGCGCACTGATGCTGGCGGGCACCCGCATCGCCGTGGTCACGGCGGTGCCGCCCGATGCGGCGCCGGGCGATACCGTCATGGTGCGGTTCCCCGCCGCACCGCGCGCGCGCTTCGACGCCCGCGGCCGGCGCATCGCAGGGGGCGCCGCCTGATGCGCCGCCTGCTGCTCGTGCGCCACGGCGAAACGGCCTGGAACGCCGCCAAGATCCTGCAGGGTCAGGCCGACATCGAGCTGTCGGAGCGGGGTCGCGCGCAAGCCCTGGCCTTGGCGCCCGTGCTGCGGCACTGGGCGCCCGACGAAGCCTGGACCTCCGACCTGCAGCGCACGCGGCAAACGGCGGCGCTGCTGGGCTGGCCCGCGGCGACCGTCGATGCACGCTGGCGCGAGGCCGATCTGGGCGACTGGACCTCGCGTGACGTGTATGACCTAACGGCGCAGGAGCCAGCGCGCTATCAGCGCTGGCGCGACGGGATCGAGGCCCCACCCGGCGGCGAGTCGATGCCGGACTTCCGGCAGCGCGTGGGCGCGGCGATCGACGCGCTGCGCGCGCGCGACGGCGACCTGCTCGTCATCACGCACGGCGGGGTGATCCGCGCTGTGCTGGCCCAGACCCTGGCCCTCACGTCCGACCGCGTGGTGGCGGTCGAGCCGGGCAGTCTGACCGCCATCGACATGAGCGCAAGCCCGCGCCTGCTGGCCTTCAACCTCACGGCCTTTGGGCTCGACGTCCAGACCACCGACTGAGTTCCCCCCACACCACACCACAAAGGAGACAGCGAGATGATCACCCTGAAGCAGAACGCCGCCGCAGTCGCACTCGGATTGGCCGCCGCCACGGGCGCTTCGGCCCAAACCGGCAGCGTCACGCTGTACGGTCGCGTCGATTTGAACGTCACCCGTATCAGCGGCGAGGGCTGGCGCATGGACCAGTCCTCGACCAGTCGCTTCGGCCTGCGCGGCAGCGAGAGCCTGGGTGGTGGCATGAGCGCCATCTTCCAACTCGAAAGTCGCATCAACCCGCAGAATGGCACCGCCGAGTCGCCGCGCTTCTGGGGCCGGGAGTCTTGGCTCGGACTGCGCGGTGGATTCGGCACCTTCCGCATGGGTCGCACCTTGTCGCCGTCGCAGCGCATTGCTTCGAACTACGACCCGCACGGCACCGACGGCATCGGCTCCTTCGGTTCCAGCGGCCTGTTGCTCGGCCACCCATCTGCGACCTTCGTGCGCATGGACAACGGCCTGTACTACGAAACTCCAAACTTCTCGGGCTTCAGTGTCTTCGGTGCCTTCGCGATGGATGACACGCCCGGAACCACCGACGAGCGCTTCCATTCGATCCGGCTGCGCTACGCCAAGGGCCCGCTGGACATTTCGCTTGGCCTTGGCGAGTTGTCCGATGGCAATGATGTGAACTCCTTCGGCGCTGCATACGACCTGGGCTTCATGAAGCCGATGGTGCAGTTCCACAGCGGTAAGCGCGCCGGTCGCAAGCGCGCAAGCTGGCTGGCTGGGGCCACCGCGCCGGTCGCCTCCGGCGAGTTGCGCGCAGCGTACTCCAAACAAGACGATCGGGGCAATGGCACTCAGACCGATCGCACCCTGCTGGCCGTCGGTTACGACTACCCGCTGTCCAAGCGCACCCTGGTTTACGGCACGGTGATTCGCGACAAGACGGATCGCCAAGACGGCAAGAGCGGCATGGAACTCGGCCTGCGGCATTCGTTCTGAGCGAGCGAACGGTCAGAGCGGCCGTTCCGTCAAGCAACTCGGAGATACGTCCCATGCTTCAGCGGCGCCAAGCCACGATCGCTGCAGCCAGCCTGCTGCTCGGTAGATCAAGCTGGGCCCAAGTCGCCGCGTCGGCGCCAAGCGTGCCCTTGCGCCGACAGCCGCCAGAGGTTGGTCCGGCATCCCCGCCAACGGGGGCAGGCAAGGTGGCGGACAAGCCGCGCATCGTGATCCCGGCCAGCGCCGGCGGCGGCTGGGACACGACCGGACGCATGCTCGGCGCCAGCCTGGTGGCGTGCGGTGCGGCCCGCGAGATCGAGTACGAGAACAAGGGTGGGAAAGGAGGCACCCTCGGCCTCGTGCACTTCGTCGAGACGTACGATGCTGATCCCAACGCCTTGCTGATTGGCGGCATGGTGATGCTTGGCGCAGTGGCGCTCCACCGTCCGTCGGCGGACATCGCGCGCGTGCAGCCGCTGGTCAAGCTGACCAGCGAGTACCTGATCATCGTCGTGGCAACAGACTCCAAGTGGCAGAAGCTCGCCGATCTCGCAGGCGCGCTGCGTGCCGACGTGCGCTCGATCGCGATCGCGGGCGGCTCTGCCGGCGGCATCGACCACATGTTCGCCGGCTCGTTCGTGAGGACCATCAGCGCCGATCCGAAGCAGATGAACTATCAGCCGTTTGCGAGCGGCAAGGATGATGTCGTCGGCGTGCTGACCAGCGGGAAGGCGCAAGTCGCGATCACGGGTCTCGGTGATCTGGACACGCTGCTCAAGACGGGCAAAGTGCGTGTGCTGGCTGTCTCTTCGAGGCGGCCGTTCGCTGGGCTGGCCACCTTGCGCGAGCAGGGGGTCTCCACGGACATGAGCAACTGGCGGGGTGTGTTCGCCGGGCTACGACTGCCCGCTGCGCGCCATGCCGAACTCCAGCGCGCGGTGGAAGCCGCGGCCGCGCATCCGACCTGGGCTGCGGCGGTCAAGCAGAACAAGCTCGAAGGCACGCTGGTCACCGGGTCGAACTTTGCGCAGATGGTCGAGAACGACATGATGATCGCGCGGGTGATGGTCTTCTTGCTGGGGCTCAAAGCTTGACGTGAAAATCGGTGCGCCCGTAGATTGAGCTGCTCGGCGGCGCCGCGCCGCAAGGCCGCCCAGCGCGGTTCGGATCCAGATCAGCCGCGTTGCTGCAATGTCGCCGATGGCCACGTGTGCCACTTCGTGGCCCAGCAAGGCCTTGACCTCATCCCGCTTCATCGACTGCAGCAACCCGGCGGACACGGCTACCTGGGCTGAGTCATTGAACGCTCGGGTGCGAAGGCGTTCGGTGGGCCCCCGTACATACCTAGCTAACGCAGCTTCAAGCCGACCTTGTGGGCAAGGCGCTCGACGGTAGAAACCAACCATGCGTGGGCGGGGTCTCTGGAACCGTCGACGGTCGCCAGCCGGGGGGCTCACTTCGCCGTCGGCTTGCTGATGAGCAGCGTGATGAGTGCGCCTCTGAGTTCTGCTTCGAGGCCACAGCGATACCTGCCGCGGCGTGACCCGCGATGGCTCCAATCCGCTTGTTGTGAGGTAGGCCCATGACTGTGGATCGAGCGCAGCAGATCCCGTGCGACCGTCAGCCTTGGAGGAAGCGGCTGTGCTCGATGTGCATGCGTGCACGCAGGGCCATCCAGCGCATCAGCGTGGGGTCGCCGCGCTGCTCGGCGATGCTGGCCGCGCGCCGGTAAGCCTCGGCCACAGCAAGATAATCCTGCGCCAAGTCGTCGCACAGCGCCAACGCCCGGCTGGACTGGAAAACGTCATCTGGTTCTATGGCCAAGTTCCAGCGCGCCCCCGCCACGAGCAGCGCTTGCCGCTCGCGACGCAGCTGGCGTTGCGCCATACGCAAGCGTCGCACCCCAAGGCCACGAAACAGCTTCTGCGCGACCGGGCGCTCACTTTCCTGAATCATGTGTTCGAGCAGGCCCAACAGTCGCAGCCATTCGCCGCGCGGATCCATCTCATGCCCCGGCCAGGAGCGCAGCCATGCCGAAGAAGCCCAGCGTGAACGACAACGGCGCGGCGCGGGGCGAAGCGCCTTTGAAGGCCTCCGGGATGAGTTCCTCGACAACGACGAACACCATCGCGCCACCGGCAAGTGCCAGTGCCCAAGGCAGGGCGGAGGCGTTCACCCCGACGGTCAGCGTACCGACTGCGGCACCCAGTGGCTCCAGCAACCCCGAAGCCGACGCAACTATAACCGCCATGGTCCGCGACAGGCCGGTCGACCACAAAGCCGTGGCCACGATCAAGCCCTCTGGGATGTTCTGCAGACCAATGGACAGTGCCGTGCCCCAGCCCAGTCCGTCGCCGCCCCCGAAGCTCGCGCCGACCGCGAACCCTTCGGGCAAGTTGTGCACTGCGATGGCCACGACCATCAGCCTCAACGCGTGTACCGGCACAGCGCCACTGCTCACGGGGACCGCGTGGAGGTGGGGCAGCAGGCGATCCAGCAGCGCCATCCCGACGTAGCCCAGGGTCGCCGCGAGCAGCGCATCGGCCGCCCCTGGCATCTGCGTCAAGCGCACGGCCGGGGCCAGCAGCGACAAAGCGGCCGCCGAGAACATCATGCCCGCCGACAGCGCCATGAAGATGGCAAGTCCGCGCGGGTGATCGAATCGTCTGAGAGCCAGTACCGCAATGGCACCCAAGCCAGTGGCTGCGCCTGCCAAGGCCGACGCCAGTACCGCATCCGAGCCCATCAGACTGCGCAGGGTCGAGTCGCCCCAGAACGCCGCCGACAGGCTTTGCAGCGCCACACCGAGCCCGGCCAAGCTGATGCACAAACCCACGGCCAGGCGCAATCGGATCGTGGGCATACGGGACTTGCTGCGAAGGACGGCTTGCGTCATGGTCGTGTTCTCCAGTTCGTGGCGGCAACGGAGCAACGGAACCGCCGCAGCGGCCTCGACGTGGGCGCTTCGGCTGATCCGGCTGCGCTCATGCCGACGGCCCCGAGGCCACGGGGCCGGTCGACGTGCGCGACGCTGCCGTCTGCGCGGGGCGGGCACGCCCGCCCCGCAAGTGGTGGCAGCGTCAGCAGCGCCACGCTGTCACGCCAGGTCGAAACGGTCCAGGTCCATCACCTTGGTCCAGGCGGCGACGAAGTCGCGCACGAACTTCGGACCGTTGTCGCTCTGCGCATAGACCTCCGACAGCGCGCGCAACTGCGAGTTGGAGCCGAAGGCAAGGTCGACGCGCGTGGCCGTCCACTTCAGCGAGCCGGTCTTGCGGTCGCGGCCCTCGAAGGCGTTGTCACCGGTCGGCTTCCAGGCCGTGGACATGTCGACGAGGTTGACGAAGAAGTCGTTCGTCAACTGGCCGGGGCGCTGCGTGAACACCCCGTCCTTCGAGCCGCCGGCGTTGGCGCCCAGCACGCGCAGGCCCCCGACGAGCACGGTCATCTCCGGCGCGCTCAGCGTGAGCAACTGCGCCCTGTCCACCAGCATGTGCTCGGGCGAGACGCTGTATGCCGCCTTGCGGTAGTTGCGGAAGCCGTCGGCCTGCGGCTCGAGCGGAGCGAAGGACGCCGCATCGGTCTGCTCCTGGGTCGCATCGGTGCGCCCGGGCGAGAACGGAACCGTGACGGCGTGGCCCGCGGCTTTCGCGGCCGCTTCCACGCCGGCGTTGCCCGCCAGCACGATCAGGTCGGCCAGCGAAACTTTCTTGCCCCCGCGCTGCGCGTTGTTGAAGCTGGCCTGGATGTCGCCCAGCTTCGCCAGCACCTTGGCCAGTTGCGCCGGCTGGTTGACGGCCCAGTCCTTCTGCGGCGCCAGGCGGATGCGCGCGCCGTTGGCGCCGCCACGCTTGTCGCTGCCGCGGAAGGTGGAGGCCGACGCCCAGGCCGTTGAAACGAGTTCGCTGATCGAAAGACCCGAAGTCATCACTCGGGCCTTCAGGTCGGTGGCATCGGCCGCGTCGATGAGGGGGTGGCTCACCGCGGGCAGCGGGTCCTGCCAGATCAGGTCCTCGGCCGGCACTTCGGGGCCGAGGTAGAGTGCCTTCGGTCCCATGTCGCGGTGGGTCAGCTTGAACCAGGCGCGGGCATAGGCATCGGCAAACTCGGACGGGTTGGCCAGGAAGTGGCGCGAGATCTTTTCGTAGGCCGGGTCGAAGCGCAGCGACAGGTCGGCCGTGGTCATCATCGGTGCATGCTTCTTCGAAGGATCGTGCGCGTCGGGGATCATGTCCTCCGGCGCCACGTTCTTGGCACGCCACTGGTGTGCGCCGGCCGGGCTCTTGACCAGTTCCCACTCGTACTTGAACAACGTCTTGAAGTAGCCCATGTCCCAGGTCGTCGGGTTGGGCTTCCAGGCGCCTTCGATGCCGCTGGTGATGGTGTGCACGCCCTTTCCGCTGCCGAACTTGTTGGTCCAGCCGAAGCCCATCTCTTCCATCGCCGCGGCCTCGGGCGCGGGGCCTACGAGGGCCGCGTCACCGGCGCCGTGCGCCTTGCCGAAGGTATGGCCGCCGGCGACCAGCGCCACGGTCTCGTAGTCGTTCATCGCCATGCGCGCGAAGGTCTCGCGCACGTCGCGGCCCGAGGCCACCGGGTCGGGCTTGCCGTCCGGACCTTCCGGGTTCACATAGATCAGGCCCATCTGCACCGCGGCCAGCGGGTTCTCCAGGACGCGGTCGCCGCTGTAGCGGCTGTTGGGCTTGTCGCTCGTGGCCAGCCAATCCTTCTCGGAGCCCCAGTAGATGTCCTCTTCCGGCGCCCAGATGTCGGTCCGGCCGCCCCCGAAACCGAACGTCTTGAAGCCCATGGTCTCCATGGCGACGTTGCCAGCCAGGATCATCAGATCGGCCCAGGAGATGGCGTTGCCGTACTTCTGCTTGAGCGGCCACAGCAGACGGCGCGCCTTGTCCAGGTTGCCGTTGTCGGGCCAGCTGTTCAGTGGCGCAAAGCGTTCGTTGCCAGTGCCCGCGCCACCGCGGCCGTCGGCCGTGCGGTAGGTGCCGGCGCTGTGCCAGGCCATGCGGATGAACAGGCCGCCGTAGTGGCCCCAGTCAGCCGGCCACCAGTCTTGCGAGTCGGTCATCAGCGCAGCCAGGTCCTTCTTGAGGGCCGCGTAGTCGAGCTTCTTGAACGCCTCGGCATAGTCGAAACCCGGGTCCATCGGGCTGGACACCGGCTGGTGCTGGTGCAGGATCGACAGGTTCAGCTGGTTGGGCCACCAGTCGGCGTTGGATTGCATTCCTGGCGTCGTCCGGGCGCCGGCGGTGTGGAAAGGGCACTTGGCTTCGCTGCTCATCGTCATCTCCTTGGCTGCAGTACAGAGGGAACCATAGTGTTCGACAAACAACCATCAATAGCCAATAGCGGGTGACAATGGCGTGAATAGCGCTGATGCATTCTCGAGATGCGGTGCCGCCCCGCCGACGCGCCGGGCCCATCGGGCCAGATCGGCGCCTGATCGATCAGACGCATCCAGACCGACGGCTCGTATGCCCGCAGTGTGAGTAGAGGAAACCTCGCGCGCCAACGATTACCGACTATCAGCGGGACCTGACTCAGGTTGCCCAGCGCAACAGCGTCACGAGCAGGACCAGGATTCCAAGGATGAGGTTGATCGAGACCCATGTGCGAATCCGGGCCAGGGCCGCATCACCGGCGGCCCACTCGGACGCCGCCACCGTCCGAGCAAGCTTCTTGTAGAGCACGAAGCGGATGTGCATGAAGATCGCCACCATCGCGACACCCAGCGCCACCATGATGGTCCAGGCCAGCGGCATCTCGAAGTTGCCACCCGACTGCACCACCTGCTTGGCCACACGACCCAGCATCCACACGCCGCTGGCCAGAGTCAGCAGCGAGGCCACAAGCACGGCTTGGAAGAAGCGCCCCAGCGCGTCGTGCATCAGCCGCAGCCGCACCGGCGCCTCCAACTGGGCGACCGCCGGCCACAGGAAGAAGTGCGCAAACACCATGCCACCGATCCACACGATGATGGACAGCACATGAACAGTCTTGAGGGTCGCGTAGATCATCGTTCAGTCCCATTCAATCTCAAACCCAGCCCAGGATCCACTCGCTGCCCCAGACCCATGCCATCAGCAGCAAGCCGGTCGTGGCAACCATTGCCACCCCCGACATCAGCAGCCCCAGGATCACTGCCACCCCATCGCGAAACACCAGCCCCAGCCCGATGAGCACCAGCGCCACGGCGGGCAGAAGGTTGCCGAAGGGGATCGGCATCACGACGATGCCGGCCATCAGCCCAACGGCGACCGCCGTCGCCGACCGTCGGCCGGAGATGGCGAGGTGCCTCAGCCGGGTCCTGGCATGGCGCCCGGCCAGGGCGTAGGCAGAAGCCAACCCGACCAGCACCCGCTGAGCCCAGTGGCGCGGCAGTTCAAGTTCGGCCACCCGCTGTGGCAAACATGGCGCGCAGTGACCCCGCCACATGGCCACCGCCAGCGCTGCCATGCCCAGCCCGAGCACCGTGCCCACGCCGGGCACCGGCAGCAGGCAGGGCATGGCCAGCAGCAGAAGCAAGGTCCCGTGGGCCTCGGGGCCGTGGGCTTGTGCCATCGCCCGCATCGACACCCGCTCGTCCTGGATGGCAGCGGCTGCGTCGCGCAGCCGCTGCACGATCGGCGGCGTCATGTGGCCTCGGCGACAGCGGGCTGCCCCCGGGTCTTCCACAGCGACACCAGCACACCGCCGGCGATCAGGCCGAAGGTCACGCTCAGCGAGATCACCGCGGGAATCTTGCCGATGATGCCCACCAGGAAGATCTTGCTGCCGATGAACACCAGCACCAGGGCCAGGGCGTACTTCAGGTACTTGAAGCGGTGGATCATGGCGGCCAGCGCGAAGTACAGCGCGCGCAGGCCCAGGATCGCGAAGATGTTGCTGGTGTAGACGATGAACGGGTCGGTGGTGATCGCGAAGATGGCCGGCACCGAGTCGACCGCGAAGATCAGGTCGACGAACTCCACCAGTACCAGGGCCAGGAACAAGGGCGTCGCGAAGCGTTCCAGCTTGCCCGTCTTCGTGTCGGTCTCGCGCACCCAGAAGGCATTGCCGCGCAGGCCCTCAGTCACGCGCATGTGCCGCTTCAGGAACTTCAGCAGCGGGTTGTTCGCGATGTCGGGCATGTGGTCGGCAATGATCCACATCTTGATGCCGGTGAAGATCAGGAAGGCGCCGAACAGGTACAGCACCCAGCTGAACTGGCTCACCAGGGTGGCACCCAGCCCGATCATGATCGCGCGGAGCACGATCACACCCAGGATGCCCCAGAACAGCACCCGGTGCTGGTACTGCCGCGGGATGGCGAAGAAGCTGAAGATCAGCGCGATGACGAAGACGTTGTCCATCGACAGCGACTTCTCGATCATGAAGCCGGTGTAGTAGTCCATGCCGCTCTGAGCGCCCAGATACCACCACACCCAGGCACCGAAAAGCAGCGCCACGCTGATGTAGCCGGCCGAGAGCAGCAGGCTCTCGCGAACGCCGATCTCCTTGTCGTCCTTGTGCAGGACGCCCAGGTCGAAAGCCAACAGCGCGATGACGATGCCGACGAAAGTGAGCCAGACCCAGGCGGGCTTGCCCATGAAGTCGGCTGTGAGGAAGGGAAGGACGAAGTCCACGTCCATTTTCTTGGATTCAGAGGATGGCCGCGACGGCCGTACCCATGCCCATCAGGGCGCTGAACACACCGAGCAGCACGACATCGCGCTTCTCATTGCCCAGGCGCCAGGCGTGGAAGGTGACCCCGACCAGACAGAGGGCCAGGATGGCGAAGAGAAGCGTGCTGGTGTCCATGAAGATTTTGTTGATCAGGAAATGGGGAGCTCTTTGGAGGTGACGATGAGGCCGGCGCGATCAGCCTGCCGCCAGCGAAGAGCTGGTGCGGGGACCGGATCCGCTGCCGCCGCGGCGGCGCCACAGCGCGATGAGCAGGTGCAGCCCGGCACCCAGCAGCACGAGCAGCACGCTGCCGATGCCCCAGATCACCCATGTCGCCACGGTCAAGCCACCCGCCAGCGTGGGTGCGGTCTGCAGCAGGCCGTCGACGAATAGCGCAAAGCCCACCATGAGCTGGCTTGCCCACTGCGCGACTTCAGGCGGCACCCAGGGGGCCAGCCAATCCGGCACAGCGATGGTGCCCGCGCCTGATGCAGCCCCTGTGAGCGCTCCCGCGTTCGAGACCGTCCAAAGAGCAACGGCATGCAGCGCCCAGGCGGCCAGCGACCACAGCGCCAGCAGAGCGATGACGGCGAACCAATTGAGGGCGTAGAACATGATCAAGCTCTCTCTGGTGTTTGAATGACTCGAAGTGTGGGGATTGATCGGCTTCGAAAAAACCAGATTGCAACGCACCTAAACTTCGGTTTCCCCGCACCGGAGGACTCATGCTGAACTATCGCCATCTCCACTACTTCTGGGTCGTCACCAAGGAAGGCGGCTTCGCCCGTGCCGCCGAACGGCTGGACATGGCGGTGCAAACCATCAGCGCGCAGGTGCGCGAGCTGGAGAAGGCGCTGGGCCACCAGCTCCTCAAGCCCTCGGGCCGTGGCGTGGCCCTCACCGAGGCAGGCCAGGCCGCCTTCGCGCGCGCCGAGGAGATCTTTCAGCTGGGCCAGGGCATCCCTGACGAGGTGCGCGAAGCGGCCAGCGGCAAGGTGGCCCGCCTGGCGGTTGGGTTCTCCGATGGCATCTCGAAGCTTGCAGCCCATGCGCTGCTGGAGCCCGTGTTGAGGACACCCAACCTTCGGTTGGTCTGCCACGAAGGAGAGTTCGAGCAGCTGCTGGGCGAACTGGCGCTGCATCACCTGGACCTGGTGCTGGCCGGTCAGGCCGCACCGCGCAACCCGAACCTGCGCCTCACCAGCGAGCGCCTCGTTGAGTCACCGGTCGAGTGGTATGGCCCGGCCCGGCTGGTCGGGAAGCCCGAGCGCGACCGGTTTCCGCAAAGCCTGAACGACTTGCCTGTTCTGCTGCCCACTGGGCACTCGGCTCTGCGCCCGACGCTGGACCACTGGTTCGAAACGCAAGGCCTGCGGCCTCGCATCGTCGGCGAGTTCGAGGACAGTGCGCTTCTGGCGGTGTTTGCGGCCCGCGGGCTTGGCGTGTTCCCGGTCAGCCGGCTCGGCGCGGACGACGTCGGTTTGATGCGAGGACTGCGCTTGCTCGGTAGCAGCGAAGGCGTGAAGGAGGAGATCCACGCCATCCGTTCGCGTCGCGGCCAGCACCACCCCCTGGTGATGCAGGTGGTGGCTGCGGCTCGCCCTTGAACGCGTCTTGATCGACCCCGATCAGGCAGCGCGGCGGTGAGCCACCTTTGTGGCGCTCGGTTCCTCTCCATCGAAGAGCTTCCAATGCTGCCGCGCTGCCTCCACCACCAAGGTTTCGCCGTCGGCAAGATGTCCATCGGCCCGCGCCGCGGCCAGGGACAGACGCAGCACCTTCCTTTGCAGCGCCGGATCGGAGATCTCGGCCATCAATGACGCCAAGGCGCTGTCATCGACGTTGCCGATGAGCGAACCGGTCTCGTACCCACCCGCCAGCAGTTCTTCGCACAACGTATGAACGATGTGCGGCAGGAACTGGGGTTCCAGACCGAGTTCGCGCTCCGCGCCCAACTGCTTGAGGATGTCGAACTCGGACCTGCACACGTGACCGTCGGAGATGAGCACCAGCGCGACGATGCGCGCGGCGGCTTCTGGGCTGTTGTGGGGGTAGCTGCGCACGATGGGTCTCCGTTGAGAAGAGTCAGTTTGAGGTGACAAGCTGGTTTTCGGACTCAGTCGCCCCGCGAGGGATGCCGGCGGTCCGACTGGTGTGTACGACGCTCGGCCGGGATCGGGATGGGCACGAGCACCGGCGCTGGCTGTGGCACCCACTGCCTGAGACCCTCCTTCAGCAAGTGCAGGCTCTGCTTGATCCTGGCAATGACGAGGGACGCAAAGCGCAAGGAAGGCTTCATGGCGGGTGAGCTCGGAAGTGATGACAGGCTGGAATATGCATCCGGTCCTGCTTCGTAAGAAGCGGAGCTTCCGAGAATCCAACTCAGGAAAATACGAAGTCGCCGGAAGATGGCGCGTCCGTTGCAAAGCCGCACTCACGTCCGGTCCGGCCGGACCTCACTGACCTTGGCGAGCCGGAAAGCCCGGTCGTCGCCCTTGTAGTCCCACTGCTCGATCCGACAGCATCCCGGCGCCGCATCCGCGCCCCAGCGCAGCAGATTCACCGAGTTGGGCACGCCATCACGCACTCGGGACGAGACGGCCGTGCCCGCCTGCACGACCCATAGCGGACGCGCCAGGCCTTGCAGTGGCATGACGTAGGGGAGGTGGATGTGACCGCCGATGACGAGGTCGACGCCGGCTTCAGCCCAAGGCGGCAGAGCAGCCGCATGCCCGCGCAGTCGGTTGGGCTCGTCCTCGGCATGCGTGACGGCTATAGGCTGGTGCACCACGACCACGCGCAGCTGCGCGGGGTCGGCATGCTCCATAAGTCGGGCGACACGGTCGATCTGCAGCGCGGATACCTCACCGTCCTTGTGTCGCCAGGGTCGCGTGGTGTTGACGCACACCACCAGGAGTTCGGGAGAGCGGTGCACCGGCTCGAGATCCATGCCGAACACGGCGCTGTACCGCCCGTACGGTCTGCGCAGGCGCGCCCACAGATCGAAGAGCGGGATGTCGTGGTTGCCTGGAACGGCCAGCACTGGAGCCCCCAGGCGGTCCACGAACAAGCGTGCCGCCCGGAACTGGGCCGGACGAGCGCGCTGCGTGATGTCGCCCGACAGCACAACCACATCAGGACGCTGCTGGTGGGCCAGCGTGCCCAGGGCTTCGACGACCGCGCCCTGCTCGGTACCAAAGTGCGTGTCGGAAATCTGCAGCAGGACGCTCATGGCGCCGCCCCTTCGGCGCGGGACCGGACGTCGATGACGGCAGCGTCGCGCTGTGGCTTCAGCAGATAGAGGGGTTTGGCGAGCACGTGAAAGTCGATGTGCAGTCGCAAACGGCCCTGCGCACGCAGCAGAGTCGCACAGGCCGCCACGAACGCCACCCAGCGGCTGCGACCGAAGCGTGCCTTGTAGGCTTCCCGGTCTTCCAGCAGGTCGGGATAGAGCCCGAGGCTGGCGTTGACAAGGAACACTCGTTCGTTGACGCCGGCCACTTGAACCGGCGCCGGCACCGAACGCAGCAGAAGGCTCACCGCGTCGGCCGGGTCTGCGGGTATGCCGTGCGTGCGGGCAAAGTAGTTGAACGTGCCCTGCGGCACCACGCCCATGGCGCAGCCTGCGGCGTGCGCGGCCTGCGCCACGGTGTTGAGCGTGCCGTCGCCACCGACGGCGACCACGGCCGTGCGGGTGGCGACGGCCCTCGTCGCTGCCCGGTGCGACACGCAGGTCAACTCGGCGGGGCTGCAGAACAGCAAGTCACCTCGCCGTCCACCAGCCCGCAGCGCGGCTTCGACGACCTCGCGCTTCGCCTCCGCGTCGCTGCTGCCCGCTGCCGCATTGACGATGAACTGCAGCGCAGACGCGGGGTCGATTTCCGGGAGCTCGGCCATGACGCCAGGCGCGCTCAGGTCTTTTCCCGCGTCAGACGTTCTGCAAAGGAAATGCCGATGGCGGAGAGCACGAAGGTGAAGTGGATGACAGCCACCATCGTCACGATCTGGATATTCTCCAAACTCAGGTCGCCACTCAGGTACGTCTTCAAGGCATGCACGCCAGAGATCGAGATGATGGCGAACGCGAGCTTCAACTTGAGGTTGTAGGTATTGACGTGGTCCAGCCAGTCAGGCTTTTTCATGTCCTTCTTGTCGAAGTGTCCGGTGGTCACGAAGAGCGATACGCCCGCCAGCGCCACAACCCAAACAAGCTGCACCACCATCGTCATGTCCACCAGCTCGAGCACCTTGATGATCAGGTCGATCTTTTCGAGCTGGCCAAACAGCAAGGTGTTCATCAGCTTGTAGGTTTCCAGCAGGAACTTTCCGAGGATTCCGAAAATGATTCCTACCAGACCGACGTAGAAGAACAGCATGGTGAATCTCATGCCGTAAAGCAGCGACCCGACCCCTGAAAGTAGTTTCTCCATTCTTGATTACCGTGAAACGAAGCAGACAGTGACATCGAACAGCGAACCGGCTGCAGCGTCGGGCGCCGCGCGGGCCAGTTCGCCCAGGCGGCCGAGACAGACCGGGGCGGACGATTTCATTCGTGGCGCAGCAGGTCACCGAAGACGGTGTGCTCGCCCTCCTTGCGGTCAGCGCCAGGCGCGTCGTACAGCACGAGCCAGCGCGCCTTGCCGCCAGACAGCGCCGGCGGCAGGTCGCAGATGGCCTCGGCGCGGTTGGTGCCGCGGCCATGTGGCAGTGGCACCGACTCGGTCAGCGCCGACTCGAAGCGCACCGGCTCGCGGTTGGCGGCCAGCAAGGGCCGGGCAGCAGGCCACTTGAAGACGCGGATGTCGCCGTTCAGCACCATCGTCGGACCGGCCAGGATGTAGAGGTCGTCGCCGGAGAAGTGCAGGTCTCGCACGCCCAGGCCGTCGAGCTGCAGGAAGTGCTTGCGGATTACCGCGCCGCTGTCGTCCAGGGGAACCAGGCGCAGCTCGTCACCACGCGCCTCCACCGCGATCTCGAGCAGCGCCGACCAGCCGCGCAGCACCGGGCCCCGCAAGCCGAGCAGCAGCCGGCAGCCGTCAACGGCCAAGCCTTCGATGTCGAAGCCGTTGTCCTTTCCCGGGATCGCCATGTACGGTCCGAAGTGGGGGTCATCGGCCAAGGCGCGGGTGAGCAGGTTTGCCTGGGCATCACCCTTCAGGCGCAGCGCCTTGCGACCGTCCTGGGCCTGTCGTATGAGGCAGGGCTCGCCCTTGGCGTCGGGCTCGATGGGCAGGCAGGCCAGCAGACGACGATTGCCGTCCAGCGCCACCTTCGCCAGCCGCTTCGCGTTGTCGGCGTGGTCCCTGTCCGGCTTGGCGTTCTTGCGCTTCAGGCCATGCGAGCCGACCACCCAGAGGAAGCCGCCGGCCACGGCCATGCCTTCCAGATCGGCCTCTTCCCCGGCCGTGCCGGGCAAGTCCAGCAGATCGGCGAGCGGGAAGTCACGCACCTCGCCGAAACGCAAGGCCTCGCGCCCCACGGGTTCAAGCAGGCGAAGGCGGTCCAGGCCGCAGGCTTCATCGCCCGCCACCTAGAGCCAGTCGCCAGTGAAGGCCACGCCGGACAGATTGGATTGAACCAGGGAGTCAAGAGCGAACTCCAGACGGACGGCATTGGCGGTTCGAGCGTTGGGCATCGGGTGCTTCTCCAAAGGGTGACGTGCCAGAAGGCTCGCGTGCTGCAACGCGTGCCGGCCAGCGACGCCAAACCCCGAAGTCTGCGGCCGAAGCTCCGTCCTGTGTTCAGGTTTATCCGATGTTCGCGTTCTTCAAAGACTGCTTTTCCAGAACCGATAGGCCACTCACATTCCGTCTGTCCTTCAACCGCTGGAGATCCGTGATGCAAGTGCTCTTCAAGTCCCGCCACCCGCAAGCGACTGACTTGCGCGACCTGACTGAACGCCGCGTGCGCTTCGTGCTGCGACGCCTCGGCTGGCTGGTGCCACGCGCCGAGGTGCAGATGTCGGACGTGAACGGCCCGCGAGGCGGCATCGACAAACGCTGCCAGGTGGAACTGCGGACCGATGGCGCAGGGTCGGTGGTCGTCGCCTCCGTGGCCAGCGACTGGCGCACGGCGCTGGACAACGCGCTGGCGCGTGCCGCGCGGTTCCTGATGCGCCTGTGGCGCCGGGGCAGTGACTCCCGCCGCATGCGCCAACGCCTCATCAGTCACGAACGCTGAACGCGGACGACCCCAGGACTCGACACCATGAACTCCATCACGCCCATCCCCTCGACCGCTCGCCCGCAGGCCGCGCATTCGGCGCCGATCGCCGCAGGCAGCGCGACACCCACGGATGTCGCCGGTACGAGCCGTGTGCTGCGCAACACGTACGCCTTGCTGTCGATGACGCTGCTGTTCAGCGCGGCCATCGCCGCTGCCAGCGTAGCGTTCCAGCTGCCGGCGCCGGGCATCCTGCTGACCCTGGGCGGCTACTTCGGCCTGCTCTTTGCCGTCTACAAGTTCAAGAACAGCGGCTGGGCCTTGCCGGCGGTGTTTGCGCTGACGGGCTTCATGGGCTACTCGCTGGGGCCGGTGCTGGCCAAGTCGCTGGCACTGCCCGGCGGTGCACGTCTCGATCTTCAACCTGTTCACGAGTCTGCTGAGCCTGTTCGGTTTCGGCAGCTCGGATGAATGAACCCCCACCAGGAGCACCCCATGAAATGCCCCACCTGCACCGACACCGCACTCGTGATGAGCGATCGCCAGGGCGTCGAGATCGACTACTGCCCGCAATGCCGCGGCGTGTGGCTGGACCGCGGTGAACTCGACAAGCTGATCGAGCGCTCGGCAGCGATGACGCCAGCCCCGGCCGTCAACGCGCCAGTGCAATCACAGCCCCAATTCGCAGACTCCGACTACGAGCATGGCCGAGGCCAGCAGGGCAACCGCAAGAAGTCCTGGCTGAGCAACATCTTCGACTGACCCGAGACCCACAGCACCCAAGCGAGACCCATGATGCGCAGTTATCCCGTGAACAGCCCGCAGGCCGCCGCCCGCATCGTCGCACTGACGGTAGTCGCCGATGGCGACATCGGCGACGCTGAGATCAACTGGCTCGACCGCCTTGCCGTGCATGAGCAGTTGGGTCTGGCGCGGCATGAGTTGCACGCGCTGCTGGACACCTTCTGCGAGGATCTGCTGTCCAGCGACCAGTTGAAGTGGGCCGACGCGTGCCCGGTGGACGAGCGCACGCTGGCGGACCTGATGGGTGAAGTCCAGGATCCCGCGCTACGGCTGAAGTTGCTGCGCTTGTGTGTCGAGCTTGCAGAAGTCGACGCACATGTTGACGACGGCGAATCGAGCGTACTGATCGCCGCGGTCGAGCATTGGGGCTTGCACCGTGAGATGTTTCGGTCGTCGTCCGAGACCTGAACGGCTCGCCTCGGTCGTCGGTGGCCGAGCCGCCGACGACACTCACTGCTTCGGGCAGCGCGTCGCGAAGCAACCGATAGCGATTGGTTGTGCGTGAATAGCTTGCGCTCGACCTGCCCGGTGGCGGTGCATGCACGCACTTGCTGGCTTGCGCAGGCCGCATGAAGTACCGGCACAGCTGTTCCAAGTCGCTTGCGGTCGGGTGCTTGGCGGCATACCGCACCACCCCGACTGAAGTCGTCAATGTCAGCGCACAGGGCTTGCCGCGGTGCGGCTTCGCGCCGCACTGTCCCGCTGAGAGTCACCACCTTGTGACCCGCACGCGGCCAAAGGCGATGCGGTGCGTGACGACCGCCGCCTGCATCGGCCGCAGAGTGCGTGCCTTGTCGCCATCAGCATCCGGCGTGGCCCGATCGTTCCGCCCCCATCTCTTCCACAAGCACGCCCCGGCGCGCAAATTGCTCCCGCGGCCGGGTGACGGACCTGTTGATCCTCTCGCCACACCAGGCAGTCCGCACTGGCCACACAACGTAGCCAAGATCTGCGCCGAGATCTGACGCTTGCCGCTGTTAGACTCAAATCCACTTCTCCTGGGGAGTAGCCAGCGAGGTGCGTCTGAAGTTCAGGACGTAGATCACGCGCAGCGTCGTCTATACGGTCGCGATGCTTCGCACCACGCTCCGGCGCTGCAGGTCGCGATCCCGGTCATCAACCGGGAAATCGTCGGCACGGCAAGACCAGCCTTGGGTCCTCGACGTAACCACGGCGCTCGCAGATCAGCAAACGGCGAAGTTGCCCACTGCAACTCACTTCAAAGGCGGTCATGGAATCCATTGGTTCTCCACTCATGTGGTCCTTGTTCGCGGCGTTCGTGCTGGTTGCGCTGCTGGTCGACTTCTTTGCGATGAGCAAGCAGGGTGCGCACCGCGTCAGCACCCGCGAAGCGGCCATCTGGTCGCTCTGCGCTGCCCCCAGCTTTCGCTGCATTTCGGTTTAGAGCCCGAGGCTTTGCATCGTAGTTGATGCGGGGGGTCGCGAGGTGCCGCCAGCGAGCTGGCGGCACCTCGCGGCGAACAACGCCGGCGGTATGTACCCCAGGCTGCTGTGCGGTCGGTGGTGGTTGTAGTCGTCGCGCCAGTTGTCGATGACGCTGCGCATATGGCTCAGGCTAGCGAACCAGTGCTGTGACAGGCACTCGTCCCGGAAGCGGCTGTTGAAGCTCTCGATGTAGGCGTTCTGCACCGGCTTGCCCGGCTGTATGAACCGCAACTCGACGCCGTTCCTGGCGGCCCAGGCCTGCATCGTTCGGCCTGCGAACTCCGGGCCGTTGTCTGTGCGGATCACCTTGGGCAGGCCGCGCTGCTGCCTGGCCTGGTCAAGCACGCGGGTCACGTACAGCGCCGGCATCGAGGTGTCCGCGGCGATCTGGATCACTTCCTTGCTGCAGTCGTCGACAACGGTCAGGGTCTTTACCCGTCGGCCGTTGGCCAGCTCGTCGAAGACGAAGTCCATGCTCCACACCTCGTCTGGCTGCAGCGGTCGAACCAGGGGCTGTCGCTCGGGCACGGGCAGCTTCTTGCGCCGGCGCTTGCGCACCATCAGCCCTTCCTCACGGTAGACCCGGTAGGTGCGCTTGACGTTGATCGCCCAGCCATCCAGCCTGAGCCGGCTGTGCAGCATGCGGTAGCCGTGGCGGCGGTGCTGGCCGGCGAGCTCGTTCAGGCGCTCGCGCAGCCGGCCGTTGCCGTCGTCGCGGGGTCGGTAGCGCAGGGTGCTGGTGCTCATGCCCACCAGCCTCAGCGCCTGGCGTTGGCTCAGGCCCAGGTCCTGCAGCTTGCCGACGATCTCGCGACGCGCCGCCACGGCGGCTACTTTCCCTTGAGCACCTCGCGCATGGCGTCGACCTCGAGCATCGAGTTGGCCAGCAGCTTCTTGAGCTTGCTGTTTTCGGCCTCCAGCGCCTTCAGTCGCTGGGCGTCAGACACGCTCATGCCACCGAATCGGGCCTTCCAGCCGTAGTAGCTGGCCTCGCTGAAGCCATGTTTCCTGCACAGCTCCTTGATCGGCAGGCCGGCGTCGGCCTCCCGCAGGAAGCCAATGATCTGTTCTTCGCTGTATCGCTTCTTCATCGGTCCGATCTCCATCTCGGGTTGATCGGACTCTAGACCTGGGTTCAGCGAATCTCAGGGGGCAGCGCAGCTCGTCTGGGTCAGCGTGTCTTTCGTCTTCATGGGCTGGCTGTGGTGGCACCTCGGTGGTGCCGGCACGGATGAGGCCGCACGAACCTTGGCCAATGCCAAGTCGCTGGAGTTCCTGACCGGCTACCTGATCGAGAAGGCGCTTGCGGTCGACAACATCTTCGTGTTCCTGATGTTGTTCACCTACTTCGCTGTGCCGGCCGAGTTCCAGAAGCGCGTGCTCATGATCGGCATTCTGGGTGCGCTCGTGCTGCGTGCGGTAATGATCCTGGTGGGCGCCTGGCTGATCGCGCAGTTCCACTGGATCCTGTACGTGTTCGGCGCCTTCCTGCTGTTCACCGGCATCACGATGTGGTGGGCCGCCGGCCAGGAGCCCGATCTGGACAACAACCCCGCGCTCAAGTGGATCCGCAGCCGCTTCAAGATTGCGCCGGACTACGACGGCGAGAAGTTCTTTACCGTGGTGAACGGCGT
>JAURZM010000070.1 GCA_030653385.1 Rubrivivax sp. | reverse complement strand
ACGGGGGTGGCGGACTGTGGGTCGGCTGGCATAGGGGGCGTCCTGGTCGGGGCATGGGGCCCGGGGGCATGAAAAGGCAGCGAAGGCGACAATCGGTGCATGCGCTCGCTCGCCACTGTATCCGCCCCCGAATCGTCCCCGACGCCCGCCGCACCGCGCTCCGACTGGGGCACGCTGGCCAAACTGTTGCCTTACCTGTGGCGCTACCGCTGGCGCGTGGGCATTGCGCTGGGTTTCCTGCTCGCCGCCAAGGCGGCCAATGTCTCGGTGCCGGTGCTGCTGAAGTACCTGATCGATTCGCTGTCCATCAAACCCGGCGACCCGGCCGCGGTGCTGGTGGTGCCGGTGGGCCTGCTGGTGGCCTACGGCCTGCTGCGGCTGAGCACATCACTCTTCACCGAACTGCGCGAGCTGATCTTCGCCAAGGCCACCGAAGGCACGGCACGCAGCATCAGCCTGCAGGTTTTTCGCCACCTGCACGCACTGAGCCTGCGTTTCCACCTGGAACGCCAGACCGGTGGCATGACCCGCGACATCGAACGCGGCACCCGCGCCGTGCATTCGTTGATCAGCTATTCGCTGTACAGCATCTTCCCCACGCTGGTGGAAGTGGCCATGGTGCTGACGCTGCTGGCGGTGAAGTTCGATGCCGCCTTTGCCTGGATCACGCTGGCCGCGCTGGTGCTGTACGTCACCTTCACCATCACGGTGACCGAGTGGCGCACGCAGTTCCGCAAGCAGATGAACGAACTCGACAGCACGGCCCACACACGTGCCATCGATTCACTGCTGAACTACGAAACCGTCAAGTACTTCAACAACGAGGACTTCGAAGCCAAGCGCTACGACGAAAACCTGGAAAAACTGCGCCGCGCCGCGCTGAAGAGCCAGAGCACGCTGAGCCTCTTGAACACCGGCCAGCAGCTGATCATTGCCGCGGCGCTGATCGCCATGTTGTGGCGCGCCACGCAGGGCGTGGTGGAAGGGCGCCTGACGCTGGGTGACCTGGTGATGGTCAACGCCTTCATGATCCAGCTCTACATCCCGCTGAATTTCCTGGGCGTGATGTACCGCGAGATCAAGCAGTCGCTGACCGACCTGGACAAGATGTTCGCGCTGATGGAAAAACACCGCGAGGTGGACGACGTGCCCGGGGCCTTGCCGCTGCAGGTGGGCGAAGGCGTGGTGCGCTTCGAAAACGTCAGCTTCGCCTACGACCCCGGACCTTCAGGCAGGCCCATCCTGCACGAACTGAGCTTCGAGATACCGGCCGGCAAGACGGTGGCCGTGGTGGGCCCTTCGGGCGCCGGCAAGAGCACGCTGGCGCGGCTGCTCTACCGCTTCTACGATGTGGACGCGGGTGGGGGCCGCATCACCATCGACGGCCAGGACATCCGCCAGGTCACGCAGGCCAGCCTGCGCCAGGCCATCGGCATCGTGCCGCAGGACACTGTGCTCTTCAACGACACGGTCGAATACAACATCGCCTACGGCCGCCCCGGCGCCACCCGGGCCGACGTGGAAGCGGCGGCGCAGGCGGCGCACATCCACAACTTCATCAGCGCCACGCCCAAGGGTTACGACACGATGGTGGGTGAACGCGGGCTGAAGCTCAGCGGCGGTGAAAAACAGCGGGTGGCCATCGCGCGCACGTTGCTGAAAAACCCGCCGGTGCTGATCTTCGACGAAGCCACCTCGGCGCTGGACAGCGCCAACGAACGCGCCATCCAGGCCGAACTGCGGGCGGTGAGCCAGGGCAAGACGGCGCTGGTCATTGCACACCGGCTGAGCACGGTGGTGGACGCGCACGAAATCGTCGTGCTGGAAGCCGGGCGCGTGGTCGAAAAGGGCCCGCACGCCGAACTGCTGGCGCGCAACGGGCGTTACGCGCAGATGTGGCGGCTGCAGCAGAGCGGGCAGGAATAGGCCCGGGCGGGCTCTGACGGACTCAGCTCAGCTCGATCACACGGTCTTCGGCGGTCGCCACGCAACCGTCGGCAATCGCTTCCCAGCCGCGCCGCACGACCACGTGTTTTTCCGTGTGGCAGATTTCGATCCGCGTTGTTTCAGGCACACGCTGGCGCACGAAGTGTTCGATGGCCACCGGCATGCTGACCCTGAACTGCGCTTGCGACAGGTCAGCTTCGGGGTGGTCGTCGCGGTTCAGGAAAGGGCTGAAGGCGGTCAGCCACAAGAGCGGCCGCCGGCCCAGCGCAAACACCGTGGGTTCGTAACCTGCGCCCTTGAGCCAGCTTTGTGCGGCATCACGGGGCGCGCTGGGCGGCAGGTCGTCCGCCTGCGGCCCCGCTGGCGCAAGGGCCCCGGCGTGTGCACCCCAGGCCACGGCCAGCAGTTCGACGAGCCACTGGTTGCAGTTCTGGTAGCGGTTGCTGAAGGCATGGGCGTTGGCGCTGTAGCTGGCACCCAGCAACTGCAGCGCCTGGCGGCTGTCCAGCGCCACGCTTTCGATCTGCGCGCTGGCCTGCAGCGGCAGCAGCAGCACCGAGATGTAGCCCAGCGCCGGGTCGTCGGTGCCCATCAGGAAAGCCGGCATGCCCTGGTCGAAGATGCGCGGCTGTTTTTCGTCGCAGGAAAAGTACAGCTGCCGTACCGCCCACGGGCTGGCCGGGCTGTGGCGCAGCCCGATGCCGGCGTGGGAATAGCGGTGGCCGAAAAACCCCAGGTTCAGGCCCGAACGCGCGACCAGCGCCGCGCCCACGCCCGAACGGTCGAGCTCTTCCTTGATGACCGCACTGACCCGCAGCAGGCGGTCTTGCTGCGCGGCGCTGAGACTGGGGGTGGCGTCGCAGTACTGCAGCGACGCAGCTTGCGCGGCGCTGGTGGCGGCGACCAGCAGCGCCGCCGCAGCCAGCGCCCGCGCTGCGTGGCGCATGGCGGTGTCTACAGCGTGACGACGCGGGTTTGCAGCTCGCGGTACCACTCGTCGTGCAGCACCAGGAAAAAGGCTTCGCGCGGTGCGCCGGCCGCAAACTGCAGGCCGTAGGCGTGTTTCTGCGCGGTCACCACACCACCGGCGGCCAGGCGGCCCTGCTGCGCAGCTTCCTGCGGCAGCACCAGCACGAAGTCGGCGCTCTTGCCGTCCACCGGCTGCAGCTTGACGCGCACCTTCCCTGGTTGGGCGTCGGCGACGGCGATCTCGGTGATGCGGTAATCACCTTCGGCCACCTTGTCGGCTTTGGACGAACTGTCGCTGGACGTCTCCAGCGAAGTGGACGAACTGCCCACCGAGGTGGAAGAACCGTCGGACGAAGCCGACGAGGCCGAACTGGCGGCCAGCGCCGGTGCGGCGAAGCCGCACAACACGACGAGGGTGATCAGGATGTGTGGCAAGCGGTTCATGCAGGCTCCAGGGCTTGGGGATGGGGTGAATGCTAGTCGGCAAAAGCTCGAAAGTGTTCGCCGCCGAGTGACCGCGTGTGCGTTCAGATGTGAAGGTGTGTGCGCCTGGCGACAGCTTGTGCACCACCGCCAGCGCCAGGCCTAGGGCGGGCCCCAGGAAATCGGCTTCAGAGCCGCCGATACACTGCCCCGCCATGGAAACCAAGTGGCTGGAAGACTTCGTGAGCCTGGCCGAGACACGCAGTTTTTCGCGTTCGGCGCAGCTCCGCCACGTCACCCAGCCGGCGTTTTCACGCCGCATCCAGGCACTGGAAGCCTGGGCCGGCATCGACCTGGTCGACCGCTCTTCCTACCCCACGCGGCTCACGGCAGCCGGCGAAACCCTGCACGCGCAGGCGCTGGACATGCTGGACAACCTGCAGGCCACGCGCAACATGATGCGCAGCCACCAGGCGGCCGGGCTGGACATGATCGAGTTTGCCGTGCCGCACACGCTGGCCTTCACATTTTTTCCACACTGGCTGATGGACGTGCGCCAGCACTTCGGCGCCATCAAGACCCGGCTGACGGCGCTGAACGTGCACGACGCGGTGATGCGCCTGACCGAAGGGGGCTGCGACCTGCTGATTGCCTACCACCACCCGAGCCAGCCTTTGCCGCTGTCGGCCGAACGCTACGAGATGCTGGCGCTGTCCAGCGAAACACTGGCGCCTTATGCCAAGGCCGGCAGCGATGGCCAGGCGCTCTTTCAGCTGCCGGGCCGGCCGGGCGGCGGCGTGCCTTTCCTGAGTTATGCGTCGGGTGCCTACATGGCGCGGCTGGTCGAGGTCATCCTGAAGCAGGCCGGTGAGCCGCTGCACCTGGACCCCATCTACGAAACCGACATGGCCGAAGGCCTGAAGGCGATGGCCTTGGAAGGCCATGGCCTGGCTTTCCTGCCGCACAGCAGCGTGCGCAAGGAATTGAAGGCCCGGCGGCTGGTGTCGGCTTCGGCCAGCGAACGGCTGGAGCTGACAATGGAAGTGCGCATCTACCGGGAAAGGCCCGAAGTGGCCCGCCACGCCAAACCGGCGGTGCAGGCGCTGTGGGACCACCTGGGCCAACGTGGCCGAGCCTGAAAACCGCGCCGCACCCCAAAGTCCCCATGCTGCAGGAGGGTCGATGAACCCGTTCTCATTCACTGTGGCCACCCTGGCCCTGCTAGCCGCCGGTGCGGTGTCGGCCCAGTCCGGCACCCTGGCCAAGATCAAGGAAGACCAGGCCGCGACGATGGGCGTGCGCGAGTCTTCCGGTGTTTTGTCCTACACGCTGGGCGACGGCAAGTACGCCGGCTTTCACGTCGAAGTCTGCACAAGGGTGCTGACCGACGTGCAAAAACACCTGGGCCTGCCCAAGCTGGACATCAGGTACCAGGCCGTGACTTCGCAGAACCGCATCCCGCTGGTGCAGAACGGCACCGTCGATATCGAGTGCGGCAGCACCACCAACACCACCGCACGCCGCAAGGACGTGGCTTTTGCCGTCACCACCTACGTCGAAGAAGTGCGCATCGCGGTGAAGACCAAGTCGGGCATCACGGGCATCGGGCAGCTCAGCGGCAGGAGTGTGTCCACAACCACCGGCACCACGTCGGTGCAACTGCTGCGCAAACACAAACGCGCGGCGGGTGTCGACTTCAAGGAGGTCTACGGCAAGGACCACGCCGACAGCTTTCTGCTGCTGGAAACCGGCCGTGCCGACGCCTTCGTGATGGACGGGCAGATCCTGGCCGGCAACATCGCCAAGAGCAAGTCGCCCGGCGACTACCGCATCGTCGGCGAGGTGCTGTCCGTCGAACCCATCGCCATCATGATGCGCAAGGACGACCCGGCCTTCAAGAAGCTGGTCGACGACAGCATCGTGGCCATGATCAAGTCGGGCGAGATGGCCAAGACCTATGACAAGTGGTTTGTGCAGCCCATACCGCCCGGCGACACCCGGGTCGGCCTGCCGCTGAGCAATGCCACCAAGGCGGCCTGGGCCAAGCCCAACGACAGGCCGGTCGAGGACTACCTCAAGAAGTGAGCGGCACAACATGATCGATATCAAAGGTGTGAGCAAGTGGTACGGCAGCTTTCAGGTGCTGACCGACTGCACCACGTCCATCCAGAAGGGCGAAGTGGTGGTGGTCTGCGGCCCGTCGGGCAGCGGCAAGAGCACCTTGATCAAAACCGTCAATGCGCTGGAGCCCATCCAGAAGGGCGACATCACGGTCGACGGCATCAGCATCACCGACCCCCAGACCGACCTGCCCAAGCTGCGCAGCCGCGTGGGCATGGTGTTCCAGCACTTCGAGCTGTTCCCGCACCTGTCGGTGACCGAAAACCTGACGCTGGCGCAGATCAAGGTGCTGGGCCGCAACACGGCCGATGCCGGCGCGCGTGGCCTGAAGATGCTGGACCGCGTGGGCCTGATGGCGCACAAGGACAAGTTCCCGGGCCAGTTGTCGGGCGGCCAGCAGCAACGGGTGGCCATCGCGCGTGCGCTGAGCATGGACCCCATCGTGATGCTGTTCGACGAACCCACCTCGGCGCTGGACCCTGAGATGGTGGGCGAGGTGCTGGACGTGATGGTGCAGCTGGCCAACGAAGGCATGACGATGATGGTGGTCACGCACGAGATGGGATTTGCGCGCAAGGTGAGCCACCGCGTGATCTTCATGGACGCCGGCAGGATCGTCGAAGACTGCAGGAAGGAAGACTTCTTCGGCAGCCCCGAGGCGCGCACGCCGCGGGCACGTGAGTTCCTGTCGAAGATCCTGCAGCATTGACAGGGCCGCTCTGCCGGTCGGCGCGCAGGCGACAATCCAGGGCATGAGCCCGACCCTTGCGACACCGCTGTCCCTGACGATCCGCCGCCCCGACGACTGGCACCTGCACCTGCGCGACGGCGCGGCACTGGCAGCCGTGCTGCCGGCCACGGCGGCGCAGTTTGCACGTGCCATCGTGATGCCCAATCTGCGGCCGCCTGTCGCCACCGCCGCCGCCGCGCTGGCCTACCGCGACCGCATCCTGGCGGCGCGGCCCAAGCACGGCACCGGCAGCGACTTCCAGCCGCTGATGACGCTGTACCTGACGGACAACACGCCGCCCGACGAGATTCGCCGAGCGCGCGATGCCGGCGTCGTGGCGCTGAAGCTCTACCCTGCCGGCGCCACCACCAACAGCGACGCCGGTGTCACCGACATCCGCAAGTGCTACCCCACCCTCGAAGCCATGCAGCGCGAAGATCTGCTGCTGCTGGTGCACGGCGAAGTGACCGACCCCGAGGTCGACATCTTCGACCGCGAAGCGGTGTTCATCGACCGCGTGATGCAGCCGCTGCGCCGCGACTTCCCCGAGTTGAAGGTGGTGTTCGAACACATCACCACCGCCGACGCCGCGCAGTACGTGGCCGACGCCGGTGCTTCTACCGCGGCCACGATCACGGCCCACCACCTGCTCTACAACCGCAACGCGCTGTTCATCGGCGGCCTGCGCCCGCACTACTACTGCCTGCCGGTGCTGAAAAAGGAGCAGCACCGCCTGGCGCTGGTGCGGGCGGCCACGTCGGGCAGCGAGCGTTTTTTCCTGGGCACCGACAGCGCGCCGCATGCAGCGGCGCTGAAGGAACAAAGTGTCTGTGGCGCCGGTTGTTACACCGCACCCGCAGCACTGGAGCTGTACGCCGAGGCCTTCGAAGCTGCCGGCGCGCTGGACAAGCTGGCCGGGTTTGCCAGCGAGCATGGCCCGGCCTTTTATGGCCTGCCGGTCAACGAAGGCACCGTGACCCTGCGCCGCGAGCCCTGGACCTTGCCCGAGACCCTGCCCTTTGGCGATGCGCTGATCAAGCCGCTGCGTGCAGGCGAGACGCTGAACTGGCGCCTGGCTTGAGCGGCATGCACGTCCTTGTCAACGGCGTGCGCCTGTTCTTCGATGTCGAAGGCGCCGGCCTGGTGCCCAGCGGCGCGCGGATGCGCGAGCGGCCCACGGTGGTGCTGCTGCACGGCGGGCCGGGTGCCGACCACTCGCACTACCGCCCGCAGATGTCGCCGCTGGCCGACGTGGCGCAGCTGGTCTTCTACGACCACCGCGGCAACGGCCGCAGCGAAAGCGGCCCGCAGGACCGGTGGACGCTGGCGCAGTGGGGCGACGACGTGCGCGGCTTGTGCGATGCGCTGGGCATCGAAAAGCCCATCGTGCTGGGTGCCAGCTTCGGTGGCATGGTGGCGCTGTCTTATGCCACGCGCCACCCGGGCCATGCCGGCAAGCTGGTGCTGATGAACACGGCAGCGCGCGGTGGTGCGTTTACCCAGCGCCGGGTCGAACTGTTCGAACAGCTTGGCGGCCCTGCTGCCGGTGCGCTGGCGCGCCGCCGACTGATCGACGGCGACACCTGCCGCGAGGTGCTGGACGACTGGTTGCGCATCTGTGTGCCGCAGTACAACCGCAGCGCCGACGACCCGAAAGCGCTGCTGCGCAGTGTGCGCAACGCCGAAGCCACCCGCTGGTTCAGCCGCGCCGAAGGTGAAGGCAATCACTTCGACCTGCGGCCGGCATTGCACCGCATCCGTTGCCCGGTGCTGCTGATGGGCGGCACGCTGGACCCCATGCTGCCGGTGGAAAACCAGCGTGACATCGCGGCGCTGTTGCCCCCGCATCTCTTGCGCTACGAAGAGTTTGAAGGCGCCGGCCACGGCTTGCTTGCCGATGCGCCCGAGCGCGCCCTTTCCCTGTTGCGCGAGTTCATCGCGCTGGAGATTTCTGCATGAGCCAAGACCGCGTGATGCTGCTCATCGACGCCGACAACCTGTCGCTCGATGTCATGGAACAGGCCGTGCGCCTGCTGCTCAACCAGCATGGTGGCCTGCACGTGCGCCGCGCCTATTGCACGGCAGAAAGTGCGGTGACCAACCAGGCGGCGTTCAAGCGCCTGGGCATCAAGCCCATGGTGAACCTGGCGGCGGGCAAAAACAGCACCGACATCGCGATGGCCGTCGACGCCATCGACCTGGTGCTGGCCGAGCGCCCCGACGTGGTGGTCATCGCCTCTTCCGACAGCGACTTCGCGCCGCTGGTGCACCGGCTGCGCGAAAAGGGCTGTGTCGTGCGCGGCATCGGTCAGGCCGGCAAGGTGGGCGAAGAGACGCAGGACGTCTACGACGACTACACAGTGCTGGAACACCACAAGTCCCCGGCGCGCAGCGCCGCTGACAGATCCTCGCTCAGCGCCGATGCCGACAAGCCGGCACGCAAGACAGCGCGCAAGACCACGCGCAAGACGGCAACTTCGGCCGCCACGAAAACCTCGGCGGCTGCCAAGAAGGCCGCGCCGGCGAAAAAAGTGGCCACCAAAACAGCCGCCAAGACCGCGGCGACCAAAGCGGCACCGCGCAAGACGGCCGCGCGCAAATCAGCCGCCGCGAAGGCAGAAGTTTCGTCCGAGACAACGGCAGCAAAGGTGGTCGATGCCACGCCGGTGGCGCCCGCCGCGCCGGCGGCGGCGCCCGCCGTGCAGCGCCCCGCGCGCGGCGGCCGCGATGCCGACCGCGACGGCAATCGGGACGGCAAGCGCAACGACAAGCGCGAAGGAAGTCGCGACGGCAACCGCGGGGCCTCGGTGCAGGCCGTGCTCGACTGCCTGCCCGAACTGGCTGCCGGCAAGGGCCTGGCCTTGAACGTGGCCGTGCAACGCCTGCGCGAGGCGCAGTTGCTGGGGAAAAACAGCTCGTCACTGAAGCTGTTTGCGCAGTTGGGCGATCACTTCGACCTGGTGCCGGCCGACAAGCCCACCCAGGTGCGCCTGCGGCGCTGAAGCCGGCGCAGGCTGAAGCTCAAGCCCTCAGGCCTGGCGGGTTTGCTTGAAAAGCTGCGCCCGGCCCTAACATCCCGTCTGTCTGGATTCACCTTGCGGCACTGGAGGCCGCCATCGCCATGAAACGCATCCTGCTGTTTGTCGTCACCAACCTGGCTGTCATGCTGGTGCTGGGCGTTGCCGCCAGTCTGCTGGGCGTCAACCGTTTCCTCACGGCCAATGGCCTGAACCTGGGCATGCTGTTGGCGTTTGCTGCGCTGATCGGCTTCGGCGGCGCCATCATCTCCTTGCTGATGAGCAAGATGGTGGCCAAGTGGAGCACCGGCGCCAAGATCATCAACGACAGCACCGACCCCACGCACCGCTGGATCGTCGGCACCGTCGAGGGGTTTGCCAAGAAGGCTGGCATCGGCATGCCCGACGTCGCCATCTTCGAAGGCGAGCCCAACGCGTTTGCCACCGGCGCCTTCAAGAACTCGGCGCTGGTGGCGGTGAGCACCGGCTTGCTGCACACCATGAACCGCGAAGAAGTCGAGGCCGTCATCGGCCACGAAGTGGCCCACGTGGCCAACGGCGACATGGTGACGATGGCGCTGATCCAGGGTGTGATGAACACCTTCGTGGTCTTCCTGTCGCGGGTCATCGGTTATTTTGTCGACAAGGTGATCCTGAAAAACGACCGCGAAGGGGCCGGCATCGGCTACTACGTGACGACCATCGTGCTGGACATCGTGCTCGGTGTGCTGGCGGCCATCGTCGTGGCCTGGTTCTCGCGTCAGCGTGAATACCGTGCCGACGCCGGCGCGGCGGCGCTGATGGGCCGCAAGCAGCCCATGATCAACGCGCTGGCGCGCCTGGGCGGCATGGACCCTGGCGAACTGCCCAAGAGCGTGGCCACCATGGGCATCAGCTCGCGGCCCAGCGGCCTGATGGCGCTGTTTTCCACCCACCCGCCGATGGAAGACCGCATCCGCGCGCTGCAGCAGTCGCAGTCGCAGTGATCGCCTGAAGTCAGCAGGGGCCCGGCAGCGATGCCGGGCCCTTCTTTGTTCCGCCCGGGTCCACCTGACTGCGGGATGCACAGGCCCCGGCCGACCCGGTGCTAGCGACTACCATTCACCTGCTGCATTTGGGGTTTTGGCCTGCAGCCCGTCATCAAGCCGGGTGAAGCCAGGGCTGTGGGCGACATCTAGAGTCCCGGGTGATCTCGGCAGTGGCATGTCCTTCGACCGCCGCCGGGTGCCAAGGCTGTGTGCATCTGCTCCTCGACCGGGGCTGTGGAAGCTGTTCTTGTTCGTCGGTCAGAAAGCGGGGCGCCCTGCAGTTGCGCGCCTCGGTCAACAGAGCGTGCAAGTGGCTTCGAAAACGTCCTTCTGGGGTGCGATGCGCTACGGTGCCGGTGCACGGTTGAGCACGCATTTGAGCTTTTGGGTATGGCTGTTGCTGGCGCTGACCGCCAGCGCGCCCCTCGTCGGCCAGGCAGCCCATCCGCCGGCGCTGCCCGTGGCGCCGGTGTTGCGGCTGGAGCCGGGTGCCCACTGGGGTCCGGTGCGGCGCATCGCCGTGAATGCCGACCAGTCGCTGCTGGCCACCGCGTCCGACGACAAGACCGTGCGTGTCTGGCAGCGGGATACACAGGCCCTGTTGCACACGCTGCGGCCGCCCTTGGGCGAAGGTGGCGACGGCCGCCTGTATGGCGTGGCTTTTCATCCGCAACTGCCGCTGATCGCGGTGGCCGGCACGCCGCTGGGGCACGCTGCAGCACGCATCCACCTGTTCAATCCGCTGACGGCCGAATGGGTGCGTGCGTTCGACGCCGGCCCCGGTGAAGTCAAGCGCCTGGTCTGGTCACACGACGGCCGCTGGCTCGCAGTGGCCTTTGCTGCACCCGGTGCCGTGCGGGTGTTTTCGCTGCAGGGCGAAGCCAGCGCCGCGCTGGCGATGGCGGGGGATGTCTACGGCCTGGACCTGTCGGCCCAGGGTCGATTGGCGGCCACCGACACCGCCGGCTTTCTGCACCTGGCGGAGCTGGGCGCCGCAGGCCAACTGAGCGCGCCCCTGCGGCTGTCCACACCCGGCGGCGAGCCCGTGGCAGTGGCCTTTTCGCCTGACGGTCAGCGCCTGGCCCTGGTGCACTTTGCGCGCGACCGCAATGGCTGGGTCGACATCCTGACGGCCAGCCACGGCGCCTGGCAGGCCACCTGGCGCCCACGCAGGCCGCTGAACGGCCGCACGCAGGCGGTGGCCTGGAACGGCGCCGGCACGGCGGTGGCCGTGGGCGGTGTGCGGTCGGACCCGCGTGCCAGCGGCCGCGAGGCCATCGAAACGGTGCGCGGGTTTGTGCACACCTTCGACGCCGGCACCGGCCAAGCGCTGGTTGAACACGAGGTGGCCAGCGACGCAGTCACCGACCTGGTCGCGGTGTCGGCCGCACAGTTTGCCTACACCAGCTTCGACGCCAGCTGGGGCTCGCTCGGCGACCCGGCCGTGCGGCCCGTGCGTGCCCGCGCGGCCGACTACGTGCGCCGGGCCGACCGCCTGTGGTTGTCGGCCGACGGCCAGTCGGTGCAATGGCAGACACCGTCGAGCCAGGGGCCATGGTCTTTTGCCATGCCCAGCCGTCAGCTGCGCCGCGCGGCCTTGCGCCAGGCGCGTGCACCCGACCGACCGGGCCCGTTTGCCAACAGCCGCGAGTGGGAGAGTGCGCCCACGTCACGGCCCCTGCTGCAGGGGCAGTTGCAGACGCTGGCCGCTGGCGAGATCTCACGTGCCGTGGCCGGCATCGGCACGTCCGACGACCTGGCCTGGGGCACCGGCCACCGGCTGATGCGCGTGGCGCCGGGCGGTCGCATCGTGTGGACCGTGCAGCCGGGTGCCGAGGTGCGTGCCGTGCACAGTTCGGCCGACGGCCGGCTGCTGGTGGCGGCCCTGGCCGATGCCACCGTGCGCTGGTACCGCGCCAGCGACGGCGCCTTGCTGCTGAGCTTTTTTGCGCCCTTCGATGGCCAGTGGGTGCTGTGGTCGCCGCTGGGGCACTACGACGCCAGCGAAGGTGCAGAACAGCTGATCGGCTGGCACCTGAACAACGCTGACGGCGCGGGCAGCGCGTTTTTCTCGATCGGCCGTTTCCGCCAGCGCCTGTTGCGGCCCGACGTGATCGACCGTGTGCTGCAGACGGCCGACCCGGCGCTGGCGCTGGCGCAGGCCGATCAGGCCCGCGGCGCCGACCTGGTGTTGGCCGGCGCCGCTGCAGCGGCCCAGTCCTTGCCCGCCGTGCCGCAGGTGCCGCCAGCGCAGGCCTTGCCAGAGCTGCCGACCCAGGCCGTGCTGGACATCGCCCGGCGGCTGCCGCCCACACTGGTCTACAAGCAGCCGCGTGCGGTGCGCACACGGTCGGCCACGGTGGGGCTGGAATTCGGCGTGGTGCTGCGGCCGGGTGAAGAGCTGACTTCGCTTCTGGTGCGCCGCGACGGCGTGCTGCAAGACATCCTGGAACAGCGCCTTCCACTCACCGCCGACGGCAAGACCGGGGGTTTCATCCGCATCCCGGCCGAAGAAGGCGAGTCGGTGGTGCACGTCGTGGCGGCCAATGCCCACGGTTTTTCCGATCCCCTGACCTTCGTGCTGAAACGCGAGGCGCCACCCGAGCCCAAGCAGGTCCAGCGGTCGCGGCTGTTTGTGCTGGCCGTGGGCGTGGGCAGTTACGCCAGCAAGGACATCGGCGCACTGGAACTGCCGGCCAAGGACGCCACCGACTTTGCCGAGGTGCTGGGCGCGCAGGACGGCCGTGCCTACAGCCAGGTCGAAGCCCGGGTGCTGACCGAAAAAGCCGCCACCACGCAGGCCATCGTGGCCGGGCTGGAATGGCTGCGGGCTGCGGTCGGGCCGGGTGACACCGGCATGCTGTTCCTGGCCGGCCATGCGCTGAACCACCCCGACGGCCGCTACTACTTCGTGTCGCACGACACCGCACCGCGCAACGTGGCCGGCAGTGCCTTGAACGAAGACGCGATCCGTGCCGCCCTGGTGCGCCTGCGCGGTCGGGCCGTGCTGTTTGTCGACACCTGCCATGCCGGCAACGCCATCGGCAAGGGCAGTGGGTTCAGCCGCGACATGACGCGCATCAGCAACCAGCTGGCTTCGCCGGAAAACGGCGTCATCGTGTTTGCGTCCAGCACCGGCCGGCAGGAATCGCAAGAGAACAGCGAATGGGGCAATGGCGCCTTCACGAAGGCGGTGGTGTCGGGCCTGCGGGGTGGTGCCGACTTCATGAAACGGGGCCGGGTCACCTTCCAGGCGCTGAGCCTGTTTGTGTCCAGCGAAGTCGAGAGCCTGACCCAAGGTGAGCAGACACCGGTGCTGATTGCGCCTCCACCCGGTGTGCCCGACTTCCTGCTGGCCGTGCTGGGTGCCAGCGGTCCTGGCCGGTCTACTGCTGCACCCGCGGCGGCACGACCCTGAACAAAACGACAACGAGGGAATCCGAACATGCACATGCTGAACAAGGCCGAGTCGATGCGGTGGCTGCAACTGGCGGTGTCCGCGGCCAGCCTGGCCGCCTTGACGGCCTGCGGTGGCGGTGGGGCAGGTGATGGCGGCGGCAGCACGCCGCCCGTGGCCGCACCGCCGACCGCGCCCCCGACCGGTGCACCACCCGCCCCGCCCGTTATCACGGCGCCCACCATCGGCAGCCAGCCCCAAGGTGCCACACGCGTGGTTGGCCAGGCCTTCAGCCCGGTGGTCACGGCAGCGGGTGGCGAGCTGAGCTACACCTGGGAAACCAGCGTCGATGGCGGCACACGCTGGACCCAGGTCAGCGGCGCCAACGGCGCGACGCTGGCGCGGGCACCGGTCTCGATGGCCGACAGCGGCAGCCGCTTTCGTGTGCGCATCAGCAACAGCGTCGGCAGTGTCACCAGCGAAAGTGCCTTGCTGACCACGGTGTGGGGCGAGGTCGTGACGAGTGCCGACACGACACGCCTGGAACTGTTGCACGGCGGCGGTGATGGTGGCACCGACGGCGGTGCCGACGGTGACGGTGCCGACAGTGGTGGTGGCCTGGGCAAGGTGCTGAACGCACGGCTGACGGTCACCCGCGTGGCCGACGGCGCGCTGGTGGGCAGTGCGCTCACCCACCCGGTGACGGGCCTCGTGCGCATCAAGGCCGGGCCGGGTGCCGGGCCCTTCCTGCTGACGCTGGAAGGCGCGGCCGGCGCGAGCTACTACGACGAAGGCAAGAACACGCTGCTGCCTTTTGGCCCCGGCAATGTGTTGCACGCGCTGGTGGACCGCATCGACGAAAACCTGGCGGTGTCGCCACTGACCGAAGCGGCCTACCGCTACGCCATCAACAACTTCGTCGCCAACCCGGCGCAGGTGCGTGCCGGTACCGCACCGCTGCTCAGCACAGCCAGCGTGGCCACGCTGACGGCGGCGCAGATCTGGCAGGCGAATGAACAAGTGCGCGCCGAGATCAACCGCCTGCTGCCGCAGCAGTTGCACGTGCCGTCGGTGAAGTCACTGCCCACGCCCATTGACGCTGGAAGCGCCAGCAACGCGCTGCCCGTCAGCCGCTACGGCCTGGCCGCAGTGGCCACCGGCGGGCTGGTGCGCAAAGCCAACAGCTACCTGCCCACAGCCACTGCGCCTGCGCTTGAGCTCACCGAGCAGCTGGCGCGCGACTTGACCGACGGCACGATCAACGGCTTCGCGCTGGACGGCTCGCCGGCCTCGGCTGCGGCCGTGTACTACGACGTGTCGCGCGATGCCGTGGAGCTGGGCGCCACCAGCGCTTCCATCTCGGCGCAGTTCGGCAGCAACACGACACTCGGGCTGAGCCCCTTCGTCAGCGACTTCACGCTGGCCTCCTTCAACGGCAACACCACCGCGACGGACGGCTGCGAAATCCAGTACGACAAGGTGGCACTCACGCGCGAAGGCCGCATCAATCTGCAGCGGGTCACGCCCAGGACGGGTGAGCGGTGCCTGGGCCCCACGGGCAACACCGTGCAACTGCTGCGCGGCTTCGTGGACGACGTGCGATTCGTGCGCAGCCTGTCTTCGAACATCTTTGTGGTCAAGAACGACGGCAGCGTGCTCGGATGGGGTGAAGCCGACTGCGGCCGGCTCGGCGACGGCAGCAGCAGCGGCCGCCGGGAAGCGCCCGTGCCGGTGATCGGTCTGCGTGACATCACGTCGCTGGCCACCGGCAACTACCACGGCATTGCGCGCGACAAACTGGGCCTTGTCTACACCTGGGGTGCAGACGTTTACGGGGCGCTTGGGCTGGGCGCGGTGATGTACGACGTCAATGCGTGCAACATCTACGCCAGCCGTGTCGGCTGGACACCTTCGCTTCATCGAGCGATGTACACGCCGCGGCAGGTGCCCGGGTTGAGCAACATCGTCAGCGTCGCTGCCGACCAGCTGACATCCTTGGCGCTCGACACAGCAGGCCGGGTGTACCAGTGGGGCGCGATCACGACCGAGCTCAATGTGTTCGACAGCGTTGGCGTGCCCACGCTGGTGGTGGGCCTGAGCTCTGTTTCGGCAGTGACCACGGTGGCGAACTTCAACCTGGCCCTGCGTTCCGACGGCACGGTGTGGGGGTGGGGCGCCAACACCAGCGGGCAGTCAGGCGACGGCACAACCACACCAAAGCCCACACCCGTGCAGATCCCCGGCCTGGCAGATGTGGTGCAGATTGCGGGCGACTCCATCGGTTCGGCCGCCGCTTTGCTGCGGGACGGCACCGTCAAGCTCTGGGACGTGAGGGACTTCCGGACCTACACCGCACCCGCCACCTACCGCATCTGCCGCGTCGACGGCACGGGCTACAACTACTACTACGGCGCAGGTACCTGCCTGAGCCTGGAGGTGCTGCCCTTCCCCAAGATGCGCCATGTTTCCAGCAACGGCTTCCAGCTCACCTTCATCGGGCTGGACGGCAAGGTCTACACGCGGCAGCGCGGGCAGACCGAGCTGTTGTTGATCGACCCGGCCTTTCTGGGTGCGCCCTGAGGCTGCTGCGGCTTGGCAGCTAAGGCCGCACCAGCAGCCGCAGCACTTCGCCCACTCGCTGTCGCGCCACGTCTTCTGGGTGGAAGGGCAGCTGCGGCCACTGCTTGGCTGAGTACAACTTCAGCTGGTCGGTGGCGTGCGGCGATGCTGGGTCGGTGCTCTGGCCGTAGGTCAGGATGGCCTGTGCCACCGGGCCGCGTTCGTCGAAGGTCACGGTCTGCACGTAGCTGGTGCCGTAGTCGATGCGCAGGCCCTGCGGCGAAATGCCGCGTGTGAACTGGCTGCCCACGTTGTTGAGCACACCTTCGAAGTCTTCGCCACCGTGCACCGCGATGCGTTCGTCGGTGATCAGCGGGCGCTGCACCGTGCCCAGCGGTGCGTCCAGCGCAAAGCCGGCGCTGCGCACCTGCTGCACCGCCTTGGCCAGGGCTTCCCACACCTTCGTGGCCACGGCCGCGTCGTGCATCTTCAGGCCGGCCGGTGTGGCCACCGGCTGGTTCTTGTCGTAAGGCACACGGTAGACACCCGGCACGGCGCTGGCCGTTTGCCAGAACTCGCGGAACAGGTGCGCACCCCGTGAATCGACGTTGTTGTGGCGGTCCCAGCCGCGCAGCGCGGTGCAGCCGTCTTGTGTTTCCGGGCTGGGTGCGCCAGCGGCACAAGCGGCCAGCAGGTCGGGCAGCACGACACGGGCCAGCAGGTTGCGGTTGGCAAACAGCTGCGCCTGCGCGGCTTGCGGGGTGACCGGGCCACGCGCCACCAGTTCGGGCACCTCGATCAGGCCCGACCGTGTGCGGGGCCGGCGCAGGATGTCGTCGCCCACCATCGGCGAGACGCCGTCGAAACGCTGCTCGGGGTGGCTGTAGAAAAAGCTGTCGTTGCTGTTGTGCACCCAGTCGCTGCGGATGGCCAGCGGCATGCGTTCGATCGGGGTCAGCCCGGCCACTGGCGAGCTGCCGTCGCGTTTCCAGCCGCAGCTGCTCTTGCTGCCGTCCAGCACCACGATGCCGGCCGGCCCGCGCAGGCCGGCGGCGCGCGGGCTGGGCGCGCAGGCAGCGAGTTGCGCCGCGTCCACGTCGGGCACCACGCTCACGTCGGTGACCATGGCGTTGCCGTGGCGGTCGGCGGCGATGGTGTTGACCCAGGGCACGCCCAGGTTGCGGTGGGCCGCGTGCAGTTCACGCACATTGCTGGCCGTGGCAAAGGCCAGCCAGCTGTCGACGCTGCGGGTGTTGCCGGCATTGGCGTCCTGCAGCGCGTAGGCCAGCGTGTCGGTCCAGTTAAGGCCCAGGCGCGGCACGGTGATCACCGGGCCCCAGCGCGTGGTCCACACGGTGCGGGTCTTGGAACTGGTGCTGCCGTCGGCGGCGCGGCTTTCGATTTGCAGCGTGCGTGGCTGCATCTTCTGCGGCTGGCCGTCCACCAGGTAGCGGGTGGGGTCGCCGGGCACCAGTTTCAGCTCGTGCACGGTGAAGCGTTTGCCGGTGGACACGGTGTGCGACCAGGCCACGTCCTTGTTGAAGCCGATCTGCACCACCGCGCCATGGCCGATGCCTGCACCCATGACGTCGAAACGGCCGGGCACGGTCAGGTGCATCTGCCAGAAGCGGTTCACTCCCGCCCACGGGAAGTGCGGGTTGCCCAGCAGCAGGCCGCGCCCGGTGCCGGTGGTTTCCTTGCCGAAGGCCCAGGCGTTGCTGCCCAGCGGCGGGTCGATCAGGCCCAGCTCGCGCGCCGCCGTGGCCAGATCGGCCAGCGGCAGTTCGACGGCCGCCGCGGCCTTGGCCGCCGGCGGCTGCGAGGCCACCACGGCTTCGGCCAGTGCGGCGCTGCTGGCCAGCACGCTGGTCATCTCGCTCAGGCGGCGCATGTCGGCCAGCGACATCGGCGTGACCCAGGCTTGGCCCTTGCATGCAGCAGGCAAGGCGTTGCGGTGGTCGGCAATGAAGCGGTTGTAGCCGGCCACGTAGCCGGCCATCATGGCCTGCGCATCGGCGCTGGCGGTGGCCCAGTTGCGCTGCAGGGCCGCGTCGTCCATGTGCGCGGCCATGAAAAAGTCGATCTGTTCGTTGGCCACCATGCCGCGGCCCAGCAGCGCAGTGCCGGCCGCGCCAAAGGTGCGCGCACGTTCGCCACGCACGGTGACCAGCTGCTGCGCCGTCTGGCAGACGTTGTCCTGCGCGTGGGCATAGGCCACACCGTAGGCCAGCGTGTGCATGTCGGGCGCGCTGATGTGCGGCACACCGTGGGCCGTGCGCACGATGGTCACGGCCTGGGCCTGAGGGCCCGGGGGCGTCGAAGCGCAGGCGGCCAGCAGCACGGCGGCCGCGCTGCCGGCAAAGGCCAGGGTCAGTCTTTGCATGGGGTGTGTCTCCGTTCTTTTTTCGGATGTGCCGGTCTTGGGGGACTCAGGACTTGGCCTTCGGTACCCGGCCCATCAGGAAAAACTCGTCGTTGGGCCGCATGCCGGTGAGGTTGGCCATGCGGTTGCTCAGGCCGAAAAAGGCGGTGATGGCGCCGATGTCCCAGATGTCTTCGTCGCTGAAGCCGTGTGTGTGCAAAGCCGCGAAGTCGCTGTCATCGACGGTGTGTGATGCGGTGCAGACCTTCATCGCAAAGTCCAGCATCGCGCGCTGGCGCGGCGTGATGTCGGCCTTGCGGTGGTTCACGGCAATCTGGTCGGCCACCAGCGGCCTTTTTTCGTAGATGCGAAGGATGGCGCCGTGTGCCACCACGCAATACAGGCACTGGTTGGCAGCCGAGGTGGCCACGATGATCATCTCGCGCTCGCCCTTGCTCAGCGAGCCGGTGTCCTTCAGCAGCAGCGCGTCGTGGTAGGCCATGAACGCACGCCACTCGGCCGGCCGGTGGGCCAGCGCCAGGAAGACGTTGGGCACGAAGCCGGCCTTCTGCTGCACGTCCAGGATGCGGGTGCGCAGGTCTTCGGGCAGGTCTGTCAATTCGGGCACGGGGTAGCGCGAAATCGGCGGTGCCGGGGTGCTCATGGTGTCTGTCTCCTTCAGGACTTGAACTGCATCGCATGCAGCCGTGCGTACAGCCCGCCCGCCGCCAGCAACTGCCGGTGTGTGCCTTCTTCGACCAGCCGCCCGCCGTCCATGGCCAGCACGCGGTCGGCGTTTTCGATCGTCGACAGTCGGTGTGCGATGACGATGGTGGTGCGGCCTTTCATCAGGCCGTCCAGCGCGTCCTGCACGGCACGTTCGCTTTCGCTGTCCAGCGCCGACGTGGCTTCGTCCAGGATCAGCACCGGCGCGTCCTTGGCAATGGCGCGTGCAATCGCCAGGCGCTGGCGCTGGCCACCCGACAGCTGGCTGCCGTTGTGACCGATGACGGTGTCCAGGCCCTGCGGCAGGCTGTCGGCAAAGTCCAGCAGGTGCGCGGCTTTCAGGGCCGCACGCACCTGCTCGCGCGACATTGGCGCACCCAGGCTCACGTTGGCCAACACGCTGTCGTTGAACAGCACCACGTCCTGGCTGACCAGCGCAAACTGGCGCCGCAAGGCCAGCATGTCCCATTCGGCCAGCGGCACACCGTCCAGCGTGATGCGGCCCGCGGTGGGGTCGATGAAACGGGGCAACAGGTTCACCAGCGTGGTCTTGCCCGCACCCGACGGCCCTACCAGCGCCACCGTTTCGCCGGCGCGCACCTGCAGGTTCAGCGCCTCGACGGCGGCCGGGCTGTCGTCGCGGTAACGCAGGCTCACACCTTCGAAAACCAGGTCGCCGCGTGCGCGGCCGCTGGTCGAATCGGCCTGATGCGAGCCACCCACTTCGATGGGGCTGTGTTCGATGAGGTCCAGGCCACGTTCCACGGCGGCCAGGCCGCGGGTCAGCGGCGCCATCACGTCCGACAAGTGTTTGATGGGCGCGATCAGCTGCAGCATGGCCATCACGAAAGCCACGAAGCTGCCCACCGTGGCGCCGCCGCTGCTGCTTTGCCACAGCGCCGTGGTGATGACGGCCGACAGCGCACAGGCGGCCAGCATCTGCGTCACCGGCGTCATCGTGGCACCGGCCACCACGGCTTTCAGCATCAGCTGGCGCACACGGTCGGCGCTGCCGTGGAAGCGGCCGGCCTGGTGCTGTTCTGCGCCATGCAGGCGCACGATGCGCCAGGCCAGCATGTTCTCTTCCACCACATAGGCCAGTTCGTCGGTGGCCTTCTGGCCTTCCACCGTCAGGCGGTGCAGGCGTTTGCCCAGCACGCGCATGACCAGACCAACGGCAGGAAACAGCAGCGCCACCACCAGCGTCAGCTGCCAGTTCAGCCACAGCAGATAGGCCAGCAGCGCCACCAGCGTGAGCGAGTCGCGCACCAGCGTGAGCAGCGAATTGACGAGGATCGTCACACCGGCTTGCGCTTCATACACCAGCGTATTGGTCATGCCGCTGGCGGTCTGGCGCGAAAACAGCGCGGGTTCGCTGGCCAGCAGGCGCGCGAACATGCCGTCGCGCAGGTTCAGCACCGCACGGTTGGCGGTCCAGGCCAGGCCGTACTGGGCCACGAAGCCCGAGGCGCTGCGCAGCGCAAAGAGGCCGATGATGGCCGCCGGCACCATCCACAGCGGGAGCGCGTTGCGGGTGAAACCCTGGTCGAGCAGGCGGTTCATCAGTGCCGGAATCAACGGCTCGGTGAGTGCCGTGACCAGCGCACCCAGCGTGGCGGCCACCAGGCCGGCGCGGCTGTTGCGGATGTAGGGCAGAAGCCGCGCGAAGCGCTGCAAGAGGGTGGGCATGGGCTTGGGTGCAGCCGGGCCGGTGGATGACCAGGGCGCCAGGTGATTATCGGCGGCCCCGCTGCGCCCCGCGGGCTAGGGAACCCGCAGGCCGGATGGGGGTCGTACGGGCCTGCCTACAATGCGCCGCCAAGCCCAACGCGCACCGCCCGCCGTGCAAGAGCCCATCAAGAAGACCCCCACCCGCCGCCGCTTGCTCAGCGCCGCCCTGTCCACCACCGCCGCCGTCGCGTGGCCAGCCTGGGCCCAGTTGCGCGTCGAGATCAGCGGTGTGGGTGCGACGCAGATCCCGGTAGCGCTGGCGCCCTTCCGCGAGCAGTCGCAAACCGGCGTGGCGCTGTCGGCCATCATCAAGGCCGACCTCGAACGCAGCGGCGCCTTTCGCATCATCGACGGCGAGGCGGGCCTGGACGAACGCAGCACGGTCGACCTGCCGGCATGGCGCGGACGCGGCGTCGACGCCCTGGTGGCCGGTTCTGCGCAGCGCCTGGCCGATGGCCGCTTCGACGTGCGCTACAAGCTGTGGGACGCCGTGCGTGGTGATGAACTGCTGGGCCAGAGCAAGGTGGTGCTGGCGGCCGACCTGCGGCTGGCGGCGCACCGCATCGCTGACGAAATCCACGAAAAGCTCACCGGCGACAAGGGCGTCTTTGCCACCCGCATCGCCTACGTGTTGCGCACCGGCAAGCGCCACACGCTGCACGTCACCGACCCCGACGGCGAAGGTGGCCAGATTGCGCTGGCCAGCCCCGAGTCCATCATCTCGCCGGCCTGGTCGCCCGACGGCAAGAAGCTGGCCTACGTGTCTTTCGAGACCCAGAAGGCCGCCGTCTGGGTACAGGACGTGACCACCGGTGAACGCCGCATGGTGGCCAACTTCCGTGGCAGCAACAGCGCACCGGCCTGGTCGCCCGACGGCCAGCGCCTGGTGGTCACCTTGTCGCTAGGTGGGCCGGCGCAGCTGTATTCGATACCGGCCACCGGTGGTTCGCCCACGCGGTTGACCACCAGCAATGCCATTGACACCGAAGCTGTGTTCAGCCCCGATGGCCGCCATGTCTACTTCGTCAGCGACCGCGGCGGCAGCCCGCAGGTGTACCGCGTGCCGTCCAGCGGCGGCCCCGTCGAGCGCATCACCTTCAGTGGCGACTACAACATCAGCCCCACCGTCAGCCCCGACGGCAAGCAGCTGGCCTACGTGACGCGGCAGTCGGGTGGCTTTCGCCTGATGCTGTTGGAAGTGGGTGCAACGACACCGGTGCCGTTGACCGACACCCGCGACGACGAAAGCCCCAGCTTTGCGCCCAACGGCCGGCTGCTCGTCTACGCCACACGCTCGCAAGGCGCCGATGTGTTGATGACCACCACGCTTGATGGCAAGATCAAAACGCGCCTGCTCAGCACGGGCGCCGACATGCGTGAGCCCGCATGGGGGCCTTTTGGCCGATGAGCGGCGGTGCCCACGCGCCGCCTTTGCATCGCACCCCAGGACCCTTTTCACCGATTTTCACCACGCACTGGAGCCCCCGATGAAGCACATCCCCTACCGCATGCTGGCCATCGTTTCGCTGATGGCCCTGGTGGCCGGCTGCGAGTCCCCCAGCAAGGCGACCGGCACAGCCGCGGTGCCGGTGGAGACCCGTTCGCCGGTGACCGCGTCGACAGGTTCTGGCACCGCTGCCGGCACCGCCACCGGTGCCACGGCTGCCGGTGCACCGCAGTCGGGTGTGTCCACGGTGGACCTGACGCCGCGTTCGGGCGCCGGCGGTGCGGCCGCCGGCAGCGCGCTGATGGCCGCGCCCGCGCAGCGTGTCGTGTACTTCGACTTCGACAGCTTTGTCATCAAGGACGAATTCCAGGGCCTGCTCGACGGCCATGCCAAGGTGCTGACGCGCACCAGTGGCAAGCGCATGGTCATCGAAGGCCACACCGATGAGCGTGGTGGCCGCGAGTACAACCTGGCGCTGGGACAGAAACGTGCCGAAGCGGTGGTCAAGTCGCTGGCGCTGCTGGGCGTGCCTGAAAGCCAGCTCGAAGCCGTGAGCTTCGGCGAAGAACGCCCGGCGGTCAGTGGCGCCGACGAAACCGCCTGGGCGCGCAACCGCCGTGCCGAACTGAAGGACCGTTGAGATGCGCTTGCGTGGCTGGCCGGCCTTGGCCGCTGTGTATGTCGGGCTCACCAGCGGTGCGGCCCATGCCTTCCTGAACGATGAAGAGGCGCGCAAGGCCATCGTCGAATTGCGCGCCCGCATCACCACGATGGAAGACCAGGGCAAGTCGCGCGCCACCGAGCTGTCGGCCGCCACGGCGCAGAACGCGCAGCTGACCGAACAGCTGGCGGCGCTGCGGCGCAGCCTGCTCGACCTGAACAACCAGCTCGAAGCGATGCGCGGCGAGATTGCCAAGCTGCGTGGCAACGACGAACAAGCGCTGCGCGAGATTGCCGACATTCAGCGCCGTCAGCGCGACGTGACGCAGGCTCTCGAAGAACGCTTGCGCCAGATGGAGCCGGTGAAGGTGTCGCTGGACGGCCGCGACTTCACGGTCGGGCCCGAAGAAAAACGTGCGTTTGACGAAGCCTTCGCCGCCATCCGCGGCGGCAACTTCGACAAGTCGGTGGCGCTGCTGAGCAACTTCATGCGCCGTTACCCGGGCAGTCCCTACACCGATGCGGCGCGTTTCTGGCTGGGCAATTCGCTGTACGGCCGGCGCGACTACAAAGAGGCCATCTCGGTCTTCCGCGGTTTTGTCACCGAAGCGCCGGAACACCCGCGTGCGCCCGAAGCGCTGCTGGCCGTGGCCAACAGCCAGGCCGAGATGAAAGACCCGCGCAGTGCCCGCCGCACCATCGACGAACTGATGAAGGCCTACCCCCAGTCCGAAGCCGCGCAGGCGGGCAAGGACCGGCTGGCGTCGATCAAGTAACACCGGGGCCACATGCAGGAAGCCGAACTGCCTGGGCTCGTGACTCAGGTGCTGTGGGCCGCGTTTGCGCTGGCCGTGGTGTTTGGCGCGATCGCGCAGCGCACCCACTTCTGCACCATGGGCGCGGTGGCCGACATCGTGAACATGGGCGACTGGACACGCATGCGCATGTGGCTCATGGCCATGGGCGTGGGCATGATCGGTTTCAACACCATGGTCTGGCTGGGCTGGGTGCAGGCCGGCCAGAGTGTGTATGCCGGGCCGCAGCTGATCTGGCTGAGCAACCTGCTGGGTGGCCTGTTGTTCGGCTTTGGCATGGTGCTGGCGTCGGGCTGTGGCAGCAAGACGCTGGTGCGCATCGGCGGTGGCAGCCTGAAGAGCGTGGTCGTGTTTTTCGTGCTGGCGGTGGCTGCCTACGCCACGCTGCGTGGCATCACGGCCGTGGCCCGGGTGTCGACGGTGGACCAGGTTGCCCTCGCGCTGCCCACGGGTCAGGACCTGCCTTCGCTGCTGGCGCATGCCACCGGCCAGGCGCGTGAGTCGATGGCCTTGATGGCCGGGCTGGTGATCGGCCTGCTGCTGATCGGCTTTGCGCTGTTCAGGCCCGAGGGTCGCAGCGGCGAATCGCTGCTGGCCGGCCTGGGCCTGGGTGCAGTCATCGTCGGTGTGTGGTGGGTGTCGGGCCGCATGGGCCACCTGAGCGAACACCCGGTGACGCTGGAAGAGGTGTTCCTGGCCACCAACACGCAGCGCATGGAGTCGCTCACCTTCGTGGCGCCCATTGCCTACACGGTGGACTGGCTGATCCTGTTCAGCGACACGAGCAAGGTGCTGACCATCGGCATCGTCAGCACGCTGGGCGTGGTGGTGGGTGCCGCGCTGGTGGCGCTGCTGACCCGCACCTTCCGCTGGGAAGGGTTTGGCGGCACCGAAGACACCGCCAACCACCTGGTGGGTGCGGTGCTGATGGGTGTGGGCGGTGTCACCGCGATGGGTTGCACGATCGGGCAGGGCCTGAGCGGGGTGTCCACGCTGGCGCTGGGCAGCTTCATCGCGCTGGCCGGCATCATGGCCGGCGCCGTGCTGGCGCTGCGCTACCAGGTGTGGCGCCTGGAAAGCAGCCTCTGAGCGGCGCGCTCGCGCCTGCCGCGCAGGACGCCGACCTGGAGCGACGCTTCGGTGGCCTGCGTCGCCTGTACGGCGACAGCGGCTACCAGCGTGTGCGACAAGCGCGGGTGGCCGTGGTGGGTGTGGGCGGTGTCGGTTCCTGGGCTGCCGAAGCATTGGCCCGCAGCGGTGTCGCGCGCCTGGTGCTGATCGACCTGGACCACGTGTCGGAATCCAACGTCAACCGCCAGGTGCAGGCCAGCGGCTGCACGCTGGGCATGGCCAAGGTGCAGGCGCTGCAGCAGCGGTTTGTCGACATCCACCCCGGCTGCGAAGTGCTGCTGGTTGAAGACTTCGTCAGCGCTGACAACTGGCCGGCGCTGTTGCCCGCCGCAGTGGACGTGCTCATCGACGCCTGCGACCAGGTCAGCGCCAAAACCACGCTCGCGGCCTGGAGCCTGGCTCAGCGTGTGCCGCTGGTGTGCGTGGGCGCCGCCGGAGGCAAGCGCGCCGCACAAGCGGTCGAAGTGGCCGACCTGGCCGACACCACGCACGACCCGCTGCTGGCCAGCCTGCGCCAGCGCCTGCGCAAGGCCGGCGCCGCGCCGCGCCAGGGTCGCATGGGGCTGCGCTGTGTGTTCTCGCGCGAGAGCGTGGCCGCACCCGTGGCCGCAGAAGGCACAGCCTGCGAGACCGGCACCACGGCAGCGACCGATGGGTCGCTGAACTGCCATGGCTACGGTTCCAGCGTCACGGTCACGGCCACCTTCGGCATGGTGGCCGCGGGCGAGGCGCTGGCCATGCTGACCGGCTCGCCGGCCCAACAATCGGGGCCTGAAGTCCTGCTATAATGTGAGGCTCTTCGGATGGGTCGTTAGCTCAGTCGGTAGAGCAGCGGACTTTTAATCCGTTGGTCGCGTGTTCGAGTCACGCACGACCCACCACGCGACAGAAAAAGTTACGGGCTCCTAGCTCAGTTGGTAGAGCAGCGGACTCTTAATCCGTTGGTCGACAGTTCGAATCTGTCGGGGCCCACCAACAGGGAAAACGGTCTAGGCGTCAAAGCCTGGACCGTTTTTTCGTTTGCGGCGTCTTGCGGGTCCCATGTTTGCCAGCCGTGAGCGTCGCAGGATCATCCCGGGCGGTGCGACACAAACTCTGACCGCCAGATTCGGTGTTGCATCGAAGCGCTCTGACCGCTCTGAACAAGCGTGTTGAACACACGGCTGTCAGAGGCGGCCCAAACAAAAGGGGCCCGCTTGACGGGGCCCCTTCGTGACTGGCGTTTTCGCGGTGTTCGGCCGGTCAGCTGATTGCCCTGCGCCGCACGACCACCGTCGCCAGCAAGGCCAGGCCAACCAGTGCAAGCGAACCGGGCTCTGGCACCGTTCCCGGCGGGGGCGGCGTACCCGGGCCGGTGAGCAGGTAGTAGTTGGACAGGCCGTTCAGACCCGCCGGTGCAATGGCATTCAGCGACCACGTGCCCGACAGCTGGTTGCGTTCGAGTTGCACCACGAAGGAATCCGGGTCACCGCTGCCGTTGCCAAAGTGGAAGCCCAGGTACAGGTTGGTGTAAGTGCTCCACAGGTTGCTCGCCAGTGCCCAGGTGCCCGCGGTGCTGCCGCCCGGGAAGCCGCCGCCGAGCAGCGATCCTGCTGCCGCGCCGGACGTGCCGTTTTTGTCCACGGTCGTCATGCCGAGTGCGGCAATGTTGGCGTTCGAGAGATTGCCGGACTGGTAGTAGCACGAGCCTGGGAAGGACGCGTTGCTCACGGCCACGTAACGGCCGGAAGTCGGCGCTGTCAGTGAACCGCCGGTGCCGTTGGGGCAGTACACGGTCGCAGCCTGGGCCACAGCGAGCAACGAAAACAGTCCTGCCGCGACGGCTGTCCTGAGGCATGTGAGGGCGCTGATCATGATTTTCCTGTCTGGCCGGGGTGGCCATGGCTTGAAGCAAAACAATGTAAGCGAAGAAGCAATTTCAAGGCCAAGAGCTGGCTCCTCTTTCAATTCAATGACTTGCAGGCGATCGGTCCGGTTTTGAAGGACCCAATGTCAAGTGGACCGACAGGTGACTGACTGGCGATCGCGGTTGCGATTGCGCCTTGCGGCGTCTGCACGTGCACGGTCAAGGCTAACTTGTTACCCTTTGCAGCCGTGCGCCAGCAGGCGCCTGCTGCTCGAGGTAAACCGTGAATTTCTTGCTTCGGAAACGATCGCCATTGACCTGTGCGCTTGCGCTGGCCCTGGTGTTGGCTGCCTGCGGCCAGAGCACGGGCGACGAGTCGCGCACGCTGGCGGGCGTGCAGCAGCGCCTGGCAGAGGGTGACAAGGCGGGCGCCACCGTTCAGCTCAAGGCGCTGCTCGCCGTCCATCCCGACTCGGCAGTGGCACGCATGCTGCTTGGCCGCTTGCTGCTCCAGGCCGGTGACGCCGCCGGCGCTGAGGTGGAACTGCGGCGCGCACTGGCCGCCGGCCATTCACGCGATGCCGCCGTGCCGCTGCTGGCCGACGCGCTGATCGCACAGCGCAAGGAGGGCGAGGTGCTGGCGCTGCTGGAAGGGGCGCCGTTGGTGCAGGCCGACGCTTCGGCCGATCTGGCAGCGGCAGCGGCAAAAGCCCTGCAACGCCGCGGCGACCTGGTTAGAGCGCGCAAGGCGCTTGACGAAGCGCAGGCACGCGCGCCAGCACACGCCGGTGTGGCCGTGATGCAGGCCAGGCTGCTGGCCGAGGAAGGCCGCATGGCCGAGGCGATGAAGGCCGCCGAAGCGCTGGTGCAGCGCCATCCCGACAATGCCGAGGTGTGGCTGTTGAGAGCCGACGCGCTGGCCCAGTCGGGCTCAGCCGATGCCGCGGCGGCCTACGAACAGGTGCTGGCGATCGACCCGCTGGTGGTCGAAGCGCACGCCGCCCTGATCGAGCAGGCCATGGACCAAGGCCGCTTCGCGCCGGCCCGGCAGTTGCTGGATCGCATGAACAAGGCACTGCCCGGCAAGGGTTCGACTCTCTACTTCGAGACCCAGCTGGCGTTCGCAGAGGGCGACCTCAAGCGTGCACGAGCCAGTTCTCAGCTGCTCTTGCGTGCCGACCCGGAGGGCCCGCTGGCGCAGCTGCTGGCCGGCATGATCGAACGCCGGGTGGGCTCGATCGAACTGGCGCACTCGCTTCTCGGCAAGGCCTTGAAATCGATGCCGTCGCAAGCTCAGGTGCGGCGCGAACTGGCCAGCGTGCTGGTGGCGCAAGGCCGTGGGGCCCAGGCCTTGACGACCTTGCAACCCAATCTGCAAAGCACCGATGCCGATGCGGCCAGCTGGACGGTGGCCGCGCAGGCGCACACCTTGCGCGGCGACTATCGCGCCGCCGACGCGGCGTTTGCCCGTGCCCGGTCGGCGGGTGGCGGCAGTCCCCGGGCGCAATTGTCTCTGGCGCAGGCCCTGTTGGCGCGCGGCGAGCTGGAGCGGGGCACACGCGAACTGCAGGCCGTCAGCGAGTCCGATCTGAACGGGGGCGCTGCGCTGGAATTGGTGACGACCTTGCTCCAGGCCGGTGACTGGGGGCGGGCCCTGCAGGCCGCCGAGCGGCTGGCCACCCAGAACGCCCAGGCGCCGCTGCCGCACCTGCTGCGTGGCCGCGCACTCGAAGGCAAAGGTGATGTGGCCGCCGCACGCAAGGCCTACGCCGACGCATTGCAGCGCTTCGACGGCTTCCTGCCCGCGCTTGAGCGCCTGGCCGAACTGGACCTGGCTGCGGGCAAGCCCGACGCCGCACGTCAGCACTACACCGCCCTGGCGCGGCGTGAGCCCGCGCCGGTGCCCGTGCTGCTGGCCATCGCTGATCTCGAACGTCGCATCGGCGCAGCGCCGGCGGCGCAGGCCTGGCTCGACAAGGCCGTGGGCGCCGACCCCAGCGACGCCAGCATCTGGCTGGTTGCGATCGAGATCGAGCGCCGTCTGGGGGACCCGCGGCCGGCGGTGTTGCGCGCCGAGCGGGCGGCCAAGGCGCTGCCGGAGCACGCCGGCATTCACCTGGCCTGGAGCCAGGCCCTGGTTGCTGCGGGCGAGCCCTTCCTGGCGCTGGCGCCCCTGCGGAGGGCGGCGGCGCTCGCACCACAGTCCACCCCCATCCGGCTCATGCTGGCCGAGGCCTTGATGAGGTCGGGTGACTTGGTCACGGCGCGCACCGAGGTCGACCGCGCACGCCAGAACGATCCCCAATCCACGGCGATCGATCGGGCCGACATCGTGCTGCAGCTGCAGGAAGGCAAGGTCCAGCGGGCCCTGGAGGCGACGGAACAGCGTCGCCAGCGCATGCCGGGGGATGTCGATACCCTGGCGCTGCAAGCCCAGGTACACACCGCTCAGGGCCAACATGCGGCTGCCGCGGCTGTGCTGCGCGAGGCGCTGTCGCTAGGCCGTCGCAGCGACATCGCGATGCAGCTGGCGCAGGCCTTGCACAAAGGGGGCGATGCAGCTGCTGCCGAGCGTGTCGAGCGCGACTGGTTGCAGGCCCACCCGAAGGACATCGACTTCATCGGCTACCTGGCCCAACAGGCGGGCCAGCGTGGTGACACCAAGCGGGCCATCGCCCATTACAGGCGGGTGGTGGAACTGGTTCCGGACGCCGCGCTGGCCGTCAACAACCTGGCCGACTTGTTGATTCCTACTGCTCCCCAAGAGGCACTGAAGCTGGCCTTGCGGGCCACCGCCTTGGCGCCGATGTCGGCACCGCTGCAGGACACATTGGCACAGGCGCGCCTGGCCAACGGTGACCTGCCGGGGGCACTGGAAGCGCAGGCCGCCGCGGTGCGGCTGGACCCGCGGGCGGCCAGCCTGCGCCTGTCATTGGCCCGCTTGCACCTGCGCGCCGGTGACAGGGAAAAGGCACGTGAGCAATTGCGGCAAGTCATCGGTCTGCCCGCCGATTCTGTCAGCGAGGTCGAGCGACAGCGCCTGCAGCAAGAGGCCGCAGCGGGCTCCTGAGTGTTGCTGGACAGCAGCGCCTTCAGGCCGCCCGCATCGCGCCCAGCAGTTCCTGCGAGCCCGCGGCCAGCAGCCGTGCGTCAGAGCCCAGCGTCACGAAGCGGAAACCCAGGTCGACACGCGCACGCGCCACGTCGGCGCGGCCGTTGTGCACGCCGGCCACCACGCCATGCGCCTTGCAGCGCGCCATGATGTGTTCGATGGCCTGTTTGGCCGGCGGGTCGACGTCGTCGAACACCGGCTTGCAGCCCAGGCTGAGCGACAGGTCTGAAGGGCCGATGTAGATGGCGTCCAGGCCTTCGACGCTGAGGATGCTGTCCAGGTTGTCCAGCGCCTGCGCGGTTTCGATCATCGCGAAGGTGACGATGGTCCTGTTGGCGTGTTCGGGGTAGTCCGGCCCGCCGTACAGCGAAGCGCGCACGGGGCCGAAACTGCGTGTGCCCTGCGGCACGTAGTGGGTGTAGTGCACCAGCTTCTGCGCGTCTTCGCGGGTGTTGATCATCGGGCAGATGACACCGTAGGCGCCGGCGTCCAGCACCTTCATCAGGATGCCCGGTTCCAGCCACGGCACACGCACCACCGGCACGGTGGGGGTGGTGCTGATGGCTTGCAGCATGGGCACCAGCGCCGCGTAGTCGATGACACCGTGTTGCAGGTCGATGGTCAGCGAATCCCAGCCCTGGTGGGCCATGACTTCGGCGCTGAAGCTGTTGGGAATGGCCAGCCAGCCGTTGACGGCGGCTTTGTCCTGGGCCCAGAGCTCACGCAGGCGGTTGGGTCTCATCGATGTGCTCCTGGCTTGGCTGAAAGGTCTGAATCTAGCGCGCCTTTTCGGCGGGTGGGTCCAGCGGAAACGTGGAGCATCCCAACTGGCGGGAAATGTCGCGGCTGGCCTTGCGCAGTTCGGCCACCAGTTCGGGCTCGTGTGCCACGTCGTAGCGGAAGGAAGGAAAGCTCACGCTCAGCCCGGCCACGGCCAGGTTCAGGCGGTCGAAGATGGGAATGGCGGCGCAGCGGATGTGGTCGTCGAACTCTTCGCGGTCCTGGCCGAAGCCCTGGTCCAGCGTGCGCTGCAACTCCACGTCGTAGTCGGCGCGGGTGGTGATGGTTTTTTCGCGGAAGCGCTTGAAGTCACAACCCTGCAGGATGGTGTCGCGCCGCGCCGGGCTCTCCCAGGCCATCAGCACCTTGCCGATGGCAGTGCAGTGCAGCGGTGCGCGGCGGCCAACACGGCTGTACATGCCCAGCATGTGGCGGCTGTCCACCTTGTGCACGTAGATGATCTCGCTGTCGATCAGCATGCCCAGGTGCACCGTTTCGCCGGTGACTTCGCTCAGCCGCTGCATGTGCGGCTTGGCAATCTCCACCAGGTCGGGGTACTGAAGCGCCTTGGCGCCCAGTTCGAAGACCCGCATCGACAGGCCGTAACGTTCGCTGTCGACCTCTTGGCGCACATAGCCCAGCGTCTTCATGGTCTGCAGGAAGCGGTAGACCGTGGCCTTGGGCATGGCCAGCCGCACCGACAGGTCGCTGATGCCGGTTTCATTGCGTTCCGACAGCGCCTGCAGGATGGCAAACACCTTCAGCACTGCCGCCACCGACTCGGGTTGCCGGGCGTCGTATGAATCGTCGTCCATGTGTTTTGATTTCTTCGGTCTGTCGTTTCAACAAATCTTCTGGCAATTGTGTACCCGCTGCGGAAGGCCCCTCAATCGGGGCTGACCTTGAGTCGGCCGACCCCCGCGCCGGCATGCACCCGCTCGGCCACCTCGGCTGCAGGCAGCAGCCCCTGAACCAGGGTCGGCGTCCAGCCCAGGTCGGCCGACAAGGTGGCCGCCGGGTTGGCCAACCGCAGCGCCGCCAGCAGGTCTACCGGCTGGCCGTTGTGCAGCGAACCACGGTCGAAAAAGGCCTCGCCCTTGTGCAGGCGCACCAGGCGCGTGGCCGGCACGTCGGCGGGTGTCAGCCAGACGTTGTTTTCACTGAAGATGGCTGAGCGGTGGCCCACGCCCACGCTGTAGCTGTAGCCGTCTTTATGGCTGCCTTCGGCCGTCACCGTGTGCAGGTTGTTGAACAGGTGCACCTGCCCGTAGCGCACACGCGGCGCCCGTTCTTTCACGCCGTCCCAGTGGTTGTGGCGGAAGGTCACTTTCAGTAGGCCGGCATCGGCCACCGTGCTGTCGCTGCCGCCCACCAGCGAGGTTTTGTCGTGGGCCTGGAAGTGGTTCCACGACACGGTGACGTGGTTGGACTGCTGCGTGATGTCCAGCAGCCCGTCGTGGTGCTGCATGCGCCGGCCGAAGGCGGTTCGGGCGCTGCTGTCGGGGCGGCTGCCGTCGTCGAAGCTGCAGTGGTCGATCCAGATGTTGACGGCGCCGCGCAGCTGCAGGTTGTCGAGTTCGGAATTCCATTCGCCGCCGGCGTTGTCCTTGGGGTCCCAGGCCGGGAAGGGGTCGAAAGCGTCGGACAAACGCAGGTTGCGCACGATCACGTCCTGCACCTTCTGCAGCAGCAGCATGCCGTGGCTGAGCTGCGCGTCGTCGCCGACGCCGATCAAGGTGGTGCGGGACGGCACACGCACGGTGACGTGTTGCAGCAAGCGCGCGGCCGAGCGTCTGCGCGCTTCTTCCAGCGGGCCTTCGGGCGGCTTCCTGCCCCAGGTGGCGGGGTCGTAGGCACGTTCGAAGTCGGGCCAGTTGAAAGCCGCGTCGCGGAAGTCGTCGGCCGCCAGCGCGCGGCCGGTGTCGTCGCTGGCCAGGTCGATGTGACCCTGCACTTTCACGATGCGCGGCCGGCTGTGCGGCTGCAGCGCCGCCAGCAGTTCGGCGCGGGTGCGGACGGTGTGCACGTCGCTGGGCAGCGCGTCCGCGCCACCACGTGTGCCGGCGCCGGCGGCGGCCCAGCCATCGCCCGGGGGCAGGGCCTGGCGGGCGATGTCCTGCGTGTCGTCGCGGTTGTCGAATTCACTCAGTCGGTTCGCTGTTTCGCCGCTGGCACTGAAGGGTCGGCGTGACGTGGACGCGGCCCAGCCGCCGATGTGCGGCCCGAAGCGGCTGTTGCGCACCAGCGCCTGGCCGTTGGGCGACACACCGGCGGCCCAGCTGCCGGCGGGCACCGCTTCGTCCCAGGCGCGGCCCAGCGCTGCGGCGCCGGCAGCCACGCCGGGTTCGGCTGCAAAGCGGCTGTGGGTGACCAGAAAGCCCAGCGCCACCGCGGCGGGTGTGCTGGGCGCCAGCACCGGTCCGCTTTCGCCCTTGGGTCGGCGGCCGGCGCGGCTGAGCAGCGTGCAACGTTCGATCACCAGCGTGGCGTTGCCAAACACGAAGTCCACATCGCCCGCGATCAGGCTGCCGTGCACGTACACACGGGCCGGCGCGCCGGGGGCCGGGCGCCGCACGTAGAAGGTGTCCTGGTGGCCCAGCAGGCGCACGTCTTCCAGTTGCACACGGTCGGCCATCGTCATCAGCGCCACGGCCTGTGTGCCACCACCGGCCTGCACATGGGTCGGGTAACCGACACCTTCGCGCACCTGCGCCATGGCATCGTTTTCGATCGTCAGGTGCAGGGCTTGGAAGTCGGCGCTGGCCACCACCACGGTGGCGCTGCCGGCCGTGCCGTGGGTGGCGGCCTGCAGATGCGGATGGCAAGGGTGGGCGGCGTCGATGCCAGCACGTTTGGGCAGGCCGTTGTAGCGGCTTTCGACGATGCGCACGGCGCTGGCGTCATACGGGTCGCCCACCAGGGTCAGCGGTGCCTTGTCCTTGATGCACAGCCGCTCGCGGTAGACACCAGGCTTGATGCGCACGACACGGCGAACGGCGCTGTCGCTGCGCGCCGGCACGGCGTCGATGGCCGCCTGCACGCTGCGGTGGGTGCCGCTGCCATCGGCCGCCACCGTGAACTGCGCGGCCGGCAGGTGCTGTCCACGCAACACAGCAGGCACCCACGGTTCAGGGCCCTGCGCCAGGTAGCGCAAGACCGTGTGATCGGCGGCCGTGGCCACGTCCAGTTGCGGCCGCTGCTGGGCGCTGGCTGCCGTGCAGGCCAGCAGGCACAGCAGCAGCAGCTTGTGGATCATGCCGGTGACAGTTGCGCCAGGAAGAGCGCCGGTTCGCCATCGCAGTCGCTGCTGTACAGCACCTGCTGCTGGTCGGGCGTGAACGACGGATGCGGGTGCGTGACCTGGCGGTTGCCTTTGTAGACCCGCCATGAACTGTCGTGCCGCGCCACACGCCTTGTGCTGCCGGCCTTCAGGTCGAAGACATGCAGGTAGGGGTCGGTCTTGATCTGGTGGCTGCTGGTGTCGGCCACGTCGGCGGGTGAATCACAACCGTCGCCCACCAGCAGCGTGCCATCGAAGTTGCTCATCAGGTGTGAACAGGGTGGCATCGCGGTGAGCTGCGTGCTTTGCAGCGTGACTGGGTCCAGGCTGCAGATGAAACGCTCGGTGTGGCCCTTCAAGTAGCTGACGTAGATCATCGCCGAGCCATCGGGCACCCAGAATTCATGCGTGCAGCTTTCGCCGGCCTGGTGTTCCTTGCCGCAGCGCATGTTCGTGCCGTCTTCGTTGATGAACCACATGCGCGCGTCGATCAGGTCGTGCGGGCCTTCGTGGCAGTAGGCCACGGTGTTGTCGTCGCCCGGGCGGTATTGCGGGTGGCCCAGCCAGCCCTTTTTTTCCAGGATGGTTTCGCGCGCACCGGTGGCCAGGTCGATGCGGATCAGGCGGCAGCGTGGCTGCGCATGGAACATGTCGTGGAACTTCTTCCAGTCGCTGAGCGGGAACCAGTCTTCGGCTGCGATCTCGATGCCCACCATCTTCGTGCAGGCGCTGTTGGCCACCCAGGTGCCGTAACCCACCCAGCCTTCGGGCACGGTGTAGGCCACGTCTTCGTGCAGGTCCGACAGGTGCAGGCGGATCAGCTGGCGTTCAGCGCGCACGAAGTACAGGTGCTGGTCGTCGGGGCTCAGAAAGCCGCCGAAGGTGTTTTCACCGGCGCCGTCGCTCAGCTGCGTGGCCACCTGGCTCTGCAGGTCCAGCAGGTGGTAGTTCCAGCTGGTGCCGGGGCCGAACTCGGCGCCGAAGATCAGCTTCGTGCCGTCGTTCGTGAAGCACTTTTGGTAGAAGTAGTTGCGGTGACAGGTCACGTTGGGCGGCGTCAAGCGCGTGACCTGCGCGCCTGTGTCGGGGTCCTGACGCGTTTCGAACTTCAGTTGTCGTTGGGTGGATTTGCTCATGGTCTTCACTTGATGCGCTTGAGCAGCGCGTTGCCTTCTTCCACCAGGCGCTTCGCGGCGTCGGCGTCGTTGGATTTGCGGTAGGCCACGGTTTCGAACACCTCGCGCATGAACTTGTGCAGGCGGGCGTGTTCGAACAGCGGCGCAGGCAGGTCGATGCGGCCTGCGGTTTTCAGCTGCTGGATGGTCTGGTGCGCCGCCAATTCCAAAGGGGGCAGCTTGTTTTCCTGCAGCAGCACCCGCAGCGAATCGCGCGCGGCCGGCGCGCCGCGTGTGCGGCCCAGCAGCGAAGCGGCTTCGGGGTCGGTCAGCAGGTGGTTGACGAAACGTGCCGCCAGCTCGGGCTGCTTGCAGTTGCGGCCCACGGCGTACATCAGCGCCGGCCGGCCGAACATGCCGCTGTTCCTGGCGCCGGGCAGCGTGGGGAACTGACCCAGCACCAGCTTCTGTGTGGCCGGCAGCGTGCTGGCGCGTAGACCGGCCACCGAGTCCCAGGTGTAATTGCCGGCCCAGTGCCCGGCCACCCAGTCCTGCTGCTGTTCGGTGGGTTTTTCTGCACCGCCCAGGCTGGCGCGCAAGGGCAAAGACGTGGCGGTGTGGCTGTCCACCAGGCGGCGGTAGGTGCTCACCCATTCGCGCGCCGCGTCCAGGCTCATCGCCACCCGCGGCGCTTGGCCGGGTTCGCTGGAAGACATCGACTGCAGCGATTGCAGCGACTGCAAGTAGGGCGTGCCGTGTTTCTGGTGCACGTAGGCCTGCGACAGCAGCATCATGTCGTAGAGCTCGCCGTCCAGCGGGTGGAAACGTTCACCCAGCTTGCTCTTGAACACCGGGCCGGCGGCAAAGAGTTCATCCCAGGTGCGTGGCAGCGGCAGGCCGGCGCGCTGGAAGGTGGTCTGGTTCCACAGCAGCACCCGTGCGGTGTAGGACACCGGCAGTGCGTTCAGCTTGCCGGCCACGCGCCCGGTGGACAGGTCTTCGGTGCTGAACTGGTCCAGCGACAAGAGCGACCGGTACGGGTCCAGGTCGGTGAAGCCGTTGCCACGTTTGCTGAACATGGCCATCCAGGCCCAGTTGATCTGCATCACGTCGGGCTCCGAGCCACCGGCCACCTGCGTCGTCAGCCGCTCCAGGTAACCGTTGAAGCCCATGTACTCGGCCTTCACCTTCAGGCCGGGGTTCTTCTGTTCGAACAGCGCAATGGCTTTCAGCGTGGCTGCATGGCGCGCAGCGCCGCCCCACCAGGCAAACCGCAGCACCGTGGGCTTGGCGGCCAGCACCCAGGGTGCCGCCAGCGTGGCGGCAGCGCCGGTCAGCGCCAGGCGGCGGTTCAGCACAGGCGCAGGCCGCTGGCGGCGTCGAACAGGTGGCAGTGGGACATCTGCAGGAACACCGGGTGGGCTGATCCGCGGGCCTGGCCCTGCAAGCCGTGCAGCTGGTCGGCAGGCACACGCGCGGTCAGCGGCACGCTGCCCAGGCTGAAGTGCACGAACACCTCGTTGCCCATGTGTTCCAGCGTGCGCAGCGTGGCCTGCGCGCAGGTGCTGCCACCATCGGCGCGTGCCGCCAGTGCGATGTGTTCGGGGCGCAGGCCCAGCTTGACGGCGCCGGTGTGCTGGCGCAGCAGCGTGGCCTGCCCGGGTGGCAGCGGCAGCCAGGTGCCACCCAGTTGCAGGCCCAGTTGGTCACCTTGCGACTGCAACGTGGCTTCGTGGATGTTCATCTCGGGGCTGCCGATGAAGCTGGCGACAAAAGCATTCGCCGGCCTGTCGTACAAAGCCGTGGGTGTGTCCACCTGCTGGATGACCCCGTCTTTCAGCACGCAGATGCGTTCGCCCATCGTCATGGCCTCAACCTGGTCGTGTGTGACGTAGACCACCGTGGCCGGCTGCCCCGCTTCACGCAGCGTGCGGTGCAGGTCGGTCAGGCGCACGCGCATGCTGGCGCGCAGCTTGGCGTCCAGGTTGGACAGTGGTTCGTCGAAGAGAAACACCTCGGGTTTCTTGACGATGGCGCGGCCCACGGCCACACGTTGCGCCTGGCCACCGGACAGCTGCTTGGGGTAGCGGTCGAGCAGGTGTTCCATTTCCAGCAGCTGCGCGGCGTGACGCACCCGCTGGTCGACCTCGGCCTTGGGCGTGCCTGCCAGGCGCAGGCCGAAGGCCAGGTTTTCATACACCTTCATGTGCGGGTAGAGGGCGTAGTTCTGGAACACCATCGCGATGCCACGCTGCTTGGGTGGCAGGTCGTTGACCCGCTTGCCGCCGATGTTCAGGTCACCGCCGGTGATGCTTTCCAGGCCCGCGATCATGCGCAGCAGCGTGCTCTTCGCACAGCCGCTGGGGCCCACGAAAACCATGAATTCGCCGTCGCGCACTTCCAGGTCCACGCCGTGCACGGCCTTGAAGCCGTTGGGGTAGGTCTTTTCGATCTTGTTGAGGCTGAGTTGTGCCATGGCTCTTGTCTCTTCAGCCTTTGATGCCGGAACTGGCCGCACCTTCGATGAAGTGCTTCTGCGCCATGAAAAAAACCACCACGCTGGGAATGAGCGCCACCACGCTGATCGCGATGATGTTGGCCCATTCAACTTCTTCGGTGGCGCCGATGCTCATCTTCAGCGCCAGCGACACCGGGTACTTTTCCACCGATGCCAGGTAGATCAGCGGCCCCATGAAGTCGTTCATCGTCCAGATGAACTGGAACACGATGACGGAGATGATGGCCGGCTTGAGCAGCGGCACGATGATGTGCCACAGCAGTTGCACCGAATTGCAGCCGTCGATCAGCGCGGCCTCTTCCATGTCACGTGGAATGCCACGCAGGAACTGCACCAGCAGAAAGACGAAGAAGGTGTCTGTCGCAAAAGCACTGGGCACGATCAGCGGCAGGTAGGTGTCCAGCCAGCCCAGCTCCTTGAACATCAGGTACTGCGGCAGGCGCAGCACGATCAGCGGCAGCATCATCGTGCCGACCATCACGCTGAACAGGAACTTCTTGCCCCAGAACTCGAAGCGGGCGAACGCATAAGCCACCAGCACGCAGGAAATCACCGTGACCACGATGCGCGGAATGGTGATCAGGAAACTGTTCAGGAAGTAGGTGGCGAAGGTGTATTCGGTGCTGGTCTTCCAGCCCTTGACGTAGCTGCCGAAGTCGAAGCTGCTGGGCCAGAAACCCACCTCGGTGAAGATCTCGGCGTTTGTCTTGAACGACGCACCCACCAGCCACAGCAGCGGGTAGAGCATGACCACGGCCACCGCCAGCAAGGCGGTGTAGCGCAGCAGCGCGCGGCTGCGGTTGCTGTGTTCAGCGTGGGCGGTGCTGCTCACTTGCCGCTGTCCTTTTCGCCGGCGTAGAACACCCAGTAGCGGCTGCTCCAGAAGCTGAAGGCACTCAAGCCCGCGACCAGCGCAAACAGCACCCAGCTCAGCGCCGCGCCGTAACCCAGGTTGAAGAAGCGGAAGCTCTGGTCGTAGATGTACAGCGCCAGCACGTAGGTCGAACTCAGCGGCCCGCCTTCGGTGATGGCGTAGGGGCCGTTGAATTCCTGGAAGGCGTGAACCATCTGCATGATCATGTTGAAGAAGATCACCGGTGTGATCAGCGGCACGGTGATGCGCCAGAACTGCTGCGTCTTCGACGCGCCGTCGATCTCGGCCGCTTCGTAAAGCGAGGTCGGCACGTTCTGCAGCGCCGCCAGGAAAATGACCATGGCCGAGCCGAACTGCCAGGTGAAGAGCAGCACGATGGTCCACATGCTGTAGTGCTCGTCGGCCAGCCAGGCCACGGGCTCCAGGCCCAGCTTGACCATCACCAGGTTCACCAGGCCGTACTTGGCAAACAGAAAGCGCCACAGCACCGCCACCGCGATGCTGCCGCCCAGGATGGACGGCAGATAGAAGGCGCTGCGGAAGAAGTTGATGCCACGCAACTTGAAGTTCAGCACGTGCGCGATGAACAGCGCAAAGCCCACACGAAGCGGTACCGCCAGCACCGCGAACCACAGCGTCACGCCCAGGCTCTTGCGGAACAGCGGGTCGTCGCCGAACAGTTCCTGGTAGTTCTGCAGGCCCACCCACACCGGCGGGTCGATGATGTCGTACTGCGTGAAGCTCAGCGCAAAGCTCATCACGAAGGGGAAGAGCTTGAACAGCAGCACGCCCAGCACAAACGGCAGGACGAACAGAAAGCCCAACTTTTTGTTGTCGTACATCGCGATGAAAAACGGTCGAGCGCAGCGAAGACCGCGATCAAGCAGAAGCCGCGGAACCGGCTTCGCCGGGCCGCTGGGTTCGCCCCCCTGGGGGGGAGCGCCGAAGGCGCTTCGGGGGGGGACTCATCTCGCCAACCACCCGCCGTCTACCGCGACGGTGTAGCCATTGATGTAGTCACTGGCCTGCGAAGCCAGGAACACCACCGGCCCGCCCAGGTCTTCCGGTGTGCCCCAGCGGCCTGCAGGGATGCGATCCAGGATGGCCGCGTTGCGGCCCTCGTCGGCGCGGATGGCGGCGGTGTTGTTGGTGGCCATGTAACCCGGCGCGATCGCGTTCACGTTGATGCCGTGGCTGGCCCATTCGTTGGCCATCAGGCGTGTGATGCCCATCACGCCGCTCTTGCTGGCGGTGTACGAAGGCACCCGCACGCCGCCCTGAAAGGACAACATGCTGGCCACGTTGATGATCTTGCCGCCGGTGCCTTGTGCCATGAACTGGCGCGCCGCGGCCTGGGCGAAAAAAAACACCGACTTCAGGTTGAGGTCGATGACGTCGTCCCAGTCCTTCTCGCTGAACTTGATGGCATCTTCGCGGCGGATGATGCCGGCGTTGTTGACCAGGATGTCGACATGACCGCTCAGCGTCTTGGCCTTGGCCACCAGGCCCTCGATGCAGCCGATGTCGGACAGGTTGGCACGCAGGTCCATGAAGCGCCGGCCCAGGGCCTCGACGCGCTTGCTGGTGTCCTTCGGGTCACTGACGTTGACGCCCACGATGTCGGCGCCGGCCTGCGCCAGCGCGCAGGCCATGCCCTGGCCCAGGCCGGTGTCGCACCCGGTGACGATGGCCACCTTGCCGGCGAGTTGAAAGCTGTCGAGGATCATGATGCGGCGGTCCCCGGCGATCAGCGCAAGGTGGTCATGGGCACGTGGTCCATGTCTGCGAAGACCTGGTTTTCGCCCACCATGCCCCAGATGAAGGTGTAGGCCTGCGTGCCCACGCCGCTGTGCATCGACCAGCTCGGGCTGATCACCGCTTCTTCGTTGCGCACCACCAGGTGCCGCGTTTCGGTGGGCTCGCCCATCATGTGGAAGACCACGCCGGTAGCCGGCATGTCGAAGTAGAAATACACCTCCATGCGCCGGTCGTGGGTGTGGCAGGGCATGGTGTTCCACAGGCTGCCGGGTTCGAGCTGGGTCATGCCCATCAGCAATTGGCAGGTGGGCAGCACGCTGGGCACGATGAACTTGTGGATGGTGCGGCGGTTGCTGGTTTCGGGCGCGCCCAGCGTCTCGGGGCTGGCTTCGGCCAGCGTGATCTTCTTGCTGGGGTACTTGGTGTGCGCGGGCGCGCAGTTGAAGTACAGCTTGGCCGGCTGCGCCGGGTCCAGGCTCGTGAATTCCAGCTCCTTTGTGCCCTGGCCGACGTACAGCGCTTCACGCGGGCCGACTTCGTAGCGCACGCCGTCGGCCACCACCAGGGCGCCGCCGCCGATGTTGATCAGCCCCAGCTCGCGGCGCTGCAGGAAGTAGTCGGTGCCGGTGTGTTTGCCCAGCTCGGCGGCAAAACGCACGGTCTGGTTCACCGGGTGGATGCCGCCCACGATGATGCGGTCGATCTGGCTGTAGGTCAGCGTGGCCTGCTCGGGCACAAACAGCTGTTCGACCAGAAAGTGGCGCCGCAAGCCGCTGGTGTCCAGGGTCTTGGCGTGTTCGCTGTGAACGGGTTGGCGGATGTCCATGGTCTGTCCTTGTTGATGCGTCCCGTTGGCGATGCCGTGGTGCTCCGGGACTTGGGGCGTGGTGGGCGGGTGCTTTCCAAGCCTTGGCGGCGCAAGCCTAACCGAGCTTGGGGTCAGTTCAAAATCATGGTTTCTAATTAGTGAACCACTGTTTCTTTTTTATTTTAGCGTTGCTACAGTTCCGCCGAATCGCTGTGCCGGAGCTGCCACCTTGAACCCTTACTTCGACCCCCACTCCACGCCCTGGACCGAGCTGGGCGACGGCATCCGCCGCAAGATCGTCGGCCACACCCCGCAGCTGATGAGCGTGCTGGTGCAGTTCGACAAGGGCGCCATCGGCACCCCGCACGCCCACGACGTGCACGACCAGATTGCCTACGTCATCGCCGGCTCGTTCGAGGCCGAAGTGGCCGGCGTCAAACGTGTGCTGCACGTCGGCGACGCCTTCGTGGCCGAACACCCACAGATGCACGGCGTGGTCGCGCTCGAAGACAAGAGCGTGCTGCTCGACCACTTCACCCCCCGGCGCGAGGACTACCTCGGCCCCTGACGACTTGCCTTTCAACCACCCGACCGGGGGCGCCGCACTGCAGCGGCCACCCACCGCAGGGCGAGCGACCTTCGTTCGCAGCCCGGGGCCACAGAAAACAGGCCCAAGACAGACAAATCTCGGAGACAAACTCACCATGAAGACCTTCAAGGCCCTGCCCGCCTGCGGCTTGTCCACCATCAGCCTCGCGGTTCTCGCGCTGGCCCAACCTGCGTTTGCGCAGAGCGACCAGCGCATCGAGATCACCGGCTCGCTCATCAAGCGCGTGGCCGAAGAAGGTGCGCTGCCGGTCACCACCGTGCGTGCCGAAGACCTCGAAGCCCGCGGCCACACCGAGCTGAAGGACTTCATGCTCGAGTTGCCGCAGGCCGTGTCGCTGGGCAGCTTTGGTGGCACGGCGGGCCCGATGACCAGCCTGCGCGGCTTCGGCCCCATGCGTACGCTCACGCTGCTCAATGGCCGCCGCCTGGCCAAGGAGCCGCTGACCAACCAGTACGTGAGCGTGAGCGTGATGCCACGCATGGCGCTGTCGCGCACCGACATCCTGCGTGACGGTGCCAGCTCGGCCTACGGCTCCGACGCCATCTCCGGCGTGCAGGCCTTCTACACCCACCGCAGCTACGAGGGCCTGCGCATCAAGGCCGAGGCCATGGAGCCCCAGCGTGATGGCGGCGGCCGCTACACGAGCTTCGGCATCGTCGGCGGCATGGGCAACCTGGGCAGCCAGGGCTGGAACGTCTACGGCGCGGTCGAATACCAGCAGCGCAAGATCCTGCTGCGCGAAGAGCGGCCTGAACTCATCGACAGCAGGGTCCTGGGCCAGCTCGGCATCAACGTGAACCCGGCTCAGGGCACCAATGCCACGCCGGCCAACTTCACCGACCCCACCAACCCCACCGCCAGCCAGCGCACGCTGCGCTGGAACCCCTACTACAGCGCCGGCTGCTTGCCGCCGTACTCGGAGCCCAGCACCGGCGGTGGCCGCCAGACCTGCTGGCTGAACAACAACGACACCTACGCCGCCTTCGGCAACGGCAACGACATCCTCACCGTCTACGGCAAGGGTTCGCTGTCGCTGGGCGCCCACCTGCTGAGCCTGGAATACAACCTGGGCAAGTACGAGGTGCTGCAGAACAACGCGGCCACCCCGGTGACCGTGCGCCTGAACAGCGCCCACCCCTACTACCCGGGCAACGGCATCGTGCCCGCGGTGCCGGCGGCCAACCTCTCTGGCCGGCCGATCGACGCGTTGTGGAGCGTGGCCGACGGCGGCCCGCGCGAACGTGACGACCGCCACAGCAACCAGCGTGTGGTGCTGGCGCTCGAAGGCGAGCTCGGCAGCTGGAACTACCAGACCGCCATCAACATCGGCCAGAGCGAACGTGCCACCTATGCCGGCGCAGGCTGGTACAGCGTGAGCGGCACGGCCACCGTGGGTGCCACCGGCACCACGTTGTTCCTGGACCCGCGCCTGAACCCCTTCGGGCTGCAGGACGCCGCGGGCCTCGCGGCCTTGCAGGCCGCGTCGATCGACGGCCAGCTGTTCCGCCTGCACAAGGGCACCAACACCAGCATCGACTTCACCGTCAGTGGCGCGCTGTTCAAGATGGGCGGTGGCGACGCCATCCTGGCCGCCGGTGCCGAGTTCCGCAAGGACGGCTGGGAAGCCGTGGGCCTGGCCAGCAACGACCCCAAGGCCTCGTTGAACAACCAGATCGACATCCTTGGCGGCGATGGCCAGGCCGCGGGTGCACGCAGCAGCAGCAGCAACAAGATCAGCCGCGACATCACCTCGGTGTTCACCGAGCTGGAACTGCCGTTCACCAAGACGATCACCTTCAACGCCGCGGTGCGGGCCGACAACTACAAGGACCTCAACGAAACCACGGTCAACCCCAAGCTCGCCCTGCGCTGGCAGCCGGTGCAAGCGCTGGTGGTGCGCGGCTCGGCCAACACCGGCTTCCGCGCGCCGGCGCTGCCCGAGATCTACAGCAAGGAAACCGAGCGCACGCTGATCCCGACCTTCGACGATCCTGTGCTCTGCCCCAGCGTGGGTGGTGTGCCCACGCCCGCAGCCGGCTACACCGCGGCCCAGGTCTGCAGCCTGACCTTGCGCAACCAGATCACCAAGGTGCCTGGCAATTCGCAGGTCGGCCCCGAGAAGAGCACCAGCTTCACGGTCGGGCTGGCCTTCGAACCCGTGCGCGGTTTCACGGCCAGCATCGACTACTGGGAAACCGAGATCGAGGACATCATCGGCAACCGCTCGATATCGTTCATCCTCAACAACGCCTCGCTGTACACGAGCCTGTTCAGCCGCGAGGCCGACGGCACCTTGTCCACCGACGCCGTGTTCAACCCGCCGAGCAACCTGGGCTCGGTGCGCGGTGCGGGCATCGACATCTCGCTGAGTGCCGCTCTGCCGCCCACGCCGGTGGGTCGTTTCACGCTGGCGCTGGACGGTGCCTACCTCACACGCTGGGAAGCCAAGACGCCTGAGGTCAACGGTGGCAACTGGGTCTCGGCACTGGGTTTCTACAACGACGTGGTGCCGGTGAACCCGAACGCGGGCCTGAGCAATGCCACGCGCGGCCTGAACCACCGCTGGCGGCACACGGCCTCGGTGAAGTGGGCGATGGGCGACTGGGGCCTGCAGCTGTCGCAGCGCTACCAGAGCCGCGTGGTTGACCAGAATCTGCCGGCGCGTACGGGTGCCGGCACATCGGGCCCGCGCAATGTGGCGGGCTACGAGCAGTACAACCTGGTCGGCACCTGGCAGGCGACGAAGCAGCTCAAGCTGGCCCTGGCGGTGAGCAACCTCGCCGACAAGAACCCGCCGCAGACCAACCACAACGGCTACAACGGCTACCTGACCAGCAGTGTCGATGTGCTGGGCCGTGCGTACCGGATCACCGCAGACTACAAATTCTGATGGTGATGGAGCGCCGATCCTGGCTGGCCCTGTCCGCGCTCACCCTGGCAGGTTGCGCCAACACCTGGCCAGCCGCTCCGCCGGCACCCGAGCGCGCGTGGCCGTACCCCACGGCCACCTTGCACCCGTCGCTGCACCTGGTGGGCGACAGCACCATGGCCGACAAGCCGGCGCTGCCGCTGCACCCCGAGCGGGGCTGGGGTCAGCTGCTGCGCGAGCGGATGCTTGAACCGGCACGGCTGGTGAACCACGCGGCCAACGGGCGCAGCACACGCCGCTTTGTGGACGAAGGCCGCTGGCCGCACCTGCTGACGCAGCTGCGGCGCGGTGACTTCGTTCTCATCCAGTTCGGCCACAACGACCAGAAAGACGACGACCCACGTCGCTACGCGCCGGCGCAGACCGACTTCAAGGCCTACCTTCGTTCTTTCATTGCCGACGTGCGTGCCAAGGGCGCCACGCCGCTGCTGGCCACGCCTGTGGTGCGGCGCAAGTTCGATGCGCAGGGCCGCATCGTGCAGACGCTGGGTGAATGGCCGCAGGCGCTGCGTGATGTGGCGTCCGAAACCGGTGTCACGCTGATCGACATGAACATGCTCACCGCCCGCCACCTGGAAACACTGGGGCCCGAGGCCAGCAAGTTGCAGTTCATGTGGATCGCGCCCGGCCAGTTTGCGAGCCTGCCCGATGGCCGCAAGGACGACACGCACTACGTGGAAAGCGGCGCACGCGCCACGGCGGCGCTGGCCGCTGAAGCGCTGAAGGCGCAGGTGCCGGCGTTGGCTGGCTGGTTCCGCTGAAATGCCTTCAGTCCTGCGGCCGGGTCAGCCGCAGGATGTCGCCCCAGCCGGCCTTGGGGCTCATATCCAGCAGGTTCCACTCGCGTTCGTCGAAGGCCCTGCGCGTGGCGGCGTGTTTGGGGTAGCCCACCGCGTTCTCAACTTCCGAATCGATGATGCGGCCGCGGCCGGCGGCCAGTTCGCGCAGCACGTGGCTGTCGATGGCATCGCGGTCCCAAGGGCGTGCGCCCACGGCCTTGGGCAGTTCGGCTTCCAGAGTTGCTGCTGGCATCGGCGGCACGTCGGCCGGCAGGCCGGACTGGGCCAGCACCCGGATCTGCGCGCGTGTGGTGCTCAGATTGGCCGTGGGCGGCACGGCGCGGCCGCTGCGGTCGGTGTGGATGTTGTCGTGCAGGAAGAGGTCCACTTCACCTTCGCCGCGCAGCGTGAACAGCGGCACGTGCGGCAAGGTGTCGGGCCCGTGGCGCAACACATTGCCCACCAGCGCCACACGGCCCACCTGGTAAGGCTTGTCGCCCCACTCGCCAGCATGCAGGTTGTAGTGCACGGCGCGCGTGCCAGGGTTGAAGATCAGGTTGTTGACCATCGCGCCTTGCGCGCCGCCCTTGAACAGCGCATTGCGCTCGCGGTTGCTGGCGTACACATTGCGCAGCAGCAGCACACCACTGGTGTTGTCGTGGATCAGCGAACCCTTGCTGTGTTCGCCCTTTTCATGTACCGAATTCGACAGGCTTTCATACAGCAGGTTGTGGCTGTAGGTGATGCGGTTGGACGTGCCGGCGCGCCACTGTTCGGGTGTGCTGCCGGTGAAACGCGGGCCCGACGCCGACAGGTTTTCGTCGGTGGCCCAGCTGAAGCTGCAGTGGTCGACGATGACGTTGTAGGCGCCGCCCACGGTGGAAATGCCGTCCTGGTCGCCGCCGCCTTTTTTCGGGCGACCGAATTCACCGGGGCGGAAGCGCACATGCTGCACGATGACTTCACCCGCCGCGATCATCGTTTCGGCCTTGATGACGCTGATGCCCGGGCTGGGTGCGGTCTGCCCGGCCACCGTGAGGAAGGGGTTCTTGATGACGAGGTTCTGGCCGTTCATGTCGATGACACCGCCCACCTCGAACACCACCGTGCGCGGGCCTTGCGCTTCCAGCGCTTCGCGCAGCGAACCCGGGCCGCTGGCGGCCAGCGTGGTGACGCGGATGATGCGGCCACCCTGGCCGCCGCGTGTGGTGGCGGCCCAGCCACGCGCGTCGATGGTGTGGGCGTTGACGGTATCGGCCGGGGTTCCGGCAGTTTGCGCCGTGGCGTTCAGGCTCAGCAGGCAGGCCGCGGCCAGCAGGCGCGTCTTCAGTCGTTTCATCACTTCACTCCAGAAGGTCGGCCATCGTGGCCAGGGAAATCACGGCGCCGCGGTGTTGCACCACACGCGCGGCCAATTGGTTGCCGGCGCGCGCGGCGGTGGCCGCGTCGCTGCCGCTCAGTCGCGCCGCCAGGTAGGCGCCGGCGAAGCTGTCACCCGCGGCGGTGGTGTCCACCACCTGGTGCACGGCGACGGTGGGCACTTCCTGCGGTGTTTGCCCCCGCTGCCGCACCAGCGTGGCAGCGGCGCCGCGTTTGACCACCACCTCGGCGCAAGGCAAGGCCAGCGTGCGCTGCAGCTGCGCGTTGGCATCGCTTTGTGCCCACAGCGCCTGTTCGTCGTCCAGCGTCATCAGCGCCAACGTGGCCACGTCGGTGGCGGCGGTGAAAGCCGCGCGGGCTGCGGCCACGTCGGGCCACAGGCGCGGCCGGTAGTTGTTGTCGAAGGCCACCTGCCCGCCATGGGCCCGCACTGACGCGGCCACGGCCAAGAGGCGCTGCCGACCAGCCGGCGGCAGGATGGCCAGGCTGATGCCGCTGAAGTAGAGCGCGTCGATCGAGTCGGCCTGCTTTTCGAGCGGCGTATCGCCGTCGGCGGTGTCGAAGTAGGCGCGTGCCGCGGCCTGGTCGCGCCAGTAGCTGAAACGGCGCTCCCCTCGTTCGTCCACCTCGATCAGGTACAGGCCCGGCAGGCGACCCGGCAGCCGCCGCACCAGGCCCGTGCGCAGGCCGTCGGCCTGCCAGCGCTGCACCAGGCCGCTGCTCAGCGGGTCGTCGCCCAGCGCGGTGGCGTAGTCCACCTGCAGATCATGTTGTGCGCCGCAGCGGGCCAAGTAGACGGCGGTGTTCAGGGTGTCGCCGCCGTAGGTCTGGCGCATGTCGCCGAAAGCCGTGCCTTGCAATTCGAGCATGCATTCACCGAAAGAAACCACCCGCACACCACGCCCCGACGGACCGCCCATGGATTCCCCTAAGTCTTTTTGGAACAACGTTTCGATATTCTACGAAGACCGTACCAAAACCGACTCAGGGCTGACCCTGCGCCCATGACAACTGCCTTCGAAACCTTGCTGCTGACCGGCGCCGCCGGCACGCTGGGCCGCGCGCTGACACCCCCGCTGCAGGCCTTGGCGCAGCGCCTGCGGGTGTCGGACCTGGCCGAGCCGCTGTTGCGTGTCACGCTGCCCGCCGGTGTCGAAGCCGTGCCCTGCGACCTGGCCGACGCGGCTGCGGTCCACCGGCTGCTGCGGGGTGTGCAGGCCATCGTTCACCTGGGTGGCATCAGTGTCGAAGGGCCCTTCGAGCCCATCCTGCAGGCCAACATCCGTGGCTTGCACAACCTGTACGAAGCGGCGCGGCGGCAAGGTGTAAGGCGCGTCGTGTTTGCCAGCAGCAACCACGTCACCGGCTGCTACCGGCAGGCGCAGACCTTGACGCCGCAAGACCGGCCGCGCCCCGACGGCAACTACGGCCTGAGCAAGCTCTTCGGCGAAGGCATCGCCAGCCTGTACTGGGACCGTTTCGGCATCGAAACCGTCTGCCTGCGCATCGGCACCGCCACACCCGCGCCGCCGGACAAACGTGGCCTGTCCACCTGGATCAGCCTGCCCGACCTGGCCCGGCTGGTGACGTGCGCACTGACCGCGCCGGGCGTGGGTTTCCTGGTGGCCTACGGCATATCGGGCAACACCCGCGCTTTCTGGGACACGGCACAAGCCTGGCAGCAACTGGGCTTCGTGCCCGAACACGATGCGGAGACGTTTGCACCGCAAGTGCAGCACCTGCTGCAGCCCGAAGGCCCGCAGCGCCTGCTGCAAGGTGGCAGTTTTCTGGGCCTTGGGCCCTATGGTGACGAAGACCGCTGCAACGAGCGAAACGACGACAACACGGCGGCCTGACCGCCAACAACAGGAGACCTCCATGAAGCTGAAGACCCCCTTGATTTCCACCGCGCTGGCCTTGCTGCTGGCCACACCCGCCTTGGCCCAGACCATGAAGGCCGCCGACGTGCACCCCACGGGTTACCCCACCGTGGTGGCCGTCGAAAGCATGGGCAAGAAGCTGGACGCCGCCACGCAGGGCCGCATCAAGTTCCAGATGTTCCCGGGCAGCGTGCTGGGCGGCGAAAAGGAAATGATCGAGCAGACGCAGGTCGGTGCCATCCACATCCTGCGCACCAGCCTGGGCCCCGTGGGCCCGGTGGTGCCCGAGGTGAATGTCTTCAACATGCCCTTTGTGTTCCGCAACGTGGCGCACATGCGCGCGGTGATCGACGGCCCCATCGGCCAGGAACTGCTGGACAAGATCAGCGCCAGCCCGGCGCGCATGGTGGGCCTGGCCTGGATGGACGGTGGCAGCCGCAGCCTGTACACCAAGAAGCCGGTGCGCACGCCGGCCGACCTGAAGGGCCAGAAAATCCGCATGATGGGCAACCCGCTCTTCGTGGACACCATGAACGCGATGGGTGGCAACGGCATCGCGATGGGCTTCGGCGAAGTCTTCACCGCCATCCAGACCGGTGTGGTGGACGGTGCCGAGAACAACCCGCCGTCTTTCTTCAGCACCAACCACCACAAGGCCGGCGCCAAGTACTACACGCAAACCAACCACCTGATCATTCCCGAGATCCTGGTCATGTCCAAGGTGGCCTGGGACAAGCTGAGCCCGGCCGACCAGGCGCTGGTGAAAAAGACGGCACGTGAAGCGCAGATGGAGCAGCGGGTGCTGTGGGACAAGGCCGTTGGCGAAAGCACGGCCAAGCTGAAGGCCGACGGTGTGGAATTCATCGAGATGGACAACAAAGCCTTCTTCGATGCCACCGCGCCGGTGCGGGCGAAGTACGGTGCGCAGTTCGCCGACCTGATGAAGCGCATCGCTGAAGTCAAGTGACGGGCGAAGCCTCGAACCCGGTGCAGCGCGCACTCGACGCGCTGTACCTGGCCTGCATCTGGACAGCGGGCATCGCCATCACGCTGATGTCCGTCATCATCCCGATCGGCGTGGTGATGCGCTACGTGTTCGGTTTCGGCGCCCAGTGGCCCGAGCCCATCGCCATCCTGCTGATGATGGTGTTCACCTTCATCGGTGCGGCCGCGGCCTATCGCGCGGGTGCGCACATCGCGGTGACGATGCTGGTGGACCGTTTGCCGGCCGCCGTGCAGGCAGCGCTGGCGCGCTTCATCCACGTGCTGATGCTGCTCATCTGCGGGTTTGTCGTGCTCTACGGCAGCCGCTTGTGCATGGACACGATGGGCCAGTCGATTGCCGAACTGCCTTGGTTGCCCGTGGGCGTGACCTACCTGGCCATTCCCTTGGGTGCGCTGGTGACGGCCGTCTTCGTGCTCGAGCACCTGTTCGCCGGTTCGCAGAAACACCGCGCGGTCGTGGCCTTCGGCGAGGCCGCCTGAGATGGACGCACTCGTCCTGCTCGGCAGCTTTTTCGTGCTGATGATCGTCGGCATGCCGGTGGCCTACGCACTGGGCTTGTCGGCGCTGATCGGCGCGCTGTGGATCGAACTGCCGCTGGACGCGGTGATGATCCAGCTGGCCAGTGGCGTCAACAAGTTCAGCCTGCTGGCGATTCCGTTTTTCGTGCTGGCCGGCGCCATCATGGCCGAGGGTGGCATGGCGCGCCGCCTGGTGGCCTTTGCCGGTGTGCTGGTGGGTTTTCTGCGCGGTGGCCTGAGCCTGGTCAACATCATGGCCAGCACCTTTTTCGGTGCCATCAGCGGCAGCAGCGTGGCCGACACCGCCAGCATCGGCAGCGTGTTGATTCCCGAGATGGAAAAGAAGGGCTACCCACGTCCCTTTGCCACCGCGGTCACGGTCAGCGGCAGCGTGCAGGCGATCCTGATTCCGCCCAGCCACAACGCGGTGATCTATTCACTGGCGGCCGGTGGCACGGTCAGCATCGCCGCCCTGTTCATGGCCGGTGTGCTGCCGGGCTTGCTGATGGGGCTGACGCTGGCCACGCTGTGCCTGGTCATTGCGAAGAAGGAGAACTACCCCAAGGGCGAAGTCATTCCGCTGAAGCAGGCGCTGAAGATCTGCGTCGATGCGATGTGGGGCCTGATGACCATGGTCATCATCCTGGGCGGCATCCTGAGTGGTGTGTTCACGGCCAACGAAAGTGCGAGCATCGCGGTGCTGTGGGCTTTTTTCGTGACCATGTTCGTCTACCGCGACTACAAGTGGCGCGACCTGCCGCGGCTGGTTCACCGCACCGTGAAGACGGTGACCGTGGTGATGATCCTGATCGGCTTTGCCGCGTGTTTTGGCTACCTGATGACGCTGATGCAGATCCCGCAGCAGGTCACCGCCTTTTTCACCGGCCTGTCGGACAACAAGTACGTCATCCTGGCCTGCATCAACGTCATGCTCATCCTGCTGGGTTGCCTGATGGACATGAGCCCGCTGATCCTGATCCTCACGCCCATCCTGCTGCCGGTGGTCAAGCTGCTGGGTGTGGACCCGGTGCACTTCGGCATGATCATGATGGTCAACCTGGGCATCGGCCTGATCACGCCGCCGGTGGGCACGGTGCTGTTTGTGGGTGCAGCGGTCAGCAAGTTGAAGATCGGCATCGTCACGCGCGCCATGAAGCCCTTCTTCGTGGCCTTGTTCATCGTGCTGATGATGGTGACTTACATTCCCGAGCTCAGCCTGTGGCTGCCACGGCTGATGGGGCTTTGAGCGCCGACCGGCTGCACCGTAGGATCTGAGTTCATGGACACCGGCCCGCAATACACCTTCCAGCCCTCGCAGCGCCTGCCCGACCCGCGCATCGAGGTCTTCGACGAACGTTTCATGGCCCTGCGCCTGCTGTCGGGCACGGTGGAGCAGCTGGCCACCGGCTTTTACTGGGCCGAAGGCCCGCAGTGGTTCGGCGATGCAAGGCACCTCTTGTTCAGCGACATCCCGAACAACCGCATCCTGCGCTGGGACGACGCCTCGGGTGCGATCAGCGAATTCCGCAAGCCCAGCAACAACGCCAACGGCCTGGCACGGGACCGGCAGGGCCGGCTGCTGGCCTGTGAACACGGCACACGGCGTGTCACCCGCACCGAATACGACGGCAGCATCACGGTGCTGGCCGACAGCTACCAAGGCAAGCGCCTGAACTCGCCCAACGACATCGTCTGCACCCGTGACGGCAGCATCTGGTTCACCGACCCGCCGTTTGGCATCCTGGGCTGGTGGGAAGGTGAACCGGCCACGCCCGAACTGCCGCACGGTGTGTACCGCATCGACCCGCACAGCGGCGAGCTCGCGATGGTGTTGAGCGACCTGCAAGGCAGCAACGGCCTGGCCTTCAGCCCCGACGAAAAGATCCTGTACGTGGTGGAAAGCCGCGCCCAGCCGCACCGCAAGATCTGGCAGTACGACGTGCACGGCGCCACGTTGAAGAACAAACGGGTCTACGTCGACGCCGGCGGCCCCGGCGCCTACGACGGCATCGCCGTGGACATGCTGGGCAATGTGTGGTGCGGCTTCGGCAGCAACGGCGCACCGGGCGCCGACCTGGAAGCGCTGGACGGTGTGCGGGTCTACAACGCCGACGGCGTGGCGCTGGCCCACATCCACCTGCCCGAACGCTGCGCCAATGTGTGTTTCGGTGGCCCGAAGAACAACCGCCTGTTCATGGCGGCCAGTCATTCGCTGTACGCGCTGCACGTGAACACCCGCGGCGCGGTGTAGCAGCCGCGCGGCTTTCAGGCGCGTGAAGTCACGACGCGCTCAGCAGAAACAGCAGGCCCGCCACCGGCTGGCGCTGGTCCAGGCGCAAGGTGGTCTGTTCTTGCTGCTCGACCACCAGCCCATGCCGTTGCGCCAGCGCTTGCACGTAGCGCGCCGACTGTGCGTAGCGTGAGCTGGGCCGCAGTTCGAAGTCCACCGTGTCGTCGGCCGCTTCCACCGAAAAAGCCAGCAGGCCACCTGGCTTCAGCACACGCCTTACGCCGGCAAACACCGCATCCAGGTCGCCGATGTAGATGAACACGTCGGCGGCCACGATGGCGTCCGGACGGCCGTCGGTGGTGTGCAGATGCCTGGCCACATCGGTCTGCACCAGTTGGTCGTAGCAAGCCGCCTGCCGCGCGTGGCGCAACATGCCGGCCGACAGGTCCACACCCACCAGACGCTGCGCCAGCGGCCGCAGCAGAGGCCCGCACAAGCCGGTGCCACAGCCCAGGTCGAGCACCTCGTTGAAGTTTGGCTTGTGCTGACGCAACAGCTGCACCAGGGCTTCGGGCACGCGGTACTCCAACCCTTGCACCAGGTGCTGATCGAAGCTGTCGGCGTAGCCGTCGAACAGCTGTTCGACGTAATGCGGGGGTGCCTGGGGCGGTGCATTTCGGCCTTCGATGCTGGCCAGCAGATAGGCCTGGAGCGATGGGTCGGCGCCAAGGTCCATGGCCTTGCGCAGCGCCACCGCGGCTTCGCGGTGTCGGCCCAGGTCTTTCAGCACACCACCCCGCAGGGCCCAGGCAGCGGCCAGTTCGGGCGCGTGGCCCAGCGCGCGGTCGGCGCTGAGCAGCGCGTCGTTCAATTGCCCCAGCCGCGCCTGGCACTGGCCCAGCAGCACCCAGGTGGAGGCATCGGCCGCTTCGGCCGCCAGCGACTGTTCGAAACACGGCAGCGCCTCGTCGTCGCGGCCCAGCGCCGCCAGCACCACACCCAGGTTGTTCAGCGTGGAGGCCCGCCCCGGCACTTGCACAAGCGATGCGCGGTAGGCCGCTCCGGCTTCGTCCAGCTGGCCTGCTTCCTGGGCCTGAAGGCCGGCCATAAAGTGGGCCCGGGCCTGTTCGAATGCAGCGCTCATGGCGCCCCACTCACACGCTCAGGCATCGGGCGCGACCGTGTGGTGCGCCATCAGCTCCAGCGACTTGACCAGGGCCGAGTGGTCCAGCTGGTCCCAGCCCTGGGCCGCACAAGCCTGCATCAGCTGCGCTGCGCTGGCGGTCTGCGGCAGGCTCACCCCCAGCGCCTTGGCGCCTTGCAGCGCCAGGTTCAGGTCTTTCTGGTGCAGGCCGATGCGGAAGCCCGGCTTGAAGGTGCGTTTGATCATGCGTTCGCCGTGCACTTCCAGGATGCGCGACGCGGCAAAACCGCCCATCAGTGCCTGCCGCACCTTGGCCGGATCGGCGCCGGCCTTGCTGGCAAACACCAGAGCTTCGCCCACCGCGGCAATGTTCAAGGCCACGATGATCTGGTTGGCCACCTTGGTGGTCTGGCCGTCGCCATTGGCACCGACGTGTGTGATGTTCTTGCCCATCAGCTGCAACAGCGGCAGCACCCGCGCAAACGTGTCTTCACTGCCACCGACCATGATGGTCAGCGACGCCGCCTTGGCACCCACTTCACCGCCGCTGACGGGTGCGTCCAGGTAGTCGCAGCCCAGCGCATTGATGCGCGCGGCGAATTCCTTGGTCGCCATCGGCGAGATGCTGCTCATGTCGACCACGGTCTTGCCCTTTGACAGCTTGGATGCCAGACCCTGGTCGCCAAACAGCACCTTCTCGACATCGGGTGTGTCGGGCACCATGATGAAGATCACGTCGGCCTTGCTGGCCACCTCGGCCGCGCTGGCACAAGCCACGGCGCCGGCTTCCAGCAGCGCCGCCGGCACCTGGCTGCGGGTGGTGACAAACACTTCATGGCCGGCCGCGCGCAGGTGGCCCGCCATGGGCGCGCCCATGATGCCCAGGCCGATGAAGCCGAGTTTGGATCCGACGTTCATGGTGTTCTCTCCGTGGTGATGTCAATCGACCGCAGCACTCAGACGCTGGGCCTCAGTTGGCGGCGGGCGCTTTCGAGCCAACCGAGCCCGGATTCTGTGCTGGCTGCCGGCTTGTATTCGCAGCCGATCCAGCCCGTGTAGCCGATGCGGTCCAGATGCTGGAACAAAAAGGGATAGTTGATCTCGCCGGAGCCCGGTTCGTTGCGCCCCGGGTTGTCGGCCACCTGGATGTGGCCGATGCGCGCCAGGTGCTTCTGCATCGTGGCCGCCAGTTCGCCTTCGTAGCGCTGCGCGTGGTAGATGTCGTACTGCACGAAGGCGTTGTCGGCCCCCACCTCGTCCAGCACCGAGATGGCCAGCGGCGTGTTGTTGAGCCAGAAGCCGGGCACGTCGAAGTTGTTGATGGGCTCGATCAGCAGCTTCAGCCCGGCTGTTTTCAGCGCTGCTGCGGCAAAGCGCAGATTGGCCACGAAGGTGGCACGTGCCACTGCGTCGGGTGTGCCGGTGGGCGGAATGCCGGCCAGGCAGTTCAGCTGGGGCACACCCAGCGTGGTGGCGTATTCAACCGCCTTGGCCACGCCGGCGCGAAATTCTTCGACCCGGTTGGGGTTGGCGCCGATGCCACGGTCGCCCGCAGCCCAGTCACCGCCGGGCAGGTTGTGCAGCACCATCGTCAGGCGGTTGGCCACCAGGCGGTCACGCACCACGGCCGCTGGCGCTTCGTAGGGGAACTGCACTTCGACGCTGGAAAAGCCGGCGCGTGCAGCGCGTTCGAAGCGGTCGAGAAAGGGCACTTCGGTGAACAGCATCGACAGGTTGGCGGCAAAACGTGGCATGGTGGTCTCCGGTGGTTCGGGTCGGGTGGCGCGGGGGCACCTGGGCGCTGCTGCGCTGCCATTGTGCGGCGAGGAGGGGGCTTGGCGGACAGTGCCGCCCGCTGTCCTGCTATTCCAGCAGCCCCGCCAGCTCCAGGCCCTGCCGGCCCTCGGGGTGGCGGCAGTCGATGGCCTCGAATTCGTTGATCTTGTCGATCTCGGTGCCCATCGCGATGTTGGTCACCTTCTCCAGGATCACCTCCACCACCACCGGCACGCGGAACTCGCGGGCCATGGCCTGGGCCTGCACGACCGCTTCGCGGATCTTCTCGGGGTCGGTCACACGCAGGCTCTTGCAGCCCAGACCCTGCACCACGGCCTGATGGTCGACACCGTAGCTCTTCAGGCCCGGGTCTTCAACGTTCTGGTTCTCGAAGGCCAGCTGCACGCAGAAGTCCATGTCGAAACCACGCTGGCTCTGGCGGATCAGGCCCAGGTAGCTGTTGTTCACCAGCACCTGCACGTAGGGCAGGCGGAACTGCGCGCCCACGGCCAGTTCTTCGATCAGGAACTGGAAGTCGTAGTCGCCCGACAGACCCACCACCGTGCGCGTGGGGTCGGCCGCAACCACACCCAGCGCGGCCGGAATCGTCCAGCCCAGCGGGCCGGCCTGGCCGCAGTTGATCCACTGGCGCGGGCCATAGACGTTCAGGAACTGCGCGCCGGCGATCTGGCTCAGGCCGATGGTCGTGACGTAGATCGTGTCGCGTGGCAGCACCGCATTCATCTCTTCGTACACACGCATCGGCTTGATGGGGGTTTCGGTGTAGTGCGACTTGCGGTGCATCAGCTTCTTGCGCTCGGCGCAGCGCGCGGCCCACTCGCTGTAGTCGCGCAGCTGGGCAGCGGCCTTGCGTTCACGCGCCACCTGCACAAAGAGTTCGAGCGCGGCCTTGGCGTCGCTGACGATGCCGTAGTCGGGCATGAACACCCGCCCGATCTGCGTCGGTTCGATGTCCACGTGCACGAAGGTGCGGCCCTTGCAGTAGACCTCGGTGCTGCCGGTGTGGCGGTTGGCCCAGCGGTTGCCGATGCCCAGCACGAAGTCGCTGGCCAGCATCGTGGCGTTGCCGTAGCGGTGGCTGGTCTGCAGGCCGCACATGCCGGCCATCAGCGGGTGGTCGTCGGGAATCGTGCCCCACCCCATCAGCGTGGGGATCACCGGCACGCCGGTGAGTTCGGCAAACTCCACCAGCAGGTCTGAAGCGTCGGCGTTGATGATGCCGCCGCCGGCCACGATCAGCGGCTTGTGCGCGGCCAGCAGCATGTCCAGCGCCTTTTCGACCTGCTTGCGGCTGGCGGCGGGTTTGTACACCGACAGCGGCTCGTAGGTCTCGATGTCGAACTCGATCTCGGCCATCTGCACGTCGAAGGGCAGGTCGATCAGCACCGGGCCGGGCCGGCCGCTGCGCATCAGGTGGAAGGCCTGCTGGAAGGCACGCGGCACCTGCGCGGGTTCGCGCACGGTCACGCTCCACTTGGTGACGGGTTTGCTGATGGACTCGATGTCCACCGCCTGGAAGTCTTCCTTGTACAGCCGCGCGCGCGGTGCCTGGCCGGTGATGCACAGGATGGGAATGCTGTCGGCCTGCGCCGAGTACAGGCCCGTGATCATGTCGGTGCCCGCCGGGCCGCTGGTGCCGATGCAGACACCGATGTTGCCGGCCTTGGCGCGCGTGTAACCCTCGGCCATGTGGCTGGCACCTTCGACATGCCGCGCCAGGATGTGGCTGATGCTTTCCCGCTCGCGCAGCGCCGCATACAGCGGGTTGATGGCGGCACCGGGCACACCGAAGGCCTGCGTGATGCCCTCTTTTTCCATCACCAGCACGGCAGCCATGGAGGCCTTCATCTTCGCCATCTTGTGTCTCCTGTTGATTGCCGTGGATCTTCCCGGCGCAGACGGCTCAGAGGAAGGGCTGACAGGGGATAGGTGCTATTCCGTGGTGGAATAGCCCCTGTGACGCACCCTGTCTTCGTGCCTCTGTTGTTCGCCCTCGGGCTGGCCGCCGCCGGCGCCCACGCCGGCCCGGCGCAGTTGCAAGACTCCATGGCCCAGCGCCTGGTCGCCTGCACCGTGTGCCACGGCAAGGAAGGCCGCGCCGCGCCCGACGGCTTCTACCCCCGCATCGCCGGCAAGCCGGCGGTTTATCTGCTGAACCAGCTGCAGAACTTCCGCGACGGTCGCCGCGCCTACGGCCCGATGGTCACGCTGGTGGCGCCGCTGCCCGACGACTATCTGCAGGCGATCGCCCAGCACTTCGCGGCACTCGACCTGCCCTACGCCAGCCCGCCGCCCGTGCGCGATGCGCCAGCCTTGCTGCAGCGTGGGCAGCAACTGGCGCTGCAGGGCGACCGCGACAAACAACTGCCGGCCTGCAGCGCCTGCCACGGCGCGGCGTTGACGGGTGTGCAGCCGGCCACGCCGGGTTTGCTGGGTCTGCCGCGTGACTACCTGGTGGCCCAGCTCGGCGCCTGGGTCACGGGGCAGCGGCGTGCACACGCGCCCGACTGCATGGCGCAATTGGCGCAGCGGCTCACCGGCAGCGACATCGCTGCCGTCAGCGCCTGGCTGGCCAGCCAGCCGGTGCCGTCGCCATCGACGGCTGTTCCAGCGAAATCTGAAGCCGCGCCGATGCGCTGCGGCAGCGTGCCTTGATGCAGCTGCGGCGCGGCTTCGCGCGTGGGCTCCTGGCTCTGTTGGCCACCGCCGCAGTGGTCGTTGCAGGCGTGGCCTGGTGGGACCGTGCGCCGGAAGTCCCTGCTGCGCAAGCGCGGCCCGCCGCCACTGCCACGCTCATCGAACGTGGTCGCCTGCTGGCGCTGGCCGGCAACTGCGCCGGCTGCCACACCACGCGCGGCGGTTTGCCCTATGCCGGCGGCCGTGCGCTGGGCACACCTTTCGGCACCGTCTACGCCGGCAACCTGACGCCGCACGACAGCGGCCTGGGCGGCTGGACCGCCGGCCACTTCTGGCGCGCGCTGCACCATGGCCGTGGTTTCGATGGCCGCCGCCTGGTGCCCGCTTTTCCGTACACCGAAACGACACGCATCACACGCGCCGACAGCGATGCGCTGTTTGCCTGGCTGCAGACGCTGCCGCCGGTGGCGCAGACCCATCGGCCGCACGAACTGCGCTGGCCCTACGGATCACAAGCCGCACTGGCGGCCTGGCGCGTGATGTTCTTCCGACCCGGCGAATGGCAGCCCGACCCCAGCCGCAGCGCAGCCTGGAACCGCGGCGCCTACCTGGTCAACGGGCCCGCGCACTGCGTGGCCTGCCACGGCGGCCGCAATGCGCTGGGTGCCACCGCTGACGCCGGTTTTGGCGGTGGCCTGGTGCCCACCCGTAACTGGTACGCACCGGCCTTCACACGCGCCGGCGAAGCCAGTGTGGCCGACTGGCCGCTGGACGAGATCGTGGCGCTGCTGCGAGACGGCCGCGCACCGCGCGGCCAGGCCATCGGCCCGATGGCCGAGGTGGTGATGCAAAGCACGCAGCACCTGCCGGCCGAGGACCTGCAGGCGATGGCCGAGTACCTGAAGTCCATCCCCGTGCTGCCGGACCCCGCACCGGCGCGCCTGCGCGACCCTGAGCTGACCGCCCTGCGCGTGGATGCCGGCGCCGCGCTGTACCGCGAGCACTGCGCCTCGTGCCATGGCGAGCAGGGCGCGGGCGGCGTGCTGCCCAATGGCACCCGTGCCGCCCCGCCGCTGGCCGGCAACCGGCTCGTCACGCAGGACCCACCGGCCAACCTGGTGCGCGCCATCGCGCTGGGCGGTTTTGGCGCCGTCACGCAGGGTCACCCGCGGCCTTTCGGCATGCCACCGTTTGCACACGTGCTGACTGAAGACCAGATCGGCGCGGTGGCCACCTTCCTGCGCCGCAGCTGGGGCGCGCAGGCCGCGCCCGTCAGCGCACCCGAGGTGGCGCGCTGGCGCGGTGGCAGCGAAAACTGAAGCGAGATCCATGGACTCCGTCACCGGCATCCGCCTGTACATCCGCGTCGTCGAAACCGGCAGCTTCAGCAAGGCCAGCGTGAGCATGGGCATCACGCAGCCCACCGCCACCAAACACGTGGCGGCGCTGGAAAAGCGCCTGGGCGCGCGGCTGCTTCACCGCAGCACACGCGGTGTCACACCCACCGAAGTGGGCGCCGCCTACTACGACCGCTGCAAGGCCATCGCCCGGCAGCTGGACGAAGCCGACAACCTGGCGCTGCTGATGCAGGACCGCCTGGGCGGCACCCTTCGCGTGAGCACCAGCGTGGCCTTTGGCCGCCGGGTGCTGACACCGCTGATGCTGCAGTTCATGCGCCAGCACCCCGAACTGCAGGTCGAGCTGAGCTTCGAGGACCGCTACGTCAACCTGGTTGAGCAGGGCGTGGACGTGGCCTTGCGCATGGGCCGCCTGGCCGATTCGCAGTTGGGCGCGCGCTACCTGGGCACCAACCCCTGGGTGCTGGTGGCCAGCCCGGCCTACCTGGCGGCGCAGCCGAAACTGCGCAAGCCCGCCGACCTGGCGCAACACGCCGCGCTGATCTACAGCACCGTGCAAGGTGACGAGCGCTGGCACTTCAGCGGCGGTGACGGCCAGGTCGAAGCCGTGGCCGTGCGCGGCCCGCTGCGCAGCAACAACCTGTCGGCGCTGCTGGCGGCGGCGCGTGACGGCCTGGGTGTGGCGGTGTTGCCGCGTTACGTGGCACACGGCTCGCTGCACAGCGGCGCGCTGCTGCCGCTGCTGGAAAAGTGGGCGCTACCGGTGCAAGAGGTGCACGCAGTATTCCCCAGCCCCAAGCTGCTGCCGTCGAAGGTGCGCAGCCTGTGCGACTTCCTGGCGCCACGGTTCGGGCCGGCCTGGTGGGCCAGCCTCTGATGGCTGCGTGCCGGCGCAGCGGACAATCGGCGGCGTGAACACACCCGCCCCGCCCGAAGCCCCCGAAGCCCCCGCCGACCCCACGCTGCAGCGTTTCCGTGCCTTGCTGCAGGACAGCCTGGCGCAAGGCCGTTGGCTGCGGCTGGTGCTGGCCAAACCGCACGGTGCCGAAGCCGGCCTGCAACGGGTCGTGGTGCGCCCGCTGCAGCTACGGGGCCAGGCGCAGCTGAGTTTTGTCTACAGCCACAGCACACGCGACACCACCAAGAACCTGCCGGTGCCGCAGGGCCTGGCGCTGGTGGATGAATTGATCGGCGGCAGCTTCCGCAACGCCCACCTCTTTACGCCACAGGAAGAAACGCAGTTGTCGTTGAGCAAAAGAGGCAAGCCGCACCTGAGCGTGCATGCGGTGGTCAAGGCCGATGCGCCGGACCCGGCCTCACCCGCCGCACCGCTGGCCCACGACCGCCAGAAACAGCGCTGGATCGACATCGATCGCCCCTTCCTCAGCGCGCTGGGCATCACCACACCGCAGCACCAGCTGGTGCCGGCGATGGCGCGCAAGTGGAAGCAGATCAACAAGTTCGTCGAAGTGTTGGCACACGCGCTGGCTTCGTCACCGCTGGCCCATTCGCAGCAACTGCGTGTGGTCGACTTCGGCGCCGGCAAGGCCTATCTCACCTTCGCCGTGCACGACTGGCTGCGCCACACCCAGGGCCTGCAGGCCGAGGTGGTGGGCGTGGAACTGCGGCCCGACCTGGTGCAACAAGGCCAGCAGACGGTGGCCGAACTGGGGCTGCAGGGCATGCACGTGGTGCAGGGCGACGTGCGCGAATGGACGGCAGGCCCGATGAACGTGATGATCGCGCTGCACGCCTGCGACACCGCCACCGACCACGCCATCCACCTGGGGCTGAAGGCCGGTGCCGAGATCATCCTGTGTTCACCCTGCTGCCACAAACAGCTGCGCCCGCAGCTGCTGAGCCCGCACCCGCTGCGCAGCGTTTTCCAGCACGGCATCCACGCCGAGCAGCAGGCCGAGATGCTGACCGACAGCCTGCGCGCGCTGCTGCTCGAAGCGCAGGGTTACGACACCCAGGTCTTCGAGTTCGTGACGCTGGAGCACACGCGCAAGAACAAGATGATCCTGGCGGTGAAACGCAGTGCACCGCGCCCGGCCGCGGCCGATGCTGCGCGGGTGCAAGTGGACGAGCTGAAGCGCTTTTTCGGTGTGCGCGAGCAGGCATTGCAAAGGCTGCTGCAGACCGATCCGGTCGAAGCACCCGCGAGCTGAAAGCTTCAGCCGAAGCAGCGCCCCGCCACGGCCGGCACAAAACGCGCCGCTTCAAAACGCAGCGCCGTGGGCGGCAGGCGCAGCACCTGCAGCTGGCCGGCGTCCAGCTTCAATTCAACGGCCGGGCGGCCGGTGTGCGCCGGGTCGTGGCTGTGCAGCCGCGTGCTGTCGATGCGACCGTCGATGACCAGCACCGGTACCGCCTGGCCCGGCGTCAACAGCGAGGCCGAAAACTGCTGGAAGCGCTGGCTGATGTGCAGCGAACCACCCGCTGCGCACCACAGCCCTTCCACCCGCGCCGGCACGTGCCACAGGTGAACGCGGCTCTTTTTGTCGCGGCCGATGGCCTTGTCGGGCACGTCCAGCGTCACGGTGCGGTCGGGTGCCCAGTCGCCCATGTCCCAGTCGTGGCTGACGATGCGTGTGCCGGCCGGCAAGGCCAGGATGCGCGGCCGCAACTGCAGGTTCACCTCGGGCAGCAGGTACATGGTGACGACGCTGAAAGCCGCCAGGTCCAGCGTGAAGAGGTCCTGCACGCGGAACTGCGCGCGGTCGGCCACGCCGGCCTTCTTGGCGTTGGCCAGGCTCTGCGCCACCAGGTCGGGCACGATCTCCACACCCAGGCCACTGGCGCCGAAACGCCGTGCGGCGGTGATGACGATGCGGCCGTCACCCGAGCCCAGGTCCACCAGCCGGTCGGCTGCGCTCACGCCGGCCAGTTCCAGCATCGCCAGCGTGACCTTGTCGGGTGTGGTGATGAAGGGCACCTCGTCCTGCGCGGTGGCTGCGCAGCACGCGGCCATCAGCGCAGCGCAGAGCACGCGCCTCAGGGTCTGGCGCATGGCCTTCAAGTCGTTGGCAGAACGTGGGTCTTGAACTGCTCGCGCAACTTGATCTTCTGCATCTTGCCGGTGGCGCCCAGCGGAATGGCGTCGACAAAGACCACGTCGTCGGGTGTCCACCACTTGGCAATCTTGCCGTCGTAGAAGCTGATCAGCTCTTCGCGTGTCACCTCGGCGCCCGGCTTTTTCACCACCACCAGCAGCGGCCTCTCGTCCCACTTCGGGTGGTGAGCGGCAATGCACGCCGCCATCGCCACGGCCGGGTGGGCCATGGCGATGTTTTCCAGGTCGATGCTGCCGATCCACTCACCGCCGGACTTGATGACGTCCTTGCTGCGGTCGGTGATGACCATGTAACCCTCGGGCGTGACCTTGGCCACGTCGCCGGTGGGAAACCAGCCGTGGCCCTGAGCGTCCTGCACCAGCGGGTTGCCACCTTCGTTCCTGAAGTAGCTGCTGATGATCCAGGGCCCGCGCACCAGCAGGTCGCCGGTGGCCTGGCCATCCCAGGGCAGTTCGGCGCCGTCGGGGTCGACGATCTTCATGTCCACGCCGTAGATGGCGCGGCCTTGTGTCGACATCACCGCCAGCTTCTGCTCGGGTGAGTGCCCGATGTGCTGGGCCTTGAAGGCGGCGGCCGTGCCGATGGGGCTCATCTCGGTCATGCCCCAGGCGTGGATGACGTGCACGCCGTAGTCGTCCTTGAACTTCTTGATCATCGCCGGCGGGCAGGCGCTGCCACCGATGGCGCTCTTGCGCATGGTGCTGAACTTCAGGCCGTTGGCATCGACGTGGCTCAGCAGGCCCTGCCACACGGTGGGCACGCCGGCGCTGATGGTCACACCTTCGTTTTCGAACAGCTCGTACAGGCTCTTGCCGTCCAGGCCCGGCCCGGGCAGCACCAGCTTGGCGCCGGTCATCGGCGCCAGGTAGACGATGCCCCAGCTGTTGACGTGGAACATCGGCACCACGGGCAGGATGGCGTCGGCGGCACCGCAGCCCAGGCAGTCGGGCAGCGCGGCGGCCATCGTGTGCAGCACGGTGCTGCGGTGGCTGTACAGCACACCCTTGGGGTTGCCGGTGGTGCCGCTTGTGTAACACAGGCTGCTGGCGGTGTTTTCGTCGAAGCTGGGCCAGGTGTAGCGGCCGTCCTGCGCACCGATCAGGTCTTCGTAACACAGCAGGTTCGGGATCTTCGCGGCCACGTCGGCCGCCGGCATGTGGGCCCGGTCGGTCATGGCCACCCAGTGGCGAACCGTCTTCGTGCGCCCGGCCACGGCCTGGATCAGCGGCAGGAAGCTCATGTCGAAAAACAGCACCTGGTCTTCGGCGTGGTCGGCGATGTAGACGATCTGGTCCGGGTGCAGCCGCGGGTTCACGGTGTGCAGCACCGCACCCGAGCCGCTGACGCCGAAGTACAGCTCCATGTGGCGGTAGCCGTTCCAGGCCAGCGTGGCCACGCGGTCACCTGGCTTCACGCCCAGTGTGCCCAGCGCCTGCGCCACCTGGCGCGAGCGGGCCGCGACCTGTTGGTAGGTGGTGCGGTGGATGTCGCCTTCGACCCGCCGCGACACGACTTCACGGTCGGCGTGGTGCCTTTCGGCGTGCACGATGAGGGAGGAAATCAGCAGGGGCTGCTGCATCATCTGGCCGTTCATGGGTCTCCTTGTTGTCGCTGTCAGCCGCCGCGGCGGGCCGGGTGCTTCATTCTGGGGCCAAGGGCCGCAGCGGCCCGGCAGGCGTTTCCCTGCCGTTGGGTGCGGTCATGAGCGAAAGGTTCTCAGGTTTTCAGGCCCTACCGGGTGGCACGGCCAGCCGTGCCAGCGCGGCTTGCGGTGCGCTCAGGCCGATGGGTTTGAACAGGTCGTCGTCCATGCCCGCGAAGTGCTCGCGCCGCGCTCGCAAAAGGCAAGTCACCCGAGCCCCAACTTCAGGCGCCCGCCAGCAGCTTTTCCGACAGCGCACGGTGGCGCCGCACCAGGGCCGGCAGGTCGAGTTGAACGAACTCACCGTTGCGCACGCGCACCTGGCCGTGGACGACATTCAGCGCCACCCGGGGCACCTGGCAGAACAGCAGCGCAGCCACCGGGTCGTTGCCGGCGCCGGCCATGCCCACTTCGTTCAGCGGCACGGCAATCAGGTCGGCGGCCATGCCCGGCGCCAGCGCGCCGGTGTCGTCGCGCCCCAGCACCCGCGCGCCGCCCAGCGTGCCGATCTCCAGCATCTCGCGCGCCGACATGGCGGTGGCGCCGCCGGCCACGCGCTGCAGCAAAAAGGCCAGCCGCGCTTCGGCCAGCAGGTGGCCGCTGTCGTTGCTGGCCGACCCGTCGACGGCCAGGCTCACCGGCACACCGGCATCGCGCATGGCGCGGATCGGCGCGATGCCCGAACCCAGCCGCATATTGCTGCCCGGGCAGTGCGCCACGCCGGTGCCGGTGGCGGCAAACTGCCGGATGCCGGCCGCGTCGAGCTTCACGCAGTGGGCGTGCCAGACATCGGGGCCCAGCCAGCCCAGCTGTTCGGCGTATTCAGCGGGTGTGCAGCCGAACTTCTCGCGCGTGTAGCGGATGTCGCTGTCGTTTTCCGCCAGGTGTGTGTGCAGGTGCACACCGTGCTCACGGGCCAGCAGTGCGGTGTCGCGCATCAGCTCGCGGCTCACGCTGAAAGGTGAACACGGCGCCACCACGATGCGCTGCAGCGCATGGCGCGCCGGGTCGTGGAAGGTTTCGATCAGCCGCTGGGTGTCGCGCAGGATGCTTGTCTCGTCTTCCACCAGTTCGTCGGGCGGCAAACCGCCCTGGCTGACACCCACACTCATCGACCCCCGTGCCGCATGGAAGCGCATGCCCACTTCTGCCGCAGCGTGCAAGGTGTCGTCGAGCCGGCAGCCCGGGGGGAAGAGGTAGAGGTGGTCGCTGCTGGTGGTGCAACCCGACAGCATCAACTCGGCCAGGCTCAACTGGGTGGACACGTGCAGCATCTCGGGTGTGATGCGGGCCCAGATGGGGTACAGGGTCTGCAGCCAGCCGAACAGTTCGCAGTCCTGCGCCGGGCGCACGGCACGGGTCAGGGTCTGGTACAGGTGGTGGTGGGTGTTCACGAGGCCCGGCATCACGACCTGGTCGTGGGCGTCGATCACCTCATCGGCGCTGGCCGGCAGCTCGGCCGTGGTGCCCACGGCTTCGATCACCGCGCCGCGGATGAACACCGCGCCGTCGTTGATCTCGCGCCGCTGCTCGTCCATCGTGACCAGCACGTGGGCGTGGCGGACGAGCAGCGTGCGGGTCATGGCTTGGGTGTTGCGGCAGGTGCGGGTGCGGCCTTGTCGCTCCACAGCTGCCCGGCGGTGGCCCAGTCGTGGCGCTGCACGTCGGTGAAGATGATGTCCACCGCGTCGGGCGAGCCGCCCAGGGTCTGCACGGTGGCGTCGGTCAGGGCCTGGGCCAGGGCGCGTTTCTGCTCCAGCGTGCGGCCGGCGAACATTTCGACGTGGATGGTGGGCATGGTGTTTCTCGTGCGAAGGTCGGCAAAAACCGGATGTTCGCACGGGGCCAGGGCGGTCTGTCGCCGCCTCAGCCGAAGACAAACTCGCGCTCGAAGTCGACTTGCGCCAGCCGCCGGCGGTACTCCGGCGTATAGCCGGGCCAGATGGCCACGTTGCGGCCGTTGTCGGCGCGGTACCAGCTTCGGCACTGCATCCACACCGACCCCTGCAGCCGCTGCTGCAGTTCGTCGTTGAAGGCCTGCATCGTGTCGGCGCGCACGTCCAGCCAGCGGCTGCCGCGCTTGTCCAGCAACTGCATCGCACGCAGCGCAAAGCGCAGTTGCGGTTCGATGAACAGCAAGGTGCTGGTGTGCCCGGTGGCGGTGTTGGGCCCCAGCATCAGGAAGAGGTTGGGGAAACCCGCCACCGTGGTGCCCAGGTGGGCCATCGCGCCATCGGCCCACTGCGCTTGCAGCAATGCACCGCCGCGGCCTGTGATGGGCACCGACACCGAGTGCTGCACGTCGAAGCCGGTGGCACACACCAGCACGTCCAGCGGGTGTTCGCTGCCATCGGCCAGTTGCACGCCGGTGGCCGTGATGCGGGTGATGGCCTTCGTTTCCAGCTGCACCTGCGGCTGCGTGAAGGCCCGTAGGTAGTCGTTGGAAAAGACGATGCGCTTGCAGCCGATGGGGTAGGTGGGTTGCAGCTGCTGGCGCAGTGCCTCGTCACCCCGCAGCTGGCGTCTCATGTGGCCGCGTGCCAGCGCCGTCAGCCGGCCCTGGGCTTGGCTGCCGGGCTCGAAACCACGGCGGAAGGACTCCGACGTGGCGGCCCAGAACGCCCGCACCACGCGGTTCCAGCCCGGGACGTGGAACAGCAGCCGGTCCAGCGCACCATAGGCGCGGTCGAAGCGCGGCAGAACCCAGTTCGGGGTGCGCTGGAAGACCGTCAGCCGGGCGGCCTGTTTCGCCAGCTCAGGCACCAGCTGCGAGGCGGTGGAGCCAGTGCCGATGACACCCACCCGGCGGCCCGCCATGTCCACCGTGTTGTCCCACCGGGCGCTGTGCAGGCGCGGGCCGGCAAAACTGTCCAGACCCTCGATGGCCGGCCAGCGCGGCACCGACAGCGGCCCGGTGCTGCAGACGAAGAAGCGGGCATCGATGACCTCATCGCTGTCCAGCGTGATGAGCCAGCGGCCCCGGTTTTCGTCGAAGTTGGCGGCGCGCACGGCGGTGCCCAGCCGCAGGTGGCGGGCCAGGCCGTGCCGGCTGGCCAGACCCTGCATATAGGCCAGGATCTCGGGCGCGGCCGCAAACCGCCGCTGCCAGCCCGGGTGCGGCGCACAGCTGAAGCTGTACAGCGGCGCCGGCACGTCCACACAGGCGCCGGGGTAGCGGTTGTCCCACCAGGTGCCACCCAGGCCGGCGCTCTTGTCGACGATCAGGAAGTCGTGACGGCCCGCACGCTGCAGCGCCATGGCCATGGCCAGGCCCGACATGCCGGCGCCCAGGATCAGCACATCGTGTCGGGTCGGCGCCGGGGTGTTCATGCACCGATTGTGTCCGTGCCACGGCCCGCCTCGTCAGGGGCCGGCTGCGTCCTGCGTCAGGCGGTCTTCCAGCGCCTTCTGGGCGTTCAGCAGGTCGACCTGCGCCTTCAGCACGTTGGCCTGCGTGGTGGCCAGTGCTTCCGATTGCGACTCGTAGTCCACACGCAACTTGATGATCGACGCCGGGATCGACACCAGCGCCTTCAGGATCTCGACCGGCAAACTGGCCACGGCCGCCACCACACTGGGCTTGTCCAGCGACACCTCGACCAGCATGCCGTCCTTGAAGGTGTGTTTGTTGCTCACCTTGGTGAATGCCGCCGCGGTGACCGGCGTGACAAACAGCGTGCTGGCGTCGGGCAGGTGGGCCACCAGGCTGGCGGCTTCGGTGTTCGGCGCATGTTCGCATTGAGCAGGATTGTTCTGAGGCCGCCCGGTCACGGTCAGGCGGATCGGGCGGCTGGCCCGGTAGGCGAAGCCTGTCACCTTGTCCTTCATCGTCGCAGCCGTCCCACTGCCCAGGCCGTCCACGCACAGGCCGACCTGGCTGCCCACCTTCTGCAGCTGCTCGGCCGTGTCCTTCAGTTCCTGCTTCTGTGTCGGGTCGAGGACACGGCTCGTCTTGTATTCCACGCAGGTCTCGGGCTTTGTCGAAGGCTCGTCGGTGGACTTGCCTTTCATGATGCTCAGGCCCGAGCCACCAGCACGCAGGCCGGCAAACGCCTGCACCAGGCTGAGGATGGTTGAGCCGGTCTGGTCGGTCGACACGGCCGTGGCGGTGTTCAGCAGGCCCGCGGGCGTCACGGACAAGGTCAGCTGGTCGTCGCGCCAGGCGCTGGAAGCGTGGCTGGCCAGGAAACGGGCCGCCGGGTCGGGCGCGTGCGGCAGCACGGTCAAGGACGCGGTCTCGCGGCACAGGCCGAGTTCCACCGCGTCGCCGGTTGCGGCGAGCACCGCCGCAGCGGCCCGCGCCTCGGCCGCCTTGTGCCGAGCCTCCATGACCGTCAACACGGCCTTGGCGATGCCCGCCTGCTGCTGCAGCTTGGCGCGGGCATCGGCCGACGACGCAGCGTCGGCCAGTGCGGCAGCCAGGGTTTCGTCAGCGTCTTTCAGCGCCGCCTTGGCCGCCGTCACCAATGTCTTGGCCGTGGCAACGGCCGCCTTCTGATCGGCGGCCTCTTTCTGCGCGGCGGCAATCTCGGCAGCGTCAACACGCTTGCGTTGAGCCACCAACTGCACCTGCGCCTTGGGCAGTGCATACAGCAAGCCGGTCTGGCCGGCAGCGGTGGTGGCGGGTGTCGACTCGACCACGGCAATGGCACACCCCGCCAGGACCAGGCAAGCGGCGCCGAGCAACGTGCTGCGCATCACATCCAGAACATGCATGTCGGACTCCCGGGTGTTGGGCTGTTCACGCCTTCAGGACCATTCATGGCTTGCCATCGCGTACAAAGCCGACCAGGGGCCGAAAGCCGGGTGTTGCACCGCGTCGATCATCCAGCCGCCAAGGGCCCGGCCCAGGTGATCGCCGGCTTCGGTGTCCAGCGCGGGGTGCAAGCCTGCGCGTTCACGGTTGATGGCAATCGTCGACGCCAGGGCCTGCAGTTCAGCGGCTTGTGCGCCGTTGGCGCCGACCACGCTGGACAACACGGTGGCCATCGCAGACATCAGCGCCGAGTGACCGCTGGGGTAGGCGGTGTAGCCGGGCACGGGGATCAGCGGGGTCACCCCGTTGCCAGGGAAGGCAACGTTGTCGTCGGGCCTGGGCACCAGCAGCAGGTGCTTGAGCCGGTGCACGGCCACGCTGACCACCGCATGCACCAGGTCGACCACGGCGCAGGTGAGCGGACGAGCAAGGCCAGGTTCCGTGGCGCCTTCGTCGGCCATGCCCAGGGCGATGGGCAGGAAGAGGTGGGGCAGGCCAGCCTGTGCCTTGACCTGGTGCAGGATGTCACCGGGCGCACGGCCCATGGTCGCGGCCACCGCCGTGACCGAACGCAGATAGGCCGCCTTGCTTACCGCCGGCAAGGTGTGCACCCAGTGGGTCGGCGGACCCGAAAGCGGCACCAGTCTCAAACTGGAGCTGGCAATGCCGTCGATGTCGGACCAGGCCGAACCGCTGACTTGTGTGGCAGCCCAGAAGTCGGCGGTGGCCAGCATCAGCATCACACCAGGGCTCTTTTTGCTCAGCAGTGCGTACTGTTGCTCTTGCTCGGTGGTCAGGACCACTGGTGTGCGTGCCCCGACACGCACCGACGGAATCGAACCTTGGTCCATCAGCAGACGGATGCGCCAGAAGTCCAGCGTGCCCAGGGCATCGCCGGTGCTCAGGGCCTGGAGCTGTTGTTGCGACTGCGGGTGGGGTGGCTGGTCCGTGCTGGTCGGGGCCAGCGAAACGACCAGCGGAACGCGCGGCGGTTGGTCCGTGGACATGATCTGCATGCAGGTTTTCCTCTTGAAGTGTCTGTTTGCCGCTTGCCGATCGCCCTAAGCTGCCGGGCTACCACGGCAGCCCCGCCTGCAGCAGCGCGTCGGCGTTGCGCCGTGCCAGCGGCAGTTCACGGGCGGCGTGGTGTTCCAGGTAGCGGCGCACCGAAGCGGTGGGGCGCATCACAAGGTAGCGCGCGGCGCTGGCCTTGGCATCCACCAACTGGCCGACGAGCACCTGTTCGATGATCAGCTGCACCCAGCTGGACAGGTGCAGCGTGTTCTGCCGCAGCGAGCGTTGGGTCAGCGCCAGCGCCTGGGCGTGGTGGCCGGCCGCCGAATAGGCGCTGGCGGCAAAAAGGTCGTAGTAGTACCCCAGCGGGTCCAGGGGCGACAGCGCCGTGGCTTGTTCCACCGACTGCACCGCAGCTTCGGGGCGCCCGGTATTGACGTAGACCTGCGCCAGGAAAAGAGCGGCCAGCGATTCGTTGGGCCCCGCTTCCACCGCCTGGGTGAGCCGACGCTCAGCCAACGGCAGGTCGGCATGGACATAGGCCGCCATGTGGCCGCTCAAGGCCAATGCCAGGGCGTGGCCGGGCTCTTCGTCCAGCACCTGGTCCAGCAGCGTCTGCGTTTGGTGCGCGGTCTCGCCGCCGTCAGTGCTGCTGACCTGCGCAATCTGCATGAAGTGCCACTTCGCCAGCCAGACTCGGGCCTCGGGCGCACGCGGGTGCCGGTCGACCAGGTGTTCCAGCATGTGGCGCGACCGCGCCATGTCCTGCCGACCCAGGCTGTGCAGATGGGAAATGGCCGACAGCAGCAGCGTGTAGCCGGCCAACGTGGGCAGCGCGGCCTGGTGCGCCAGGTCGATCTGGCGCTTCAGCAGCGCTTCGCTGATGTCGCGTGTCAGGCTGGCTGGCAGCGGGTCGTCAGGGCCCAGCAGCGTGCCCACGGCGGCACGGTGGCCGCCTTGCCACACCACCTGGCTGCTGCTGGCCTCGAAGATCTCGGCGCGCAGGTCGAGCCAGACGCCGGCCACACGCAAATGGCAGCGCACCAGGTACTGCACGCCCAGCAGCTGGGCCAGGTCGGTGGCTTCCAGCTGGCGCCCGATCAGCGCCGCCGTGGACAGGCGCGACACCACCAGCAAGTGCGGCACCTTGGCCAGCGCGGCCACCAGGTCGTCGGACAGCGCAGCCGCCAGCGCGGGTGGCAGCGTGTCGCCAGCATTCACCTGCATGGGCGCCACGCCGATCGTCGGTCGCAGGCTGGTGCGGGCACCCGTGGGGCGCCAGACGGTGGCTGGTCCTGGCGGGCTGACTCGGAACAGCCGGTGTGTGCCGTCGATGTGTTTGAGGTAACACTCGCCCGCGTCTTCGATCTCACCGTCCAGCCCCGGCAGCAGCTGGGCCCGGGCCTCGGCCGACACCAGCACCGCCCCGGGTTGGGCCGCCGCCGCGATGCGCGCGCCCAGGTTCACGCCGGCGCCAAAAAGGTCCAGGCTGTCGCGGACGACCTGCGTGACGTGCACGCCCACCCGCAGCCACAGTGCCGTGTCAGGGCTGTCAGGCAGGTCGCTGGCCCGGATGCGCCGGTGCATGGCATGCGCTGCGGCCACGGCCTGCGGGACGCTGCCAAACTCGAGCAGCATGCCGTCGCCCAGGCTCTTGACCAGACGACCGCCGGTGGCCGGCAGGATGTGTTCGACCACTTCGGCCACAAAACGCCGCCAGCGCCGGATGGTGCCGGCTTCGTCGACCTGCATCAGCCGCACCGACTCGACCACGTCGACGAAGGCCACCACGGTGCGGGTCCAGTCCGTGGCCAGCGTGTTTTCGCCCGTCTGCGGTGCAGCGGCAGCGGCGGATTCAGGGCTCGGTGATGGATGCGTGAAGGGCTCTGGCATGCGCGGGGGAATGAAGGCAGCGCAGGTGCCCTGCGATGCGCCGCGCAGTGTGTGGTTTTCGCGCCGGGCCCGCAATCGTCGGCGGCCGGACTGTGGCTTGCCGTTCACGCCGTGCCGGCGCGCGGGGGCCGAGACCTGCGTTGCCGGCCATGCCGCAGAATCTGCGCATGAGCCGCGAAGCGCCAGCCGACCCCGCCGCCGGCACCCGGCTGGCCCTGGCCACGTCGCCCGCCACGTGCCAGCCACCGGGCCAGCCCGCGCGCGAACTGGGCCCGCGCGACGCTGCGTTGCTGGCCTGGCTGGCCATCGAAGGCCCGACACCCCGCGCCCGCCTGGCCACTTTGCTGTGGCCCGACAGCGACACCGAAGCGGCGCGCAACGCGCTGCGCCAGCGCCTGTTCCAGTTGCGCAAACAGTTCGGTTTCGACATTGCCAGCGGCGCCACCACACTGGCCTTGGCCGCCGGCGTGCAACACGACCTGGCCGACACCTTGACCGTGCTGGGTGACAGCGCCCACGACCACAGCGAAAACTTCGTGCAGTGGCTGCAGGCGCAGCGCCTGGCGCGCAGCCAGCGCCAGGCCGGCCGCTGGGCCGCGCAGGCCGACGCGGCGGAACAGGCCCGCGACTACGACGCGGCGATGATCTGCGCACAGCAGCTGCTGGCCCAGGAGCCCAACAGCGAGGTGGCGCACCGCCGTGTCATGCGCCTGCACTACCTGCGCGGCGACCGCGCCGCTGCGCTGCTGGCTTTCGACGAATGTGAACGGGTGCTCAAACACGAGGTGGGCGCACGGCCCGACGCGCAGACGATGTCACTGCTGGCGATGATCGAGTCGGTGACCACCGCAGCACCTCCGGCCCCCTTGCGCAGTCTGCCGCCAGGGCTGTTGCGGCCGCCGCGGCTGATCGCCCGCGGCTTGGCCGTCGAACAGCTGCTGGCTCCGCTGGCGCAAGGCCAGCATGTGTTGCTGCTGGCCGAAGCGGGCCTGGGCAAGACGCGGCTGATGGAAGAGTGCGCGGCCACCTTGATGGCCGCTGATCCATGCCCTGCCACAGCCGACAGAGCACCCGCCGTGGCGCGTGCCGGTGCCCGCCCCGGTGACGCAGCGCGGCCCTTTGCGCTGCTGGCACGTGTGCTGCAAGTGCTGGTGCCGCAGCCGCAGAACCTGCCGGCGGCACACCGTGCCGCGCTGGCCTGGGTGCTGCCGGCCTTTGGCCCCACGCCGTCGGGTGCGCTGCAGGCGGGTTTGCTCGAGAACGCGGTGGCTTCGGTGCTGCAGGGCAGCGGTGTGCTGTTCATCGACGACCTGCACTTTGCCGACAACGCCAGCATCGAGCTGCTGCTGCGCTGCTCGGCCGAGCCCACCGCCCGCCGCTGCGTGATGGCGCTGCGCCCGGCCGAGGTGCCCCGGGCGCTGCAGGCCTGGCGCGCCGGAGCCGGCATGGCGCTGCACGTGGCCGAGGTCCAGCTGCAGAGCCTGGACGAAACGGACATCGGCGATCTCGTCGATTCCTTGGCGGTGGACGGCCTGAGCGGCGCCGCCCTGGCGCCGGCCCTGGCGCGACACACCGGTGGCAATCCGCAGTTCGTGCTGGAAACCGTGAAGGCGCTGATCCTGGCCCAGGTCGGCGGTGGCACCAGCAGTGGCAACAGCAGTGGCAACAGCACCGCGCAGGACTTCGCCAGCGGCAAGCTGCCGCTGCCCCGCACGGTGGGCCGGCTGATCCACCAGCGCCTGCGCCAGCTGAGCCCGGCGGCGCTGAAGCTGGCGCGGCTGGCTGCGGTGGCCGGGCCCGACCTGACACCGGCGCTGGCCGCCCACGTGCTGGTGCAGGGTGTGCTGGACCTGGCCGACCCCTGGGCCGAACTCGAAGCGGCCGGTGTGCTGCGTGGCAATGCCTTTGCCCACGACCTGGTCAGCGAAGGCACGCTCGAGACCATGCCGCAAGTGCTGGCTGCGACGCTGCACGACGCGGTGGCGCAGTGGCTGGTGGCGCACGAGGGTGAAGCCGCGCGCATCGCCGCCCACCTGCGCGACGCCGGCCGCGACCGCGACGCCGTGCCCTGGCTGATGCGCGCTGCGGCACACGCCAGTGCACGCATCCAGCTGCGTGACGCCGCGCAGTACTGCGAAGCTGCCGCCGCCATCTGCCGCGCCCACGGCGACGCGGCGGGCGAACTCGACGCGCTGGAAGCCGCGGTCGATGCGCTCTTCGACGTCGAACTCGGTGAACGCATGGAAACGCTGCTGCAGCGCCTGCAGACCATGCCGCTGCCGGACGCACAACGCGCCCGCGCCTTGTGCTCGGTGGCCGCCGTGCGCCACTTCAAACTGGAAGACGAAGCCGCCCAGGTGCTGGGCCGGCAGGCGCTGGAGCTGGCCATTCACACGGCGCAGCCAGCGCTGGAGTTCCGCATCCGCTACGGTCTGGTGCAAGTGCTCAGCCACAAACGCGACCTGGTGGCCAGCGAAGCGCTGATGGCGCCCATCCGACCCTGGGTGCAGGCACACGGTGACGCCGTGCAGCAACTGCAGCTGGCCTGCATGGAAGGCTGGGTGCTGCTGGCCAGCGAAAGTTTCGAAGCCGCACTGGCCGCCTGGCAGGCCGTGGCACAGCAGGCCGCCGCGCTGGAGCGCCCGCGTGACCAGGCCATGGCGCTGAACCACCTGCAGGTGTGCTGGAGCCTGATGGGCCGTTTTGCCGACGGTCATGAAGCCGGCTTGCAGGAACTGGACATCGTGCGCCGCCACCGCCTGGCCGGCACGCGCAACATCTACCTGGACCTGAACCTGTCGATTTCGGCGCTGCTGCTGGGCCGCTACGCCGAGTCGATGGCCGCGCTGGCAAGGGCCGAGAGCCACGGTGTGCTGGACCAGGCCACCTTGCACTTGCGCCGCGCGGCGCTGTACCTGCAACTGGGCCAGGCTGCGCGTGGCCTGGCCGAACTGCAGCCACTGCTGGACGGCCGCGTGCCAGCACAACCGGCGGTGTGTTTCAACGCCAACCTGCTGCAGCTGCGCTGGCATCTGCAGCAGCAGCACGAGCGGCAGACCGAACCCGGCGCCGTCTCGCACGGTGAAGCCGCGGCCCAGGCACTGGCCCGCGCGGCGGAACTGGCCAGCGGCACGCAGCGCATCGACCACGCCGTGCGCATGGTGCTGCTGCGCGGCCGCCTGGCCGAACCCGATCAGGCGGTGGACCTGCTGGGCCAGGCGCTGACGCTGGCGCAGCGCCACGGCATGCGTGGCATCGAAGCCGCGGCCCGCGCCTGGCTGGCGCCGGTGCTGGCCGCCAGCGGCGACACCCCGGGTGCGCGAGCGCACATCGAACGGGCGCTGCAGTTGCGCGATGAAGGCCACGTGGTCGACCAGATGCCGGGTGTCGAGCTGGACCTCATCGCGGTGCAGCTGCTGGCCGACATCGACCCCGAGCAGTCATCGCGGCTGCTCGCCAAGGCCGTCGACTGGGTGCACCACACGGCGCGCACCGAAGTGCCCGAGAACTTTCAGCACGGTTTCCTGCACGTGCAACCGGTGCACCGGCGGCTGCTGGCGCTGAAGAGCCCCGAAGGCGGCGCTGCATCGCTGCTTCAGGGACAATCCGCAGCATGCTCAGGCAACGCACGATCAAGACCCTGACCCGCGCCGTGGGCGTGGGGGTGCACAGCGGCCACAAGGTGGAACTCACGCTGCGGCCGGCGCCGCCCGACACCGGCGTGGTCTTCCGCCGGGTCGACCTGCCGCAGCCGGTGGACATTCCGGTGTCGGCGCACGTGGTCAGCGACACGCGCATGGCCAGCACCATCAGCCCCGGCGGCGACCCGAAGGCGCCCAAGGTGCAGACCATCGAACACCTGATGTCGGCCTGCGCCGGCTTGGGCCTGGACAACCTGTACGTCGACATCACGGCCGAAGAAGTGCCCATCCTGGACGGCAGCGCGGCCAGCTTTGTCTTCCTGCTGCAAAGTGCGGGCATCGCGGTGCAGGAAGCCCCCAAACGTTTCATCCGCGTCAAGAAAACCGTCGAGGTGCGCGAAGGTGAAGGCGCCACGCTGAAGTGGGCGCGGCTGGAGCCCTTCCACGGCTACAAGCTCAGCTTCGAGATCGAGTTCAACCACCCGGCGGTCGATGCCACCGGCCGGCGTGTCGAGTTCGACTTTTCCACCGGCGTCTACAAACGCGACATCGCACGTGCCCGCACCTTCGGTTTCACGAAAGACGTCGAGATGATGCGCGCGCGCGGCCTGGGCCTGGGCGGCAACATGGACAACGTGATCGTCATCGACGACTACCGTGTACTCAACAGCGACGGCCTGCGCTACGACGACGAGTTCGTCAAACACAAGATCCTGGACGCCATTGGCGACCTGCACATCGCCGGCAAGCCCCTGTTGGCCAGTTACGTGGCCTACAAAAGCGGCCACGCGCTGAACAACAAGTTGCTGCGGCAGCTGCTGGCCGACGAAACCGCCTACGACATCGTGACCTTCGAACGCGAGGCCGACGCACCCCGGGGTTTTGCCGAACTGGCACCGGCCTGGTGAAACACCACAAGCCGATCCACCGCACACGATGATGCTGGCCTTCCGCCTGGTTTTTGGCCTGCTGCTGTTGTGTGGCCTGCTCAGCTTTGCGATCTACATCGCCACCGGCCAGGTGGTCTGGCGCCGGCGTGGCATCGTCATCGTGAAGTGGACGGTGATTGCTGCACTCGGCTTTTTTGCGGTGCTGATCGTGGAGCGCTTGACCTAACGCCCGCGCTGCAGCGACCTGGCGCGTTCGCCCACCTGCACCTTCACCTGCACCTGCTCGGCACCGCGCTGCGCCACGATGATGGCGCTGCTGTCGGGCTGCAAGGCGGCCACGGCGGCAAACAGCTCGCCGGTGTTCTGCACCGTGCGGTCACCCACTTTCACCACCACGTCGCCCGGGCGCAGCCCGCCTTTGGCGGCCGGGCCGTCCTGCAGCACACCGGTGATCAGCACGCCGCTTTTCACCGGCAGCGCCAGGCTCTCGGCCAGTTCGGCGCTCAGGTCACGCGGCTCGACACCGATCCAGCCGCGTTTCACGCTGCCGCCGGTGACCAGCGCTTCCATGACCTGTCGTGCGGTGTCCACCGGCACCGCAAAGCCGATGCCAAGGCTGCCGCCAGTGCGCGAGAAGATGGCGGTGTTGATGCCCACCAGGTTGCCGGCCACGTCGACCAGCGCGCCGCCGGAATTGCCGGGGTTGATGGCGGCGTCGGTCTGGATGAAGTTCTGGAATTGCGATGCACCGGCCTGCGTGCGGTCGAGCGCGCTGACGATGCCGGCAGTCACGGTCTGGCCGACGTTGAAGGGGTTGCCGATGGCCAGCACCACGTCGCCCACCTGCAGTGCCCGCACGTCGCCCAGCGTCACGGCAGGCAGGTTGGGCAGTTCGATCTTGAGCACGGCAATGTCGGTCTCGGCGTCGCTGCCGACCACGATGGCCCGCGTGCTGCGGCCGTCGGCCAACTGCACTTCGATGTCGGTGGCGTCTTCCACCACGTGGTGGTTGGTCAGCAGGTAACCCTCGGGCGACACGATCACGCCCGAGCCCAGGCCCACCTGGGCGGGGCCCTGGCCAGGCGCCCGGTCGCCGAAGAAAAACCTGAAACGGGGGTCGTCGGCGTGTGGGTTGCGGCGCGCCATCTTGGTGGCGGTGACGCTGACCACGGCCGGTGAAGCGCGGCGCGCGGCCACGGCAAAGCCCAAGGCACCGACAACGGCGCTGTTGGCATCGGCACCCGACGCAGGCCGAGCGGCCGGCGCCACCTGCACCAGCGTGGGCATGGGCAGGCCGGCGACCATCTGACGGCCGCCCAGCCATTCGGGCTTGAAGGTCATCAGCACGAACAGCAGCGCCACGGCCACGGTGACGGCTTGCGAAAACACGAGCCAGGTTCTGCGCATCATCGAAAAAAGGTGTGGGCCGCGGGGGCAGAATGAGCCGATGGCTCAACGACAAACGCTCGATTCCTGCCTGCAGGCACTGCTGCGGCCAGAGCTGTTCAAGGATTATGGGCCGAACGGTCTGCAGGTCGAAGGCCGGCCCGAGGTCAAACGCCTGTGTTCCGGCGTCACCGCGAGCCTGGCCTTCATCAACGCGGCGGTCGACGCTGGCGCCGACACGCTGCTGGTGCACCACGGACTTTTCTGGCGCGGCCAGGACGGCCGTCTGACCGGTTGGCTGGGTGACCGGGTGCGTGCGCTGATGACCGCCGGCATCAACCTGTACGCCTACCACCTGCCGCTGGATGCACACGCCGAGCTGGGCAACAACGCGCAGCTGGGTTTGCGACTGGGCCTGTTGGCGGACGCGCGTTTTGGTGATCAGGACCTGGGTTTCATCGGCCCGGCAGCCGGGCATGGCGCGCTGGACAGCCTGGCCGCCGCCGCACAGGCTGCCTTGGCGCGCACCGTCACCGTCGTGCCGGGCGACGGCAGGCCGCTGCGCCGCGTGGCCTGGTGCACGGGTGGCGCGCAGGGTTTTTTCGAACCCGCCATTGCGGCCGGTGCAGATGTGTTCATCACCGGCGAAATCTCCGAACCGCAAGCTCACCTGGCGCGCGAGACCGGTGTGGCGTTCCTGGCCTGTGGCCACCACGCCACCGAACGGTTTGGTGCCCAGGCGGTGGCCGCACACGTGGCGGCGCAGTTGGCGCTGGAGCACCTGCACATCGACATCGAGAATCCCGCATGAGCCTTTCGGCGCCCGGCGGCCAGCCGGTTCTGGTGACGATGGGCGACGCCGCCGGCATCGGGCCCGAGATCATCGTCAAGGCTTTTGACCAGGGCGCGCTGCGGGGCTGCGTGGTGATCGGCGACGTCGACGTACTGCGGCGCGCCGGCAGCCGCCTGAGCGCGCGCATCGACACGCCGGCCGACCTGCCCGATGTGCCCCCGGGCTGCCTGCCGGTGCTGCAGCCCGACGATCTGCCCGCCGGCCTGCACGGCCTGCCCCCTGGCCTGATCGACGGCCGCAACGGCGCGGCGGCGGCACGCTGCATCGAAGCCGCTGTGCGTTGGCTGCAGGCCGGGCAGGGTGCGGCCATCGTCACGGCGCCCATCCACAAGGAAGCGCTGGCGGCGGCAGGGTTGCCTTACCCAGGGCACACCGAAATGCTGCAGGCGCTGGCGACATCCGGCGCTGCCGGCGCGACGCTGCAACCGGTGCGCATGATGCTGGCCAACGAAGAGTTGCGGGTCGTGCTGGTGACCATCCACATGTCCCTGCGCCGCGCCATCGATGCCGTGACCTTCGACGCCGTGCTGCAGACGCTGCGCATCGCCCACCTGGCCGCCTCGGCGTGGGGCCAGTCCAGGCCGCGCATGGCGGTGGCTGGGCTCAACCCGCATGCCGGTGAAGGTGGCCTCTTTGGCGACGAAGAACTGAACATCATCGGCCCGGCGGTGCAAGCAGCCCGTGCTGAGGGCCTGGACGCCAGCGGCCCCTATGCGCCCGACACGGTGTTCATGCGCGCCCGCCGCGGCGAGTTCGACCTGGTGGTGGCCATGACCCACGACCACGGGTTGATTCCGGTGAAATATCTGGGTGTGGAGCAGGGTGTCAACGTCACGCTGGGCCTGCCATTCGTGCGCACCAGCCCCGACCACGGCACCGCTTTCGACATTGCTGGCCAGGGCCTGGCCGACCCGTCCAGCCTGGTGGCGGCGGTGCAAATGGCCCGGCGGCTGGTGGCTGCCGAGTCCGCGAGCCCTGCCGCTTAGGCGCGCGTTCCGCGCGTCCTGTCACTCAAGCGCGCGTTCCGCGCGTCCTGTCACTCAAGCGCGTGTTCCGCGCGTCCTTCCGCTCAGGCGCGCGATCCGCGCGCGGGCTGCGCCGCCAGCGTCGCCAGCTGCCGCCGCGCCCGTTCGGTGGCACGTTCGAGCAAGGTTGAATTCTCGAACGCCCGCAGGCGCCCGCTCTCACACAGCCGCACCAGCATGCGCTGGGTCAGCGACACGGTTTTTTTGTGCTTGGAGCCGTGTGTGAAGATGAAAAAGCTGCGGCCGGGGCTGACGTGCGACAGGCGCACCTTCTGCCAGCTGTCGTCCAGGTGCATCTGGTAGGCAAAGCCGATCTGCACGTGCTCGGCCAGTTCACGGCCATGCGTGGTTTCGGGCGCGTCGCTGATGGCCGGCAGGCCCGGTGCGGCGGGTTGCGGATGGGCGGGCACGGCATCGGCGGCGCTCAGATCGATGTCGATCTGGCCGTTCCAGTTGACCGCCGATTCGTCCACCAGGCCCACACGCTGCGCTTCTTCGGCGCTGAGCGTGGGTGCCACGATTTCGTCGTTGAGCACCGGCAGCCCAGCCGAGGCCTTGGCTTCTTCGCGCGAAGGTGCCGGTCGCTCGAGCGCACCCTCGACCTGGCGCGCCATCATGTTCAGGTCGAGCTGGCGTGCGGCCGGGCTCTTCAGCGCTTCGGCATGGGCCGGCATCAGCTGGCCAAAAAAGGCGCGCCGCTGCGCGTCGGGCCAGCCGATCAGGTTCATGCCCTCGGTCAGGTCCAGCATCAGCTTGGGCAGTTCGGCCAGGAAGACCTTGCGGTGCGCCGGGGTGGCCTTGGGTTGCACGCTCAGCATCAGTTCGCGGCCGGCGCGGCGCAGGCGCTGGGCCTGCACGCTGTTGGCACCTTCCGGGCCGCCCTGCGCAGTGGCGCGCAGCATCACCTGGCTCCAGACGCGGCTGACGAAGTCGCGCACGAAGGCCGGCGCGGCCACGTCTTTCAGGTCACCGGCCAGACGCTGAGCGTAGAGCTGGCGCAGGCGCTGTTCGTCTTCCTTCTCGCTCAGCAGTTCGGCCACGCTGCCCTGGCCCTGCACCTCGCTGGCGGCCTGTTCGGCAACAAAGGCTTCCAGTGCCACCAGCTTGGCTTCGTAGACCTCGATCTGGTCGAAGTCGCCTTCCACCACTTCCTGGATCAGCGCCTTCACCTTGGTCAGGAAGTTGCGCGCGCCTTCTTCGTTGTAGTCCTCGAAGGCCGCGCCCAGCGAAGCGATGCGGTTGACAAAACGCCGCACCGGGTGGCGGCGGGAAGAAAAGAAGCTGGTGTCGCCAAGCGCCGCACGCAGCACCGGTAACTGCAGGCGCGCAATCAGCCGCGCCATCTGCGGTGGCACCTTGGGGTCGGCCAGGATCTGGTCGAAGAGGAAACCGATGACATCGATCACCATGTGATCGAGTGAACCGTTGGACGCCTGGCGCAGTTCTTCGCGGTGGGCGTGGATCAGGTTCTGGAAAGGCGCGGCCTGCCCACTGTAGCTGTTGTCCTCGAGCTCGGCGTAGCCCGCGCTGCTGTCCGTGGCACGGTAAGGCTCGGTGAAGGCCAGACGGCGGATGAGCGACATCAGCGCCGGGTCGACCTGCCCCAGCAGTGTGCCGCCGTGTGTGCTGCTGCCGTGCAGACGGCCCGCGGCACTGCCGTGCCCCGAGCCGTAAGGCGAGCGCACCGAAGGCCCGAAACCCGAATGGCCGCTGTGCCCCAAACGCCGCCCGCCATGGCGGCTGTCGTTGGGGTTCACAGCCGGGCCCTCGTCGCCGTGCAGGCTTTCGCCGTGCCCACCGTCGCGGCCATCACGCCCGCCGCTCAGGCGCTGGCGCACGCTCAGGCCCAGCGGTTGCACGCCAGCATTGCGGAAGTCGGACACGATGGCGCCGTAGGTGCCGCGCAAGAGCGAACCGAGCGAGCGGCTGAGTTCGGACGACAGCACCTTGCGCACGTCGGCACGGTCTGACACCGCTTCGATGCCGCGGATCATCGCGTGGCCCACGATGTCGGGGCGCAGCGGGTTGCGTTCGCGTTCGCCCCCGGCGTCGGCCAACACCGTGGCCACGTAGGCGTCGAGTTCGCGCAGTTCCCATTCGCAGGCGTGGGCGATTTCCATGCCGAACCGTTCGGCCGAGATCTGGGCTTCGACCTCACGGTCTTCGACCAGACTCAGCGCGTCCCAGTTGGTGGCCGAGGCCTCGGCCGGGGCGGGCAGTGGACTGGGTTCGGTGGCGCCCCGCGCGATGCGCGGGCCCAGCTCGCGCACGACACGCTCATCGAAAGCGTCGTTGAAGGTCAGCACGAACACCGCGGACTTGCGATTGAGTTCGAACTGTGCACCCAGCAGCCCATCGCGCTGGAAAGCGTGGGTGGCCGCCAGCGCGGCCAGGCCCAGGCTTTCGATGGTGCGCTCGGTGGCTTCGCGGGCCGCCAGCTTCAGGCGCTGGACGGCCGCTTCGAGCGTCGCGGGCAGGCGGTGAACGGGGTTCGGCTTCATGGGTTCGGCAGCGCCCAGAAGGGCAGCTGCCTAGTATGCGGCATGGCATACCGCCCCGCCCCCACCACAGCCTTGGCAACCGCTGCGGCGGGGTGTAAGCAAACGCTTATCTCTTCAGGCTGTCACGGATTTCGCGCAGCAGGATCACGTCTTCAGGTGTCGGCGGCGGCGGTGCTGGCGGGGCTGCCGGTGATTCGCGCTTCAGGCGGTTCATCTGTTTGATCATCAGGAAGATGATGAAGGCCAGGATGATGAAGTTGATCGCGATGGTGATGAAACTGCCGTAGGCCAGCACGGCACCGGCTTTTTTGGCCTCGACCAGCGTGGTGGCCGTTTGCCCGGCCAAGGGCAGGAAGTAGTTGTTGAAGTCCAAGCCACCAAAGATGCGCCCCACGAGGGGCATGATCAGGTCGCCCACCATCGAATCGACGATCTTGCCGAAGGCGCCGCCGATGATGACACCGACCGCCAGGTCCATGACATTGCCTTTGAGCGCAAACTCCTTGAACTCCGATCCAAAACTCATGTGTTCTCTCCTCTGATGTTGACGGGGGTCGTGCAGGTGTCGACCCGGAAGGCCCCGCTTGGGCCGGTGCCGGCGGAACATAGTCGGGGGCTCTGCGGCGGTCAACTGACTTAGGAACTGGCCACACTGCCAAGCCTGGCAGTTGGCTCGGCTAGAATTCGGGGTTGACCCGAACCATTTTCAGACCCAGAGGTTACGCATGAGCGGCACGATCAGCGGCGATGCCCACAACACGGCGGGTGCAGCGGCACCCGGCATCGACAAAGGCAGGCGCACCTGGATCGCCATCACCTGCGGAGCCGGCGTCGTCGGCACGGCTGCGGTGGCGGTTCCCTTTGTCAGCACTTTTGCCCCTTCCGAGCGCGCCCGTGCGGCTGGCGCGCCGGTGCGGGTGGACATCAGCGCCATCGCGCCGGGCGAAAAGCTCACCGTCGAATGGCGGGGCAAACCGGTGTGGATCCTGCGCCGCACGCCCGAGCAGCTGGCCGAACTGGCCAAACTCGATCCGCAGCTGGCCGACCCGGCCTCGGTGCGCACGCAGTACCCCACGCCCGACTACGCACGCAACCCGCACCGTTCGATCAAGCCCGAGTTTTTTGTCGGTGTCGGCATCTGCACCCACCTGGGCTGTTCGCCCGCTGACAAGCTGACGCCAGGGCCGCAGCCTTCGTTGCCGGACGATTGGGCAGGCGGTTTCTTCTGCGCCTGCCACGGCTCGACCTTCGACATGGCCGGCCGCGTCTTCAAGAACAAGCCTGCGCCCGACAACCTCGAGGTGCCGCCACACATGTACGTGTCGGACACCGTCGTCGTCATCGGTGAAGACAAGCAGGCCTGATCAGCCGCCAAGCCAAGGACAAACGCCACATGGCCGAATTCAAGCAAGCCCCCGCAGGTGCGTCGAAGGGCACGCAACTGCTGACCTGGGTGGACAACCGCTTCCCGGCGTCCAAGCTGTACAAGGAACACCTGTCCGAGTACTACGCGCCGAAAAACTTCAACTTCTGGTACTTTTTCGGCAGCCTGGCGCTGTTGGTGCTGGTGATCCAGATCGTCACCGGCATCTTCCTGGTGATGCACTACAAGCCCGACGCGGCCAAGGCCTTCGAGTCGGTCGAGTACATCATGCGCGACGTGCCCTGGGGCTGGCTGGTGCGCTACATGCACAGCACGGGCGCCAGTGCCTTTTTCATCGTCGTGTACCTGCACATGTTCCGGGGCATGATCTACGGCAGCTACCGCAAGCCGCGTGAACTGGTCTGGATCTTCGGCTGCGCGATCTTCCTGTGCCTGATGGCCGAAGCCTTCATGGGCTACCTGCTGCCCTGGGGCCAGATGAGCTACTGGGGCGCCCAGGTCATCATCAACCTGTTTGCCGCCATCCCCTTCATCGGCCCCGACCTGTCGCTGCTGATCCGCGGCGACTACGTGGTCGGCGACGCCACGCTGAACCGCTTCTTCAGCTTCCACGTCATTGCCGTGCCGCTGGTGCTGCTGGGCCTGGTGGTGGCGCACATCATCGCGCTGCACGAAGTGGGTTCGAACAACCCCGACGGCATCGAGATCAAGGCCAAGAAAGACCCGAAGACGGGCATCCCGCTGGACGGCATTCCCTTCCACCCCTACTACTCGGTGCACGACATCATGGGGGTCAGCGTGTTCCTGCTGCTGTTCAGCGCGGTGATCTTCTTCGCGCCTGAAATGGGCGGCTACTTCCTGGAATACAACAACTTCATCCCGGCCGACCCGCTGAGCACGCCGCTGCACATCGCGCCGGTCTGGTACTTCACGCCTTACTACTCGATGCTGCGCGCCGTGACCGATCCGCTGGTCAATGTGTTTGCGGTGCTGGTGGCGCTGGGTGCGGTGCTGGCGGTGCTGAAGGGCGGTTTTTCCACCGTCGTGAAGGTGGCCGTGCTGGGCGCCGCGCTGGTCGTGATCTTCCTGCTCAAGACCTTCGACGCCAAGTTCTGGGGCGTCGTGATCATGGGCCTGGGCGTGATGATCATGTTCCCGCTGCCCTGGCTGGACCGCAGCCCGGTGAGGTCGATCCGCTACAAGCCGACCTGGAACAAGTACCTGTACGCGGTGTTTGTCATCAACTTCTTCGTGCTGGGCTACCTGGGCATCAAGCCGCCTTCGGACATCGGCACGCTGGTGTCGCAAGCCGGCACCTTGTTCTACTTCGGCTTTTTCATGCTGATGCCTTGGTGGAGCACGCTGGGCGAGTTCAAGGCCGTGCCCGATCGCGTCACCTTCCACCCGCACTGAGCGCGCGGAGTCACACCACCATGAAAAGATTCATCCTCGCGACGCTTCGGCTGCTGCCCCTGCTGGCCAGCCTGACCGTGCTGGCCCCGGCCCACGGTGCAGGCGGCGGCATTCCCTGGGACAAGTTCCCGACCAACCGCGTCACCGACCTGGCCGCGCTGCAGAACGGCGCCAAGCTGTTCGCCAACTACTGCCTGAACTGCCACTCGGCGGCCTTCATGCGCTACAACCGGCTGCGTGACATTGGCCTGAGCGAAGGCCAGATCGCCGACAACCTGATCTTCACCGGCGCCAAGGTGGGCGAGACGATGAAGACCTCGCTCGACCCGAAAGACGCCAAGGACTGGTTCGGCAAGGTGCCGCCCGACCTGACGCTGATCGCCCGTTCGCGTTCAGCGGCCGGCCAGGGCACGGGTGCGGATTACCTGTACACCTACCTGCGCACCTACTACCGCGACGAGACCAAGCCCACCGGCTGGAACAACCTGGCCTTCCCGACCGTGGGCATGCCCCATGTGATGTGGGAACTGCAGGGCCAGCAGCGGGCCATCTTTGCCGACGAAAAAGACCCGCGCGACGCCACCAAGACCGTGACGGTCTTCAAGGGCTTCGAGCAGATCACCCCCGGTACGCTGTCCACCGCCGACTACAACCTGGCGGTGGCCGACCTGGTGGCCTTCCTTCAGTGGATGGCCGAGCCGAACCAGAACGACCGCAAGCGCCTGGGTGTGTGGGTGCTGCTTTTCCTGGCGGTGTTCACCGTCATTGCCTGGCGCCTGAACGCGTCGTTCTGGAAGGACATCAAGTAGTCCTGGTCAGGCCCGCCTTCACCCACCGGTGAGGGCCAGGGCCTGCGGCGCAGTGGGGGCGACCAGCACCCACTGCGTTTGTCTTTTGTCGGCGCAGCGTGCTTCGGGCACCGGCCCCCAGCTGGCTTGTTGAAGTGATAACGAAAGGCCCCCGCCATGATGGTGCTGTATTCCGGAACGACCTGCCCCTATTCGCACCGCTGCCGCTTCGTGCTTTTCGAAAAGGGCATGGACTTCGAGATTCGCGACGTGGACATCTTCGCCAAACCCGAAGACATCGCGCTGATGAACCCGTACAACGAGGTGCCCATCCTGGTGGAGCGTGACCTCATCCTGTACGAGAGCCACATCATCAACGAGTACATCGACGAGCGATTTCCGCACCCGCAGCTGATGCCCGGTGACCCTGTGGCCCGTGCGCGTGTGCGGCTGTTCCTCTTCAATTTCGAGAAGGAACTGTTCAGCAACGTCAACCTGCTCGAAGGCCGTGGTGTGAAGGCCAACGAAAAGCAGCTGGAAAAGGCCCGCGACCAGATCCGCGACCGCCTGACGCAGCTGGCGCCCATCTTCCTGAAGAACAAGTACATGCTGGGCGACGACTTCAGCATGCTCGACGTCGCCATCGCACCGCTGTTGTGGCGCCTGGACTACTACGGCATCGACCTCAGCAAAAACGCCGTGCCGCTGCTGAAGTACGCCGAGCGCATCTTCTCGCGCCCGGCCTACATCGAAGCGCTGACCCCCTCCGAGAAGGTCATGCGGAAATGACCTGCCCCTGGAGCGGCCCACCCCGCTCCGCCTCCTGGGGGCGCCGCCAGCGGCCCGGCGAAGCCGGTTCCGCGGCGTCTGCTTGGATGGTTTGACCGCGATGACCACCTCTTCCATTGGCGAAGGGCAGGGCACGTCGACCCGCCCCTACCTGCTGCGGGCGCTGCACGACTGGTGCACCGACAACGGCTTCACGCCCTATGTGGCGGTGCATGTCGCCGCGGGTGTGCAGGTGCCGATGGAGTACGTGAAGAACAACGAGATCGTGCTCAACGTCAGCTTCGAGGCCACGTCGGGCCTGCAGCTGGGCAACGAGTTCATCGAATTCAAGGCGCGGTTTGGTGGCGTGACGCGCGAGATCATCGTGCCGGTGGACCATGTGGTGGCCATCTACGCCCGCGAAAACGGGCAGGGCATGGCTTTTCCGGTGCCCACTGGGGCGCCGGGGGCCGGTGCACCTGGCAGCGAGCCGCCGGGCCCGCGCGGCCTGCGGCTGGCCAGTTCCGAACCAGCGGCTGGCTCGGAAGCGTCGGGCCCCGTTGTGCCGCTGCCGGCTGCTGCGATCGTGGAACCACCCGAGTCGCCGGAGCCTGAGCCCACGGGCCAACCGCCCGCCGGCGGTCGGCCTTCGTTGAAGCGCATCAAATGATTCCCCGCGCGCCCGTGCATCGGGTAACAGCCGCAGACCGGCGCGCCTTCTAGAATTGCCATTCCGGCCGGCTTAGCTCAGTTGGTAGAGCACCCGCCTTGTAAGCGGAAGGTCGTCCGTTCGACTCGGACAGCCGGCACCAGTTCAGGCAGCGCCTCAGGGGGCGCTGCTCACCTTGACCCGTATTGCCGGCCCGGCCCAACCGGCAGCGGACAAGGCGGCTTGCAGTTCGGGCACCATCTGGCGCAGTTTGGCCGCCGCCGACGCGTGGGCAGCCAGCAGCACCCAGTGGCTTTCGTCCAGCGGGCCGGGTTTCACCGAAGCCGCCAGCGCGGCGGGCAACAAGGGGGAAATGGTGTCAAAACGCAGTCGCGAGTCACGTACCCTTTGCAGCAGATGGGCCAGTGTTTCGTTGCCCCGCAGCGCGGCGGCCAGGCCCTGGTGGCCCGATGGCACACCGGCAGTGCCGGGCGCGGCTGGCGACGGTGACCGGTGGGAGTTCGATGCCATGAGGAGAGTCTAGCGATGCAGGTGCTCATCACCCACGGCACGATGGCACGCACGCGTGTGCTGCAGTTCCAGCGCTGGCAACTGTTGGTGGGGGCTGCCGCGCTGGCCGTGGTGATGATGGCCGCCTCGGGCTCCATCTACCACTTCATTTTCCTGAAGGCCGCGCGCGAAGGCTGGCCGGTCGTCAGCTCGCTGGTGCGGCTGATCGTGCGCGACGAGATCGCCCAGCGCGACCGCTTCATGCGCGAGAACCTCGATGCCATGGCGCAGAAGGTGGGCGAGATGAGGGCCAAGCTGGTCAAACTCGAAGCCATGGGCGACCGGGTGTCGGGGCTGGCCGGCATGAAGCCGGAAGACCTGGTGCCCCTGCGCCGCAGCGAAGATGCGGCCAGCGGCGCCGCCACGGGTGCTGCCGGCGGCGAAGCGCCAAGTGCCGCCAACGGCACGGGCGGGCCCTACGTGCCCGCGCAGCACCTCTCGCTGGAACAGCTGCAGACCCTGGTCAGCGGCCTGGACGAAGCCACCGACCTGCACACCGACCTCTTCACCTTCTATGAATCCCGCCTGCAGGAGAGCCGCCTGACAGCGCTGCTGGTGCCCAGCGCAGCGCCCGTCATCGGGCCGGTGGGTTCGGGTTTTGGCTTTCGCACCGACCCCTTCAACGGCCGCGCCGCGCTGCATACCGGGCTGGACTTCCCTGCCGAAGTGGGCACGCCCATCCTGGCGGCGGCAGGTGGCATGGTGGTCACGCGCGAATGGCACCCGGGTTATGGCCAGCTGCTGGAGATCGACCATGGCAACGGCCTGCTGACCCGCTATGCCCACTGCTCCAGCATCGAAGTCGAGGTGGGCGCCTTGGTCAAGCGCGGCCAGCAAGTGGCCAAGGTGGGCAACACTGGCCGCTCGACCGGCAGCCATTTGCATTTCGAGGTGCTGCTCGAAGGTGTGCCGCAGAACCCGGCCCGTTTTCTGGGCCGCCAGGCCAGGCCCATGCTGGAGTTTGCGGCCCGGCCAGGGCAGCGCTGAAATTCGGCCAGCAGCACGCGTGTGTCGAAGCCGCGCTTGCCGCTGCTAAACTTGACCGGTTGTGTGCCTGGGTAAGCCCCACCCGCTGCCGAAGGCGGCGGTGCGCCGCTGATCAGTTGAATTGGGCCGGGCCGGCCCCACCATCCCCCTTCCGACGCAAGGCTCGCGGACCCACCGGTCCCCACGTCCACTGCGCCACCGAATCACCCAGCCCCGACGCCGCATGCTTCCAAAGTTCCTGACCCAGATATTCGGCAGCCGGAACGACCGCCTCCTGAAGACCTACCGGCGCACGGTGGACGAGATCAACGCGCTGGAGCCGCAGTTCGAAAAACTGTCCGACGCCGAACTGCGTGCCAAGACCGACGAGTTCCGCGACCGTGTCAGCAAGGGTGCTTCGCTCGACGACCTGTTGCCCGAGGCCTTTGCCGTGGTGCGCGAAGCGGGCAAGCGCACGCTGAAGATGCGCCACTTCGATGTGCAGTTGAAGGGTGGCATGGCGCTGCACCAGGGCAAGATCGCCGAGATGCGCACCGGCGAAGGCAAGACGCTGATGGCCACGCTGCCGGTCTACCTGAACGCCCTGGCGGGCAAGGGTGTGCACCTGGTGACCGTCAACGAGTACCTGGCCCGGCGCGACGCCGAATGGATGGGGCGCCTGTACGGCTTCCTGGGCCTGACGGTGGGTGTCAACGTGCCCGGCATGGGGCGCGAAGAAAAGCAGGTGGCCTACGCCGCTGACGTGACCTACGGCACCAACAACGAGTTTGGCTTCGACTACCTGCGCGACAACATGGTGCAGGACATCCGCGACCGCGTGGCGCGCGGCCTGAACTATGCCATCGTCGACGAAGTGGATTCGATCCTGATCGACGAAGCGCGCACGCCGCTGATCATCAGCGGCCAGGCCGAAGACCACACCGAGATGTATGTGCAGATCAATGCCATCGTGCCGGCATTGAAAAAGCAGATCGGCGAAGCCGACCCGCGCACTGGCGAAGGGGTCATCGAAGCCGGCGACTTCACGATGGACGAGAAGACACACCAGGTCTATCTCACCGAAGCCGGCCATGAAAAGGCCGAAGCGCTGCTCACCCGCGCCGGCCTGCTGGCCGAAGGCGCGAGCCTGTACGACCCGGCCAACATCGCGCTGATGCACCACGTGTACGCGGCGCTGCGTGCACACAACCTGTACAACCGCGACCAGCACTACGTGGTGCAAAACGGCGAAGTCATCATCGTCGACGAGTTCACCGGCCGCCTGATGACGGGCCGGCGCTGGAGCGACGGCCTGCACCAGGCCGTCGAAGCCAAGGAAGGTGTGCAGATCCAGAGCGAAAACCAGACCCTGGCCTCGGTCACCTTCCAGAACTACTTCCGCATGTACGGCAAGCTCGGTGGCATGACCGGCACCGCCGACACCGAAGCCTACGAGTTCCAGGAAATCTACGGCCTGGAGACGGTGGTGATTCCGCCCAACCGGCCCACCATCCGCAAGGACGACAACGACCTGATCTACAAGACGGCAAAAGAGAAGTACGACGCCGTCACCAACGACATCCGTGACTGCCACCAGCGCGGCCAGCCGGTGCTGGTGGGCACGACCAGCATCGAAAACTCCGAGCTCATCTCCGACCTGCTGCAAAAGGCCCAGCTGCCGCACCAGGTGCTGAACGCCAAGCAGCACGCCAAGGAAGCCGAGATCGTGGCCCAGGCCGGGCGGCCCGGTGTCATCACCATCGCCACCAACATGGCCGGTCGTGGCACCGACATCGTGCTGGGCGGCAATGTCGAGAAGCAGATCCAGTTCCTGGAAGAAGACGCTGCGCTGTCGGACGCCGAAAAGCAGGCCCGCGCGCAGCAACTGAAAGACGAATGGCAGGCGCTGCACGACCAGGTCAAGGCGGCTGGCGGCCTGCGCATCGTGGCCACCGAACGCCACGAAAGCCGGCGCATCGACAACCAGCTGCGCGGCCGCAGCGGTCGCCAGGGTGACCCCGGTGCCAGCCGCTTCTACCTGAGCCTGGACGATTCGCTGATGCGCATCTTCGCGGGTGATCGTGTGCGCGCCATCATGGACCGGCTGAAGATGCCCGAGGGCGAAGCCATCGAGGCCGGCATCGTCAACCGCAGCATCGAAGGTGCACAACGCAAGGTCGAGGCACGCAACTTCGACATCCGCAAGCAGCTGCTCGAATACGACGACGTCAGCAACGACCAACGCAAGGTCATCTACCAGCAGCGCAACGAGATCCTCGAAGCGGCCCACCTGGACGAGCAGATCACCAACTTGCGCAAGAGCACGATGCAGGATGTGGTGCGCACCTTCGTGCCCGCCGCCAGCCTGGAAGAGCAGTGGGACCTGCCGGGCCTGGAGCGTGTGCTGCGCGACGAATGGCAGCTGGACCTGTCGCTGCAGTCGGCAGTCGAAGGCAGCGAGTCCACCACCGACGAAGACATCATCGACCAGGTGGTGGCGGCTGCCGACAAACACTTTCTGGCCAAGGTCGAGGCGGTGGGCGCCGAGCAGTTCACACCCTTCATGCGCATGGTGCTGCTGCAAAGCATCGACAGCCACTGGCGTGAACACCTGGCTGCGCTGGACTACCTGCGCCAGGGCATTCACTTGCGCGGTTATGCCCAGAAGAACCCGAAGCAGGAGTACAAACGCGAGGCTTTCGAGCTCTTCAGCCAACTGCTGGACGTGGTGAAGATGGAAGTCACACGCACGCTGATGACGGTGCGCATCCAGACCCAGGACCAGGCCGCCGAAGCCGCTGCCGCGCTGGAGCAGCAGCTGGGGCAGCTGGCCAACGTGACCTACACGCACCCCAACGAAGACGGCAGCGTCAGCCAGGAAGCCGACGCCGGCCTGCTGGGCGGCGAACCGGCCGGTGTGGTGGCCAAGGTGGGTCGCAACGACCCCTGCCCTTGCGGCAGCGGCAAGAAGTACAAAAACTGCCACGGCAAGCTCGCTTGAGAACGTTGCCCACCCCCTGAATCCGGTCGGAACAAAAATGGGCCCGCAGCAGGTCGCCAGCGCGCCCACCGAACTGGTGGCGGGCCGTGTGCAGTTGCTGGGGCCGCGGCTGGAGCTGGCGCCGCTGTTTGTGGCCAGCCTCAATCTGTCCTTGCCCGGCCTGCGCTACATCGGCTGGGCCCAGCGTCCACGCGCCGACGCCTGGGGCCTCGAGTTCATCGACTACGACTTGAAGTCGTGGGCCCAGGGCGAGTGCCTGGCCTATTACGCCTTTGAACGCGACGGTGGTGCCTACGTCGGCCGCATCGACCTGCACAGCTGGGACTTCGACGCCCCGCGCTGTGAGGTGGGGTATGTCGGTGACGTGCGCACGGCCGGTCGCGGTCTGATGCGCGAAGCGGTGCTGGCCTGTGTCGACCTGGCCTTCGCCTTGGGCGTGGCACGGGTGCAGGCGCTCAGCGAGACCGACAACCTGCGCGCATTGCACTTTGCCGAACACGCGCTGGGTTTCAAGCGCGAAGGTGTGCTGCGTTACTTCGAGCGTGATGCCCAGGGCCGTTTGGGTGAACAGGTGATGTTCGCTGCCTACAATCCCGCCGCCGCCTGATCTGCCGCCATCCTTGTTCCCGATCTGCCAGCCGAAGGCCCCCATGCCCGTCAATCTGCAAGCCCCCGATCCCGCTTCCCTGTTGCCCGTGGCCGGTGTGCAAATCGGCGTGGCCATGGCCGGTGTGCGCAAGGCCAATCGCCGCGACTTGGTGCTGTTCAAACTGGCGCCCGGCACCACGGTGGCCGGTGTGTTCACGAAAAACCGCTTCTGTGCCGCACCCGTGCAGCTGTGCCGCCAGCACCTGCAGCAAGGGCAGGACATCCGTGCGCTGATCATCAACACCGGCAATGCCAACGCCGGCACCGGTGCCGACGGGCTGGCCCGGGCGCAGCAGACCTGCGACGCGGTGGCTGCCCTGGTGGGCGCACAAGCGCAGCAGGTGCTGCCGTTTTCCACCGGCGTGATCATGGAAACGCTGCCGGTGGAGCGCATTGTTGCTGGCTTGCCCGCGGCATTGGCGGCGCTGACTGAAGCCGGCTGGGCCGACGCGGCCAGCGGCATCATGACCACCGACACGCTGCCCAAGGCCGCTTCGCGGCAGCTGCAGATCGGCGGCCGCACGGTCACCGTCACCGGCATCAGCAAAGGCGCGGGCATGATCCGCCCGAACATGGCCACGATGCTGGGTTTCATGGCCACCGATGCGGTCATCGAGCCGGCGCTGCTGCAGACGCTGGTGCAAGAGGCCGCCGACCAGAGCTTCAACCGCATCACGATCGACGGTGACACCTCGACCAACGACTCCTTCATCTTGATGGCCACCCAGCAGGCCGGTCACGCCGCCATCACTTCACTGCAGTCGGCCGAAGGCCGCGCACTGAGCGACGCGGTGGTGGCGGTGGCGCAGCAACTGGCGCAGGCCATCGTGCGTGATGGTGAAGGTGCCACCAAGTTCATCACCGTGCAGGTGCAAGGTGGCCGCGACGACGCCGAATGCCGGCTGGCGGCCTACGCCATCGCCCATTCGCCGCTGGTGAAGACTGCCTTTTTTGCCAGCGACCCCAACCTGGGCCGCATCCTGGCGGCCGTGGGTTATGCCGGCATCCACGACCTGGACCAGGGCCTGATCGACCTGCACCTGGACGACGTGCACGTGGTCACTCGCGGTGGCCGCCACACCGGCTACAGCGAAGCCGAGGGCCAGCGTGTGATGAAACAGAGCGAGATCACGGTGCGGGTGAACCTGCACCGCGGCTCGCGTGAAGCCACCGTGTGGACTTGCGACCTGTCACACGACTACGTGAGCATCAACGCCGACTACAGGTCCTGAGCCACCGCCTCACAAAAAAAGGGCCGTGCTGCGCACGGCCCTTTTTGCTGATCGCGCCCCTGCGCGCAGCTGCGACGGTCAGTTCACCGGCACGATGCTGGCTTCACGCCCGGGCATGCCGTCTTGCCACATCAGCAGCAGGCCGCTTTGCGAGGGCGAAGCCGTTGCACCGCCTGCCCCTGCAGCCACGGGCAGGCTGCCGTTGAAGCCCACCGGCACCGCCAGCGAAGCACCTGCCGCCGACACAAACCGCGGTGTCGCCAGCGTGTAGGTCATGGTGCCGATGGTGTCCGACACCACGCCAGTGAAGTAGTTGTCGATGCCCTGGACCCGGAAGTTGAAGGGCAGCGCCGGGTCGATCACGGTCTGCACGGTCCCGTTGTAAGTGGGACGTGTGGGCACCGTGAGGATCCAGTTGCTGCTGTTCAGATCGGCCGTGGTGAAGAAGTAAGCGGTCGACGGGCAGTTGGTGGCCGGCACGCAGCTGGTCAGGCGCTGCAGGAAGGCCAGGCTCTGGTTGCCGGTGCTGCGCGAAGCCGTGATCTGCCAGTCGTTGATGCCGTCCTGATTGGTGTCGATGAGCACCCGCACCGTCAGGTTCTGGTTGGGCGAGCTCGTCATGTCGTAGCGTGACACGGCAAACTGAGCACCGCTGTTGGCGCCGCCGCCGACGTCGACACCACGAACACCTGCCGCGCGCAGGTCAGGCGCGGCAAACGAGTCGCCCGGCCCAGGCAGGCTGGCATAGGGCAGCTGCGGGCTGGTGCCCGTGAGCGAGAACACCTCCACCGGCGCGTCCGTGGTGCTGGACAGGTTGCTGATGGCCAGCGAGCCTGCGCCTGCGCTGAGGGTCACGCTGGAACCAGCCACCGCGTTGTGGGCGCGGCGTGGCATCACGTGCCAAGGCATGCGCACAGTTTCGCCGCCGTTGCTGAGGGTCAGGTAGCCGTCGTACTCGACCCGGCCCAGGATGGCGCCGTTGGCACCGCCGGTGCCACCGTTGACACCCGTGGTGCGCCACTCTGGCAGGCCCGCCGGGCTGATCGTCATCTGCACGTTGAATGCGGTCGACGAGTTGGCTGGCACTGACACGCTGGCCGGCACGCTCAGGCTGACACCGCCGCTGGCCTGGTCGTCGGCGTAGCGGTAGCTCGTTCCCACGGTGTAGGTCTTGGCCGTGTTGCTGTAGTTGCGCACCACCACCCGCTTGCGCAGCACGCGGTTGCCTGTGGTCGGCTGGTAGCCGAAGCCCAGCGAATTGGCACCGGGGTTGGTGCTTTCCCACATCACCGTGCTGTTGTCGATGGCCCCGACCACACGCACCTCACCCGCGCCAATGCGTGTGATGGGTGCCAGTTCCCCCGGCAGCGCCGCCGGGTTGGTGTAGATGACGTTGTCGGCGGCGCCCATCAGGCGCGCCTTCACTTCGTGCGGCTGCAGCGTCGGGTGGGCCTGCAGGACCAGTGCGGCTGCTCCGGCCACCACCGGCGCGGCACCCGAGGTGCCGCCAAACACCGAGGTGCCATTGCCCGTGCCCACACGTGCGCTGACCGAAGCACCCGGAGCCCCGATGTCAGGCTTGATCTGCGAATAGCCGGGGTTGGGGCCACGCGAAGAACTGGACACCATGCTGCCGTTCAGGCTGATGCGGCCCGTAAAACTGATGGTGGCCGAGACCGGCGCCGTCAGCGCCCGCAGGCTGGTGCCCACGGCCTGGGTCACGACGATGCTCGTGGGCCGCGAGCCAGGGTCGCCCCCGTCGCTGAACGGCGGCGGGTCGGCCGCCGCGACGTTGTCGTCGATGACCACGCCCACTGCACCGGCCGCCGCAGCGTTGACCACCTTGGTGGAGATGCTGCAGGCGCCGCGCCGGATCAGGGCCACCTGACCGGCAAAAAAGCCCGGTGTGTAGGCCGCGCAGCCGGCGGTGGTGAGGTTGGGGTCGACGCCCAGCATGCCGGTGATGTCGGCCACCGGCACCGCGGTCCAGGCCAGCCAGGTGGTGTTGGTGGTGGTGCCACCGGGTGTGGTGCTCAGCGGGTAGACAAACTGCCCCGTGACTTGCGTCTGCGCCACCGCGATGGCCTCGGGCGAGGACGAAGGCGAGCCGTTGATGTAGGGCACGTTGCCGCCGTTGCCCGCCGAGGCGGCCACCACGGTGCCGAAGCGGACCACGTTGGACGTGGCCGCCGAAGACGGGTTCTCGCGCTGGCCGAAGTTGGCGCCCAGCGACATGTTGACCACGTCGACGGCGTCAGACAGGTCGCCGTCCTGGTTGGGGTCGAGCGAGAAGTCCAGGGCCTGCAGGATGGCCAGGCCCGAACAGCTGGTGGCGACGGCCGAACAGACCCTCACGCCGATCAGCTGCGCACCCGGCGCCATGCCCTGCCAGATGCCGTCGGCGCTGCGCCCGGCAATGATGTCGGACACATTGGTGCCATGGCCCTGGCAGTCGATCGGGTTGGGGTCGGGTGCGAGCGCCCCGTTGGGCCAGATGTCACCCACGAAGTCGTAACCGCCGATCACCTTGCCGGTGAAGGTTGGCGCGCTGGTGTTCTGAGGCGTGGGCTGGCAACCGCGCGGATTGGCTGCGGTGGGTGTGCCCCGCGTGCCATAGGCCGCGTCGTAGGCCGCCACGGTGCCGGCGCCGCCCAGGTTGTAGTGGGTGAAGTCGATACCCGAGTCGAGCACCGCCACCCGCACGCCGGTGCCGTCGATCGACGGTGAGCGGCTGCGCACGGCATTGGCGCCCACGTAGGCCGTGGTGGTGGCCAGCGCCATGGGCGCGTCTTCGACCAGCATCACGCCGGCCACGGCTGCCGACTGGGACAAAGCGCCGAGTTGGCCGGCGTCGATGGAAACCAGAACGCCGTTGCTGGCATTCGTGAGTTGCCCGATGACCTGCGCGCCCAATGACTGTGCGGCGCTGATCACGGCTTCCTGCTTGGCCTTCAGCATCTCGGTGTATTCACGCTGCTGCTTGGCCGACCAAGGCACGGACTTGTTCGCGGCCCCTGGGGCACGCGCCGCCGTCAATGCCACGGCCAGCGGCTTGTCGGCCAAAAAGGCAATCGCGTTCACGCGCTGCCCGGCGGCCACCGGCACGCCGGCTGCCGTGGCGCCGGCAGGTGCAGCGGCAGGTGCCGACTTCACGGACTTGATCTGCGCCTGCGCGCTCAGGGTGGCGGCACACAGTGACAAGGCTGCGGCGGCCAATCGGGTCAGTCGATTCATGGAAACTCCTCGAGGCAAAAGGTCAGTCTGGTTTGATCTGCGACCACGGCTACTGGGGCTTGCCCCGAGGCCGGTGCATGGCGGCCGCTTGTGGCGGCGCGCCCGAGAGGGCCGACAACGATGTGATCGCTGTCGGCCGGGTCATGCCACTGGCTGGCGGCCCGGCTTCAGGCGGCCACCGACTGGCGGCGGCGCATGGCGCCGGCCATCAGGCCCAGCGCGGCCAGGCTCAGCGCCAGGGCGCCGGGTTCAGGTACCCGCATGCTGATGTTGATGTTGTAGGCCGTGCGGTCCCACAGATCTTGGCCAGAGTAGTCGGCCCAGTTGGCCAGCGCGCCCGTGCCGGGCAATGCGCCCCCTTCGTTGCTGAACGCGGTGTCGAAGATGGGACCCGAGCCGTCCTCGGCATCCATGCCAAACCACGACAGCGCGATGAAGTAGCTGCCGATGGCCAGGTCGGTGCCGAAAGCCGACTGCGTGTCGACCGGCGCCAGCGAGGCGTCGTTGTTCCAGAAGATGCCGTTGCCGCTGCCATCGAACAGGAACAGCGACGGGTCGGCGATGTCACTGCCGAAGCTGTTGATCAGGTAGTGACCCGCGGCGGTGACCGTGAAGCTGAACAGGTCCACCAGGTTCGGGGCAAACCCGCCGCGGCCATCGAGCAGATTGCCGTTGATGGTCAAGCCACCTGATGCGTCACCGGCAGCTTCTGCCGTGCCCATCAGGTCGCCGGTGCCGCCGGCGGATTCGTTGTAGATCACCGGCGCGGCCAGTGCCGATCCGGCCAGCGTCGCGATGGCGATGGCCTGAGCCAGCGGTTTGAGAAGGTGTTGAGCTTGCATGGGTGGACGACCTCGTTCCAGGGTTTGAAAAAGCTGTCAGACAGCCTGGGTTTGCGGGTAGCAGAACCGGGCTGCACTGTCATTCGGTGCTTTGCCGAGCCCACCGCCGGGCGCCGATTTCGGGGCACGTCGAGCAGGATGCAAGCGATACAGCACATTGCATGCCGGGCCATGCGAAGGCACAGGTCCTGCCCCGTGCGCGGCCAGCAGTTGTGCCTTGGCTTGCTCCGCTTGCGCGTGTTCTAGGGGTGTGCCTTGTCAACTGCGTCGACACCGGGTAAGCCCGCTGTTGGCCATTGCCGCATCAAGGGCATCAGCGCAGCCAACGGGGGGCATCGCTGCGCGCGCAGCGCTGCAAACTACCGTGTCGGGGCGCCCGGGTTCTGGCCAGCGAGTTGGCAGCGGCCCGGCATGCCGGGGGTCTGACTGGCCGGCCGCACACAACGGGCGCCAGGGTCGGGCACAACGCCGCAGGTGGACACGGCAGCGGCAGGGCGTGCGGCAGCTTCCCGCTGCAAGGCGTCGGCCAGTGGGCCGGGCTGGGTGCGGCGGCTTGAATAGGCCAGCCAGCCTTGTGGCCCGCCACAGGCCTGGTCGGGCAGGGGCAGCGTGTGGCACTCGCTGTCCTGCGTGCAAGCCGCATCGCCCACCAGGGCCTGGCTCGTGGCCTTGCCTGCAGCCGCTGTGCCGGCGGCCAGCGGCGCAGGTGCGCAGGCGCTGGCGGCTGCCACCGTGCAGGCCAGCAGCAGCCAGGCCAGACCGCGGCCTGCACTCACCGGGGCGGGTGCGTGCAGCGGGCGCCAGCGCGGCAAAGGCTTCATGCCCCATCGTCGCACGCGGCGCCTTGACCGCACCAGCGGAAGGTGTCAGCGGCAGGGGTCGGCGGCAGGGGTCGGCTCCCTACAATGCCCGCACGTGATCCGCATGAGCTGCACCTTCGACACCCTTTGCGGCGCCTGACCTTGGCCCTGTTCTTCCGGCTTCCCCCAGGCGACCTGCTTCGTGACCCGGCCTACGCGCGCCTGTGGACTTCCATCCTCACCAGCAGCTTCGGCAACCAGGTGATGATGCTGGCGCTGCCGCTGACCGCGGCGGTGCTGCTGCAGGCCACGCCCACGCAGATGGGTGTGCTGACGGCCATCGAACTGTCGCCCTTCCTGCTGTTCAGCCTGCCCTCGGGCGTGTGGCTGGACCGCGTGCGCAAGCTGCCGGTCTACGTGTGGGGCGAGTCGCTGGTGGCGGTGTGTGCCATCAGCGTGCCGCTGGCCTGGTGGATGGGCTGGTTGACGATGGGCTGGCTCTACGCCATCGGCTTTGTCATCGGCCTCGTGCACACGGTGGCTGGCACGGCGGCGCAGATCGTGCTGACGCAAGTGGTCGCGCGTGAACGCCTGGTGGAAGCGCATGCGAAAAACGCCCTGGCCACGTCAGGCGCCGAGGTCATCGGCCCGGGCCTGGCTGGTGCGCTGATCAAGATCTTCGGTGCGCCGCTGGCCTTGTTGGTGAACGCGGTGCTGTTGCTGGGCAGTGCGCTGATCCTGCGTGGCATCAACATCCACGAAAGACGAGACACCCGCCCCGATGCCCATTTCGGGCGCGACCTGATGGTGGGTTTGCGCTTCGTGCTGTCCAACCGCCTGCTGGTGACGCTGGCGGTGCTGATGGCCGTGTGGCAGATGTGCCACTACGCGGCGCTGGTGGTGCAGATCCTGTTTGCCACACGCACGCTGGGCCTGAGCGAACACGCCGTGGGCCTGTGTTACATGGGCATGGGTGTGGGCACCGTCATCGGCAGCGTGCTGGGCCGGCGCATCAGCCAGCGCATCGGCCCCGGGCCTTGCCTGGTGGTGGGTTACTTCATCACCGGTGCGGGCTGGGCGCTGCTGGCGGTGGCGCCGGCCAATGCCTGGGGCGTGGCAGCCTTTGCGCTGATGCTGATGCTGTTCACCACCGGCGCGGTGTTCATCTTCATCAACTTCCTGGCGCTGCGCCAGGCCGTGACCCCGGTGCCGCTGCTGGGCCGCATGACGGCCACGATGCGCTGGTTGTCGCTGCTGGCCGCCGGCCCTGGTGCCTTGCTGGGTGGCTGGCTGGGCGAAGCGGTGGGCCTGCGGGCGGCGCTGGGTTTTGCCGGTGGCGTGACACTGCTGCTGGTGATCGTGGCGTGGCGCTTGCCGCTCATCCGCGAACTGAAAACCCTGCCCGAGGCCGAACGTGAATCCGAATGGCTGGGCCTGGAAGCCGACGTGCGGCCCAACGCTTGATCAGTCAGCGGCCTTGCCGCTGGCCGGCGCAAAGCGGTCCACAACGTCGGTGATCAGGCCGTCGATGCCCAGCGCCAACAGGCGCCGAACATCCTCTGTTTCGTTGACCGTGTAAGACAGCGCGCGCAGACCGGCGCCGTGCAGTTGCGCCACCAGCGCCGCGTCCATCAACCTGAAATTGCTGACCACAGCCACGCAGTCCAGCGACCGGGCCACACCGAACCAGCCGTCCCACAAGGTGTCCACCAGCAGCGCGCGGGCGATGTGCGGTGCACTTTCGCGCGCCGCCTGCAGGGCATCGGGGCGGAAGGAACTGAAGAGCAGCGGTGAATCGGCACCTTGCCACAGCGCCGTGCAGGCCTTGCCGACGGCCAGGCCGGTTTCGCGCTCGCGCCCGGGCGTGGGCTTGATCTCGATGTTCAGTGCAAAGCCATTGCGCTGCACGTAAGCGGCCACGGCGTCCAGGCTGGGCAAGGGCTCGCCGGCAAACTGGCGCGAATGCCAGCCGCCGGCGTCCAGGCGCGAGAGTTCGGCCCAAGGCCGTTCACCGGCGGTGCCACGGTGTGGCGTGGTGCGTTCCAGCGTGGTGTCGTGCAGCAGGAAGGGCACACCGTCGCTGCTGAGTTTGACGTCGCATTCAAAGGCCCGGTAGCCAAAAGATGCGCCCAGGCGAAAGGCGGCCAGCGTGTTTTCCGGCGCCAGCTTGCCGGCGCCGCGGTGTGCAACCCACAAAGGCAGGGGCCAGGGTGTCATGAAGCCGCGTCTGCGTTCAGACCCGGCGGCCGGTGGCGGGGTCGTACCAGTGCAACTGCGGTGCGCCCACCTGCAGGAAAACCGTGTCGCCATGGCGGGGCGGTGTGAGCACGGCCTCGATGCGAATGGTGAAAGGCGAATCGCCCAGGCGGCCGTACACCAGCCGCTCGGCGCCCAGCATTTCGAGCATGTCCACCTGCATCGGCCAGCCGCTGCTGGCCAGTTCGGCATGTTCGGGGCGCACGCCCAGCAGCAGTTCGCCGGCACGCGGCGCCGGTGCCGGCAGCGTCAACGTCTGGCCACCCGTGGTGAAGCGGGATCCGTCAGCCTGGCCCTTCATCAGGTTCATTGGCGGGCTGCCGATGAAACTGGCCACGAAGGTGGATTCGGGCTGGCCGTACACCTGTTCGGGCGTGCCGATCTGCTCGATGCGGCCGGCGTTCATGACGATCATGCGCTGCGCCAGCGTCATGGCCTCGACCTGGTCGTGGGTCACGAACAGCGAGGTCACGCCCAGTTCGGCATGCAGTTTCTGGATTTCCAGCCGCGTCTGCGCGCGCAACTTGGCGTCGAGGTTGGACAGCGGTTCGTCGAACAGAAACACCTGCGGCTGGCGCACGATGGCGCGACCCATCGCCACGCGCTGGCGCTGGCCGCCTGACAGCTGGCGCGGCGTGCGGTCCAGCAGCCCGCCCAGTTCCAGGATCTTGGCCGCCTTCTGCACGCGCGTGTCGATTTCGGCCTTGGGCACCTTGGCGATCTTCAAGCCGTAGGCCATGTTGTCGTACACCGTCATGTGCGGGTACAGCGCGTAGTTCTGGAACACCATGGCGATGTCGCGTTCGGCGGGCTCGAGTTTGTTGACGACCCGGCCGCTGATGTCGATTTCGCCGCCGGTGATGTCTTCCAGCCCCGCCACCATGCGCAGCAGCGTGCTCTTGCCGCAGCCGCTGGGGCCCACGATGACGATGAATTCGCCGTCCGGGATCTCGGCGCTGACGCCATGGATCACCTTCACGGCTTTCGGCCCGTGGCCGTAGGTCTTCTCGACGTTCCTGAGTGCGATCGCGCCCATCGTGCTCCTTCTTCTATTTTTCCGCGTCGACCAGGCCCTTGACGAACCAACGGTACATGAGCAACACGACCAGTGCCGGCGGGATCATTGCCAGCATCGCGGTGGCCATCACCGCGTTCCATTCGGTGGCCGAGTCGCTGGTGGCCAGCATGCGCCGGATGCCCATCACGATCGGGTACATGTTCTCGCTGGTCGTCATCAGCAGTGGCCACAGGTACTGGTTCCAGCCGTAGATGAACTGGATCACGAACAGCGCCGCGATCGAGGTGCGCGACAGCGGCAGCAACACGTCCCAGAAGAAGCGCATCGGCCCGGCGCCGTCGACACGTGCCGCTTCGACGAGCTCGTCTGGCACGGTGAGGAAGAACTGCCGGAACAGAAAGGTCGCCGTTGCGCTGGCGATCAGCGGGATCGTCAGCCCGGCATAGGTGTTGAGCATGCCGAGGTCGGACACCACCTTGTAGGTCGGCAGGATGCGCACCTCCACCGGCAGCATCAGCGTCACGAAGATCATCCAGAACACCAGGCCCCGCAACGGGAAGCGGAAGTACACGACCGCAAAGGCCGACAGCAGCGAGATGACGATCTTGCCGATCGCGATCACCAGCGCCGTGACGAGGCTGACGAAGAGCATCGAACCCGCTGAAGGCAGCGTGCCACCGGTCCGCGTCTGGCCGCCGAACAGCGCCAGCCGGTAGCTTTCCCAGAAGTTGTCACCCGGCAGCAGCGGCATCGGCACGTTCTGCACGATGGCCTCGGCGGTGTGCGTGCTGGCAATGAATGTCAGGTAGAGCGGAAAGCCGATCACGATGACGCCGATGACCAGCGTCAGGTGCGACAGGAAGTCGGCGAGGGGTCGGTTCTCGATCACGGCGGGCTGTTCTTTTCAGTAGTTGACGCGCCGCTCGACGTAGCGGAACTGGATGACTGTCAGCACGACCAGGATCACCATCAGCACCACCGACTGGGTCGCCGAAGCCCCGAGGTCGAGCGCCTTGAAGCCGTCGAAGTAGACCTTATAGACGAGGATCGAGGTGTCCTGCCCGGGGCCGCCCGCGGTCGAGGTGTCGATGATGCCGAAGGTGCCGATGAAGACGTAGATGATGTTGATGACGAGCAGGAAGAAGGTGGTCGGCGTCAGCAGCGGGAACTGCACCGTCCAGAAACGGCGCCACGGACCGGCGCCATCGATTGCCGCGGCCTCGATCAGGCTCTTGGGGATGCTCTGCAGACCGGCGAGGAAGAACAGGAAGTTGTACGAGATCTGGTTCCAGACCGCCGCCAGCACGACGAGGATCATCGCCTGCGTGCCGTCGAGCAGGTGATTCCATTCGACGCCGATCTTGCCCAGGCCGTAGCTGACGACACCGACCGAAGGCGCGAACATGAACACCCACATGATGCCGGCCACCGACGGCGCCACTGCATAAGGCACGACCAGCAGCGTCCGGTACCAGCGCGAGGCCCTGACGACGCGGTCGGCCATCACCGCGAGCACGAGCGAAAGCACCAGCCCGAGCCCGGCGACCCAAAACGAGAACACCGCGGTGACCTTGAACGACGCGAGGTAGGACTCGTCGTTCCACAACGCGCGGAAGTTGTCCAGACCGACAAACACCACGTTGGTACCGAAGGCGTCCTGCTGCAGCACGCTGTAGTACAGCGCTTGCCCGGCCGGCCAGAAGAAGAACACCAAGATGATGACCATCTGCGGCGCAACCAGCACCCAGGGCAGCCACCAGCTCTTGAAACGGACGCGCTTTTCTACGGCCAAGGAGAACTCGACTCGGTGATCTGACCAGTCCCTCCCCGCATGGCGGGGAGGGGTCGGGGAGGGGTGCCCCAAGGACCGCCGTGTAGGCGGGAAAAGCCCATCAGGATTTGTTCGCCTTTTCGAACTTCTCCAGCTCGACGTTGCTGCGCCGCTGAGCGTCTTCCAGCCCCTGGCGGGCGCTCTTCTTGCCCGACCAGATCTGCTCCATCTCCTCGTCGAGGATGGTGCGGATCTGCACGAAGTTGCCAAGGCGGATGCCGCGCGACTTGTCGGTGGTCTTGCGGATCATCTGGGTGACGCTGACGTCGGTGCCCGGGTTCTGCTTGTAGAAACCGGCCTTCTCGGTGATGGCGAAAGCCTTGGTCGTGATCGGCAGGTAGCCCGTCTGCTGGTGGCTCTTGGCCTGCACATCCGGGTCGGACAGGTATTTGTAGAACAGTCCGACGCCCTTGTACTCGTCGGCCTTCTTGCCCGAGATCGCCCACAGGCTGGCTCCGCCAATGACGGTGTTCTGCGGCGCCCCTTGCACGTCCGGGTAGTAGGGCAGGGTGCTGATGCCGGCCTCAGCCTTCAGGTTGCGCTTGATGCCGCCGTAGGCCGCTGACGATCCGGTGTACATGGCGCACTCGCCGGACTGGAAAACGCCATCGGCCGCGCCACTGCGGCCCTTGTAGACGTACAAACCCTGCTGCGCCATGTTGGCCAGGTTCTCGATGTGGCGAACGTGCAGCGGCGTCGTGATGTTCAGCCGTGTGTCCAGGCCGTTGAAGCCGTTGCGCTTGGTCGCGAACTCGACGTTGTGCCAGGCGGAGAAGCTCTCGAGCTGCGTCCAGCTTTGCCAGCTGGTGGTGAAGGGGCACTTGTGGCCGCTGGCCTTGAGCTTGGCGGCCGTCAGCACCAGCTCCGGCCAAGTCTTGGGCGGGCTGTTCGGGTCCAGGCCGGCGGCCTTGAAGGCGTCCTTGTTGTAGTGCAACACGGTCGTCGAGCTGTTGAAAGGCAGGCTCAGCATCTGGCCGTTCGGCGCCGTGTAGTAGCCACTGACGGCCGGCACGTAGACGCTGGGGTCGAAGGTCACGCCGCCGAGCTTCATGACCTCGTTGACCGGCACGGCCACGCCCTTGCTGGCCATCATCGTGGCGGTGCCGACCTCGAACACTTGCACGATATGCGGCGCGTTGCCGGCGCGGTAGGCGGCGATCATCGCGGCGAAGCTCTCGGGGTAGCTGCCCTTGAAGACAGGCGTGACCTTGTAGTCCTTCTGGCTGTCGTTGAAGCCTTTGGCGAGGCCGTTGACCCACTCGCCGAGCTGGCCGCCCATCGAGTGCCACCACTGGATCTCTACCTGGGCCTGGGCGGGCAGGGAAAGGGCCGCGGCGGCGGCAATCAGGGCGGGTGCAAAGGTGCGCAATTTCATGGAATCTCCGTCAGGTCGTTGTTCAAGCTAAGCCAGCGAGTGTGGCCCGCATTTATGACAGTCCTGTTTCTGTCACGGATGGCAGGGCAGCGGCTACGGGGATAACCCGCCGCGCGGGGTGATGCAGGTGCAACCCCCTACGCGTGCCCTTGTGCAGGGGCTGCGGTAGCATCCGCAGTTACCCTATGAACGCACCCCTGATGCTGGCCCAAAGTGCCCTGGCGGAAGCCGCAGACCCGCAGGGCGCGGGTCTGGAAGCGGCGCCGCGCCTGCGCGAGATTCCGTACAACTACACGTCGTTCTCCGACCGCGAGATCGTCCTGCGCCTGCTGGGCGTTCGCGCATGGGAGATCCTGCAGCAGCTGCGCGAAGAACGCCGCACCGGCCGCAGTGCGCGCATGTTGTACGAGGTGCTGGGTGACATCTGGGTGGTGCAGCGCAACCCGTATCTGGAAGACGACCTGCTGGACAACCCGCGCCGTCGACAGATGCTCATCGACGCCTTGCACCACCGCCTGGCCGAGGTGCAGAAGCGCCGCACCCCCGACGCGGACGCCGGGCGCGACCTGCTGGTGGGCGAACTGCTGGCCGCAGCACGAACCGCCGTCGAGGCCTTTTCGGCGCACTTCCGCGCGGTGTGGGACCTGCGCAAGGCCGCACGCCGGGTGCTGGGCCGCACCACCGCCAAGGACAACCTGAAGTTCGACGGCCTGAGCCGGGTGTCGCATGTCACCGACGCCACCGACTGGCGTGTTGAGTACCCCTTTGTCGTGCTCACCCCTGACAGCGAAGCCGAGATGGCCTGCCTGGTGGCCGGCTGCATCGAACTGGGGCTGACGATCATCCCGCGCGGCGGCGGCACCGGCTACACCGGCGGTGCCGTGCCCTTGACCTGGAAGAGCGCGGTCATCAACACCGAAAAGCTCGAGGCCATGAGCGAGGTCGAGCTGATCTCTCTGCCTGGCCTGGACCAGCCCGTGGCCACGGTCTACAGCGAAGCCGGTGTCGTGACGCAGCGGGTGGCCGATGCCGCCGAACGTGCGGGTTACGTCTTCGCCGTCGACCCGACCAGCGCCGAGGCCAGTTGCATCGGTGGCAACGTGGCCATGAACGCCGGTGGCAAGAAGGCGGTTTTGTGGGGCACGGCGCTGGACAACCTGGCCTCGTGGCGCATGGTCACGCCCGAAGCCAAGTGGCTGGAAGTGACGCGCCTGAACCACAACCTGGGCAAGATCCACGACGTGGAGCTGGCCAGCTTCGAGCTGAAGTATTTCGACGCCAGCGGCAGGAAGCTGGAGCGCACCGAAAGGCTGGACATCCCGGGCCGCTTGTTCCGCAAGGAAGGCCTGGGCAAGGACGTCACCGACAAGTTCCTGGCCGGCCTGCCGGGCATCCAGAAAGAAGGCTGTGACGGGCTCATCACCAGCGCGCGCTGGGTGGTTCACCGCATGCCCAAACACGTGCGAACGGTGTGCCTGGAGTTTTTTGGCAAGCCCAAAGACGCGGTGCCCAGCATCGTCGAGATCAAGGACTACCTCTTCGGCCTGAAGTCGCAGGGTGTGCTGCTGGCCGGCCTGGAGCACCTGGACGACCGTTACCTGAAGGCCGTGGGGTACGCCACCAAGAGCAAGCGGGCCCTTGCAGGCAACGGCCTGCCAAAGATGGTGCTGGTGGGTGACATCGTCGGCGACGACGAAGACGCCGTGGCCCGCGCCACCAGCGAGGTCGTGCGCATCGCCAACAGCCGTGCGGGCGAAGGTTTTGTGGCCGTGAGCGCCGACGCGCGCAAGAAGTTCTGGCTCGACCGCAAGCGCACCGCCGCCATCGCCAAGCACACCAATGCCTTCAAGATCAACGAAGACGTGGTGATCCCGCTGCACCGCATGGGCGAGTACACCGAAGGCATCGAGCGCATCAACATCGAATTGAGCCTGCGCAACAAGCTCGAACTGGTGGATGCGCTGCAGGCCTTTTTCATGCGCGGCAACTTGCCCTTGGGCAAGAGCGACGACGCCGGCGAAATTCCGAGCGCCGAACTCTTCGAAGACCGTGTGCAGCAGGCCCAGGCCTTGCTGGCCGAAGTGCGTGCACTGTGGCAGCACTGGCTCGACGAACTGGACGTCAAGCAGCGCGACGCGGAGGAAACCTTCTTTGCGCAGCTGCAGGACTGGCGGCTGCGTGCGAGCTGGAAAACGCAGATCCTCAAGCCGCTGCAGCAACTGTTTGCCGGCGGCGCCTTCACGCCGCTGCTGGACGAGTGCCGGCGCATCCACCAGACCGTGCTGCGCGGCCGTGTGTGGGTGGCCCTGCACATGCACGCCGGTGACGGCAACGTGCACACCAACATCCCCGTCAACAGCGACAACTACGTGATGCTGCAGACGGCGCACGAAGCCGTCGCCCGCATCATGGCTTTGGCGCGGCGGCTGGACGGCGTGATCAGCGGTGAACATGGCATCGGCATCACGAAGATGGAGTACCTCACCGATGCGGAGCTGTCGGCTTTTGCCGACTACAAGCGCCGTGTCGACCCCGAGGGCCGCTTCAACAAGGGCAAGCTGCTGCGGGGCTCGCAAGCCGACGTTCGGCATGCCGACCTGCGCGCGGCCTACACCCCCAGCTTCGGGCTGATGGGGCACGAGTCGCTGATCATGCAGCAGAGCGACATCGGCGCCATCAGCGACAGCATCAAGGACTGCCTGCGCTGCGGCAAGTGCAAGCCGGTGTGCGCCACGCACGTGCCCCGTGCCAACCTGCTGTACAGCCCGCGCAACAAGATCCTGGCCACCTCGCTGCTCATCGAGGCCTTCCTGTACGAAGAGCAGACGCGCCGCGGGGTCAGCGTCAAACACTGGGAAGACTTCGAAGACGTGGCCGACCATTGCACCGTGTGCCACAAGTGCGAAAGCCCGTGCCCGGTGAAGATCGACTTCGGCGACGTCACGATGAACATGCGCAACCTGTTGCGCAAGATGGGCAAGAAGAGCTTTCGCCCGGGCAACACGGCGGCCATGATGTTCCTCAATGCCACCAGCCCGCAGGCCATCAAGCTGATGCGCGGTGCAATGGTGGGCCTCGGCTTCAAGGCGCAGCGCTTCATGAACGGGCTGATGAAACCGGCGGCGCGCAAGCAGACGGCAGCACCACCGGCCACGCTGGGTGCCGCGCCGATCAAGGAACAGGTCATCCACTTCATCAACAAGAAGATGCCCGGTGGCCTGCCCAAGAAAACCGCACGTGCCTTGCTGGACATCGAGGACAAGGACTACGTCCCGATCATCCGCAACCCCAAGACCACCACGGCCGACACTGAAGCGGTGTTCTACTTTCCGGGCTGCGGGTCTGAACGGCTGTTCAGCCAGGTGGGCTTGGCCACCCAGGCCATGCTGTGGCATGCCGGTGTGCAAACCGTGCTGCCACCCGGTTACCTGTGCTGCGGCTACCCGCAGCGTGGCAGCGGGCAGGCCGACAAGGCCGAGAAGATCATCACCGACAACCGGGTGCTCTTCCACCGCGTGGCCAACACGCTGAACTACCTGGACATCAAGACCGTCGTGGTCAGCTGCGGCACCTGCTACGACCAGCTGCAGGGCTACAAGTTCGAGGACATCTTCCCGGGCTGCCGCATCGTCGACATCCACGAGTTCCTGCTCGAAAAAGGCATCGTGCTGGAAGCCAGCCAGCAGGGTGGCTACCTGTACCACGACCCCTGCCACAGCCCGATGAAGCTGCAGGAACCGATGAAGACCGTCAAGGCCCTCGTGGGCCCGAACGTGCTGAAGAACGAACGCTGCTGCGGCGAAAGCGGCACGCTGGGCGTGACCCGGCCCGACATCAGCACGCAGGTGCGCTTTCGCAAGGAAGAAGAGCTGGTGAAGGGCGAGACCGCTTTGCGTGCGCTGATGGCCAAGAACCCCGACCTGAGCGCAGCAGCGCAGGCCAACGTGAAGATCCTGACCAGCTGCCCCAGCTGCCTGCAGGGCCTGAAGCGCTACGAAGACGACCTGAACAGCGGTCTGCTCGAGGCCGACTACATCGTTGTCGAGATGGCGCGTGTGATGCTGGGCGAAGACTGGATGCCCAACTATGTGGCGCAGGCCAACCACGGTGGCATCGAAAGGGTGCTGGTCTAGGTCTGCTAGGGCCTTTTCGCCGCAGGGTGGACCGGCCCGACACTACACTTCTTCACATGGCCGGTCTCGACAGTTCCACCCCCACCCCCACGGCCTTGACCGTGCACCAGGCTTCGCGGGTGCTCGAGGTGGCCTTCGACGACGGTGCCGCTTTTCGCATCCCTTTCGAACTGATGCGGGTGTACTCACCGTCGGCCGAGGTGCAAGGCCACGGCCCCGGGCAGGAAGTGCTGCAGACCGGCAAGCGGCTGGTCGGCATCGACGACATCACCGCCGTCGGCCACTACGCGGTGCAGCCGCGGTTTTCAGACGGTCACGACAGCGGCATCTTTTCCTGGGACTACCTCTACCGCCTGGGCCGGGATCAGGCTGAGCTGTGGCAGCAGTACGAAGCCCGTCTGGCCGCCGCCGGTGTTGGCCGCGACGCGCCGATGCCGCAGGCGGCAGGCAGTGCCTGCAGCAGCCACTGAGCCTTTGCCGGACCCTGACATGGCACAAACCCACTTCGGCTACCAGACCGTCGACGAAACCGAAAAAGCCAGCCGAGTACGGGGGGTTTTCGACTCGGTGGCCTCGCGTTACGACGTCATGAACGACGTGTTGTCGATGGGTCTGCACCGGGTGTGGAAAGCCTACACGGTGGCGGTGGCGAATGTGCAGCCCGGCATGCAGGTGCTGGACATCGCTGGCGGCACCGGCGACCTGGCGCGTGCCTTTGCGCAGCGCGCGGGGGCCAGCGGCCGGGTGGTGCTGACCGACATCAACGAAGCCATGTTGCGCACCGGCCGCGACCGCCTGATGGACGAAGGCCTGGTATTGCCCACGGCGGCCTGTGATGCCGAGCACCTGCCTTTTGTTTCAGGCTCGACCAACCAGGGCTTCGATCTGGTCAGCGTGGCCTTCGGCTTGCGCAACATGACCCACAAGGAAGCCGCCTTGACCGAAATGTGCCGGGTGCTGAAGCCTGGTGGTCGCTTGCTGGTGCTGGAGTTTTCCAAGCCCGCCGCGGCCCTGCAAAAGCCCTATGACTGGTATTCCTTCACCTTCATGCCGGCCATGGGCAAGTTGATCGCGGGCGATGGCGACAGCTACCGTTATCTGGCCGAGAGCATCCGCATGCACCCCGACCAGGCCACGCTGAAGGCCCTGATGCAGGCCAGTGGCTTTGCCCATGTCGACGTGCACAAGCTGGCCGGTGGCATCGTGGCCTTGCACGTGGGTGTGAAGTGCTGACGCGGCTGGCGCCGCTGGCACGCCTGGCCGGCCGCGCAGGGCTGGCGGGCCGTGCCGGTCTGGGCAGGTTCGGCCGCCGCGCCGCTGCCCGGCTGGTGCGCCGCCGGCCCCCGGCCGACGAGGTGGGCCAGTTCCTGGATGTGGCGCGCCAGAGTTTTCTGCAGATGCAGGCCGCCTGGGACCGTGCCGACCTGCCGGCCCTGGGGGTCATGACCACCGAGCCGCTGCTGCACGACTTGTGCGAACAGCTGACCCTGCGTGGGCCTGGCCCCAACTGCACCGAGGTGCTGGAACTGCGGGCCCGCCTGCTGGCCCTGGAAGACCTGCAAGAGGCGTTGGTGGCCAGCGTCGAATTCAGTGGCCTGATTCGCGAGCGATGCGACGACGCGGCAGAGCCCTTCCGCGAGTTGTGGCTGCTGGCCGATGTCAAGGCCACGGGCCGTGGCTGGAGGTTGGCGCACGTTCAGTCCTTGTGCTGAAGGCAAGCGCGGCCCGAGCGCCGCCGCTGCCGGGGCTCTTGCGAGCTGTGTTCGTCAGAAATTCCACGACTTCACACCCGGGCTGAGGGGGGCTGCAGGGGCCTTGCCGTCACAGGGCAGCGGTTACACTGCGCAGCTTTTGTGCCTGCGGGTTTGGCACCCCGCCAAGCGCAGCGCGCGGACGGTTTTCAGGGCCACCTTCGAGACAAGTGGCCCCTGCGGCCCAAGCGCCCGCACTGACCCGTGGCGCCGCGCATCCAGGACGTTCATTCCATGCCCCAGCAACAGGACCCCCACATGAACCCGACGATGCATCAAGCCTCCAGCCTGGCCCGCCGCTGGATCCCGCTGGCCGCCCTGGCCACCGCCGTGCTGCTGGTGGGTTGTGGCGAAAAGAAGGAAAAGGCCGCCAGCCAGACCGCGGCCAAGGTCAACAAGGACGAGATCACCGTCCACCAGATCAACTTCGTGCTGCAGCAGCAGCGCAACCTGCGTCCCGAGCAGACCGATGCCGCCAGCCGCCAGATCCTGGAGCGCCTGGTCGACCAGCAACTGGCGCTGCAGAAGGCCGACGAACAGAAGGTCGACCGCGACCCGCGTGTGGTGCAGCAGCTCGAAGCCGCACGGCGCGAGATCGTCGCCCGGGCCTATCTGGAAAAGGTTGGCGAAGCCGCGCCCAAGCCCACGCCCGAAGAGATCAAGAAGTACTACGACGAAAAGCCCGCCCTGTTCAGCCAGCGCCGTGTCTACAGCATCCAGGAAATCGGGATCGAAGCCAAGCCCGAGCAGGTGAATGAACTGCGCGAAAAGCTGGCTGCGGCCAAGAGCATCAACGACTTTGTCGAGCACCTGAAGACCACCGGCCTGCGTTTTTCGGGCAACCAGGCCGTGCGTGCCGCTGAACAGCTGCCCTTGAACACGCTGGACGCGATGTCGCGCCTGAAGGACGGCCAGGCCATGCTGGTGCCCACCGCGACGGGTGTGCAGGTGGTGGTGCTGGCCGGTTCGCGCAGCCAGCCGGTGAGCGAAGAGCAGGCCCGCCCGGCCATCGAGCAGTACCTGCTGAACGAACGCAAGCGCAAGCTCGTGGAAGACGACCTGAAGGCCATGCGCGCCGCGGCCACCATCGAATACGTGGGCAAGTTTGCCGAAGCGGCCGCTTCTGCACCCGCGGCAGCCACACCGGCGGCCACGGCCGCACCGGCACCGGCCTCGGCAGCCAGCGGCGCGCTCAGCGCCACCGACATCAGCAAGGGCCTGGGACTGAAGTGATGAACCACCTGGGTGCTGTCCTGGCCGGCTTGCTGCTTGCGCATTTGCTGCTCGGGCCTGAAGTCCAGGCGCAGCAGGCTGCGACAGGCACAAGCGCGAGTGCAAGCCCACGTGCCACGCCAGCCGAGTACCGCCTGGCCGCGGGTGACGTCGTGCGCATCGTCGTGTTCCAGAACGCCGACCTGACGCTGGAGACACGCATCACCGAAGCCGGTGCGGTGTCCTACCCGCTGCTGGGCGCCGTGCAATTGGGCGGCCTGAGCGTGACCGAAGCCGAAAAGCGCGTGGCCAACGGCCTGCGCGACGGCAACTTCGTGAAGAACCCGCAGGTCACGATGGTGGTGCTGCAGGTGCGTGGCAACCAGGTCAGCGTGCTGGGCCAGGTCAACCGGCCGGGCCGCTACCCGCTGGAAGTGGCCGACATGCGGCTCACCGAGGTGCTGGCCACGGCCGGTGGTGTGGCCAACAGCGGGTCTGATCTGGTGATCGTCAGCGGCACCCGCAGCAGTCAGCCTTTCCGTGCGGTGGTCGACCTGCCGACGCTGTTTGCCGCCCCTGGCACGGTGCAGGACCTGATCCTGGCCCACGGCGACACGGTGTGGGTGGACCGGCAGCCCATCGTCTACATCTATGGCGAGGTGCAGCGCCCGGGCCCGATGCGGCTCGAGCGCGATCTGACCCTGTTGCAGGCCCTGGCCACCGGCGGCGGGCTGACCCAGCGAGGCACCGACAAGGGCATCCGCGTGCACCGCAAGGGCGCTGACGGCAAGGTGCAGGTCATCGAGCCTGCCTTGAGCGAGAACCTGCGCGAAGGTGATGTCGTGTTCGTGCGCGAAAGTCTGTTCTGAGCGTGCATCGCACGTGTGCTGTGCAGCGCTGCGCTGCTTCTTTCCCATCCAAGACGGCAGCTTGTGTGCTGCTGACGGAGTGATTCGATGACCCTGGGTCAATTCCTGTCGATCCTGAAGGCGCGCTGGTGGGTGCCGCTCTTGATCCTGCTGGGCACGGTGGGCCTGACCCTGGGTGCCAGCCTGCTGATGACCAAGCAGTACAAGGCAGAAGCCAGCGTCGTGATCGACTTCAAGCCCGATCCGATCAGTGCGGCGCTGTACGGCGGCGGTGCGTCGCCGACGCTGATGTCGACACAGGTCGACATCATCAAGAGCGACCGCGTGGCGCAGCGGGTGGTGCGCAACCTGAAGCTGGCCGAGAACCCGCAGATCCGCCAGCAATGGCAGGACGAGATCCGGGGCCAGGGCACCATCGAAAGCTGGCTGGGCACCGTCTTCCAGCGCAACATGGAAGTGGAGCCTTCGCGCGAGAGCAGCGTCATCACCATCAGCTACAAGGCCGCCGACCCGCGTTTTGCGGCCGGTCTGGCGAATGCCTTTGTGCAGGCCTACATCGACACCACGCTGGAACTGCGTGTCGACCCGGCTCGCCTGTACTCCAACTTCTTCGAAACCCGCTCGGGCGAAGCGCGTGAGGCGCTGGAGCGTGCGCAGTCCAAGTTGAGCAAGTTCCAGGCTGAGAAGGGCATCATCGCCAGCGACGAACGGCTCGATGTCGAAAACGCGCGGCTGAACGAACTGTCCTCGCAGTTCACCACGCTGCAGGCCATCTCGGCCGAGTCGGCCAGCCGCCAGACGCAGGCTCAGGGCGCCCAGGGCGACCGCCTGCAAGAGGTGCTGAACAACCCCATCATCGGCGCGCTGAAGGCCGACATCAGCCGCGGCGAAGCGGCCCTGCAGCAGATGGGCACGCGTCTGGGCGACAACCACCCGCAGGTGCAGGAAGCACGGGCCAACCTGGCCGTGCTGCGTGATCGCCTGTTGGCCGAGACCGCGCGGGTCACCAGCGGGGTGTCGGTGTCCAACACCATCAACCGCGGTCGCCAGGCCGAGGTGAAAGCCTCGCTCGAGGCCCAGCGCGACAAGGTGCTGCGCATGAAGGCGGTGCGTGACGAAGGCCTCGTGCTGATGCGAGAAATCGACAACGCGCAGCGCACCTACGACGCCATCCTGCAGCGTTTCACACAGACCAGCCTGGAGAGCCAGACCACGCAGAGCAACGTCAACATGCTGACGCAGGCCGTGCCGCCCATCGAGCCGGCCACGCCCCGTGTGCTGTTGAACACGCTGCTGTCGTTGCTGGTGGGTCTGCTGCTGGCGGTGATGGTGACGCTGTTCCTGGAACTGCGCGACCGCCGTGTGCGCACGGTCGAAGACCTGGTGGCCACGCTGGGCCTGCCGGTCATCGGCTCGCTGCCCCGGCCAGGCTCGAAGCTGGCCCTGGGTGGCCGCACGTCCTATTTGCAGCAGCAGCTTCTGCAGCCGCTGCCGCAACCGGCCAAGGGGGCCTGATGGCCAAGTTCAGAGACAACACCGACGGGTCCGCCGTCGTGGTCGATGCGGCCGCAGCGACGGCCGGCTTTGCTGGCGGCGGTGCGGACGGCAGTGGCGCCGACGAGTCTGCCGTGCACGACCGTTCCATCGGCGACATCCTGGCCGAACTGCGCCACCTGACGGTCGACCAGGTCGAAAAGGTGCTGGCCCACCAGCGCGACAAGGGCGTGCGCTTCGGCGAAGCCGCCGTGGCGCTGGGCCTGGCCAGCAAGGACGACGTGCTGTTTGCGCTGTCGCAGCAGTTCCACTACCCCTATGCACCCGACGACAAGGGCAAGCTCAAGGGTGACCTGGTGGCGCTGAACGAACCCTTTTCGGCACGTGCCGAAGGTTTCCGTGCGCTGCGCAGCCAGCTGATGATGCGGCTTTTCGGTGATGTCGACCCGGCCAATGCCGGTGGCCGTGCGCTGGCCATCATCAGCCCCGACAGTGGCGACGGCAAGACCTACACCGCCACCAACCTGGCGGTCACCTTGGCGCAACTGGGCGGGCGCACGCTGCTGGTCGATGCCGACATGCGCAACCCGCACGTGCACGAGGTGTTCAACCTGGGCAACCAGTCGGGCCTGTCGGGCATCCTGTCGGGGCGTGCCGACAAGCAGGTCATCCAGCAGGTGGGGGCCATCCCCAGCCTGTTTGTGCTGCCGGTGGGCATCACGCCACCGAACCCGCAGGAACTGGTCGAGCGGCCGGCCTTCGGCTTGTTGATGCGCGAGCTGGTGAGCAAATTCGACCACGTCGTCGTCGACACGCCGGCTGCCGTGCATGGCGCCGACGCGGCGGTCATTGCGGCCAAGTGCGGCGCTGCGCTGGTGCTGGCGCGCAAGAACACCTCGCGCAGTGCGGCCTTGCGTGAGCTGGTGGCGTCCTTGGCCGGTGCGCCGGTCAAGATGGCAGGCGTGGTGTTCAACGAGTTCTGAAGGCGAGGGAGCCCCATGTCCAGCGTGCTGCCCCGTCCCGTTGCCCCCAGCTCGGGCCCCCACGACAAGCTCACGCTGGGTGTGCTGGCAGCCGGTTTCCTGCTGCTGCTGGTGCCCACGGTGATGGACCTGGCCAACAAGATCTGGAGCACCGATGAACAGGGCCACGGCCCGATCATCTTTGCGGTCAGCCTGTGGCTGATGTGGCGTCGCCGGCAGGACATCATCGACGCGCCTTACAAACCGGCCAATGGGCTGGGCGGACTGATGTTCGGCGGCGCGTTGCTGCTGTATGCGCTGGGGCGGTCGCAGCAGATCATCCAGGCCGAGGTGGTGGGGCTCATCGTCGCCGGCATGGCGCTGCTGCTGCTGCTGCGCGGGGTGCATGCCTTGCGCATCGTCGCATTTCCTTTTTTCTTCCTGGCCTTCATGGTGCCGCTGCCCGGGGTGCTGGTGCAGGCCATCACGATTCCGCTGAAGACCGCGGTTTCGTACGTGGCCGAGGCGCTGATGTACCACGCCGGTTACCCCATCGGGCGCACCGGCGTGATCCTGACCGTGGGCCCGTATCAACTGCTGGTGGCCGATGCCTGCGCCGGCCTGAACTCGATGTTCACGCTGGAGGCGCTGGGCCTGCTGTACATGAACCTGATCGGCTACACCAGCAAGCTGCGCAACGTGGTGCTGGCCATCCTGGTGGTGCCGATCGCCTTCGTGGCCAACGTCGTGCGCGTCATCATCCTGATCCTCGTCACCTACCACTTTGGTGACGAAGCCGGCCAAGGCTTCGTGCACACCTTTGCCGGCATGGTGCTGTTTGCCGTGGGCCTGGTGATGATGCTGATCACCGACCACATCCTGGGCCGCGTCATGCCCGCCAAGCACCGGGAGCGTCGCGCATGAACACCCAGGCATCGACCTTGCCCGGCAGCCCGTCCGGCCTGCCCGTGCGCCGTGTGTGGCTGCTGGTCGCGCTGATGGTGCTGGCGGCGGTGCTGGGTGAATGGATGCGGCCCAGCAAGCGGCTGGCCGAGATCAAGGGTCCGATCCAGCTCGAAACACAGGTGCCCGAAGCTTTTGGCGAATGGCGCATCGACCGCAGCATCCGCCCGGTGCTGCCCGACCCCAGCTTGCAGGCGCAACTGGACGTGCTGTATTCCGAAGTGCTGGCGCGCACCTACATCAATGCCAGCGGCCAGCGCGTGATGCTGTCCATCGCCTACGGCAGTGACCAGAGCAATGAAGCCACGGCCGTGCACCGCCCCGAGTTCTGTTATTCGGCGCAAGGCTTCCGCGTCCAGGGTGTGGGAACGGACTCGCTGACCATCGGCAACACGCAGGTGCCGGTGGCACGCCTGGTGGCGCGCCTGGGCCAGCGCATCGAACCCATCACCTACTGGGTGACGCTGGACGAGGCCGCCACCTTGCCGGGTTTCGGGCGCAAGCTGCAGCAGATCAGGTACGGGCTGCAGGGGCAGATTCCCGACGGCATGCTGGTGCGGGTGTCCACCGTGTCGCCGGTGCTCGAAGAGTCCTTCGCCGTCCAGCAGCGTTTCCTGGAACAGTTGCATGCGGCCGTGCCGGCTGCGGTGCGCTCGCGTTACTTTGGTTCTGCGCCCGCCCTGTGAACCATGCGCCGTCAAGCCGCGATGGCCGAACGGCGGGCTGAATCCGGCCCGGCGCGGCTGGTGCAGAACTGGGCCGGGCGGCTGCGCTTTCTGCGCCTGACGCCGTTCGACGAAAGCAGCGCCGAGGGCCGCGCACAAGAACGCCACCGGCGCGCGGCACTCAGCGCGCTGGCCGCCGCGCTGTCCAAGGCCTTGTCGGTGCTGGCCACGCTGGTGTCGATTCCGCTGGCGCTGGCCTACCTGGGTGATGAACGTTTTGGCATCTGGGCCACGCTGAGCGCGCTGGTGCTGGCGCTGCAGTTTGCCGACCTGGGCCTGGGCAACGGTGTGGTGAACGCGGTGTCGACGGCGTTTGGCGCCCGCGATACCGCAGCGGTCAAACGTTATGTGTCCAGCGCGGCTTTCACGCTGCTGGCCGTGTGCGCCGCCTTGGCTCTGCTGACCCTGGTGCTGCTGACGGTGGTGCCGCAGACGGCCTGGGTGCAGCTCTTCAAGCTGAAGGGTGTGCAGGCGCAGGCCGAAGTGCTGCCCGCGCTGGCGGTGTTTGCCGCCTGTGTCGCGCTGGCGGTGCCACTGGGTCTGGTGCAGCGTGTGCAGATCGCGTTGCAGCGGGGTTTCATTGCCAGCGTCTGGCAGTGTGGCGCCAACCTGATCAGCCTGCTGGCCATCTGGCAAGCCACGGTGTGGCAACTGGGCCTGCCCTGGCTGGTGCTGGCGCTGCTGGGTGCACCGCTGCTCACCGCCCTGGGCAATGCGCTGGTTTTTTTCTGGCGCACCGAACCCGGCCTGCAGCCGGCCTGGCAACATGTCGACCGCGCGGCCACGGCCCTGCTGCTGCGCATCGGGGCCAGCTACTTCTTCATCCAGGTCGCGGTGGCGGTGGTGTTTGCGTCGGACAGCCTGTTCATCGCGCACCTGCTCGGGGCATCGGAAGTGGCCCGTTATGCCGTGCCCGAAAAGCTGTTCGGCATCATTTCGCTGGCGGTGGCCACCGCGGTGGGACCACTGTGGCCGGCCTACGGCGAAGCCATCGCCCGTGGCGACCTGGACTGGGTGCGCCAGACCCTGAAACGTTCATTGCTGATGGCCGCGCTGTTTTCTGCTGGCGCGGCGGGCTTGCTGCTGCTGCTGGGGCCCTGGCTGATCGGCCTGTGGGTGGGCACCGCGCTGCAGGTGCCGGTTTCGCTGCTGCTGGCGCTGGGGGTGTGGAAAACCTTCGAGGGCGTCGGTTTTGCGCTGGCGATGTTCCTGAACGGTGGGGGCCTCTTGCGCTACCAGTTGATCACCGCCTGGCTGATGGCCGCCGGTGTGCTGGCCCTGAAGCCCTGGTTCGTTCTGCAGCTGGGCGTCACCGGCGCGCCACTGGCCACGGCGCTGGTCTACGGCCTGGTGACGTTGCTGCCACTGTGGTGGATGCTGCCGCGCATGATGCGGCAGGTGCGCTTGCGCAGCGCAGCTGGTGTGCAAGGGGTGCCGGCATGAAGGCGCACCGGGCCCGTCTGCCGTCGCCCTCAGGCGCGCGCTTCGATGAACAGCGACTGGCGGCCCTTGCGCGGTTCGCCGGCCGCGGTGGCGTCCAGTGGCCGCAGCGGAAAACCGGGTTCGTTGCTGCGGTCGTGGGCCATCACCTGGACCTGCCGGAAACCGGCTTCCTGCAGCAGGCGGCCCAGCGTGTGGGCGTCGTAGAGCCAGGCGTGCAGTTCACCCACGTCGGCAAGGCTGACGTTCTGTTCACGGAAGGCGCGTGGCAGCAGCTTCAGCAGCAGGCGGATGTAGCGCCGCTGCAAGGCACCTTTCAGCCGCGACGGGCCGCTGCGTGCGGGCGTGCCCGCCGCACCGGGCGCGTCCAGCGTTTCGCCGCTGCGTTCGAAAACCCAGCGCCGCAGCGTGGTGTCGCCGTCTTGGCGCACGTTGTCGTAGAAGGCCGCCAGTTCACCACCCGAACGGCGGCGCACACACTGGTCCAGCATTTCCAGCACCAGCCGGTCGGCCGTTTCGTGCTCTCCGCGGGTTCGTGCATGCACATAGGCGCTGCACATCTCCAGCAGGTCGGGCACCACCAGCCGCAGCAGGCCACCGGGCTTGAGCACACGGTGGCATTCCCGCAGCAGCGCACGCACACGGTCGCGTGGCACGTGTTCGATGAAGTGCGAGCTGTAGACCACGTCCATGCTGCCGCTGGCCACGGGCAAAGGGCCCAGCAGGTCGGCCTGCTGCACCGCCGGCCCGAGCGGTGTGTAGTCCAGGTTCAGCCATTCGGGGCTGTGCACACACGTGGCGCCACAGGCAAGGTTCAGGAAGCGGGGGCTCATGGGCGTTCTTGGGCGACGGGTGCACGCGGTGTGCAGGTGGGCCAGTCTAGCGGCGCGCCGGTGCTGAGGCGGTGGCCATGAAGGTGGCACTCATCAGCAGCTACGACCTGGAAGGTGGCGCGGGCCGGGCCGCGTTTCGCCTGCACGAGGCGCTGCGCGAGTCGGGTGTCGATGCCAGCCTGAGCGTGCTGTACCGCAGCTCGTCGCAGCCGGGTGTTCAGGGCAGTTCCGGCTTGAGCGCGCGGCTGAAGGCGCGTGCGCGCTGGCGACTGGACCACGCGCCGGCCCAGCTGCTGGGCCTGCCGCGGGGCGAGTTTTCGGTCAACGCCTGGGGCGGTGAGCTGGCGGCGCGCTTGCGTGCGCTGGCACCCGATGTCGTGCACCTGCACTGGTTGAATGCCGGCTTCGTGTCGGTGGCCGAGATTGCCGCGCTGCGCCTGCCGGTGGTGTGGACGGCCCACGACATGTGGCCCTTCACCGGTGGCTGCCACTACGACCAGGGCTGCGGCCGCTTCGAAACCCAGGGCTGCGGCGCTTGCCCGCTGCAGCAGCGGCTTCAGGCCTGGCCCTTGCCGAGCCAGCGCTTGACTGCCAAGGTGGCGGCCAGCGCGGCGGCTCACTTGCATTTCATCGGCCCCAGCCACTGGATGGCCAGCGTCGCGCAGCGCAGCCCGGTGGCGCGGCAGCGGCCGGTGCAGGTGATTCCGAATGCCATCGACAGCCGGCGCTTCAAGCCATTGGACCGCCAGGCCGCACGCGCGCTGTTCGGCCTGCCAGCGGAGCAGCCGCTGGTGCTGTTCGGTGCCGTCAACGCACAAGCGGATGCACGCAAGGGGTTTGCCCATCTGCAAGGTGCGCTGCAGCGCCTGCAGGCGCAAGGTGCGACATGCGGCGCCGCGCTGTGTGTGTTTGGCGGCCCTTCGCGCGGCACGGGCACGCTGCACGGCCTGCCGGTGCACGAAATGGGCCACCTGCACGACGAAGAATCGCTGGTGGCGATGTATTCCGCCGCAGACGTTTTTGTCGCGCCCAGCCTGCAGGACAACCTGCCCAACACCGTGCTGGAAGCCAACGCCTGCAACTTGCCCAGCGTGGCCTTCGACATCGGCGGCATGTCCGACCTCATCGAACACCGTGTCAGCGGCTGGCTGGCGCCGGCGGGCAACACCGATGCCTTGGCCGATGGACTGGCGCATGCCTTGCAGCACCCGCACTGGCGTCAGGCCGCAGGCCGCGCAGCGCGGGCAGCGGTGCTGGCACGGTTCGATTACCCGGTGGTGGCGGCTGCACACGGTGCGCTGTACCGCCGCCTCTTGTCGCGCAGCCAGGTTCCCGCGGCAGCACCCGGCTTGGCTTCATGAACTCACCCTTGTTTTCGGTGGCTACGCCCACGCGCAATGCCTTGGCCCACCTGAAGCGCTGCGTGGGTTCGGTGCGGGGCCAGACCGGCGTGGCCCATGAACACCTGGTGCAGGACGCCTGCTCCACCGACAGCAGCCCGGCCTGGCTGGCCGAACAGGCCGCACAAGACCCACGGCTGCTGCCGGTGAGCGAAGGTGACGCCGGCATGTACGACGCCATCAACCGTGGCTGGGCGCGCTCACGCGGGGCCTACCTGTCGTGGCTGAACGCCGACGAACAGTACTTGCCCGGCACCTTGCGGCGTGTGCACACGCTCTTCGAACAGCATCCGAAAGTGGACGTGCTGTTTGCCGATTACCTGGTGGCCGACACCAGCGGCCGCGCCGTGGCGCTGCGGCGCGAGATTCCGCTGCGCCGCTTCAACATCGTCAACTCCTTCCTGAACCTGCAGTCGTGCACACTCTTCTTCCGCCGCAAGCTGTGGGACAGCGGCCTGCTGGCGCTGGACATCCGCTACCGCTACGCCGCCGACAAGGACCTGGTCTTGCGCTTGCATGACGCCGGTGTGCGCTTTGTGCACGTGCCCGAGGTGCTGTCGGTGTTTGGTGTCGACGGCAACAACCTGAGCACCCATGCCGGCATGGAACAGGAAGCCGAGGTCATCCGCCTGCGTTACGGCGCCCTGCGCTGGCGCCCGCTGCGGGCCGTGGCCCTGGGTGCCCGACGTGTCGAACGGGCGCTGCGCGGGGGTTACCGCCGCAACGACCTGCACTACCGCTGGGCGACGGACGAAGTGCCCCATTACGCCGAGTACCTGGCGCGGGGTCTGAGCGGCCGCTATTCGCTGGCCGACGTGCAGGGCCAGGCCGAGCGCCTGGACGCTGCGGCCGAAAGGAATCCGAACCCATGAATGCCTTCACCCAGCGGCGTTGGTGGGCCCGCCGGCCCCGACCGCCCAAGCGCGGCCCGGCGTCGCGCATGGCCTTGCCCCTGGCACCGGCAGCCGAGGGCCTGCGCCTGACCGAGTGGCTGGTGCTGGCTGTGTTCTGCCTGGCCTACATGATGGCCATCTCGGCGCCGCTGTTTGCCATTCCTTTGCACCGCACGGGCCTGAACCACGTTGCCATGGCCTTGCTGGGCCCGGTGCTGCTGCTGCACCTGGTGGGCCTGGCGCTGAACCGCGAGCCACCTCGCTTCGGTGCCGTGATGGCGGCGTGCCTGCCCTTGCTGCTGATGGCCGCTTACGCACTGGTGGGTTCCGCAGTGGCCAAGTGGGAACTGCAGGTGCGCGACACCTTTTTGACCTTCGGCCTGTACACCGCCATCCTGCCGCTGTATGCCGCTGCGGTGCCCACCCTGCAGCAGCGCCTGCGCCACTGGGCGCTGGCGCTGATCACGATCTGGGTGTTCTTCTCGCTGGCCGCGCTGGCCGGTGAGGCTGCTCGAGTGGGTACCAAGGAAACGCTGCACGAGATCGAGTACCTGGTGGTCAGCGGCTTTTTTGTCCTTTACTACGCCGTGCCCTCGCGTGCCATCAAGCTGCTGGCGGTGGTGATGCTGCTGGTTGCGGTGGCGCTCAACCAAAAGCTCACCGGCTACATCATTGCCGCGATGGCCGTGCTGCACATCGTGCTGGCTGCCGGCTGGCGCCGCCTGCTGCCGCAGTGGCGCTGGCCCTATGTGGTGGGCGCAGCGGTTTTCACCGCCGCCATGGCCGCGGTGCTGACGCTGCTGTTTTTCGAGTTCCGCGAGTACCTGCCCACCGGCAATGTCGACGTGCGCCTGAAGCAGTACGAAGCCGCGATGCGCCAGTTCATCGAAAGCCCGCTGTGGGGCACCGCCTACACGGCCGGATCGGGCGAGGCCTACCGCGAATCGGTGCGTCTGCTCAACATCCCCACCCACAGCGACGTGCTGGACATGCTCAAACACGGTGGCCTCATCGGTTTCGGCCTGTTCTGCTGGGGTTACTGGAAGATCTTTGCGCTGATCAACCGCGCGGTCAGCGCCACCCGCGGCGACGCGCTGCTGAACGCCTACTTCGTGGGCGTGCGGTTTTTCCAGTTGGCGGCGCTGTTCAACTTCTCGGTCAACCCGCTGCTGCTGAAGGGCCCTTTCCTGATCGTCATCTGGGGCAACCTGGGCCTGGCGGTGGGCATGGCCTTGGCGGTCACCGGGGCCTTTGCTGCTGACCGTGACAAGCAGGCCCGCCGCAACGCAGCCGCTGCGTGAAACCCTTGGCGCAGGCCAGTGATGGCGGACACGACAGCACACCGGCTGGCCAGTCCCCGGTGCTGTTTGTGCACGCCGGTGCCGAACTCTACGGTGCCGACCGCATCCTGCTCGAACTGGCGGCCGGGCTGAAGGCCCGTGGCCATGCGCTGCAGGTCGTGCTGCCCGGGCCGGGCCCCTTGCACGCGGAATTGGCACAGGTCGGCGTGCCCACACACCGGCGCAACCTGGGTGTCCTGCGGCGCCGCTACTTCACGCCCTTGGGCCTGGTGAACCGCCTGTGCCGGGTGCTGGGCGCCACGCTGTTCCTGCGCCGCAGGGCTGTGCAGATGGCTCGCGCGCAGGGGCAGGGCGTGGCCATCGTGCACAGCAACACCACGGCCGTGCTGGCGGGGGCCCTGGCGGCGCGGCTGGCCGGCTTGCCTCATGTCTGGCACGTGCACGAGATCACCACCCGCCCACGCTGGTTTGCACGTCTCATGGCCACTGGTGTTGGCTTGCTGACGCAGCGCGCGGTGTTTGTCTCGGCCGCCACACGCGACCACATGTGTGCGCTGAGCCCGCGTGTGCGAAGCAAGGCCGTGGTCATCCACAACGGCATCGACCCCAGCCGCGCGCAGCAGGGCAGCCGCGGTGCCTTGCGGGGCGAATGTGGCTTCGACGAACAGCATGTGGTGGTGGGCATGATCGGCCGCATCAACTGGTGGAAGGGCCAGGGTCGCCTGCTGGACTGCGCCGTCGCCTTGCTGCCGCAGCACGCACAGCTGCGCTTCCTGATGGTGGGCGGCACCTTCGACGGCGACAACCGCGCCCGCGACGAACTGCTGCAGCGCATCGCCGAATCCGGTCTGGCAAGCCAGGTGGTGGTGCAGGACTTCCGCGCCGACGTGGGCAATGTGCTGGCCGACATCGACATCTTCGTGCTGCCTTCGACCGAACCCGACCCCTTTCCCACCGTGGTGCTGGAAGCCATGGCCGCCGGCAAACCGGTGGTGGCCTTCCGCCACGGCGGAGTCTGCGAGATGGTGGAAGACGGTGTCAGCGGCCTGCTGTGTGAACCGGTGCAGGCCGGCGGCATGGCCGACGCCATCCAGCGCCTGGCGGCTTCGCCGCCGCTGCGCCAGCAGATGGGCGAAGCGGGCCGGCAGCGGCTGCAGCAACTCTTCACACAAGAGGCTTTCATCGACCAATTTGCCGCGCTGTATGCCGAGCTGGCAGTCGAGCACCGGGCTCGCTGAACCCACCATGAAGCGGCGCGACACCTTGATCTTGCCCTGGGCCCTGGCCACGGGTGCCTGCACGGCCGCACCGCCCGCGACCCGCACCGCGCCAGCCTGCAAGCACCCCGGCCTGGGCCGCGGTTACCACCTGGGCGAGGTCTTCGGCCGCACGGCGCAGGACTTTGCCGCCATGGCCGCCACGGGGGCGACGCTGGTGCGCTTTGGCATTGCGCTGAATCCCGACAGCACCGGCCTGCGCTACGACATGCCGCTGCAGGCCATGCCCGAGCTGATGCGGCAGCTGCACCTGTCGCGTGAACATGGCCTGCGCCTGGTGCTGACACTGCGCCCCTCACCTGAGCCCGAGGCCCCGCTGTGGACCAGCGCGGCGCTGCAGACCAGCCTGGAAGCCCACTGGCGCCACCTGGCGCGACTGCTGGCCGGCCGCGCCGAAGTGGCGGCCTTCGACCTGGTCAACGAAGCCCATCCACCGGGCCTGACGTTTGCGTTGAAGCAGGCACGCTGGGACGCACTGGCCGTGCGCCTGATCCAGGCCGTGCGCGAACACGATGCGCAGCGTGTGATCGTGCTCGAACCTTCGCCCGGTGCGCGCCCGATGGCTTTTGCCACCGCCACACGGCTGCCCTTCGAGCGCCTGGTCTACAGCGTGCACATGTACGAACCTTTCGAGTTCACGCACCAGCACGTGGGCGACCCGCGTTTCACCGAGGTGGTGGACTACCCGGGCCAGGTGCCGGGGCAAGGCCTGTGGAACCGCGAACGCCTGCAGGCGGTGCTGATGCCGGTGAAGCAGTTTGCCGATCGTCATGGCATGGAGATTTACGTCGGTGAATTCGGCGCGCCACGTTGGGCACCCGGCGCGGCGCGCGAACGTTACCTGGCCGATCTGGTGCAGATTTTTGCCCGGTGGAACTGGAGCTGGACCTACCACGCCTGGCGCGAATGGCACGGCTGGGATGCCGAGATGGCACCGGGCCGGGTGGTCACTGGCCGCCGCTCGACCGAAGCCAGCGCGGCCCTGCTGAGCGCCGCCTTGAAAAACTGCGGGATTGCTGCCGGTGGCCGCTGAACCCAAAGCCGGCGCGGTGCCGGCGCTGCGCATCCTGGGCACCCGCGGCGTGCCCGCGGCGCATGGTGGCTTCGAGACCTTTGCCGAGCACCTGGCGCTGTACCTGGCCGGTCGCGGCTGGCATGTCACCGTCTACTGCCAGGAAGACGGTGACGGCCCCACCGTGCTGGACCGCTGGCAGGGGGTGGACCGTGTGCGCATCCCCGTGTCGCAACCGGGCCCACGCGGCACGATCGTCTTCGACTGGCTGGCCACGCGTCACGCGGCAGCGGCCGGTGAGCTGTGCCTGACCCTGGGCTACAACACCGCGGTGTTCTGCGGCCTGCTGCGCGTGGCGGGTGTGCCCAACGTGATCAACATGGACGGCATCGAGTGGCAAAGGGCCAAGTGGGGCGCCGTGGCCAAGACCTGGTTCTGGCTCAATGAACATGTCGGCAGCCGCCTGGGCAACCACCTGGTGGCCGACCACCCCGAGATCGCGCGGCACCTGGCCCGCGCCGCGCCCGGCGACAAGATCACGACCATCGCCTACGGGGCCGATCGCATCGAAGGCTTGTCAGACGCACCGGTACGGGCGCTGGGGCTGCAACCGGGCCGCTACCTGAGCTTGATCGCCAGGCCCGAACCCGAGAACTCGGTGCTCGAGGTCGTGCAGGCCTTTTCACGCTGCCACCGCGGGCAGCTGCTGGCGGTGCTGGGCCACTACGACGACACCCAGCCCTACCACCGCGCCGTGCGTGCCGCTGCGGGTGACGAGGTGCGCTTTCTGGGCGCCATCTACGACAAGCCGGTGGTGCAGGCATTGCGCCAGCACTGCAGCGCCTACGTGCACGGCCACCGCGTGGGTGGCACCAACCCGTCGCTGGTGGAGGCACTGGGCGCCGGCAATGCGGTGATCGCCCACGACAACCGCTTCAACCGCTGGGTGGCGGGTGATGCGGCCCTGTACTTCGACGGTGCCGACGGCATGGCGGCGGTGCTGGACAGGCTGTTCGCCGACGAAGCTTCAGCCGCCGTTGCGCTGCAGCCGCTGCAGCGGGCCGCGTGCAACCGCTTCGAACACAGCTTCACCTGGCCGACCATCCTGACGCAGTACGAAATGCTGCTGCGGCGCTTTCTGCCGCGGCCAGCGTGACTTGCGTTCAGTGAAGCGCGGTCAAGCCTGCAAGCTGGCCTTGAAGTCAGCGTAGGCCTGGCGCAGGCCCTGGTCCAGCCCCGTGCTGGCCCGCCAGCCGGCCTGTGACAGCCGGCTCACGTCCATCAGCTTGCGCGGTGTGCCGTCGGGTTTGCTGCTGTCGTATTCGATGCGGCCGCTATAGCCCACCACGGCAGCCACGCGCGAAGCCAGCTCGGCGATGGTCACGTCTTGGCCCACGCCGATGTTCACCAGCGGCGGCTCGAAACGGCCGCTGACACTTTCGTCGCTGCCCAGCAGCGGCAGGTAGCTGTCGTCGGGCAGGTTCATCAGGTGCACACAGGCGTCGGCCATGTCGTCGCTGTAGAGGAACTCGCGCCGAGGTGTGCCGCTGCCCCACACCGGCACCACCGGCTCGCCGCGGGTGTGTGCTTCGTGGAACTTGCGCAGCAGGGCCGGGATGACATGGCTGTTGGTCGGGTGGTAGTTGTCGCCCGGTCCGTACAGGTTGGTGGGCATGGCCGCCAGGTAGCGGGTGCCGTACTGGCGGTTGTAGCTCCAGCACATCTCGATGCCCGCGATCTTGGCCAATGCGTAAGGGCGGTTGGTGGGCTCCAGCGGACCCGTCAACAGGTCCTGTTCGCGCATCGGCTGTGGGGCCAGCTTGGGATAGATGCAGCTCGAGCCCAGAAACAGCAGGCGCCGAACACCGGCGCGCCAGGCGGCGTGGATGACGTGGGTCTGGATCGCCAGGTTGTCGCGGATGAACTCGGCAGGCAGCGTGTTGTTGGCAACGATGCCACCCACCTTGGCGGCGGCCAGGAACACGTGCGTGGGCCGTTCGCTGGCAAAAAAGCTGTCGGTGGCGGCGGCGTCGGTGAGGTCCAGTTCAGCGTGTGTGCGGGTGATCGGCTGCGGGTGGCCGGCTCGCTGCAGTCGCCGCACGATGGCGCTGCCCACCAGTCCGCGATGGCCTGCCACGTAGATGCGTGATTCGCTGTCCATCGCGTTCACTCGTGGTGGTCGTAGGCCTGGAAGCCGGCCTGCTTGACCAGGCTGTCGCGCCGCGCGCTGGTGTAGTCGCTCTCCACCATTTCCTGCACCAGCTCTTCGAAAGTGGTGGTCGGGGTCCAGCCGAGCTTGGCCTTGGCCTTGCTGGGGTCACCCAGCAGTGTTTCGACCTCGGTCGGACGGAAGTAGCGCGGGTCTACACGCACCACCACGTCGCCCGCCTTGCATTGCGCACGAAGCTCGCCGCCCGTGGGGTTGACGGCGCTGACCACGCCAACCTCGTCAACGCCGTGGCCGCGGAATTCAAGCGTTATACCCAACTCGGCTGCGGAGCGTTCCACGAACTCGCGCACGCTGTGCTGTTGCCCGGTGGCAATGACGTAGTCCTCGGCCGACTCTTGCTGCAGCATCAGCCACTGCATCTGCACGTAGTCACGGGCATGGCCCCAGTCGCGCAGCGCCCCCAGGTTGCCCAGGTGCAGGCAATCTTGCAGGCCCAGTGCGATGCGTGCGATCGCCCGTGTGATCTTGCGCGTGACGAAGGTTTCGCCACGCAGCGGGCTTTCGTGGTTGAAGAGGATGCCGTTGCAGGCGTAGATACCGTAGGCCTCGCGGTAATTCACGGTGATCCAATAGGCGTAGAGCTTGGCCACCGCGTAAGGGCTGCGCGGATAGAAAGGCGTGGTTTCGCGCTGCGGTGTTTCCTGCACAAGACCGTAGAGCTCCGACGTGCTGGCCTGGTAAAAGCGGGTTTTTTGCTCCAGGCCCAGGATGCGGATGGCCTCCAGCAGCCGCAGCGTGCCGATACCGTCGGCGTCGGCGGTGTACTCGGGCTGCTCGAAACTGACCGCCACATGGCTCATCGCGCCCAGGTTGTAGATCTCGTCGGGTTGCACCTGCTGCACGATGCGGATCAGGTTGGTGCTGTCACACAGGTCTCCGTAGTGCAGCTTGAAGCGCTGGTGTTCGACGTGCGGATCCTGGTAAAGGTGATCGACACGGTCGGTGTTGAACATCGAAGCCCGGCGTTTGATGCCGTGCACGGTGTAGCCCTTGTCGAGCAGCAGTTCGGCCAGGTAGGCGCCGTCCTGGCCGGTGACGCCGGTGATGAGTGCGGTCTTGGTCATGGATGTTTTTGCGGGCAGTGCAATGAAGATACCACTGCCTCGTGACCCGGCCCCGTGCCGCGCTGCGTCCAGGGAACCCCTTGCTTTGTGTTGCTTCAAACCCGCGTGTGGCTTTGCGGTTACACTCCCCTGGTAGATTTGAGCAAGACAGTTGGTTTTCGGTTTTTGCGGTGCCCCGGTTCATGCCGGGTGGGCTGGAGATTCCTGGATCGGTGATTTTCTTGGCCGCTTCTGCACTGCTTCAGCATGTGCTGGGGCAGCAACCGTGAAAGGAATACAGCATGACCACGCAAACCGGAACCGTGAAATGGTTCGACGACGGCAAGGGCTTCGGCTTCATCACCCCCGATGGTGGTGGCAAGGACCTCTTCGCTCACTTCAGCGAGATTCAAAGCACCGGCGGCTTCCGCAGCCTGGCCGAGAACCAGAAGGTTCAGTTCGAAGTGAAGCAAGGCCAGAAGGGCCCGCAAGCGTCGAACATCCGCGCCGCAGAGTGAACACCTGCCCGTCGCCCTGAAAGGCGACAGGCAAAAACAAGAACCGCAGCCTTGGCTGCGGTTTTTTCGTTTCTGCCCGGGCTTTGTCTAGGAACCGGACCAAGCAGGCTGGTCTGCCGCTGCCAGCAGTGGTGCAGCGGCATCTTTGGGAGCCAGCTTCAATCCTGCGGCCACAGCCGGCCAGGCGATGGCCAGCATGGGGTCGTCCCAGCGGATGCTGCGTTCGCAATCGCGAGAATAGACGTCCGTGGTCTTGTACAGGAAGTGGGTGTTGTCGCTCAGCGCCAGGAAGCCGTGTGCAAAACCTTCGGGGATCCACAACTGCCTTCGGTTGTCGGCATCCAGGTGCACACCCGTCCAGCGCCCGAAGTTCGGTGAGCCGCGGCGGATGTCCACCGCCACGTCGAAGGCTGCACCTTGCACCACCCGCACGAGCTTGCCTTGTGCGTGAGGCGCCAGCTGATAGTGCAAACCCCGCAACACGCCAGCCTGGCTGCAGGAATGGTTGTCCTGCACAAAGCGGCGTGGCACCGGTTCACCGGCTTCTTGCAGTGCCGCCGTCCAGCGGGCTTCGTTGAAGCTTTCCATGAACCAGCCGCGGTCGTCGCCAAACACGGCGGGCTCGACCACCAGCACACCCGGCAGGTCGGTTTTCACCAGCTTCATGTTCAGTACACCTTCTCGCGCAGCAACTGCATCAGGTACTGGCCGTAGCTGTTTTTCAGCATCGGAGCAGCCAGCGCTTCGATTTGGGCTGCGTCGATCCAGCCCGCCCGGTAGGCGATTTCTTCGGGGCAGGCCACCTTCAGACCCTGGCGCTTTTCCAGCGTCGCGATGAACTGGCCGGCTTCCAGCAGGCTGTCGTGGGTGCCGGTGTCGAGCCAGGCGTAGCCGCGACCCATGATCTCGACGTTGAGTTGGTCCTGCCGCAGGTACTGTGCGTTGACCTCGGTGATTTCGAGTTCGCCGCGTGCGCTGGGCTTGATGCGGGCCGCGATGTCGCACACCTGTTCGTCGTAGAAGTACAGGCCCGTGACGGCGTAGTTGCTCTTTGGCGACTTGGGTTTTTCCTCGATGCTCAGCGCCTTGCGCTGGGCGTCGAACTCGACCACGCCATAACGTTCGGGGTCGTGCACGTGGTACGCAAAGACCGTGGATCCCGTGCTGCGTTCATTCGCGGCCGACAACTGCTGCGCGAGGTCGTGACCATAGAAGATGTTGTCACCCAGCACCAGTGCACTCGGGCCCTGACCGACAAAGTGCTTGCCCAGGATGAAAGCCTGCGCCAGGCCGTCGGGGCTGGGCTGCACGCAATAGCTCAGGTTCATGCCCCAGCGGCTGCCGTCACCCAGCAGCGCCTGGAAACGGGGCGTGTCCTGCGGTGTGCTGATCAGCAGCACGTCGCGCATGCCGGCCAGCATCAGCGTGGACAAGGGGTAGTACACCATCGGTTTGTCGTACACCGGCAGCAACTGCTTGCTCATGGCCAAGGTGGCCGGGTGCAGCCGACTGCCAGAGCCTCCGGCCAGAACGATGCCTTTGCGATTCATGTGATTGCTCCTGTTCAGCCCAGCACTTCGGTCAGCATGCGTTGCACGCCCGTCTGCCACGGGGGCAGGGTGACGTCGAAGGTGGATTGCAGTTTGGCGGTGTTCAGACGCGAGTTGAGTGGTCGCGCGGCCGCTGTTGGGTAGGCCGAGGTCGGGATCGCCAGCACACGGTCGGTTGCCACCTTGACCACGTGGCCCTTGCTGCGTGCCCACTCGATGACCAGCTGGGCATACCCGTGCCAGCTGGTCTGGCCGCCTGCCACGCAGTGGTAGACACCACCCAGCGCCGGTTGTTGACGCAAGCGCGGCAGCGCAAGTGCCGTCACGTCGGCCAGCAGGTCAGCGCCGGTGGGTGCGCCGATCTGGTCTGCGATGACTTTCAACTCTTCGCGTTCAGCGGCCAGGCGCAGCATGGTGCGCGCGAAGTTGCCGCCCCGTGCGGCATAGACCCAGCTGGTGCGCAGGATCAGGTGTGTGCAACCGCTGCCCTGGATGAGCTTTTCACCTTCGAGCTTGGTGCGGCCGTAGACGCTGAGCGGTGCCGTGGCCGCGGTTTCGTCGCGTTCCTGGTCACCACTGCCGTCGTAGACGTAGTCGGTGCTGTAGTGCACCAGGCAGGCGCCCAGCGCAGCCGCCTCGCGTGCGATGACGCCGGGCGCCAGCGCGTTGATGGCCCGCGCGAGTTCGGGTTCGGACTCGGCCTTGTCGACCGCGGTGTGCGCGGCCGAGTTGACGATGGCGTCGGGCCGCACTCGGCGAATCAGGGGCACCAGCGAACCGGGGTCGGAGAAGTCGGCCTTCAGTTCACCTGGCGAGTCGAAGTCGCAGGCCACGACATCGCCAAGAATGGCCAGCGAGCGTTGCAGTTCCCACCCGACCTGGCCGCCTTTGCCCAGCAGCAGAATTTTCATCGTGTCTTGTAGTTGGTGTTGAGCCAGTCGCGGTAGCCGCCACTTTGCACATTGGCCACCCAGTCGGCATTGGACAGGTACCACTGCACCGTCTTGCGGATGCCGGTCTCGAAGGTCTCGGCCGGGCGCCAGCCGAGTTCGCTTTCGATCTTGCGTGCGTCGATGGCGTAGCGGCGGTCGTGGCCCGGGCGGTCGGTCACATAGGTGATGAGCCGGCTGTAAGGCCCTTGTGCGCTGGGCCGCAGTTCGTCCAGCAGTGCACAGACCGTGAGCACGATTTCCTTGTTGGTTTTTTCGTTCCAGCCGCCGATGTTGTAGGTCTCGCCCAGCCGGCCACCGGCCAGCACCGCGCGGATGCCGCTGCAGTGGTCGCTGACGTAGAGCCAGTCGCGCACCTGCTGGCCATCGCCGTAGATGGGCAGCGGCTTGCCGGCCAGCGCGTTGACGATCATCAGCGGGATCAGTTTCTCGGGGAAATGGTAGGGCCCGTAGTTGTTGCTGCAGTTGGTGGTGACGACCGGCAGGCCGTAGGTGTGGTGCCAGGCACGCACCAGGTGGTCGCTGGCGGCCTTGCTGGCCGAGTAGGGGCTGTTGGGTTCGTAGGTGTGGGTCTCGGTGAAGGCCGGTGCGTCGGGCGCCAGGCTGCCATAAACCTCGTCGGTGCTGACATGGTGAAAGCGGAAGGCTGCCTTGGCCACATCGTCCAGCGCCGACCAGTGGCCCCGCACCGCCTCCAGCAGCGTGAAGGTGCCTTCGACATTGGTTTTCATGAAAGCACCTGGCCCGTGGATGCTGCGGTCGACATGGCTCTCGGCCGCGAAGTGCACCACGGCACGCGGCCGGTGCTGCGCCAGAAGCGCATCGAGCAGTTGGCGGTCGCCGATGTCACCCTTCACGAAGGTGTGCCGTGCATCGCCCTGCAGCGACGCCAGGTTCTGCAGATTGCCGGCATAAGTCAGCGCATCCAGGTTGACCACGGGCTCGTCGCGCGTGACCGCATGGGACAGCCAGTCCAGCACGAAGTTGCTGCCAATGAATCCGGCGCCGCCGGTCACAAGAATCGTCATGAAGGTGTCCTCGTATCTTGATCAAGTCTTTGCGCGGATCCGGCTTCGCCGGGCCGCTGCAAAAGCCCCCCCGGGGGGTGGCGAAGGCCCGAAGGGACAAGCCTGGGGGCTCGATTCACCCCGCAGGGACAAGCCTGGGGGCACTATTTCCTTCCATAGGTGTCCTCGAAGCGCACGATGTCGTCCTCGCCCAGGTAGCTGCCCGACTGAACCTCGATGATTTCCAGCGGCACCTTGCCTGGGTTGCGCAGCCGGTGAGTTTCGCCCAGCGGGATGTGCGTGCTCTGGTTTTCGGTCAGCAGCAGCACCTTTTGCCCCACCGTCACTTCGGCGGTGCCGGTGACGACGATCCAGTGTTCGGCACGGTGGTGGTGCATCTGCAGGCTCAGCGATGCGCCGGGCTTGACCATGATGCGCTTGACCTGGTCGCGCGGACCATGGTCGATGCTGTCGTACCAGCCCCAGGGCCGGTGCACCTTGCGGTGCAGTGCGTGTTCGCCGCGCTGTTCACGGCCCAGCTGCGCCACGATGTGCTTCACGTCCTGGCTCTTGTCGCGGCTGGCCACCAGCACGGCGTCGGGTGTTTCGACCACCACCACGTCCTTCAAGCCGACGACGCTGACGAGGCGGCTGGTGGCGTGCACCAGCGTGTTGTCGCAGTCGCTGAAGATGGCGTCACCCACGGCGGCATTGCCGCGGCTGTCCTTGGGCGAGACTTGCCAAACCGCCTCCCAGGCACCCAGGTCGTTCCAGCCGGCGGCCAGCGGTTCCATGCGGATGTCCAGCACGTTCGGGCATTTTTCCATCACCGCGTAGTCGACCGACTCCGCGGGCACGGCGGCAAACTCTTCCCTGCCGGGCCGCACAAAAACGGCGTCGGTGGTGCGCGCCGCAAAGGCCGCTCGGCACGCGTTGGCGATGTCCGGTCGGAAACGTTCCAGCGCCGACATCCACACCGAAGCCCGCAGCACGAACATGCCGGCGTTCCAGTAATAGCCGCCGGTGTTCAGGTACTGCTGCGCCGTCGGCAGGTCGGGCTTTTCAACGAACTGCGCCACCTTTGAGCCGTCCGCACGGATGTAGCCATAGCCTGTTTCCGGCCGGTCGGGCGTGATGCCCAGGATCGCGATCGCACCTTCTGCTGCGGCCAGCACGGCCCGCCGCAGCGAAAGGGTGAAGGCCTCGCCATCGCTCACCGTCTGGTCGGCGGGCGTGACCACCATCACCGGGTCATGGCCACTTTCCAGCGCCTGCAGCGCGGCCAAGGTCACGGCCGGTGCGGTGTTGCGCCCCATCGGTTCCAGCAACACCGCAGCCGGTTCGGCCTGGATTTCTCGCAACTGGTCCAGCACCAGGAAACGGTGTTCTTCGTTGCCCACCACCACCGGTGGGCCGACCGTGATCTGCGCATTGCCCAGGCCCTGCAGCCTGGAAACTGCCTGCTGGAACAGGCTGCCGGTGCCCGTGAGCGCCAGAAACTGTTTGGGGTAGCCGCTGCGCGACAGCGGCCACAGCCGGGTGCCGGAACCACCGGCCATGACAACCGGCCAGACCAGGACCTGCGGGGTAGGGCTCATGCTTCGAATCCCTTGGGGTTGAGTGATTGCCAGCGCCAGCTGTCGGCGCACATGCGCGCCAGGTCCCGTTCGGCGCGCCAGCCCAGCAGCGTCTGCGCCATCGTGGGGTCGGCGTAACACGCGGCCACGTCGCCGGCACGCCGGGGCTTGATTTCGTAGGGCACCGCGCGGCCGCTGGCCGCCGCGTAGGCGGCCACCACCTCGAGCACGCTGTAGCCGCGCCCGGTGCCCAGGTTGACGGTGAAGGAGCCGGCGTGCTGAAGCAACCGCTGCAGCGCGGCGACGTGGCCTTGTGCCAGGTCGGTGACGTGGATGTAGTCGCGCACACCCGTGCCGTCGGGTGTGGCGTAGTCCTGGCCAAACACCGCCAGCTTGTCGCGCCGACCCACGGCCACCTGGGCCACGTAAGGCATCAGGTTGTTGGGCACACCACGCGGGTCTTCGCCAATCAGACCGCTGTCGTGTGCGCCCACCGGGTTGAAGTAACGCAGGCAGGCGGTCTGCCAGGCGGGCTGAGCCTGGCCCAGGTCGCGCAGGATCTGCTCGCCCATCAGCTTGGTCTGCCCATAGGGGTTGGTGGCCGTCAGCGCAGCGTCTTCGCGGATCGGCAGGCTCTGCGGGTCGCCATACACCGTGGCGCTGGAACTGAACACGAAGCGGCTCACCTGGTGCCGCAGCATCGTGCTGCACACCGTGAGCAGGCCGCCCAGGTTGTTGGCGTAATAGGCCAGCGGTTGGGTGGCGGACTCGCCCACCGCCTTGAGCGCCGCAAAGTGCACCGTGGCGTCGATGCGGTGCTGCTGGAACAGTGTTTCCATTGCCGCCGCGTCGCAGACGCTGGCCCGCACGAAAACCGGCTCACGCCCGCCCAATTGCTGCAGGCGCTGCAAGACCGCGGGCGAGCTGTTGCTGAAATCGTCGACCCCCACCACGTCGAAGCCGGCCTGCCACAAGGCCAGCCAGGTGTGGGACGCGATGTAGCCGGTGGCGCCGGTCAGCAGGATGGTGGACATTGCGTTTCCGTCATTGCAGGGTGATCTGGCCGTAACACGTCAGGCTGTTGCCTTTCAGCTTGGCCGTGAGGGTGCCGCTGGCGCTGCGCCTTTCGCTGCTGGCGTCGCAGCCCAGCAGCGTGTTGCGCACCGGGGCCCAGCGCACGCCCAGTGTGAACAGCGTCGTGTTGTCGCGGCCGCTGTTGGTGCCCAGCGAGGTGGGCGACACCACGGTCACGGTGTCGCGCTCCAGTTGGCGGCGGCCCGACTGCAGGCTGCTGGACAAGGCCAGCTTGGCCGACACGTCCCAGTCGGCCTGCACCCGCCAGGTGTCGATGCTGCGGCTGTCGTAGAGCGTCACCGGGATGCGCGTGAAGAAAAAAGGCACCGTTGCCGGGTAGGCATCCTGCCCCTTGTCGCGTGTGAAGCGGCTCAGGATGCGGAGCTTGCCGGTGGCCTGCCATAGCCAGCCGAGCGAACCGTTGACGCTGGAGAACTTGCGCGCTTCGTTGGCCACGTACTGCGTGTCGCCGAAGCTCAGCCGAAGGTCAAGCCCGCTGGCACCGCTGGCCTGCCAGGTGGTGACCAGGTCGACCTGCTGCTGCTTGTAGCGGTCGGACTCGAAAGCACCCGTGGTGTCGCGACGAAAGGTGGGGTATTCGCCTTGCAGCTGGCGCAGCGCCGCCGTGACCGCCAGCGCGCCGCCCGGGCGCCAGGCCAGGCCCAGCGAATAACTGTCCTGGTTGAAGTCTCGGGCCTTCACGCGGTCGTCGTCCAGCGAATTGCGCACCCGCCGCTGCCCCACGCCCAGTTCCAGGCTGTAGGTGGTGACCAGGCCCACCCGCACCAGCGCGTTGGCAGCCTGGTTGTTTTCCAGGTTCTTCTGCGTCAGCAGGCCCACCCCTTCGGCGTTGAAGGTGGACAGCGCACGCGAGGCACTGACCGACAGGTTGCCCGAGATGCGCTCGACGGTGGACCAGTCCAGGCCCAGCGAACCGTTGTAGCTCTGGTTGTTGAAGGTGTCGTTGCGCTGGAAGCGGTTGTCGCGCAGCGTCAGGTTGCCAAACACACGCTGGCGGCCGATGCCCTGGTCCAGCCCGCCCACCAGGGCGGTGCTGAAGATGGTGTCGGACTGGCTTTGACCCGGCCCGGCCACCTGGTCGCCCGCCAGGCGCAGGATGTTGCTGTCGTGGATGGCCGCCAGCGACCCGGCCACGTAGTAGGGGCTGGCCTGCGCTGCGGCGGGTGTTGTCCAGCCCAGGCCGGCGGCGCAGGCCAGCAGCGCCACGGCGTGGGCTGCAGGCAGCAGGCGCGGGGCGCGGCGGGGCAGGGCAGGCGGACGGTCCATGATGGCCTTCAGTACGCGTTGCGGTCGAAGAACACGAGCTTGATCGTGCGCGCGATGATCTGCAGGTCCAGGCCCAGCGACCAGTTGCGAAGGTACTCCAGGTCGTACTCCACCCGCGCCTGCATCTTTTCGATGGTGTCGGTTTCGCCGCGGTGGCCGTGGATCTGGGCCCAGCCGGTGATGCCGGGTTTCACCTTGTGCCGCACCATGTAGGCCTTGATCAGCTGACGGTACTGCTCGTTGTGCGCCACCGCGTGCGGGCGCGGCCCGACGATGCTCATGCGGCCCTGCAGCACGTTGATGAACTGCGGCAGTTCGTCCAGCGAGGTGCGGCGGATGAAGGCGCCAAAAGGTGTTATGCGCGGGTCGCCCTTGGTGGCCTGGTTGACGATGCCGCCGTCGTCCTGCGAACGCATCGAGCGGAACTTGTAGACGATGATCTCTTCACCGTCCAGGCCGTTGCGGCGCTGCTTGAAGATGGCCGGCCCGGGCGAGCTGAGCTTGACGCCGATGGCCAGCACCAGCAGCACGGGCGCGATGAACGTCAGGATCAGCGCCCCCAGCACCATGTCGGACAGGTTCTTGACCAGCCGGTTGGTGCCCGTGAACGGTGTTTCGCACAAGCCGACCACCGGCACGCCGTTCATGTCCTGCAAGCGGCCCTGGATGATGCTGATGCCAAACACGTCGGGCACGAAGAAGACGCTGGCCGTGGTGCCCTGCACCTGTTCCATCAGCTCCAAGATGCGGGGCTGCGAACCCAGCGGCAGCGTGATGTAGATCTCGCTGACGCCATGTTCACGCACATACGGCGCCACCTGGCGCAGATTGCCCAGGCGCTGGCCGATGGCCTCGGCGTCCACCCGGTCGTCGGCGCGGTCGTCGAAATAACCCAGGAAGGTCGGGCCGCTGAGGCCACGGGCCTGGAACGCCCGCGACACCTTCACCCCCAGCGCGCCTGCGCCCACCACCACGGCGCTGCGGCGGTTTTCGGGGCGCGCGGCCAGCCGCTGCAGCAGGGTGCGGCCGCAGAAATAGGTCAGCCACAGCAGCACCGGTGTGATCAGCATCCACCACAGCACGATGTTGGCATCGAACAAGCCCAGGCTGCGTGTTGCGTAACCACACAGCGTGAGGATGACGATGAGGCTCAGCCATGAGGTGCTGATGTCGACGGCGGCGTTCAGCGGCCGGTCCCAGAAGCGGTTGCGGCCCGGGAAGGTGAGCGCAAAGACCAGCAGGCACAGCGTCAAGTCGGAGCGGCCGATGGGTTCGTCGAAGGCTGCCGACACCGCCAGGAAGACCAGCACCGTCAGCGTCGGCTCCAGGAAGGCCGCCACCAGCGAGGTCACCGACTGGGGCGCGCTGCTGAACGTGCGTTTGTATCCTCGATCTTCGAACATCGTTCTGGGGCGGCACAGTGCTGTAGCGGGTTCGACGCAAGCAGCGTGCCCACGGTGCACAGGGCGTGACAGGCGGGCGGTGACAGGCGCTCGGCAAAGCGACGGATTCTCGCCCATTTGCCGTGCGGCCCCGGGGCCGACGGATGAGGGGTGCGCGGCGCCGGCGGGGCCATGCTGCCTACAATCGCGCAATGCTTCACAGTCTGAATGCCATGCTGGCGCCGGCCCTTGCCGAGCGCCTGACGCTGCTCATCAACCACGTGCTGTCCAGCGAGGCGGTGGCCACCGAACGGCTGCGGCCACACAGTGGGGCCACGCTGTCGCTGAGCCTGCCCAATTGGCCCTCGCTGCTGCCGCCGCCCCCGGCGCTGGCCTGGCGTGTCACGCCTGCCGGGCTGCTGGACTGGTGCGGCCCCAGCGGCGTGGATGCCGCCGACCTGGCCGTGCAGCTGGACGCCAGCAACCCCGCCGCGGTGCTGGCGCGTGCGCTGGCGGGCGAGCCGCCGGCGCTCACGATCGACGGCAATGCCCAGCTGGCCGCTGATGTGAATTGGCTGCTGCAGAACCTGCGCTGGGACGTGGCCGCCGACCTGGACCGCCTCTTCGGCCCGCAGCTGGCGCAACCGCTGCACCAGCTGGGCCGCATGTTGTCGGCCGGCCTGCGCACGGCGCTGAAGGGGGCGTCGGCGCTGGGCGAGCAGTGGCGCGCACGTCGGGCCTGAACATGGCCGGCTCGCGCCGACGGCGCACATGAGGAACCTCGCCCGCCTGGTTTTCATCGTCATCACCATCCTGCGCTTCGGCCTGGACGAGGTGGCGCTCAGCGCCTTCCGCCAGCGCTGGGTGCGTTTGCTGGTGCGGTTGGTCACCATCGGCCGCCGGCTCGACGCGCCGCGTGGCGAGCGCCTGCGGCTGGGGCTGGAAAAACTGGGGCCCATCTTCGTCAAGTTCGGCCAGGTGCTGTCGACCCGGCGCGACCTGATCCCGCTGGACGTGGCCGACGAACTGGCGCGCCTGCAAGACCGCGTGCCGCCCTTTCCGGCGGCGCAATCACGCGCGATGGTTGAAAAGGCCTTCGGGCGACCCATCGACGCCGTTTTTGCCAGCTTCGACGCCGAGCCGGTGGCCAGTGCGTCCATCGCCCAGGTGCACTTCGCGGTGCTGCTGGACAGCCGCCAGGTGGCGGTGAAAGTGCTGCGCCCGGGCATGCTGGAAGTCATCGACCAGGACCTGCAGTTGCTGCACACGCTGGCTCGCTGGGTCGACCGCCTGTCGGCCGACGGCAAGCGCCTGAAACCGCGCGAGGTGGTGGCCGAGTTCGACGGCTACCTGCACGACGAGCTCGACCTCGTGCGCGAGGCCGCCAACGCCACCCAACTGCGCCGCAACATGGAAGGCCTGGACCTGGTGCTGGTGCCCGAGATGGTGTGGGAGCTGTGCACACCGGGTGTCATCGTCATGCAGCGCATGATCGGTGTGCCCATCAGCCAGATCGACCGCATCCGCGCAGCGGGCGTCGACATTCCCAAGCTGGCGCGTGACGGCGTGACGATCTTTTTCACCCAGGTCTTCCGCGACGGTTATTTCCATGCCGACATGCACCCCGGCAACATCCAGGTCAGCCTGGACCCGGCCACCTTTGGCCGCTACATCGCACTCGACTTCGGCATCATCGGCACGCTCACCGAAACCGACAAGGAATACCTGGCCTACAACTTCATCGCATTTTTCCGGCGCGACTACAAACGTGTGGCCGAGCTGCACATCGAAAGTGGCTGGGTGCCGCCAGAGACGCGGGTGAACGAACTGGAAGGTGCCATCCGCGCGGTCTGCGAGCCGCAGTTCGATCGGCCGCTGAAGGACATCTCTCTCGGTCAGGTGCTGCTGCGGCTGTTCCAGACCTCGCGGCGCTTCAACGTCGAGATCCAGCCCCAGCTGGTGCTGCTGCAGAAGACCTTGCTGAACATCGAAGGCCTGGGCCGCCAGCTCGACCCCGAGCTCGACCTGTGGACCACCGCCAAGCCCTTCCTCGAGCGCTGGATGAACGAGCAGGTGGGCTGGCGCGGCCTGGTGGACCGCCTGAAAAAGGAGGCGCCGCGTTACGCCCAGCTGATGCCCGAGTTGCCACGTCTGGTGCACCAGGCCCTGCAGGCGCAGGCCCGGCCCGCCGACAGCCCGGCGCTGCTGGCGCTGCTGGCCGAGCAGCGGCGCACCAACCGTCTCTTGCGAACCCTGCTCTGGGCGGCAGCAGGCTTTGTGGCCGGCATGCTGGCGATGCAGCTTTTCCTGTTCTGAAGCCGGCCACGGGGAAAACCCGCCGCCGCCCTATAATTTCTGGTTTTGACCTTGCAAATCAAGGGTTTGGCCGTGGCCGCCACCGTTGTGCGCCAGTGGCCCACCGAATCACGTTCCAGCGAGCTCCCAGCGAGCCACTCAAGCCATGCCCATCTACGCCTACCGCTGCACCTCCTGCGGCCACGCTCAAGACGTGCTGCAGAAGATGTCGGACCCGGTGCTCACCGTATGTCCGGCCTGCGGTGCGAGCACCTATGCCAAGCAGCTCACCGCGGCTGGCTTCCAGCTCAAGGGTTCGGGCTGGTACGTGACCGACTTCAAGGGCGGCAACACCGCTGCGCCCAAGGCCGCTGACGGCGAGGCTGCCAAGGCAGCTGACGACAAGCCAGCGGCCCCGTCCGCCGACAAAGCCACCGATGCCGGGGCAGCCAAGCCCGCCGACAAGGTGGCGGCGCCAGCCGCCGCGCCTGCGCCTGCCCCGCCACCGGCCACGCCCAGTTCGGGCAGCTGAGCTTTGCCAGGCGGCCCCCGTTGAAAAAATACCTCGTCGCTGGCCTGCTGGTCTGGTTGCCGTTGGCCATCACCATCTGGGTGCTGTCCTGGCTGCTGGGTACGTTGGACGGCGTTTTTGCATGGCTGCTGGGTGCCACCCAGGCCGTGCTGCCCGAGGCCGCCCGCGCCAACATCGACCGCCTGCGTGGCATGCCGGGCCTGGGTGTGGTGGTGATGGTGCTCGGCCTCTTGCTGACGGGTGTGTTTGCCGCCAACTTCGTGGGTCAGTGGTGGGTTCGGCAGTGGGACCGCGTGCTGCGCCAGATTCCCATCGTCAAGAGCATCTACAACTCGGTCAAGCAGGTTTCCGACACGCTGTTTTCCAGCAGCGGCAACGCCTTTCGCGAAGCCGTGCTGGTGCAGTACCCGCGCCATGGCAGCTGGACCATCGCCTTTGTCACGGGTCGGCCCGGTGGTGAGGTGGCCACACGCCTGCCAGGCGACTACGTCAGCGTCTATGTGCCGACCACGCCGAACCCGACTTCGGGCTTTTTCCTGATGATGCCGCGCGCCGATGTCATCGAGCTCAAGATGAGCGTCGACGAGGCCTTGAAGTACGTTATCTCGATGGGCGTCGTCAGCCCCGGTGGCAACGGCGCGCCGCCAGTGGCCGTGGCGCCGGCGCGAAATTGACCGGGCTGGCCCGGCAAGGCAACCGGCCAGCCCTGAGCAGACCCGTGCATGGCAAGGGCGGCATCCGGCCCCTGGCCACCGGGTTTGCAGCAGCGCCAGACCCCGACACCCTTTTCAAGAACACCCTGTTTTCGACTGGAATCGAATCATGAGAACCACCTACTGCGGCCTGGTCAGCGAAGCGCTGATGGGCCAGACCGTGACCCTGATGGGCTGGGCCCACCGCCGGCGTGATCACGGCGGTGTCATCTTCATCGACCTGCGCGACCGCGAAGGCCTGGTGCAGATCGTCTGCGACCCCGACCGCGCCGAAAGTTTCAAGACCGCCGAAGGCGTGCGCAACGAGTTCTGCCTGCAGGTCAAGGGCCTCGTGCGTGCACGACCCGCGGGCACCGAAAACGCCGCCCTGGTCAGCGGCAAGATCGAGGTGCTGTGCCACGAGCTGGAAGTGCTCAACGCCAGCGTCACGCCACCCTTCCCGCTGGACGACGAAAACCTCAGCGAAACGGTGCGTCTGACGCACCGTGTGCTTGACCTGCGCCGCCCAGAGATGCAGAAGAACCTGCGCTTGCGTTACCGCGTCGCCATCGAGGTGCGCAAGTTCCTGGACGAGCAGGGTTTCATCGACATCGAAACGCCGATGCTGACCAAGAGCACACCCGAAGGCGCGCGTGACTACCTGGTGCCCAGCCGTGTGCACGACGGCCACTTCTTTGCGCTGCCGCAAAGCCCGCAGCTCTTCAAGCAACTGCTGATGGTGGCCGGCTTCGACCGCTACTACCAGATCACCAAGTGCTTCCGCGACGAAGACCTGCGCGCTGACCGCCAGCCCGAATTCACGCAGATCGACATCGAGACCAGCTTCCTGGGCGAAGAGGAGATCCGCGCCATCACCGAGGCCATGATCCGCACCGTGTTCAGGAAGACACTGGGCCTGGAACTGCCGGTGTATGCCGAACTCACCTATGCAGAGGCGATGCACACGTATGGCAGCGACAAGCCCGACCTGCGCGTGAAGCTGCAGTTCACCGAGCTGACCGACGTGATGAAGGACGTCGACTTCAAGGTCTTCAGCACCCCGGCCACCAGCAAAGGTGGGCGTGTCGCGGCGCTGCGCATCCCGGGCGGCGGCGAGATGAGCCGCGGCGAGATCGACGCCTACACCGAGTTCGTGAAGATCTACGGTGCCAAGGGCCTGGCCTGGGTCAAGGTCAACGACGCCGGCAAGGGCCGTGAAGGCCTGCAGAGCCCGATCGTGAAGAATCTGCACGACGCGGCCATCGCCGAGATCATCGCGCGCACCGGCTGCAAAAACGGCGACCTGATCTTCTTCGGTGCCGACAAGGCCAAGGTCGTGAACGACGCGCTGGGCGCCTTGCGCGTGAAGGTCGGCCACAGCGAGTTCGGCCGCAGCCATGGCCTGTTCGAGGACAAGTGGGCACCGCTGTGGGTGGTGGACTTCCCGATGTTCGAATACGACGACGACAGCAAGCGCTGGAACGCCGTGCACCACCCCTTCACGGCACCGAAAGACGGCCACGACGAGCTGATGAAGACCGACCCCGGCGCCTGCATCGCCAAGGCCTACGACATGGTGCTCAACGGCTGGGAAATCGGCGGCGGCAGCGTGCGTATCCACCGTGCCGACGTGCAGGCCCGTGTCTTCGAAGCGCTGAACATCACGCCGCAAGAGCAGCAGGTGAAGTTCGGCTTCCTGCTCGACGCGTTGCAGTACGGCGCGCCGCCGCACGGCGGCCTGGCTTTTGGCCTGGACCGCATCGCCACGCTGATGACGGGTGCCGAGAGCATCCGCGACGTGATCGCGTTCCCGAAGACGCAGCGCGCGCAATGCCTGCTGACCGGCGCGCCGAGTCAGGTGGACGAAGGTCAGTTGCGCGACCTGCACATCCGGCTCAGGAACACCCGCACGACGGTCTGAAAGCCGCAGGGGCTGGCCGCAGCGTCACTGCGCCTGCGGCCGCCTGCCAAAAACGAATCGCACGGCGGGCCACAGCAGCGGCGGCGGGCCCACCGAATCGCGAGCGACGGCGGGCAGCGCGGCCGATGGCCACGCTCGGGCCAGCACGGGTCGCACCGCCAACATCAGGCGGCCCTTGTGCACACCGGCGCGGTGGCGCGAAAAGAGGTCGGCGCTGAGGGCGCAGGTCTGCGCCAGTTCACGCTGGCTGGATGTGTGTCGCTGCGCTGCGGCGATGCGACGGGCCGCATCGACGCCGTCTTCGATCGCCGTGGACATGCCGGCACCCAGCAGCACGTCCACCGTGCCGATGGCGTCGCCGATGGGCACCACGCGGTCCTCGTTGGGCTTGAGCAGCGCACGTTGGTAGACGTCGATGGCCAGGGCGGTCTGCTGCGGGGGCCCCAGGGCCAGGTTCTCGGCGATGGCCGCAAAGCGCTCGGCCAGCGCAGCGGCGCTGCCTTGATCGCAGCTGGCGCCGGGCGGTGAATCGAAGTAGGCAATCACGCCGCGGCGCCCCCAGGTGGGAAACAGCAGGTACAGGTCGCGGCTGCGGTTGTCGCGCACACCCACGATGCCTTCGAACCACGGCGGTGTGTCGTACTCGGCGGTGACCACCAGGTGGCTGGGCCCGGCGCGTTTGCGTGCCGGTCGGCCCAGCGATTCGAGGCGCCCGCCCGCAGCGTCGATGACGTGGCGCGCCTGAACTTGGCGTGTTGCGCCGCCCGCCTCGTCTTGCAGCGTCACCTGCACCCGGTCGCCACGGGTTTCGAGCTGGACCACGCTGGTGTTCCAGCACAGCTCGAAGGCCGCCGCTGGCGGCGGGGGCTGGGTGGGCGGCGCTGGTGCCTGGCCCTGCAATGCGGCCCGCAGCCGGTTTTCGACGTGGCGGATGGTCGTCGTGCGACGGCCTTCGGTGATGTCGGGCAGGCCCAGCTGCCGCAGCGCCGCCTGCGCCCCCGGGCGCACCAGCACCAGCTGCGAGCGTGTGGCCTGCGCACCGCGGGCATCGACGGCCAGTGTGCTCAGACCTTCGGCACGTGCCGCCAGGGCAGCGGCGCAGCCGCCGGGGCCCAGGCCTGCGACCAGCAGGTCCACCGTCGGCATCGGTGCATCAGCCCCCGCTGCAGCCCCCATCTGTCCCTCGCTCTCCGCCAGGCTTGATGCCTTGGCATGTTCTTGTCTTGTCTGTCGATGCGGTGGACTGCCTGTCGTCGAGCCACCCCCGGTGTGGGCAAGTCTAGCCGGCCGATGAACGGTCGCAGGCATCGCCGATACTCCATCGCCATGCGCTTGCCCAGCGCCCGCATTTCACGGCATCCGCCATGCAGACACGCCCCTTCAAGATTCCCCGTTCCGTGCTGGTGGTCGTGCACACGACCGACCAGCACGTGCTGCTCATCGAGCGTGCCGACAAGCCCGGCTTCTGGCAAAGCGTCACCGGCTCGCTGGACACCGAACACGAAGCGCTGGCCGACACCGCGCGCCGCGAAGTGGCCGAAGAAACCGGCATCACCACGGGTCAGCTGCACGACTGGGGCCTGGAAAACGTCTACGAGATCTACCCGGTATGGCGGCACCGCTATGCACCGGGTGTCACGCACAACACCGAACATGTGTTCGGGCTGACCTTGCCTTCGCAGGTGCCCATCACGCTGAACCCACGTGAGCACCTGACCCATGCCTGGCTGCCCTGGCAAGAGGCCGCCGACCGTTGTTTCTCGCCCAGCAATGCCGAAGCCATCCTGCAACTGCCGCGTTTTGCCGCAGCCCTGACTGGCGGTGCACGATGACCGGCCTGAACCCGCTGCAGTCTTCGCTGATGCCGCCCTACACGGGCATCGGTGCCTTGCGTGTGGCCACCTACAACATCCACAAGGGTGTGCGGGGCCTGGGGCCGCGCAAGCGGCTCGAGATCCACAACCTGGGCCTGGCGGTCGAGGCGCTCGATGCCGACCTGGTGTTCCTTCAAGAGGTTCGCCTCTTTCACCACCGCGAGGCCAGGCGTTTCGACCGCACCCACTTCGGCTGGCCCGAACAAGGCCAGGCCGAGTTCCTGGCCCCCGAAGGTTACGAGGTGGCCTACCGCACCAATGCGGTCACGCGCGATGGCGAACACGGCAATGCGCTCTTGTCGCGCTGGCCCATCGGCGACGTGGGCCACCACGATGTCAGCGACCACCGCTTCGAGCAGCGTGGCCTGCTGCACGTGCCGGTGGTCTGGAATGGCTGCACCATCCATGCTGTGGTGGTGCACTTCGGCCTGGGTCACCGCGGCCGCGTGCGGCAGGTGCAGCGGCTGGCGACCTTCATCGAAACCCAGGTGCCGCCCGACGCGATGCTGGTGGTGGCCGGCGACTTCAACGACTGGGGCGAGCGGCTCGATCTGCCGATGCAGGCCCTGGGGCTGCAGCGCGCGCGTGCCGCCGGCCAGCCGCCGGGGCGCGCCGCCACCTTCCCGTCCATCGCGCCCGTGTTTGCGCTCGACCGCTTCTACCTGCGTGGCCTGGCCTGCCGCACGACGCTGGTGCCGCGTGGCATGACCTGGGCCCGCATGTCCGACCACCTGCCGCTGGTGGCTGAGCTCGAACCCACCTGAAGATGGACAAGCACCCGCTGCGCGAGGTGATGCAGGGCTGGACCCGGGTGCCCGCCCCGCGTTTCGTGGGCGGCAACCGGGTTGAACTGCTGCAGGGGGGTGACACCCTGTTCCCGCGCATGTGCCAGGCCATTGCCGCCGCCCAGCGCGAGGTCTGGCTGGCCACCTACATCTTCCACGACGACGCCGCCGCGCAGACGGTGGCCGCGGCGCTGGTCCAAGCGGCAGCCCGTGGTGTGGCCGTGCATGTGGTGGTTGATGGTTTCGGCTCCATCGCCACCATGCCCCGGGTGCGCGCGATGTTTGTCGGCAGCCAGGTGCGGCTCGAGGTCTTTCGCCCGCTGGACCGCTGGTATTCCTGGCTGCAGCCGGGCCAGCTGCGCCGGCTGCACCAGAAGCTGTGTGTCTGCGACGAGACGCTGGCTTTTGTCGGCGGCATCAACATCATCGACGACCGCCACGACATGAACCACGGCTGGAGCGACGCGCCTCGACTGGACTTCGCGGTGGCCGTCACCGGCCCGCTGGCGCAATCGGTGCATGTCACGGCGCGTGCGATGTGGGCCCGATCGCACCTGTGGCGCGGCTGGCGCGACGAGGTGCGGGGCATCGCGCGCAGCCAACGGCCGGTGAAAGAAGCCATGACGCTGCTGCGTGAGCTGCGTGGCAACCCCGAGCCGCTGGCCGCCGACGACCACAGCCCCATGCGTGCGGCCTTCCTGGTGCGCGACAACGTGCGCCAGCGGCGCAGCATCGAACGCCGCTTCGTCGAAGCCATCCGGCAGTCGCGCGACCGCGTCGACATCGCCGTGCCCTACTTCTACCCCGGGCGTGGCTTTCGCACCGCGCTGCGCAAGGCGGCCAAGCGCGGCGTGCGTGTGCGGCTGCTGCTGCAAGGAAAAATCGACTACCGCATCGCTGCACTGGCCGCGCGTGTGCTGTACGCCGAGATGCGCAGCACCGGCATCCGCATCTACGAATACACACCCGCATTCCTGCATGCCAAGGTGGCGATCGTGGATGCCGACTGGGCCACCGTGGGCAGCAGCAACATCGACCCGCTGAGCCTGTTGCTGAACCTGGAAGCCAATGTCGTGGTGCGCGATGCCGACTTCGCCAAGTCGCTCACCCAGTGTTTCGACGAGGCGCTGGCGGTGTCCACCGAGGTGCTCGAAACGCCCACCCGCGACGGCCCGCGAGGCTGGATGCAACGTCTAGTCATCGCCTGGGCGGCGAACCTGTACCTGCGCATCGCGGGCATCACTGGAAGGTATTGATGGCACGCAAGGCCCGCTGGCTCGCCGCGCACCGACAAGCGCTTGGGCGGCGCGGCGCGCTGGACCTGCAACAGGCCTTCCTGAGCCCGCGCCCACCCCGCTGAACCGACTTGTCGCGCGGCTAAGATGCCGCCGACATGCAAGTTCTCACCAGCCTGCTCGCGTTGATCGTCGTGGCCCGGCTGCTGGGCCACCTGTTCGTGCGCATGCGCCAGCCCGCCGTGGCTGGCGAGATGCTGGCCGGTGTGCTGCTGGGGCCGGCCGTGCTGGGCTTTGTGCAGCCCACCGAAGCGCTGGCCGGTGTGTCTGCGCTGGCGATCTTCCTGGTCATCCTGTCGGCCGGCCTCGAGATGAGCTTTCGCGACGTGATCACCGCCATGCGCGGGCGTGGCATGTGGATCGCGTTGCTGGGTTTCCTGGTGCCCTTTGCGGGCGGAGCAGCGGTGGCGCAGGCCTTTGGCCTGGACACCATGCGCACCATCTTCCTGGGCTTGTGCGTGGCCATCACGGCGCTGCCGGTGGCCGTGAAGATCCTCGACGACCTGGGTCTGCTGAACACCGCCATCGCGCGCTACGCCATCTCGACGGCGGTGTTGAACGACGTGGTGGCGCTGTTCGTGCTGGGCATCGTGCTGGGCCTGCCGGCTGAAAGCACGTGGGCCGAGATCGTCTCAACCAGTTCGGTGGCGATGGTCAAGCTGGCCGGGCTGATTGCGCTGGTGGTGGCGCTCAACGTCGGTCTTTTGTGGCTGGACCGCCATGGTGTCAACGTCGCGGCCTTGCCCGAGCGGCTGGTGGCCGCCTTCGGCACCGAAGCGCTGTTCGGCGTGGTGGTGGTGTTTGTGCTGGTGTTCGGCAGCTTCACCGAGGCCCTGGGCTTTCACTTCGTGATCGGTGCCTTCTTTGGCGCCTTGCTGCTGGACCGCCGCCACTTCCTGCCCGAGCGCTTCGACGACCTGAAGCACACCCTGGGCTCGGTCACCAACGGTTTCCTGGCCCCGGTGTTTTTTGCTTCGCTGGGGCTGGAGTTCACCTTCGACGCGCTGCTGGGCAAACCCGGCTTCGTGGTGGCGGTGCTCGCCCTGTCGGTGCTGACCAAGGTCGCGGCGGGCTGGTGGGGCGGCCTGCTGGTGGGCATGTCGCACCGCGAGGCCCTGGGGCTGGGTTGTGTGCTCAATGGGCGCGGCGTGATGGAACTCGTGGTGGCCAGCATCGCCTACGAACGCGGTTTCATCGACCAGGGCTTGTTTTCGGTGCTGGTGCTGATGGGCATCGTGACCACGCTGCTGACGCCGGTGATGTTCAACGCCCTGGTCACGGCCGGCCAGCGCGCGACCTACATCGAAACCGGGCGCCTGCCGTGAACCCGTCGGCCCAGGACCTGATCGTCCTGCGCCCCGAGGGCCTGTTCTGCCCGCCCGGCAACTTCTTCATCGACCCCTGGCGGCCGGTGCACCGCGCCGTCATCACCCACGCACACGCCGACCACGCGCGGCGCGGCCACGGTGCCTACCTGGCCACCGCCATCAGCGAAGGGGTGCTGCGCGCCCGGCTGGGCAACATCACGCTGCAGGGCCTGGCCTACGGCGAGGTGGTGCACATCGACGGTGTGCAAGTCAGCCTGCATCCGGCCGGCCATGTGCTGGGTTCGGCGCAGGTACGCGTCGAGCACCAGGGCCAGGTCTGGGTGGCTTCGGGCGACTACTTCACCAGCGGCCACACCACCGACAGCAACAGCACCTGCGCGCCTTTCGAGCCCGTGCCTTGCCACTGTTTCATCACCGAAAGCACCTTCGGCCTGCCCATCTACCGCTGGCGCCCGCAGGCCGAGGTGATGGCCCAGGTGAATGCCTGGTGGCAGGGCAATGCCGACACGGGCCGGCCCAGCCTGCTGCTGGGCTACAGCTTTGGCAAGGCACAGCGCCTGCTGGCCGGTGTGGACCCCTCCATCGGCCCGATGGCCGTGCACGGAGCGGTGGCACCGCTCAACGATGCCTACCGGGCGGCCGGGGTGCCGCTGCCGCCCACCCAGACGCTGGAAGAACTGAAAACGGCCTCAGCCTTGCAGCGTGCCTTGGTGGTGGCGCCGCCGTCGGTGCTGGGCAGTGCCTGGGCGCGCCAGCTGGGTGACTGCAGCGACGCCTTTGCCAGCGGCTGGATGCAGTTGCGCGGTGCACGGCGCCGCCAGGGTGTGGACCGCGGCTTTGTGCTCAGCGACCACGCCGACTGGCCTGGCTTGCAACGCGCCATTGCCGCCACGGGCGCGAGCCGGGTCATCGTCACCCACGGCTACGAAGCGGTGATGGTGCGCTGGCTTCAGCAGCAAGGGCTGCAGGCCGGCAGCTTCCAGACCGAGTACGGCGACGAACAGGCACTGGACGCGCCTGTTGAAGCCGCTGGCCCGACGGCTTCAGTTGCCTGACTGGCGCCCGATCAGCTGCACGTCCAGCCGCGGCTCGGCCACCTTGGCATCGGCACGGCTTTCCACAAAGATGCGCCTGGGGTCGATGCCGCGGTCGGTCAGGAACTTGCGCACCGCGCCCAGGCGGGCTTCATTCAGGTCGCGGTCGGTGTGACCGCCGCCGTCCAGTTGCCAGGGCCCGGTGGGCACCACCAGCGCCACTTCAACATCCAGGCCCAGCGCGTCGATGACCAGGTCGGTGAGCCGGGACTTGGCCAGGTCGCTGAGCTGGTCGCCCTTGAACAGACCCTTGCCGGGGATGGTGGTGGTGCGAACGACGGGCCTGTTGTCGGGTGCCGCCGCAGCGGGCACCGCCGTGGCCGGTTTGGCTGCCTGTGCGGACGCGGGGGGCGCCGCCAACAGCCATGTGCCGGCAACCAGCGAGACAACTGCGCAGATCAGGGGCCGGCCTTCTGGTGAGCTCATCGATAGTCCCTTCAGGGGTGGGAGGCGCTATTCTGGCCCGGCCACGGCGTTTGTGCCTGCGCCGCTTCAGCGAAGCGTCATCATCGTGAGATGCAAGCGTTTGCCGCCCTCTACGAAGCGCTCGACGCCAGCACCGCCACCGGTGCCAAGGTGGCGGCCTTGCTGCGGTACTTCGACACTGCGCCGCCCGGCGATGCCGCCTGGGCCGTCTATTTCCTGTGTGGTGGCAAACCGCGGCAGCGTGTGCCCACCGCGGTGCTGCGCGAAACGGCCTGCCGCCAGGCCGGTGTGGACGAGTGGCTGTTCGAAGCCTGTTACCAGGCGGTGGGTGACCTGGCAGAAACCATCGCGCACATCCTGCCGCCGGGCCCGGCGGACCCGGCTGACCCGGCCTCGGGTCCACCGATGGGCCTGGCGCGGTGGCTGCAGGACCGCCTGCTGCCGCTGCGTGGGCAAGCCAAGGAAGCCCAGGCGCAGCAACTGGCCGTGTGGTGGCAAGAGCTGGACGCCGCCGGCCGCTTCCTGCTCGTCAAGCTGATCGGCGGTGGCTTTCGGGTCGGCGTCAGCAAGCTGCTGGTACAGCGCGCGCTGGCGCAGCTGACCGGCCTGCCGCCGCCCGTGATGGCGCAGCGCCTGGTGGGCTGGACGGACGCCAGCCACACCCCCGAAGCCCACAGCTGGCTCGCGCTGGTCGCGCCGGCGGGGCAGGGCACGGTGCCCACCGGCCAGCCCTATCCCTTTTTTCTGGCCCACGCACTCGATGTCGAGCCCGCCTCGCTGGGCCCGGTATCTGATTGGCTGGTGGAATGGAAGTACGACGGCATCCGCGCGCAGCTGGTCAAACGCAGTGGTCAGGTCTGGGTCTGGTCGCGTGGTGAAGAACTGATCACCGAGCGTTTTCCTGAAGTGGTGGCCCAGGCCGCTGCGCTGCCCGACGGCGCCGTGCTCGACGGCGAACTGCTGGCCTGGCTGCCCGGCAGCGAACGGCCGGCCGGCTTCAAGCTGCTGCAGCAACGCATCAACCGCAAGACCGTGGGCAAGAAGCTGCTGGCCGACGCGCCCGTGCGCATGCTGGCTTACGACCTGTTGGAACGCGCCGGCACTGACCTGCGGGGCCAGCCACAAGGGCAGCGTCGCCAGCAACTGCTGCAACTGCTGCAAGGCAGCCCGCTGACCGTGTCGCCGCAAGTGCAGGCCGGCAGCTGGGCTGAACTGGCGCTGCTGCGTCAAACATCGCGTGAACGTGGTGTGGAAGGTTTCATGCTGAAGCACGGGCAGTCGCGCTATGGCGTGGGCCGCACCAAGAGTGAAGGCACGTGGTGGAAGTGGAAGGTGCAGCCGCTGACGGTGGACGCCGTGCTGGTGTATGCGCAGGCCGGCCATGGCCGGCGTGCCAGCGTCTACACCGACTACACCTTCGCGGTGTGGAGCCGCCCGCCCAGCGACGCGGCAGAAGTGCAGGCCGTGCTGGATGCCATTGCGCGGCGTGAACCGGCACCGCCGCGTGACAGCAGCGCGCTGCAGCTGCTGCCTTTTGCCAAGGCTTACTCGGGCTTGAGCGACGAAGAGTTCAAGGCCGTGGACCGTGTTGTCCGCGCCCACACGCTGGACAAGTTCGGCCCCGTGCGCAGCGTGCGGCCGACGCTGGTGTTCGAGATCGGCTTCGAAGGCATCGACCACAGCCCGCGCCACAAGAGCGGCGTGGCGGTGCGCTTTCCGCGCATGTTGCGCATCCGCCACGACAAGCCCTTGCACGAGGCCGATGCGCTGCCCACGCTGCTGGCGCTGATCGACGCCGGAACCGGCTGAGGCGCAAGCGCCCGCGTTGGGTGCGTCGCACGAGATAACGCCCACTTGTCCGCCCTTTTCGGCCCAATGGGTCTCAAGCCGCCCGTGAAACTGCCGAAACGCCTTCAGGCTTGCCCGTTGTGGGCGGCCGTCCCGCAACACATTGCACGACACGAAAGATCCACTCATGAAGAACACCCTGCGCGTTTGCACCGTCGTGGCCCTGCTGGCTGCTGTGGGCTCGGCCCACGCCTACGACCCGAAGGCCACCATCGCCGACCTTGACGCACGCCTGACCAAGATCGGCGCTGCCAAGATCGATGGCACCGAAGCCGTGGCCGGCAAGACCGTGCCCGCCATCTACTTCGGCGACCGCAAGATCAACAACAACTACGACGTTGTCGACGCCGTGCGCAAGGCCCACCAGGCCACGGCCACCATCTTCGTCAAGGACGGCGACGAGTTCGTGCGGGTCAGCACCAACGTGCTCACACCCGAGGGCAAGCGCGGCATCGGTACCCAGCTGGCACGCAACGCCGCCTATGCCGCGGTAAGCAGTGGCCAGCAGTTCTGCGGGCCGATCGACGTGCTGGGCACCGCTTTCGATGCTTGCTACAACCCGATCAAGGACGGCGGCGGCAAGATCATCGGCGTCAGCTACATCGGCCACAAGAAGTGAGCCCCGCCGCGCTGGCGCACCTGTGTGCCGGCGCCTGAACTTGCAGGCAGCCCACGGTTGCCCGGCTGATTTCCGAAAGGTCCGAAGATGAAAAAACTACACAATTGGCTGGGTGTGTTGGCCCGCATGGGCGTGGGACGCCAGCTCGGTGCAGGCTTTGCACTGGTGCTGGTGCTGACGGGTCTGCTGGGCGCTGTTTCTCTGGTGGCTCAGGCCCAGGTCCACGATCAGGCCCGTGTGCTGGCCGAAAAGTGGCTGGCGGGGGTGGATCACCTGGCCAAGACCCGGCTGTCGGCGATCGAGATGCGAGAGATGGAAGTCAAGCACTCCCGCACCGACGACCGCAGCTACCACTCGGAATACGAAGAAAAGATCGGCGAATCGCTCAAGGCGGTCACCAGGGCGCTGGCCGCATACCGCGCCATCGTCGACGGCGAAGAGGACACGAAGATGTTGGGCGCGGTCGACAAGGCCTGGGCCGAGTACCAGAAGTTCAGCCAGCAGGTGGTGGCGTTGGGCCGGGACAAGAAGCAGGCCGATGCCGCCGACATCAGCGACGGCGCCGCGTCCATGGCCTACGACGAACTGCTGGGCGCCTTGACGAAGATTGCCGAGTTCAACTTCCAGAGCGGCCATGCCGCTGCCAACGCCGCCAAGGCGTCCTACGACCAGGCCAAGCTGGCGGTGGGCGGCTTGTTGGTGACGGCACTGCTGGTGGGCACGGCCATGGCCGTGCTGCTGACACGCGGCATCGTCGGCCAGCTGGGCGGCGAACCGCACACGGCCGTGGCCCTGGCACGTGCCGTGGCTGCCGGCGACCTGAGTTCGACCATCCTTGTCAAGCCGGGTGACACGACCAGCCTGATGGCCAGCCTGCTGGCCATGCAGACCGGCCTGGCCGACGCTGTGCGCCAGGTGCGCGAAGGTTCCGAAAGCGTGGCCACCGCCAGTTCACAGATTGCCGACGGCAACCAGGATCTGTCGGGCCGCACCGAGCAGCAGGCCAGTGCGCTGCAGGAAACCGCGGCCACGATGGACCAGCTGGGCACCACGGTGCGCAACAACGCCGACAACGCACGTCAGGCCAACCAGCTGGCACAAGGTGCGGCCAGCGTGGCCAGCAAGGGTGGCAACGTCGTGGGCCAGGTGGTGCAAACCATGAAGGGCATCAACGACAGCAGCCGCAAGATTGCCGACATCATCAGCGTCATCGACGGCATCGCCTTCCAGACCAACATCCTGGCGTTGAACGCGGCGGTCGAAGCTGCACGCGCCGGGGAACAGGGCCGCGGTTTTGCGGTGGTGGCCAGCGAAGTGCGCAGCCTGGCGCAGCGCAGCGCAGCGGCAGCGCGAGAGATCAAGACCCTCATCAGCGCCAGCGTCGAAAGGGTGGAGCAGGGCACCACGCTGGTGGACCAGGCGGGCCACACGATGGCAGAGATCGTGGCCGCCATCGGCCGCGTCAGCGACATCGTGAGCGAGATCAGCTCGGCCAGCGTCGAACAAAGCTCGGGTGTGACGCAGGTGTGCAACGCCGTGTCGCAGATGGACCAGGCCACGCAGCAGAACGCCGCGCTGGTGGAAGAAAGCGCCGCTGCAGCCGACAGCCTGCGGCAGCAGGCCAATCAGCTGGTGCAGGCGGTGGCGGTGTTCCGGCTGGCCTGAAGCGCGCCAGGCGCGGTCAGTCCACCGCTGACCCGCGCTGCGGCGGTTTGCGCTCACGGGCCAGCGCCCGCGCCTTGCGTTCGGCTTCCTTTGCCCGCCCGGCCGCCTGCCATTGCAGGAATTCCTCGGGTGTCTCCAGCGTCAGGCGGCCCCAACTGCCGGCACGGAAGTCGTTGAGCGCGGCTTCGGCAGCCTTCTGCATCTGCACCTGGCCGCCGGCACGCAGGCCACCGCGCTTGCGGCCCACTTCGGCCAGCAGGGCTTCGTCGCTGAGGCCACGGATGTCGGCCAGCTTGTAGCGCGCAGCCAGGCGGTCGCCATGGCGCTGGCGCACCCGGGCCAGCAGCGCCAGTGCCACATCTTCTTCGTCGTAGGCATTGCGGCCGATGGCGCCACTGGCGGCCAGGTGGTAACCGCTCTCTTCGATGGTCAGCCTTGGCCACAACATGCCGGGGGTGTCGAAGAGGTCGAAGTCGGGTGCCAGCGCGATGCGCTGTTCGAGCTTGGTGATGCCCGCCTCGTCGCCGGTTTTGGCCTTGCGCTGGCCCACCAGCGTGTTGATGAGCGTGGACTTGCCGACGTTCGGGATGCCGCAGATCAGCACGCGCATCGGCTTGACCATGCCGCCGCGCAAGGGCGCCAGTGCGCGGCACGCGGCCACCAGCTGACGCGCGGGTGCAGTGGCATGGGCGTCCAGCGCCAGCGCGCGCGTGGCGGGCTGGGCATTGAAGTGCACCAGCCAGTGTTCGGTGTGCTCGGGCTCGGCCAGGTCCTGCTTGTTCAAGACCTTCAGGGTGGGCTTGCCGCCGGCCGCGTCGGCCAACTCGGTCAGCAGCGGGTTGGTGCTGGAGCCTGGCAGGCGTGCGTCCAGCAATTCAATGATCACGTCGATGTCAGGCAGCCGTTTGGCAATGGCCTTCTTCGTTGTGTTCATGTGACCCGGAAACCACTGGATGGCCATGAGTGGGGCTTTCTTCGGCAGCCCGCTTCTGGCGGGCTGAAAGTGTGTGAAAGGGTTGGTCAGGTCAGTGACCGGCCGGCACCGGGCGCAGGGGGTGGCGCCGTGCCAGCCAAGCATAGATCGCCGCACCTGCCGCCAGCCCTGCCGCAGCCACCTGCAGCGACAGCGCAAAACCGCGGGCCGGGCTGGCGCTGCCCTGCAGCAGCCAGGCCACCATCGGCGGGCCCACGATCTGACCCAGGCCATAGGCCGCGGTCAGCAGGCCGATGAAGGCCGACGCATCGTGCGGGCGCAGCCGGCGGGCCTCTTGCATCGCAAAGAGCGTGATGGCGGTGAAGGGCAGGCCCAGCAGCAAGCTGCCCAGTGCAAAGCCCAGCAGGCTGGGCAGCCACACGGTCAGCAGCACACCGAGGGCCTGCAGGGTGTAGCTGGCCACCAGCAGGTGACGGCGGTCCCAGCGCACCGGCAGGCGCACGGTCAGCAAGGCGCCCGCGGCCACGCCCAGGCCGAACATGGGCCAGAACAGGTCCAGCCACACCGACCCGGGCAGCGCCTGGCGGGCAATCACTGGCAGGAAGGTGGCGGTGACGATGTAGCCAAAACCCGCCAGACCGTAGGCCAGCGCAAACAGCCACAGCGCGGCGCCGGGTGCCGACAGCGCCGTCCCGCCGCTGGCTGCCTGGGTGGCCACGGCGCCACGCAGGTGCGGCCAGGCCAGCGCCGTGAGCGCGGCGGCCAGCACGCCAAACACGGCCCAGCCAGTGGCCGCGGACCAGCCACCGGCCACCATTGCGCTGGCCGCCAGGCCGCTGACGGTGATGCCCAGCCCCGGGCCGACATAGATGATGCCGGCCATCGCGGGCGCGCCCAGCGCGGTCAGCCGCGCCAGGCACCAGCCCGAGGTGAAGACAAACACGAAGGCGCTGACCACGCCGGCCAGAAATCGCCACAGCGGCCACAGCGCCGCCAGGTGCACGGCCATGGCCAGCGTCAGCAGCGCCGTGGCCACCAGGCCGATCCGAACCACCTGGGTGTGCACCAGTGGCTGCCGGCGCCAGCGCTTCAACAGCCAAGGCAGCAGTGCGCAGACCATCGCACCCAGCCAGTAGCCGAAGTAATTGGCAGTGGCCAACCAGCTGGCCGCCGGCAGATCGACAACGCCGTCATTCAGCATCATCGGCAGCAGCGGCGTGAAGGCAAAACGGCCGATGCCCATGGCCACGGCCAGCGACAGCAAGCCGGCCAGTGCGACCGCGATCGGGCGGATGGGTGGGCGGGGGCTGTTGTCTGGTGCGGTGCTCAAGGGGTCGTGACGCAGATGCGGGTCGCCGAGCGTATCAGCGTGGGCGGCGCCGGGCCGACGTGCGGGGCCGCTGGAGGCCCCTTCCGCCACCGCCAACGGTTCGCTGGCCACCGGGCTGGGTGCAGGGGGGCTGGGAACAGGGCGCCCAACACCCTGCTTTTGCCGGCCCGGCGGGCGACGGCGCTCCCTAGCATCCTGTTCATCTGCATCCTGGAGGAGCCGGATGAATCTTGCCGTTGCCGCCGTGGCCCCTGCCGCGCCCGCTGGCGTGTCTGCCGCCGTGTCACAAGCCGTGGCACCGCTGGCTGCTGCGCGCAGCGGAAAGATGAGTCTGCAGGAACTCATGGATGCCGCACAGGCGCTGCAACACGCTGGCCAGGCAGAAGCCGCGGCGCTGCTCTACGAAACCTGGCTGACACACAGCACCTCGCCCTTGCGCCACGTGGCCTGTTTCAACTGGGGCACGCTGTTGTCGGCTGCTGGCCGCGCAGAAGCGGCCGAAGCGGCTTACCAACAGGGCCTGGCGCACCAGCCGGGTTTTGTGCCGGCGCAACTGAACCTGGGCCATCTCTTGGAACGCCGTGGCGACATCGAAGGCGCGCTGGCCCAGTGGCGCGCTGTCTTCGAAGCCGATCCACCGGCCACCGTCGACCTGCGCCTGCATGCGCTGAACAACAGCGCCCGTTTGCTGGAGATGCAACGCCGCTACCCCGAGGCCGAAGCCCTGATGCGCCGCAGCCTGGAGCTGAAGGCGCACCAGCTCGACGTCATCCAGCACTACGTGCACATCCGTCAGAAACAGTGCGCCTGGCCCCACGACCTGACGGTGGGCGAGGTCACGCCCAACCAGTTCCTGACCGGCACCTCGCTGCTGGCGATGATGGGCCTGTCCGACGACCCCGCGCTGCAGCTCTTGTCGGCGCAGCGTTTCGTGAACGAGAAGGTGCCGCGCGCGCCGGCACTCGCGCTGCACACCCAGGTGGCACCCACCGACGGACCGCGCAGCGGCCGCATCCGCGTGGGCTACCTGTCGGGTGACCTGCACATGCACGCCGTCGGCCTGCTGACACCCGAACTCTTCGAACTGCACGACCGCAGCCGCTTCGAGATCTGGGGCTTCTGCTGGACACCCGACTCGCCGCAGCCGGTGTTCCAGAAACAGCGTCAGCGCATCCTGCATGCGCTGGACCACCTGGTGCGGCTGGGCGGTGTCGACGACACCACCGCGGCCAAACTCATTGCACAGGCCGGCATCGACGTGCTGGTGGACCTGCAGGGCCTGACCAGCGGCGCGCGCCCCGGCATCCTGGTGCAGCGGCCGGCGCCGGTGCAGGTCAGCTACCTGGGCTTGCCGGGCACGTCGGCGGTGCCGGGCATCGACTGGATGATTGCCGACCGCTTCGTGATGCCGCCCGCGCTGCTGCCCTACTGCACCGAAAAGCCGATCTACCTGCCGCATTGCTACCAGGTCAGCGACCGCCAGCGCGAAGTGGCGCCGCTGTCCGACCCGAAGAGCCACCGCCAGCGTTACGGCCTGCCCGAAGACGCCTTTGTCTTCTGCAGCTTCAACAACAACCACAAGTTCACGGCCGAGATGTTCGGGGCCTGGATGCGCATCGTGGCTGCGGTGCCGAACAGCGTGTTGTGGCTGCTGGCCGACAACGACACCGCACGCGAAAACATGCTGCGGCAGGCCGACGCACACGGCGTGGCCCGCGAACGGCTGGTGTTCGCGCCGCGGGTGTCGCCGGCCGAGTACCTGGCGCGCTTCACGCTGGCCGACCTGATGCTGGACACCTTCCCGTTCAACGCCGGCACCACCGCCAGCGACGCGCTGTGGATGGGCACGCCCATCGTCACCCGCGCCGGCCGCACCTACATCAGCCGCATGGCCGGCAGTCTGCTGGGTGCGGTGGGCCTGCCCGACCTGGTGACCGACAACCTGGCCGACTACGAAAAGCTGGCCATCACGCTGGGCCGACAACCGGCACGGGTAGCTTCATACAAACGTTATCTGGCCGAACATGGCCGCAGCTCGCCGCTGTTCGACCTGCCGCAGATCGTGCGTGACATCGAAGCGCAGTTCGAGACGCTGGCGCTGGCTGCCAGGCCGGCGCCGGTGGCCTGAAGCGGCCACCTGCGCACCTTCACCGACACATGACCCAAGCCGCGCTCGAAACCCCGGAAGGCCAGGCCCAGGCCCCGCCGATGCAGGCACCGCCGGCCGCTGCGGAAGCACCGCCTTGGGACATCGAAAACGACGCGCTGGCCCATGCGCTGAGCTGGGTCACACGCCACCATGGCCGCGAGCGCTCGGCCGAGTCGCTGCTGGCCGGCTTGCCCGTGGCCGGCCGCCTGGGGCCAGACCAGGCCTTGCGTGCGTTGCGCGAAGCCGGCTTCAGCGCCGGCCTGGTGCAGCGGCGCATCAGCGAACTGCACCACCTGCTGCTGCCGGCCGTGCTGCTGCTGAAAGAAGGCGACGCCTGCATCGTGGTGGCGCGCGACGTCAACGACCCGCTGCGCTACGACATCGTGATGCCCGGGCGCGAACACCACGCCTGCAAGGCCACCGAAGCCGAATTGGCGGCCGAATACACCGGCCTGGCCCTGGTGGCCACTCCCCTGCCCGCGCCCGCCAGCGCGCTGCGCGACGCCGAACTGATGCGCGAACCCGGCAGCCATTGGCTGTGGGGAACGATGCGGCGTTTCATTCCCTATTACCGGTCGGCACTGATCGCGGCGCTGCTCAGCAACGTGCTGATGCTGGCCACCGGCCTGGTGACATCGGTCATCTACGACAAGGTGCTGCCGCACAAGGCCTTCGTCACGCTGTGGGCGCTGGCGGCGGGTGCGGCTTTTGCGCTGGCCTTCGACCTGATGGCGCGCCAGTTGCGTGCCTACCTGATCGACATGGCCGGCCGCAAGGCCGACCTGATCGTCGGCAGCATGCTGTTTCGCCAGACGCTGGCGCTGCGCATGGAAGAGCGCCCCGACTCGGCCGGCGCCTACGCGCACCACCTGGCGCAGATCGAGCAGGTGCGCGAGTTTTTCGCTTCGGCGTCGTTGTCCGCGTTGTCGGACCTGCCCTTCATCATCATCTTCGTGGCCATGGTGTTTGCCGTGGGCGGACCGCTGGGCTTCGTGCTGGTGATCGCGATACCGCTGCTGCTGCTGATGTCCGCGCTGATCCAGGGCCGCCTGCGCCGCGCGACGATGGCGCACCAGCAGCAGACCGCCGACCTGCACGGTGTGCTGGTCGAAGCGGTGGACGGCATCGAAGACCTGAAGGCCGCCGGCGCACAGGGCCGTTTCCTGCGGCAGTACGAAGAAGCCACCGCGGCCTACGCCAGCAGCATGTTGCGCACGCGCAAGATCACCAGCTGGACGGTCAACATCAGCGCCATCGCGCAGCAGGCAGTGACGCTGATCATGCTGGTGTGGGGGGTGTTCCTGATCGACGCCAAGGTCATCAGCGCCGGTGCGCTGATCGGATCGGTGATGTTTGCGATGCGTGCGCTGGCGCCGCTGACCAGCGTGGTGCAGCTGGCCACGCGTTACCAGGGCGCACGAGCGGCCATGCGCGCGCTGGACCGCGTGATGAAACAACCCACCGACCGCGAGCCCGGCAAGGTCTACGTGCCGCGGCGCGAACTGACAGGCCGCCTGGGCCTGGTGGACGCCGGTTTTGCCTACCCCACGCCTGGCGGTACTGGCGAGCCCGGGCCGAAGGTGCTGAAGGGCGTGTCCGTGCGCATCGCGGCCGGTGAACGCGTGGCCATGCTGGGCCGCATCGGCAGCGGCAAGAGCACCGTGCTGCGCCTGCTGGCGGGGCTGTACCAACCGACCGAAGGTCATGTCGAAGTCGACGGCATCGACCTGCGCCAGATCGACCCCGCCGACTACCGCGCGCGGGTGGGTTTTGTGTCGCAGGACCCGCGCCTCTTCAATGGCACGCTGCGCGACAACGTGTTGCTGGACCGCCCGGCGGCCGACCCGGCGCGCCTGGGTGAGGTGGCGCAGCTCACGGGTCTGGACCGCCTGGTGTCCACCCACCCGCAGGGCTGGGAACTGCCGGTGGGTGAGGGCGGCACGCTGCTTTCAGGCGGCCAGCGGCAGCTGGTGGCACTGGCGCGCTGCCTGGTGACCCGGCCGCAGATTCTGCTGATGGACGAGCCCACGAGTTCGATGGACGCACAGAGCGAAGTGGCCTTCCTGCGCCAGCTGAAGCAGGCTTGCGGCAACTGCACGCTGGTGATGGTGACGCACCGCCCGGCGGTGCTGGACCTGGTCAACCGCGTGCTGGTGGTGGACAACGGACGTGTCGTGATGGACGGGCCCAAGATGCAGGTGCTGGCAGCGCTGAGCGGTGCCAAGCCGCCCGGCCCGCCCCCGGGTTCATCACCCAACGGCAGCCCCAGCAATGTGCTGCAGCACCCCAGCGCGCAGCCCGTGGCGCGTGAGGCGGCCGTCTAGGCATGGGACTTTTGAAGCCCGACAAGGACCGCGACCTGCAACCGCGCGACATGGCCTATGTCAGCGCGGTGGCCGGTGCGCAGGTGGTGGAACCGGCGCCGGCGGCAATGTGGGCCGTGTACCTGCTGCTGGTGGTGCTGGCCACGGCGCTGGCCTGGGCCTCGGTGGCCCGTGTGGACATCGTGGCCAAGGCCAACGGCCGGGTCGTGCCCGACGGGCGCGAGCAGGTCATCGCCAGCCTGGAAGGGGGCATCCTGCGCGAACTGCTGGTGCGAGAAGGCCAGCAGGTGGCCAAGGGCCAGGCGCTGGCGCTGCTGGACCCGACACGTGTGGAAGCGCAGCAAGCCGAAACACAGTCCAAGCGCCAGTCGCTGAAGGGCACGCTGGCACGCCTGCAGGCCGAAGCCGCCGCCAAACCGCTGCAGTTTCCAGACGATCTGCCCGACGAAGTGGTGCAGGGCGAAACCGCGAGCTACGACGCACGCCACCGCGCGTTGTCCGACGCGGTGGACACCAACCGCCGCAACATCGCGCTGCTGGGCAGGGAACTGGGCATGGCCGAGGCGATGTCGGCCAAGGGCCTGATGAGCGAGGTCGAGGTCATGCGCGTGCGGCGCCAGATCAACGAACTGCAACTGCAGGTGAGCGAACGCATCAACCGCTTCCGGCAAGACGCCAGCAGCGAGCTGGTGCGTGTGCGCACCGAACTGTCGATGTTGCAGGAACAGATGGTGGTGCGCGACGACGCGTTGCGCCGCAGCACGCTGGTGTCGCCGGTGCGTGGCATCGTCAAGCAGATCCGCGCCAACACACCCGGTGGTGTGGTGGCGCCAGGTGCACCCGTGATGGAAATCGTGCCAGTGGGCGACAAGGTGCTGGTCGAGGCGCGGGTGCGGCCTTCCGACATCGGCTTCATCCAGGTCGGGCAGCCGGTGGAAGTGAAGCTCAGCGCTTACGAGTACACGGTGTACGGTGGCCTGAAGGGCACGGTGCAGACCATCAGCCCCGACGCGCTGGGCGACCCCGACCGCGCGTCCACACCCGAAGGCACCTGGTACCGCGCGCTGGTGCGCACCGACAGCAGCACGCTGAAGCTGGGCGAGCGCGAACTGCAGGTCTTGCCGGGCATGACCGGCACGGTGGAAATCCGCACCGGCCAGCGCTCGGTGCTGGGTTTCCTGCTGCGCCCGCTGCTGAAGACCACCGAGGCCTTCCGCGAGCGTTGACCGCAGGCGCCGCGGCGCAGTTTCAGTGTGGCGTCAGCGTTCCCGCATCTGCCGGCAGACGTTGTCGCCGGTCACGGTCAGGCGCAGGCTGCCACCGTTCCATTCCAGCCAGTTCATGTTGACGTAGTCGTTGATGTCGCTCTCGGCGATGTCGGCTGCGCGGTGCTGCTTGAGCAGGTTCACCGTGGCGGGCAAAGCGCTGCGCAGGGCTTCCTGGCGCGTGGCGGGTGTGCGATGCAGGGGCTGGGTCATGTGGCCGTGGCTCGCTGGAGTTTGCAGGGCCACGTTACCACCGCGGCGGGCCCGCGCAAGCCGTCAACTGCGGGGTTCTGCAGTGGTATGGTCAGGGTTCACCCCAGGCCACGGGAGGCCAGGGTCGGAAGGCGCGCCGCGCCATGCTGCGAAGGCCGCCCATGATCGATTCCCTGCTGCTCACTGCCGCGCGCATCAGCACCTTCGAACACGATCGGGCGCTCACCAACGCCAGCGGGTTTTTTTTCCAGCGCGACGAGCGGCTTTTCCTGGTGACCAGCCGCCATGTGCTGATCGACGAACCCACCGAGCACCACCCCAACCGGATCGAGATCGAGATCCACACCGACGTCGACGACCTGGCGCGGTCGATCGGGCTTTCGATGATGCTGTTCGAGGACGGCAAGAGCCAGTGGCGCCAGGGGCGGGACGCGGCCGGCGAAATCGACGTGGCGGTGCTGCAGATCGACCGCGACGCGCTGCCCGAGAACGCCGTCATCCACCCCTTCACGCCAGACCACATCCAGTCCGCCGACAAGGCGGTCGAGGTCGGCAGTTCGGTCCTGATCGTGGGGTTCCCGCTGGGCTTTCACGACACCTTGCACCACCTGCCGGTGGTGCGCCAGGCCGTGGTGGCTTCAGCGTATGGCCTGCGCTTTCAGGGTCAGGGTTACTTCCTGACCGACGCGCGCACACACCGCGGCACCAGCGGCGCGCCGGTGGTGCTGCGCGAGCACACGCCGCCGCACGAGGCCACCGAAGATGACGGGGCCTTGCAGCCGTCCCTGCCCTGGCGTTTGCTGGGTGTGCACTCGGCCAGCCTGGACATGAGCGGCCGCGACAAGGTGCAGGACGAAACCTTGGGCCTGAACTGCGCCTGGTACGCCGACGTGTTGATGGTGCTGACCGCCGCCGACGATTGACCGTCGGGCGGCAGCCGGCCCGGCGAGTTTCAGCCCGCCTTGCGCTGCAGGCCCCGCAGCAGCAGCAACGCTGAGCCGGCCAGCACCAACGTGCCGGGCGCCGGCACTGGGTTGCCGCCGGTACTTTGCAGGAAGCTGAAGGTGTTCAGCGCGTAGATTGCGTTCGAATTCATCGCCAGGTAGTCGGCCCCGCAGACGGCCAAGCCGCAGTCGGTGGTGGTGGCGATCATGTCGATGTCGGCAATGATGAACAGCGAGCCCGCACCCGGCGCGTATTCACCCGCCCGCCAGTAGGCCGACGTCACCTGGCCTTCGACGTTGCGTCCGCCGACGCGCCCGTTGTTGGCCAGGATGGCGGCTTCGCTGAGCTGGCCGACGGCGTAGTGCTGGGTCACGTCGGTGGCGATGCCGAAGGGCCCGTCGAACAGCGGTGCGCCGCCGTTGGATACCGAGCCCGTGCTCACGGTGGTTTCGATGCCCAGGATTGCGCCAAGCGCGTCATGGCTCGAATCGTCTTGCAGCAGGAAGAGGTCGCCGCCGGCGAGGAAGAAGTCACGCACGGCGGTCGAAAAACCGGCGGCCTGGCTGTTTTCGACCCAGGTGCCGACGAACATGTCCAGGCCGGCCAGCGTGGTGCTGTCCACCACGGCCAGGTCCACCGTGTTGATGGTGCGGTTGACGATGCCCCCCGGGCCGAAGTTGGCGGGGTTTTCCAGCGCGTTGCGAAAGCCGGTCAGGTAGCTGCCGTCCCAGGCCCACTCGAAGCTGTTGCTGATGAGCGACTGGGTGGCGCCGCCCACGTTGTAGGCCTGGGCGGACAGGGTGCACAGGGCCAGGGCCGTGCAGCTGAGAAGTTGCTTGAATGACATGGGAATCCTCCGTGCGGTTGTGCTGAAAGCCGCACCGGGCCCGGACCCACCATGGGGGCCGGCTCGATGCAGACGTTCAGACTGTCGCAGGGGCAGCGTTACGGCGCCGTTATGGCGCCGGGTGACGCTTCAGCGGAACAGGCCCAGGCGCTGCGCTTCCAGCGCGGCCTCGGCACGCGAGCTCACGTTGAGCTTGCGGTAGATCTGCTTCACGTAGTCGGCAATGGTGTGCCGGCTCAGGCCCAGCTGCACGCCGATCTCGGGCAATGTGTAGCCCTTGGCCACACGCAGCAGCACTTCGCTTTCGCGGTCGGTCAGGTTGACCTGCGGCATCGCGTTGGCGTTGGACTGCGGCTTGGCCTTGGCGCTGAAATAGGCCATGACCCGCCGCGCGATGCTGGGCGACAGCGGCGGCTCGCCCTGGCTGATGCGCTGCAGTTGCTCGGTGATGAGCTCGCGCGCCTGTTCCTTCAGGATGTAGCCGAAGGCACCCGCCTGCAAAGCCGGGAACAGGTGTTCGTCGTCGTCGTGGATGGTGACCACCACGCTCTGTGCTTCGGGCTGCATGTCGCGCAGCTTGGTCACCACGTCCACGCCCGAGCCGTCGGGCAGCCCCAGGTCGACCAGTGCCAGGTCGAACTTGACCGCGGCCACCAGGCCCATGGCGTCGCTGACACGTGCGCTTTCCGAGATGGTGGCGCCCGGGAACACCTGCAATACCAGCTTGCGCAGCCAGGCCCGGATTTCGGGCAGGTCTTCGAGCAGCAGAATGGTTTTCATCGGAGGGGCTTCGCGGGGGGTCGATTTCGATGTTATCGGCCGCCCCGCGGCCCATCACGAGGGTGTGGTCGCCCGATCGAGTGGAACCGTGAGACGTATCACGGTTCCATAGCCCGGTCCGCTCTCCACCAGGCACTGGCCCTGCAGCTGCTTGGCGCGGTTCTTCATGCTGGCCAGGCCATGGCCGCGGTCCAGGCGACCGTCGATCTGGTCGGAGATGCCGTCGCCGTTGTCCTGCACGATGAGCTGGAAGTCACCGTCGGCAATGCCTGCGGTCACGTTGCAGCTGCTGGCGCCGCTGTGTTTGATGACGTTGCTGGTGGCTTCGCGCAGGATGCGCGTGGTCTGCACGTAGGCCCGTGCACTCAGTGTCTGCGGCAGGTCTTCGGGTGCGTCCCAGCCGCCATCGATGCCGGCCTGGCCCAGTCGCGCAATGACCTCGGCACGCCAGTCGCCCAGGGCATCGGCCAGTCGCACGGGTTTGCCGGTCAGGCCACGCACCGACAGCCGCATCTCTTCCAGCGCTTCACGCGCCAGCGTGCTGATGCGTTCGCTTTCGCTGGTGTGCACGATGGTCAGCAGCTTGGCGCCCAGGTCGTCGTGCAGGTCGGCGGCGATGCGCTTGCGTTCGCGTTCGGTGACCTGTTCCACCTTCAGTTCGGACAGCTGGCGGAAGTTGCGCTCGATTTCGGCCGTGGCTTCGCGCACCCGCTGTTCCAGTTGCAGTTTGCCCTGTTCGGCCTGGTGCAGCGCATGGCCATGCTGCTGCACCAGGCGCAGGCCCACCAGCACAAAGGCCACCGGCACCAGCAGCTCGGCCAGGTGCGCCAACACGCTCGGTGCGCGGCCCCATTGCACGGCCAGCTCGATGAGCCCCGCCAGGCCCACGCCCAACAGCAGCGGTGCCATCAACCAGACCGACCGGGTGTGGCGCCGCCGCTTCAGGTGCACCACCGAAGCCGCCACCACCTGGGCGGACATCACCGCGTACCAGACGTTGGCCACGGCGTTGAAATGCATCGAACCGGCGGCCAGCAGGCTCAGTGCCAACAGTGCGCACTGCGCGGGCAGTGCACGGTCGACCCAGCCGATGCGCACACCCGCGTAACGCAGCAGGAACTGCACCGCGGCCCAGGTGATGAAGCCCAGCAGCGAACACACCAGGAATTCCACCGCCAGGTGGCCCAGCGGCACGTCGCGCATCCACAGGCGCAGGTTGACCAGCGCCCAGCCGACACACAAGGCGCCGAAGTAGGCCAGGTGACTTTCCCGCCGGTTGATGAAGCCCAGCACGAACATGAAGCCACCCATCAGCAGCAGCGTGGCGCTGACCGCCTGCGGTGCCGTGACCTGCAAGGCGGTCCGCCGGGCCTGCACCGGGGCCAGTTGCGACAGGCTGCCGATGTTCAGCGCCGACAGGCCGCCGGCGCGCTGGCGAGAACCCGATCCGGCCTTGGCGTGGCCGGCGACGCGGATGTCCAGCACATTGCCTTCGGCCAGCAGCAGGGTGGTGGGCAGGGTCACCAGCTGCGGGTGGTTGCAGTTGTTGGTGATGGGCGGGTTCATGCGCCCGCCGCTGTGCAGCAGGTGGCCGTTCAGGTAGACCTCGAGGTTGCTGCAGACCTGTTCGATGTGCAGCACCAGCGGGTCGCCTTCGGCCAGCCCCGCAGGTGCCAGGAAGCGGGCGCGGTACCACAGCGAACCTTCGAAGCCCGGCCGCGTGCGGGCCCACTCGTCGGGCAGCGCCACCTCCAGCGGGGGCGCTGCCGCCGGGAACTGCTGGCCCGCGCCAGGCGCCGTGACCGCACTGGTGATGCGCTGCACCGGCACCTGCGCCTGCGCGTGGGCCAAGCCGGTCAGAAGGGCCAGGCCGACGGCCAAGGCCAGCCCGCGCAGAAGGGAAGACAGATGCCGCATGTTGCGCCGGATTCTGCATGGCGCACGCAGCAGCGCCGCGCTGCCACAATGACGGCCCGTGTGCTAATTGCCATCGCCTTGATCCGACGACACACCTTCGACGATGCCGACAACCGCCGCCTGGCGCACCTGTGCGGCCCGCTGGACGCACACCTGCGGCTCATCGAGCAGACCCTGGGCGTGAGCCTGCTGCGCCGCGACGCCACCTTCCGCGTGCAGGGCCCGGGTGATGCGGTCGACCGCACCGTGGCGCTGCTGGACACGATGTACCAGCGCGCCACCGAAGCCATCGGCGAACGTTCGCTGCAACTGATGCTGCTGGACGCCACGGCGGCCCCGGGCAGCACACCCGCCACGGCCGCCGGCACAGCCGACGAACCGGTGGTGCTGCACACGCGCCACAGCGACCTGAGCGGCCGCACGCCCAACCAGATGCAGTACCTGCACCAGATGCTGTCGCACGACATCACCTTCGGCATCGGCCCGGCCGGCACCGGCAAGACCTTCCTGGCCGTGGCCTGCGCGGTGGACGCACTCGAACGTCACGGCGTGCAGCGCATCGTGCTGACGCGGCCGGCGGTCGAAGCCGGCGAACGGCTGGGTTTCCTGCCCGGCGACCTGGCACAGAAGGTCGACCCCTACCTGCGCCCGCTGTACGACGCGCTGTACGACCTGATGGGCTTCGACCGCGTGACCAAGGCCTTCGAAAAGGGCCTGATCGAAATCGCGCCGCTGGCCTTCATGCGCGGCCGCACCTTGAATCATGCCTTTGTCATCCTGGACGAGGCGCAGAACACCACGCGTGAACAGATGAAGATGTTCCTCACGCGCATCGGCTTTGGCAGCAAGTGCGTGGTGACCGGGGACGTGAGCCAGGTCGACCTGCCCCAGGGCACACCCAGCGGCCTGGTCGACGCCGCGCAGGTGCTGCAGCGGGTCAATGGCATCGCCTTCACGCAGTTCACGGCAGCCGACGTGGTGCGCCACCCGCTGGTGGCGCGCATCGTGGACGCGTACGAGCTGTCCCGCGCTGCAGAAGTGCGGCGGTCATGAAGCTGGCGACGCGGCCACCGCTGCAGCTGTCACTGCAGTTCGCAGATGCCAGCCACCGTGCGCTGCTGCCACGCTCCCACGTGGCGCGCTGGGTGCGAGCGGCGCTGCTGAACCCGGGTGAAATCACGGTGCGCGTCGTGGGTGCCGAAGAAGGCCGCGAGCTCAACCGCGACTACCGCCAGAAAGACAGCGCCACCAACGTGCTGACCTTCGACTACCAGCACGAACCCGTGGTGATGGCCGACCTCATCCTGTGTGCGCCGGTGATCGCGCAGGAAGCGATTGAACAGCGCATCGACATCGCCGCGCACTACGCGCACCTGCTGGTGCACGGCACGCTGCACGCGCAGGGTTTCGACCACGAAGTGGAAGGCGACGCGCTGGCAATGGAAGCCCGCGAGAGCCAGATCCTGCTGGCCTTGGGCTTCGCCGACCCCTATCGCCGCTGAGCAGTGATCAAGCTTCCCGCCACGGAACCGGCTTTGCCGGCCCGTCGGCGGACACCCCCCTCGGGGGGTGGCGAGCGCCAGCGAGCTTGGGGGCCAACTACTTCGTGCCGAAGATGCGGTCGCCCGCGTCACCCAGCCCCGGCACGATGTAGCCGTGTTCGTTGAGCTGGCGGTCGATGGCCGCCGTGTACACCGGCACGTCGGGGTGGTGCTCGTGGAACTTCTTCAGGCCCTCGGGCGCGGCCAGCAGGCTCACGAAGCGGATCGACTTCGGCTTCGTTTCCTTCAGCCTTTCCACCGCCGCCACCGCGCTGTTGCCGGTGGCCAGCATCGGGTCCAGCACGATGGCGTCACGCTCGTGCATGTCGTGCGGCATCTTGAAGTAGTACTCCACCGCCACCAGCGTCTTGGGGTCGCGGTACAGGCCCACGTGGCCCACACGTGCGCCCGGCACCACTTCCAGCATGCCGTCCAGGAAACCGCTGCCGGCGCGCATGACGACCACGAACACCGTCTTGCGGCCTTCGATCACCGGCGACTGCATCTTCTCGAGCGGCGTTTCGATCTCGATCATCTGCGTGGGCATGTCGCGGGTCACCTCGTAGGCCATCAACATGCTCAGCTCGTACAGCAGGCGCCGGAAGCTGCTGGTGGACAGGTCCTTCTGGCGCATCAGCGTCAGCTTGTGCTGCACCAGCGGGTGGGTGACGACGTGGACGGCGGGCGTGTTCATGGGGACTCCGTTGTTTCGATAGCGGGCCGGCGGCATGACCTCTCAGGTCATCGACCCGGCGTGGGCTGCTTGCAATGATGGTGCCACATCAACAGCACACCAAAAAAAAGGAACACCACATGAACGGCATCGACCTCGTCCCCCTGGCCGTGGGCCACATGATCGGCATGGGCGCCATCGGCTCCTGCCTGGGCGTGGGCATCCTGGCCAGCCGCTACCTCGAAGCCAGCGCGCGCCAGCCCGAGCTGATGGAGCCGCTGCAAGGCAAGGTTTTCCTGCTGGTGGGTGTGCTGGACGGCGCCTTCATCATCGCCACCGGCATTGGCCTGTGGTTTGCCACCGCCAACCCTTTCAAGGGCTGAACGCCATGGCCTCGAACAAGATGCTGCAGGTGGTGTGCTGGGGCACCGTGGGTTTTGGTGCGGTTCTGCTGCTCGCGCCCGGCCTCACGCGCCAGGGTTTCAGCCTGCTGATCTTCGGCGACCCGGCTGTGATCGACGCCTGGCCCGAGCCGGCCCGACGTTACGCCACGCTGATGCACGGTGTGCTGGGGGCGGTGATGCTGGGCTGGGCCGTGGCGCTGCTGCTGGCGCTGCGCCCGGCGTTCGGCAGCGCGCCACGCGGCTGGTGGGTGGTGGCCGCGTCGGTCGGCTGCTGGTACGTGCCGGACAGCCTGTTTTCGCTGTCGGTGGGTGCGTGGCAGAACGCGGTGCTGAACACCTTGTTCGCGGCGGCGTTTGCCGTCGGCCTGGTGCTGGCGCGTGGGCGTGATCAGCCCAGGCCGGCGTGAAGCCGGCGCAGCGCATCGGCGGTGGCACTGTCGGCCGGCAGCAGCGTTTCCACGGCCAGTTCCGACAGCGTCACGTCGTGCGGCGCGCCGAAGACGGTGATGGTGGTCAGGAAGTTCAGCGGCCCGTCGGGGGTGCTCAGTGTCAGTGGCACGGCCACGTCGGCCAGGGGCAGTTCCGTCGACGCTGGCGGGGTGCCCGGCGGCAGGGGCAGGGCGCGCAGCTCTGCCAGCAGCGCGGCCAGCGTGCTGTCACCGGTCACGCCCACCTGGCGCTGCAGCCGCGCCAGCACGTGGTCGCGCCAGGCCGGCAGGTTCACCACCATCGGTGCCAGGCCTTGCGGGTGCAGCGACAGACGCAGCACGTTGATGGGCGGCTCGCGCAGCGCAGGCGCGGCCGACGCCATCAGCAAGGGCACCAGGCGGTTGTGCGCCACCAGCTGCCAGTGGCGGTCCACCGCCAGCGCCGGCCACGGCTCGTGGGCATCCAGCAGGCGCTGCAGCGCGGCGCGGGCGCTGGCCAGTGCGGGGTCGGACAGCGGACGTTCGCCGTACAGCGGCGCGTAACCGGCGGCCGACAGCATGGCGTTGCGTTCGCGCAAAGGCACGTCCAGCTGCTGCGCCAGCCGCAAGACCATGGCGCGGCTGGGTTGGGCCTTGCCGGTTTCCAGCCAGCTCAGGTGCCGCGTCGACACCTCGGCCTGCAACGCCAGCGTCAGCTGCGAGCAGCTGCGCAGTGTTCGCCAGTGCCGCAGCAACGCCCCGAAGTCGGTCTGCGCCATCAAGCTTCCCCCCACGGATCCGGCTTCGCCGGGCCGTCGGGGGACGGCCCCCTTGGGGGGTACCGAGCGCAGCGAGGTCGGGGGCTTCAAAAAATCGTGCCGTCGCTTTCGATGCGCAGCGGCGGTGCGCCGTCGGGCCGCAATTCCTTGGCAATCTCGCGCCCGGCGGCCCAGGTGCCACCTTCCAGGATGCAGGCCAGCGGCAGTTCTTCGGCCGTCTTGCCCAGGCGCTGCCGCACGCGCACCGCCAGTTCGTCGAGCAGCACCACGGTGAGCGCACGCCATTCGATGATGAACTCGTCCTGCGGCTTCCAGGTGCGGGCCAAGAGGCGCGGGTCGCGCGGCACGATGACCCCGCCGTCGATCAGCAGGCCGCCGTTGCGGTACTCGGGCAGGCCGGTCAGCGCATCGAGATCGGTGACGGTGACACCGGCCCACTGCAGAGGTTCGAGCAGCGAATAGCTCATCCACTGGCTCAGCTTGTGGAAGGGCACCCAGCCTTCGGTGGTGCGGTCGTTCATGCGTGCAGCCGAGCCCGGCGGCCCGCCCACCACTGCGCCCGCCCAGCGGTGCGGCCAGACGTCGCCACCCGGCAGGCCCTGCACCTTGCTGCCGCTGGGCCAGATGCCCGACAGGCTGCGCAGCACCTCGCCCAGCACCTCGGTCGCGCTGACCTGCGTGCGCACGCCGTTGGCGGTCAGGCGGTCGTAGATCAGGCCCGGTCGGGCTTCATGGCCGCTGCGCTGGGCTTCGCCCTGCAGAACACCGCCCATGCGCGACAGCAGCGCGGCGCGGCCTTCCAGGCCCACCATCGGGTTGTTCGGGTTGCTCTGGAAGATGGCCCGCAGCGCGGCCACGTCGACGTGGCGCAGGGCCGCGGCGTCGGCCCGCCAGGGTTCGCCGGGTTTGGAAGAAAAGGCGCCCGCCATGAAAGCCCGGAAGCTGGCCACCCCCAGGCCTTCTGAACGGGTGTAGCTGCCTCCGTCGGCCGGTTCAGGTGCTTGCGTGTCGGCAGGGGTTTCGGGTGAAGTTTCAGCCTGGGCAGCCGATGCCGCCGCAGCGGGCGCGGCGGTGCGCGCCGACTGGTCCAGCATCGCCAGCAAATCGTCGGGTGCGGCCTGTGGCAATGCCGCAGCGGCCAGCTTCTGGTGTTCGGTGTAGCGCCAACTGGGCCCGGCGCCAGCGTCGAGCAGCACGCTCACCACCGTCAGGTCGAAGCGGGCGCGGGCCTGTTCGGCCACCGGCCGGTCGGCCATCGCCGCATCCATTTCGCCCTTGCGGTCGATGCCACCGGCTTCGAAGTGGCGCCAGCGGCTGTGGTACGGGATCACCAGGTCGGGAAAGCGCCGCAGCGTGAGCGCGGCCACGCGGTCGGCGACGTCGTCCAGCCGGGCGCGGTTCAGCGAAAAGTTCGGGCTCACGCCGCTGTCGACCGACTTGACGATCTCCGCACACCGCGCGCGGATGGTGGCGGGGTCGTGCAGCCGGGCCAGCGGGTGCAGCGAGGGCGGCAGGTCCTGCAGCAGCGCCTTCAGGGTTTCACTCAAGGCCGCGCCCCTTGACCAGCGCCAGCTCGACGTCGGTGGGCACCAGCCCTTCGGTGAAATAGCCGGCGGCGATCTTGGCTTCCATCTCCACCTTGGCGTCGGCCGGGATCAGCGCGTCGGGGATGGGCACGCGTTCGCCCACTTCAATGCCACTGCCCGTGATGGCGTCGTATTTGTCGTTGCTCATGCTCACCAGTCGGTGGATTTTTCGGATGCCCAGCCAATGCAGCACGTCGGGCATCAATTCCTGGAAGCGCATGTCCTGCACGCCAGCCACACATTCGGTGCGCAGGAAGTACTTGTCGGCGCTGTCGCCGCCCAATTGACGCTTGCGCGCGTTGTAGACCAGGAACTTGGTGACTTCGCCCAGGGCGCGGCCTTCCTTGCGGCTGTAGGCGATGAGGCCCACGCCACCGGCCTGTGCGCCGCGGATGCATTCTTCGATGGCGTGGGTCAGGTAGGGCCTGCAGGTGCAGATGTCGCTGCCGAAGACATCCGAGCCATTGCATTCGTCGTGCACGCGCGCGGTGAGTGTGACCTTCGGGTCGGCCAGGTCGCGGATGTCGCCGAACACATAAAGCGTCTGGCCGCCGATGGGCGGCAGGAAAACTTCCAGGTCGCTGCGGGTCACCAGCTCGGGGTACATGCCGCCGGTTTCTTCGAACAGCGCGCGCCGCAGCTCGGCCTCGCTGACCTTGAAACGGGCGGCCACGCCGGGCAGCCACCAGACGGGTTCGACGGCGACCTTGGTGACGGTGGCCGATGCATCTTCCAGCAGCACCCGCCCGTCCACCGCCAGGCGCTGAAAGGCCAGGGCCTGCTTGATCTCGGGCAGATGGATGTGAGCCTTGGTGACGGCAATCGTTGGCCGGATGTCGTAGCCCATCGCCAGTTGCTCGGCAAACACACTTTGCACGCTGGCGCCCCAGGGGTCGATGGACACCATCTTGCGGGCGTCCAGCCACTGCGGATAAGGCCCCACGATGTCTGTGGGCGCGGTGTTGGTCAGGTCAGCACGGTGGCCGCGCACCAGGTTGCCGGCGGCCACGGCCAGCGCCCGGTAGACGCCATAACTGCCACTGTGGGTGCCGATGACGTTGCGTTGGCTGCGGTTGGCCGTGGTGCCCACCACCGGCCCACGCACCTGAGGGTCGGCGGCGCCCCAGTTCAGCGCCAAGGCGCCGGTGGCCGTGCCCTGGCCCGGGTGCGAAGTCAGGCGGATGTGGCCGGCGGTCGGGCTGGCCGGAGAAGGGCTTTCCATGGGGGACGATACCGGGGGCGAAAACGCGAAAGATACGCTAGAACCCAAGACTCGCGCCAAACCACATCCCGGAGACACCACCTTGAAGACTTTCAGCCTGCTTGTAACTGCATCTGCATCCGCCGCTGCCATGGCCCTGGCCGTCGGTGCCTTGCTGCCGCTGAGCGCCAGCGCCCAGACGGCCATGAAGATCAGCATCTCCATCGGCCAGAACTCGCACCAGGGCATCGGCATCGATGTTTTCGCCAAGGAAGTCGAGCAGCGCACCAATGGCCGCATCAAGGTTCAGCCCTTCTATTCCGGCAGCCTGGGCGGCGAACGCGAAAGCATCGAAGCGGTCCAACTGGGCACGCAGGAACTGACGCTGACCAGCACCGGCCCGGTGCCCAACTTCGTGCCGGCCGCGCGCATCCTGGACATCCCTTTCCTGTTCCGCGACAAGGCCCATGCCCGTGCGGTGCTGGACGGCCCCATCGGGCAGGAGATGCTGAAGGAATTCGAGTCCAAGGGCTTCAAGGCCCTGGCCTGGGCCGAAAACGGCGTGCGTCACATGACCAACAGCAAACGCGCCGTGAACGCACCCGAAGACCTGAAGGGCCTGAAGATGCGCACGATGGAAAACCCCGTGCACGTGGCCGCCTACAAGGGCTTTGGCATCGTCACCACACCGATGGCTTTCCCGGAAGTGTTCACCGCGCTGCAGCAGGGCACCGTGGACGGGCAGGAGAACCCGCTGTCGGTGATCATGGCCGCCAAGTTCGACCAGGTGCAGAAGCACCTGTCGCTCACCGGCCACGTCTACAGCCCGGCCATCTTCCTGATGAACAAGGCGGCCTTCGACAAGCTCAGCGCAGCCGACAAACAGGCCTTCCTGGACGCCGCCAGGGAAGCCACCAAGGCCAACCGGGCGCGCGTCGACGAAGACGACGCCAAGGGCGTGGCCGAGTTGCGCAGCAAGGGCATGAGCGTGGTCGAGAACATCGACAAGGCCAAGTTCCAGAGTGCGCTGAGCCCCGTCTACGCGCAGTTCGAATCCCAGTTCGGCAAGGCCAACATCGAACGCATCCGCAACTTCAAGTGAAGCGGGTTTGAAGCAGGTCTACCTGACCGTCGAACGCGCCACCACCGCGCTGGCCACCTGGCTGGCCTGTGCGATGCTGGCCGCTGCCGCAGGCCTGGGCATGTGGCAGATCGTCACGCGGTTCATCATCGAACGGCCGGCGGAGTGGACGGAAGTGCTGATCCGCTTCACGCTGATCTGGATGGTGTTCCTGGGCATCCCGCATGCCTTCCGCGTGGGGGCCATGGTCAGTGTCGACGTTCTTTACCGCTGGAGCGGCGCTCGCACCCGGCGTTTCCTGGACACCATGGTGGCGCTGGCTGCGCTGCTGCTGATGGCGGTGATCATCATCGTCGGCTGGGACTACGCGCAGCGTGGCAGCGTGCAGACGGTGGCGGGCCTGGAGAACGTGTCGATGTTCTGGGCCTACCTGGCTTTGCCCGTGGGCGGGGTGTTCAGCACCATTGCCATCATCGGCAACTGGCTGGACCCGATGCGCATGGAACTGGAGACAGCGACTTGAACGGCGGCGACACGACAAGCCGCGACATGAGAGACGAGCGATGAGCGCAGCGATGGTCCTGACGATGGTGCTGTGCTTTGCACTCACCATCTCGGTGGCGGTGTCCATCGGTCTGGCGGCGCTGGTGGGCATCCAGATCAGCAACGTGAACATGCTGATCGCGGTGAAGGAAATGTTTTCTTCCATCAACCGCTTTCCGCTGGCCGCGATTCCCTTTTTCATCCTGGCTGGCAACCTGATGGAAACCGGTGGCATCAGCCGCCGCCTGGTGGAGTTTGCCAAGAGCCTGGTGGGCGGCGTGCAGGGCGGCCTGCCGATGACCTGCGTGCTGACCTGCATGATCTTTGCTGCGGTGTCGGGCAGCAGCGTGGCCACCACCTTTGCCATCGGCGCGATCCTGATCCCGGCGCTCATCAAACACGGCTACCCGGCACCTTACGCGGCAGCGCTGCAGGCCAGCAGTGCCGAACTGGGCGTGGTCATTCCACCGTCGATTCCGATGATCCTGTACGGCGTGTCGGCCGAAATCTCGATCGGCGAACTGTTCATCGCCGGTGTGGGCCCGGGCTTCCTGATCGGCGGCGCGCTGATGCTCTTCGTCTGGCTGTGGTGCAAGTGGAAGGGCTGGGGTAAGGACGACGGCGAAGGCCGCCTGAGCGTGGGCCGTGCCACCTGGCAGGCGGGCTGGGCGCTCTTGATGCCGGTGATCATCCTGGGTGGCATCTACGGCGGCATCTTCACGCCCACCGAAGCGTCGGCAGTGGCGGTGGCTTATGCCCTGTTCGTCGGCATCGTGGTCTACCGCGAGATCCGGCTGAAAGACCTGCTGGGCATCTTCCGGAAGAGCGTGGTGTCGTCGTCGGTGATCATGTTCATCATCGCCAACGCCGGCCTGTTTGCCTACCTGATCACCCGTGCCGGTGTGCCCGACGCCATCGGCCTGTGGCTGAAGGACGTGCTGGAAAGCCCGCTGCTGTTCCTGCTGGGCGTGAACCTGGCGCTGTTCCTGATCGGCATGTTCATCGAGACCAGCGCGGCCATCATCGTGCTGGCGCCGATCCTGGCGCCGGTGGCAATGTTCTTCGGTGTCGACCCGGTGCACTTCGGCATCGTGATGGTCGTCAACCTGGCGCTGGGCATGATCACGCCGCCCTTCGGGGTGAACCTGTTTGCGGCCTGCACCGTGGCCCGGCTCAGCCTGGACCGCATCGTGCCGCAGCTGGTGCCTTTTGTGCTGGTGGTGCTGGGCTGCCTGATGATCATCACCTTCACACCGGCGCTGAGCCTGACGTTGCGCGACCTGGCCTACCGCTGACGTGGTGGGGCCGCAGCACCGCTGCGCGCGGGTGAATATTCCCTTGCGGCGGACACATCCGGGTACAGAATTCTCCACACGGCCGGACGGGCCGCATGAAGAAAAACGCAAGAGGCGGAGAACACCATGAAACGCATCACCGTGGCGCTGCTCGCGCTGGGCACCCTGCAGTTGAGCCAGGCGCAGACCGAGCGCGACACCATCGACGTGCAGGTGGTCGACGGCAAGATCGCCGTCTCGAACGAACAGTACACCCGGCAAGCGGGGCAGCAGACACTGTGGTGGCGCATCAGCACCCCCGGGCAGCAGTTTGCCGACGACGGTGTGTCCTTCTCTCCGGCTGGCAGCCACCGCTGCCAGGCGTCGGACAGAAACCGGCTGATGCGCTGCGACAAAACCGCCGAGGCCACGGCCAAGCGCTACAGCTATGTCATCCGCCTGGTCAGCACGCGCAGCCTGCAGCCCAGCCAGCCGCCGCAGCCCGACCTGTGGATCCAGGACGAGTAGCCGGCGACATCAAGCAGCCGGCGCGCTCAGCAGGCGCTGCAGCCGCGCCACCGCCAAGCCCAGTTCAGAAGCCGGCCCAGCCTGCGCGGCCTGGGTCAACGATTGGGCTTCTTCCATCGCCCGCGCTGCGGCTGCGGATTGGCCGTCCAGCCATTCGACTTCGGCCAAGCCGCACAGGACGAGGCCCAGGCTGAGCTTGTCGCTGCTGGCGCGCAGCACCGACAGACCGGCTTGCAGGTGTTCACGTGCTGGTCCTGTCTGCCCCAGCCGTGCCTGCGCGACACCCAGGTTGCCCAGGATCTGCGCTTCCGCGCGCCGGTTGCCCAGTTGCCGGGCCAGCGCCAGCGCGGGTTCGTGGCAGGCCACCGCTTGTTCAGCGCGGCCTGCGGCGGCGTGCACCAGGCCCAGGTTGGCCAGCACCGTGCACTCCAGCCGGGCGTGGCCCAGCTCGCGGGCCGCCACCAGGGCTGCCTGGCTGGCAGTCTGCGCCGCGTCCAGCCGCCCCTGCAGGTAAAGCAACATGCCCAGGTTGCTCAGGCGCGTGCCTTCACGCTGGCGGTCGCCCAGCTGGCGGGCGATGTGCAGCGCTTCTTCGGACAGCGCACCGGCACGGTCCAGCTGGCCGACGTTGGCATGCAGATTGGCCAGGTTGCTGAGCAAGTTGCCCTGCCAGCGGCGGTCACCCAGCTGCCGCGCGCGTGCCAGCGCGGCTTCGTAGTGGGCCTGGGCTTGCGGCAACTGGCCCTGTTCGAATTCCAGCGTGCCCAGGCCGTTCAGCGCCGCGCACTCCAGTTCACCGTCGCCCAGCGCAAGCGCGCCTTGCAGCGCCAGCGCCAGCTCGGCACGGGCTTCTTCGCCGCGGCCTTCGCGGGCGTGCAGCGCGCCCAGGCGGATGCAGACGCCACACTCGCAGCGTTTGTCCTGCGCCTGACGGGCATGTTGCAGGGCACTTTCCAGCGCCGGTGTGGCCAGCGTGCGGCGGCCAAGCGCCTCCAGCACGCTGCCCAGCACGTGCTGCGCATGCGCCGCGGTGCGGCTGGGCAGCGCAGGCAGATCACACAGCGCCTGCGCCAGGTCCAGGCCGGCCTGGTAGGGCCCGCGCTGGCTGATGGCGGCCCAGGCGCCGTCGAGCGCGCCGGCGGCGGTGTTGGCGTTGCCGGCGGCAGTGGCGCGGCGGCAAGCCACCACCAGGTTGTCGACCTCGATGCAGCGCTGCTCGGTGGCGCGCTGCGGGCCCAGCGCCGCAAACCAGGCGCTGTGACGCGCCTCGGCCGCGTGGGCGCTGGCGCCAGCAGCGGCGCCGGGCTGGGTCTCGGCCTGCAGCTTTTCGCTGGCGTAGGCCTGCACGCTGCCCAACAGGTCGAAACGTTCGCCCGGCAGCGCCCGCACGAAGGACTTGTCGACCAAGGACTGCACCGCGTCCACTGTCCAGGGTGCGTTTTTCAGGTGGTAGAGGTCGATCACGGCTTCGGCGGCGTCCAGCGTGAAGCCGCTTTCGAACACCGACAGCTGCGCCAGCGCGCTTCTTTCGCCTTCGCTCAGCAAGTCCCAGCTCCAGTCGAAAGTGGCACGCAGCGTGGCTTGGCGGTCGACGCGGCTGCTGGACGAAGCCAACAGTTTGAAGCGTTCGCTCATGCGGGCCAGCAAGGCGCGCGGCGCCATCGTGCGCACACGCGCAGCGGCCAGTTCGATGGCCAGCGGCAGGCCGTCCAGCAGCTTGACCAGCGGGCCGATGGCCGCCAGGTCGTCGGCACCGGGCGCGAAGTCGCGCCGAGCCGAAGCAGCGCGGCGCAGGAACAGCGACTGGGCGTCGCTGTCCTGCATCGGCGCCAGCGCCACCGCCTCTTCACCGCTGATGCCCAGCACCTCGCGGGTGGTGACCAGGAAGCAGGCGTTGCCGGCACGTTCGAGCCAGCGGCCAACGGTCGATTCCGCATGCCGCGCGAGCTGTTCGAAGTTGTCCAGCACCACCAGGCAGTCGCCACGGCCGGCAATCGCGTGGCCCAGCTGCTGCACCGGGTCGTCGGTGGCCAGCGGCACGTCCAGGCCCTGCGCGACGGCGGCCACCAGGCCTTCGACCGTGCGCGCCGCGGCCAGGTCGCAGAACCACACACCACCCGGAAAGTCGCCCAGCCACTGCCAGCCAAAACGCATCGCCACGCGGGTTTTGCCGCAACCGCCGATGCCCAGCAGCGACACCAGCCGTGCACCCTTGTCGAAGCGGCGTGCCAGTTCCTGCAGCGTGCTGCTGCGGCCGATGAAGGCATCGCGTTCGGCCGGCAGGCTGTGGCGGGTTTCGCGGGCGGGCAGCCACAGTTCACCCTGGCGCACGACGCGGTAGACCTTGTCGCCATCGGGTGGGGGTGTGAAAGGCGCCCCGGTTTCGCCCACTTCCAGCAGCTCGATCGGTTCCGGCAGACCCTTGGCGCGCCAGTGGCCGTGCGAGAGCACGCGGTGGCCGACATCACCCAAGGCACTGCGTGCCGCCGTGGTGATCAGCGTCTGCCCGCCCAGCGCGATGGACATCACACGCGCCGCCAGCGGTTTGCTGACCCCGTCCACCTCCAGCGGCTTGGCACCCAGCGCCACGTCGGCCGCCGGGTTTTCGCGCACCGTGACTTCGCCCACATGCAGGCCGGCACGGGCGCGCAGGCGCAGCGGCTGGCCGTCGGCTGTGGGCAGGGTGGCTTCCAGCTGCGCCAGTGCGCGGTGGTAGGCCAGCGCGTAGCCCAGCGCGTCGGCGGCGGCGGCAAACATCAGCAGGAAGCCGTCGGTCTTGTCGATCTCGCGGCCGCGCCAGTCGCGCAGCAGGTCGCGCGCCAGGCGGTCGTGTGCGGTCCATACACGGGCCATGGCCGCGTCGCCCAGTCGCGCGGCCAGGGCGGCGCTGTCCACCAGGTCGGTCAGCAGCAGGGCAACGGGGGCGGCCATGTTCTTGCCCGTGCCTTCAGTCAAAACCACGCACCGGAAGATCGGCGCTGCGCTGCAGCCAGTTCAATGGCGAATAGGCCGCCGTGCCGCAGGTGGCGTGCAGGGTGTAGGCCAAGCGCGAACGCGGGCTGCGGTTGGCGGCGCTGCAATGCGGCAGCAGACCGTGGAAGACCACCAGCGTGCCAGCTGCGACCGGCAGCGGCAGGGCACCGGACCTGTCGGGCCAGGGTGTGCGGTCCAGTGCTTGCATGGTCAAGCGGCCGTCCTCACACACGTACTGCTCGCGCAGCGGTGAGCGGTGGCCGCCGGGCTGCACCCACAGGCAGCCGTTGTCCGGCGTCGCGTCTTCCAGCGCAAACCAGAAGGTGGTGACGGTGTGCGGCACGGTGACGAAAAACGTGGCGTCCTGGTGCCAGCCCACTTCGCCGCCGATGTGCGGCTGCTTGAAGATGATCTGGCTCTGCCACACCTGCGGCTGCAGCAGGCCCAGGCCGGCCGCCAGCGCGGCCAGTTCGGGGCCGTGGCTGAAACGCCGGAACACCGGGTCGCGGTCGTGCAGCGCATGGCCGATCTTGTTGATCGACCGTGACTTGGGCACCTGCAGCGCACCGTTGTCGTCGAGCGCTTCCTCCTCGAAAAAACAGTGCACCTGCTCGGCCGAAGCGATGAGCCGGGCGTCGGCCACCAGGCTGCGGTCGCGGGTGGAAAAGCGGCTGGCGCCCAGGCTGGGGTCGAAGTCTTCGACGATGGCGTGGGCACGCTGCACGGCCGACTGCAGTTCGTCTGCGGCCTTGAAACGCGGCAGCACGAGATAGCCCAGCTCATGGAAGGTGGCGGCCTGCTCGGCGCTCAAGGTGGGTTGGGGCATGGGCGGTGAACGGTGCCGGTGTGGTGTCGCGCGCTGGCGTCAACGGTGGCTTGGACCTTGAACGTTTCATGAAGCCAGCAGCTCGGGCCGGTATCACCAATGCTAATGCCGACAAGCTGGCGAGATCCGCTGGCGCAGTCCAGGCCTGCCTACACTGCCGGCATGAAACTTTCGGTTGTCATCGTCGGCGGCGGTGTGATGGGTGCCGCCACGGCCTGTTTCCTGGCACGCGACCACGGCGTGCAAGCCACCGTGCTGGAACGCGACCCCAGCTACGCCCGCGCGTCCAGTTCGCTGTCCGCCAGTTCCATTCGCCAGCAGTTTTCGCAGCCGGCCAACATCGCCTTGTCGCTGTGGAGCCTGGCCTTTCTGCGACGTGTGGGTGAAGAACTGGCGGTGGACGGCGATGCGCCGAGCCTGGGCCTCGTCGAGCCGGGTTACCTGTACCTGGCCACCGCCGCCGGTGCTGCCACGCTGCAAGCGCAGCACCCGGTGCAGCTCGCCGCCGGTGCCGACGTGGCGCTGCTGTCACCCACGCAGTTGCAGCAACGGTTTCCCTGGCTGAACACCGACGACCTGGCGCTGGGCTCGCTGGGTCTGTCGGGCGAAGGTTGGTTCGACGGACCGGCCCTGCTGCAGGCCTTCCGCCGCAAGGCCATCCACTGCGGTGCGCATTTCGTGCAAGCCGACGCGGTGGGCTTTGCGACGGCCGGGGACACCGTGCAGGCCGTGTTGTGCCGCGACGGCCGCCGCTTCGAGGCCGATGCCATGGTGCTGGCCGCCGGTGCCTGGTCGGCGCCGCTGTCGGCCGGCCTGGGCCTGCGGCTGCCGGTGCACGCGAAGAAGCGTGACGTGTTTGTGCTGGACACCCCGGCGCGGCTGCCGGGTTGCCCGCTGGTCATCGACCCGTCAGGGCTGTGGTTCCGGCCCGATGGCCCCAGCGGCCAGCGTTTCCTGGCCGGTGCGCCGCCCCGCGAACCGTGGCCCGGCGACCCCGACGAACCGCCGCTTGCCGACATCGACCACGCCGCCTTTGAAGCGCAGTTGTGGCCTGCACTGGCCGCGCGTGTGCCGGCCTTCGAAGCGCTGCGGATGCATTCGGCCTGGGCCGGCTACTACGAGATGAACAGCTTCGACCACAACGGGCTGGCCGGCGTCATGCCCGGCTGGCGCAATGCGTACACGGCCTGCGGGTTTTCCGGGCACGGCATGCAGCAGGCCCCGGCCGTGGGCAGTGCCCTGGCGGCGCTGGTGGCGGGTGGCAGCAGCGGCGCGCCGGCGCTGGACGCCCTGTCGCCGCAGCGCCTGCTGGACAAGCGGCCGCTGCGCGAAGCCAACATCATTTGAAGCCGCCGCTGCTTGGGTCGGTGAGCACCAGGCAGCGGTGGCCACCCTGGTCGTTGTGCTCGATCGACATCGGCGCACCACCCGCGCCAGCCACCCAGAGACTGCCCCACTAGACTCCGCATGCCATGCGCACCATGAACCTGGGCCGCCGCCCCTACGCCGACGTTGAAGCCGCGATGCGCGCTTTCACGGCCGCGCGCAACGCAGGCACCGAAGACGAACTGTGGCTCGTCGAACACGAGCCCGTCTACACCCAGGGCGTGGCCGGCAAGGACGAACACGTGCGGGCCGCCGGCGACATTCCCGTCGTGCGCACCGAGCGTGGTGGCCAGGTCACCTACCACGGCCCCGGCCAGGTGGTGGCCTACCCGCTGGTGGACCTGCGGCGGCTCTCCATCTACGTCAAGGAATACGTCTTCCGCATCGAAGCCGCGCTGATCGACACGCTGGCCGGCTTCGGCATCACCGGCCACCGCGTGCGCAGCGCGCCGGGCATCTACGTGCGACTGGCCGACCCCTTCGGCCACGCCGTGCTGGCGCCGGCCAGCGTGGACCCTTTCCAAGGCCTGGGCAAGGTGGCGGCGCTGGGCATCAAGGTCAGCCAGCACCGCAGCTATCACGGCCTGGCGCTGAACGTGGACATGGACCTGGCGCCGTTCATGCGCATCAACCCCTGCGGTTACGCGGGGCTGCAGACGGTGGACATGAAGTCGCTGGGTGTGCGGGCTTCGTGGCACGACGTGGCGGCCTTGCTGGCCACGCATCTGCAGCGGCGCCTGGCGGCGTGACGCGTCAGACAGCGCCTGAGTCGGGCGTCACACCCGCCATCAAGCTGGCCAGGTGCGACTGGCCGTGCTCCAACACGAAATGGCGGAAGGCCTCTGCACCGCCTGCTTGATGGTTTCGTTGCTGATCATCTGCAACCCCACTCGCAGCTGCAGGTGGTGCCCAGCGGCGTATTCCTCCATCGCTGCGCGGGTGCAACGCCAAAGGCTCGGTGCGCAGTGTCTACACCGCGGGCGACAGGCTGACCGCGTGCTCGGGTGTTCACGAACTGCCGCACCTGAGCGGCATGGACTTGCCCGGCCTGCGGGCCACCTTCGACCGCGGCTGATGCGCTGCGGCGCCGGCCGCGCGATCTTTTATCCTGCGGCGCATGAACACAGCTTCACGTGCTGATTTGGCAACCCGGCAGCGGGCGTTCTGACGGGGTGCCCGCATGGCACCCCCTCCCGCACGGCGGGAGAGGGCTTCAGCTTCTTACTTCGCAGCCTTCTTGGCGGCCTTTTTGGCAACAGGCTTGGCGGCCGGCTTGGCCACGGCCTTCTTGGCGGCAGCCTTCTTGGCCGGTGCGGCCTTCTTTGCAGGCGCGGCCTTCTTGGCCACGGCCGCCGGCTTGGCCGGCGCGGCGGCGGGCTTCATGCCCACGGCCTTCTTCAGCGCCTTGGCTTCTTTTTCGACCGCCTTCTGCAGGGCCTTGGCCTTGCGCTCGGCGCTGGCCTGCAGCGCATTGAGCTGGCGGCTGGTGCTGCGCTTGGTAGCTTCGAGTTTTTTCTCGGCGGCGCGCACCGACTTCTCGGCCGACGCACCGGCCTTGGACAGTTGCGACTGCGCCTTGGCGAGCTGCTTTTCGGCCATCTTCACGAGGCTGCCGATCTTGCGCTGGACCTTGTCGCGCTGCACCGTGGCGCGCTTCTTGGCCTTTTTCATGCTGGCCGACATGGCGTCGCCCAGGGCTTCGAGCTTGTGCGACACGGCGGTGCCCACTTCTTTGGCGGCTGTGCTCAGGTGAGCGCCGGCGGTGGCGAGTTCGGACTTCTTGCTTGTCTTGCGCGTGGCCATGTGTTCCTTTGGCTGTTGACGGATTGCTGCCTGCTTGTGCAGGGCATGGGAATTGTCGGGCCGGCGATGCCCCGCAAGGCCGTTTCGCGCATTTGTGTGGCAGCAGGTGCAGCGCACCCGCAACGCTTTTGTCACTGCAAGGTGCAGGGGCAGGGGCGCAAGGCGCGCTGGGCCAGCAGTGGCACCATGCCCACTTCGACAGAAAGAAGGCGACACGATGGCCATCGGATGGATGACGGTGTTGAAGCTGGTGCCCTGGGGCGACGTGATCAAAAACGCGCCGGCCGTGGCCGAAGGCGCGCGCAAGTTGTGGGACAGCCGCAAGACCCCGGCGGTTGCCAAAGACGTCGCGCCGGCGCGCACCGTGGTGATCGATGCCGGCGGTGGCGAGCCGGATGCAGCGGCACTGCTGAAGGCACAGCAGCAACTGCAGCTGCAGCTGCTGCAGGCCGAAGCCAGCATCGCCGCGCTGAACGAACAGATGCAGGCCTCTTCCTTGTTGATCAAGGCGCTGGCCGAACAGAACAGCGGCCTCATCCAGCAGATCGAGACGCTGCGCAAACGCTGGTTGTGGCTGGGTGTGCCCACCACCGTGCTGGCCCTGATCGGCGCGGTGGCCGCAGTCACGCGCGGCTGGCCCGGCGCCTGAGCCCCACCTGTGCCGCGGCGCCCGGGCTGGGCGCTCGATACAATGCGGGTTCCATGCTTTCCCGACCTTTGGCGGTATTTCTGGCCGCCGTTCTGTGCTGGTCCGGCTTCACGACGCAGGAGCAGGCCCCTGCGCCAGCCCAGTTGCCTGCCGAACAGGCACAGGCGCACGTGGCGCCGCTCGAACACCGCTTGCCTTCGGGCGACCCGCTGGGTTCGGTTGAACACCATCACCTCGACGACCTGCCGGCCCAGGCCCAGTCTGACGTTGGCTTCGACCTGACGGGGCTGCCCTTGCACGCCGGCGTTTTGTCGGTGGAGGTGTTGGCCGGCCCCGCCCAGGCGATAGAAGTGTCGAGCCACTGGACGTCTGCGGTGCTGGACGGACCACACCGTCCACCGTGCGGGGTGCACACCCGAACCTGACGCGGGCGGCCCTTCATGGCCCGCCCTGACGAGCAGATTGGCAGCCAGCCGCCAGCCCGACCGGGCCGCGCGCAGCTTGCCACCCTTCATCGACCCGCCCCAAGGCACCATGGAAATCGCCATACTTTTTGCCCTCATCGTCCTGAACGGCTTGTTTGCCATGTCCGAGATCGCCCTCGTGACGGCACGCAAGGCCCGGCTGCAGAAGCTGGTGGACGATGGCGACGCCGGCGCCGCTGCCGCCGTGCAACTGGGCGAAGACCCGACCCGTTTTTTGTCCACCATCCAGATCGGCATCACCTCGATCGGCGTGCTCAACGGCATCGTCGGTGAAGCCGCACTGGCCGCGCCGCTGGCCGCCTGGTTGGCCACGCTGGGTGTGCCGGCGCCCTACACCCAGTACGGCGCCACGGGGGTGGTGGTGGTGCTGATCACCTATTTCTCCATCGTTGTGGGCGAACTGGTGCCCAAGCGCATCGGCCAGTCCAACCCCGAGTTGCTGGCGCGCCTGGTGGCGCGGCCCATCAACTGGCTGGCCATCGCCACCAAGCCCTTCGTGCGCCTGCTGTCGATTTCCACACACGCCTTGCTGCGCCTGCTGGGTGTCAAGCAGGGCAGCGGCGGTGCGGTGACCGAAGATGAGATCCACGCCATGCTGGCCGAAGGCACCAGCGCCGGGGTCATCGAGTCACACGAACACGCGATGGTGCGCAATGTGTTTCGCCTCGACGACCGCCAGATCGGTTCGCTGATGGTGCCGCGGGCCGACGTGGTGATGCTGGACGTGAGCCTGGACTTCGAAGCCAACCTGGCGCGTATCGAAGAGTCCGACCATGCCCGCTTTCCGGTGGTGCGCGGTGGCCTGAACGACGTCGTGGGTGTCGTCAATGCGCGCAAGTGGCTTTCGCACGCACTGCGTGAGCAGAACCGCGACCTGCTCAGCCAGCCGCTGAAGACGCCGCTGTATGTGCCCGAAACCATCACCGGCATGGAACTGCTGGACAACTTCCGCTCGTCCGACGTGCACATGGCCTTTGTCATCGACGAATACGGCGAGGTGCAGGGCATCGTGACGCTGCAGGACCTGATCGAGGCCATCACCGGCGAGTTCCGGCCGCGTGACATTGCCACCTCATGGGCCGTGCAGCGCGACGACGGCAGCTGGCTGCTGGACGGCCACATCCCGGTGCCCGAGCTGAAAGACCGCCTGGGCCTGGACACCGTGCCCGATGAAGAACGTGGCCGCTACCACACGCTGAGCGGCATGCTGATGCTGCTGACCGGTCGCCTGCCCCGCGTGGCCGACACGGTGGACTGGGAGCAGTGGCGCCTGGAGATCGTCGACATGGACGGCAAGACCATCGACAAGGTGCTGGCCACCCGGCTGCCCGAACCCACGCCGGGTGACGGTGAACACCAATCGGGCTGATGCCCGTCGGCCCCTGCTTCCCCAACCCCATTTCCACCGGAGACCGGCTTGAAATTCCAGATGGCCAAGAACTCGCTTTTTGCGATGTTGCTGCGATCACCGTGGTGGATCAGCCTGCTGATCGCGCTGGTGCTGGGGCTGATCGGCGTTGCGCTGCTGCCGCAGCAGTTCAAGGTGGTGGGCGCGTTGTCGGGCCTGCCCTTTGCGGTGATCTCGGTCATCGCCGCCGTGCGCCAGCGCAACAAACCCAGCGCCGCCAAGGTGCAGGCCACCGAACAGGCGCTGTCCTCGATGGCCTGGCCGGTTTTTGCAGGCTTGCTGGAACAGGCCTTCCAGCGCGACGGTCACACCGTGAAGCGGTCCAAGGACAGCGCCTACGACTTCGACCTGGAGCGCAAGGGCCGCCGCATGCTCGTGTGTGCCAAACGCTGGAAGTCGGCCCGCACCGGCCTTGAAGTGCTGCGCGCGCTGCACGCCGCGCGCGTGGCCGCCGAAGACCAGGAAGGCGCGACGACCACCGATGCCCTGTTCATCGGCCTGGGCCCGCTGAGCGAAATCGCGCAGACCTTCGCGGTGCAACACCGCATTGCGGTCTGGCAAGCGCCTGAGCTGGCCGAGGTGCTAAGGGGCCTGTCCTTGAAGGCAGCCCCACCCAACTGAGCCCACACGACCAAGCGAAGTGCGCGGATCCGGCTCCGCCGGTCCGCTGCACAACATCCCCCCCGGGGGGCAGCGACCGGAGGGAGCTTGGGGGCCAACTAGAAAGCAGAGATCCCTGTGATTGCCCGCCCCAGGATCAGCGCGTGCACATCGTGTGTGCCCTCGTAGGTGTTCACCACCTCCAGGTTCACCAGGTGGCGCGCCACACCGTATTCGTCGGAAATGCCATTGCCACCCAGCATGTCGCGCGCGGTGCGGGCAATGTCCAGTGCCTTGCCGCAGCTGTTGCGTTTCATGATGCTGGTGATCTCGACCGCCGCCGTGCCTTCGTCTTTCATGCGGCCCAGGCGCAGGCAGCCTTGCAGGCCCAGCGTGATCTCGGTCTGCATGTCGGCCAGCTTCTTCTGCACCAGCTGGTTGGCCGCCAGCGGCTTGCCAAACTGCTGGCGGTCCAGCACGTACTGGCGGGCGCGGAACCAGCAATCTTCCGCGGCGCCCAGCGCGCCCCAGGCGATGCCGTAGCGCGCGCTGTTCAGGCAGGTGAAGGGGCCCTTCAGGCCACGCACCTCGGGGAAGGCGTTTTCTTCGGGGCAGAACACCTCGTCCATGACGATTTCGCCGGTGATGCTGGCGCGCAGGCCCACCTTGCCGTGGATGGCCGGTGCTGTCAGGCCCTTCATGCCCTTGTCCAGGATGAAGCCGCGGATGGCACCGGCATCGTCCTTGGCCCAGACCAGGAAGACGTCGGCGATGGGGCTGTTGCTGATCCACATCTTGCTGCCGCTCAGGCTGTAGCCACCGGGCACGGCCTTGGCGCGGGTGACCATGCCGCCGGGGTCGCTGCCGTGGTTGGGCTCGGTCAGGCCGAAGCAGCCGATCCAGTGGCCGCTGGCCAGCTTGGGCAGGTACTTCTGTTTCTGCGCTTCGGTGCCGAACTCGTTGATGGGCACCATGACGAGTGAGCTTTGTACGCTCATCATGCTGCGGTAGCCGCTGTCCACCCGCTCCACCTCGCGCGCGACCAGGCCGTAGCAAACGTAGTTGAGCCCCGCGCCACCGTACTGCTCGGGGATGGTCGGGCCCAGCAGGCCCAGTTCGCCCATCTCGCGGAAGATGGAGGGGTCGGTCTGTTCGTTGCGGAAAGCGTTCAGCACACGGGGTGCCAGCTTGTCCTGGCAGTAAGCCTGTGCAGCGTCGCGCACCGAACGTTCGTCGTCGGTGAGCTGCTGGTCCAGCAGCAGCGGGTCGTCCCAGTGGAAAGATGCCTTGGCGGCCATGGTGTTAGTCCTTAAAAAAGTGGAATTCGGTTCGGCTTCAGTCTGGAATCACGGCGGTGACTTCGACTTCGACCTTGGCACGGTCTTCGATCAGCGCCAGCACCTGCACGGCGGTCATGGCGATGCCGAAGTCGCCGATCAGCTCGCGGAAGACGGCGCCGATCTCGCGGCCTTGGGCCAGGTAGTCGCGTTTGTCGGTCAGGTACCAGGTCATGCGTGTGATGTGGGCCGGTGTGGCGCCGGCTTCGGCCAGCACCTCCACCACATTCTGCAGCGCCTGGCGCACCTGGCCCACCAGCTCGTCGGTCTGGAACTGGCCTTGGGCGTCCCAGCCGATCATGCCGGCCACGAAGATCTGTTGTCCGCTGACGGCCACGCCGTTGGCGTAACCCTTGGGCCGTGCCCAGTGCGCGGGTTGCAGCAGCTGTTTGTTCATGGGGCTTCCTTGATGAGGTCGCGGCCGATGATCAGCTGCTGCACCTCTGTTGCACCTTCGTAGATGCGCAGGCTGCGGATCTCACGGTAGAGCCGTTCCACCGTGACGCCGCTGACAACACCCAGGCCGCCGAAGAGCTGCACCGCGGCGTCGATGACCTGCTGCGCGCCTTCGGTGGCCGCCAGCTTGGCCATCGCAGCCTGGCGTGTGACGTTCAGGCCCTGGTCGCGTTCCCAGGCCGCGCGGTAGACCAGCAGCGCCGCGCTGTCGATGGTCAGCGCCATCTGCGCCAGCTTGGCTTGTGTCAACTGGAAGTCGGCCAGGTGCTGGCCGAACATCGGCCGACCCTTGGCTCGCGTCAGGCCTTCTTCCATCGCGCGCCGCGCAAAGCCCAGCGCGGCGGCGGCCACGCTGGTGCGGAACACGTCCAGCGTGCGCATCGCGACCTTGAAACCTTCGCCGGCCGCGCCGATGCGGTGGCCCAGCGGCACGCGGCATTGGGTGAAACGCAGGCGGGCCAGCGGGTGCGGCGCGATGACGTCGATGCGCTCGGCGATCTCGAGGCCGGCTGTGCCGGCTTCGACGACAAACGCGCTGATGCCGCGCGCCCCGGGCGCCTCACCCGTGCGGCAGAAGACCACGTAGAAGTCGGCGATGCCACCGTTGCTGATCCAGGTCTTTTCGCCGTTCAGCACCGCATGTTCGCCGTCGATGTGCGCCGCGCACTGCATGGCGGCCACGTCGGAACCGGCGTCGGGCTCGCTCAGTGCAAAGGCGCTGATGGCCTTGCCGGCCGCCACCTGCGTCAACCAGCGCGCCTTCTGTTCTGCGGTGCCAGCCAGCGAGATGGCACCCGAGCCCAGGCCCTGCATCGCAAAGGCAAAGTCGGCCAGGCCGTTGTGGCGCGCGAGTGTTTCGCGCGCCAGGCACAGCATGCGCGTGTCGATGGTCTCGGCGGCGCCGCCATAAACCATGCCGGCCACGGCGTGTCGAAGCCAGCCGCCTTCGCCCAGCCGCTGCACCAGCTGTTTGCACTGCGCGTCCACATCGTGGCCATGCACGTCACGCACCGTGGATTGCGCCCAGCTGTCCAGTGCGGCCGAAAATTCGCGGTGGCGCGGCTCGAAGAAGGGCCAGCGCAGGTGTTCCAGCGGGTTCATGTCGCGCTCATCGTTCAGTTGCCTTCGAATACAGGCCGGCTCTTGGCGACAAACGCACGATAGGCGCGGCCGAAGTCCTCGGTCAGCATGCACAGCGCCTGCGCTTGTGCTTCGCTTTCGATGGCCGCGTCGATGCCCATGTCCCATTCCTGGTGCAGCATGGTCTTGGTGATGCCGTTGGCAAAGGTGGGGCCGGCGGCCAGTTCGCGCGCCAGTTTCATGGCGTCTTCCTCCAGCGCTTCGGGTGTGCTCAGGCGGTTGAAAAAGCCCCAGCGTTCGGCTTCTTCGCCGCCCAGCGAACGCCCGGTGTACAGCCATTCGCTGGCCCGACCCTGGCCCACGATGCGCGGCAGCATCGCGCAGGCGCCCATGTCACAACCGGCCAGGCCGACGCGGTTGAACAGGAAGGCGGTTTTGCTGCGCGCCGTGCCCAGGCGCAGGTCACTGGCCATGGCCATGATGGCGCCGGCGCCGGCACACACACCGTCCACCGCGGCGATGACGGGCTGCGGGCAGTGGCGCATGTTCTTCACCAGTTCGCCGGTCATGCGCGTGAACATCAGCAGCTCGGGGGCTTTCAGCTGCAGCAGCGGGCCGATGATCTCGTGCACGTCGCCACCGCTGCAGAAGTTGCCACCGGCGCCTTGCACCACCACCACGTGCACGTCGCTGGCGTGGCGCAGGCCGTGGAACAGGTCGCGCAGCTCGGCGTAGGAAGCAAAGGTCAAGGGGTTCTTGCGTTCGGGGCGGTTGAGCGTGACGACACCCACGCCGCCTTCCACCTGCCACAGGAAGTGCTCTGCCGGATAACCGGCCATGGCCACGCGGTTGCCATCGCTCAGGCACTTGTCGACGCGGGGATCTGGGGTTTCGTTCATGGTGTGCTCACGCGGGGTTTCTGGCGCGCTGGAACAGCGCTTCCATCTGGGCCTTGCCGCTGTCGTACTGCGGCGGCCAGGTGGTGCCGGTGTAGCCGATCTTCGCCGCCTCTTGCAGCGTCCAGGCCGGGTTGGCCAGGTGCGGCCGCGCGACGGCACACAGGTCGGCGCGACCGGCGCTGATGATGCTGTTGACGTGGTCGGCTTCGCTGATGGCACCCACGGCGATGGTGGCAATGCCCGCTTCGTTGCGGATGCGGTCGGCAAACGGTGTCTGGTACATGCGGCCGTAGGTGGGTTTCTGCGCCGCGCTGACCTGGCCGCTGCTGCAGTCGATCATGTCGGCGCCGGTGGCCTTGAAGGCCCGGGCGATGTCCACCGCGTCGGAGGGCGTGACGCCACCCTCGACCCAGTCGTGGGCGCTGATGCGCACGCTGATGGGCTTGTCCTGCGGCCACACGGCGCGCACGGCAGCGAAAACTTCCAGCGGGTAACGCAGGCGGTTTGGCAGCGAACCGCCGTAGTCGTCGTCGCGCCGGTTTGTCAGCGGCGAGATGAAACTGGACAGCAGGTAGCCGTGTGCACAGTGCAGCTCCAGCCAGTCAAAGCCGGCATGTTCCGCCAGGTGCGCGCTGTGCACGAAATCGGCGGTGACACGGTCCATGTCGGCACGTGTCATGGCCCGCGGCACGGCGCCGTCTTCCAGGAAGGGCAGGCCGGACGCAGCGATCAGCGGCCAGTTGCTCCTGGCCAGCGGCCGGTCGGCGCCTTCACCCTGCCAAGGTGCGTTGGTGCTGCCCTTGGGGCCGGCGTGGCCGATCTGGAGGGCGATCTTCGCGTCGCTGCCCTGGTGCACGAAGTTCACGATGCGTTTGAAGGCATCGCGCTGGGTGTCGTTCCACAGGCCCGGGCAGCCGGGAGTGATGCGGGCGTCGGCGCTGGTGCAGGTCATTTCGACCACGACCATGCCGGCGCCGCCCAGTGCCCGTGCGCCCAGGTGCACCAGGTGGAAATCACCGGGAACACCGGCCACACACGAGTACTGCGCCATCGGCGACACCACGACGCGGTTCTTCAGCGTCACGCCGCGCAGCGTGTACGGCGTGAACATCGGCGGCACGGCCCTGTCGCCATCCAGCCCGGACTTCAGGTCGAACCACTTCTCGAAGCCGTCGAGCCAGCCCTTGTCGCGCAGCCGCAGGTTTTCGTGGCTGATGCGCTGGCTGCGCGTGAGCATGCTGTACATGAACTGCTCGGGTTCCAGCTGGTCGCAGTAACGCTGGCCGCAGACCTCGAACCATTCCATCGCATTCCACGCCGCGTTCTGGATGCGCAGCACGTCGATGGCGCGCAGGGCCTGGTACTTCGTCAGCACCTCGGGGATGTGGTTGGCGGTGTCGCCGATGTCCCTGAACTGGCGCGTCAGCTCGATGGCGTCTTCCAATGCCAGCTTGGTGCCCGATCCGATCGCAAAGTGCGCCGTGTGCACCGCGTCGCCCATCAGCACGACGTGGTTCCGGCCGTTGAAGTGCCACCACTGCTGGCAGGTCACACGCTGGAAGTTCAGCCAGGCACTGCCACGCAGGTGGCGCGCGTTGCTCATCAGCTTTTCGCCCTGCAGGTCACGCGCAAACAGCTGTTCGCAGAAGGCCACTGACTCGTCGGGGCTGGCACGGTCCAGGCCGTGGGCCAGCCACACGTGTTCGGGGCATTCGACGATGAAGGTGCTGGTGCTGTCGTCGAACTTGTAGATGTGGGCCTGGAACCAGCCGTGTTCGGTTTTTTCGAAGATGAAGGTGAAGGGTTCGTAGAGCTTTTTCGTGCCCAGCCAGATGAAGCGGTTGGGACGCGTCACGATGTCGGGCTTGAAGACGGCCGCGTGTTGGGTGCGGATGCGCGAGTTGATGCCGTCGCTGGCGATCACCAGGTCGGCGTCGGGGTAGTCGGCATCGCTGTCGGCTTCGGTTTCGAAGACCAGATGCACACCCAGCTCTTCGCAGCGCGGCTGCAGGATGTTCAGCAGCTTCTTGCGCCCGATGCCCACGAAGCCATGGCCACCGCTGCGGATAGTGCGGCCCTTGAACTGCAGTTCGATGTCGTCCCAGTGGGCAAAGCTGCTTTCGATGGTGTCGGCGGTTTCACGGTCCCACTGCCGCATGTTGTCCATCGTGGCGTCGGAAAACACCACGCCCCAACCGAAGGTGTCGTAGGCGCGGTTGCGCTCGACCACGGTCACGTCGTGTTCAGTGCCCCGTTCGCGCCCCAGCTTTTTCATCAGCAGGCCGAAGTACAGGCCCGCCGGGCCGCCGCCGATGCAGACGATCTTCATGCTGCGGTCTTTCGGCTTCAGGCGTTGACGTTGACCACCAGGCGCCCGCGCACGCGGCCGGCCAGAATCTCTTGCCCGGCCTGCAGCGCACCCATCAGCGTGACTTCCTGGGTCAGCGATGCCAGCTTGTCCAGGTCCAGTTCGGCGGCCAGCCTTTGCCAGGCCGCCTGGCGCAGCGCCATCGGCGCCATCACGCTGTCGATGCCGTACAGCGTGACACCCCGCAGGATGAAAGGTGCCACGCTGCCCGGCAGGTCCATGCCCTGCGCCAGCCCGCAGGCCGCCACTGCACCACCGTAGCGGGTGCCGGCCAGCGCATTGGCCAGCGTGTGGCTGCCCACCGAGTCGACCACGCCGACCCAGCGTTCCTTGCCCAGCGGCTTGCCGGGGGCAGACAGCTCTTCGCGCGAGATGACTTCGGCCGCGCCCAGGCCTTTCAGGAAGTCGGTTTCGTTCAGGCGGCCGGTGGACGCCACCACGCGGTGCCCCATCTTGGCCAGCAGCGTGATGGCGACGGTGCCGACACCACCGTTGGCGCCGGTGACCAGCACGTCACCGCTGCCGGGCACGACGCCGTGCCGGTCCAGCGCCATCACACACAACATGGCCGTGTAGCCGGCGGTGCCGATGGCCATGGCCTGGCGGGGCGTCAGGCCGGCAGGCAGCGGCAGCAACCAGTCGGCTTTCACCCGTGCCTTCTGCGCCAGGCCACCGGAATGCGTTTCACCGACGCCGAAGCCGTTCAGCAGCACGGTGTCGCCGGGTTTGAAGCGCGCATCGTCGCTGGCACTCACGGTACCGGCGAAGTCGATGCCCGCATGCAGCGGGAACTTGCGCACCACGGGTGCCTTGCCGGTGATGGCCAGGCCGTCCTTGTAGTTGACGGTGCTGTAGGCCACGTCCACCGTCACGTCGCCGGCGGGCAGGGCGCTGTCTTCCACGTCCTTGACGGCGGCGCGGTAGCCGCCTTCGTCCTTCTCGATGACGAGCGCCTTGAACATGCTGTCTCCTGTGTTGTTCTGGATGGTCGGGATGGCGTCAGGGCCTCAGTTTGACACGTGGTGCTCCGCGCGGCGCGGCGGCGCAGAATGGGCAGATGAAGAGCAGCATTGGGTTTGTTTCCTTGGTCCTGTCGACAAGCTGGTTCCTGGCCGCCTGCGCCACGCCCGTGCCGCCCGTGCGCACAGCGGTGGCCGATGTGCTGAAGGCCTGGGGCCAGCCCACCGCCACCTACGCGCTGCAGCCCGCCGGCCAGCGCCTGGAGTACGCCACCGGGCCGTTCGGCCGCACCACCTGGATGATCGACATCGACGCCGATGGCCGCGTCAGCCAGGCCCGGCAGGTGCTGAACGAAGCCGAGTTCATGGCCATGCAGCAGCAAGGCCCGCTGACACGCGACGGGCTGCTGCGCCGCATCGGCACACCGGGCGAACGACGCGGCGCACGCTTCGGCGGCGAAACCTGGTCCTGGCGCTACCCCACCAACGACTGCCTGTGGTTCCAGGTGTCGCTGGACGCGGCAGGCATGACACAGGGTGGAGCCTTTGGCATCGACCCCGTGTGCGACGCCAGGGACCAGGCGCGCGACTGAAGCCAGCCGGTCGAGGTCGCTGCGTAGAGGCTGGACGGCCAGCCGTGCGGATGCTGACGCCCGAAGTTTGCGGTACAACTCGGCTTTGAGCATTGTTCGGGCGGAGTCCGGGATGTCCATCTTCATGGCGCGACCGCGGCAGAGATCTCCGCAGAGGCAAACTGCATCTCGCACGCTGCGCCACTTGCGTTTTGCTTCGCTCATTTGTGTGCTGCTCGCGCCCCTGGTGAGCCAAACCGCCTGGGCGCAGGTCAGGGTCGATGCCCCGAGAGCTGGTGTCTCCGAGGTGACCCTGAACGACGCGCAAAAGGCGGAGCTGATAGCGCCCATGCACAGTTTTCTGGGGCGTGTTTTCAGTCTGCCGGCGAAGTTCGAGACCGATCCTGAACTGCGCGCGTCCGTGCAGAAGCTCGTGGATGCCGAGCTTCCTCGCATGCAGGGCTTGCTTGCCTCGTGGCTGGATCAGGAGCGGCAGCAGGCTCCGGCCGCCAACGTCAACCGTCTGAGCTGGCGTCTCCGTGCCCGCGTCGCCAACGAGATGGCGCAGTGGCGCCTGGACTTGGCTGGTCCCAGGCACGAAGAGCTTCTGCAGCAGGCCCTGATGCACCCACGCGCCTGTGACTGGCCCAAACACACGGACAGCTTGCTTGCCGTTCTGGTCCACCAGTGGCGGGGCGTGCCGGCGGTGAACAGGGCGGAACTGCTGGCTGCAGAAGCCACGTCGCTGCAGCGTTGGGGATTGCCTCGCGGAGAGATGCCGCGGCGCCCCGTGCCTTCCGCCGACGACATCGCCGCAGGCGCCATCGACAACTTGTTGCAGCGCCAGTTGCAGCCTGCGGTGCCGATGCCACCCGTCCTGGCGTGGCGGCTGCTGGGCGACCGTGACCCAGTCGCGGAACGCAAAGGTCGCCAGACACGATGTGTGTTGCAGCAATGGGCCACGGCGCTGTCGCTCGGCCAGCCCGGCGATGCAAGGGCTGAAACGGCTTCCCTGGCGCTGCGCTACGGCCACTCGCCGATGGCCGATCTGTGGTGGGGCGACAGCCACCCAGGGGTATCTGCCAGCGACGGTTATCCCGATCTGGCGCGTTCGCTCGAGGTCGAAGGCACCGTGCAGGTGGCCTACTCCCTTGATGCGAAAGGGCAGCTGCAACAGGCCTTGGTGGAGCGGCGCGACATCCGGGTGCCTGGCACGCCGGGCCGGCGCGCAGTGGCGCTCGAAACCTTGCTGGACGCAGCCAGCCTGGCGCGCGTGGCCGACATGACCCATGCCAAGCCCAGGCCCGAAGAGGTGCAGCAGGGTCGTGCAACGCGTCGAATCGAGTTCGTGTGGCAGCTGAAATGACGCGCTCCAAACTTCATGCGGCGCTGTGTGCTGTGCTGGTGGCATGGCTGTTTGTCTGCACACTCAGCGCACAAGCCCAGACGCCGCAGCCCACCCCAGGCGAAGACAAGCAGGTGTCTGACGAAGCCTGGTCTGCGCTGTTCTTCGGCGACTTTGCCGAACTGGAGCGACTGCACGCCGAGTACCAAAGAGACAGTCCGCGTACCGCGTCCGGTGTCGCCAAGCTGAGCCTGTTTCGGGCGGGCCTGGACCGTGTGTTCGACGGACCGAGAGGCGCCAAGGACTCCTACTTCCAGCAGATGGATGCCCTGACGCGGCGGTGGGCAGATGCCCACCCCGAGTCTGCATTGGCCCACAGCCTGCACGCAGAGGCGCTGAAGGCACATGCCTGGTCCTATCGCGGCACCGGTTTCGCCAAGTCCGTGCCGCCTGAAGCCTGGCGTGACTTCGAGAGCTACATCAAACAGAGCATCGAGTACCTGGCTCTGCACATTCAGGTGGCGCAACGCAGCAGCAGCACGCACGTCACCTTGATCCAGCTGGGCCTTGCAGCGAGTTGGGACAAGGACAGGCTGTGGGCCGTTGCGGAAGCGGGGCTTGGCCGCAACCCGGAGGACGACGGCCTGTATTCCGCTTTGCTGAACGGTCTGCTGCCCAAGTGGGGTGGCAGCGCGGTGCTGGTTGATCGCCTTATCAATGACGTGGTGCGCCGCACCCAGGCTCGATACGGCGAGATTTTCTATGCCCGCATGTACACCTGGGCCTCCAACCGGGAGTTCGAACACCGCTTGTTTGTCGACTCCGGTGCTTCCTGGTCCCGCATGAAAGTGGGCCTTGAGCAGTTGGTCGTTCGCTACCCCACTGCCGAAAACCACAACACCTTTGCACGCTTTGCTTGCCTGGCGCGCGACAAGCCAGCTCTGCTGGATATGCTGGACAAGGTGGGCAACAGACCGCTGCTGGAAGACTGGGGCAGAAACGCCAGTCGCACCTATGAAACCTGCAAGCGCTGGGCAGCAGAGCAGTAGCGCCAGGCAGCGGTTTGGCCGGTTCTCAGGCCGCTGACGCCAGCGCGCTCGCCAGCAGCCGATGAAAGTGGTGCGTGCCCCGTTCATGCGCGGGTGAAAAGCGCCCCGTGCGGTACAGCCGCGACCGGATGCCCTGTTGCACGCTCAGCACCACGGCTTCGTCTTCCATCTCCACCGGGTCCAGTGCGCCACCCGCGCCCTGGCCCAGCAGCGCGGTGTCGGCGACGAAGCTGCTGAACAGCACCCGTGTGCGAGAAGGCCCCAGCGGCTGCACGACGTTGACCGACAGGCCCCAGGGGTAGACGTTGAACATCAGGTTGGGAAACAGCCACCAGTAGTAGGCGGCCACGCGCAGGCCATGGTCCTGTGTGCCGGCGGGTGGCTCGAAGGCGGCTTCGCCTTCACGCGCCAGCGCCAGTTGCAGCACGCTGGCGCTGCCCAGCTCGTAGCGGTAGTTGGCCATGTCCAGCGCCTGGTTCAGCGCCGGGTGTACAAAGGGGATGTGCAGGCCTTCGAGGTAGTTTTCGACGTACAGTGACCAGTGCGCGTCGAACTCGAAAGTGCGCGACCGGCTGCTGTCGGCTTGCCAGCTGTGCACGGGCAGCCAGGCCAGGCGCTGACGCATCTCGGCCACCAGGGTGTGAAAGGGCAAGACCGGGTCGATGGCGGTGAAGGCATGGCCGGCCCAGTCCGCCAGTGCCAACTGCGGCAGGTGGTCGGCCGCCGAGGGGAAGTTCTGCACACCTTCGAAGCCGGGCATGAAACGCAGCCGGCCGTCAAGTTCGAAACGCCGCGAGTGGTAACCGCAGCGGATGTGCTCGGCCTTGCACGCTGCGTCGACGAGCAGATTGCCGCGGTGCGTGCAGACATTGCTCAACGCGCGCAGGTGGCCGGTGGCGTCACGCGCCAGCAGCACCGGTTCGTTCAGCAGGCCCGGCAGCAAGGTGTGCGGCACCAGTGAACCGGGCTCGGCCGCCTCGGGCTGCGGTCCGAGCCAGTGCCAGGCGTGCGCGAAGAGGCGTTCGCGGGCCTGCGCCCACACGGCTTCGTCCAGGTAGAAGGCCTTGTCGATCGTGTGCGCCTGCGCCACGTCGGGGTGGATGTGCCAGCGGCTGTCAGCCATGGCCGTTCAGCAGCGTGAAGGCCGATTCCGCCACGGCCTTGCCGTTGACCTGCACCACGACCGGGTGCAGCCCGGCGTGGTAGCGGCGCGTGGTGATCGGTTTCACGGCGTGGCGTTTACTCAGCACCACTTCGCCGTGTGCCGGCAGCACCAGCTGCCAGCCCTTGAAGACCTTGGGGCTGGTGCCGCCATGGGCCTTGACGTGGTGCACCGCGTAATCGATGGCCAGCGTCTGCGGCTTGTTGCTGCGGCTGACCAGCATCAGCGTGAGGGTGATCGTGTCGCCCAGCGCAATGCAAGCGGGTTCGATGCGCAGTTCGGCCTGGCCCTTGAAAGCCGCGCCCAGCCCCCAAGCCTTCAGCACCGCAGCATCGCCGGCCTTGATCAGGGTGCGGCTGGCGTGCCGCAGCAGTGCGCGGCGCGGTGGTGGTGCATCGGGCAGGTGGGCCTGCAACCACTGCGCGACACGCTGCGGGTGGTCCTTGGCGATGTCGTTCAGGTGGTTGGCCACGCTGCGCCGCACGTAGTCGCTGGGGTCGTCCTGCAGCGCCTGCAGCAGGGGCAGCGTGGGGCTGGGGTCGGCCACCAGCTGTTTCAGCTGCAGGCCCCACGGCAGTCGCGGCCGGCTGCCTTCGCTGACCAGGCGCCGCACGTGCGCGCTGTCGTCGTGCACCCAGCGCTGCAAGGTGGCAAACACCCGCTGCGGGTGCTGCACGATGAAGGGGCGGATCGCGAATTCGGCCGTGAAGCGTTGCGTCAGCGCGTGCAGGGCCTGCAGGGCGCGGTCGGGGTGGGCTTGACCGTGGCGTGCGATGTACTCACCCACGGGCCACAGGATCCAGCCGCGCAGGCCCTGTTCCAGGCCGGTCAACTGCGCCATGGCTTCGCCGGCTTCGGGCGGGGCCAGGGCGGCCTGCAGCGCGTCGGCCGCGGCCGGGAAGTCGGCCGGCAGGGTCTGCTCCAGCGCCGTGCAGATGTGCAGTGAGCGGGCCTTCAACTCCAGCGTGTCCAGCCCCTCGCTGGCCAGCTTCACGAAGCGCCGGCTGTCGAAGGCCGGCGCGTGCCGGTGCAGATGCACGGCAGCCGCTTTCACCAGTCCCGCGTTCAGCAGGTGCTTGAAGGGTTCGGCCATCGTTTCAGTCCTGTGAGATTCAGAGCAACGCGACGGGCAGGTGCTTGAAGCCGCGGAAGCGCACACGCCGGTCGCGCACGGGCGTGCCACGCAGGTGCAGCCGCGGGTAGCGGGACAGCAGCGCCGCCAAGGCCACCCTCGCTTCCAGCCGCGCCACGTTCATGCCCGAACAGGCGTGTGCACCTTGGCCGAAGGCCAGGTGGTTGTTGGGCTTGCGCGCCACGTCCAGACGGTCGGGCTCGTCGAACACCGCCGGGTCGCGGTTGGCCGCGCCGATGGCCAGCGTGATGAAGCTGCCGGCCGGCACTGCCTGGCCGCTGAAGACCAGCGGCGCGGTGCTCAGGCGGTTGTTCAGCTGCAGCGGGCTTTCGAAGCGCAGCAGTTCTTCCACGGCCGACGGCAGCAGCTCGGGCTGGGCCAGCAGGCGGTCCCACTGGCTGCGCTGCTGCAGCAGCGCGTGGATGCCGTTGCCCAGCAAGTTGGTGGTGGTCTCGTGGCCGGCGTTGAGCAGGAAGATGCAGTTGTGCAGCAGTTCGGTTTCGCTCAGCGTGCCATGGCTGTCGCCTTGCAACAGGCGGGTGAGCACGTCCGATTCCGGGTCGCCCGGGTGCTGGCGGCGCTTGTTCACCAGCCCGCGAAGGAAGCTGCAGAAGTCGGTGACGGCCAGGTTGGCGCGGGCCAACAGTGCGGCGTCTGGCGCGGGTTCCAACGCCGACAGGATGGCCAGTGACCAGTCGCGCAGCGGCGCGCGGTCGGCGTGGGGCACGTTCAGCAGGTTGCCGATGACTTCGACCGGGATCTGCGCCGCGAAGTGTTCGACGATGTCGGGTTCTGGCTCGTCGGCCAGGTGGTCCAGCAGCCCGTCCACCAGCGTCACCACGCCCGCTTCCATGCGGTTGATGGCGCGCTGGTTCAGCGCACCCATCAGCAGCCGGCGCACCCGGGTGTGCAGCGGCGGGTCGTTGAACACCAGGCTCGTGGTGTGGTGTTCGAAGATGGGCGAACCGGCGCCCAGGCGGGGCCCGAACTCGCGCTGTTTGTCGCTGCTGACGTGCGCGCTGCGGTAGGCGGTCAGCACGTCGCCGTAGGCCGTCAACAGGAAGCTGCCTGGGCCCAGCGCGTGCACCGGGTGATGGCGGCGCAGCCAGGCGTAGGTCGGATAGGGGTCGTCGACAAAGCCCGCCGGCGGCTGGGCCAGGCTGAAGCCCTGTGTCAACTTGCCATCGTCTTGCATGGGGGCATCGTAGCGGCGGCCCTGGGTGCAGTGGCATCCAGCGACCTGCTGCGGTGCAGCAATCGCGGAGCCAGGGCGCGATTTGACGGGCTTGTGACTTGTTCGTTTCAATGCGCGCCCCGGCCCCCCACGAATGGGGCCCCGCGTCTCGGGGGGTGTGTGCAAATGTTGCTGCCCGGGCGTGAACCATGTCCTGTCCAATGCACTTGCCCGACGAGACACTCGCTCCGCGCTGCTGAAGAAGCGGCACCCCATGAGCAAGGACATCCGAACGTGAACAGCCAGTCACCCGCCCAAGTCAGCCAGTTGAAGCCCTACGTCCGCCCCAGCCGGCTCGAACTGGAACCGGCCGTGTTTGCCCTGGCGGTGATTGGCGTCGTCATGTCCATCAGCCTGTGGAAGCCGGTGCCGGCCGACCAGCAGGTGACCCCACAGCAGCCTTCGCAGACGCAGACCCTGGCCCAGGCCCCGCGGCACTGAGTGCCGCAGGCGCTGGCACGGCGCTTCCCCTTCCCAGGCAGAGCCGGCGCAAGCCGGCTCTGCCGTTTCTGCGGACTGCCGACACGGGCCCAGGGTGAATTCCTCACCCGCCGGCTGTGACACGCGACGTCGCCCGGCCCGCCGCGAGACACCACAGTCGAAGCCGTCGGGTGGCCAGACGCCCGTGTCGATGCGGGCAAGTCACGGTGGCAGGGCCTGGCACCGCCGCTAGACTGCACCGGCGCCCGACAGGTCCGTCTCCACCGCGGACCCGGGCCGCAGCACAGACCACAAGACGGGCAGCAGCAGAGGGACCTTCCAGCATGCCGGGCAGAGTGCGTCAGACCGAAAAACCCGTGTCCGCGGTGGACCTGTCCTCGGCGACGCAGCCAGGGCAGATCGATCTGGTGACGGTGCGGGTCCGATGCAGGCCCCGTGATGACACCAGCCGCGGCACACCCACTCAAGAAGCGCCGGAATGAGGGACCGCGCTGAAGGAGGCCGGGCCCGCCTGCGCGGGTTGTGGGCGCTGCACCGCAGGCTCGACGGGCTGCTGATGCGCCTGGATCTGCGCGAGGCGCTCGCGCTGGCTGAATCGATGGTCGAACAGGCCGGCCGCGCCCCCTCCCACACCGGGGCGTCCGCACTGGCGCTGTGTGCACTGGCCCATGTGCAGACGCGGCAGGAACGCCTGGCCGAGGCGATGGCCACCGCCGCGCGCGCTGTTCAGGCCGCCCGGCGATCGCGCGACCGCGACGTGCTGGCACTGGCGCTGCTGCGCCAGGCCACCGCCGGCCAACAGGCGCAACCCGATGTCGCGGCGGCACAGGCGGAAGAGGCGACGCGCCTGTTCGAGTCGCTCGGCGATACGGCACTTGAAGGCCAGGCCTTGCGTGTGCTGGGCGCCGTGCACATCGCCAGGGAAGACTCGGCGGCGCACCGCGCGCTGCTGCAGCGCGCCCTGGACCTGGCCCGCGCCAGCGGCGACCGCGGCGGCGAGGCACGCGCCCTGCACTCGCTTTACAGCGACGACCCCGACATGGCGCGCAGGGTGCGTGGCCTGCACCAGTCGCTGCGGGTGGCCGCCGAGGCCGCTGACCGCGCGCAGCAGGCGGTCAGCCTGAACAGCCTTGCGCTCTCCTACAGCCTGCTCGGCCTGCCCCGGCGCGCGCTGCGGCTGGTCCGCGAGGCGATCGCGCTGCGCGAACCCCAGGCGCCGGCCGCGGCGCTGCTCAATCCCTATGGCATCCAGACCTTCCTGCTCGCCTCGCTGGACGAGCGCGCGGCCTTCGAGCAACTTCATGCACGCTTCCGGATCCTGCTGCGGCGGGCCGCAGCCGAAGGCGCCGATCCGAAGCTGCTGACGCGGGCCGGCGGCCTGGCCGAAGGACGCGCCGCACGCTGGTTGCCACCCCAACAGGGCCTGCTCGTCTGGCGCAGGCTGTGGCGGGCCTGGCAGCGGCACGGCGCTGTCTGGGCCCGGCCGCTGCTCCTGGCGCTGGTGGCCGGCGCCGAGCTGCGGGCGGGCCACACGGTCGCGGCACTGCGCCACAGCCAGCAGGCGGTGGCCCTGCTGGACACACGCAAGGGCCGTCCAGCCGGCAGCGGTGAATCACCCGCCAGCGTGCAGTGGGTGCACGCGCGTGCGCTGCGAGCCTGCGGCCGTCATGCCGAAGGCGCTGCCGCCAGCGAGCGCGCCTACCAGATGCTCGTGCAGGCCACCGCAGGCCTGGGCGACGAAGGCCTGCAGCGCAGCGCCTTGCACGGGCCGACTTCGCACGCCGCGCTTCTGCAGGCCTGGGTGGCACACGCACGCGCCGCAGCGCTGCCGCCCGCGCGCTACCTGGCGCACCTGGCCGGCAGCGGCAACCTGCAGGAAACGGTGCAGCGCCTGGTCGACACCGGTCTGCGCCTGAACGAACAGGCGAGCACCCAGGCGCTGCACGGATTCCTCATCGAAGAGGTGGCCGAGCTGCTGGGTGCGCGGCGCGTGCTGCTGGTGCACGCTGACGGCGAAACGCTGGTGCCGGTGGGCGTGCAGCTGCCCGAGGGCGAAACCGCCGACGCACTGCAGTCGGCGGTGATGCCCTGGCTGGCCGAAGCTGGCCGCACGCGTGCCGTGCGCCTGCGCCACGGCCCCGACGGTGCCGAGGCGATCGAGCAACGCAGTTGCCTCGTCGCGCCGATGGTGGCGCAGGGGCAGGTGCTTGGCGTGATCTACGCCGATCTCGACGGCCTCTTCGGCCGCTTCCGCGACAGCGATCGCGACCTGCTGGCCACGCTGGCCGCACAGGCTGCCTCGACGCTGCAGAACCTCAGGACCAAGGAGAGCCTGGAGCACCAGGTGGCCGAACGCACGGCGGCGCTTGAGCAGCGGGCCGGCGAGCTGGCGCTGATCAACAGCATCCAGCAAGCCGTCGCCGCAAGGCTGGACTTCCAGGGCATCGTCGAGCTGGTGGGCGAGCGATTGTGCGAGGTGTTCCGCACCGGCGATCTGGGCATCGTGTGGCTGAACGAGTCCAAAGGGACGATCCGCCACCTCTTCGTTGTCGAGCACGGTTCTCGCCTGGACCTGCCGGACGTGCAGCCGTGGCATCAGGGTCCCTGGGGCGAGATGGTTCGCAGCTGCGGACCCGTCGTGCTGAACAGCCGCGCTGCAATGGACGCGACCGGACTGCCGCATGCAGCTGGAACGTCGGTGGCCCTGTCGATCATCTGGGTGCCACTGCTGAGCGGCAGCCGGCTGCTCGGTGCACTCACGCTGGAAGACCACCGTCGCGAAGGCGCGTTCGGCGAGGACGAGGTGAGGCTCCTGAGGTCCATTGCCGCCAGCACGGGCCAGGCGCTGCAGAACGCCCGCCTCTTCGACGAAACCCAGCGCCTGCTGAAGGAAACCGAAGCCCGCAACGCCGAGCTGGCGGTGATCAACGGCGTGCAGCAGGGCATGGCCGGCTCGCTCGACTTCCAGGGCATCGTCGAGCTGGTCGGCGAGAAACTGCGCACGGTGTTCGGCGTGGGCGACCTGGGCATCCATGTCTGGGACGAAGGGGCGCAGGAGATCGTGGCCCTGTATGCCGTCGAGCACGGCGTGCGGCTGCCGGTCATGCGGCGCCGGGTCGAGCCCGGCGGCTACATCCACAAGACGATCGTCGCCCAGAAAGTTTTCGTCTTGGGTTCGGTCGACGAGCAGTTGCGCGAAGGCGTGCCGGTGAATGACGGCACCGACCGCGCGCGCTCGATCCTCGGCGCACCGATGCTGGCCGGCGAGCGCATGCTGGGCTTCGTCGTCATCGAGAACCACGAGCGCGACCACGCCTTCGGCGACGCCGACGTGCGCCTGCTGACGACCGTGGCGTCGTCGATGGCGATGGCACTGGACAACGTGCGCCTGTTCAACGAAACCCAGGCTGCGCTGGAACGTCAGACCGCCAGCGCCGAGGTGCTGCAGGTCATCAGCGGTTCCGTGGCCGACACGCAGCCGGTGTTCGAACGCATCCTGGCCTGCACGGCGCGGCTGTTCGGCACCGATGAAGTGATGCTGCTCACGCTGGACGACGACGGCTCGCGCCTGCACCTGCGCGGCCACCGTGGCGCCATGGCCGAGGCCGCCAGCCCCTTGTTCCCGATTCCGCTGGCCGGCACCGGCACCGAGGTCTGCCTGCGTGAGCGCCGCGTCGTGCGCTTCGACGACGCGCTGAACGGTGCCGGCAGCCCACCGGCCATGTGCGACTACGCCCGCCAGCTCGGTTTCAGTTGGTCGGAGGTCGAAGCGCCGCTGATCAGCGACGGCCGCGGCATCGGCTCGATCATGGTGTTCCGCCGCGATCTGCGCCCGTTCAGCGACGCAGAAGCACGAATGCTTCAGACCTTTGCGGACCAGGCCGTGATCGCCATCCAGAACGCGCGGCTGTTCAACGAGACGCAACAGGCCCGAGAGCAGGCCGAAGCCGCCAACGAAGCCAAGAGCGCCTTCCTGGCGACGATGAGCCACGAGATCCGCACGCCGATGAATGCCGTCATCGGCATGAGCGGCCTGCTGCTGGACACGCCGTTGAACGACGAGCAGCGCGACTTTGCGTCGACGATCCGCGACTCGGGCGATTCGCTGCTGACCATCATCAACGACATCCTCGACTTCTCCAAGATCGAGGCCGGGCGCATGGACATCGAGCACCAGCCCTTCGACCTGCGCGACTGCGTGGAATCGGCGCTGGACCTTGTCGCCGCACGTGCCGCCGACAAGCGCCTGGACATCGCCTACCTCTTCGAGGGCGAAGTGCCGGCAGCGGTGGTCGGCGACGTCACGCGCTTGCGTCAGATCCTGCTCAATCTGTTGTCCAACGCCGTCAAGTTCACCGAGCGTGGCGAGGTCGTGCTGACCGTCAGCGTCGGCGGCGACGAACAGACCGATGTTGGCAGCCACCTCCACTTCGCCGTGCGCGACACCGGCATCGGCCTTTCCGAAGCAGGCATGAGCCGTCTGTTCCAGAAGTTCAGCCAGGCCGACAGCAGCACCACGCGCAAGTACGGTGGCACCGGGCTGGGCCTGGCCATCAGCAAGCTGCTGGCCGAACTGATGGGCGGCAGCATGCACGCCACCAGCGCCGGCCCGGGGCAGGGCAGCACCTTCCACTTCAGCATTCACGCGCCTGTGGCCACGTTGCCGCAGGGCGGCAAACGCGACTTCATCGGCGAGCAGCCGGCGCTGAAAGGCAAGCGGTTGCTGGTGGTCGACGACAACGCCACCAACCGGCGCATCCTGGCGCTGCAGACGGCCAAGTGGGGCATGGTGGCCCTGGCCTGCGAAGACCCCAGGCAGGCCGTTGCGATGCTGCAATCCGGGCCTTGCGACCTGGCCATCCTGGACATGCACATGCCGGGCATGGATGGCGCTGAACTCGCCCGGCAAATCCGCGCCGCGGGCCAGACGCTGCCGCTGGTGCTGTTCAGTTCACTGGGCCGGCGCGAGGCGCACGACAGCGTCTTTGCCGCCACGCTGGCCAAGCCGCTGCGTCAAAGCCAGCTCTTCGACACCCTGACCACGCTGCTGGCGCGTGAGGTGCCGCGCACGGCCACGGCCGCCCCGGCCGCTGACCGCATCGACTCGACGCTGGGTGAACGCCACCCGTTGCGCATTCTGCTGGCCGAGGACAACGTGGTGAACCAGAAGCTCGCGCTGCGCCTCTTGCAGCGCATGGGTTACCGCGCCGACGTGGCCGGCAACGGCATTGAAGCCATCGAGAGCATCGAACGCCAGGCTTACGACCTGGTGCTGATGGACGTGCAGATGCCCGAGATGGACGGCCTGGAAGCCAGCCGTCGCATCTGCGCCCGGTGGCCGGCGCACGAGCGCCCGCGCATCGTGGCGATGACGGCCAATGCCATGCAGGGCGACCGCGAGGAATGTCTGGCTGTGGGCATGGACGACTACGTGACCAAGCCCATCCGCGTCGATGCGCTGGTGCAGGCGCTGCTGCTGGCCCCCGGCCGCGCGGGAGCCTGAATGCGAATCTTGCAGCGCCTGCGGAAGATCCCGTCCATCCCGTCCTCCCACGCCACCGAGCAATGCCTTTGCACCAAAGCCGACAGTCTTCACCGATGAGCCCAAAGTCCTCACCCACCCTCCGCGCGGCCAGAGCCGTTCCAGCCGACGTCGCGCACGCAGCAAAGGCGATCGTTGAAGTCAAAGCCCTGCTGTATGGCGGACGCACACCGGCGGCCATCGAGCGGGCCACGCAGGCGCTGGCGATGCCGGGGCTGACCGGGGCGCAGCGGGCCGAGCTGCTGTTCCTGCGCGTGGAGGGCTGGGGTCAGCGCCTGGAAGTCGAACGCGGGCGCGAGGACGACGATGCACTGGCGGCGCTGGCTCTCGGGGACGGCAGCGCCGCGGTGCAGGCCTTTGCGCTGATGCGGCGATCGGTCCTGCAGACCCGCCAGGGCCGTCTGGCGGAGGCTGTGGCCAGCGCGCAGGCGGCGCTGCAAGCAGCGCAGCGCAGCGGCACCGATGCAGAGGCCATCGAGCGGCAGGTGCGGGCACGGGTGCGTTGTTCGGCTGCGCTGCTGAACCAGCACAGGGATCTGAGCCGCGCGCTGCACGAGGCCGAAACCGCCGAAACGGCCGGCGCGACCCTCGGGCAGCCCTGGGTGATCTCCATGGCAGTGACCGCGCAGATCAGCGCGCTGTTGGCCCAGGGCCGAACGGCTGACAGCGATGCACAAGCGCGGCGGGTGCTGAAACTGGCCCGCGCCAGCGGCGACCTGTGGGCCCAGGGCAGTGCCCTCAACGGGCTGACCTTCAACGAGCCCGACCTGGCGGCGCAGCTGAGCCTGTACCGGCAGGCCCGCGCGGCGTTCGAAGTGGCGGGCATCCTCTCCGGCATCGTGTTGATCGACGGCAACCTGGCAGAGGTCTGCCGCGAGCTGGGTCTGTACCGGCGCGGCCTGCGCATGATGAAGGCCTACCTGGCCACCCAGGAGCGCCTGGGGATCCTGCCGACCCTCGTCAGTGCCCACTGGAACCTGGCCGACGGGCTGGCCCACCTGGGCCAGTGGGACGAGCTGCGCCGTGTGCTGCCCGCGGCTGCCGAGCTGACGCGGCAGCTTGACTCGCCCTACTTCTACGGCATGGTCTCGAAGGTCGAGGGCCTCGTGGCCGAGGGCGAGGGACACCACGCGGAGGCGGTGCGCTGTCACATGCGCGCTGTGCGCCAGGTGGGCCGAGGCAACGACGCCGCCCTCACGGACTACCTCACCGCGGCCGGCCGCGCGCTTCTGGCAGCCGATGAGCCCACGCGTGCGCTGACCGCCACACGCCGCGCCGCGCGACTGCACCGGCAGATGGACATGGCGCACCAGGACGGCATGGACCCGCCGGCGCTGTGGTGGTGGCACAGCCGCGCGCTGGCTGCCAACGGCCGGCAGGCCGAGGCCACGGCCGCGCTGCAGCAGGCCTGGCAGCTGCTGCTGGGCCGCGTGCAGGGCCTGGGTGACGAGGGCCTGCGCCGCAGCGTGCTGAACAAGCGGGCCGACAACCGCGCGCTGGTGCTGGGCTGGCTGGCGCATGCGCGGGCGGCCGGGCTGCCGCATGAGAAGCGCGACGCCCACCTGGCCGGCAAGGCCAACCTGCGCGAGCCTTTCGAGCGATTGGTGGATACGGGGCTGCGCCTGAACGAGCTGCGCCGGGCCGACGAGCTGGCCGAGTTCCTGGTCGACGAGGCTACGGAGTTGAGCGGTGCCGAGCGTGTGCTGCTGGTCTACGACGGCAATGCCGGGCTGCACGTCGCCGGCTCGCTGCTGCCACACGGCGAAGACGCGGCGGCGCTGCTGCTGGCTATCACGCCCTGGCTGCTGCAAGCCCGCCAGACACGCGCTGTGTCGCTGCGCCACGGCCCCGAGGGTGCCGAGCCCATCGATCAGCGCAGCTGCCTGGTCGCGCCGCTGCGCGTGCAGGGCGAGGTCATCGGCCACCTCTACGCCGACATCGACGGCGCCTTCGGCCGCTTCCACGACACCGACGTGCAGCTGCTGGGCATGCTGGCCGCGCAGGCCGCGGTGGCGCTGAGCAACGCACGCTGGGCCGAGGGGCTGGAGGCCCAGGTGGCCGAGCGTACGGCCGAGGCGCGTGCCGCGCAGGCGGCGGCTGAGCAGCGGGCGGCCGAGCTGGCGGTGATCAACAGCATCCAGCAGGGCATTGCGGGGAAGCTGGATTTCCAGGGGATCGTGGACCTCGTGGGCCAGCGCCTGCGCGAGGTGATGAAGTCCGACGACATGGGCATCACCTGGGTCAAGCACGAGGCGCGAACGCTGAGGCACCTGTACATCGTGGAGCACGGGCAGCGGCTGCACCTGCCGGACATCATCGCGTCGGACACCCCGAGGGGCCACGCAAGCTGGGTCAAGTTCATCGCTGAGCGCGAGCCTGTCGTATGCAACACAGCGGCCGAGATGGCCAACGCAGTCGTGCCCGGCACCGACATGGCCCAGTCCAGAGTGACAGTGCCCATGGTCGTCGGAGGCCGCCGCGTGGGCACCATCGACTTCGAAAACCACGAACGCGAGCACGCCTTCAGCGAAGCCGACGTGCGCTTGCTCGGCACCATTGCCAGCAGCCTGGGCGTCGCGCTGCAGAACGCCAAGCTCTTCGAAGACATCCAGCGCCGCACCCGCGAAAGCGCCGCGCTGGCCGAGGTGGGCCGCGACATCTCGTCCACGCTGGACCTGCCCGTGGTGATGGACCGCATCGCCCACCACGCCAAGGACCTGCTGGTCGGCGACAACAGCGCCATCTTCGTGCCGGCCGAAGGCGGCAGCTTCCGTGCCATCGTGGCCGTGGGCGACATCGCCAGCCAGCTGCGCGACACCGAGATCACACCCGGCATCGGCATCATCGGCCACATCATCGCCAGCGGGCGCGCCGAGTTCGTCAACGACACCGGGCACGACCCGCGCGCGGTGCAGATCGCCGACACGCCCGAAACCGCGGATGAGCGGCTGATGGTGGCGCCGCTGGTGGCCGCTGGCGTGGCCGTCGGCGCGATCGCGGTTTGGCGCACGGGCAGCGCGCCCTTCAGCGATCGCGAGCTGGAGTTTTTGCGCGGCCTGTCGTTGGCCGCCGCAGTGGCGCTGCGCAACGCACAGCTTTTCGACGAGGCCGAAGTGGCGCGTCGCCAGGCCGAAGGCGCCAACGAAGCCAAGAGCGCCTTCCTGGCGACCATGAGCCACGAGATCCGCACGCCGATGAACGCCGTCATCGGCATGAGCGGCCTCTTGCTGGACACCGCGCTGAGCGAAGAGCAACGGGACTACGCCGCCACCATCCGCGACAGTGGCGATGCGCTCTTGACCATCATCAACGACATCCTCGACTTCTCGAAGATCGAGGCCGGGCGCATGGACATCGAGGCCCAGCCCTTCGAGCTGCGCGAGTGCATCGAGTCGGCGATGGACCTGGTGGCCGGCCGTGCCGCCGAAAAACACCTGGATCTGGCCTACGTCTACGACGAAAGCACGAGCGACGTGCCAGCAGCGGTGAAGGGCGACGTGACACGGCTGCGGCAGGTGCTGCTGAACCTGCTGTCCAACGCCGTCAAGTTCACCGAGCGTGGTGAGGTGGTGCTGAGCGTGAGCGCTGGCGTGCCCGCGCACCGGCCCAAGGCGGTGGAGCTGACCTTCGAAGTGCGCGACACCGGCATCGGCCTGAGCGAAACAGGGCTGGCGCGCCTGTTCCAGAGTTTCAGCCAGGCCGACACCAGCACCACGCGCAAGTACGGCGGCACCGGCCTGGGCCTGGCCATCAGCAAGCGGCTGGCCGAACTGATGGGTGGGCGCATCTGGGCGCACAGTGCCGGCCCGGGCCAGGGCGCTTGTTTCGGCTTCAGCATCGTGGTGCCGCCGGCCGAGATGCCGGCGGCCAACCGCCGCAGCTTCATCGGTGCGCAGCCGGCGCTGCAGGGGCTGCGACTGCTGGTGGTGGACGACAACGCCACCAACCGCCGCGTGCTGGCGCTGCAGACGGCCAAGTGGGGCATGGTGCCGCAGGACACGGCGGTGCCGGAAGACGCGCTGCGCTGGGTTCAGGAAAGCCAGCGCAGCGGCCCGGGCTTCGACCTGGCCATCATCGACATGCACATGCCCGGCATGGACGGGCTGGAACTGGCGCGGGCCATCCGCAAGGCTGCGCCCAGGCTGCCGCTGGTGCTGTTCAGCAGCCTCGGGCGCAAGGAGGCCGGCGACACCGAAGGGCTGTTCAAGGCCTACCTGGCCAAGCCCTTGCGCCAGAGCCAGCTTTTCGACACGCTGGTCAATTTGCTGGCACAAGGCACGACCCACCAGGTCGTGAAGGCGACACCGGCCCGGGACAGCATCGATGCCAGCCTGGGTCAGCGTCATCCCTTGCGCATCCTGCTGGCCGAGGACAATGTGGTGAACCAGAAACTGGCGCTGCGCCTCTTGCAGCGCATGGGCTACCGGGCCGACGTGGCGGCCAATGGCATCGAGGCCATCGAGAGCATCGAACGGCAGCCCTACGACGTGGTGCTGATGGACGTGCAGATGCCCGAGATGGACGGCCTGGAAGCCACCCGCCGCATCAGCCGCCGCTGGTCAGGCGCTGACAGACCGCGCATCGTGGCCATGACGGCCAACGCGATGCAGGGCGACCGCGAGGCCTGCCTGGCCGCTGGCATGGACGACTACGTCACCAAACCGATCCGTGTGGATGAACTGATCGCGGCACTGGGGCGCATCCGGCCCCGACAAGGACACTGACACCATGAACGACGTGATCGACAAGACCGTGTTTGCCGAACTGCAGGACACCGCAGGCCCGGAATTCGTGCAGGAGCTCGTGGGCACTTTCCTGGAAGAAGCGCCGGGCCTGATGGCTGAACTGCGCGCCGCGCGGGACGCGGCCCAGGCCGACAGCTTCCGGCGCGCCGCCCATTCGCTCAAGTCCAACAGCCAGACCTTCGGTGCGCTGCGCCTGGCCGAAGCGGCCCGCTCGCTGGAACTGGCCGGCCTGAGCGCCGACCCGGAATACGACCGGCAGGCCATCGTGGCGCTGCAGGCGGCCCTGGACGAAGCGGCCACTGCGCTGCGGGAGCTGGCCCGTGGCTGAGCTGCCTGCTTCACCCTTCAGCCAGCCGGCCCGCCTGCTGGTGGCCGACGACAACAAGGTCAACCGCCTGCTGATGGCACGCAGCCTGGAACTGCAGGGCCACCGCGTGACGCTGGTGGAAAACGGCCGCTTGGCGCTGGAACGGCTGGCCAGCGAGCCCTTCGACCTGCTGCTGCTGGACATCGAGATGCCCGAGCTCGACGGCTTCGCCGTGCTGGCCGCGCTGAAAGCCAACCGCGCGCTGCGCGACCTGCCGGTGATCGTGACCAGTTCCGTCGAAGGCGTCGCCAACATCGTGCGCTGCATCGAACTGGGCGCCGAGGACTACCTGCCCAAGCCGGTGAACGCGGTGCTGCTGAAGGCTCGCCTGCAGGCCTGCCTGGAAAAGAAGAGGCTGCGTGACCAGCAGGCCGAGATGGTGCGCCGTTTTGCCACCGCCGAAGTGGCGCAGGACCTGCAGCAAGGCGGCTTTTCGCTGGGCGGCAAGCGGGTGCAGGGCACGGTGATGTTCAGTGACATCAGGGGTTTCACCTCGATGGTCGAAAGGCAAAGCCCGGAAGAGACCATCGAGTTGCTGAACACCTACTACACGCTGATGTTCGAAGCCATCACCGGCGCCGGCGGTGTCGTCAACCAGATGGTGGGCGACGGGCTGATGGCCATCTTCGGCGCCCCCTTGCCCTTGCCTGGCCACAGCGCGGCGGCGGCGCGAGCGGCGCTGGAGATGCTGGAGCTGGTGTCGCTGTACAACACCGAGCGAGCCGGCGAAGGCAAGTTGCCCATCGCCATCGGCATCGGCATCGCCACGGGCGAAATGGTGGCGGGTTACACCGGCACCCAGCAGCGCGCCACCTACACCTGCATCGGCGACACGGTGAACCTGGCTGCGCGACTGGAAGCCCACACCAAGGTCATGGGCCGCGCCATCCTGCTGGACGGCGCAGCCCGCGCCGGGCTGGGACCGGTTTTTGCGCCCGACAACATGGGCCCGGTGGTCTTCAAGGGCAAGAGCGAAGCCACGGCGGTGTGGGCGCTGGGCCCGCAGCCGGACAGCAGCGGCGCCGGCTGAGAGTGTGAGAGGCAATCCCATGCACCCGCGTAAGCCCCCAGAACGGACCCGAACAAGGCGCAAACCGGAACTGGGTTTGGGACCCAGTGAGGATTTGCAACGCGGTGCGGGCCTGTTCTGGGGGCTTACCCGAAGGGCCGGGGCACCCAAGGGCCCTGCGCGGCGTTGCATCGCTTGCCCGGACGT
>JAURZM010000069.1 GCA_030653385.1 Rubrivivax sp. | reverse complement strand
CAACAAGGCCGTTTGTAGATGTGCAGTCTGTTCTCTGTCGCACCGCACCTTCGTCCTCAGCCGTCATCCGAAAAAACGAAACAGCCAATCAAGAAACAGCCGGCTTGACAGGCGGGGAAGTCCTTGTAGAGGGGTTAGGCGGCACCGTGGCGGGAGGCATTGGGTTTACTCGCGCCAATACTTCACTGGCGCAAGTGCATCGGCGCAGCGCACCTTAGCTTGAATATTACCGAGTGCCTGATTTCCCAGGGCACGAACCATCCAAGCGGCTTCGGGTTCGATTTCGTACGGCGCCTGAAGTCCGCGCGGCAGGGCCGCGGTGAAGCCTCTCTTGTTGTAGTAGTTTGGATCCCCGAGCACAAAGAGCAGTTGCACCCGCCGCTGGGCAAGCAGTTTGCAGCCTTCTTCAATCAAGCTGCGTCCGACACCTGACATCTGAGCGGAAGGGGCAACTGCGAGCGGGGCCAGGATGGAAGCGCTTGGCGGGTGCTCCAGCCCGAGCAGTTTGACGCTCGTGAAGAGCGCATGTCCGACGACACGTCCGTGTTCCTCGGCGAGCAGAGAGAGTGCAGGCTCAGCGCTCGGATCGGCCAGCAGGCTATCAACTAGCAAGCTCTCTTCGTCTTGGCCGAAAGCCAGCGTATGGACTTGTAGAACTGCGGTTCTGTCCGAAGGAGTGGCTTCACGGAGGTGCATGTGCGGGGGTGCGAGTTGTGCCGCCTAACGTGTTTTCGGCTGCACGGTTACCTGCCTAGAAGTAGGAACATATTACTGCCCGCAGTTACAAGTTCCTATTTTTGCTTTGCGGTCTTGCGATGCGTGCGCCCAAGCTCAGCGCGTGGGCGTCATTCTGGTGCATGCGCCACAGTCGAGTCTTGCCGTTGTAGCGCGCGCCTTTTGCCCTCGCCAGCGTGATCAGCCCAGTTTCCGATGCGTAGATTTTTACCGCGACGAGTGGGTTGGCTTTGTGCTGGACGGCGACGCGGTCGACCTCCAACTCAACCGTTGTGATTCGCTCTGATCCATCCGGGCTGATACGGTAACGAACACACACCAAGGCGTCACCATATTTTCGAGTCAGTCTCACTGCGCCCGGGGTGTCCACTTGCATGGTTTTGCCCACTGCCCAGGAATGAGCCGGCGAAGCCCTGGTCTTCTTCAGTCTGGGTTCGGCCATGGAAGTCTCCTTGCAGGGCTCGGGTTCTGAGCCGTGTGCTCTGCGAGCACTCGGTGGGGTGGTGTGCAGCTCTGTGCATGCATTGGCCTCGTGTGCAGGTCGCGAGGCAACCGCACACAGCAGCTTGTCGGGCAAATGCCCGTGTCCCGAACGGGCCAGCGCGACTGTCACCGGTGGGACTTTCATGGCTGCAGAACAAGAAAGTGCACAACAGTGTGTCAATCTGATACTGTATAAATATACAGCTTTTGACCGGAGAACCAAGCCATGACCACCCCACCCCCCAACCCGCGCCTGCTCGACCAACTGCGCCACCAGGTGCGCCTGCTGCACTACAGCCTGCGTACCGAAGACGCGTATGTGCACTGGGTGCGTGCCTTCATCCGCTTCCACGACCTGCGGCACCCGTCTGAACTGGCGCAGCCCGAGGTCGAAGCCTTTCTCACCTGGCTGGCCGCTGAACGCCAGGTGGCGCCGGGCACGCACCGCCAGGCCCTGTCGGCCTTGCTGTTTCTCTACCAGAAGGTGCTGCGCCAGCAGTTGCCGTGGATGGCCGAGATCGGCCGTCCGCGTCAAGACCGGCGCCTGCCCGCGGTGTTCGCTTTGCATGAAGTGCAGGCCTTGCTGGAACAGCTGGACCAGCAGCAGCAACTGTCCGGCAACCCGCACGGCATCGTCGGTCGTCTGCTCTACGGCACCGGCATGCGCCTGCTCGAGGGCCTGCGCCTGCGTGTGAAGGACATCGACTTCGACCGCCGCGCCGTGATCGTGCGCGAAGGCAAGGGCCGCAAGGACCGTGTCGTGATGCTGCCCGCCGCGCTCGAACAGCCCTTGCGGGAACAACTGGACCGCACCCAGCGCATCTGGCAGGCCGACCGTGCAGACGGCCTGCCGGGTGTGCACATGCCCCACGCACTGCAGCGCAAATACCCGCGCGCGGCCGAAACCTGGACCTGGCAGTGGGTGTTTCCGCAGGCCGTGCCTTCGGTCGACCCACGCACCGGCCTGCGCCGCCGGCACCACCTGCTCGAAGGCAATTTCCAGCGCGCCTTCAAGCTGGCGCTGGCCGACTCGGGCATCGCCAAGGCGGCTTCGCCGCACACGCTGCGCCATTCTTTTGCCACGCACCTGCTGCAGGCCGGTTACGACATCCGCACCGTGCAGGAACTGCTGGGCCATGCCGATGTGAGCACGACCATGATCTACACCCACGTGCTGCGCCTGGGCGGTGGTGCGGTGCGCAGCCCGCTGGACAACCTGGCCGGGGTGGCCGGCGCGATGCCCGCCGCGCACACACCGGCATCGGCCGCCGCAGCGCCTCAAGCGGCCACCGTGCCCAGCGCGGCTTCCACCCTGCGTTATCCCGCCAGCGGCCATCCCGCCACCGTGCGCCCAGCCCGAGAGCCCCTGCCGTGTTACCTGTCACCCGCTCACCCAGCCCGCCCCCTGCGCAGCCGGTCCGCCGACGCGCCCCAGCGCTGCCCGCCTATGCCGAACTGCACTGCCGCAGCAATTTCAGTTTCCTAGGCGGCGCTTCGCATCCCGAAGAACTGGTGGCCCGCGCGCAGGCGCTGGGTTACTGCGCGCTGGCGCTGGCCGACGAGTGTTCGTTGTCGGGCATCGTGCGGGCGCACAGCGAGGCCGACCGTCTGAAGATGCGGCTCATCGTGGGCGCCGAGATGCAGCTGGCGCTGTCTGCCACGCCGGCCGGCAAGGGCTTGTTGCGGGGGGTGGGGCCTGCTGCACCTGCGGTGGCAGCAAGCCTGGCGCCGGTCGACGCAGCACAGGCGGCGGTGCGGGCCTCGGTGAAAGCCGCCAGCCGCGACGCGGCGGCTGCCTTGGCCCAGCCCGGTTCCGGTCTGTCGGCAGCCGCCGCTGCCGCTGCTGCAGACGCGGCAAGCCTCAAGCCCCCCGCCGAACCGCGCCTGGTGCTGCTGGCGCAGTCGCGCCGCGGCTACGCCAACCTGGTGCAGTGGATCACCCAGGCCCGCCGCCGCGCGCCCAAGGGCCAGTACCTGGCGCTGCGCAGCGACCTCGAAGGCCGCATCCCCACGGCGCCCATGCTGGCCGGCCTGCCGGGTTGTTTTGCGCTGCTGGTGCCCGACCCGGCGCAGACCTTCGAATCGCTGTTCGACCACGCCATGTGGCTGAAGACCTGGTTCGGCACCGAGCGCGCGGCCATCGCCATCGAACTGCGCCACCAAGCGCACGACGCACTGCTGCTCAGCCAGCTCACCCGCCTGTCCACCGTCACCGGCCTGCGCCTGGTGGCCGCCGGTGGTGTGCGCATGCACACGCGTTCGCGCCAGGCGCTGCTGGACGTGCTGACTGCCACGCGCCTGAAGTGCACGGTGGCCGAAGCCGGCCTGGCGCTGCAGCCCAATGCCGAGGCCCACCTGCGCTCGCGCCTGCGCCTGGCTTCACTGTACCGGCCCGAATGGCTGGAAGCCACGGTCGACATCGCCGGCAGCTGCGCCTTTTCGCTGGCCGAGCTGAAGTACGAATACCCGCGCGAGATCACACCCGACGGCCACACACCCACCAGCTGGTTGCGGCAATTGACCGAAGCCGGTGTGCAAAACCGCTTTCCGCAGGGCGAACCGCCCGCGGTGCGCGCGATGGTCGAACACGAACTGGCGCTCATCACGCAGCTGAAGTACGAACCCTATTTCCTCACCGTGGCCGACATCGTCAGCTGGGCGCGCAGCCAGAACATCCTGTGCCAGGGCCGCGGCAGCGCGGCCAATTCCGCCGTCTGTTATTGCCTGGGTGTGACGGCGGTGGACCCGGCTCGCACCACGCTGCTGTTCGAACGTTTCATCAGCGCCGAACGCAACGAACCGCCCGACATCGACATCGACTTCGAACACCAGCGCCGCGAAGAAGTCATCCAGTACATCTACAAGAAGTACGGCCGCCACCGCGCTGCGCTGACGGGCGTGATCATCAGCTACCGCCCACGCAGTGCGCTGCGCGACGTGGGGCGCGCGCTGGGCATCGACCTGGAACGCATCGAGGCCTTGTCCAAAAGCCAGCACTGGTTCGACGGCCGCCACGTGCAGCCCGAACGCCTGCGCGAAAACGGCTTCGACCCCAATGCGCGTGTCTGCCAGCTGTGGATGGAGCTCACGCACACCCTCATCGGTTTTCCGCGCCACCTGTCGCAGCACCCGGGCGGTTTTGTCATCGCGCGTGACGACCTGGCGCAATTGGTGCCGGTGGAAAACGCGGCCATGGCCGAGCGCAGCGTCATTCAGTGGGACAAGGACGACCTCGACACGCTGGGCCTGCTGAAGGTCGACATCCTGGCCCTGGGCATGCTCAGCGCCATCCGCCGTGCGCTGGTCTTCGTGGGCGACAAACTGGGCCGGCCGCTGGAATTGCACCAGGTGCCAGCCGAAGACAAAGCCAGCTACGAGATGCTGTGCCGCGGCGACAGCGTGGGCACATTCCAGGTCGAGAGCCGGGCCCAGATGAGCATGTTGCCGCGCCTGCAGCCGCGCTGTTTCTACGACCTGGTGATCGAGGTCGCCATCGTGCGCCCCGGCCCCATCCAGGGTGGCATGGTGCACCCCTACCTGCGCCGGCGCAGCGGCGAAGAGCCGGTGCACTACCCCAGCGACGAAGTGCGCCAGGCGCTGGAGCGCACGCTGGGTGTGCCCATCTTCCAGGAACAGGTGATGCAGCTGGCCATGCTGGCCGCCGACTTCACCCCCGGCGAAGCCGACCAGTTGCGCCGCGCCATGGCGGCGTGGAAGCGCAAGGGCGGCCTGCAGCCTTTCCATGAAAGGCTGGTCGGCCGCATGGTGGAAAAGGGCTATGAACTGGACTATGCCGAGCGCATCTTCAAGCAGATCCAGGGCTTCGGTGAATACGGTTTCCCGGAAAGCCACGCCGCCAGTTTTGCGCTGCTGGTCTACGTCAGCGCCTGGCTCAAGTGCCACCACCCCGATGCCTTTCTGGCCGCCTTGCTGAACAGCCAGCCGATGGGCTTTTATGCACCGGCGCAGCTGGTGCGCGACGCCAAGGAACATGGCGTGGTGGTGCTGCCAGTGGACGTGGTGAAAAGTGTCTGGACCACCGAACTCGAAGGGCCGCTGGGCGGCCAGGACAAGCCCCTGCGCGACGTCCGCCTGGGCTTCGACCGCATCAGCGGCTTCACGCAGCAAGCCGCCGACCGCATCGCGGCCGCACGTGCCGACAAAGCCTTCGACAGCCCCGAAGACCTGGCCCGCCGCGCGCAGCTGGACGAACACCACCTGCAGCTGCTGGCCCTGGCCGATGCGCTGTTGCCGCTCAGCGGCCACCGTCACCAGGCGGCCTGGTCGGTGGCCGGGGTCGACACCCGCGCCACGCCGCTGCTGCGCCGCACCCGCACCCACGAGGCCGCCGCACAACTGGCCGCGCCCGACGCCGCCACCACCGTGCTGGCCGACTACCGCAGCACGGGGCTGAGCCTCACGCAGCACCCGCTGGCGCTGCTGCGCTCGCAGCTGAACCCTTTCAAGGTGCAACCGGCCAATGTGCTGCGCCACTACCCCGACGGCCGGCTGGCGCGCGCCAGCGGCATCGTCACGCACCGCCAGCGCCCCGAAACCGCCAAGGGCGTGGTCTTCGTGACGCTGGAAGACGACACCGGCTCGGTCAACGTCATCGTCTGGCCCGACGTGGTGGAAGCGCAGCGCAAGCCGCTGTTGGCCAGCACGCTGCTCACGGTGTTCGGCGTCTGGCAGTGCCAGGGCGAGGTGCGGCACCTGGTGGCGCGCAAGCTGGTGGACCACTCGGCGCTGCTGCAAGGGCTGGCCACACACAGCCGCAACTTCAGGTGAGGCTGCAACAGGCGTGCAACGGCCGCCATCGCGGCGGCCGGCACAATGTGGCGCATGCAAGTTCCGATTGAATGGCTGCCCGCCAGCGGCCACCCTGAACAGCTGATCCTGCTGCTGCACGGCTGGGGTGCCGACGGCCGCTCGATGGCCCCGCTGGCCCAGGCGCTGCGGCTGGCCTTCCCCCAGGCCGCGGTGCTGGCGCCCGATGCACCGCAGCCCGTGGCCGTCGACGCCGCCGACGCCGCCTCGCGCCAGTGGTACAGCACCGACGGCCTCACGCCCGAAGCCTGGCCCCAGCGCGTGGCCGACGCCTTGCCGCCGTTGCGCCAGTGGGTGCAGGCCCAGCAGCAGCGCCTGGGCGTGAGCCCCGCGGCCACCGCGCTGGGCGGCTTTTCGCAAGGGGCCGTGCTGGCCCTGGCGCTGGCGCTGCAAGACGACGGCATCTGCGGCCGGGTCCTCGCTTTTGGCGCTTGCTTCACCGCCCAGCCGCTGGCCGCACCGCGCCACACCACGGTGCATCTGTTCCACGGCGCCGACGACCGCGTGATCCCGCCCGACGGCTCGCGCCAGGCGCTGGCCTGGCTGGGCGAACTGCAAGGTGACGCCACGATGGACATCGCCAACGGCATCGGCCACGAACTGCACCCGGCGCTGATCGACTGCGCCTTGCACCGCCTGAAGACCCACATCCCGCTGCGCACCTGGCAGGCCGCGATGGGCGCGGCGGCAACGCTCGCACCGCGGGCGGGCCACGATCTCGACGACTGACTTTTCCACGCGTCAAAGAAACACCCGAATTCCCACCATGCTGTTCCTGCTGTCCCCCGCCAAGACCCTGGACTACGAGACCCCGGTGCCCGTTGCGCTGCGCAAAAAGGCCACCGAGCCGCTGTACGGCGACGAAGCGGCTGCGCTGATCGAGGTGTTGCGCAAGAAAACTCCGGCGCAGGTGGCCGAGCTGATGGACCTGTCCGACCCGCTGGCCGCCCTGAACGTGGCGCGTTATGCCAGCTGGCAGCCGCAAGCCACGCCGGCCAACAGCAAACCCGCCGCGCTGGCCTTCAACGGCGACGTCTACGACGGCCTGGACGCGCGCACGCTGAAGACCGCGGACTTCACGTGGGCGCAGCAGCACATCGTCATCCTGTCGGGGCTGTACGGCGCCTTGCGCCCGCTGGACCGCCTGCAGCCCTACCGCCTGGAAATGGGCACGGCGCTGAAGACCGCACGTGGCAAGGACCTCTACGCCTGGTGGGGCGACATCGTGGCGCAGCACTTGAACAAACGCCTGGCGGGCCAGGACAAGCCGGTGGTCGTGAACCTGGCGTCCATCGAATACGCGCGTGTGGCCCTGCGCCCGGCGCTGCAGGCGCGTGTGGTGGACTGTGTGTTCGAAGAGCAGCAGGCCGACGGCACGCACAAGATCATCAGCTTCTTCGCCAAGAAGGCGCGTGGGCTGATGGCGCGTTTTGCCATCCAGAACCGGGTGCGCAGCGTGCGCGGGCTGCGCAGCTTTGCGGCCGACGGTTATGCGCTGGCGGCCAAGGCCTCGTCACCTGACCGGCTGGTGTTCCGCCGTGCCGGGCTGCCAAAATAGCGCCATGAACACTGTCGCTGCACAGACCATCACCCCCGAGCTGCGCCGCTGGATCGTCGAGCAGGCGGAAGCCGGCTGCCGGCCGCAGGACGTCATCGAGGCCATGAAAACCAGCGGCTGGGCCGAAGACGTGGCCGTCAAGGCCATGGAGCAGACGCTGCGCGAGCACCTGGCTGCAATGCCACCCGACGAAGCCGACCTGCCACCGCCCAACGTGGTGCCCGAACCGGCGCTGCTGGGCGGCACGGTGCTGATGGCCGCCGGCCACCCGGTGCGTGTGCTGACGACGATGAAACACCCGCGGGTGATCGTTTTCGGCGGCCTGCTGACCGACACCGAATGCACCGGGTTGATGGCGCTGGCGCAGCCGCGCCTGGCCCGTTCGGAAACCGTCGACAACAACACCGGCGGCAGCGAGGTGAACGCTGCGCGCACCAGCGACGGCATGTTTTTCGAGCGCGGTGAACACAAGCTCATCCAGACCATCGAAGCGCGCATCGCGGCCTTGCTAGCCTGGCCGCTGGAAAACGGCGAAGGCCTGCAGATCCTGCGCTACCGGCCCGGTGCCGAGTACCGCCCGCACCACGACTATTTCGACCCCGTGCACAGCGGCACACCGCGCATCCTGGAGCGTGGAGGCCAGCGTGTGGGCACGCTGGTGATGTACCTGAACACCCCCGAAGGTGGCGGTGCCACCACCTTCCCCGAAGTGGGCCTGGAAGTGGCGCCGGTGCGTGGCAATGCGGTGTTCTTCAGCTACACGCGCGCCCACGTCAGCACGAAGACGCTGCACGGCGGCGCGCCGGTGACGGCGGGCGAAAAGTGGGTGGCCACGAAGTGGCTGCGGCAGGGTGTGTTTGTCTGATGCGCACCCGACGACGCGCTGACGGCTGACGGGCCTTCAGCGCATGGCCCAGGCCACGGCCACCGCGCTGCCGCCCGACAGCAGCAGCGACAAGGCCACGCGGCCGGCAAAACCCGCACCGCCGGCGACCCAGGCCGTGACCGAGCGGGTGACCGAGTTGGCCAGCACCGCCACCAGCGCGCCCGTCAGCACCATCGTGCTGTCGACACGCCCGCTGCTGTGCAGCGCGGCCAGGGCGGCCACTGGCGAATGGGCATCGGCCAGTGCGGCCAGCGCGGTACCGGCCAGCAAGCCACCTTCGCCCAGCCCCTGTTGTGAGGCACTGACCAGCAGCGACACCACCGCCAGCAAGCCGGCGACGATCAGCGCTTCACGCAGGCGCAGCGGGCCGTGGCGTGCCCTGTCGGCATCGGGCATGTCGGGTTCCGCATCGCCGTGGGCCAGCCGCCACTGCAGCAGCGCCGCCGCCGCGGCGACAGCCGCGCCAGCGGCCGCGCTGGGCAGCAGGGTGGGCAGGGCGCCCGGCGCCAGCGCCGCCACCAGCAGCATCACCTGCAGCCAGGTGGCGGTGGTCGAGGCCAGCGCACCCGCCTGGCAGGCCGCACGTTCTTCGGGGTGGGCACGGGCCCGTGAACCCATCGACGCGATGGTGGCGGTGCTGGACACAAAGCCCGAGAAAAATCCCGCCAGCGCCAGCCCGGCCCGGGCGCCCAGCACCCGCAGGGCCACATGGCCCACGGCCTGCAGCGTCAGGATCAGCACCACGGTCAGCAACAGGGTGCGCGGCGCCATGCCGCCGAGCCAAGCGATGGGTGCCGCCGGTGCCAGCGGCAGCAGCACCAGCGCCAGTGCGGCCAGCAGCAGCGCGTCGTGCAGTTCGGCGTCGCTCAGCACTTGCGTGGCCAGGTGATGCAGGCGGTCGCGGGCGGCCAGCAGGCCGGCCACCACGGCGGCCGCACCGGCACCCAGCGCGGGCTGCTGCACCGACAGCACACCCACCAGGTAGGTGATGAACAGCGCCAGTTCGGTGGTCAGGCCGGGGTCGGGTGGCGGTTCGCCGGGCACCTGTTCGCGGCTTTTCCAGTAGGCCACGGCCACCAGCGCGGCCACCATCAACGCACCCATGGCCACCAGCAGCGGCTGCTGCAGGGTCTGTGCGATGCCGCCGCCCAGCGCCGCCAGTGCAAAGCTGCGGATGCCGGCGGCTTCGTGCGGCCCTTTGCCGTCGCGGCCGCGTTTGCGGCGTTCGCGTTCCAGGCCGATCAACAAGCCGCCGCCCAGCGCGGCCGCCAGGCCCAGCGCGGTGCCGGTGTCGATCACGCGGTCACAGCTCCACCACTTCGCTGAAGGCCGGTACACGCACACGCCAGCCCAGGTGCGTCTGGATGTGCGCACGCAACGTGTCGGCGGCGTCGGGTTCGCCGTGCACGACGAAGGTCTGCGCCGGCGGCTGGCGCAGGTGGCGCAGCCAGTCCAGCAGTTCGGCCTGGTCGGCGTGGCCCGAAAAACCTTCGAGTTGATGCACCTCGGCACGCACCGGCACCAGTTCACCGTGCACCTTGACTTCGCGTTCACCGGCCAAGAGCCGTGCGCCGCGGCTGCCGCCCACCTGGAAACCGGCAAACACCAGGCTGTGGCGGGCCTGCGGTGCCATGGCCTTCAGGTGGTGCAGCACACGCCCGCCGGTGGCCATGCCACTGGCCGAGATGATGACGGCCGGGTAATGTGCACCCGCCAGCCGCATGCTCTGCTGCGCCGTGGTGACCATGCGCACGCCGTCGGCCAGGCCACGCATCTCACGCGCGGGCACCCGCAGCAGCTTGGCGTGCTGGCGGTACAGCGCGGTGGCTTCGATGGCCATCGGGCTGTCCAGGAAGATCGGCAGTTCGGTGGGAATGGCACCGCTGCGTTTCAGCCGCTGCAGCACCAGCAGCAGCGCCTGCGCACGGCCCACCGCAAAAGACGGCATCAACACCGAACCGCCGCGCTGCACGGTGCGCTGCACGATGTCGGCCAGCCGCCCGACACCGTCTTCGGCCGGGTGCAGGCGGTTGCCATAGGTGCTTTCGACCAGCATCACGTCGGCGCGGGAGATGGGCTCGGGCGGTGGCATCAGCAGGTCGTGCTGGCGGCCCACGTCACCCGAAAACACGAGCCGTGTGCCCGGCCGCCCCGGTGTCTGCAAGGTCAACGCGCAGGCGCCCAGCAGGTGGCCTACGGGCGTCAGCGTCAGTGTGTGGCGGGCCACGGTGACGGCACGGCCGGGCTGCTGCGGCACCAGCAGCGACAGGGCCCGCTGCGCGTCGGCACGGGTGTACAGCGGCAGCGCCTTGACGTGGCGCGAATAACCGTAGCGGTTGGCGCGGCGCGCGTCTTCTTCCTGCAGGTGCGCGCTGTCCAGCAGCAGCACCTTCAGCAGCGCGCAGGTGGCCGGGCTGGCGTGAATGGGCCCGCGGTAACCGTGTTTGACCAGCGCCGGCAGCCAGCCGCTGTGGTCCAGGTGGGCGTGGCTCAGCACCACCGCGTCCAGTTCGCGCAGTGCGTCGGGCATCGACCAGTTGCGCTCGCGGTGCAGCTTCCAGCCCTGGAACAGGCCGCAGTCCAGCAGGATGCGGCTGCCCGCGCTTTCCACCAGGTGGCGCGAACCGGTGACACCGTCGGCCGCACCGAGGAAGTGGATCTTCATGCGCCAAGCTCCTGAAGTTGGGCCGACAACAGCACCCGCACGCCGGGCTCGGGCCGCGACAAGGCGCGCAGCAGCGCACGGGCCACGGTGGCAGCGGCAATCGGCCGCCAGGCCACGGGAATGAGGGGCAGAAACGGCGCGCTCAGCGTCTGCGCCAGCCGTTCGCCCCGCCGCGGCGGCTGGGCGAGCGTGCTGCGGTCACCGATCAGCAGGGACGGCCTGGCGATGACCAGGCTGGCAAAACCCAGGGTCTTCAGTTCATCTTCCATTTCGCCCTTGACGCGGCTGTAGAACGAGCGCGCGCCGACGCTGGCCCCCAGTGACGACACAACGGCAAAGTGCCGCACACCGGCACGCCGGGCGGCCCGTGCGAAGGCCAGCACGGCGGTGTGATCGACAGCGCGGAAAGCGGCTTGCGAACCGGCGGCCTTGATCGTGGTGCCCAGGCAGCAGAAGCCCAGCTGAGCGCTGGGCAGCGGCGGCAGGGCGGCGAAGTCCACCACGTGCACCCGGTGCAGCGGGTGCGCGGCCGGCATCGCACGGCGCACCAGCAGGTGCAGCGGCCCGGGGCCTGTCCAGTGGGCGGCCAGTTCCCGGCCGATCAGTCCGGTGGCTCCGGCAAGCAGGGCACTCATGCCGCTGAGCTTAGCCCATCAGCGGAACTGCTCCAGCAGGCGCTCCAGTGTCATCGTGAAAGGTGTGCTCAATGCCGGCAGCGTCAGCAAGAGGCCCAGCAGGCCGACACCCAGCGTGACCGGAAAGCCGACCGCGAAGATGTTGATCTGCGGCGCCACGCGCGAGATGGCGCCCAGCACCAGGTTGATGAACAGCAGCATCGTCACCAAAGGCAGCGCGATCCACAGCCCGGTGGAAAAGATCTCGGCGCCCCAGCGCTGCGGCTGCACCTGGTGCAGGAAGGCAAAGGGCTCGGGCCCGATGGGAAATGCGGTGAAGCTGTGCACCAGCGCGGCAATCACCAGCAAATGCCCGTTGGCCACGATGAAGAGCCAGGCCACCATGGTGCCGAAGAAGCGACTGGCGGCGGTGGCGGTGGAAGCCGACAGCGGGTCGAAGAAGCCCGCGAAGTTCAGGCCCATCTGCAGACCGATCAATTCACCCGCAAATTCAACCGCCGCAAACACCAGCCGCACCGCAAAACCCAGGCTCAGGCCGATGACCAGCTGCTGCAGCACCAGCATGAAGGCCACCGGCGAGTCCAGCGCCACCTCGGGACCGGGCGGCAGCGAGGGCTGGGCGGCCAGTGCGATGAATGCTGCCAGCGCGATGCGCACCCGCACGGGCACCGTGCGTGTGCCCAGCACCGGCAGCGCGGTGAAAAGCGCCAGCGCACGCAGAAAGGGCCACACCAGCGGGCTGATCCACTGCAGGACCTGCGCCTCGGTGAAGGTCAGCATGGCGCGGGGGCCAGCATGTTCAGCCGACGGCCGACGGTATGCCCTGCAACACGGTGGTCAGGTAGTCGACCAGCGTGCTCAGCATCCACGGACCCATGATCGCGAGCACCGCGGCGGCCGCCACGATCTTGGGCACGAAGGACAGTGTGGCTTCGTTGATCTGTGTCGCCGCCTGGAAGACGCTGACCACCAGACCCACGGTCAGCACCGTCAGCAGCACCGGTGCGGCCACCAGCAAAAGTGTCCACAGACCCTGTTGTCCGGCACTGAGAACCTGCTGTGCATCCATGTCAATGGACCCCCAAGCTCACTGCGTTCGCTACCCCCCGGGGGGGCTCTTGCGACGGACCGGCGGAGCCGGATCCGTGCAAGTCCTTGGTCAAGACAATCTGGTTCACGCGTATCTCCCTCATGTGACGAAAGACGCTGCGAGAGAGCCGAGCAGCAGGTTCCAGCCATCGGCCAGCACAAACAGCATCAGCTTGAAGGGCAGGGCCACCAGCACCGGGCTCAGCATCATCATGCCCAGGCTCATCAAGACGCTGGCCACGATCATGTCGATGATCAGGAAGGGGATGAAGATCATGAAACCGATCTGGAAGGCGCTCTTCAATTCGCTCGTCACGAAGGCCGGCACCAGCACCGTCAGCGGCACGTCTTCGCCCTTCACGTCGGGAGGCAGCTTGGCCAGGCGGGCAAACAGCATCACGTCGCTCTGGCGGGTCTGCTTGAGCATGAACTCGCGCAGCGGCAGCACGCCTTCTTTCAGCGCCTGGTCCACCGCCATCGTGCCGGCGGCGTAGGGTGCGTAGGCCTTTTCGTAGACCTTGTCGAAGGTGCTGGACATGACGAAGAAGGTCAGGAACAGGCTCAGCCCCACGATCACCTGGTTCGGCGGCGCGGCCTGCGTGCCCAGCGCCTGGCGCAGCAGGCTGAGCACGATGACGATGCGCGTGAAGGCCGTCATCAGCAGCAGCACGGCGGGCAGGAAACTCAAAGCGGTGAAAAACAGCAGCGTCTGGATCGGCACCGAATAGCTGTTGCCACCGGGCCCCTGGCCGATGACCAGCGGCAGGCCACCCGGCGCCGCCTGTTGGGCCAGCGCACTGCCGGCGGCCAGCGTCAGCAGCGCCAGCAGGCCCAGTTTGGACAGGAAGCTAGAGCGAAGCACCGTTGCCATCCTTGCCACGCAGGCGGTCCAGCAGCTGGGCGAAAGCCGCAGCCGGTGGGGGCGGCGGGCCTTCGGGTGTGTCGGCCAGCGGCACCATGGTGTGCAAGGTGCGGATGCCTTGAGGCGACACACCCAGCACCAGCCACAGGCGGTCTGCGCCCTGGCCCACTTCCACCGTCACCAGCTTCTGTTGCGTGGACAGTGGCAGCACCGCCACCGGCTTTGGGCAACCCGGCCGCGCTGCGCCACCACCGACCAGTGGCGAACGTTTCATCAACCACAGCACCACTGGGATGCAGGCGATGATGGCCAGGAACCACAGCAGTGAAGTCAGACCCTGTTGCATGGTGTCGTGAGGTGGCCGCTCAGGATTTGGAGAGACGGCGCATGCGTTCGCTGGGCGTGACGATGTCGGTCAGGCGGATGCCGAACTTGTCGTTGACGACCACGACTTCGCCTTGTGCGATCAGGAAGCCGTTGACCAGCACGTCCATCGGTTCGCCGGCCAGGGTTTCCAGCTCCACCACCGAGCCCTGCGCCAACTGAAGGATGTGTTTGATGGGGATGCGTGTGCGACCCAGTTCCACCGTCAGCTGCACGGGGATGTCCAGGATCATGTTCAGGTCGTTGCCCGCTGCGCCGGGTGGTGTGGGCGCAAACTTGGTGAACTCCGCCGGTGCCACGCTCTCGGCCGCATAGGCCACTTCGCTGGCCACGTCGTTGCCAGCCGCCGGTTTGGTCTCGGCCAGGGCCGCAGCCCACTCGGCGGCCATCTTGTCCTCTTCAGACATCGCGCCTTCGGCTTCACTCATTGGGGTTCTCCGGGTCGCACAAGCGACTCAAACGAATCGATGTGGGGGTGGGTCATGCTTCAGTCAGCCAGCTGGCGTTGTTGCTGGTCAGCAGCTTGTCGATCTTGATCGAGTAGCGGTTGTTCGAGGTGCCGTAGTGGCAGTCGAAGACGGGCACGCCGTCGACCTTGGCCTGGATCATCTGTTCCAGGTCGAGCTCGATGAAGTCGCCGGGTTTGAAGGCCAGCAGCTGTTCCACGGTGGCGCCGGCGTGTGCCAGCTCCGCCACCAGGTTGACCTCGGCCGACTGGATCTGCTGCTTGAGCAGGTTGACCCAGCGGCGGTCGGGCTCGGCGCTGTCGCCCTGGATGGTGCTGAACAGCACGTCGCGAATCGGTTCCAGCGTGCTGTAGGGCACGCAGAAGTGCACCGAGCCGGTGGTCTCGCCGATTTCCAGCGTGAAGTTGGTGGCCACGACGATTTCACTGGGCGTGGCGATGCTGGCGAACTGCGGCTGCATCTCCGATCGCTGGTACTCCAGCTCGACCGGGTAGATGCCCGTCCAGGCGCGTTTGTATTCGGCCGCAATGACCTCGACCAGGCGCAGGATCACACGCAGCTCGGTGGGGCTGAAGTCGCGCCCTTCGATGCGGGTGTGGTACTTGCCCACGCCGCCGAACAGCGAGTCGATGACCGCAAACACCAGGCTCGGGTCGCACACGATCAGGCCCGAGCCGCGCAGCGGCTTGACGTTGACGATGTTGAAGTTGGTCGGCACCACGATCTCGCGCAGGAAGGCGCTGAACTTCTGCACCTTGATGCCGCCGATGCTGACTTCCGGGCTCTTGCGGATGAAGTTGAACAAGCCGATGCGGATGTTGCGGGCAAAGCGCTCGTTGATGACCTCCATCGTCGGCATGCGGCCGCGGACGATGCGTTCCTGGCTGGCCAGGTCGTAGTCGCGAACGCCGCCTGTCGGCGCTTCGTCCTGCTCGAGCTTCTGGCTTTCGCCCGTGATGCCCTGCAGCAGCGCGTCGACTTCGTCTTGCGAAAGAATTTGCTGGTTCATTCGAACGCGGCAGATCGGGTCATGGGATCAAGCCACCTGCGACGACGGGGTTGCCCCGGCGTCAGCAGGGCATCCCCCCTGGGGGGTGGCGAGCGGTAGCGAGCTTGGGGGCTCATGGTGATTCGAGCTTGGGGGCCCACGTTCATTGAATGATGAAGTTGGAAAAATGCACCGCCTTCACCGGCAGCACCGGCGCAGCGGCCTTCTTCTTTTTCTTCTTGGCCGGCGGGTCCGTTTCGTCGTCGGCAGCCGGCTCTTCTTCCTCGGCGCCCACGTCGTAACCCAGCGCACGTGAGGTTTCGCGGATCACCCGGTCGGCGAGCTTGACCTTGCCGTCGCGTCCCATCAGTTCGGCGGCCGTGCGGTCGGCCAATGCCAGCAGGATGTTGTTGCGGATCGCCGGCATGTAGTTCTTGATCTGGTCGCCGGTTTTCAGGTCGTCGATCTCGAGCGTGATGCCCACCTGGGCGTAACGTTCGGCATTGCGGTCGGCCAGGTTGACCGTGAAGGGGTCCAGCGGCACGAACACCGGCACCAGCTTGGGGTCGCGTTTGGCCACGGCCTTGGCCGGTGCCTCGGCTTGACCACCCTCGACGGCATCGGCATCGGCATCGGCCTCGACGTTGGCCTTTTTCTTCATCAGCACGACGGCCGCTCCACCCCCGCTGACCAGCACCAGCGCAGCAATGGCGATGATGATGATCAGCTTCTTCTTGCCCTTGGCGGGGGGTGCGGCTTCGGCGGCGACGGCGGCAGACATGCGGGCTCCTTGGGTCCTTGCCGACGGGTGGTCTCACCGGTCCTGGGCCCGGTTGCGACGCGCGTCGGCGTGTGAAACCCATTATTGAGAGCGCCCTGCCCGGGCGATGCCGTGAAAAGGGGTCCGAAGACCGCCTGTCTGGTGCCGCTGCGGCGGCGGCCAAGGGGCTCAGGCCACCAGGTCGACGACGCCGCGGCGTTGCGGCAATCGGGGGTGCTGCGAAGGGGTACCGTGCCCATCGCCGCTGGACTCGCTGCGGTCTTCGCCCCGTGCAGGGCGGCCGTCACGCTGGCCATCGGCGGCGGCCTGGGCGTCACGCGGGGCCTGTTCGAAAACACCACCGCCGGTCAGCGTCAGGCCGGCTTCGCGCAATTGGCTGGCCAGCTGTGGCATCGACTCCTGCAGCGCCTGGCGGGTCTGCGCGTTGTCTGCGCTCAGGTGCACCATGGCCGTCTGGCCGTCGAGCTGGATGCGCACCGACACCGGCCCCATGTCGGCCGGGTTCAGGTGCAGGCGTGCGTGTTCGACGCCGTCGCGCACGAAGGTGCTGAGCTGGCTGCCCAACTGCGGCGCAAAGTCGGCGCTGCCGGGGCGGGCTGGCAGCCTGGCTTCGGCGGGTGCTGCGGCCGTGCTGCCCGGAGCTGTCGCCTGGGCCGCGCCGGCGGGCAGGGCGACCAGGGTGAAGCCGCTGTCGGCAGCGACGATGCGGCTGTGGGCCACAGCAGGGCCGGGTGGCGTCGAATCCGTGCCATCGGCCGCTTGTTCGGCCATCGTGGCCCGGTCTTCGGCGGCGCTGGCCAGCAGGTCCTGCAGCCGGGCGGTGCTGCCCTGCGGGGTCTGGCCACTGTCGGCGCCGGTGCCTCTGGGGTCACGGCTGCCACCCAGGTGCAAGCTGGTCGCGCCGCCGGTCTGCAGCGCGTCGGTTTGCAGGCCGTCCTTGGCGTCGGTGGCTGCAGCCCCGCGGGCGCCGTGTGTCGAGCCGGCGGCTTGCGCCGACTGGCCTTGCTGCTGCAGGGTGGACTGCGACTGCAGCTGCGCCAGCAGCGCGGCCAGCGGCGTGTCGGTGGCGTTGTCGTCGGCCACCTGGGTGTCGCGGCCGTCGGTGTCGTTGGGGCTGCGCTCGGCGGCCTCGGGCAGCGAGGAAAACGTGGGCTTGCCGGGCAGCGTGCGCGGGGCCTTGTCGGGGCCGCCGGCGGCCCCGCCGCCACGCACCCGGGCCTGCGCCGACGGCTCCTGGGCCGGCGCCTTGGCTTCGTCCAGCGCTTTCGAAAAAGTGCCCTTGGCCGCGCCGTCGGTCGGGTTCGGCGCAGCAGAGCCCGACGTGGCCGGCGGCGAGGCGGGCATCGAAGGGGCGATCGGCAGCGAGTTCAGCATGGGGCCTTCCGGTGGGTTGATGGCGGGCTCGTGGACTGACAGCGCTAGGGACTGCCGGGTCTCAGAACACCGCCTCGGGGCTGTTGGCGCTGTCGCGCCAGCGCCGCTGGGTGGCCGCTTCGTCGCTGCGGTTCTGTTCCAGCCGCGCATGACCCCGTTGTTGTTCGGCCAGGCGGCGTTCGATCAGCTTGCGCACGGCCGCGACCCGGGTTTCCCGCTGCAGCAGCGTCTGGCGCTGCAACTGCAGGGCCTGTTCAGCGCTTTGCAGCGCGGCGCGCTGTTGCGCCAGCGCCTGGTCCAGGCGCTGCGTGAAGGCGCGGTGGCAGTGCAGCAGCTCGATGGCCGCAGCCCGTCCGCCGTGGCCGGGCGCGCGGGCTTCGGTGTCGGCGCGGTAGCTGTGCAGCTGGTCCCATTGCTGGTGGGCGTGGCGTGCCGTGGCTTCGGCGTGCTGCACCAGCGCCAGGCTTTCGTCACGCTGGCGTTCGGCGTGTTCGAGCAGCGACTGCAGGGAACGGGTCATGGTGGGTGGGGTGTCGGTGGGTGGTGATGCGGTTCAGGGGCTCATCAGGGGCTCATCAGGCGCTCATCAGCCGGCACAGCTGCGCCCGGCTCATGTCCAGCAGCGCCCGTTCGTGCATGTCCTGCTGCAGCAGGCCGTTCATCTGCGCCTGCAGGCGCACGGCGGTGTCGAGTTCGGCGTCGTGGCCAGGCGCGTAGGCCCCGAGCTGGATGATGTCGCGGGCCTTGCTGAGCTTGCTCAACAGCTGGCGCATGCGGCGTGCGGCCTGCACGTGTTCGCGTCCGGCCACGGCGGTCATCACACGCGAGACACTGCGTTCGACGTCGATGGCCGGGTAGTGGCCACTTTCGGCCAGCTCGCGCGACAGCACGATGTGGCCGTCCAGGATGCCGCGTGCCGCGTCGGCCACCGGGTCCTGAGGGTCGTCGCCTTCGCTCAGCACGGTGTAGAAGGCGGTGATGCTGCCCTGGCCATGCAGGCCGTTGCCGCTGCGTTCCACCAGCTGCGGCAGCTTGGCAAACACGCTGGGCGGGTAACCCTTGGTGGCCGGCGGTTCGCCGATGGCCAGGGCGATCTCGCGCTGCGCCATGGCGTAGCGGGTCAGGCTGTCCATCAGCAGCAGCACGTGCTGGCCGCGGTCGCGGTAGTGCTCGGCAATGGCGGTGGCGTAGTGCGCACCCTGCAGGCGCACCAACGGCGGTGCGTCGGCAGGCGCGGCCACCACCACGCTGCGGGCGCGGCCTTCGGCTTCCAGGATGTCCTCGATGAACTCCTTGACCTCGCGACCACGTTCGCCGATCAGGCCGACCACGATCACGTCGGCCGCGGTGTAACGCGCCATCATGCCCAGCAGCACGCTCTTGCCCACGCCGGTGCCGGCAAACAGGCCGATGCGCTGACCGCGGCCCACCGTGAGCAGCGCGTTGATGGCCCGCACGCCGGTGTCCAGCGGCTGGCGCACCGGGTCGCGGTCCATCGCATTGATGGGGCGGCGCACCATCGGCTCGGGATGCACGTTGTGAATCGGGCCCTGGCGGTCCATCGGCTGGCCGTGGCTGTCGACGACACGGCCCAGCAGGCCGTCGCCCATGGGCAGGTGCAGGCCGCGGTCTTCGCTGCGCCGCCAGGGGTGGTTCTCGGCGCCGAAGCGGGGTGGCGTGCGTGGTGCCGCGCGGGGCACCACACGGGCGCCGCTGCTCATGCCGTGCATTTCGCCGGTGGGCATCAGGTAGGCACGGTCGCCGTTGAAGCCCACCACCTCGGCCAGCACGGCATGGTCGGGGCGTTGTTCATCGGCGTGGATCTCGCACACCGACCCCACCGGCACACGCACACCTGCGGCTTCGAGCACCAGGCCGGTGACACGCAACAGTGTGCCCACCGATTCCAGCGGCTGCGGCAGCTGCGCATAGTCCTGCAGGTCGGCCAGGTAACGCTGCCAGCGCTGATGGCGCCTGTGCAGGCGGATGTCCAGCCAGGCCTGCTGCGCAGCGGGCTCCGCGCCTGTGCGTGTGCCGGCCTGGGTGCGGGTTGTCGCCGTCATGCCGCGGCTTCGCTGTCGGTGGGCGCTGCTGCCAACTCGGCCAGCGGCAATTGCGAACCCAGCGCGGCGGCGGCCTGGGCCCAGCGGGCAGCGATGCGGGCATCGATGGCACCAACATCGCTGTGCACCAGCACACCCCCGCGTTCGATGCCGGTGTCGGCCTGCAGCCTGGCGCCGCGTGCGGCCAGCGCCTCTTCGGCACCTTCGGCCACCAGCGGCAGGTCTTGCGGGTGCACATGGACCGCGATGTGGCGGGCACTGTGCATCACCGCGTTCACGGCCTCCGAGGCCACCTTGGCCACCAGTTCCGGGCGTTGGCTCAGTTCGGTGCGCAGCACCTGTTGAGCCAGCTGCACGGCGGTGCGCGCCAGGGCCCGGGCCATCTCGCCGTCCAGCGCCACCAGCTGGGCGTCGAAGGCGTCGAGCAGCGCGCCGATCTGGGCCGTGGCCTGCTGCGCAAAGCTCTGCTTGAAATTCTCCAGCGCGGCCAGGCCGTCGCGGTAGCCTTCCTGGTAACCCGCCTGGCGCGCGGCGGCCACCCGGGCCTGCCACTCGGCCGCGTTGGGCTCGGCCGGTTCCGCTGCCGCCGCTGCAGCCCGTGCGGCAAATGTGCCTCGGCCATCGTTGCCTTCTTTGCCGGCAAATGCATCGGGCTGCCAGCTCGCAAAGTCGCCCAGCTCTTCGCGTGGGATGAAACGTGTGTAGGCGTTGCCGGCCTTGCTGCCCGGGGGCGAGGGGACGTTCTTGAAGCCGCCGGGCTTAGAGGAATTGCTCATCGCCGCCTCCTGCAAGGACGATCTGGCCTTCGTCGACCAGGCGGCGCACGATCTTCAGCATTTCCTTCTGTTCGCTTTCGACTTCGGACAGGCGCACCGGGCCGCGGGAATCCAGGTCTTCCTTCAAAGTCTCGGCGGCGCGGGTGGACATGTTCTTGAAGATCTTCTCGCGCAGCGCCGGCGTGGCGCCCTTCAGCGCGATGACCAGCGATTCGCTCTGCACTTCCTTCATCAGCGACTGGATGCCCTTGTCGTCGATCTTCTCCAGGTCGTCGAAGGTGAACATGTTGTCCATGATCTTCTGCGCCAGGTCGTTGTCGGCCTCGCGCACGAAGTCGAGCACGCTGGTTTCCACCGCCGAACCCAGCATGTTCAGTATCTCGGCCGCGGCCTTGACACCACCCAGGCTGCTCTTCTTGCTGCGGTCGCCACCGGCCAGCACCTTGCTCATGACCTCGTTCAGGTCGCGCAGCGCCAGCGGCTGGATGCCGTCGAGCGTGGCAATGCGCACCATGACTTCATTGCGCTGGCGTTCGGTGAAGAGCTTCAGCACGTCGGCCGCCTGGTCGAATTCCAGGTGCACCAGGATGGCCGCGACGATCTGCGGGTGTTCGTTGCGCAGCAGTTCGGCCACGCTCTGCGGGTCCATCCACTTCAGGCTTTCGATGCCGGTGACGTCGCTGCCCTGCAGGATGCGGTCGATCAGCAGATTGGCCTTGTCGTCACCCAGCGCCTTGCGCAGCACGCTCTTGACGTATTCGTTGCTGTCGGCCACCAGCATGCTTTCGTTGGCCGCCACTTTCTCGAAGGCGTCCATCACCCCTTCGACGCGTTCACGCGTCACCGCCTTCATGCGCGCAATGGTCTCGCCCAGCCGCTGCACTTCCTTCGGCGCCAGGTGCTTGAAAACCTCGGCCGCCTCCTCCTCGCCCAGGCTCATCAGCAAGATGGCGGCGTTTTCCAGCCCTTGGTCGTCCATCGATGCAGATGGCATCTCAGTGGCTCCCGCACGAGTTGGACAAGTGGCCCGATGTCAGCGACCCGCGACCCAGTGACCGCCGCGGAACCGGCTTCGCCGGGCCGCTGGCGGTGCCCCCCCTGGGGGGGGTGCGCCGAAGGCGCTCCGGGGGGGGGGTCATACCTCCCCGCTCACCCAGCCACGCACGATGTTGGCCACCGCCGCCGGGTTCTGTTTGGCCATCACACGGGCGGCTTCCACGCGGCTGCCGTGCAGCGGCGCTGCCAGCGCCGGCAGCACGATCTTTTCTTCGGGCGCTGCGGGGCCGCCCACGACTTCACTGAGCTGGGTGCCCGGTTCGGGGGCCGGCGGCGGTGCCAGCATCGTGCTGAGCGCGGGTTTGATGAGCTTGAAGACGATGACCAGCGCCACCAGCGCCAGCGCCAGCGGCGCCAGCGCGCTGCGCAGCAGGTCCAGCAGCCAGTCCTGTTTCCACAGCGGGGCTTCTTCGGCCATCGGCGGGGTTTCGACGCGAAAGGGGGCGTTGACGATCTTCACCACGTCACCCCGTTCGGCATTGAAGCCGATGCCTTGTTGCACCAGGGCCGTGAGTTGTTCGATGTCCTTTTCACTCAGAGGCACGGTCGTGGTCTTGCCCTTGTTGTCGGTGCTGGTGCGGTGGTTCACCACAACAGCGGCGTTCAGGCGGCGCACATTGCCCACGGCGGCCTTGGTCACGGTGACGGTTTTGTCGACCTCGAAACGGGTGGCGTTGTCGCGCCGCGTGGCATTGCCACCGGCTGCGCCTTGCGCGCCTTGCAGCGGCTGCGCCGCGCCGTTGATCGGGGCCTGCGCCGGCACCGGCGGCTGGTTGGCCAGCGCGCCGGGCACGCCGCCTGCGTTGGCACCGCCCGGCTGGCTGGACTCTTCGCTGCGCTGCTCACGGATCGCGGTCTTGGCCTCGGCGCCCTGGTTGGGGCCGTAGGCTTCGGCAGTCTGCATGACCTGGCTGAAGTCGATGTCGGCGGTGATGCTGGCACGCACGTTGTCACGGCCCACCACCGGTTCCAGCAACGCCAGCACCCGCTTGTGGTGGCCGGCTTCGATTTCGCGGCGGTACTGCAGCTGCTGGCTGTCCAGGCCGTGCGTGGCTTCGTCGTCGCCGGGGCCCGACAGCAGCGCACCGGTGCTGTCCACCACGCTCACCGCCTTGGGTGTCAGTTCGGGCACGCTGCCCGAGACCAGTTTCACGATGCCGGCCACCTGCGCACGTTCCAGCGTGCGGCCGCCGTGCAGGGTCAGCACGACCGAGGCCGAAGGCTTCTGCTGTTCGCGGAAAAAGCCGTTCATCTGCGGCAGCGCCAGGTGCACCCGGGCCGACTTCACCGACTCCAGCGCCTGGATGGTGGTCGTCAGCTCGCCTTCGATGGCGCGCTGCATCTTCATGCGCTCCTGGCCCTGGGTCTGGCCGAAGTTGTTCTTGTCCAGCAGCTCGTAACCCGAGCTGCCCGAACCGGCGCCCGACGGCAGGCCGGCCGATGCCAGCTTCATGCGCAGTTCATGCACCCGGCCGGCCGGCACCATCAGCGTGGAACCGCCTTCGGCAAAACGGTAGGGCACGTTCATCTGCGTCAGGCGTTCGATGACGGCTCCGCCGTCCTTGTCGCTCAGGTTCGGGAACAGCACGCGGTAGTCGGCGTCGCGGGCGCTGCCGAACATCAGCACCAGCACCGCCACCAGCGCGGCCAGGCCCAGCACGGCGCCCAGCTGGGTGCGTGCAGGCAATCGTTGCCAGCGCTGGCCCAGGCCCGGCGTGGCGGGCACCAGCGGGATCAGGTTCGTGTGGGTGGCGGTCGTGGTGACGGCGTTGTCCATGGGTGGTGTGGCGAAGGGGGCGAAGCGTCCGGTTCTTGGCTGCAATGTTGGCCGGCCGCCGCCAAAACTTCAGCGCGAGAAAGCGGGCAAACAGGCGCCTGATCGGACCCTGGGCGAACCGACCCTTGGCCTACAGTGCAAACCGTGTCATTGGCCTGCCTGGCCCCTCTGGGGCCGGCGCCGACGTCCGAGGTCAACCCATGAGCGACATGCGCATCCAGAGCTTCGACTTCCATGCCGCCGTGGCCCGCGCCGGGCTGCGCCCTGACGGCATGCCCCGCACCGACGGCGCCAGCGCCGTGGGTGGCGGCTTTCGTGCCGCGATGGCCGACGCGCTGAAGGACGTGAGCCAGACCCAGTTCGAAGCCAGCCGGCTGCAGCGCGAAGTGGCGCTGGACAACCCGGCCGTCAGCGTGGAAGAGACGATGGTGGCGATGCAGAAGGCGCAGATCGGGTTTCAGGCCACTTTGCAGGTGCGCAACCGCTTGGTGCAGGCCTACAGCGACATCATGAACATGCAGGTTTAGAAGTCCTGCTCCCTCTCCCGCAGGGCGGGAGAGGGGGTCAAATCCCGGGCGTCTCCCGGGCTCAGGCCAGCACCACGTCCGGCACGACGACACCGACCACTTCTGACTCCAGGTGGGTCAGCCGCTCGCATGGCGCCGGCCGGCCCAGCAGGTAGCCCTGCAACTCGTCGCAGCCCAGCCGCCGCAGGGCGTCGCGCTGGTGTTCGGTTTCGACACCTTCGGCGTTGACCCGGATCGACAGGGAATGTGCCAGGCGCACGATGGACCGCACGATGACGTCGACCCGCGGGTCGCCGCCCAGGCCCTGGGTGAAGGCGCGGTCGATCTTGAGCTTGTCGAAGGGGAAGCGCCACAGGTAGGCGAGGCTGGAGTACCCGGTGCCGAAGTCGTCCATCGCGATGCGCACACCCAGGCCACGCAGCGCGTGCAGCGTGGCCAGCACCTGTTCGGTGTGCTGCATCAGCAGGCTTTCGGTGATCTCCAGTTCCAGCCGCTCGGCCTGCAGGCCACTGTCTAGCAGCGCCTGGCGCACTTCGTTGACGATGGCCTGGCCACGGTGGAACTGGGCCGTGGACAGGTTCACCGCCACCGCCAGCGGCGCCGGCCAGGTGGCGGCTTCGGCACAGGCCGTCTGCAGCACCCAGCGGCCCAGGGCTTCGATCTGGCCGGTGTCTTCGGCCACCGGAATGAAGCTGGCCGGCGGCACGTTGCCGCGTGTGGGGTGGAGCCAGCGCGCCAGGGCTTCGTAACCCTTCAAGGTGCTGCCGTCACCGGCGTAGACGGGCTGGAAGTGCAGCTTCAGTCGCCCGTGCTGCAGGGCCACCCGCAGGTCGGCGGCCAAGGCGCGGCGTTCCTGCAGCGTGCGGTCCAGCGAAGCGTCGTAAAAGCTCCAAGCACCACGACCGCTGGCCTTGGCACGCAGCAAGGCCATCTCGGCGTTGTGCAGCAGGGTGTCGGCGTCTTCACCGTCCACGCCGTGCAGGGCCGCGCCGACACAGGCGCTGACACGCACCGGGTCGGCCAGGCCCGGCAACTGGTGGGGCTGCGCCAGGCTGTCGACGATGCGCTCGACGAGGGCCGTCACCGAAGGGCTGTCGGCCGCACCGAGCTGCAGGATGCCGAAGCGGTCACCTGCCAGGCGGGTCAGCAGGTCGGCGCCCCGCAGCACACCCTGCAGGCGCTGGCCGGTGCGGCGCAGCAGCTCGTCACCGATGCTGTGGCCGTGCCTTTCGTTGACCTCGCAAAAACCGTCCAGGTCGATGCAGATGACCGCCAGCCCACGGGGTGTTTCGCCGGCGGCCGCGGCCTTGCCGGGTGGCAAGGCCTGGGCACAGGCCCGCTGCAGGCGCTGGTTGAAAGGACCGTGGCTCAGCGCACCGGTCAGCACGTCGTGTTCGGCCAGGTAGCTGACGCGGTCCAGCACGTGTTTCTCACGCCCGGCGCGGTGGCGCATCAGCGCGGCGGCGGCAGCCATGCACAACAGCATCGCGGCCACGGCAACGCCGGCGGCACGTTGAAACGAGGTGGCGGTGGTGTGGGCCAGCTGGGTCTGGTCGACCACGACTTCCACCACTCCCACCACCTGCTGCCCCAGCCGGGCCGGCACCCAGGCGCGGCTGTAGATGGCAGGCTGTGAAGCGTCACTGCCGTGCAGCAACTGCGTGGCCGGGCGTTCGTCCTTGGCCACTTGCCAGGCCAGTGCACGGCTGGCGGGGTCGGTGTCGGCCTCGCGTGGCGCGGTGCCCATCGATTCCGAGGCCAACAGCAGCCGGCCTTCTCGGTCGTAGAGCTTGAAGTGCAGCAGACCGGCAGTGCCGCGCAAGGCGCCCAGGCGTTCCTGGGCCTGCGGGCCGGGCAGTTCACCCAGGAAGAGCCGATCGAAGTCGGGCACGGCGCGGCCGAGTTGCTGGCCCCAGCCGACGGCCAGCCTTTCAGCGTCGGCGGCCAGGTGGCGGTCGGCCAGGCGCTGGATGGCCAGGCTGACCAGCAGCAGCGCAAGACCCCCCGCCAGCAGCCAGGCCAGCGGACCTTGCCAGGGCGTGTCTTTCCAGTTCAGCGTTTTCAGCATGTCGGGTAGCGCACGGAAGGGCCCAGTTCGGTGCAGATGCGCGGCCTGCCCAGTGCCTGCATCTGCACCCGCAGCCGCGAGCCGCGGCGGGACTCCAGCGTCGCCTGGCCCAGGTTCTGCGCCGAGCCGGTGGCATTGAGTTCGATGGCCTGGCCCTGCAGCTGCTGCACACCGGCGTGATCGGCGGGTGTGGCGCTGCGCAGTTCACAGGCCTGGCGCTGGCCGCAGGGGCAGCCGGGATGGGTGGCCAGGGCCCAGCACCAGTGGCTGCCGTTTTGCACCACCAGGTGCACCGGCTGGCCCCGGCGTGCGGCTTCGAAGCGGGCTTCGCCCAGGTCCGATGCCAGGGCTTCGGCAGCCGCGTGCAGGCGGCGCTGTTCGAGCTGCGTGCCCAGGCTGGGCAGGGCCACGGCAGCCAGCAGCGTCAGGATGGCCATGGCAATGGCCAGCTCCAGCAAGGTCAGGCCGCGTCGCTGGCGGGTTTTCATCGCAGCCAGCACGTGGCGTCCGGGCCGGTCTGGGCAAAGCCCAGCTTGACCTGAAGGGTGAGGGTGGCACAGCCGGGGTCCTGCTTCTGCGCCCCACGTGCACTGGCCGTGGCCAAGTAGGCTTCGCCGCCCTGGACCGCCAGGCTGACGCTGTAGTGGCCTTGTGGACTCATCGCCGACGTGCCCACCAGCGCCTGCAGTTCACCGGCGTACAGGCCATGTGCGCTGCGGTACTTTTCCTGTTCGATCTGCACGCGGGTCAAGGCTGCCACCGCGTCCAGCCGCCCGGCCCGCAGTTCCTGGCCACGCAGCCCGGGCAGGGCCAGCGCGGCCAGGATGGCCACCACCGCCAACACCATCAGGCATTCGAGCAGCGTGAAACCCCACGCGCCGCGATGTGCCAGAAGCTGCCGGAACGGATGCAGGTTGCACATGATGCGGTGGGGTGCCGTTCAGTCCAGCGACAGCAATCGCCGCCGCTTCTGCATCTGGTCGATCCAGCGTTGCAGCACACGTTCGGCTGCACCACCCAGGTTCTGCCACTCACATCCCAGCCGCACGCCGTTGTCGCCTTTGCCGAGCGCCGTGACGTGCTGCATCTGCACCGTTGCCACGAAGCGTGTGTCGGCGTCCAGCGACAGCGCCACGTCGGCGAGGCGGGTGCCGGCCTGCAGCGGCGGCACGTCGCGCGGCAGCCACAGGGCACAGCCGCCGATGCTGACGTCCAGCACACGCAGCGCCAGTTGCATGTCGGGCATGGAAGGGTGGCGCAGGCGCGCCGTGGGGGCCTGCCGTTCCTGGGTGCGCACGCGGTAGGCGTGGCGGCGCTGGAAGCGGTAGACCGCCTGCGGCAGGGCACTCTGCAAGGTGCAGGCCTGGGCGCCACTGACAAGCACGAAGCCGAGCAGGTCGAACTGCAGCTTGACGCTGTCCATGTAGGCCACCGCCACGGCTTCGTCGGCTTCGACCAGGCGGTTGAGCGCGGGCAGGCCAGGGTCGGCGCTGAAGCTCAGGCGCGACTGCGCGCCATCCACCGACCACAGCGTGGTGGTGAACACCACGCCGTCGGGGCTGTTCAGCATCACCGGTGTCTGGCCGTCGCGCAGCTGGCGCAACAGCGCCAGGCGCTCCTGCGGGTGCGCCACACGAAACGGCGCCCAGATGTCTTCGCCGCCTGCGGCGTCCAGGTCGGCCGGACGGGTGTCTTGGAACATCAGGACACCCGGTCAGTGCAGCGTCTGGCGGCGGCCGGCGAGTGTGTCGTCAAGGTCCTGCAGCCAGGGCTCGGCCAGGTGGCGGATCTCGGCGTCGTTGACCAGGATGCGCTGCATGATGCGAGACTTCACACGCGCCGCTTCCTGGGCTTGCGCGCTGGCCTGGGCCTTGTCTTCGCCCGGCTCCTGGGCCGCGTGTTTGAGCTGGCTGATGAGCAGCACACAGGCGCCTTCGAGCTTGACGACCTCGTCCCAGTTGCCGGCACGTGCGGCGGACAGCATGTCGACGCTGGCACGTTCGATGGCTTCGTAGTAACTGAGCAATTGCGGGTCCATCTGGGTGCCTCGGTTGGCCGCGGGTTTGAAGGGCGTGGGGGACTGTCTGGAAGCGGACATCAGCGCACCGCCTCGGAGCCAGGCGCGATGGCTGTCCAGGCTTCTTGCAGCGGCAGCATCAGCCGCTGGCACTCGTCGAGCGCGGCTTCGTCGTCGCGCAGATTGGCCATCGTCAGGCGCATGCTCAGGTAGGTGTAGAGCTCGCCCAGGTCCCGGGCCAGCGAACCGCCGGCCTTCATGTCCAGGCCGGCACGCAGGCCCTCTTCCACGATGCGCACCGCGCGGCCCAGGGCCATGCCCTTGGCCAGGCGGTCACCGCTGCGCATGGCGCCGCGGCCTTGTGCCACGGCTTCCATGAAACCGTCGAAGAGCATGGCCACCAGCTGGTGCGGATTGGCGCCCGAGAGCCGGGTTTCGACCCCCACTTGCTGGTACAGGCCGCCGTGCAGGGCGCGGCCGGGGGAACGTTGGGGAAAGGTGCTGGCGAACATCGGTGGGGGGTGTCGCTGTTGGGCTGCAGATGCTCTGGTTATCGGCCCCCCCGGGTGGCCACTTGAGTGGCCTGAACGTCTCAGCTGCTAGCGATTGCTGTTGCTGTTGTTCAGCGACGCCAGCGTCTGGTTGACATAGCTGGACAGCGCGTTCAAGCGCGACAGGTTCACGTCCATCGCGGTGTACTGCGCCACCAGGCGGGCCTGGAACCGTTGGATGCGGTCCTCCACACGCGCCTGGTCGTCGGTGTTCTTGGTGATGCGCTTGCGCAGGCCTTCGGTGCGGGTGGTCAGGCTGCCGTCCAGCCCCAGCACCTGATCGGCAAGTCGGGCGTAGCGGCGTGCAAAACCGTCGTTGCTGGCGTTGCCCGGGTCGCTGTTGGCAAAGGCCTTTTTCAGCTCGGGCAGGTTGCCGGTGGCGCTGTCGAGCTTGGCCGCGTCGACCCGGATCGAGCCGTCGCGTTGCAGCTCCAGCCCCACGTCGGACAGACGCGGGAACACCGTCGACGCGCCCGAGCCCACGTTGAGCAGGTTGCGCAGCTGGCGCTGCAGCCCGGTGGCTGCGCTGTCGCCCTGCAGGGGTCCGCCCACCTTGCTGCCGGGGTCGTACTTGGTCTGGTCGGAGATCAGTTTGTTGAGCGCGTTGTACGCATCGGCAAACCCCTGGATGGAGGTCTTGATGGACTCGCGGTCGCTGCTGACGGCTATGTCCACCGGGTCGGCGCTGACCTTGCGCAAGCGCAGCGTCAGCCCTTCGATGACCGAGCCCATTTCGTTGGAGGCCGACTCGACGGCGATGTTGTTGACGGTGGCGCGGGCATTGGCCGCAGCCACCTTCTGCTCCATCAGCGTGGTGCCCGAAGCAGGGTCGAAGGCAAATCGCGAAAGGCCGCCGGTGTCGGTGTCATTGCCGTCGTCGTCGGCGACCTGCACACGGAAGCCGTTTTCCTGTCCGGTCTCGGTGCTGCGCAGCGACAGCCGCGCGCCGCTGCTGTCGGTGACGATGGCAGCGGTGACACCGGCACCCAGGCCGTTGATCTTGTCGCGCAGGGTCTGCAGGGTGTCGCCGGCCGTGATGTCCACCGACACCGGTGCGCGGCCCACCTGCGGCACGAAGTTCATCGGCGGCGTGTCCCAGCTGCCGATGTCGATGGTGAAGGTGCCGCTGCCCACCAGGTCGGTGGCGGCACCGAAAGAACTGGCGGTGACCACCGTCTGGTTGGTGGCCAGTGCCTGCACGCTGACGGCGTAGCTGCCCGTGGCGGCGGTCGAGCCGCCGACGACGGACACCACCGACTCGTTGCTGCTGCTGGCTTTTGCCTGCGACCACATCGACGTGCCCGTCAGTTTGCTGGCGGCGGATTGCAGCGCACCGAACAGGCTGCTGAGTTGGCCGTACGAGGACACCTGGGTCTGCAGCGCCCTGGCGGCCGCCTGCATCTGCACCAGCGGGCGGCTTTCCAGCGCCACCAGTTGCGTGACCATGCTGTTGATGTCCACGCCGCTGCCGATGCCGAGGGATTGGATGGCGGGCATGGCAAATCTCCTGGGCCGGCGCCGCAGCGCCCGCCAATGAACAAAGGGCTGGTGGGGTGGCCGGTGACCACCCTCCTCAGCCCTTTATCGACCGCTGGCCGCCCCGACTTGAGGGCGGCGAGCGGCGGCTTGTTTCGGCTTGTGTCGGCTTGCTCTTGTGCGTTCAGCGCTGCAGCAGGCTCAGCACCTGTGCATCAGGAGCAGCAGGTGCTCAACTTTTCACCTAACGCTGCAGCAGGCTCAGCACCTGCTGGGGCAGCTGGTTGGCCTGCGCCACCATCGCGTTGCCGGCCTGCTGCAGGATCTGCGCGCGCGACATGTTGGCCGTTTCGGCTGCGTAGTCGGCGTCCATGATGCGGCTGCGGGCGGCGCTCTGGTTCTCGGCGGCCACCATCAAGGTCGAGACCACGTTTTCGAAGCGGTTCTGCACCGCGCCGAATTCCGCGCGCTGGCTGTTGACGGCATTGATCGCGGCGTCGATGGCCGAGATGGCGGCCTGCGACGTGGCGATGTCGGTCACCTGCACCGGCGGCACGTCGGTGCCGCTGATCACGGCGGTGCCCAGCAGCGGGTTGATGTCGGTATTGGCACCCCAGTCGAAGGACGTGACCGTGAGCTGGTCGATGTCGGTGGTGTTGTTGGCGCCGATCTGGAAGATCGAGTTGTTGGTCGTGGCCAGGATGTTCTGGCCGTTGAACTGCGTGCCCCCCAGTGTGCGGGTGGCTTCCTGAGCCAGCTGCACGAATTCTTCGTTCAGGCTGATGCGGTCAGCGTCGGTGTTGGTGCCGTTGGCCGACTGGATGGCCAGCTCGCGCATGCGCTGGAAGAGGTCGCTGACCTTGCCAAGGGCGCCTTCACCCACCTGCGCCATCGAGATGCCGTCGTTGGCATTGCGCATGGCGACGTTCATGCCACGCACCTGGGTGTGCATGCGTTCGGCGATGGCCAGGCCGGCAGCGTCGTCCTTGGCGCTGTTGACCCGCAAGCCCGATGACAGGCGTTGCATGGATGTGGACAGTTGGCTTTGGCTCGTGCTCAGGTTGCGCTGGGCATTGAGCGACACGAGGTTGGTGTTGATCGTTTGGGGCACGGCGGCTCTCCTGAATGTTCGGCAGTCGGTTCGGGGGGCGATTCGTCCTGCCGAGGAACCGAAACGCTGTGGTGAAGATTACGGCCGTTGCCGGGTGCAGGGTCGCTTGATAAGGCCGGGTTTGGGACGCCAATTCAATGCCGTGGAAGTGTTGCCGACCCATGAAAAAGAGCCCACCGGTGAGGGTGGGCTCATTGACTTGCGCCCTCTCCCGCAGGGCGGGAAAGGGGGGGCAAAACCTGTGGCTTACCGCAACAGCGCCAGCACCTGCTGTGGCAGCTGGTTGGCCTGCGCCACCATCGCGTTGCCGGCCTGCTGCAGGATGCTGGCCCGCGACAGGTTGGCCGTTTCGCTGGCGTAGTCCGCGTCCATGATGCGGCTGCGCGCGGCGCTCTGGTTCTCGGCCGACATCATCAGGTTGGAGACCACGTTTTCGAAACGGTTCTGCACCGCACCGTACTCGGCACGCTGGCTGTTGACGGCGTTGATCGCGGTGTCGATGGCCGACAGCGCCGACTGCGAGGTGGCGATGTCGGTGATCTGCACCGTCGGCACGTCGGTGCCGGTGATGACGGCGGTGCCCAGCAGCGGGTTGATGTCGGTGTTGGCGCCCCAGTCGAAGGCCGCCACCGTGATGCGGTCCAGGTCGGTGGTGTTGTTGGCACCGATCTGGAAGGTGGCGTCATTGGTCGTGGCCAGGATGTTCTGGCCGTTGAACTGCGTGCCACCCAGGGTCCGTGTGGCTTCCTGGGCCAGTTGCACGAACTCTTCGTTCAGGCTCACGCGGTCGGCGTCGGTGTTGGTGCCGTTGGCCGATTGCACCGCCAGTTCCCGCATGCGCTGGAACAGGTCGCCGACCTTGCCGAGCGCGCCTTCTGCCGTCTGCGACAGCGAGATGGCGTCGTTGGCGTTGCGCATGGCGACGTTCATGCCACGCACTTGCGAATTCATGCGTTCGGCAATCGCCAAGCCGGCGGCATCGTCCTTGGCGCTGTTGACACGCAGGCCGGAAGACAGCCGTTGCATCGAGGTGGCCAGCGTCGACTGACTCGTCGTCAGGTTGCGCTGTGCATTCAGTGACACCAGGTTGGTATTGATCGTTTGGGCCATGGAAATTCTCCAATCGGGTTAGTGACCACAGGCAAATGCCTGGCAAGCGCCGCCCGCCTTGTGTTCAAGACACGCGGCGACTGCCTTGCAACTCCCTTTGCTCACGCGGTTCAGTGCGCTCACGCTGGGAACTCGCCCGGCCTGTCGCTGCCGTCGGTGTCGCCGCCCCTGGTAGTTGGTGGCGACCCCGCGGCCCGTTTCGGTCCGGACCCCGTACCTGCTCTTGCAGGCACGTTGAAGCCGTTTTCGTCGCGCCCAGCCAAACCTTTAGGCCTTTGCGCAGATTGACCCGGCGGGTGGGTCGGAAATGCGCCGATTCGCGCCCTCAATTCCGCGCCTGCAGTGCCGAAGGGCGCCCGATCATCGACAGCCCGGGCGTTCCGTCCTTGAAGCACCGGACACACCAGCTTGCACTTCCAGAGCCAGGGCCACACACCATGCAACGCAGACTTCACATTGGCGGCAAGCAGCGCCGCGACGGCTGGGAGATCCTGGACGTCAACCCCGGTCCGCTGGTCGACCACCAGGGCAATGCCATCGACCTGGGCCAGTTTGCCGACGGCAGCTTTGCCGAGGTTTATGCCTCGCACGTGCTGGAACACTTCGACTACAAGGACGCGCTGATGACGGCGCTGCGCGAGTGGCACCGTGTGCTGGCCCCGGGTGGTGTGCTGCGCCTGAGCGTGCCTGACATCGATGTGCTGGCGCACCTGCTGCTGCAGCGCCACAAGCTCGACGTGAACCAGCGCTTCCAGGTCATGCGCATGATTTTCGGCGGCCACGTCGACGCCCACGACTACCACCTGGTGGGCCTGAACCAGGACTTCCTGGCCGGCTACCTGCAGAGCGCCGGCTTTGAGCAGTTGCAGCGGGTGCCGCGCCACGGTTTGTTCCACGACACCAGCGACATGGTGGTGGCCGGTGTGCCGATCAGCCTGAACCTGAACGCCTTCAAGCCGTTGCGGGTCGAGGTCAGCCCGTCTGCCAGCCCTTTGCATGTCGATGCTGCCCCTGCCCATGACACCGCCACCGCCTGACACCATGATCAGCAGCCAAGCCCAACTTCCCCTGCGTTCGCCCCTGGCCCCGCTGCCGACGGCATCACGCCTGCCCGCCGCCACGCCGAAGCGCTTCAACGCCGGCCACCCCCATTGGCGCCAGGGCCTGCAGTTGATGAGCCAGCGCGACTGGGCCGGCGCCGCCAAGGCCTTCACGCGCGCCACGCACCTGGCGCCCAAGGATGCCCTGTACTGGGTGAACCTGGCCAATGCCGAGCGCCAGGCCGGCGCGCCTGACCGGGCCGAAGCTGCCGCCCGCCGCGCGCTGAAGCTGCAGCCCGATGACCGCCTGGCGCTGCAGGTGCTGGGCGACAGCCTGGCCAGCCAGCACCGCTACGGCGAAAGCATCGAAATCTTTGCGCAGCTCGAGGCCACCGGCGCGCTGGAACCCGAAGCGATGGTGCAGCAGGCTGCGATGCTGCAGTCGCTGCACCGCCCGCGCGAGTCGATGGACGTTTTGCTGCGCGCGCTGGCCGTCAAGCCGCACCTGCTGCGTGGCCATGCGCTGCTGGCCGACGCCTGCCGCGACCTGGGCTTGAAGCGCGAAGCCGTCGAATGCATGAAAACCGTGCTGGCACTGGACCCGGGCAACCTGGAAGCGCTGAGCCACCTGTCCTTTGAAAAGCGCCATCTGTGCGACTGGGGCGACCTGCAGGTCGACATCGACCGCATCGCCGAAGAACTGGTCAGCAGCCCACCCGGCATGGCGCGGGTGGCCGCCGTCTTTGGCCTGCTGTCGCTGCCGCTGGACCCGGCGCTCCACCTGGTGGCCGCACAAGGCGAAGCCGCTGCCGTGGCCTGGAACGCCACGCCACTGCCGGCCGTGCGGCCGCAAGAGCGAGCGCTGCCTGCCGGCCGCAAGCCGCGCATCGGCTGGCTGTCCTACGACTTCCGCGAACACCCGGTGTCGCAATTGCTGGTGGAACTGCTGGAGCAGATCGACCGCCAGCGTTTCGAGGTGGTGCTGTACAGCAGCGGCCCCGACGACGCGTCGCCGCTGCGCCGCCGTGTCGAGGCCGCCGCCGACCGGTTTGTCGACCTGCGTGGCAGCAGCGACGGCCAGGCCGCGGCCCAGGTGCGCGCCGACGGCATCGACATCCTGATCGACCTGATGGGCCACACACGCGGCCACCGCCTGGGTGTGCTGGCCGCGCGACCCGCGCCGGTGCAGGTCAGCTTCCTGGGTTACCCGGGCAGCACCGGCGCCAACTTCATCGACTACCTGATCGGCGACCCGCTGGTCACGCCCACCGACCTGGCGCCGCACTTCAGCGAAAAGCTGGCGCAGATGCCGCTGACCTTCCAGCCCAACGGCCGCTGGCGGCCGCTGCCGCAGCCCATGTCACGTGCCCAGGCCGGGCTGCCCGAAGTGGCGTTCGTGATGTGCGCCTTCAACCACACGTACAAGATCCTGCCCGAGGCCTTCGACTCCTGGTGCCAGGTGATGCGGGAAGTGCCCAATGCGGTGCTGTGGCTGAAAGAAACCAACCCGCAACTGCACGACAACGTGCGGCGTGAAGCGCAGCTGCGGGGTGTGGACGCCGATCGCATCGTTCTTGCGAAGGTGGTGTCCTATGCCGACCACTTTTCGCGCCTGGCATTGGCCGACGTGTTTGTCGACACCTGGCCCTACAACGCCCACACCACGGCGGCCGATGCGCTGTGGGCCGGGGTGCCGGTGGTCACCTTGTATGGCAACAGCTTTGCATCGCGTGTGGCGGCCAGCGTGCTGAATGCCGCGGGCATGGCCGAGCTGGCTTTTGGCAGCGTCGAAGAATACCGCTGCGCCATTCAAGCGCTGGCGCTCGAGCCCGACCTGGCCGCCGGCTACAAGCGGCAGCTGAACGAACAGCGCAACACGCTGCGGTTGTTCGACAGCTCGCGGTACACACGCGAATTCGAAGCGCTGCTGGCGCGCATGTGGGCGCAGTGGCAGTCGGGCCGAGCGCCCGATCACTTGATCGCCGCTTGACGCTCAGCGCGGCGGCGCTGCCAGCCCGCGCAGGAAGGCTTCGGCCCTGGCCAACTGCTCCAGGCTCACGTATTCATCGGCCTGGTGCGCCTGCTGGATGGAACCCGGGCCGCAGACCACGGTGGACATGCCGGCGCGCTGAAAGAGGCCGGCTTCGGTGCCAAAGGCCACCAGCGTGGTCTCGCGGCTGCCCACCAGGCGTTGCGCCAGTTGCACCGCGGCTTCGTCGGGCCGGGCCTGGAAGGCCGGCATCGAGGCAAAGGACTCGAAGGTGAAACCGCTGCTGGCTTCCACCGCCTGCATCGCCGGTTCCAGCGTGTTGGCGTAGTCCACCACCCGCTGCTGCATCGCGGCGGCGTCGCTGCCGGGCAGGTCGCGGAACTCGTAGTTGAAGCGGCACTCTTCGGGCACCACGTTGTCGGCAATGCCGCCTTCGAAGCGGCAGACGGCGCTGGTGCTGTAGGGCACGTCGAAGCCGGTCTGGCGCGGCTCGTTCTGGCGCAGGTCTTCGCCGATGCCGGCGATGTGGGCCACCACGCGGGCGGCGGCCTCCACGGCATTCACGGCCATCGGTGTCTGTGACGAGTGGGCCGCCTTGCCCCGCACGCAACAGCGCCAGCGGTGCACACCCTTGTGTGCGATGGCCGGCACCATGTCGGTGGGTTCGCCGACGATGCACAGCGCGGGCGCGATGCCGGCCTCGCGCAGGTCGGCAATCAGGTTCATGACACCGAAGCCACCCACTTCTTCGTCGTAGCTGAAGGCGTAGTGCAGGGCGTGTGGCAGGTCGGCTTCGAGCCAGGCCCGGGTGTGCGCGACGACCAGGCCGATCCAGCCTTTCATGTCGGCGCTGCCGCGGCCGTACAGGCGGCCGTTTTTCACTTCGCCCGACAGCGGGTCGGCGCTCCAGGCCTGGCCGTCCCAGGGCACGGTGTCGGTGTGGCCCGACAGCACCAGGCCGTCGGGTTTGCCGGTGCCCAGGGTGGCAAACAGGTTGGCCTTTTGGCGGCTGTCGTCCCAGCTCAGGCGCAGCGGCACGTTCAGGCTGCGCAGGTGGTCGGCGATGCACTCGATGAGCTGCAGGTTGCTCTGGTCGCTGCGGGTGTCCATTTGCACCAGGCGCTGCGCCCAGGCCAGGGTGTCGGGGGAAGCTTGTGTCATGCAGCCACTGTAGCCGCTACGATGAGGCCATGAACCTTGACGCCGCTTCTGTCGGCCCCCACGCCATCCGCGCGGCCCGGCAGCGCATCGCCGGCCATGTGCGCCACACCCCGCTGCTGCGCTTGCCCGGCGCAGCGCTGGGCGTGAACTGCGCCGAGCTGTGGCTGAAGCTCGAACACCTGCAGCTGGGCGGCAGCTTCAAGGCCCGTGGCATGTTCAACCGCATGCTGTCGCTGCCGATTCCGGCGGCGGGTGTGGTCATCGCATCGGGCGGCAACGCCGGCATTGCAGTGGCCTGCGCCGCACGTGCGCTGGGCGTGCCCTGTGAAGTTTTCCTGCCCGAACTGTCCAGCCCCGCCAAGCGCCAGGCGCTGGCTGCGCTGCAGGCCACCGTGGTGGTGGGAGGTGCCGCCTACAGCGACGCGCTGGCGGCCTGCCTGGCGCGCCAGCAGCAAAGCGGCGCGCTGCTGATGCACGCCTACGACCAGGTCGAAGTGGTGGTGGGCGCCGGCACGCTGGCAGCCGAGATCGAAGCCGATGCCGGCCTGCCCAGCCGCGTGCTGGTCAGCGTGGGCGGTGGTGGCCTGATTGCAGGCGTGGCGGCGTGGTTCGAAGGCCGCTGCCGGGTCGAAGCGCTGGAGCCCGTGGGTTCGCCCACGCTGCATGCGGCGTGGGCCGCGGGCGAGCCGGTGGACGTGGCCGTCGGCGGCCTGGCCGCGGACGCGCTGGGTGCACGCCGCATCGGCCAGATCGCCTGGCCCATCTGCCAGCAGCATGTGGCCGCGTCGCACCTGCTGCCCGAAGCCGCCATCGTGCAGGCGCAGCGGCTGCTCTGGACCGAACTGCGGTTGGCCGTGGAACCCGCCGCGGCGCTGCCGCTGGCCGCGCTGCGTTGTGGCGCCGTGCAGCCGCAGCCCGACGAGCGCATCGCACTCGTGCTGTGCGGGGCCAACTTCGACCCGACGATCCTGTCATGAAACCCCCACGCTCACTGCGTTCGCTGCCCCCCGAGAGGGTGGTCAGTACCTTCGGAACGGCCGGGCGGTACTGACATGATCACGCTGCTGGGCAAGCCCACGTCGATCAACGTGCGCAAAGTGCTCTGGCTGTGCGCGGAACTGGACCTGCCGGTGGACCTGCAGCCCTGGGGCAGCGGCCACCGCGACACCCAGCTGCCGGCGTTTCTGGCGCTCAACCCCAACGGCCTGGTGCCGGTGTTGCGTGACGGCGACTTCACGCTGTGGGAAAGCAACAGCATCTGCCGCTACCTGGCGGCACGCGAACAACGCACCGACCTGCTGCCCACCGCACCGCGCAAACGGGCGCTGGTGGAGCAATGGATGGACTGGCAGGCCACCGAACTGAACAACGCCTGGCGCTACATCTTCATGGCGCTGGTGCGGCAGGACCCACGCTACGACAACAAAACCGAGATGCAGAACAGCGTGGCCAGCTGGAACCGCCACATGCGCATCCTTGACGATCAACTGGCGCGCAGCGGTGCCTTCGTGGCGGGCGAGAAGTTCACGCTGGCCGACATCGTGCTGGGCCTGTCGGCCTGCCGCTGGCAACTGGCGCCCATCGAACGCCCGCCGCTGGCGGCCGTGGCCAACTGGCAGGCGCGGCTGGCCACGCGGCCAGGGTACCAATTGCACGCCGACAACGGCATGGGCTGAGCTCACATGAAAACCGCATTTCAGACCCGCAGGCTGATGCTGATGGTGTTGGCGCTGGGTGCACTGTGGCTGTCGGGCTGCGCCAGCTGGCGTGACAGCTGGCAAAGCTGGCAAAGCCGGCAGTTGCACACGCAGTCGGCCAAGAAGCCGGTGGACCCCGCCGGGCAGGCCCGCACTGAGCAGCTCTACCAACAGGGCGCCGTGGCGCTGCTGGCCAACGACGTGGACGGTGCCATCGTGGCCTGGCGCGAGCTGGCGCGCGTCGCGCCGGTGCACCTGGCGCGCACAAAAGCCGTGCGTGGTTACCTGACGCTGCTGGACCGCGAGGCGGCCCGACGTTTCGCGCGCCGCGTCGCCTTGCGCGAGCAGGCCGCGCCTCACACCGTCACCGACCGCTTGCACGTGGCACTGTTCCCGCTGGCCAACCAGGGGCCCTCGGGCGCCGCAACCGGCAGCGCACCCTTCAACCGCGCCGTGATGGCGATGATCACCACCGACCTGTCGCAGGTGCCCGGCCTGACGCTGCTGGAACGTGAGAAGGTGGACACGCTGGTGCAGGAGCTCAAGCTCGCGGCCAGCCCGCTGGTGGACCCGGCCACGGTGGCCGCGCCGGCTCGCCTGCTGGGTGCGGGCACGGTCATCGCGGGTTCGGTCTACAACGAAGCCGGGCCTGCCGGGCCGGGTTCGGGCCGTTACCGCATCAACACCGCGGTGTCCGATGTGATGGCCGGCCGCGTGCTGGGCGTGCAGCAGGCCGAAGGCCGGCAGCTTGAGTTCTTCGAGCTGCAAAAAAGGGTGGTGCACGGCATCCTGCAGGCCATGGACATCCGCGACATCCCACCCGCGGTGAACCGTGTGCACACCAAAAGCTGGGCCGCCTACGCCCAGTTTGCCAACGGCCTGAAGCTGCTGGACGAAAATCGCTTCGACGAAGCTCGCCAGGCCTTTGGCCAGGCGCTGGCCATCGATCCCGCCTTTGCCATGGCCGAGCAAGCGTTGCTGGCCACGCCACAGAAGCTGGCCACCCTCGAAGAGATCCAGGCCGAGGTCAAAGCGGCGCGCTGAGAAGCTGGGTGTGCAGCACGGCTCGGCCCCGGCGCGTCGGCCGCGTGTGTGACGGAGTTGCGCGCTTTGGACTTGGTTGCTGCCAGCGGGCGCGCTGTGATCGCACGGTTACAGTCTCGGCACCCCCCGATTGCCATACTAGGGGCTAGCAACCGAGCACCCCATGACGTCTGTTTTTGCCCTGCCCATCCAGCCCGCCCCGACGCCTTGCGCTCGTTTTCGCTCTGCAGTGGTCAAGCCCACGCGCCTGCGTCGCGGTCGCTGTCTGGCCGGCTTGACCCTGGCGCTGAGCCTGAGCGCCATGGCCCCCGCGGCGCAGGCCTGGCAACCCACGGCACCCGTCGAACTGGTGGTACCGGCCGGCACCGGCGGCGGTGCCGACCAGATGGCCCGTTTCATCCAGAAGCTGGTCACTGACAAGGGCCTGATGCAGCAGCCACTGAACGTGGTCAACCGGTCCGGCAATTCGGGCATCGAAGGGCTGTTGCACACCAAGGCAGCGGTTGGCAACCCGCACGTGCTGCTGATTTCGCTGTCGAACCTGTTCACCACGCCACTGGCCACCGGGACCGCCTTCAGCTGGCGTGACATCACCCCGGTGCAGATGCTGGCCTTGGACCAGTTTGTGCTGTGGGTGAATGCCACTTCGCCCTACAAAACAAGCGGTGAGCTGGTGGAAGAACTGCGCAAGCGGCCACCCGGCAGCATGAAACTTGGCGGCACCGGCAGCCGCCAGGAAGACCAGATCATCAGTGTGCTGCTCGAAACCGCAGCCTCCACCCGCATCAGCTACGTGGCATTGAAGGGCGGCGGCGACGTGGCGCGTGCGCTGGCCGCCGGTGAGGTCGACATGACCGTCAACAACCCCATCGAAGGTGAAAAGCTGTGGCGCGAAGGTGCGCTGCGGCCGCTGTGTGTGTTTGATGGCCGGCCGCTGGAATACCCGGCCAAGATCACGGCCCAGCAGGCCTGGTCCGACCTGCCCACCTGCATGTCTTTCGGGGTGCCAGTGCAGTACCTGATGATGCGCGGCATTTTCACGACGCCGGGTGCCACCGCCGAGCAGGTGGCCTACTACAGCCAGCTGCTGGAAAAGGTGATGGCGCTGCCGGAATGGCAGGCCTTCATGGCGCGGGGTGCCTTCAAGCCCTCGAACCTGAAAGGACCGGCCTTCCTGAGCTGGCTCGACAGGGCGGACAGCTTCCACCGCGTGTTGATGCGCGAAGCCAAGTTCCGCGCACCGCCCGTCGGCACGGCAGCGGCCGGCTCGCCGGCCCAGGCCAAGCCCTGAACGTCGGCTGGCCGCGTGGCGCGCGGGTCCTTTCAGCTGTTGTCGCGTGCGAGGCGAAGCCCGTTGAACTGCCAGCGGGTGTCGGTGGGAAAGAAGTTGCGGTAGCTGCTGCGAATGTGGCTGCGCGGCGTGGCACATGAACCGCCGCGCAGCACCATCTGGTTGACCATGAACTTGCCGTTGTATTCACCGACGGCACCTTCCGCCGCCTTGAAGCCCGGGTAGGGCAGGTAGCTGCTGGCGGTCCATTCCCAGACGTCGCCCAGCAATTGCACCAGGCCCGCGTGTGCACTGGCTGCCGGCATCGGGTGCAAGGCGCCTGACTCCATGAAATTGCCCTGGTTCAACTGCGCCGCGGTCAGCGCGTCTGCGGCATGTTCCCACTCGGCTTCGGTGGGCAGGCGGGCCGCGGGCCGCCCCGGGTGCTGTGCCGACCACCAGCGCGCAAAGGCATCGGCTTCGAACCAGCTGATGTGGGTGATGGGTGTGGCGCTGTCGATGGGCACCAGGCCATGCAAGGTGAAGCTGTGCCACTGGCGATGGCCTTCGCCGCTGTCGCTGGACCGCCAGTACAGCGGCGCTTCGATCCGCTGAGACCGCACCCAGTCCCAGCCGGCGGCGGTCCACCAGCGGGGGCTGCGGTAGGCGCCGTCGGCCACGAACTGCGCCCACTCGCCGTGGCTCACCGGGCGGTTGGCCAGTGCGTAGGGCTGCAGCCAGTGGCGGTGGCGCGGGCTTTCGTTGTCGAACGCAAAGCCCGGGCCGTGGTGGCCGATCTCCACCAACCCTCCGGCTTGGGCCTCCCACTGCAGTGAGAGTGGCGCAACGGCCGCCAGCGGCCAGCGTGGCTGGTAGACCGGTGCCAGCGGGTTGCACGACAGCAGGTGCAGCACGTCGGTGAGGATCAGCTCCTGATGCTGCTGTTCGTGCTGCATACCCAGTTCGATGAGCAGGGCACATGCGGCGGTCGGTCCACCGGTCTGCGCGGTGGCCAACAGCTCGGCGATGCGTTGGTCCACGGCCTGGCGGTAGGCCAGCACACGGGCCAGGTCGGGCCGCGTGACCAGCCCCCGCTGCGCACGTGGGTGCTGCTCGCCCACACCCTGGTAGTAGCTGTTGAAGAGCACGCGGAAGTTGGCGTCGAAGGGCTTGAAGTCGGCCTCAAAACGTTCCAGCACAAAGGTCTCGAAGAACCAGGTGACGTGGGCCAGGTGCCACTTCACGGGGCTGGCCTCGGGCATGGACTGCACCTGGCAGTCGGCCTCTCCAAGGGGTGCGGCGAGCATCAGCGTTTGCTGGCGGACGTGCGCGTACCGCGCAGCCAGGGGCGATGCGCTGGGCTGCCCCTGGCGGGGGTGTTGCGGCGGGTGGCGTGCAGTCTGGCTCATGGGGCCTCCAGTCGCGGTTTGACGGCAGCAGCCTACAGACTCTGCACCGGCGCCACCGTGTGCCCGCGCACCCAGGGGCGGCTTGTTGACCCTGCACCGACAGAAGCGCCCAACGCTGCTACATTCGCGGCCCTGCGCCTGGTGCGTTGCCAGGTTCTTGCGCTGCTGGTCGGCGTGCCACCCGAAGCCCTTGCAGGACACGCGCATGCACGAGACCCGGTTCATCCAGTTGCACGTGCCCGACGCCGCCCAGCTGGCCGCCGAAGCGGTGCAGGGCCTGCAGGCATCACAGGCCCACGCCAGCCCCAAGTTTTTCTACGACCCGCTGGGTTCGCGCCTGTTCGATGCCATCACGCAGCTGGACGAGTACTACCCCACACGCACCGAAGCGGCCATCCTCAGTGCCCACGCGGCGGCCATCACCGACGCCGTGCACGGTGCCGTGGGTGCGGGCGCGACGATGATCGACCTGGGTGCAGGCAGCTGCGAAAAGGCGGCACGCCTGCTGGGCCCCTTCCAGCTGGAACGGTATGTGGCGGTGGACATCTCGATCGACTTCCTGCGACAGGCCCTGGTGCAGCTGCAGCGCCAGCACCCAGCCGTGCAGACCGTGGGTGTGGGCCTGGACTTTTCGTCCCGCCTGGCCTTGCCGGCGGGCCTGGTGGAATCGCCAGCGCTGGTGTTCTACCCTGGTTCCAGCATCGGCAACTTTGCGCCTCCCGCGGCCGTGCAGCTGCTGCGCCAGGCACGTGACATCAGTGCAGGTGGAGCGCTCTTGATCGGTGTTGATCTGCTCAAGCCAGCCGCTGTGCTGGAGCCGGCCTACGACGATGCACTGGGCGTGACCGCGGCCTTCAATCTGAATCTGCTGCGCCACCTGAACCGCCTGGTGGGCAGCAACTTCGACCTGCGCCAGTGGCAACACGTGGCGTTTTTCAACGCAGATGCCGATGTGTCTGCCGGCCGTGTCGAGATGCACCTGCAGGCGCGCCAGGCGCTCAGCGTGCAGTGGCCGGGTGGCGAACGCCACTTTGCCGCCGGTGAACGCATCCACACCGAAAACGCCTACAAATGGACCCGCCCCCACTTCGAAGCGCTGCTTCACGAAGCGGGCTTCGGCCGTGTGCAGACCTGGACCGATCCGCAGGGCTGGTTTGCGGTGATGCTGGCGCAGGCCGCTTGACGGCGGGCAGGGCACTGCGACCGGCCGCAGCGAGCGCCAGGTCCGCTCAGCTCTTGCCATGAACACCGACACCCGCGCATGAACCCGACCGAAAACGCCCCGGCAGCCACCGAACCGCGCTTGACTTCCTTGTCCCACGGCGGTGGTTGTGGCTGCAAGATTGCACCCGGTGTGTTGAGCGAGATCCTGAAAGGCACCAGCGCGCTGCCCGTGCCCAAGGAACTGCTGGTGGGTATCGAAACCAGCGACGATGCCGCTGTCAACCAACTGAACGACGAGCAGGCGCTGATCGCCACCACCGACTTTTTACATGCCCATCGTCGACGACCCTTTCGACGTTGGCCGCATGGCCGCCACCGACACCATCAGCGATGTCTATGCCCTGGGTGGCAAGCCCATCATGGCGCTGGCGCTGGTGGGCATGCCAATCCAGGTGCTGTCCACGCAGACCATCGGCCGTGTGCTGAAAGGTGGCGCCCCAGTGTGCCGGGCGGCTGGCTTGTGCCCCGGAGGCCGTCGACGCGGTGCTGGACGTCTTCCGGCGTCAGGGCTTCGAAACCGCCGCCGTGGTGGGCGAAGTGGCTGCTTCCCAGGCCGCTGCGGCCGACTGGTTGGTGCGCTGACCCGCAACAGGGCTTCAGCCAGCAGCCGCCGCGGCCGATACCGCTGTCAAGCGACCGACCCGGCCGCCCATCCGGCGCGGCATAAGTCGCACTGCGGCCCGTGCCCTGGCAGGCGGCGGACCCGCTTCCGCGCTGAAACTGCTGTCACCCGCGCACGCCCTCTGTTTTCACATGCCCCGTTCTTCCCACTCCAGCAGCCACTCGCTTCCCGGCCGGTCCGGCAGCACGCGGCAGCGCTGCAGCCGTTGCGGGGGTGAGGTCAAGCGTGTGCATCGGCAGCCGCACGACGAACAGGCCACGGGCGAAAGCGGGCTGCGCCGCTACCGCTGCCTGGACGACAGCTGTGGCTGGCAAGGCTTGCTGTCCAAGCCCCAGCGCCGCACGCCGGCACGATCGTCGCAGCCCGGCGCCCTGTGGTGGCGGCCCTGGATCGTGTTGCTGCTTTTGCTGGCCGTGGTGGCGCTGGGTGTGATGGCGATGGCTGCACGCGCACTGCGTGGTGAACAGGGCACGGCGGCGGTGCACCAGGGCACACAACACCACGACGGCCGGCCACCGCCCGAGCCCGAGACCAAGCCCATCCCGAACCGCTGAGCACCCCCGCGTGGTCCGGATTCGGTGGCCTAGTCCAGCCCCAGGAAGGCCAGCACCGGCACCACTGTGCGGACCGGGTCCTCTTCTTGCGGCACGTGGCCCAGTTCTTCGAACACCAGCAGTTGGCTGCCGGCGATCAGCTGCTGGAACTGGCGGCCCGTGTCGGGCGGGATCAAACGGTCGCGACCACCCCACAAGATCAGCGTCGGCAGCTTCAGCGTGCCGATGCGGTCGGCATGTTCGCCCATCACCAGGTCCTGCATGCGCAGGCGCAGCGCGCGGCGATTGCCTTCGCGCAAGGTGAGTTCGAAGTAGCGGTCCACCAGCTCGGGTGTCACCTTGGCCGGGTCGCCGTAGACACTGGCGACACCCTGCTGCACCAGTTCGCGCGGCAGCGCCCATTCACTGACGCGGTTGAGCAGCGGCACCCGTGCCAGCTGAAAGCCGATGGGCACTTCGATTGGCGTGAAGGCCGGCCCGACCGCGTCCACCAGCACCAGTGAAGCCACCCGCTGCGGCGCCAGGAAGGCGGTGCGCCAGGCCACTTCGCCACCCAGCGAGTTGCCGCCGATGACCACACGTTCGACCTTCAGCGTGTCCAGCAGGTCCAGCACGAAGCGGGCGTAGTTGTCGCCGTGGTAGTTGTCGCGTGGGTACTCGCCGGTGAAGGGCCCCGTGAGGCCAAAGCCCGGCAGGTCGAAGGTGATGACCCGCCGCTGGCGCTTGAGCACCTTTACCCAGCCTTCCCAGGTGTGCAGGCTGGCCGATGTGCCGTGCACCAGCACGATGGGCAGCGGGTCGTCGCGGGGTCCTTCGTCACGCAGGTGCACGAGCTGGCCCTTGACTTCGATGAAGTCCGACGGCGGTGGCGCCCAGCGTGCCACCAGCGTTTCCACCGGCCAGTCGGGCGTGCGTGACAGCGCCAGCGCAATGGCGCTCAGGATCAGCAGCAGGCCGATCAGGCGGCGCAGCAGGCCCATCAGGCGGCGGCCTTTGCTGCTGCGGGCTGGCCCTGCAACTGATCGTCGAGTGCCAGCCGTTCGTCGAAGACAAAACAGCGGCCTTGCCAACCCGGCGCACCGGGCGTTTCTTCGAAGTAACGCAGGATGCCGCCGTCCAGCTGCAGCACGTGCGGTATGCCGGCATCCCGCATCCACAGCGCTGCCTTCTCGCAACGGATGCCGCCGGTGCAATAGCTGACCACCGTCTTGCCTGCGAACTGCGCACGGTGGGCTTCAAGCGCCGCCGGAAAGTCGCTGAACTTCTGCAGGCGCCAGTCGATGGCACCTTCGAAGGCGCCGGCGTCCACCTCGAAGCCGTTGCGGGTGTCCAGCATCACCACCGGGCGACCTTCGTCGCAGTGGCCGTCGGCCAACCAGCGCACCAGCGTGCGGCTGTCGACGGCCGGTGCGCGCCCGGCCTGCGGGCGCACACCGTTTTCGTTCATGCGGATGATCTCGCGCTTGACTTTCACGCGAAGCCGCTTGAAGGGCAGGGCAGTGGCGTTGTGTTGTTTGAGTTCGAGACCCTGGAATCGGGCATCGGCCAGCAGTGCATCCAGCCAGCCCTGCATCGCGGCCGGCGCACCGGCCAGCGTGAAGTTGATGCCTTCGGGCGCCAGCAGCACGGTGCCCTTCAGGCCCGCTGCCTGGGCACGGTCGAAAAGGGGGTCGCGCAAGACGGCGCAGTCGGCAAGTTCGACAAAGCGGTAGGCGGCAACGATCGAAACGGCATCCACATGGGGCATTCTAGGGACGCGTGGCGTGCTGGCCTTCCACTTTCCTGAATACTGACCACGCCGCAACTGCGCAAGAACTGCAACGTCGATGTGCTGCGCGGCGCACCTGGCGTTCATCGGCCACTTGTTCGGCACCGCGGTTCAGAGCGACCGGGTCTGGCCGGCCAAGTACGGCGTGGTGGGGGACTGTGTGCCGAACGGGTTCTGGAAGCCGGTGCTGTTCCCGTTTGTGTGGCGATCGAAAAGTTGAAGTCTGTGGCGGCGCGGCAGGTGACGCCTGTGTGCGGAGCGCGCTGTGGCGGTCGGCGCTTTGCGCCGACTTCGCTGTGCTGCTCGGGTCGGGGTCGCGCCGCCTAACTCGCTCCGCACACAGGCGTCACCAGCCGCTGGATTGGGGGGTGTTGGCCGTTCAAATATCCCCAACCGCATCAGCACAGGTGGGTTTGGGCAGGCTGGGGCGCGCCTCTGTGGCGCTGAGGAGCGCAGGGATCCTGGCCGCGCGCGCAGCGCGCATCCACATCTGACTCGTCGCAGCTGTTTGAGCGCAGCGCCCTCAGGGCGCGCAGCGAGTTCTGCGACGGGGCCAGGAGACCGAGCACCGCAAGGCAGTCGCAGCGAAGCGAAGACCGCCACAGCGAAGCGCCCCGGCCTGCACAAAACCACCTTTGCCGCCCCCAACGCGGACCGGCGACAACCCGTTCCCTAGAATGCCCCAATGCCCTTCATCCACCTCCGCACCCACACCGAGTTTTCCGTCGTCGACGGCATGTTGCGCATCGACGCCCTGGCCGCCGCCGCTCGGGCCGACCAGCAGGGTGCGCTGGCCATCACCGACCTGAACAACCTCTTCGGCGCCGTCAAGTTCTACCGCGCCTGCCGCGGCAAGGGCGTCAAGCCCATCATCGGTGTCGACGTGCTGATGGAACCCAACGGCGGCGCGCCGGGTGGTGACCGCCAGGCCAGCCGCCTGCTGCTGCTGGTGCAGAACAAACAGGGCTACCTGAACCTGTGCGAACTGCTGGCGCGGGGCTGGGTCAGCAACGCACAGCGCGCGCAAGCCTGGATCAAGTGGGAGTGGCTGTCCGAACTGGGTGGTGGCTTGATTGCCTTGTCGGGTGGCGACCTGGGCGCCGTCGGCATGGCCCTGGTGTCCGGCGAAACCGAACGTGCGGCTGCCATGGCCGAACGGCTGTCCGACCTGTTCCCGGGCCGTTTCTATATCGAACTGCAACGTGCCGGCCTGCCCGCGCACGAGCCCCATGTGCGGGCCGCTGCGGCACTGGCCGCACGGCTGCGGCTGCCCGTGGTGGCCACGCACCCGGTGCAATTCCTGGAGCCCGACGACTTCGACGCCCACGAGGCACGGGTCTGCGTCGCCGAAGGCGAGACGCTGTCCAACCCGAGGCGCATCAAACGCTTCACGCGCGACCAGCACTTCAAGACGCAGGCGCAGATGGAAGCGTTGTTTGCCGACGTTCCGTCTGCGCTGGCCAACACGGTGCAGATCGCACAGCGCTGCAACCTGAGCCTGGTGCTGGGTGAGCCGCAGTTGCCGGACTTCCCGACGCCCGTGGTCGACGGTCAGCGCATGGCCACCGAAGCCTACTTCCGGCAGGTTGCCTTCGAGGGCCTGGAGCGCCGTCTGGCTGCGCTGTACCCCGACGCCGCGCAGCGCGACCGTGAACGTGCCCGCTACACCGAACGGCTGGAATTCGAGCTCGGTGTCATCGTGCAGATGGGCTTCCCGGGTTATTTCCTCATCGTGTCGGACTTCATCGTCTGGGCCAAGGCCAATGGCTGCCCGGTGGGGCCGGGGCGGGGCTCGGGTGCGGGCTCGCTGGTGGCCTACGCGCTGTTCATCACCGACCTGGACCCGCTGCGCTACAACCTGCTGTTCGAACGTTTCCTGAACCCCGAACGCAAATCGATGCCCGACTTCGACATCGACTTCTGCCAAGGCAACCGCGACCGCGTCATCGAGTACGTCAAGGACAAATACGGCCGCGAGGCGGTGAGCCAGATCGCCACCTTCGGCACGATGGCCAGCAAGGCCGCGCTGCGCGACGTGGGGCGTGTGCTGGGCATGGGCTACGGGCATGTGGACAGCGTGGCCAAGCTGGTGCCCGGCCTGCCGGGCAAGACCTACACGCTGGCGCCGATGCCGGCCGACCCGGACCCGGGTCTGATCTACGTTCGCGAAGAGGTGCCCGAACTCGAACAGCGCGAAAAGGCCGAAGAAGAAGTGGCCGAGCTGCTGGCGCTGGCCACGCGGGTGGAAGGCCTGGTGCGCAACATCGGCATGCACGCCGGGGGTGTGCTGATTGCACCGGGCAAGATCACCGACTTCTGCCCGCTGTACCAGCAGCCCGGCAGCGACAGCGCGGTGAGCCAGTTCGACAAGGACGACGTCGAAGCCATCGGCCTGGTGAAGTTCGACTTCCTTGGCCTGGCCACGCTGACGATCCTGGAACTGGCCAAGGAGTCGATCCGCGCGCGGCGGCCGGGGCGCGCCAACTTCGCCTACGAAGATCTGCCGCTGGACGACGCCAGGGTCTATCGCCTCTTCAGCGACGGCCTGACCGAAGCCGTGTTCCAGTTTGAAAGTCGCGGCATGCAGGGCATGTTGCGTGAAGCGCGGCCGGGCCGCATCGAAGACCTGTTTGCGCTGAACGCGATGTTCCGGCCGGGGCCGATGGAGAACATCCCCAGCTTCTGCGCGCGCAAAAACGGCAAGGAAGACATCGTCTACCCGCACAAGCTGCTGGAACCGGTGCTGGCTGAGACCTACGGCATCTTTGTCTACCAGGAACAGGTGATGCTGGCCGCGCAGGTGCTGGCCGGTTATTCGCTGGGCAGCGCCGACAACCTGCGCAAGGCCATGGGCAAGAAAAAGCCCGAAGAGATGGTCAAGCAGCGGGTGGTGTTCCTGGAAGGTGCAGCGGCCAAGGGCCTGTCGGCCGACAAGGCCAACGAGATCTTCGACCTGATGGAGAAGTTCGCGGGCTACGGCTTCAACAAGAGCCATGCCGCGGCTTACTCACTGTTGGCGTACCACACGGCCTGGATCAAGGTGCACTGCACGGCGGAGTTTTATGCCGCCAACATGACGGTCGAAGCCGACAACACCGACAAGCTGAAGGTGCTGCTGAACGACGCCAAGGTCTTTGGCATCCGCTTCGACGCACCCGACATCAACCGCGGCACACACCGCTTCGAACCCATCGACGACAAGACCGTGCGCTATGGCCTGGGCGCGGTGAAGGGCACGGGCCAGGGCGCTGTCGAAGCCATCGTGGCGGCGCGCGAAGGCCGTGCGGGTGAAGGGGGTGGGCCCTTTCGCAGCCTGTTCGACTTCTGCGCCCGTGTCGACCGCAAGGCCGTCAACAAACGGGCGGTCGAGGCCCTGGTCAAGGCCGGAGCTTTCGACGGCCTGCACCCCGACGGCCACGGTGGCCGCGCCGCGCTGCTGGCCAGTGTGGGCCTGGCTTTCGACTGGGCGGAAACGCAGCAGGCCAATGCGCTGCAGGTGGGCCTCTTCGACATGGGCGATGGGGGTGACAGCCACGGCAGCAGCAGCCAGGAGCCGGCGCTGGTGGCCGTGCAGCCCTGGGACATCCGCGAGCGCCTGGTGGCCGAAAAGGCCGCGCTGGGCTTTTATCTGTCGGGCCACCTGTTCGATGCCTGGAAGGACGAAGTGCGGCGCTTCTGCCGCCAGCCTATCGCCGACCTGGTGGACAGCCGCGAACCGCAGTTGCTGGCCGGCATCGTGTCCGATCCGCGTGTGGTCAACGGCCAGCGGGGCCGGGTCATCATCTTCAAGCTCGACGACGGCACCGAGGCCATCGAAGCAGTGGCCAACGACGAGGTGTTTGCCGACCAGCGTGAACTGATGACCGAAGATCAGCTGGTCATCATCCAGGGCAAGCTTCAGCCTGACCGCTTTTCGGGTGGCTTGCGGCTGAATGTGAACCAGGTCTGGGATCTGGCCGCCGCACGGGCTCGCTTCGGTCGTTACCTGGCCGTTGACCTGAACGGTGGCATGCCCCCGGTGGCCGACGTGCTGAAGCTGTGGCCAGCCCGCCAGGTGGAAAGCGATCAAGGCACCCTGGTGCAGGGCCTGAACGTGCGCCTGCGGCTGAAGCGGCCCGATGTGTCGGCCGAGCTCGACCTGGGTGACGCCGCGCGTTTCTGGCCCTGCGACGAAGCCCTGGGCCGCTGGCGCGGGCTGGCTCACGGCGGTGTGGCACACATCGTTTACGAATGAAAACCTCTGTATCCGCTGACATCCAGATCATGTCGCCCCGCGTTGTGTGCAATCACAGCACCCTTGGAGAGACCATGAAAATCCACCTGAAGTCAGCCGCTTCGGCCACCGCAGCCTTGGCGCTGGTCGTCGTGACCGGGGCGCTGACGCTGTTCCCAGCCAGCAGCGCCAACGCCACCGAGGTGGGCGTGTCGGTGCAGATCAGCCAGCCCGGCGTGTATGGCCGCATCGACATCGGCCGCTTCCCGCAACCGCAGGTGGTGGTGGCGCAGCCGGTCATCATCGCGCGGCCCGCCGTGGTGCACCAGGCACCGCAGCCGGTGTACATGTGGGTGCCACCGGGCCACCGCAAGAACTGGCGCAAACACTGCCGCGACTACGGGGCCTGTGGCGTGCCCGTCTACTTCGTGCAGCACGGGTGGTACGACAACCATGTGCGCAAGGGTCACCGCGGCCCTGATCGCCGGGACGACCGACACGATGACCGTCACGACAAACGTGACGACCGGCGTGACGACCGCCACGGTGACAAGGGTCGGGGCAAGGGCAAACACGGCGATTGAGCCCCTGTGCCCCGGCCGTAAAGTCGGGGCACATGTACGAAACACCGCTCACGGCCCTGGTGCTCAGCGGCGGCGGGGCCCGTGCCGCTTACCAGGTGGGCGTGCTGCGGGCACTGGCGCGCATCCGGCGCGAAGCGCTCGGCCCGCTGGCCCGGCTGCGCAACCCTTTTGGTGTCATCTGCGGCACCTCGGCCGGGGCCATCAATGCCGCCGCTCTGGCGGCCAATGCCGATCGCTTCGAAGCCTCGGTCGAGGTGCTGGCCAAGGTGTGGCAGAACTTCGGCACCGAACAGGTCTACCGGTCAGATTCGCTGGGTGTCATCCGCTCGGGTGCGCAGTGGCTGACCATGATGTCGGTGGGCTGGCTGATCGCTCGCTGGCGGCGTGCCAAGCCCCGGTCCTTGCTGGACAACACGCCGCTGGCGCAACTGCTTCAACGCATGGTGCCGCTGGAACGGCTGCCAATGATGTTCGAGCAGAAACACCTGCATGCACTGGCCGTCACCGCTTCGAGCTACACCACGGGCGAACACTTCACCTTCTTCGATGCGGCCCAGGCCATCGAACCCTGGCAACGTTCGCAGCGTGTGGCCGTGCAGTTGCGGCTGACACACGCGCACCTGCTGGCTTCGTCGGCCATTCCCTTTGTCTTTCCGGCCACGTCGCTGGACGTCGCGGGTGAACAGGGCTGGTTCGGCGACGGCTCGATGCGCCAGACCGCACCGCTGTCGCCGGCCGTGCACCTGGGGGCGATGCGCCTGCTCATCATCGGCGCTGGCCGCATGCAGGAACCCACCGGCCGCGTCGTGGCCAGACACGACTACCCCAACCTGGCGCAGATTGCCGGCCACGCCATGGCCAGCATCTTTCTGGACGCGCTGGCGGTGGACATCGAACGCATGCGCCGCATCAACCGCACGCTGGCGCTGCTGCCCGACTCGGCGCTGGCCGACACGCCACTGAAGCCGCTGGAAGCGCTGGTGATCTCGCCCTCGCAGCGCCTGGACGACATCGCTGCGCGGCATCTGAAGGCACTGCCTGCGCCCGTGCGCGCCTTGCTGGGCGGGGTGGGGGTGGGCGGACAGGGCGACCAAGCGCGGGGCTCTGCGCTGGCCAGCTACCTGCTGTTCGAAGCGCCCTTCACGCAGGAGTTGATGGCGCTGGGAGAGACCGACACCGAGTCCCGCAAGGACGAGGTGCTGAGATTTTTCGGCTGGGACTTGATGGTCCCGGCCCGGCGGCGCGAAAGCGCGGCCGGGCCCGATGTGTTGTTGCCTTGAGCGCTTGGCCCAGGGCTGGCCGAATCGGCCCGCCGGTTCAGGCTCCAGTCTTGTCCGTCTTGGCCTTGCCGGCCTTCGGCTCAGCCTTGTCCTTGGCATCCGCCTTCGGCGCACGGCTGGTCTTGGTGGCCTTGGCTTCGACGGGCTTGCCGTCATAGGCCGCACCGCCCACCGTCAGGCCGGCTTGCGAAAAACGCGCTGCGTTGCCCGGGCCGATGCCGCCCACGCGGTCGACCAGGTCGTCCCAGTTCTTGAAGTTGCCGCTCTGGCGTGCCTGAAGAATCTTGGCCGACAGGCCGGGCCCGATGCCCTTGACACTTTCCAGTTCGGCCTGTGTGGCCTGGTTGACGTCGGCGGCGGCAAAGGCGTTGAGCGCGAAAACGGCCATCAGCAGGGCGATGAAGTTGCGGATCATGGTGGGCTCCTTGAAGGGTTCGATGAGGTTGAAGAGATTTCCGGTTCACCTGCCCCGTGTGCGGTTCGGATGCACAACGTGGCGGGCTGATGGGAATTCTGCGAACTCGGCCGCCAGCGGTCATTCCCCCGGCGCGGTGCATGCAGAGGGCACCCGAGCGGGGGTGCCTCTGGTGGGGGATGAAGCCCCCGCAGCGCTGTTGTCAGCGCCCGGCCAGGGCCTGGTGCAGCGCCTGCATCACCTGCGCCGCGTCGGGCCAGGCGCCCTGGCCGCCCAGCACCTGCACACGCGGGCCCCAGGGGTGCCACAAGCTGGGGTCACTGGGCCCCATCACGCTGACCAACGGTGTGCCCACCGCGGCGGCCAGGTGGCCCGGGCCGGTGTCGTTGCTGACCATCGCGGCAGCGTCCTGCAGCAGGGCCGCGTAGGTGCCCAGGTCGACACCCGGCAAGACCCGGGCGCTGGGAAACTGCGCATGGGCGATGCGCTCTTCTTCACCCGGCCCCGGGCACAACACCGCCGTGCGCTTCAGCGCGGGCAGGCTGCGGGCCACGAAGTCGGCGAAACCGGGCCAGGTCTTGTCGGCCTGGTTCCAGGTGCCGCCGGCAAACGGGCAGATGCAGATGCAGCCGGCCTCGATGCCGTGGGCTTCGCGCAGCGCGTTGGCGTTGGCGCGCTGTGTGTCGGTGACTTTCAAGTCAATATCTGAAGGCAAGGCCGCGGCATGCCCCAACAGCGTGTCACCCAGTTGCCAGTACACCTGCAGTTCATGCACACCGCGCTGGCGGGGCACGGCACGGCTCAGCAGCAGGCTGCGGCCTTCCCAGGCGTGGCCCAGCGCACGCAGGCCGGCCAGGCGGCATTCGAGTGCGCTGGAAAACGAGTCCGGCAGACACAGCGCGTTGATGCGGCCGGCTGGGCTTGTCGGGCCCGGCCGCAGCGTTCGCCGCAAAGCACGCAACTGCTGCACCCTCTCGGTGCCTGTTTGGGCCAGCACCTGCACCGGCCATCCTTCGCCGGCCAGCAGGTCACGCGCCCAGCCCTTGCCCAGCAGCGTGAGCTCATGGCCCTGCGCGGCCAGCCTTTGCAGCAAGGGCAGGCTCAGCGTCACGTCACCGACCCAGTTGCGCAGGCGCACGATCAGGGTTGGGGATGGGGATGCAGGCATGGGCAGCAGATAATCCGGTCGATTCTGCCAGTGCACCTGGCGCCCACCCTGGCCTGCACGGCCTTCCACGATGACGCAGTCACTGCCCTTGCTCGCCAGCCAGGTGAGCCACCTGCACGATCAACTCCTGGCCCAGCCGGGCTGGCCCCAAACCGAAGCACCCGAGCCGCCCACCGAACTCTGGCGCTGGGTGCAGGCCAATCACCGCAACAACTGCCTGCTGTGGGCCGAAGAAGACCTGGCGCGTCGCACCACGGTGGCCGAGGGCGAGATCGCGGCCAACAAACGTGCCATCGACCGCTTCAACCAGGCGCGCAACGACGCCACCGAAAGGGTCGACGAGTTGCTGCTGCTGGCCCTGGGCCTGGTCGACGAAACCTCGGCCCGCAGTGCGGCGCCGCTGTCGCGGGTGCCCGCAGGGGCACGGCTGAACAGCGAAACGGCCGGCAGCATCGTCGACCGGCTGTCGATCGTGTCACTCAAGTTGAAGGCCATGGCCGAGCAGACCCGCCGGCAGGATGTTGACCAGGCCCATCGCGACAACAGCCAGGCCAAGCTGGCCCGGCTGCAGGAGCAGCGCACCGATCTGGGCCACTGCCTGGACGTGTTGCTGGCAGAAACGGCCGCCGGCAGGGCCTACTTCAAGGTTTACCGGCAGTTCAAGATGTACAACGATCCGCAGCTGAACCCCCAGCTCGTCAAAGAACGCCAACAGCCTTGAATCCACCCCGTGTCCTCATCGTCAAGACGTCCTCGATGGGTGACGTGGTGCACGCCCTGCCGGTGGTGGCCGACATCCACGCGCATCTGCCCGGGGCGCAGATCGACTGGCTGGTCGAAGCCCCGTTTGCGGCCATCCCGAAAATGCACCCGGGTGTGCGGCGTGTGCTGCCCACGCAGTGGCGCAAGTGGAGCCAGCAGCTGCTGAGCCCCGCCACCTGGAAGGCCATGGGCGAACTGCGCAGCGAGCTGCGGCGTGAGCCCTATGACCTGGTGCTGGACCTTCAGGGCCTGCTGAAAAGCGCACTGTGGGCTCGCCAGGCCGGTGCGCCGGTGGCCGGCTACGACCGCAAGAGCATCCGCGAACCCGCAGCGGCCTTGTTCTACCAGCGCACAGCAGCTGTGTCGCGCGAGATCCATGCCGTGTTGCGCTGCCGCGCGCTGGCTGCGATTCACCTGGGCTACGGCCTGCCGACACGCCCGCCCGACTTCGGTCTGAAGGTGCCCACCGACGGCTGGACACCCCGTTCAGCCTACGGCCTGATCATCCCCAACGCCAGCCGCAAGGAAAAGCTCTGGCCCGAACGCCACTGGGTGGCGGTGGGCCGGCGCATGGTGGAAATGGGCTGGACGCCACTGGTCATCTGGGGCCGGCCCGACGAACAGTCGCTGGCCGAGAGCATCGCGGCCAGCTGCGACGGCGACGTGCCACCTTTCCTGAAGGTGGGCGAGATGGCCGCCGTGCTGGCCGGTGCGCAGCAGGTGGTGGGGCTGGACACCGGCTTCACCCACCTGGCCGCGGCACTGGGTCGACCGACCCTGGGCATCTACTGTGACCACGAACCCGGCCTGGCCGGCATCACCGGGCCGGGGCGTGTGGCCAGCATCGGTGGCAAGGGTCAGGTGCCGTCGCGCAACGACGTGCTGACGTTGTTCGAGCAGCAGCTGGCGCGCTGACTTTTTGTGGCCCTCTCTCCCGCAAGGCGGAAGAGAGGACAAACGGTCACAGAGCGTCGATCTTTTGCGGCGGGTAGCTGTCCCACGACAGGCAACCCGGGCATTGCCAGAAGTAATGCTGGGCCTCGAAGCCGCAGGCGGCGCAGCGGTAGCGCTGCAAAGGTCGGGCGGCACGCGCGACGGCTTCGCGCAGGGCCGTTCTGGCGTCTTCGGTCCACTCACCCGGCGCCAGGGAAAACAGCAGCTGCGCAGCCGACAGGGAAGGGTGAGCCTTCAGGTGCGCCAGCAGTCGCGGCAGGCGGTGGGGTGCATCGCTGCCGTCGACCTGTTCCAGCGCCTGCAGCAATTCGATGGCGGGTGTGCCTTCCAGCGCCTGGGACAGCGTGACCTGCGCCTCGTCGGCCCGACCGCAGGCCTGTGCCGACGCTGCATAGTCGGCGGCCACCAGCAAAAAAGCCGAAGGGCTGCGTGTGCGCAGTTCGTCCCAGGCGCGCAGCGCGCCGGCGTGGTCGCCCCGCTTGCGCAGGCGCTGCCCTGCCAGCACGGCAGGCCGCGCTGCCGCCGGGGCGGCCTCGCGGGCGCGCTGCAGCGCGGCGTCGGCGGCGGCCGTGTCGCCTTGGGCGTCGGCCTGTTCGGCCAGTTCACAGGCGTAGTGTGCGATGCGGTCCTTGAAGGCGCCAGCGCCCTGCTGTTGCAGGCGCTGCGCCACCTCGGCGGCTTGCGCCCAGTCGCGTGAACGTTCGTACAGCGACAGCAGCGCCAGTTGCGATTCACCATCGAAGGGCGTGCCCTGCAGCGCGCGCCAAGCGGCTTCGGCGCGGTCGAAGAGTCCGGCCTTCATGTAGTCCTGCGCCAGCGCCAGCTGGGCGCGGTCGCGGTCGGCGCGTTTGATATCGGCACGGTCCAGCAGGTGCTGGTGCACCCGCACCGCCCGTTCGAATTCGCCGCGGCGGCGGAACAGATTGCCCAGCGCGAAGTGCAGCTCGGTGGTGTCGGGGTCGTTTTGCACCGCCTCGATGAAGGCGTCGATGGCCTGGTCCTGCTTTTCATTGAGCAGCAGGTTCAAGCCCTTGAAATAGGCGCGTGGCGAGTCGTCGCGCTCGCGCTTGAGCTGGCGCAGGTCCAGCCGCGAGGCCATCCAGCCCAGCGCAAACACGGCTGGCAGGCCGATCAGCAGCCACTGCAGCTCGAAGTCCATGGGCGTGTGAGATCAGGGGCCCACGCGGGGCGGGTGTTCGGCGGCAAACTCCGGGGGCATGACCGAGCCCGGCGGCGCGGCGGCCGGCACCGGCGCTGCGGGCTTCAGCTGGCGCTTCAACTGCCAGCGTTGCCACAGATCGGGCAGCATGGCCAGCACGCCCACGGCGCAGCCGGCCGCAAAGGCCGCCAGCACGACGATGACCATGGGCGCCTGCCACTGCACACCAAAAAACCAGCGCACGATGGCCGGTTGCTGGTTGTTCAGCGCGAAGGCGAACAAGGCGAAGAAGATGAAGGCCCGAATCAGCCAGGAGATGAGGCGCATGCAGCGCCGATTCTAGAAGGCCAGCCGCGCCGTGGCGGCCGTGTGCACGTCAATCCGACGAGGTGTCTTGCGACAGGCGGTCGTCGACCGCTTCACGCAGGGCCTTGCCCGGCTTGAAATGCGGCACCAGCTTTTCGGGGATGGTGACCTGTTCGCCACTGCGCGGGTTGCGCCCCACGCGGGGCGGGCGGCGGTTGATGCTGAAGCTGCCGAAGCCGCGGATCTCGATGCGGTGGCCACGCGCCAGCGCATCGGACATGGCGTCCAGGATGGTCTTGACGGCGAACTCGGTGTCGCGCTGCGTGAGCTGCGAAAAACGTTCGGCCAGGCGGGTGACGAGGTCGGAGCGGGTCATCGAGGGTGCGGCCGATCTGGGGTGAGCTGCAGGGCCAGAAAAAGGGGCCGAAGCCCCTGGTGGTGCCGGCCAGGACCCGCTGGGCCCTGGCCGCAAGGGCCAACGTTTATTCGTTGCCCTTGTCGAGCTTGGCGCGCAGCAGGGCGCCCAGGCTCGTGGTGCCGGCGTTTTCACGCTCGTTGCTCTGCTTCAGGCCTTGCATGGCCTGCTGCTCGTCGGCGTTGTCCTTGGCCTTGATGGACAACTGGATCGAGCGCATCTTGCGGTCGACGTTGATCACCATGACGTTGACGTCGTCGCCTTCCTTCAGCATGTTGCGTGCGTCTTCGACGCGGTCGCGGCTGATTTCCGAGGCACGCAGGTAGCCGGTGACGTCTTCGTTCAACTGGATCTCGGCGCCGCGCGGGTCGACGCTCTTGACCTTGCCGTTGACGATGGCACCGCGGTCATTGACCGTGGTGAAGCTCGTGAACGGGTCGGTGTCGAGCTGCTTGATGCCCAGGCTGATGCGTTCGCGCTCCACGTCCACGGCCAGCACGATGGCGTCGACTTCCTGGCCCTTTTTGTAGTTGCGCACGGCCGTTTCGCCGGGTTCGTGCCAGGACAGGTCGGACAGGTGCACCAGGCCGTCGATGCCGGCGGTCAGGCCGATGAAGACACCGAAGTCGGTGATGCTCTTGACGGGGCCCTTGACCTTGTCGCCGCGCTTCACGTTGGAAGAGAACTCTTCCCACGGGTTGGCCTTGCACTGCTTCATGCCCAGGCTGATGCGGCGCTTGTCTTCGTCGATTTCCAGGACCATGACTTCGACTTCTTCGCCCAGGGTGACGACCTTGGCGGGAGCGACGTTTTTGTTGGTCCAGTCCATCTCGGACACGTGCACCAGGCCTTCGATGCCGGGTTCGATTTCCACGAACGCACCGTAGTCGGCGATGTTGGTGATCTTGCCGAACAGGCGCGTGCTGTTGGGGTAGCGGCGCGACACACCGTGCCACGGGTCGTCGCCCAGCTGCTTCAGGCCCAGGCTGACCCGGTTTTTCTCGGCGTCGAACTTCAGCACCTTGGCGGTGAGTTCCTGGCCGACCGTGACCACTTCGCTGGGGTGACGCACACGGCGCCAGGCCATGTCGGTGATGTGCAGCAGGCCGTCGATGCCACCCAGGTCGACGAACGCACCGTATTCGGTGATGTTCTTGACCACGCCGTTGACGATGGCGCCTTCGGACAGGGTTTCCAGCAGCTTGGCGCGTTCTTCGCCCATCGAAGCTTCGACGACAGCGCGGCGCGACAACACGACGTTGTTGCGCTTGCGGTCGAGCTTGATGACCTTGAACTCCATGGTCTTGCCCTCGTAGGGCGTCATGTCCTTCACGGGGCGGGTGTCCAGCAGGCTGCCGGGCAGGAAGGCGCGGATGCCGTTGACCAGCACCGTGAGGCCGCCCTTGACCTTGCCGCTGACCGTGCCGGTGACGAACTCACCGCTTTCCAGCGCGTTTTCCAGCGACATCCACGAGGCGAGGCGCTTGGCCTTGTCGCGGCTCAGGATGGTGTCGCCATAGCCGTTTTCGACGGCGTCGATGGCCACCGACACGAAGTCGCCGACCTGAACTTCCAGTTCACCCTGGTCGTTCTTGAATTCTTCGATGGCCACGTAGCTTTCGCTCTTCAGGCCGGCATTGACGACCACGTGGTTGAAGTCGATGCGCACCACTTCGGCGGAGATGACCTCGCCGACGCGCATGTCGTTGCTCTTGAGCGATTCCTCGAACAGAGCGGCAAAAGAACCCGAGCCACCCGAAGAGGTGACGGTAGTTGTGACGGACATGAGTTTCCTGACTTGACCCGGAGGAGTTGAAGGCAGAGCCGGGTGTGCTTGCGGCGGAATGCCGCGGTTGGGGTTGCAAACCTGCCCACCCTGTCGCGCCGCTTGATGCGCAACGGACCTGACGGCCACTGAAGGGGTGGGAAGGACCTGGGAAAACGGCTGCCGAACCTGCTGACCGCAGCCGGCTGGCGGCTCGATCAAACGCCGTTCAACGGCCCACGTTGTTGCCAGGCATCCAGAACCTGCTGCACCGAGTCTTCGATGCCCAAGTCCGAGTTGTCCAGCAGCTTCGCGCCTTGTGCTGGCTTCAAGGGCGAGACGGCGCGATTCTGGTCACGTGCGTCCCGCGCTTCAAGGTCAGCACGGAGGTCGGCAATGTTAGCCGGAATTCCCTTTGAAATCAACTGCTTATGCCGCCGTTCTGCGCGGTGCTCGGCGCTGGCGGTGAGGAAGATCTTGAGCGCCGCGTCGGGGAACAAAACGGTGCCCATGTCGCGACCGTCGGCCACCAGGCCCGGCGCACGCCGAAAGGCCAGCTGCAGGCCCTGCAGCGCCTGGCGAACGGCTGGCAGGGCCGACACACGTGAGGCCAGCAGGCCGGTGCTTTCCAGCCTCAGTTCGTCGGTGATCTCTCGCTCGCCCATCCAGGTGCGGCCGGCTTCGGCACCCCGGCCGAAGCGCAGCGCCAGGCGCGTGGCCAATGGTGCGACGGCGGCTTCGTCGTCGGGGTTCACGCCGGCCAGCTGGGCGGCCAGGCCGGTGGCGCGGTAGAGCGCGCCGCTGTCCAGCAGTTCGTAGCCCAGCGCCGTGGCCACCGCGGCGGCCAGCGTGCCCTTGCCCGAAGCCGTGGGGCCGTCGATGGTGATCACCGGCACCTGGGCCGGGTCGGCCGTCACCACGCCGAACAGGGTTTCGAAGTAGTCGGGAAAGGTCTTCGCGACGCAGCCGGGGTCAAGAATGCGCACCGCAGCGGCGCCCCCGGCCAGCGGGTTGAAGGCGGCCAGCGACAGGCACATGGCCATGCGGTGGTCGTCGTAGGTGCGAAGCGCCGCGGTCTGCCACGGCTGCGGGGCCTGGATGGGCTGGACGACGATGAAGTCGGCACCTTCGTCCACGGTGGCGCCCAGTTTGCGAAGCTCGGTGGCCATGGCCGCGATGCGGTCGGTTTCCTTGACCCGCCAGCTGGCAATGCCCGTCAGCCGGGTGGGGCTGTCGGCGTACAGCGCCATCACGGCCAGGGTCATCGCGGCATCGGGGATGTGTTTGCAGTCCAGCGTGATGCCGGCCAGCGGCCAGCGCCCGCGGTGCACTTCCAGCCAGCCGGGTCCGCTCTTGACCTGAGCACCCATGGCCGTGGCGGCTTCGACGAAGCGGATGTCGCCCTGGATCGAGTCGCTGCCGACCCCTTCGATGCGCAAGGGCGCACCACCATGGCTGGCGATGGCGCCCATGGCGATGAAGTAGGACGCCGACGAGGCATCGCCCTCGACCCGGATGCGGCCCGGCGTGCGGTAGGCGCTGCCTTGCGCGAGGGTGAAACGCTGCCAGCCCTGGTGCTGCACGGTGATGCCAAAACGCGCCAGCAGGTTCAGCGTGATCTCGATGTAGGGCTGGGAGATCAGTTCGCCGACGACCTCGATGACCACGTCGCCGGCCTCGGTGGCCAGCGGCAGCGCCATCAGCAGTGCAGTCAGGAACTGGCTGGAGACATCACCGCGCACGCGGATCGGCTGCGCCGTGTTCAGTTGGCCGCCGGCCGTGCCGACCAGACGCAGCGGCGGGTAGCCCGGCTGGCCCAGGTCCTCGATGGTGCAGCCCAGCGGGCGCAGCGCATCCACCAGGTCGCCGATGGGTCTTTCGTGCATGCGTGGCACGCCGCGCAGCGTGAAGCGGCCACCCTGCAGCGTGGCCAGCACGGCCAGTGCAGCGGCCAGCGGGCGCATCGCGGTGCCGGCATTGCCCAGGAAAAGGTCGGCTTCGTTCTGCCGCAGTCGCCCGCCCAGGCCGGTAACGTGCAGCACTTGGCCGTCGCGACGCAGCGTGCAGCCCAGGGCGGCCAGCGCGTCGAGCATGACGCGGGTGTCGTCGCTGTCCAGCAGGTCGTGCACGGCCGTGGTGCCCTGCGCCAGGCCGGCCAGCAGCAGCACGCGGTTGGAGATGCTCTTGGAGCCCGGCAGTTGCACGGTGCCGGAAGCCCCGTTCAGCGGTGGCAGGTCGAGGTGGGGGATGTCGTACATGGGTGGCCGGGGTGCGCCGGGCGTCGGGTGCGGGGAGGGCGGTTCAACTGCAAGACCGCACGGTTCGGGATGGGGCCGTCAGAACTTCGTGTTGCCGGAAGAACCCGAAGAGCCCGGTCCACCGCCACCCTGGCCATTGCGGTTGCCACCCATCTGCCAGTTGGCGCGGCCTTCGGCGGGGCTGCGGATCAGGCCCTCCAGCGCGTCGACATTGCCTTCGCGCATCACGTGTTCCAGCGCGTCCAGCGCGCGGCGGAAGCGTTGCGACTGCTTGAGCACCTCTTCGCGGTTGGCCAGCAGCACGTCGCGCCACATCTCGGGGCTGCTGGCGGCAATGCGCGTGAAATCGCGGAACCCCGGACCGGCCAGCGACAGGAAGTCCTTCCCGGCGGGCTGGTTGACGACCGAACTGAAGTAGGCAAAGGCCAGCAGATGCGGCAGGTGGCTGACGGCGGCAAAGGCGGCATCGTGGTTCTCGGGGGTCATCTTCAGCACCTGCGCACCGATGGCCGACCAGACGTCGGTGGCCTTCTGCACCAGATCGGGCGCCGTTTGCGGCAGCGGCGTGATGATGACCTGGCGGCCGCTGTACAGCGCCGCGTCGGCATGCTGGATGCCGGACACTTCCTTGCCCGTGATGGGGTGCGAAGGCACGAAAGACGCGATGCGTTCGCGCAGCACACGCCGCGCCGCATCGACCACGTCGCGCTTGGTGCTGCCCACGTCCATGAACAGCACACCCGGTTCCACCAGGTGGCGGATGGCCTTGAAGGTGGTTTCGGTGGCCGCCACCGGCACGGCGATGAGCACGATGTCCGAGCCCGACACCGCCAGCAGCGCCGATTCGGCCGCCACGTCGATGACACCCATCTTCTTCGCACGTTCGGTGGTCGACGGCGACTTGCTGTAGCCCACCACCCGCTTGACCAGCCCGGCACGTTTGAGCGCCAGCGCGAAGCTGCCGCCCATCAGGCCACATCCGATGATGCCGAGTTGGGTGAACATCAGTGCACGTCGACCGGATAGGTGCCCAGGATCTTGAAGAAGGCGCAGACGCTGCGCAGTTCTTTCAGCGCGGTGCCAACATGCGCTTCATCGGGGTGGCCTTCGAGGTCGATGTAGAAGTAGTACTCCCACTGGCCCGACCGGGCCGGGCGCGACTCGAAGCGGCTCATCGACACACCGTGGGTTTTCAAAGGCACCAGCATGTCGTGCACCGCGCCCGGGCGGTTGTCGACCGAGACCACCAGGCTGGTGCAGTCGTGCCCCGACGCCTTGGGCGCCGGGTGTCGCTGGGGGTGTGTGACAACGGCAAACCGGGTGCGGTTGTGGGCATCGTCCTGGACCGCCGGCGCCACGATGTGCAGGCCGAACTCACCCGACGCACGCGTGCCGGCGATGGCCGCGACCGTGCCATCCAGCGCCGCCAGGCGCGCACCTTCGGCGTTGCTGGACACCGGGCGCCGCTCGGCATGGGGCAGGTGGGTCGACAGCCAGGCGTTGCACTGCGCCAGCGCCTGCGGGTGCGCCAGCACGGCGGTGACGCCGTCCAGGCTGTTGCTCAGGCGCAGCAGGTTGTGGCGCACGAAGAGGCTGGTCTCGCCGATGATGAACAGCGGCGTGTGCAGGAACAGGTCCAGCGAGCGTGTGACCACGCCTTCGCTGGAGTTTTCGACCGGCACCACACCGAAGTCGGCAGCGCCGGTGGAGGTGGTGTGGAAGACCTCGTCGAAGTTGGCGCAGGGCACCCGCACGATGGAAGAGCCGAAGTAGCCCAGCGCCGCTTCTTCGCTGAAGGTGCCTGCCGGCCCCAGGTAGGCCACGCGGGTGGGTGATTCCAGTGCCCGGCTGGCTGACATGATCTCGCGCCAGATCGGCGCGACGCAGGCGTTGGGCAACGGGCCGGGGTTGACGGCCTTCAGACCGTCGATGACCTGCGCTTCGCGCTCGGGCCGGAACACCGGCGAGCCTTCGTGTTTCTTGAGTTCGCCCACGTCCAGCGCAAGCTGTGCGCGCCTGTTCAGCAGTGCCAGCAGTTCACGGTCGACAGCGTCGATGCGGTCGCGCAGGGCCAGCAACTGCGGGTTGACGGCTGCTGGTGCAGTCATGCGATGGGCCTGCCCCGGATCACTTTTTCGGGCCCGAGGCCGCGCCACCGGCGTTCGCGGGCACGCCCAGGCGCTTGGCCACACTTTGCTGCATGGCCCGAGCCTTGGGTTCGATGTCGCCCTTGGTCTCGGCCACCAGCTTTTCCGCAATGCTGCGCTGCATGTCAGGTGCCATGCCCTGGAACTTGCGAAGAACCGGCGACTCCAGGCTTGCAATGACCTGGCGCAGTTCGTCTTCGGTGAAGCGTTCTTCGAGCAGCGCGCCGATGGTCGAGGGTGCCAGCTTGACCGCGCGATCGCGCACGATGGGCACCGCTTCTTCAGAGTACTTTCGCAGGTCGGCCTCGATGTCGCGGGCCACTGCCTCGCGGCGTTCGGCCGGCAGGCGTTGCAGCGCCGGGCCGGCGGCCTGCATCAGTTGCATGGCCGGCTGTTCAGCCATGTTGCGAGCCATGGCTTCGATGCCGGGCTGCTGCAGCTGCAGCACACGGGCCACGAGTTCCTTCTTGCTGGTGGCCGCTTGGGCAAACACCGGGTTCCCGGCCAGGGTGGCTACCGCCACGGCGGCGGCGCACAACACAATCTTCAACATCAGTTTCCTTCCAGGCCGGGCTCGGAGCCGGCGTTGTCTTCGGTGTCGGTGGGCGCGTCGTTTTCGACGATGCGTTGCAGGCCGGAAAGCTTGGTCCCATTGTCCAGTGCGATCAGCGTCACCCCTTGTGTCGCTCGGCCCAGTTCGCGGATCTCGCTGACGCGGGTGCGCACCAGCACGCCCTTGTCGGTGATGAGCATGATCTCGTCGGCGGGGCGCACCAACGTGGCGGCCACCACACGGCCGTTGCGTTCGGTCTGCTGGATGGCGATCATGCCCTTGGTGCCGCGGCCGTGGCGGGTGTACTCGACGATGCTGGTGCGTTTGCCATAGCCGTTTTCGGTGGCGGTCAGCACACTTTGGGTTTCGTCTTCCGCCACCAGCATGGCGATCACGTTCTGGCCCTCGTCCAGCGTCATGCCCTTCACGCCTCGGGCCTGGCGGCCGTGGGCCGTGACGTCGCCTTCATCGAAGCGCACCGCCTTGCCGCCGTCGCTGAACAGCATCACGTCGTGCTGACCGTCGGTGAGCGCCGCGCCGATCAGCACGTCACCTTCGTCCAGCGTCACGGCAATGATGCCGGCCTTGCGCGGATTGCTGAAGTCGTCCAGCGGCGTTTTCTTGACCACACCCAGCGCGGTGCACATGAAGACGTAATGGTCGGCCGGGAAGCTGCGGAACTCGCCCGTCAGCGGCAGAACGACGGTGATCTTCTCGCCGGGTTGCAGCGGAAACATGTTGACGATGGGCCGGCCGCGGCTGGCACGGCTGCCCTGCGGCACTTCCCAGACCTTGATCCAGTAGACACGGCCGCGGTCGCTGAAACACAGGATCCAGTCGTGGGTGTTGGCGATGAAGAGCTGGTCGATCCAGTCGTCTTCCTTGGTCTGCGTGGCCTGTTTGCCACGTCCGCCACGTTTCTGTGCACGGTACTCGGTGAGCGGCTGGCTCTTGATGTAGCCGGTGTGGCTGAGTGTGACCACCATGTCGGTGGGCGTGATCAGGTCTTCGGTGCCCAGCTCGAGTGCATTGCGCTCGATCACGCTGCGGCGGGCGCCCAGCTTGGTCTGACCGAACTCCTGACGCAGGTCGGAAAGTTCGCCGCTGATGATGGTGGTCACCCGTTCGGGTTTGGACAGGATGTCCAGCAGGTCGGCTATCTGGGCCATCACCTCGCGGTACTCGCCGATGATCTTGTCCTGCTCCAGGCCGGTCAGGCGCTGCAGGCGCATCTGCAGGATTTCCTGCGCCTGGTCGTCGCTCAGGCGGTACAGGCCGTCGGGCTGCAAGCCCATGCTGGCGGGCAAGCCTTCGGGCCGGTAGGCCGCACGGCCGCCGGCGGTGCCTTCTTCGGCACGGGCCAGCATCTCGCGCACCATCGAACTGTCCCAGCTCTTGGCCATCAGCGCGGCCTTGGCCACGGGTGGTGTCGGGCTGGTCTTGATGGTCTCGATGAACTCGTCGATGTTGGCCAGCGCCACCGCCAGGCCTTCGAGCACGTGGCCCCGCTCGCGGGCCTTGCGCAGTTCGTACACTGTGCGCCGGGTGACCACCTCGCGGCGGTGCTCCAGGAAGATGTCGATCAGCTGCTTCAGGTTGCACAACTTCGGTTGGCCGTCGATCAGGGCCACCATGTTCATGCCGAAGGTGTCCTGCAGCTGCGTCTGCTTGTACAGGTTGTTCAGCACGACCTCGGGCACTTCACCGCGCTTGAGCTCGATGACCACGCGCATGCCGGACTTGTCGCTTTCGTCCTGGATGTGGCTGATGCCTTCGATCTTCTTCTCGTGCACCAGCTCGGCAATGCGCTCGAGCAGTGTCTTCTTGTTCACCTGGTAGGGGATCTCATCGACGATGATCGACTGGCGGGCACCCTTGTCGATGTCCTCGAAGTGGCACTTGGCGCGCATCACCACCTTGCCGCGGCCGGTGCGGTAGCCCTCGCGCACGCCGTTCAGCCCGTAGATGATGCCGGCGGTGGGGAAGTCGGGCGCGGGCACGATCTCCATCAGCTCGTCGATGCTGGCGTCGGGGTTCTTCAGCAGGTGCAGGCAGGCGTCCACCACCTCGTTCAGGTTGTGCGGCGGAATGTTCGTGGCCATGCCCACCGCAATGCCGGCGCTGCCATTGACCAGCAGGTTGGGTAGCCGCGTCGGCAGCACCGTGGGTTCTCTTTCGCTGCCGTCGTAGTTGGGCGCGAAGTCCACCGTGTCCTTGTCGATGTCCGCGAGCATCTCGTGCGCGATCTTCGACAGTCGGATCTCCGTGTAGCGCATGGCCGCGGCGTTGTCGCCGTCGACGCTGCCAAAGTTGCCCTGGCCGTCGACCAGCATGTGGCGCAGGCTGAAGTCCTGCGCCATGCGCACGATGGTGTCGTAGACCGCGGTGTCACCGTGCGGGTGGTACTTGCCGATGACGTCGCCCACGATGCGGGCGCTCTTCTTGTAGGGCCGGTTCCAGTGGTTGGACAGCTCGTGCATCGCAAAAAGTACCCGACGGTGCACGGGTTTCAGGCCGTCTCGGGCGTCGGGCAGTGCGCGGCCCACGATCACGCTCATCGCGTAGTCGAGGTAAGACCGGCGCATCTCCTCTTCAAGACTGGTGGGGAGTGTTTCCTTGGCGAAGGAGCTCATGCGGTGGGGGTGTAGGAGGGGGCCGCATGGCGATGCGTACAGCGGCGAATCGAGCGGGATTCTACGGGGGTCCCGCCTGTCGCGGCTGCGCAACACGCCCCAGGAGTCGCACCGCTGCAGGGCCCAAAATGGAGAGCAGCCGACGCCCTATGGCACAATGACCCGTCGGTGGTAAGTGCCCGCGGCTGCGGGACTTTGCCCTGTAGATTCGACGAATTTCCCGCTTGTCGTTTTGGACGTTACGCAGGCTAGTCTGCGGCTTTCCTCGAGAGGAGAATCATGAAGAAATTGAACAAGGTGGCGGTGCTCTTTGCAACCGTCGCACTTGCCGCCCCGCTCTCGGCATTCGCGCAGGCGAAGTCGATTGACAACTGGCGTGCAGCCGACGGTACCGTTTGGAAGAACGGCACTAACGAACTGTGCTGGCGCGATGCCGGTTGGACCCCGGCCACCGCTGCCGAAAACTGCGACGGCGCCATCAAGCCGCCGCCGCCCGCCCCGCCGCCGGCTCCGCGTGTGGCTCCCCCGCCGCCGCCGCCCCCGCCGGCAGCTGCACCGCCGGCACCTGTGGCCCGCCCGGCCACGCCGCCTGCCCCGCCCCCGCCGCCCGCTCCGGTCAGCGAGAAGGTCACGTTCGCTGCTGACGCGTTCTTTGATACCGGCAAGTCGGTGCTCAAGCCCGATGCACAAGCGAAGCTGGCTGACCTGGTGGAAAAGACCAAGGGTGTGAACCTGGAAGTCATCATCGCTGTGGGCCACACCGACACGGTGGGCGGCGCTGCGTACAACCAGAAGTTGTCGATCGCTCGTGCCGAGTCGGTGAAGAAGTTCCTCACCAGCAAGGGCATCGAGACCAATCGCGTCTACACCGAAGGCAAGGGCTTTACCCAGCCGGTAGCCGACAACAAGACCGCCGAAGGCCGCGCCAAGAACCGCCGCGTGGAAGTCGAAGTGGTCGGTACCCGCACCCGCCGTTGATGTTGATGGCCTGACGCAAGTCAGGCTGCCATCACAAGAACCCCGCCTTGGCGGGGTTTTTTCATGCCTGCACGTTACGATGCCGGCATGTCAAACGTCGATGCACAAGAGCTGGCCAAGTTCAGCGACCTGGCCCACCGCTGGTGGGACCCCGACAGCGAGTTCAGGCCGCTGCACCAGATCAACCCGCTGCGCCTGGAATGGATAGACCAGCTGGCTGCGCTGGCCGGGAAACGTGCCCTGGACGTGGGTTGCGGGGGTGGCATCCTGGCCGAGGCCATGGCACGTCGCGCCAACCACGTCACCGGCATCGACCTGGCGGCCAAGCCCTTGGGTGTGGCCCGCCTTCATGCACTGGAAGCGGGCGTCGACAACGTGGACTACCGCGAGATCGCCACCGAAGCATTGGCCGCCGAGAGCCCGGGCGCATTCGATGTTGTGACCTGCATGGAAATGCTCGAACACGTGCCCGACCCCGCAGCCGTGGTGCAAGCCTGCAGCCGGCTGGTGCGGCCGGGGGGCTGGGTGTTTTTCAGCACGCTGAACCGCAACGCCAAGTCCTTCCTGTTTGCCATCGTCGGCGCGGAGTACGTGCTTCGCCTGCTGCCGCGTGGCACACACGAGTACGCCCGTTTCATCCGCCCCAGCGAACTGGCGCGCTGGTCACGTGAATCCGGCCTGGCGCTTCAAGGCAGCCGTGGCATGGAGTACAACCCACTCACGCGTCGCTACTGGCTGTCGGGCGACACCAGCGTCAACTACATGCTGGCGTGCCGCAAACCGGCTTGAGCCAGCACCTGGCACCGCGGGCCCTGCTGTTCGACCTGGACGGCACGCTGGTCGACAGCGCGCCCGACCTGGCCGGCACCGCCAACGACATGCGCACGCAGCGGGGGCTGGCACCTCTGCCCTATGGCGAGTTGCGGCCACATGCCGGGTCCGGCGCTCGGGGCATGTTGGGCGCGGCCTTTGGTGTGGTGCCGGGGCATGCCAGCTTCGTGCCACTGCGCGACGAGTTCCACGACCGGTACGAGGCCCGCATGCTGCGGCTGACCCGACTGTTCGATTCGGTTCACGCTTTGCTGGACACGCTGGTGCAACGTGCGGTGCCTTGGGGCATCGTCACCAACAAGTCGCTGCGTTTTGCACAGCCGCTGGCCCTCTCGATGCCTGCACTGCAAGGTGCTGCGGTGCTGGTTGGCGGCGACAGCACACCGCACACCAAACCGCACCCTGCGCCCCTGCTTGAAGCGGCGCGCCAAATGGGCCAGGACCCGGCGCGCTGCGTCTATGTGGGCGACGACCCGCGCGACATGCAGGCCGCGCGCGCCGCCGGCATGGCGGCGTGGGCGGCAGCCTGGGGTTACCTGGGTCCGCACGAGCCGGTTCACGCCTGGGGCGCCGACCGCGTGCTGCTGCATCCAGACGAGCTCTTGCAATTCCTCGATCTGGCCTAAACTCCTGCTCACGGGTCCGACCTGGCTTCGACGTGGGTGCGGAGTCGGCGCGGGGCATGCCGAGCACCAGTCAGCTCGTAAATCCATCTGGAAACAAAGTAACTGCGAACGATCAAACGTACGCCCTCGCCGCTTAAAACCGGTGAGCCTTGCAACAGTTCTCCTATGGGCTGGGTTTGAGGTGGCAACACCAATAACTGCAAGGTCATTTACATAGGATCGTGCCGCTGTGTGTCATTCACAGCGGACCTAAAACCAAATGACTCGGGGCCAAGGTAGCGTGCTGCTGCGCGACCAAGGCACTTAAATCCAAATCAGACAGCTACGCATGTAGAACCGTCCGGCGATGGCTTGCGGACGGGGGTTCGATTCCCCCCGGATCCACCAGTCACGACTCCGCAAGGGGTCAGAAAGCAAGAAACCCCTAAGCAGATCAACGGCTTAGGGGTTTTTTCACGTCCGCGTGGTGTCAAGCGCTGGCTGCTGGAGGCGCTTGGCACCGTCGGCACTCGTTTCTGACAGGGACCAGGATTCGGGCAGATGCGGCTCAGTCTGCCCCGGAAGCGGCCGATATCCCGGGAACGATGCGCCCGGATGGACAAACCCAACCCCGTTCTCGCGGCACGCTGCGGGGCGGCTCGTGGCATGCACTGGCCAGGCTGCTGATTGCCGTTGTGCTCTGGATTCTGGCCGCCCCGGCAACGGCCCAGCCCTTGCTGGTCGATGGCCGCGGCGCGGTGCCGGTATGGCCAGCCGTGACGGTACTGAGCGACCCTGAAGCCGTGCTCACTCCCGCGCAGGCCGGCGCCGCCGTTGCACAGTTCAAGCGGCACGAGGGCACGGCGTCCAACCTGGGCCGCAGCGCGAGCACGGTATGGCTGCGCTTTCCGCTCACCGTGCCTGGCAGCGAGCCAGTGCACCGTGTGCTGCAGATCGACTACCCCTTGCTCCACCGCGTCGACCTCTACCACCTGCACGACGGGCAGATCGCGACGCAGGCACGCATGGGCAGCATGCTGCCCATGTCAGAACGCGCGATGCAGTCGCGCACCCACGCTGCGCCGCTGGTGCTTGTGCCTGGCGCACACGAAGTGCTGTTGCGCGTGCAGACGCAGAGTTCGATGGTGCTGCCGATCACGCTGCGCACGCACGAGGACTTCACTGCGCACGAATCGCGGGAACAACTGGTGCAGGGCATCGGCCTTGGCCTGGCGCTGTGCATGCTGATGTACAGCCTGACGCAGGGCGTCGGGCTGCGCGACACCCTGTTCTTCGACTACGCGGCGCTCGTGGGCGCCAACGTGGTCTTCACGCTGGCCTACTTCGGTATCGGTGCGCAGTACCTGTGGCCGGAGTTTCCGGCGCTGTCGCTCAAGGTGGCGCCGATGGCGGTGATGGTGGCCGTGGCCGCCGGCACACGATTCATGGCCGCGGCGCTGGCCGTGCACGAAATCAGCCCGCTCATCGCCCGGTTGCTGCGTGGCGTGAGCCTGGGCGCCGTACTGGCCCTGGTCGCCACGCTGCTGGACCTGGTGGATTACCGCACCGCGCAGACCCTGGTCACCGTGCTCGGCCTGTCGACCACCGCCATGGTGCTGCCGGCGGCCTACATCCGGGCGCGCAGCGGCGAGCGTGCGGCCTGCTACATGCTCTTCGGGTGGGCCTTCTACACGCTGGGTGCCGTGGTCACTGCCGGGCTGCTGCGCGGCCTGGTCGAGCCAACCTTCCTGAGCCAGCACGTCTACCCCTTCTCGCTGATGATCGAGATGGCGGCCTGGATGGCCGTGCTGAGCCTGCGTGTGCAGGCCATCCACCGCAACGCGGACCGCGCGCGAGTCGAGACAGAAGCCCTGCGGGCGCTGGCGCAGACCGACGCCCTGACCGGCCTGCCGAACCGGCGCGGCCTGCAGCAGCATCTGGCCGCGGTGCTGCCGCGGGCCACGCCACAGCAGCTGCTGGCCGTCTACCTGCTGGACCTGGACGGATTCAAGCCCATCAACGACCGTTACGGCCACGACGTGGGCGACGCACTGCTGGTGGCCGTGGGCCAGCGCCTGCAGAAGCAGCTGCGTGGCGGCGACATCGTGGCGCGCCTGGGTGGCGACGAATTCGTGGTGCTGGCCAACGGCCTGGCCGATGAAGCTGCTGCACAACGTGTCGGGCAGAAGCTGCTGTCGGCCTTTGACACCTCCTTCGACGCTGCCGGGCAACACTGCAGGGTGGGGCTGACCGCCGGCTATGCCCTGGCGCCGCTGGACGGCGACACGGCCGACGAGCTGATCAAGCGCGCCGACGCCGCGATGTACGCCGGCAAGCAGGCCGGTCGGCGACAGGTGCAGCGCGGCGGGCGATCGCTGGCTGCGGCATGAGGCGGCAGCTGCGAACTGCTACTTTCAGGTCGGTGGCGGCGGCTGTGGCGGCGGCGGCACCAGGCCGCAGCCACGCAGGACAAGCGACACCACGTGCGCGGCCGCCCGTTCGTGGTCGCGCCGGGTCAACTTGCTGCGGCCCAGCACCGCGCGCACCTGCACGTCGAAGTCGGCATAAGTCTGCGTCGCCGCCCAGAGGGTGAAAAACAGGTGCTCGGGGTCCACCGGCGCCATGCGGCCGGCAGCGATCCAGGCGCGCACCACGGCAGCCTTTTTCGCCACCATCGTGCGCAGCTCGGTGCGCATCAGGTCACCCAGCACCGGCGCGCCATGCAGCAGTTCGTTGGCAAACACCCGTGATGCGTCGGGCCGGGCCGCGCTCATCGTCATCTTGGCCTGGATGTAGCTGGCCAGGGCCGTGGCCGGGTCGGCTTCGGGCACCAGGCTGTCCATCGGCACCAGCCAGTCGCGCAGCGTGCCGGCCAGCAGTTCGCGGTAGAGATCCTGTTTGCTGCCGAAGTAGTAGTGCAGATTGGCCTTGGGCAGGCCCGCTGCCTCGGCAATGGCGCCCATGGTGGCGCCGTTGAAGCCGGCGCGTGCAAACACCGGTTCGGCCGCAGCCAGGATGCGTTCCCGGTTGGCCTGCCGGATGTGACCGGCAGGCTCGGCTGGAGCGGCCTTCACAGGCGCCCTGCTCACACGATCACTTCTTGGTGGCCGCTTCCCACACCACGTGGCTGTAGGCCGCTTTGCCCGGGTCCTTCTTGATCACCGGCGAGCTGCCGGCGGCCAGCAGCACCTTCACCGTGCGCTCGTAGGCGGCCGGCTCCAGGTAGCCCATCTTGGCCGTGCCGGCGGTGGTGATGAGCTTGGCGACGTTTTCCATCTGGCGCTTCTGCACCGCTTCCTTGGCGCTGCCCGAGGGGTCGGCGGCGACGACGATCTTGGCCGCACCGGCGGGGTCTTTCACCGCGTCGTTCCAGCCTTTCAGCGTGGCGCGCACGAACTTGGCGCTGCGTTCGACGAAGGCCGGGTCCTTGAGCTTGCTTTCCAGCACGTACAGGCCGTCTTCCAGCGAAGCCACGCCCTGGTCCTCGTAGAAGAAGGTCACGAGGTCGCTTTCTTTCACGCCGGCGTCCACCACCTGCCAGTACTCGTTGTAGATCATGGTGCTGATGCACGCGGCCTGGTTCTGCAGCAGCGGGTCGACGTTGAAACCCTGCTTCAGGATCTTGATGTCGGTGTCGGGCTTCAGCCCCAGCTTGGACATCCAGTTCAGGAAGGGGTACTCGTTGCCGCCGAACCAGACGCCCAGCGTCTTGCCCTTGAAGTCGGCCGGCTTGGACACGCCGCTGGCCTTCTTGCAGGTCAGCATCAGGCCGCTGCGGTTGAAGATCTGTGCCACGTTGACCAGCGGCACGCCGGCTTCACGCGCGGCCAGCGCGTCGGGCATCCAGTTGACGATGGCGTCGGCCTGGTTGCCGGCCAGCACCTGCACCGGGCTCACGTCGGGGCCGCCGGGCTTGATGGTCACGTCCAGGCCCTCGGCCTTGTAGTAACCCTTGGCGGCGGCCACGTAGTAGCCGGCGAACTGGGCCTGGGGCACCCACTTCATCTGCACGGTGAACTTCTGGCCCTGCGCGGCGGCGCCGAAGCTGGCCGCGGCGGCCAGCGCGAGGGCCGCGAACTTCAGGGTCGCGGACTTGAGAGACAAACCGGTCATGGCAAAGCTCCTGGGGGGTTGTGGTGGGTGGCGAACGGGAAACACGCGGGAAACACGGTGCGCTCAGCCAGCGCGCACCGAAGGGTGCCAGAACGCCCAGCGGCGTTCCAGCAAAACCAGCAAGGCATAGGCGACAGAGCCGGTGACGGCGGCCACCACGATGGCGCCCCAGACCAGCGACATGTTCATGCGCGCGGCTTCGGTGCTGATGCGAAAGCCCAGGCCGACGGTGGGTGAGCCGAAAAACTCGGCCACGATGGCGCCGATGAGCGCCAAGGTGGCGTTGACCTTCAGCGCGCTCATGATGAAGGGCACGGCACAGGGCAGGCGCAGGTCCAGCAGCGTGCGGCCGTAGCTGGCGGCGTAGCTGTGCATCAGCTCGCGTTCCAGTTTGCCGGCGGCCTGCAGACCGGCCAGCGTGGCGATGAGCATCGGGAAGAAGGTCATCAGCACCACCACGGCGGCCTTGGACGGCCACTCGAAGCCGAACCACATGACCATGATCGGCGCCACCGCCACCAGCGGCACGGTGCTGGTCAGCGATGCCAGCGGCAGCAGGCCGCGCTGCAGAAAGGGCGCGCGGTCGATGGCCACGCCGACGGCGAAGCCCAGGCCCGACCCCAGCACCCAGCCCACCAGCACCGCCTTCAGCACCGTCTGCACGAAGTCACGGCCCAGCGTGTGCGCGTGTTCGATCATTGACTCGACGATGCGCAGCGGCGACGGCAGCAGCACACGCGGCACCTCGAACACCGTCACGCCCGCCTGCCAGAAAAACAGCACCCACAGGCCGAACAGCGCGGCCGTCAGCGGGCCCGCCCAGCGTGGTCCTTCGATGGCGGCACAACGGCGCACCGACCAACCCGCCAGCAGCAAGGCCAGCACCAGACCGATGGCGATGAGGGGTGTCATCGGCCTTGCCTGCGCAGCACGAGTTTTTCGACACCGGCCACGGCGGCGGTCAGCGCCAGCCCCAGGAAGGCCGACAGCACCAGCGCCGACCAGATGCCGACGGTGTTGCCGTAGTACGACCCCGTCAGCAACCTTGCGCCAAGCCCTGCCTGCGCGCCGGTGGGCAACTCGGCCACCATCGCACCCACCAGCCCGGCCGCGATGGCCACGCGCAGCGCTGGAAATAGAAAGGGCAGGGCAGAAGGCAGGCGCAACATCCAGAAGGCCTGCAAGCGGCTGGCGGCATAGGTGTGCATCAGCTCGGTTTCGATGCGCTGCGGTGCACGCAGGCCCTGCACCATGGCCACGGTGACGGGGAAGAAACACAGGTACATCGCAATCGTGGCCTTTGGCGCAACGCCGCTGAAACCCAGGCTGCCCAGCAGCACCAGCACGATGGGCGCGATGGCCAGCACCGGCACCGTCTGGCTGGCCACGATCCAGGGCAGCAGCGCGCGGTCCAGCGTGCGCGAATGAACGATGGCGGCGGCCAGCACCACGCCCAGCAAAGTGCCCAGCACGAAGCCCACCAGCGTGGACTGCGCGGTCACGGCCACGTGGTACAGCAGGTTGCGCGGCGAGGTGAGTTCGTTTTCGGTGATGCTGGCCCACAGGTCCAGCGCCACCTGGTGCGGCACCGGCAGCACCGGGCGTTCCATGGCCCAGGTGCTGGCGATCAGTTCGGCCGTGGTGTACGGGCCCTTGGGTGTGAGCACGCGTTCGATAGCGCCCTGGGCGTTCAGGCCCACGGCGCCGGCGTACCAGAGCAGCAGCACCGCAGCCAGCACGACGCTCACCGGCAGCAGCTGTTCGCGCCAGGGGATGGCTGTGCGCTGCAAGGTGGCCATCAATCGAAGGCGTGGCCTTCGGCCAGCGCTTCGCGCACCTGGTGCGCCAGTGCCAGGAAGGCGGGGGAGTCGCGCATGGCCAGCTGCCTGTCGTCGGGCAAGGTGGACACAATGACCTTCAGGATGCGCCCCGGCCGTGGCGACATCACGACGATGCGCGTAGACAGATACACCGCCTCGGCGATGGAATGGGTGACGAAGACGACGGTGCGCTTCTCGCGCTGCCACAGCTGCTGCAGTTGCTGGTTCAGGCCGTCGCGGGTGATTTCGTCCAGCGCGCCGAAGGGCTCGTCCATCATCAGGATGCGCGGCTCGAAACCCAGCGCGCGGGCGATCGACACCCGCTGCTGCATGCCACCCGACAGCTGCCAGGGGTACTTGCCTTCGAAGCCCGTCAAGCCCACCCGCGACAGCTGTTCCAGCGCCACGGCACGGCAGTCGGCTGCGCTGCGGCCCTGGATCTGCAGCGGCAGCATCACATTGGCCAGCACCGTGCGCCACGGAAACAGCGCCGGCGACTGGAAGACGTAGCCATACGCACGCCCCAGGCGCGCATCGTGCGGGCTCATCCCGTTGACCTGCACCTGGCCGGCGCTGATGGGTTCGAGGTCGGCGATGACCCGCAGCAGCGTGGTCTTGCCGCAGCCCGAAGGGCCGATGAGCGACACGAACTCGCCGGGGGCGATGGTCAGGTCGATGGCGCTCAGCGCGTGCACCGGCGCGTCGGCCGTCGCGTACACGACGCTGGCACGTTGCACGGTGACGGCAGCTGTTGAAGGGGCGGGTGGGGGCACGGAAGTAGGAAAAAGGCAGGGCGCCTTGGCGCGATGGAAACCTAACCAGTTGGTCAGCTTATTGTGAAGCGGGTCAGCCAGTTTCATGCCAGGGCGGTGGCGCTGGAAAACCCGCACGGGTCCGAACAAGCCCACGCCGACGCACTGCGCCGGTTCGCGGTCGCCGCACTTCGGTGCAACGGCCCTTCCCGGGGTGCGCCAGCCCCGGGCGAACCCGTGCTCTGGCTGGCATGCCCGTTGCGTATGATCTTCAGACCTGACCAAACGGTCAGCTTCTTGGCGCCGCCGCCGACCCCTGGAAGGACTGCCATGGCCCCGTTTTCTGCGACCGCATCCGCCCCCGACGTGAAGGCCGGCCGCCGCACGGCCAGCGAATACGCCACCGCCTTCGCCGACGCCAGCCCGCGGCTGAGCCGCACGCAGGCGCTGGTGGAAGCCGAGCGGTGCCTGTACTGCCACGACGCGCCGTGCATGACCGCCTGCCCCACCGGCATCGACGTGCCCAGCTTCATCCGCCGCATCGCCGAAGACAACCTGCGCGGCGCCGCGCGGGCCATCCTGCAGGCCAACCCGCTGGGCGGCACCTGCGCGCGGGTCTGCCCGACGGAAGAGCTGTGTGAACAGGTTTGCGTGCGCCATCACCAGGGGGGTGTTGGGCAGGGCACGCCGGTGGCCATCGGCCGGCTGCAGCGTTATGCGGTGGACGCGGTGATGGACAAACCCGTGACCGCGCTGTTCACCCGCGCAGGGTCTACGGGCAAGCGGGTAGCCATCGTCGGCGCCGGGCCGGCTGGCCTGGCTTGTGCGTTTGGCCTGGCGCGGCTGGGCCACGAAGTGGTGGTGCACGACGCCCGCCCCGCGGGTGGCGGCCTGAACGAATACGGCCTGGCCACCTACAAGATGGCTGGCGGCTTTGCGCAGGCCGAACTGAACTGGCTGATGCAGATTGGCGGCATCACGCTGCAAACCCGGTGGCGCCTGGAAACGGCGGCCCAGTTGCAGGCCCTGCGCGAAGGCTTCGACGCGGTCTACCTGGCCCTGGGCCTGGCAGCCACGCACCGGCTGGGCATTCCCGGCGAAAACCTGTCGGGTGTGCGCGACGCGGTCGACTTCATTGCCGACCTGCGCCAGGCCGCCGACCCCGCGCAACTGCCCATCGGCCGCCGCGTGGTGGTCATCGGCGGTGGCATGACGGCGGTGGACGCCGCCGTGCAAAGCAAGCTGCTCGGCGCAGAGGAAGTGCACCTGGTCTATCGGCGCGGGCCCGAACAGATGTCGGCCAGCGGCGCCGAACAGGAATGGGCGCTGACCCACGGCGTGAGCATCCACCACTGGATGACGCCGGTGGCAATCGTTGGCGACGGCCACGTCAGCGCGGTGCGTTTTGCCCGTGGCGCTGCCATTGGCGAAGGCGAAGAGCGGCTGGTCGCCGACTTGGTCTTCAAGGCCATCGGCCAGCGCCTGGACGACAGCGTGCTCGCTGGCAGCGGCCTCACCTTGTCCGGTGGCCGCATCCAGGCCGACGCCGAAGGCCACACCAGCGTGCCTGGCATCTGGGCCGGCGGTGACGCCCGTGCCGGCGGCCGCGACCTGACGGTCGAAGCCGTCGAGGACGGCAAGCGCGCGGCGTTGGCGATGCACGCCAGCCTGACCGCCTGACCCGCCCAGCGACCAAGGAGCCCATCACATGGCCGACCTGCGCAACACCTTTGCCGGCATCAGCAGCTTGAACCCTTTCTGGCTGGCCAGCGCACCACCCACCGACAAGGCCTACAACGTGCACCGCGCTTTCGAGGCCGGCTGGGGCGGGGTGGTCTGGAAGACGCTGGGTGAAGACGGCCCGCCCATCGTCAACGTCAGCGGGCCGCGTTACGGCGCATTGCTCACGCCTGACCGGCGCATGCTGGGCTTCAACAACATCGAGCTCATCACCGACCGGCCGCTGCGCACCAACCTCGACGAGATTCGCGACGTCAAGCGTCAGTGGCCCGACCGTGCGCTGGTGGTGTCGCTGATGGTGCCGTGCACCGAAAGCGCCTGGAAGGCCATCCTGCCGATGGTCGAGGACACCGGCGCCGACGGCATCGAGCTGAACTTCGGCTGCCCGCACGGCATGAGCGAACGGGGCATGGGCTCGGCCGTGGGCCAGGTGCCCGAGTACATCGAGATGGTCACCGCCTGGTGCAAGCAGCACGGCCGGCTGCCGGTGATCGTGAAGCTGACGCCCAACATCAGTGACATCCGCCAGCCGGCGGCCGCCGCCAAACGGGGTGGCGCCGACGCGGTGTCCTTGATCAACACCATCAGCTCGATCATGGGCGTGGACCCGGCGACGCTGACCATGAGCCCCAGCACCGGCGGCATGGGTTCACACGGCGGTTACTGCGGGCCGGCGGTCAAACCCATCGCGCTGAACATGGTGGCCGAGATCGGCCGTGCGCCGGCCACCGCCGGGCTGCCGATTTCCGGCATCGGCGGTGTCGGCAGCTGGCGCGATGCGCTGGACTACATCGCACTGGGCGCCACCAATGTGCAGGTGTGCACTGCCGCGATGGTCTACGGCTTCAAGATCGTGCAGGAGATGGTGGACGGCCTGAGCGACTACATGGACAGCATGGGCTTCAAGACCACCGCCGACTTCCAGGGCCGTGCGCTGCCCACCGTCACCGACTGGCAGTACCTGAACCTGAACGCCACCAGCAAGGCGGTCATCGACCAGGCCAGCTGCATCCAGTGCGGGCGCTGCCACATCGCCTGCGAAGACACCTCGCACCAGGCCATCACGGCGGTGAAAGACGGCAAGCGCCACTTCGCGGTGAAAGACGACGAATGTGTGGGCTGCAACCTGTGTGTCACCGTCTGCCCGGTGCCGGACTGCATCACGCTGCGCACGCTGGCGCCGGGTGAAATGGACACGCGCACCGGGCAGCCAGTGCGGGCTGAGCCGCTGAACTGGACGGCGCACCCGAACAACCCTTCCCGCGCGGCCACGGCTTGACGCCGCACCCCGCAGCCTTCAACCTCAACGCTTGGCTTCACCGGAGACGCCCATGACGAGCCTCTTGATCCGCGGCGGCACCGTCGTCAATGCCGACCGCGAGTTCCGCGCCGACGTGCTGGTGGCCGACGGGCTGGTGGCCCAGGTCGGCAGCAGCTTGTCGGCACCCGCAGGCGCGCAGGTGCTGGACGCCGGTGGCCGCTACGTCATGCCCGGTGGCATCGACCCGCACACGCACATGCAGCTGCCTTTCATGGGCACGGTGGCGGCCGACGACTTTTTCACCGGCATGGCGGCGGGCTTCACGGGCGGCACCACCAGCATCATCGACTTTGTCATCCCCGACCCGCAGCAGCCGCTGATGGACGCCTACCGCAACTGGCGCGGCTGGGCCGAGAAGGCGGCGGGTGACCACGGCTTTCACGTCGCCGTCACCTGGTGGAGCGACAGCGTGCACAAGGACATGGGCACGCTGGTGGCTGATGAAGGCGTGAACAGCTTCAAGCACTTCATGGCCTACAAAAACGCCATCATGTGCGACGACGAAACGCTGGTGAACAGCTTCAAGCGGTCGCTGGAACTGGGCGCCATGCCCACGGTGCACGCGGAAAACGGCGAGCTCGTGTTCCTGCTGCAGCAGGAGGTGGCCAAGATGGGCATCACCGGCCCCGAAGGCCACCCACTGAGCCGGCCGCCGATGGTGGAAGCCGAAGCCGCCAACCGCGCCATTGCCATTGCCGACGTGCTGGGGGTGCCGATCTACATCGTGCACGTGTCGTGCACCGAATCGGCCGAGGCCATTGCGCGCGCCCGCGCCCGTGGTCAGCGGGTCTACGGCGAAGTGCTGGCCGGCCACCTGGTGCTGGACGACAGCGTCTACCGCCACCCCGACTTCGCCACCGCCGCGGCCTACGTGATGAGCCCGCCGTTCCGCCCCAAGGGCCATGCCGAGATGCTGTGGCGCGGCCTGCAGTCGGGCCAGCTGCACACCACGGCCACCGACCACTGCGTGTTCTGCGCGCCGCAGAAGGCCGCGGGCCGCGACAACTTCGCCAAGATTCCCAACGGCTGCGGTGGCATCGAAGACCGCATGCGCGTGGTCTGGGACGCGGGTGTCAACACCGGCCGGCTGACACCCAGCGAGTTTGTCGCCATCACCTCGGCCAACTGCGCCAAGCTGTTCAACCTCTACCCGAAAAAAGGCTGCGTGGTCGAAGGTGCCGACGCCGACCTGGTGCTGTGGGACCCGGCGGCCACCCACACCATTTCGGCCAAGACACAGTTCTCCAAGGGCGACTTCAACATCTTCGAAGGCCGCCAGGTCAAGGGCAACGCGACACACACGTTGAGCCAGGGCCGTGTGGTCTGGGCCGACGGCGACCTGCGCGCGGTGGCCGGCGCCGGCCGCTACATCAAGCGCCCACCCTTCGGCCCCAACTTCCAGGCCGCGAACAAGCGCACGCAAGACCTGATGCCCACGGCCGTGGCGCGATAAGGATGCCAACATGGACATGAAGACCAAACCCCCGATCGACGGGCTGCGCATCGACGGCCAGCGCCTGTGGGCGAGCCTGATGGAACTGGCCACCATCGGCGCCACGCCCAAGGGCGGTGTCTGCCGCCTGACGCTGACTGACCTGGACAAACAGGGCCGCGACCTCGTCACGCGCTGGGCGCGAGAAGCGGGCATGACCGTGACCATCGACCGCATCGGCAACGGCTTCATGCGCCGGCCCGGCCGCGACAACAGCCTGCCGCCCATCATGACCGGCAGCCACATCGACACCCAGCCCACCGGCGGCAAGTTCGACGGCAACTACGGTGTGCTGGCCGGCATCGAGGTGGTGCGCACGCTCAACGACCACGGCATCCAGACCGAGGCGCCGATCGAGGTCGCGTTCTGGACCAACGAGGAAGGCTCACGCTTCGTGCCGGTGATGATGGGCTCGGGCGTGTTCGCCAAAGCCTTCACGCTGGAACACGCCTACGCCGCGCGCGACACCGACGGCAAGACCGTGCGCGAGGAACTGGAGCGCATCGGCTACATCGGCGAGCAGGAGCCGGGCGACCACCCCATCGGCGCCTACTTCGAGGCCCACATCGAACAAGGCCCGGTGCTCGAAGACGCCGACGTCACCATCGGCGTGGTGCACGGCGTGCTCGGCATCCGCTGGTTTGACTGCACCGTGACCGGCATGGAGGCACACGCCGGCCCCACGCCCATGGCGCTGCGGCGCGACGCACTGCAGGTGGCCACCCACCTCATGCAGGAGGTGGTGGCCTCGGCGCTGCGCCACGGTCCGCACGGTCGCGGCACCGTGGGCATGGTGCAGGTGCACCCCAACAGCCGCAACGTGATTCCGGGCCAGGTGAAGTTCTCCATCGACCTGCGCAACAGCACCGACGCGCTGGTGGACCAGCAGGTGGCGGAAGTGCGTGCGCTCGCTGCGCGCCTGAGCACAGAAACCGGCATGGCGATCGGCATCGAGCAGGTGTCCAGCTACGCGGCGCAGCCGTTCGACGCCGGTTGTGTGCAGGCCGTTCAGGGCGCGGCCGAGCAGCTGGGTCTGAGCCACATGCCGGTGGTCTCGGGCGCCGGGCACGACGCCATTTACGCCGGGCAACTGGCGCCGGCCGGCATGATCTTCATTCCCTGCAAGGACGGCATCAGCCACAACGAGATCGAAGACGCGAAGCCCGCGCACATCACCGCCGGCTGCAACGTGCTGCTGCACGCCATGCTGGAGCGTGCTGGCGTTGTGGCCGCTTGAGTCAGTCCGGGAAGGCTTCGCCCAGCGCCATCACCTGCCCGGTATTCGCCGCCTCGTAGCCCTGCAGCGCGGCCACACGCGAGCGGAACGCCGGTGAGCGCAGCACGGTGAGCACCGGCCGCAGTTCCGCGCGGTCCATCGCGTCGGGTGGCACGGCGAAGAAGTAGCGCTCTTTCAGCAGCGGGATGAAGTGCAGGCCGAAGCGGTGCGCGGCGGTCTGCACGCCGATGCCCACATCGGCCATGCCGCTGGCCACATAGGCGGCCACACCGGCATGCGTCAGCTCGGTGTTGTCAAAACCGGTCACCGCGCGCGCATCGATGCCGTGGCGCTGCAGCAGCAGGTCGGTCAGCACGCGTGTGCCTGAACCATCGGGCCGGTTGACGAAGCGCAAGCCACGACGCGTGAGGTCTGCCAGGCCCTGAATGCCTTTCGGGTTGCCGGGAGCCACGAACAAACCTTGCGTGCGCACCGCCAGGTGCACCAGCAGGTGCTGGTCGCGCTGGAGCCAGGGCAAATAGCGCTGCGCCGCGGCCGCCTCGAATTCGCCCAGCGGCACGTGAAAGCCCGCCAGCTCGCAGTCGCCCTGCGCGAGTGCGGCCACGGCTTCCAGGCTGTTGCGGTAGCGCAGTTCCACTGGTACCTGGCGCGCAGCCAATTGCTCACGCAACGCGGCCACGGCAAACCCGTGGCTGGCGTGCAGGCGCGGCACTGCGCGCTGGCGGCGCTGCACGCGCCCGAGTTCACCTTCGAGTTCCGAGGCCAGGGATTCCAGCAGCGGCTGCAGCCGCGCTCCGATGCGGGCATCGGCCCAGATGAGTTTTTCGCCCAGCTCGGTGAGTGCCGAGCCGCGCCCCCGCCCGCGCACCAGCAGGGGCTGGCCAAACAGCGCTTCAGCCTGCTGCAGCAGACCCCAGGCGTGGCGGTACGAGAGACCGAGTTCGCGGCCCGCCTGCGAGATGCTGCCCGAGGCCTGCACCGCCGCCAGCAGCTGCAGCAAGGTGTTGGCGTCCAGCGTGAGGCTGTCGTCCTGGCTGATGTGCCATCGGGGTTGCAGGGTGATGCGCAGCATGGCGGAAGGGCCCGGGTTTATGCAATGAAGAACATATTAAAACCCGGTGCCGGTGCTAGGCTCCGCGGATGACCACCGTGATCCCCATCCGCCCAGTGGAAACCGTGCGCCGCAGCGCACCGCGCCACACCCCCAAGGGTCGCCAGACCACACCGCAGGCGCGCGAGCGCGTGGCGGTTTTGTGCGCCGGCCTGGCGCCGCGCACCGACCTGCTGATCGAACACCTGCACCGGCTGCAGGACGGTGAGGGCGCGCTGCGCCATGGCCACCTGGCCGCGCTGGCCGAGAGGCTCAAACTCAGCCAGGTCGAAGTGTTCGAGGTCGCGAGCTTCTACCACCACTTCGAGATCGTGGACGACGACGCGGCCGTGCCCGCCACCGTGGTCCGTGTGTGCGACAGCCTCTCGTGCTCCATGGCCGGCAGCCACCAGTTGATGACCGATCTGCAAGTGGCCCTGGCGCACGACAGCTCGGTGCGTGTGCAGCCCGCGCCCTGCATCGGCCAGTGCCACCGCGCGCCGGCCGCGTGTGTGGGGCAGCGGCAGTTGCCGCACGCCACGGTGGACGCGGTGCAGGCCTTGCTCAAGAGCGGCGACACCGGCCCGCGCGAGCTGCCGGTGCCCGAGGCGTCTGAACTCAAGCAGTTGCAGCGCCTGCTGTCTGGCGAACTGAGCAACGAGCAGGTGTTGTCCGAACTCAAGGTGTCCAACCTGCGTGGCCTGGGCGGCGCGGGTTTTCCGGCGTGGCGCAAGTGGGAGACGGTGCGCGCCCAACCCGGCCCACGCCACATGGTGGTGAACATCGATGAAGGTGAGGTCGGCACCTTCAAGGACGGCCACGTGCTCACCAGCGCGCAGGCGGGTGCGCCGCAGGTGCTCGAAGGCCTGCTGATCGCCGCGCAGGTGGTCGGCATAGCTCACGTGTGGCTGTACCTGCGCGACGAATACCACGATGCGCGCGTGCTGCTGCAGCGTGAACTCGACACGCTGCAGGGGCGTCTGCAGGCGCTCACCGCGCAATACCCGGGCTACACCCCGCCCGCCATCGAGCTGCGTCGCGGCGCCGGCGCCTACATCTGCGGCGAAGAGTCGGCGCTGATCGAATCGGTCGAAGGCAAACGTGGCCTGCCGCGTCTGAAGCCGCCCATCGTCGCGCTGCACGGCGTGTTCGGCCGGCCCACGCTGGCGCACAACCCCGAGACCCTGTGGTGGTTGCCCGAGGTCCTGGCGCACGGCGGCGCGTGGCTGACCACGCACGGACGCGCCGGGCGCAACGGCCTGCGGCGCTTTTCGGTGTCGGGCCGGGTGAAGCAGCCCGGCGTTTATCTGGCGCCCGCCGGCATCACGCTGCGCGAACTCATTGACGAACACGCCGGCGGCATGGCCGAGGGCCACACGCTGTACGCGTACTTGCCCGGTGGTGCCTCGGGCGGCATCCTGCCCGCCGCACTCGCCGACGTGCCGCTGGACTTCGACACCCTGGCCGAGCACGGCGCCTTCATCGGTTCCATGGCGGTGGTGGTGATGGGCCAGCACGACCGGGCCCGCGACGCGGCGCTGAACCTCATGCGCTTCTTTGAACACGAATCCTGTGGCCAGTGCACACCCTGCCGTGCCGGTACCACCAAGGCGGTGGAGCTGATCCAGGCGCCGGTGTGGAACGCAACGTTGCTGGCCGAGCTCTCGCAGGTGATGCGCGACGCCAGCATCTGCGGCCTGGGCCAGGCGGCACCCAACCCGGTGGACAGTGTGCTGCGGTTCTTTCCTCACGAGGTGGGCGCATGAAGACCAACGACTTGCCCGAACACTCGGCCCCGATCGCCTTCACGCTCAACGGCCGCGCGGTGGAAGCCGCGCCGGGCGAGACCCTGCTCAAGGCCGCGCAGCGCGCCGGTGTGGCCGTGCCGCACCTGTGCCACCAGGACGGCCTGCGCAGCCCCGGCAACTGCCGCGCCTGCGTGGTGGAGATCGCGGGCGAGCGCGTGCTCGCACCCTCGTGCTGCCGCTCTCCCACGCCGGGCATGGTGGTCACCACCGACAGCCCGCGCGCGGCGGCGGCACAGAAGACGGTGCTGGAGCTGCTGCTGTCGGATGCGCCGGACACGGCCGCGCTCAAGCACGACAGCGAACTGGTGCATTGGGCCGGTATCGCGGGTGCGAGGGCAGGGCGATTCCCCGCCCGTCCCGCCGCCGCGCAAGACCTGAGTCATCCGGCCATGACCGTCAACCTCGACGCCTGCATCCAGTGCACGCGCTGCATCCGCGCCTGCCGCGAAACGCAGGGCAACGACGTGCTGGGTCTCGCGTTTCGCGGTGGCCACGCGCAGATCGTGTTCGACCAGAACGACCCCATGGGTGCCAGCACCTGCGTGGCCTGCGGTGAATGTGTTCAGGCCTGCCCCACGGGCGCCATCGCGCCGGCCAACGGTGCGTACGCACAGGCTTCCCAGAAGCAGGTCGACTCCGTCTGCCCGTTCTGCGGCGTGGGATGCCAGCTCACGTACCACGTGAGTGACGAAAAGATCGAACACGTCGAAGGCATCGCCGGCCCGGCCAATGAAGGCCGTCTGTGCGTCAAGGGCCGCTTTGGATTCGACTACGCACACAGCCCCGAGCGGCTCACGCGCCCGCTGATTCGCCGCGCCGATGCACCGAAGGATCCACAGTCAGTGATGCGCCGCGACTGGCGCGAACTCTTTCGCGAAGCGAGCTGGGACGAAGCGCTGGACGTGGCCGCGAATGGTTTCAAGCAGGCGATGGCCAGCACCACCGCCCGCGGGCGCCAGGGCCCGGTGGCCGGCTTTGGTTCGGCCAAGGGCACGAACGAAGAGGCC